>JAHCAR010000001.1 GCA_019634795.1 Dokdonella sp.
GACCTATGGCGAGGAACTGGCGCGCTGGATCGCATTCGGCGCAAGCCCTCGGGGAACCATCGCTCTCGATCGCTGCTCGAGGGCCCACGCGTGGCTGTCGGGGCGCGACTTCGTGACGCCCGAAGATGTACATGCCGTGGCCGCCGATGTGCTGCGCCATCGGATCCTGCTTACCTATGAAGCGGAAGCCGAGGGTATCAGCAGCGATCAGGTGATCGATCGACTGCTCGAACGCGTGCCGCTGCCCTGAATCCCGCCGGCGTCATGACGGTCAGGACATTCCGGGAGAGCCTTTCCGGCAATGACAAGGTAATGGGTCCGCATCGGACGACCCTGACACCCGCATCCGTGCCGAAGCGCGTCGCCAATTGCACCGGAGCCGGCGATAGCGGGCGCATGGACTCGAGGCAACATTGCGGACACGCTTGACCGACGGCCGACCCGACTCGCCGGCATCGACACGACCCAGACATGAACACGACACGCTCCAAGACCGACACTGAATCCGGCATCAGCGTATCGCTGACCGAACTGCTGGCTCTGTCCGCGCTGGCCCGCGGCAACAACCTGGCCGAAGTGCGGCGCAGCGCGGCCGCCCGAACCGGGCAACATGCGTCGCGCTGGCGTGGCCGCGGGGTCGATTTTCGCGAGTCCCGAATCTATCAGGCCGGCGACGACATTCGCCACATGGACTGGCGGGTCACGGCGCGCAGCGGACGTCCGCACACCAAGCTGTTCGAGGAGGAGCGCGAGCACGGACTTCTGATCATGATGGACTTCAATCCGGGCATGCGATTCGGCACCCGTGCCCGCTTCAAGAGCGTACAGGCGGCAAGGGCTGCAAGCCTGCTTGCCTGGATGGCGACCCATGCCGGCGATCGGGTCGGTGTGCTCGGCTTCGGTGGTGGCATCAACGAGGAAGTGAAGCCGGCCGGTGGCCGGCGCGGCGTGCTGCAGGTATTGCGCGCGCTGCGCGACTGGGATCGCGATGCCGGCAACCTGCGCGAGTCGCTGGGCGAGGCCCTGCAGCGTGCACGTCGGCTCTTGCGTCCAGGTACGCGGTTGATCGTCATCAGCGACGGCTACAGCGCGGACGCCGATGCGTGGCCGATACTCGCGCGATGTGCCGGGCGGCACGAACTCGGTTGCGTACTCGTCTCGGACCCGCTCGAGCAGGGGCCGCCTCCGGCAGGGCGTTACGCCGTGAGCACGCGGGACGGGCGACGCATGCTCGATTTCGGCAACCGCCAGCAGCGCGAGGACTGGACGAAGCCGTTCGCGGCTGTTCGTGATCGCGTCCGCAGCGAATTCGTCCGCGTCGGCGCGCGCGTGGTCGATCTGGCAACCGATGCGGATTTGCGCAAGGCGATCATGCCTTTCACCGATCGCGCCCAGGTTCCACGGGATTCATCGGCATGAAGGCGGACGGACCGGAACTTCGCGACATCCATTTGCCGGCGGATCCGTCGTGGTGGCCACCTGCGCCAGGCTGGTGGCTGCTGCTCGGGATCGTGCTCGGTCTCGTTGCAGTTGCCGTCGTGCTGCTGCGCCGGCGCCAGCGCCGCCGACGCTGGCAAGCCCGGATCTTGGCCGAACTCGATGCCATCGCCGCGCATCAGAAAAGCGAGCCGGATGCCGTACGCCTGGCAGCCGAGGTGTCGCAACTGCTGCGCAGGGCTAGCCGCCTGCTCGATGCTGCGGCACCAGCCGTGCATGGCGAAGCCTGGCTGCGCTTCCTCGACAAGCCACTCGACGGCACCGACTTTTCCGCTGGGGTCGGTCGCGTGCTCCTCGAAGGGCCGTATCGGCGCAACCTGGATACGGATGCCGACGCCCTGCTTGAGCTGGCCCGTCGCTGGCTGGAGCGCGTTACTGCCGAACGGAAAGAACATGTTTGAGCTGGCCTGGCCCTGGATGCTGCTGGCCCTGCCGCTGCCGCTGCTGGTTGCGCTGCTGCTGCCACGCGCGCGCCAGACCATCAGCGCCGCCCTGCGCCTGCCGCATGCCGGCCTGCACTGGCCGCAAACCGCCCGCGTTTCACCGGTGTCGAACTGGCGGCGCGGACTGGCCTTGCTGGCCTGGTGCCTGCTTGTTCTTGCGGCAGCGCGCCCACAATGGCTGGGCGAGCCCGAAGATGTTCCGCGCAGCGGTCGCGATCTGCTTCTTGCGGTCGACACCTCGGGCAGCATGAGCATCCAGGACATGCAGATCGGCAACGCGGCCGCGGACCGGTTCTCGACGGTCCAGATGATCGCCTCGGACTTCATCGAACGCAGGGCAGGCGACCGCGTCGGCCTGGTCCTGTTCGGCTCACGCGCCTACCTGCTGACTCCCCTGACCTTCGACCTCAAGACCGTGGCCAAGCAGCTCGATGAATCGGAGATCGGCCTCGCCGGTCGCGAGACAGCGATCGGCGATGCGGTCGGCCTTTCGGTCAAGCGCCTGCTCGAGCGGCCGCAGGACCAGCGTGTACTGATCCTGCTCACCGATGGCGTCAACAATGCCGGGGCGCTGGATCCGCAGAAGGCGATCGAACTCGCAGTGGCCAACAAGGTGCGCATCTATACCGTCGGCATCGGTGCCGAAGCGGTCAGCGTCGACAGCCTGTTCGGCAGCCGCATGATCAATCCCTCCGCCGATCTCGATGTCGGCATGCTCACCGAAATGGCGGACAAGACCGGTGGCCGCTTCTTCCGCGCGCGCGATACCGCAGAGCTGGCCGGCATCTACCGGGAAATCGACAAGCTCGAACCGGTTGCCGACAACCCCGAGACGCTGCGCCCGATCGAGGAGATCTACGTCATGCCGCTGGCCGCATCCATGCTGATCGCGCTGCTCGTTGCGCTTTCACCGTGGCTGCGTGCGCGGAGCCTGCGCGAGGTCATGGCGACATGAACACGTTTGCCGAGTTCCACTTCCTGCGTCCGGCCTGGCTGCTTGCACTGGCCCTGATCCCGCTGGCCTGGTGGTTCTGGCGCCACGTGCGTGGCGAGGCCGGCAACTGGCAGGCGGTGGTCGATGCGCATCTGCTCCCGCACCTGGTGGAAACGACGCAGGAACGTTCACGCCACGGCGGCATCTGGCTGGCGGCCCTGGTCTGGTTGTTGGCCTGCCTTGCCCTGGCCGGCCCGGCCTGGGAGCGTGAGTCCTTGCCCCTGTATCGCAACGAGGCAGCACGCGTGCTGGCCATCGAACTTGCCCCGACCATGCTCGCCGCCGACGTCAAGCCGACGCGCCTGGCCCGCGCCCGATTCAAGATCAATGACATCCTTGCAGCCAGCCGCGACATGCAGACCGCACTGATCGGCTATTCCGGCGATGCCTTCATCGCCGCGCCGCTGACCGACGACGTCAATACCGTGCGCAATCTCGTCGATGCGCTCGATCCCGGTGTGATGCCGGTCGTCGGCAACAACACCGAGCGCGCCATCGAGCAAGCCTACCGACTCATCGAGCAGGCCGGACTGAAAGGCGGTGAACTGATCCTGCTGGCCGACAGCGCCAGCACGCGCGCCCTCGCCGCGGCCCGCGCCGCCCACCGCAAGGGCCTTGTCATCTCGGTCCTTGGCATCGGCAGCGACAGCGGTGCGCCGGTGCCCTTGCCGCAAGGCGGATTCCTGCAGGATGCCCAGGGCAACATCGTGCTGCCGAGACTTGACGAGCAGGGCTTGCGCGAGCTGGCCGAGGCCGGCGGCGGACACTATGCCCGGCTCAGCGCCGACCGCAGCGATCTTGGCATCGTGCTGGGCTCCAACAGTGCCGGTCCGGATACGGCGAAGGCGACCGACAGCAAGGCCTTGAGCGCCCGCTACCGGGATCGCGGCCCATGGCTGGTGCTGGCCCTGCTGCCACTGGCCATGCTCGCCTTTCGCCGAGGCTGGCTGATGGCCTTGGCGCTGGCGCTAGTCGCACCGGCGCCGCCCGCACAGGCAATGGACTGGATGGACCTCTGGCAACGCCCTGACCAGCGGGCGGCCAGAGCCCTGGCCGAAGGCGACGCCGCGCGTGCGCAGGCGCTCGCGAAGGATCCGCAATGGCAAGGCAGCGCGGCCTACCGGGCCGGCGATTTCGCCTCTGCCAGCGAAGCCTTCGCCAAGTCAACGGGCGCGCAGGCGCAGTACAACCGCGGCAATGCGCTGGCCCGGGAAGGCAAATACGAAGAAGCGCTCGAGGCCTATGGCAAGGCCCTCGAAGCAAGCCCCGGCATGGAGGACGCCGAGGCCAACAAGCGCGCGGTCGAGGAGTGGCTCAAGCGCCAGCAGGAACAGCAGCAGAAGAACAAGCAGCAGAACCAGCAGGGCAGCGGGCAGGACAAGCAAAACCAGCAAGGGCAGAACGACAGCTTGCAGTCCGGTCAGTCCGGCAACCAGCAACAGGACGCGGGCCAGCAGGGCCAGCAACCATCCGACCAGGACAAGGGCAGCGAATCACCCGAGGATGCGGCCGGGAAAAAGGACCAGCCGGGGCAGCAGGATTCGTCCGCGGATTCGGACAAGAACGCCGATGCCAAGCCCGGGGACGACAGGAGTGGCGGCGATTCGTCATCCGACGCCGATGCCGAGCAGAAGCCCGCGGAAGCCAGCGGCAAGAGTGCGGCCGAAACCGCGCAGGAGAAGCAGCAACGCGAACAGCAGCAGGCGCAGATGGCCAAGGCCATCGACAAGGCCCTCGACGGCAAGCCGCAAGGCGAACAGAAGCCGGCCAGCGATGCGGCGGCGATGAGCGAATCGGAACGCGAACAGCAGCAGGCCTTGAACCAGTGGCTGCAACGCGTGCCCGACGATCCGGGGGGTCTGCTGCGACGGAAATTCCAGCTCGAATACGATCGACGTCAGCGCGACGGAGGTGATCAATGAACATGCGCCGGATGGCAGTCCTGCTGCTCCTTATGCTTGCATCTGCGCATGCATTTGCGGATTCGACGGCGCGCGCCTGGCTCGATCGCAACAGCATGCAGCTCGGCGAGACGGTCACGCTCAACGTGGAGACCGATGACAGTAGCGCCGGCGAGCCGGACTTCAGCGCGCTCCTCGACGATTTCAACTCTCTAGGCACCCAGTCCAGCCGGCAGATCAGCATGACCAACGGCAGCACCAGCGCCAAGATGGTCTGGGCGATCGGCCTCGAGCCCAAGCATGCCGGCACCCTGACCATTCCGGCCTTCACGGTCGGCAATGCACAGACCGATCCGCTGACCCTGACCGTGTTGCCGGCGCCGGCCGGGGCACAAGGCAAGCCTGGCGACAATGTCTTCATCGAGGTCACGGCCGACCCGCTGACGCCGTACGTCCAGCAACAGGTCCGCTACACCGTGAAGCTGTATTTCTCGGTCGATCTCAGCGACGGTTCGCTCGACGAGCCTTCGACCTCCGGCGCGGTCGTGCAGAAGCTCGGTCGCGACAAGCGCTATACCGCGACCGTCGGTGGCCGCCGCTACCAGGTGCTCGAACGCAACTATGCGTTGACGCCCGAGCAAAGCGGATCGATGGAGGTGCCCGCCCTCGTCTTTCGCGGCAGCGCCGTCGACAATTCCGATCCGATCGGATTCTTCCGCCGCGGCCGCACGGTCAGCGCGCGCTCCGATGCGATCCAGCTCGAGGTGCGGGCCAAACCCGCGAGCTGGGGCAACCAAGCCTGGTTGCCTGCTGCGTCGCTCAGCCTGACCGAAGAATCGCCGTTGCCGACTAAGGCCACGGTCGGCGAGCCACTGACGCGGACCATCCGCTTGCGCGCGCAAGGGCTCGGCTTCGAGCAGCTCCCGGAACTGGAACTGGAAAAGCCTGCTGGCACCGAGATCTATCCGGACAAGCCCGACACGCGGACCCGGGACGATGGCAGCTGGATCTACGGCGAGCGCACGCGCAAGTTCGCCATCGTGCCGACTCGCCCCGGCAAGCTGGTCCTGCCCGAGATGTCGGTGGTCTGGTGGAACACGGCCAAGGACCAGATCGAACGCACCGTGCTGCCGGCGCACGAGATCGACGTCCAGCCCGCAGCCGCTTCGGCAAACGCCCCGCCGCCAGCCGATACCGGTTCGACGCCGGTGCCTGCGATCGAGTCCGCGGCTCCGGCCACGATCATCTACCCTTCGGCCGATTCCGGCACGGCGACGCGGTTCTGGCGCGGCGTGTCCGTCGTCCTCGCCGCGGCCTGGCTGATCACCCTGGTTCTCTGGCTCAGGGCGCGACGTGACGGTCCGCGCGCAGGCCCCGTGCAGGCGGTCTCGAAACAGGCGCCGGCACGCAGCACGTTCATGCGCGCTTGCGCAATGGGAGACCTGGTCGGCGCCGAGCGTGCCCTGGTCTCCTGGGCGAAGAGTGAACGACCAGGTGTCCGCAACATCGGTGAACTGATCGCCCAGCTCGCCGACGAGGGGCAGCGCGATGCGCTCGAGGAGCTGCTCCGCATGCGCTATGCGGGTGCGAGCTCGGAAGGTCTCGGTGCCCGCCTGAGCCGATCCCTGCGCAGTGGCTTCGCCTGGGAGAAGGCCGAGCCGGTCGAGGCACAATCGGAGGCGTTGCCGCCGCTGTATCCCGACCGACGCTGAGCCAACTCGCTGCTGGCCGCGGTTTCGCCCCGCCCGGGCATGCGGCACACTAGGGATCCATCTGGATTCCGGAGCGTGCCGCGCATGAGCCCTTCCCGAACACTCTCGACGACACCCCGCGTGGCATCCGCAGGTCGATCGGCATGAGTGCGCGCCCACCGATGGCCTTGCATACCAAGATGCTGATCGGCTTCGTGTTCGGCCTCGTGGCCGGCCTGATCGTGCATCGTTTCATTGGCGGTGATACCGACTGGGTTCAGTTGTTGATGACCTGGGTCACCCAGCCGGTCGGCAAGATCTTCCTGCGTCTGCTGTTCATGCTGGTCATTCCGTTGTTGTTTTCCGCGCTGGTCGTCGGCGTGGCTGAAATGGGGGATATCCGTTCGCTCGGTCGGGTCGGCTGGAAAACCCTCGGCTACACCGTGGTCGTTTCCTCGATCGCGGTCGTCATCGGCATCACCCTGGTCAACCTGTTCCATCCTGGCGCCGGCGTCGACCCCGAGGTCGCCCGCCAGCTGCTCAGCGATGCCAGCGAGAACGCGCAAAAGATCGCCGCCAGCGGCGCCCTGCAGGGCTCGGGTATCGACCTCGTCCTCAACATCGTGCCGACCAACGTGATCCGGGCCGCCGCCGACAACGACATACTCGCGGTCATGTTCTTTGCCCTGATGTTCGGCATCGGCATCGTCCTTACCAAGTCGCCGCTGGCAATGAAGACCAAGGAAGTCATCGAGGGCGTATTCGAGATCTCGATGTCGCTGATCCACCTGGTCATCCGCTTCGCGCCCTATGCGGTGGCTTGTCTGGTCTTCAACCTTGCCGCCGTGTTCGGCTGGGACCTGTTGGCCAAGCTGGCCGGCTACGTCGGCGTTGCCCTGCTGGCCATGGCCATCCACTTCTTCGTCGTCTATTCGATCAGCGTGCGCTGGCTTGGCGGCATGTCGCCGATAAAGTTCTTCCGCGGGTCGCAGGAAGCGATCGTCATGGCGTTCTCGACCGCATCGAGCAACGCGACGCTGCCGACCGCATTGATGGTGGCCGAGGAAGAGCTCAAGCTGCCGAAACGCATCTCGCGTTTCGTCCTGACCATCGGCGCGACCGCCAACCAGAACGGCACGGCCCTGTTCGAGGGCGTCACCGTCCTGTTCCTTGCCCAGTTCTTCAACGTGGACCTGAGCCTGACCCAGCAGGTCGTGGTCATGCTGGTCTGCATCCTCGGCGGCATCGGCACGGCCGGCGTGCCGGCAGGTTCGTTGCCGGTCATCGCGATGATCTGCGGCATGGTTGGCGTGCCGCCCGAGGGCATCGGCCTGATCCTCGGCGTCGACCGCTTCCTCGACATGTGCCGGACGACGCTCAACGTGACCGGCGACCTGGCCGCCGCGGTTGTCGTTTCCAACGGCGTTGAAGATATTGGCGAACCGAAAACGGATTCGTGACAAGCCCGGACCTGTCCCGCCAGCGATGAACGACTCAGCCCGGGAGGCCCTGATTCAGCGGATCGTCTCCGAAGTGCGCCGGCTGCCGGAGGCCGATCGCCGGCGGCGCATGCTCGAACTTGGCGCCGACTCCGTGCTGATCGCCGAAATCGAAGCCCTCCTGCTCGGCGATGCGGAAACCTCGGCGCTCGGAACGGGTCCGTCCGCACGCAGCGCTGCCGGTTCCACTGCCGAACTGGGCGAGGGCGACACGCTCGGAGCCTGGCGCCTGCTCGAGGAGATCGGCAGCGGCGGCATGGGCGCGGTCTACCTTGCCGAACGCAGCGACGGACACTTCGACCAGCGCGTCGCGATCAAGCTCATCCGCGGCATTCCGGACGCCGAAACCTTCGTTCATTTCGCCCGCGAGCGGCAGATCCTCGCCAACCTGCAGCATCCCAATATCGCCCGCCTGCTCGATGGCGGCGCGACGCCGGGCGGGCAGCCCTACCTGGCGATGGAGTACATCGAAGGCGAACCGATCGAACAATACTGCGCCGCGCATTCGCTTGGCCTCGACTCGCGCCTGCGCCTGTTCCAGAAAGTGTGTGCGGCGGTCCAGTACGCGCACCAGCGTCTGGTCGTCCACTGCGACCTGAAACCTTCGAACATCCTCGTGCGCGCCGATGGAAATCCGGTCCTGCTCGATTTCGGCATCGCCCGCGCGCTCGACCAGCAGGCCGGCCCGCGCGAACTCAAATCCGCCAGCGCCTGGGTGACGCCGCTTTATGCCAGTCCCGAGCAGCTGCGCGGAGAACCGGTGACCACGGCCAGCGACGTGTTTTCGCTCGGTCTGATCCTGTTCGAACTGCTGGCCGGACGGCGCACCCGCCTCGATGCCGATGATCACACCATCACCCTGCTCGGCCAGTCCGCGGTCAAGCCGAGCGAACTGGCCGAAGCAATGCCCTGGGTATCACGCCTGCGCGGTGATCTCGATGCGATCGTGCAGCGCGCCACGGCCACGGACCCGCGCAAGCGCTACGAGTCGGCGGAATCGCTGGCGGCCGACCTGCAACGGCACCTCGATTTCCGGCCGATCACCGCGCGCCGGCAGAGCGCCGGCTATCGCCTGGGTCGGCTGCTGAGACGGCGTTGGCCGGTGTTCGCCGCCGCCGCCTTGCTCCTGCTCGTCGCCGGCGCATTCACCTGGCAACTGGCGCGAGAGAGGGACCGTGCCCTGACTGCCGAACGCGAGGCGATTACCCAGGCGCACACCGCCGAGCGGGTCAGCGAGTTCCTCGTTTCGGTGTTCAATGTTTCCAATCCGAACCTGAGCCAGAATCGCAAGCTGACCGCGCGCGAGGTGCTTGATCGGGGCGCCGATCGCATCGAGGGCGAGCTGTCCGATGCGCCCGCCGTCAAGGCAAGGTTGCTGGCCGTGCTCGGCACGGCTTATCGCTACATCGGTGAATCCGCACGGGCCGTCGATCTGCTCGATCAGGCGGCCAGCCTCTATCTCGACCCGCGCGTCGATCAGCCACTCGCCGCAGCCGACGCGCTGAGTGCGCTCGCGGTCGTCTACAGCAACAACAATTATCCGGCAAGCAAGGCCGAGCAGGTGGCCAGCGAGGCCTTGCGCCTGCGTGAACAATACGCGGAACCCGAGTCATTGCCGATCGCCGACGCCCTCAACACGCTGGGCATCGTGCGCGAGTCCGAGGACCGTTTCGATGAGGCGGAATCCCTGCTCCTGCGGTCGTTGCGCATTCGCGAGCGCCTCGCCGGCAAGGAGTCGCGCTCGGTCGCGAGCGCGCTGCACAATCTCGGCCTCGTCGAAACCTCGCGTGGTCGCGATCTGGACAAGGCGATCGACTATTTCGAGCGCGCATTGTCGATCAAGAAGAAGCTCGAGGGTGACCACAACCCCGACTACGAAATTTCCCTGGCGGACTACGCCAAGGCCCTGCGCAAGGATGGCCAGCGCGAACGAGCCGTCGAGATGCAGCGCAAAGACCTCGAGCTCGCTCGCGAGCTGTACGGGGAGCGCAGCGAATTGCTGGCCGGCGCGCACAACGAGCTGGGCTACACCTTGCACGACATGGGCCGCTTCTCCGAAGCGGCAGCGGAGTACCGGGCCTCGATGGACATTCGCCGAGAGCTGGGCGGCGACTCCGGCGCAGCATTCGCGATTCCGCTGAACAATCTTGCCTCGGCCTATGAGGACATGGGCGACTATGCGGCGGCCGAGCCGATGTATCGACGCTCACTGCAATTGCGCCGCTCGGGTCAGGACCCGGATAGCCCGCTGATCGCCAGCGCCGAATACAACCTGGCCCGGTTGCTGGTCAAGATGGGCAGGCTGGATGAAGCGCATGCGCTCGCCGGCAAGGCCCTTGCGAGCTACCGCAAGCGCTACGGGCAGGATCATCGCAACGTAGTCAAGGTCGAAATGCTCGAAGTCGAGAGACTGCTCGATGCCGGTGCGCTCGACGATGCAAGCGAACTCTTTTCCAGGCTTGTCGCCTCGCCGGTCGAACTGGGCGACATGTTCCTGGCCCGGCGCCATGCACTGGCCGCCCGCATCGCCGAACAACGCGGTGATGCGACCAAGGCGCTCGAGGCTTCAGGCCAGGCCTGGGAAGCGATCCGGCGCGCATGGGGCGAGCATCATCCGCTGACACTCGAGTACGGCCTGGCCTACGCACGCCAGCTTTCTCGGGGCGGGGAGCAACAGCAGGCTCGCGCCATCGTCAACTCGGTCGCCGACCTTGCTCCGGCATTCTCCGAGCGTTCGCCGCTGCATGCCGAGTTGGCCCGGGCCCTGCGCCAGGGCCGATAAAGGCAAGCGCGGCGATCGGTGCAGACCCCTGCCAAGGAGAGAGCGGCCTGTTGCCAGGCCGCCTTGGGTGGGCATCCCTTGCCGCGGTCGATCGGGTTCAGCCGCACCGGCCCCAGGGCCGGTGCGGGTGCGGTGGATCAGAAGCGGGCTTCCGCAGTGACCGAGACCAGATTCGGGTCGAACTTCGGTCCATTCCTGTCCGCCCTGTAGTAGTCGTAGCTGATGCCGACGCCGAAGTTGCGGGTGAAGTCGTAGCCGACGCCGGCCCCCGCATACCACTTGTTGCTGGTGTCATCGACTCGGACTCTGTCAACGGTTCCACTGGCGACGGTGAGGTACTCGCCCTTCAGGTTCGCCCGGAACAGGCCCGCACGACCGCTCAGGTACCAGTTGTCCGTGAGGTTCCAGTGGGCGTTCGCACCGACCGTCCAGCCCTTGAGCGCGGAGGCACGCAACGGGCCCCCTTCGGGAGGGTCGCTCAGCAGGGCCAGGTCGCCGGACCATTTTCCGAGGTCCGTGTAGCCCGCTTCGGCACCGAGCGCGAAGTTTGGCGCGACGGCCCATCGATAGCCGAGATTGACGATATAGCCGGTGTCGGTGTCGTCATAGATGCCCTTGTCGAGCTTGGTTCGTCCGATGCTTCCGTTGACGAAGAATCCGTCCTGGTCGTCCGCGGCGTGGCTTGCAACGGGAATCGCGGAAAGACCTACCAGCACGGCCAGCGCCATCAGCGTGTTTCTCATGGAATGCTCCATCTTGTTCTTCTGGGGGAGGGAAGAGTCGAGGCGGGCATGTGCCGAAACGACTCGCGACGGATTATGCCGATCGCATGGCAGTCATCTCCGCCAGGCTGTTTCCGTCGCTTACTGTGGATTCAGAGACATGAATCAAATGCTCAGAAGTTCATTAATATTTTGTCGGCAATTCGTTCGTGCCGGACGATGCGCGGTCGAGCCCGGCAGGATTCAATGCCTGCCTCAACGGAAGAGGTTGAGGCGGGATCCTTGCGGCCGGCACCTGCAATCGTCCGGCGCCCTGGTGCGGGCGGCGGGGCATTGCCATGCTTGCAAAAGCCCGTCCGTTCCAATCCCGACAATTCAGGTTCGCGGATCTGCGATTGGCAAAACAAGAAACCGGCCTGTTGCCAGGCCGGTCCGGAGTGGCTTCCATGCCCTGTGGCTGGAGATGCGTTTCAGGCCGCGATCAGGCGCGAAACGACAATGCGATCAGAATCGCGCTTCGGCACTGACCGAAAGCATGCCCGGGTCGAGTTTCAGCCCGTTCTTGTCCGCCTTGTAGTAGTCGTAGTTGATGCCGACACCGAAGCGGTCGCTGAAGTCGTAGCCGACGCCGGCGCCGGCGTACCACTTGGTGCTGGTGTCGTCGACGCCGACCGGCACGCCGGCGGCCAGGTAGTCACCCTTGATATCGGCGCGGAACAGGCCGGTGCGGCCGCTCAGGTACCAGTTGTCGCCCAGGTTCAGGTGCGCGTTGACGCCGGCGGTCCAGCCCTTCAGCTCGCTGTCGAGCAGGAAGGACCCTTCCGGCAAGGCGGCGACCGCGCTGGACTTGGGCGACCACTTGCCGAGATCGGTGTAGCCACCTTCCACGCCGATGGCGAAATTCGGCGCCACCGACCATCGATAGCCGAGGTTGAGGCCGTACGCGGTGTCGGTGTCGTCGTAAACGCCCTTGCTCAGGTCGGACTGGCCGATGCTTCCATTGACGAAGAATCCACCCTTGTCGTCGGCGGCGTGACTCGCGAGGGGGAGCGTGGCGAGACCGGCAGCGGCAACAGCGATGACCAACAGCGAATTTTTCATGACGTGTTCTACTCATTTTGGGGGAGAGAGCCCGGCTTGTTGCAAGGCAACATTCCGGGGTCGGAGCTTGGATGCAACCCGCGCTTCGGCGTTCCTTCAGGTTCCGACCCGGCTAAGCTGGGGTTCATTCTCGAAATACCAAACCGCATGGTTCAGTAATTCTTCAGCTTGCCCGAATTCCATCGGGTGTTGCCCGGGCCGATCGAGGTGCCGGGCCACTTCGGCCCCGACATTCGAACCAGACGGCGTCAGGCCCTGCATCCCATCACGAGGCTGTTTGGTGGAGTCAGCTGGCATTAATCCGCTGTCCCCCCGGCCGGCGGAAAAGACAATTCGGCGTCGATCGGCGACAATGCGCGCCCTCTTGCGGTCACCTGCCGGTTCGGCCGCGTCACTGAGTCGAGACCGAAACATGTCGAGCCGTAAAGAACTCGCCAACGCGATCCGCGCGCTGGCCATGGATGCGGTTGAAGCCGCCAAATCCGGTCATCCGGGCATGCCGATGGGCATGGCCGATATTGCCGAAGTGCTCTGGAACGATTTCCTCAGGCACAACCCCGGCAATCCGAAGTGGTCCAATCGCGATCGCTTCGTACTGTCAAACGGGCATGGCTCGATGCTGCTCTACGCGTTGCTGCACCTGAGCGGCTACGCCTTGCCGATGGACGAGCTCAAGCACTTCCGCCAGCTGCATTCGAAGACGGCCGGTCATCCGGAAGCGAGCGAGACCCCCGGTGTGGAGACCACGACCGGACCTCTCGGCCAGGGCCTGGCCAATGCGGTAGGCATGGCACTCGCCGAGAAGGTGCTGGCCACCCGCTTCAATCGCGACGGCTTCGATATCGTCGACCACAACACCTTCGTGTTCCTCGGCGATGGCTGCCTGATGGAAGGCATCTCGCATGAAGTCGCCTCGCTGGCCGGCACGCTCGGACTCGGCAAGCTTGTCGCCGTCTGGGATGACAACGGCATTTCTATCGACGGTGAGGTCGAGGGCTGGTTCACCGACGACACGCCGGCGCGCTTCGAAGCCTACGGCTGGAACGTGATCCGCGGCGTCGACGGGCATGATCCCGCTGCGGTCAGGCAGGCACTGCAAGCGGCACTGGCGGAAGCGAAGAGGCCGACCCTGATCTGCGCGAAGACCGTGATCGGCTTCGGTGCGCCGAACAAGCAGGGCAAGGAATCCTCGCACGGCGCGCCACTAGGCAAGGACGAGGTTGCGGCCGCCCGCGCGCAATTGGGCTGGAACCATGCGCCCTTCGTCATTCCCGAGTCGATCTATTCGGCATGGGATGCCCGCGAGGCTGGCGAGAAGCGCGAAGCGCAGTGGAACGAAGTGTTCGCGCGCTATCGCCAGGCGCACCCCGAACTGGCCGCGGAATTCGAGCGCCGCCAAGGTGGAAAGCTGCCGGAAGATTTCGCGGCTACCGCCGATGCCTGGGTCGCCAGGCTGCAATCCGAGGGCCCGGCCGTGGCCTCACGCAAGGCCTCACAGATGGCGCTCGACGCCTTCGGTCCGCTGCTGCCCGAGCTGATCGGCGGTTCGGCCGACCTGGCCGGTTCCAACCTGACGATCTGGAAGGGCTCCAGGGACGTCAATTCGAACGACACCTCGGCCAACTACATCCACTACGGCGTGCGCGAATTCGGCATGAGCGCGATCGCCAACGGACTTGCCCTGCACGGCGGCTTCATTACGTACGACGCGACCTTCCTCGTGTTTTCCGACTACGCGCGCAATGCGGTGCGCATGAGCGCGCTGATCCCGACCCGCGCGATCCACGTCTACACGCATGATTCGATCGGCCTCGGCGAGGACGGTCCGACCCATCAGCCGGTCGAACACCTGGCCAGCCTGCGCTACATCCCGAACAACGACGTCTGGCGACCCTGCGACGCGGTCGAATCGGCGGTTGCCTGGAAGCGCGCGATCGAACGCAGCAACGGGCCCTCCTGCCTCGTCTTCTCGCGCCAGACCCTGGTGCATCAGCCGCGCGACAGCGAACAGGTCGGCAGCATCGCGCGCGGCGCCTACGTCCTCTCCGATCCGCCGAGTGCGAAATTCGACGTGATCCTGATGGCCACCGGTTCCGAAGTCGAAATCGCCATGCAGGCCATGCGCATGCTCGCCGACCAGGGCGTCGCCGCACGCGTCGTCTCGATGCCGTGCACGAGCGTGTTCGATGCGCAGCCGGTCGAGTATCGCGAGGGCGTGCTGCCATCATGGTGCCGTCGCCGTGTTGCCGTCGAAGCCGGCGTCACCGACTTCTGGCGCAAATACGTCGGCCTCGACGGCGACGTGGTCGGCCTCGATTCATTCGGTGCGTCGGCACCGGCCGAGGCGCTCTACCAGCACTTCGGCATCACCGCGGAAGAAGTCGTCGAGCGGGTCAAGGCCCTGGCCTGAGACCGGTCGCAATTCGCATGCCTGCTGCGGCGCAGTGTCGCGCCCAGGGCAGCGGGCTGAGCTGACGGCAGCTGCGTGCCGTTGCGGCTCCGACGGCGCGGCTTGATTCCAGTCAAGCGCGAACGCAGCGCCGTGACCGATCATTCATCCATTGCAACGGCGTGCTTCGGCACGCCAGCGTTTTCCGACAGGTGAGTGCGTGGCAGCTTTCAACACCGAACGAGTGCTCAGTGTTCGACACTGGAACGAATTCCTCTTCAGTTTCACGACCACGCGCGACGCCGGCCTGCGCTTCGAGAACGGACAGTTCATCATGATCGGACTGCTGGTCGACGGGCGACCGTTGCTGCGTGCCTACAGCATCGCCAGCGCGAACTACGAGGAGCATCTCGAGTTCTTCAGCATCAAGGTGCAGGACGGTCCGCTGACCTCGCGCCTTCAGCACCTGAAGGTCGGCGACGAGATACTGATCGGCAGCAAGCCGACCGGAACCCTGCTGCTCAACGACCTCAAGCCCGGTCGCCATCTCTACCTGCTCTCCACCGGCACCGGACTCGCTCCGTTCCTGGCCATCCTCGGCGACCCCGAAACCTGGGAACGCTTCGACAAGGTCGTGCTTGCCCACGGCGTGCGCCATGTGAACGACCTCGCCTACCGCGATACCTTCGAAAAAATCCTGCCGGCGAACGAGTATTTTGGCGAAAGCGTTCGGCAGAAATTTCTCTACTATCCGACGGTGACCCGCGAAGCGTTCCACAACCAGGGCCGCATCGACGAATTGCTGGCCAGCGGCAAGCTCTGCACCGACCTCGGCCTGCCGCCGCTGGACCGTGCAAACGACCGGGTCATGATCTGCGGCAGCCCGGCCATGCTGAAATCGCTCAGTACCTTGCTCGATGCGCGTGGATTCGAGGTTTCGCCACGGATCGGCACGCCGGGCGACTATGTGATCGAGCGCGCCTTCGTCGATCGTTGAGTGGATGGACGTGGCGCGGCTTCCGCAGAGCGCATATCACTCATCGGGGTTCAACCCAGGGCCCGGTTCAACAGCGCTGCGAGGCGCGCGGCCGCGCGCTGGACCTGCAGTTCGGCTATTGGCCGCATGCGCTCGAGGTAGGCGGCATCGATGCTCCTGCCCAACGGGTAGACGCCATCGTCGCGGCTGATCCGGCACGATTGTTCCGCCCATGCCTCAGGCAGCAGGGCTCCTGCAGCGACCGTCCGCCCACCCAGTCGGCGTGCATAGCGCTGCCAGCCAATGCCCAGGCTGCCGAGCACGCGCGAGTCCCAGATCGCATGCAGGTTCGTACCCTGGCCCCGATAGCGGACCTGGAACTGGTTGCCACCGCGGTCGGGCCGATAGCTCGCGTGCAGGGGCTGGTGGACATCGCCGACGAAGTGCACGAGAAAGCGCAGCGCCTGGGCGCGCTCGCTGTCCGGTTTCGAGCGATCGGCGAGCAGCTTCGCATAGGACTCGATCGCGGCGACCGCACATTGGCCCTTCGCGCAGATGCGTGCCGGTTCGAACCGGCAGCGTGAGTCCGCGAAATTGACGAAGTGCATGCGCTTGGTGCGGCGCGCCAGCTCGCCGTCATCGCTGCCTTCGCGCACGTCGTCAGCCCAGTTGGCGACCTCGGCGAGACTCGACGCGCCGGACTCGTCGAGCAATCGATGGAGCTCCGGCACGATCGCCGGATCAAGCTGTCGTTCGGCCAGTTCGGCAACGAGTCGATGGCCCAGCGGACCCCATGCGTGGGCTGAAAGCGGCGCGGCCAGCAGCAGGAGCGCCAGCACCAAGGTCATGCCCGCGGTTGAAAGGAACGAAGGGCCGGGCGGCACACGGCGACGGGAAGGACAGGCAATGCCCTGGCCACTCGAAAAATTACCCATCAGTCGTCGAACCCGCTGCTGTCCAGGGGAATCCTGAGGAAGGCCTTGCCCGAGGCTTCATGCGGCGGCAGGCGGCCGCCACGGATATTGACCTGCAAGGACGGCCACAACAGGCGCGGCACGGCCAGGGTCGCGTCGCGC
The DNA here is from genome assembly GCA_019634795.1 of Dokdonella sp. GTDB lineage: Bacteria > Pseudomonadota > Gammaproteobacteria > Xanthomonadales > Rhodanobacteraceae > Dokdonella. Next base: position 17,072 of record JAHCAR010000001.1, read on the forward strand.
GCCTGGCGCATCGCGACGAACTCCGCCTCGCTGGTCCGCGCGGTGACGTGGATGTTGGACGCCTTTTCCTCGCCGATGCTGGTCTCGGCCAGCGGCTGCTGGTCCGCTGCAGGATAGTCGTGGGCGAGAAAGACGCGGGTATCGTCGGGCAGGGAATACAGGCGCCTGATCGATCGAAACAGCGTGGCGGCATCGGCTCCGGGGAAATCGCAGCGCGCCGTGCCGCCGCGTGGTGAAAACAGCGTGTCGCCGACGAAGCAGGCATCACCGACGAGATAGCTGACGCCATCCGGCGTATGCCCGGGGGTAGCGATCACATGGACTTCAAGATGGCCGACGCACAGCGTGTCGCCGTCGTGGAAAAGACGATCGAACTGGCGGCCGTCGGCAACGAAACGGTCGTCGAGATCAAACTTCTGCTTGAAGGTCTTCTGCACCTCGAGGATGCCGCGGCCGATGCCGATGGCCGGCGCCGCACTGCCCTTGGACAGCTTGCGCTTGAGCCAGTCGGCGGCCGTCAGATGGTCGGCATGGGCGTGGGTTTCGAGGATCCACTCGACCGTGAGCCCGGTGGTACCGGCATATTCGACCAGGCGCTGCGCACTGCCGGTGCTGATCCGGCCCGAGGCGAGGTCGAGATCGAGCACCGGATCGACGATCGCGGCATGCCGGGTTTCCGGGTCGACGATCAGGTGCGACCAGGTGCCGGTGTCGGGATGATGGAAGCTGCGTACCTGCGGATTCATGGCCTCGGCGCTGCGACTGTTGGGGCGAGGTTCCGAATTTAGCAGCTTTGCTTGAACCTTCATGCCTGGAGGGCCGAAGCCTTGATCGAAATCGCCGATGTTTCCCGTTGATCTGACGGCATGCCGGATTGCGCTGATCCGCGTGATACCTGGGGCGCGGTTCGGGGCTGTCTGAACGAGGCGGACAATGAAGATCTTGGCTTCGTTGCGGTGATTGGGTCCGTATCGGTTCCCGTGGCATTTGGCCCCATCCCATTGGTGCTGTGCGGGCAATTGGCAGGACCGTTAGAATGGCGCGCCCAGAAATTCCCCTTTCCGTCCTGCATCGAGGAGTCAGTCAATGTCAGTCAAGGTCGCCATCAACGGCTATGGCCGTATCGGTCGCAACGTATTGCGCGCGCTGTACGAGGCCAGGCGCAACAACGAGATCCAGATCGTGGCCGTCAACGACCTCGGCGATGCGAAGACCAACGCGCACCTGACGCAGTACGACACCGCGCACGGTCGTTTCCCGGGTGAAGTCGGGGTCGACGGTGGCGACATCATCGTCAACGGCGACCGTATCAAGGTGTTCGCCGAGCGCGATCCCGGCAAGCTGCCCTGGGGCGACCTCGGCGTCGATGTCGTGCTCGAATCGACCGGTTTCTTCACGAGCAAGGCCAAGGCCGGCGCGCACATCGCCGGCGGCGCGAAGAAGGTGATCATCTCGGCGCCGGGCGACAAGGACGTCGACGGCACCTTCGTGTACGGCGTCAACCACGACAAGCTCAGCGCGAAGCACCAGGTCATCTCGAATGCCTCGTGCACGACCAACTGCCTCGCCCCGCTGGCCAAGGTGCTGAACGACAAGATCGGCATCGTCCACGGCCTGATGACGACGATCCATGCCTACACGAACGACCAGGTGCTGACCGACGTCTACCATTCCGACCTGCGCCGCGCGCGTTCGGCCACGCATTCGCAGATTCCGACCAAGACCGGCGCCGCGGCCGCGGTCGGGCTGGTCCTGCCCGAACTGAACGGCAAGCTCGATGGCTTCGCCATGCGCATTCCGACGATCAATGTATCGGTCGTCGACCTCAGCTTCGTGGCTTCGCGTGCGACCAGCGTCGAGGAAATCAGCGCAGCCGTGCAGGCCGCCGCCGATGGTCCGCTCAAGGGCGTGATCGGAGTCAACACGCAACCGCTGGTCTCGATCGACTTCAACCACAATCCGCTGTCGTCGATCTATGATGCGACGCAGACCCGGGTCATGGGCGGCACCCTGGTCAAGGTGCTGAGCTGGTACGACAACGAGTGGGGTTTTTCCAATCGCATGCTCGACATGACCCTGGCCTTGGTCAACGCTAAATGACGGGAATCGGGAATAGGGAGTCGGGAATGGCGAAGAGCAGTCGGACGCGCCCTGAGCCGATTCTCGAGCTGGTCATTCAAGCACGTTGACGGAATGAGGGAAGCAGAAATACTTCCCCATTCCCCATTCCCCATTCCCGCACCTTCAATGCGCCACCAGCATCGGCAGGTTGCTGTGCTGGAACAGATGCCGGGTGACGCCGCCGAGGACCAGTTCGGCTATCCGCGACTGGCCCCAGGCGCCGACCACGATCAGATTCGCATCGGCCTTGTTCGCCGCTTCGAGCAGATTGGGGCCATGGTCCTTTTCCGGCCTGAAGGACTGGAATTCGGCATCGATGCCGCGCCGCTGCAGCCACGCGCGCAGGTCGAACGACGGCAGGTTCTCGGCGCCGAGCGGACTCGCGATGGCTTCGCCTTCGAGCACCGTGACCTTGCCCGCACGCTTGAGCAGCGGCATCGCGCCATGGATGGCCAGCATGGCCTCGCGGCTGGCATTCCAGGCCAACAGCATGTGCTCGCCGACCTTGTCGACCTTGGCACCCTCCGGAACCACGACCACCGGCGACGACGAGCCGAACACCGTGCGCGAGGCGATGCCCCAGCCGACCGGCGCATCCGGATTCGCGCAGGGGCGCTCGGCGACGATCAGGTCCGACCAGCGCCCGGCATGGCACAGCGCTTCCACGGCATCGCCCTGGACGACCTGGAACTCGCCCTGCAGGCCGTGTCTGGCCAACTGCTCGCCCCACCATGGCGCACGCTGGCGCGCTTCCTCGAGCTGGTGGCTCGATTCATTGACCTGCACCGCCACCGCTTCAGGCGAAACGAAGGCCGCGGTCGACAGGGCGACGACATGCAATCCGAGGGTGTGCGCTCCGAGACGGGCGGCAAGGGCGAGGCCGGCCTCGGTGGCCGGCACCCCGTCTTCGAGGCGGCGCAAATGGATCACGACATCGAATTCGGACATGGGGTCATCCTCGAATCTGCTGGAATGAACCCAAGTCTACGCCGGAGATCGGCGACTGTTGCAGCGGGTCAGGGACAGGAGCAGGAGTTTTCCGCTATGGTTTCGCCCCGATAGTGCCTGCGACCGGCGATATCGCGAATCGAGCTAGTTCATCCAGGAGACGGGATCGTGCACCTTTCCTCGAAGCTGTCCTGTGCATCGTTGCTGCTTGTCACGCTGGCCGTTGCGGTGTCCCCGGCACGGGCGGCCGGTCCGATCGATTGCGAAATGCGCTTCTCGATGTCGGGCTGGTCGATTTTTTACAAGCGTGCCACCGGCGTGGGAACGGTGACCTGTGACAACGGCCAGTCGATGCAGGTGCGCATCACGGCCAAGGGCGGCGGCCTGACGTTCGGCAAGTCGAGCATCGAAGGCGGGCTCGGCAAGTTCACCGAGGTCTACGCGATCGAGGACATCATCGGCGGCTATGCGACCGCCGAGGCCCATGCCGGTGCCTCGAAATCGGCCAGCGCTCGCGTGGTCACCAAGGGGCCTATTTCGCTCGCCCTTTCCGGCAAGGGGCGTGGCTGGGACCTCGGCGTCGCCTTCGGCAGTTTCATCATCAGCAAACGCTGAAGTCGACCGCGAGCTTCATCGCGACGACGTCTGCGCAGGAATGTCCATGTCCGATCTCGTCATGCACCCGCACTACTCGACCGGCGAGGAAATCGCATCCAGCGTCAGCCACGGCCTCGGCATCGTATTGAGCATCGCAGGACTCGCCGTGCTTGCCGCATTCGCCGCGCTGCACGGCGACGTCTGGCGAGTCGTCAGCGTCAGCATCTACGGCACCACCCTCATACTGCTTTACACCGCGTCGACCCTCTATCACGCCGTGCCGATAGCGGCGGCGAAGCCGGTATTGCGCCTGCTCGACCATTCCGCGATCTACCTGCTGATCGCTGGCACCTACACGCCCTATACCCTGATCAGCCTGCGCGGTCCGTGGGGCTGGACGCTTTTTTCGATCGTCTGGATCCTCGCGATTCTCGGCATCGCGCTCGAAATGCGCCGGGTGCGCAATCGTCTGCTGGCTGCCCTGCTCTATGTCGGTATGGGCTGGGTCGGTCTGCTGGCAATCCGGCCCCTGATCGAAAGCGTCGAACCGGCCGGGCTCTGGCTGCTTTTTTCCGGCGGCCTCTGCTACACGCTCGGTGTTCCGTTCTATCTGTGGCGACGACTGCCCTACAACCATGCGCTCTGGCATCTGTTCGTGCTGGCCGGAAGCGTGCTGCAGTTCTTTTCGATCCTGTTTTTCGTGCTTCCCGGAGCGTGACGCGACCTTCGCCTCGCGCTCAGAACAGGTAGGCCAGGGCGAACACGCCGAGCATGGTGAAGCACAGCGCGATCTTGGCCAGGGTGCCGAAGACGAAACCCAGCCATGCACCGACACCCACGGTTGCCGAGCGTTGCAGGGTGCTGCCGGCGATCAGTTCGCCGAGCACGGCGCCGACGAACGGGCCGAGAATGATCCCGATGATGCCGAAGAACAGACCGACAATCGTGCCGATTCCGGCGCCGACCAGGGCCCATGCACTGGCACCGACCCGTTTTGCGCCGAGCAGGCCGGCCATCAGATCGACCAGCAGGGCGAGCGCGGTGAGTATCCCGAGCACGGTCAGCGTGACCCAGCCTATCTGGGCGAAATCGCCGGCCCAGGCGGCGAGCAGCATGCCGAAGAAGACCAGCGGCACGCCGGGTAGCGCGGGCAGGATGGTGCCGGCGATGCCGATCACGATCAGCAGCGCGGCCAGCACATAGAGGATGATTTGCGTCGTCATTGCGGAACGGCGGGACTGGGCGCAGCAGTCTAACCGTTGCCACGACGATCGCCGCACGAAGGGATGAATGCCTGCCGGCAGCGGTCGATTCAAGGCGCGGTGCGCAAGCATGGACATCCACATCGAACCTGCTTTGCCGGTGGCGAAGGCTCGCTCAGCCTGGCTCGGGCGGGAAACGAGATATCTGTCACATTTTGACCGCATCTGGCCGGACTTCGCGTTCCTCGTGGGTCCTGCAGCGATCTGACCGGCGCCGGAGTGGCGTGCGCGATTTTCCGCATATCTCAATGAAATCAAGGTGCTGTAGCGGATGACCGGCGTTTCCGCTATGGTCTTGATGCCGGATCGGGCGCCTTGGCCACCGAATTTGGCACAACTTGTGCTGTGACGAAGTTCGCAGATCGACGTCAGGATGGATCCCGCGTTGGTCGGAACCTGCATCGCCCTGGGCGGGCGAGCACCAAATCATCGGGGGAAATCCGAATGCTTCCTCAGCTTTTCCGGCTGCCTCCGGCAGTCGTGGTTACGGGCGTGATTGCGTTGACGATGGTCAGCGCAGCGTCCGCAGGCAGTGGCGGTTACGCGCTGCGCAACGGAACGGTCGCAAGCAGCGGCGACAGCGTCTCGAACAGCTGCGTCACGCTTTCCTCGACGGTCGGCGAGGCGGTTGCGGGTGCGGTCAGCAACGGCACCTTCACGGTTACTTCCGGCTTCCAGGCCACGGTGGCCGCCGGCAACCAGGTCATCATCGCCGACAGAATCTTCCAGAACGGCTTCGACTCCCAGCAGGGGACTTGCACACCATGAAAACCCGAAATCTAGCCTTTGCCATCGCCCTCGTTCTTGGCGCCAGCGTTCTGCCTGCAGCGATCGCCGCTCCCCGTGAAGCCCAGCTTCCGGACTTTGTATACCAGGGCAAGATCGAGCAGAACGGCGTCCTCGTCGACGGCAACTACAACCTGACCTTTTCGCTCTGGGACGCGCCCTCGGGCGGAACCCAATATGGGCCGACGATCAGCGAGCCGAACTATCCCGTCGTCGATGGCGTATTCAGTATCAATCTCGCGTTCCCGGGTGGATTCACCGGCAACCAGATGTACCTGCAGGTCACGGTGAACGGGTCGACCCTGCCGCGTCAGCCGATTGCCACGGCACCGGTTGCCCAGTACGCGCTGAACGGCGTGCCGGGTGAACAGGGGCCGCAAGGTCCACAGGGCCCGCAGGGGCCACAGGGTATCCCGGGACCGACCGGTGCCGATGGTGCAGTCGGTCCGGCGGGTACGACGGGCGCGCAAGGCCCGCAAGGCGATGCCGGTCCAGCCGGTGCAACGGGCTCGCAAGGTCCACAGGGCGCCACGGGTCCGCAAGGCGTGGCTGGTCCGACCGGTGCTCAGGGTCCGCAGGGTGAAATCGGCCCGATGGGCCCGACCGGCGCGCAAGGCCTTCAGGGCGATACGGGTGCCCAGGGTCCCCAAGGTGATACCGGCGCGACCGGTGCCCAGGGTCCGCAAGGCGTAGCCGGACCGACCGGCCCGCAAGGCGACACGGGCCCGGTGGGTCCGACCGGCGCACAGGGTCTCCAGGGCGATACGGGTGCGACGGGTGCCCAGGGTCCCCAAGGCGACGCCGGCGCAACCGGTGCGCAGGGTCCGCAAGGCGTAGCCGGACCGACTGGCCCGCAGGGCGATACCGGTGCCCAGGGTCCGCAGGGTGAAGTCGGTCCGATGGGTCCGACCGGAGCTCAAGGTTTGCAGGGTGAAATTGGTCCTGTGGGTCCGACGGGTGCACAAGGCCCGCAAGGTGATACAGGTCCGCAGGGTGTCGCTGGTCCGACCGGCCCGCAGGGTCTTCAGGGTGATACGGGTGCAACCGGTGCGCAGGGTCCGCAAGGCGTAGCCGGACCGACCGGCCCGCAGGGCGATACCGGTGCCCAGGGCCCGCAGGGTGAAATCGGCCCGATGGGTCCGACGGGTGCTCAGGGTCCGCAAGGTGATACCGGTCCGCAAGGCGTCGCGGGTCCAACCGGCCCGCAGGGTCTTCAGGGCGATACGGGTGCCCAGGGTCCCCAAGGCGAAACCGGCGCAACCGGTGCCCAAGGTCCGCAGGGTGAAGTCGGTCCGATGGGTCCGACGGGAGCTCAGGGACCGCAAGGCGATACAGGTCCGCAGGGTGTCGCTGGTCCGACCGGCCCGCAAGGCAACACCGGTGCCCAGGGCCCGCAGGGTGAAGCCGGTCCGATAGGTCCGACTGGTGCTCAAGGCCCGCAAGGTGATGCAGGTCCGCAGGGCGTTGCTGGTCCGACCGGCGCGCAAGGTCTTCAGGGCGACACGGGTGCCCAGGGTCCCCAAGGCGAAACCGGTGCAACCGGTGCCCAGGGTCCGCAGGGTGATATCGGCCCGGTGGGTCCGACGGGCGCTCAGGGTCCGCAAGGTGATATCGGCCCGCAGGGCGTTGCTGGCCCGACTGGCCCGCAAGGCGATACTGGCGCGACGGGTGCCCAGGGTCCGCAAGGCGACGTCGGTCCCCAGGGCGTCGCGGGTCCGACTGGCCCGCAGGGCGATACCGGTGCCCAGGGCCCGCAGGGTGAAGTCGGTCCGATGGGTCCGACGGGAGCCCAGGGTCCGCAAGGTGATACCGGTGCAACCGGTGCCCAGGGTCCGCAGGGTGTGGCCGGACCGACCGGCCCGCAGGGCGATACTGGTGCAACGGGTGCGCAAGGTCCGCAAGGTGATACAGGTCCGCAGGGCGACACCGGTGCAACCGGTGCGCAGGGTCCGCAAGGAGTCGCGGGTCCAACTGGTCCGCAGGGCGATACCGGCGCGACCGGTGCCCAAGGTCCGCAAGGCGTAGCCGGACCGACTGGTCCGCAGGGCGATACTGGCGCAACGGGTGCGCAAGGTCCGCAAGGTGATTCAGGTCCGCAGGGTGAAATCGGCCCTGTGGGTCCGGCGGGTGCCCAGGGTCCCCAAGGTGATACCGGCGCGACCGGTGCCCAGGGTCCGCAAGGCGTCGCAGGTCCGACCGGCCCGCAAGGTCTTCAGGGCGATACGGGTCCGACCGGCCCGCAAGGCGACACCGGTGCAACCGGTGCGCAGGGTCCGCAGGGTGTGGCCGGACCGACTGGCCCGCAAGGCGATACTGGCGCAACGGGTGCGCAAGGTCCCCAAGGTGATACAGGTCCGCAGGGTGAAATCGGTCCTGTGGGTCCGACGGGTGCTCAGGGTCCGCAAGGTGACACTGGCCCGCAGGGCGTAGCGGGTCCGACCGGGCCGCAGGGCGACACCGGTGCAACCGGTGCACAGGGTCCGCAAGGAGTCGCGGGTCCGACCGGGCCGCAAGGCGACACCGGCCCCGTGGGTCCGGCGGGAGCGCAGGGTCCGCAAGGCGATGTAGGTCCCCAGGGCGTCGCGGGTCCAACTGGCCCGCAGGGCGACACAGGTCCCGTGGGTGCAACCGGTGCCCAGGGTCCGCAAGGCGTCGCGGGTCCGACCGGAGCACAGGGACCTGCCGGCGCGACAGGTGCCACCGGCGCGACGGGTGCGCAAGGTGCGGTTGGCCCGATCGGCCCGGCCGGCCCCACGGGACCCATGGGTCCTGCCGGCACGAACGGCACGAACGGCACCGATGGAGCGCCGGGCCCGACAGGCCCAGCAGGTCCCGCCGGCACGACCCGGGTGCCCTTCTTTGGCAGTTCCTACTTCACAAATAACTCCACAACCTTCATTGGCATGGGAGAGGCGGGCGCAGAGTCAAAGGTTGCAATTCCGACGCCATTGTCGGGAACGATCGGCGGATTGCAGGTCAGGACCAATGTCGCCGCTGGAAACGGCAGCCGTGGCTACACGTTCACGGTCTACGTCAACGGCTCTGCAACGGGCGTTACCTGCTCGATCGCCGGCCCCTCCCAGCAGAACTGCTCAGATACAGGCAACAGCGTGGTGGTGAGCGCGGGCGACCGGATCACCCTGCAGTCGTCTCCGAACAGCAATCCGACCGCGGTATCGGTCACCTGGTCCTACTACATCGACCAGTAAGCGAAGGGAGGCGCATCCTGCTTTGGCGAGCAGGATGCGCTGGCGCGAACACGAGGCCCGGGGCATGGACTCGAGATCCGGCTCCGGGCCTTTTCGCATCCGCGGCGAGTCATCGACGATGAGCGTTCTGTCCGCGAAACGAAGGCGCATTCGCGGCACTTCCGGTCTCGGTGCGGCTTGAGGACTTGCAGAGTCCACCCAGCCATCTGAACCCTTGTTCGGAGATCCGTCGATCCGGAATCAGGCGCCGTGATGCGCGGGTTCGATGTCGCATTGGGCCGGTTGCGGTGTATTCCACCACCCGTGCGCGCTATCCTCCATGGCGTTGGGGAAACCATTTGGCGGGGTGCAACTTCAGAGCCTGCCTCGGCTCACGATTCCGGAGTTGCGCCGCCGCACGAGCTGATGGACGAAACTAGCCAGACATCCGCGTCCAGCAACGCCGACGATGCGCTCGAGAACGCGCGCAAGTTCGGCCGTAACCGGGGCACCAGGGCGCTTCGCCTGCTGCCCTATGAATTCGGCGCGGTCATCCTGCTCGCTGCCTTTGCGGTATTGGCCACCGCAGCCATGCTCGAGCTGCAAACCAGCGCGACGGCGTACATCGTCGGCGAAGGCCAGTGGTCCAAGGCTCAACAGGACGCCGCCCGCAATCTGCAACGCTATGCATCGAGCGGGGACTCCGAACTGCTCGAGAAGGCGCGTGAGGATCTGGCCGTGCCCCTTGGAGATCGTGCAGCACGGCTGGCCCTTGATAGCGACCCGCCCGACATCGAGGCGGCGCGCGTGGGCTTCGAGCAGGGCCGCAACGCGCCGATCGACATCGATCGACTGATCCGCATGTATCGATTCCTGCACGGCGCACCGTACTTCAGGGATTCCATCGTGCAGTGGAAGAAAGGGGACAAGGGCATCCTGGAACTGCAAGGTCTGGCCGGCGAGATGGAGTCCGCCTATGCGAACGGCATGGTCAGCGATGCGCAGGCAAATGCGTTCGAGCAGCGCATTGAAGCCGTCAATGCGGAACTGCGGCCCATAGAAACCGCCTTTTCGAAGTCACTCGTGCAAGGCACGCGAATGCTGAAGTCGCTGCTCATCCTGACCAGCGTGGTCATGTTCGCGATCATTGCCTGGATCGTCATGGTGGTGCTGCGCTCGACCCTTTCGAGGATACGCGAAAGCGAAGGCATGTTTCGTGCCGCCTTCCACCAGGCGGCCGTGGGCATGCTCAGGATGAAGCTCGATGGACGCATTCTCGAAGTCAACGAAACCATTTGCAGGATACTCGGCAGGTCGGCCCAGAACCTGTGCCGCTTGAACCTGGCCGACATCGTGCACGCGGACGATCTCGACGCGATGAAGTCGGCGGATGGGCACGGCATCGACTGGACCCGGCGCACCACTCCGTCCGAGCATCGGTTTGTTTGTGAAGATGGCAGCACCCGATGGTTGCGTTGGACCGTATCGATGGTCGACGGCGACATCAGCGGCAAGGAGCGCGTGTTCGGCGTCGCCGAGGATGTATCGGAGGCCCGCCGACTCTCCGACGAGATGCTCTATCAGGCCAGCCACGACGCGCTGACCGGCCTGATCAACCGTCGCGAGATCGAGGCGCGCCTGCAGCGCGCCATCGAATCGGCAGGCGCGCTCGGTGAGCATCATGCATTCCTGTTTCTCGACCTCGACCAGTTCAAGCTGGTCAACGATACCTGCGGCCATGTGGCGGGTGACCAGCTGTTGCGCCAGATCACCGGCGTGTTGCTCATGCACATGCGCGGCAACGACTGGATGGGACGCCTCGGCGGGGACGAATTCGCGCTGCTGCTCGAGCGGACCGGGGTGGAGGAGGCGATCCGCATTGGCGAACGATTGCGCCGCGCGCTGTCCGCCTCGACGTTTTCCTGGGAAGGCAGCGCGTTCAATGTCACCTGCAGCATCGGTATCGTCGAATTGCGCGGCGCCAGCGAAGATGTGGGTCACATCCTGCGCGCCGCCGACCGCGCCTGCTACCAGGCCAAGGAGGACGGACGCAATTGCATCCGCGTCTACCAGGAGTCGGATCTGGCGATGGCCCGACGCCGCGAGGAAATGGCATGGGTCGGGGACATCCGGCAGGCCATCGCCGATGGCAGGATCCTGCTCCACGCACAGCGCATCGAAGCACTCGATGGAAGCAGGCAGCTCAACTACGAGGTGCTGGTCCGCTTGCGTGACCTGAATGGACGGCTGGTTTCACCGGACGCGTTCCTGCCGGCCGCGGAGCGTTACGGTGAGGCGATGGCCATCGACCGCCTGGTCATCGCGATGGCCTTGCGTTTGCTCGAGGACAACCCGCCCCACCTTTCGCGCCTGAACCTCTGCCATCTCAATATTTCCGCCCAGTCGATCGCCAATCCCGAGTTCAGGAAACACGTTGCCGATGTGCTGGATTCGAGCGTGGTCCCCGCGCGGAAGCTCTGTTTCGAACTCACCGAGACGGCCGCCATCGCCAATCTCGCGCATGCCCACGAATTCATCGATGACATGCATTCGCGTGGCTGCCACATCGCGCTCGATGATTTCGGCAGCGGGCTCTCGTCGTTCGCGTATCTGAAGAACCTGTCCGTGGACATCCTCAAGATCGACGGCGTCTTCATCCGCGACCTCGCCAACAACGACGTCGACCCGATCCTGGTCCAGTCGATGTGCAGCATGGCGCGCTCGCTCGGCAAGACGACGGTCGCGGAATGGGTCGAAGACAGGAAACTGCTGGCCCAGCTGCGAATGCTCGGCGTGGACCAGGTACAGGGTCACGGCATCCACGCGCCCTGTGCGCTGGCCGACATGATTTCCGGCGTGCCTCGCCGGGAATCCGCAGACGGTCTGACAGGATTCCGCCCTCGTTAGCCGCGTTCGATGCTGAATTCGATCGGCACCAGTCCGCGGGCCTCGACCGCAATCCCGTTGACCTGCACGGGTCGGAAGCGCGAGCGCAATACGGCTTCGCGGGCGGCGCGATCGAGCTGGCGGGAACCGCTGCTGCGGGCGACGTCGACCTCGACGGGCAAACCGTCGCGACCGACCAGGACCCTCAATACGACCGTGCCTTGTTCGCCTCGGCGCCGCGCCTCGAGCGGATATTTCGGCCGCACGATGCTCTCGTAGGCGAGCCCGGCCTGCACACCCTCGGAGGCGTCGCCTGAGCCGCTGGGTGCTTCGATCGCGGTCGGCTGCACGTTGACTGCCGGCTGTTCGGGTGTGGCCATCACGCTGTCGACGGCAACCTGCGGCGTGGGCTCGCTCGCGGCAATTGGCGGCGTCCTTCGGTGCGGGACCGGCAGCGGTCGCGGTTCATCCGGAATCGCGATCGGCTCGGGTTCCGGCAGGGGCTCGATCAGGGTCGTCGTCAGCACCCTCAAATCCGGCTGGACCGCATTCAGCGACGGCACCGCGATCGGGATGGCGAGCAGGATCAAGGCCAGCAGGTGGACTGACAGGGTGCCACTGAGACCGCCGACGCGCAGCCAGTCCAGAGCCGCATGTGGAGCCGTATTCACCGTGCAAGCTGACATGTATTCCCCTCCTTTCGCGTTGACCTGGATGGTGCAACGCCGACCAGGCGCGGTCGGGGTTGGAAGGATCTGCATGTCGCGCGTTGCGCGACGGCGGCCGCAGCCGCAACGCCGGGGCGGGCCGACTACTACCCGTCGCCGGCGTGCAGAAACCCTATCTTGGCCGCGCGCGGCAGGCGCCGGATTGCATGTTCGGCGCGCGTGGCGCTGGCCCGGTCGGGATAGGGGCGCGAGCCGATCAGGCGCAACGGAGGATTGGCCCGGGTGTAGCGGGCGCCGCGGCCGGCCACGTGCGCCGCGTAGCGTGCCTCGAGGTCATTGGTGATGCCGGCGTAGAAGCTGCCATTCCTGCATTCGATCAGGTACAGGCACCAGCGCTTCGGCATTGCTTGCATCGAAAGACGGGATCCGTGATCAGGCCCAAGCGCTATCGTGCCAGAATGGCATGTGATCGCGGCACGTGCACCTCGCGCGTGCGCCATCGAAGACTCGATCGGCACTGGCGCGTCGTGCCATGATTCCGTCTCGTGCAACGCGCCAGTATTGATCGAGGGCTCGCCTGCGTGCATCCGTTCGTGCGGGCCAATGGCAAGGTCCAGGTCATCGCCCATCGCGGCGCCAGCGCGCTGCGCCCCGAGCACACGCTCGCGGCCTACCAAAAGGCGATAGAGGATGGTGCCGACTTCATCGAGCCCGACCTCGTCATGAGCCGCGACGGCGTGCTCGTCGCGCGCCACGAATGCGAACTCTCGCGATCGACCGATGTCGCCACGCATGCCGCGTTCGCCGCCCGCAGGACGGGCAAGTCCATCGACGGCATGGATGTCGAAGGCTGGTTCTGCGAAGACTTTACTTTCGACGAACTGCGCAGCCTGCGCGCGCGCGAGCCGCTACCCGAGTTGCGCGGGCGTTCGCACGACGGCATCCATGCCATTCCCGCGTTCGACGAGGTCGTCGACCTGCTCGATCGGGAGTCGCAACGGCTTGAGCGGACGATCGGCATCATCCCGGAGCTGAAGAACTCCACCCATCATCACGCCATCGGGCTCGATCCCGAAGGGGCCCTGGCAGCGGCCACCCGGCGCCACGCCGTTCTCAGGCGGGTGCCGTTCGGCATCCAGTCGTTCGAAGTGGCCAATCTGATCGCTTTGCATGACGCGCTCTGCTCGTCCCTCGACAACATCTTCCTGGTCCAGCTGATCGGTGAAGCGAGCGAACAGCCCTTCGATCGACAGGTTGCCGGAGATGCCCGGCATGACTACGCCGGCATGAGCACGCCGCAGGGATTGGCCGCCATTGCGCGCTATGCGCATGCCGTGGCCGTGCAGCGACGAAGCATCGTGCCGCTGGACGCCGTCTCCGGGAAGCTGGCCGCAGCAACATCGCTGGTTGCCGAGGCCCATGCCGCGGGGCTCGCCGTGCAGGCCTGGACCGTGCGCCCGGAAAACCACTACCTGGCCCCGGCGCTGCGCTGCGGGACGGAGCCTGCGACGCGCTGCGAAGCCGGGATGATCAAGGAGATCCACGCCCTGATCGACGCCGGCGTCGATGGCGTCTTCGTCGATGATCCTGCCGTGGGCAGACAGGCCGCGGATCGGCCCCCGCACTAGGGAGCCTCTGAACAAGTGGCGCAAACGTCATGGCGTTCATAAGGTTCGCCAAGTGTGCTGCGTGGCGAAGTGAAGGCTGGTTGCCTTGACGAGCCGCGCGGCGCTCTTGGCGGACCTTATGAGCGCCACCTTTTCTCTTCCAATCCAATCAGTTAGGCGACGCCTGCCTGCGCGCAGCTCTTTGTTGCACTGACTCGAAAGACGGCCAGTCTGTCTTCGTCAGCGCGCCACGATCTGCGCGCAGGCAGGCGTCGTGACGTTTGCGCCACTTGTTCAGAGGCTCCCCAGATCAGTTCGCGCAGGGACAACAGGAAACCGCCAGCGATTCCGCTGGCGGCCTGCTGTCTGCCCGACGTTGGAGAGCGCCCGAGCCGAGCCAGTCTGGCATGCCGATATTGCAGGAATGCTGCAGCGCACCAGGAGGTGCCTGGCGGCAGGTCCAGGGCCAGCCAACGTCACTGCGCCTGTCACACGGATTTCGTCAATCGTCGGCAAGCTCGATCGCGAAGGCTGCCTCGCACCGGAGGCGCCACGGCCGCGCCCGAATCCCGAACCTTTTTCCACATGTCCGCCGTCATTGCCAACCGAAGCCAGCCGCCTGGCGCCGCCGCGGCCAGGCCTTCCCAGGGTCTCTCCGCGCTCCTGCGCAACACGCAGGCACTGGATCCGCTGACGCCGGTGGACAGCGTCGCCGACAGCATGCTGGATTCCCGCTACGCAGGGCTCCTCTCGCTGCCGGTCGTGCGAGGCGACGAGCCGATCGGCACCATAAGCCGCTACGAAATGATGCGTGTCTTCCTGATGCGCTTCGGCCGGGAGCTGTACGGACATCGGGCGATCGAGACGCTGGCCAATCGCAATGCGCTGATCCTCGCGATCGATACGCCAATCGATGAGGCTGCGCGCCTGATCGCCGAGCGCATTCAAAGCCCGATCACCGATGACTTCATCCTGGTCGACAGCGGAGGCCGCTATCTCGGTACGGGGGTCGTTCTCGATGTGCTTCGCGCAATGGACGCGAGTCTCGCCGAGCGCAGCAGCGAGCTCGAGCGTGCCTACGCGCGGCTGAAGTCGTCCCAGCTGCAACTCGTGCAGTCGGAAAAAATGGCGTCGCTCGGCCAGATGGTGGCGGGCCTGGTCCACGAGATCAACACGCCGCTGGGCTACGTGCGCAACAACGTCGAGATGACGCGCAATACGCTTGGCGATGCG
Source organism: Dokdonella sp. (assembly GCA_019634795.1). Lineage (GTDB taxonomy): Bacteria > Pseudomonadota > Gammaproteobacteria > Xanthomonadales > Rhodanobacteraceae > Dokdonella. The sequence continues at coordinate 32,368 of JAHCAR010000001.1, forward strand.
GGCCGGCTGCTGGGTGCCTATGAGGCTATCCACCGCAGCCTCTTCGAAGAGAGCGTAGAGCCGCCGGCCGACCTGCCCGATCGCCTGGCTGAGGCCGCCGAATTGCGTCGACGGGTCGATGAGTCGGCGTTGATCGATATCGGCGAGCTGCTCGACGATTCCCTGCACGGGCTCGGTCAGATCGCCGAATTGGTCGACAACCTGAAGAACTTCAGTCGACTGGATCAGGGTCTTCTGCAGAAGGCGGACCTCAACCAGTTGGTCGCGAGTGCGCTGCGCATCGTCCAGCACGTCATGCGCAAGCGCGATATCGAAGTGATTTTCCAGAATGGCGAATTGCCCGAAATCCCATGCGCGCCGGCGCAGATCAACCAGGTATTGCTGAATCTGCTCAACAACGCCGCGCAGGCCATCGAACACGAGCATGGTCGTATCACCGTGCGCACCCAGCTCATGGGCGCGCGCGTGCTGGTCCTGGTCGAGGACAATGGCAAGGGCATCGAACAGAAACATCTCGAACGGATCTTCGATCCGTTCTTCACGACCAAGGAAGTCGGCAAGGGAACCGGACTGGGGCTGTCGATCGCCCACCAGATCGTGACCCGCCACAACGGCCTGCTGCGGGTGGTCTCCAGGCCGGGTGTCGGCACCCGCTTCCTGCTTGCGCTCCCGGTTGCGGCCAGGGAAGTCCGGACATGAGCTTCTTGCCTACAATTGTTCTGGTGGATGACGAAGAGCGCATCCTGCGTTCGTTGCGCATGCTGTTCCGGGGCCGGGCCGAAGTCTTGTGTACGACGCGCGGTGCGGATGTCGTCGAATGGGTTGGCAAGCGCAAGGTGCATGTCGTGGTCAGCGACCAACGCATGCCGGAAATGACAGGCATCGAGGTGCTGCGGGAGGTGGCGCGTGTTTCTCCAGCCACCATGCGCATCCTGCTGACCGGCTACGCCGACATGGATGCCGTGATCGCTTCGGTCAACGAAGGCGAAATCTTCCGCTTTCTCGAGAAACCATGGAATGGAGAAAAGCTGGTTGCGGCCGTCATGCGTGCGGCCGAGATTGCGGCCAGCAGTCTCGAACGCCCGCTCATCGCGCCAGCGCCCGCGGCCCCGCCCATTGCACTGCCGTCACGAAAGGTGGCCCATGCACTGGTTCTCGATGCGCAAGGCGGTGTCGCCAACCTGGTCCGCCAGATCATGCCCGAATCCATCCGCGTATCGGTGGCGCCGGAGATCGGCATGGCCCTGGACGAACTGGTCACGCACGACGTCGCCGTCATCGTCGCCGTGATGTCGAGCGAAGCCGGAGACATCGTCGATGCGATCAAGCAGTTGAAGAAGCTCCGTCCCGCAACACTCGTGATCGCAGTCTCGTCGATGCAGGACAGTCGACTGACCATCAGCCTGATCAACGAGGGCCAGATCTTCCGATTTCTGCTGGCGCCTCCAGGCCGGGAACTGTTGCGAAGGTGTCTTGCGTCGGCGCTCGAACGCCATGCCCAGTTGCGCCTCTCGCCGGTACTGGCCGAGCGTCATGAAGTGGAGGAATCACGCTCCTCGCAGGTGACGTTGTCCGGCCGCCTGCTCGATGTCTGGCGGCGGTTGCGGGAGGGTGCGACGCGAGCCTGAACGCTCGCTCCGGGTGACGTTGTCGGGGATTCCGAAAACATCAGCCGGGCGCCGCCGTCATGACCGGCTTCACCGACGCGGCAGCGGACTCGCCGCCGACGCGCTCGGAATAGCGGTCGGTCAGGGCTTCGACGTGCGGGCGCAGCAGCACGGTGAAGCGCACCAGTTCCTCCATGACGTCGACGATGCGCTCGTAGTAACTCGATGCCCGCATGCGGCCGTGTTCGTCGAACTCCTGCCAGGCCTTGGCCACGCTCGACTGGTTCGGAATCGTGAACATGCGCATCCAGCGACCGAGCAGGCGCAGGGTGTTGACGGCATTGAAGGACTGCGAGCCGCCGGATACTTGCATCACCGCCAGCGTGCGCCCCTGGGTCGGGCGCAAGGAACCGGCATTCAGCGGCAGGTGGTCAACCTGCGCTTTCATCAAGCCGGTCACCGCACCATGCCGTTCCGGGCTGCACCAGACCTGGCCTTCCGACCAGATCGACAGTTCGCGCAGCTCGTGGATGGCGGGATGATCGTCGCCGGCGACCTGGTCGGGAAAGGGCAGGTCGGAGGGGTCGAAGATCCGGGTTTCGGCGCCGAAATAGCGCAACAGGCGCGCGGCCTCCTCGACGGCGAGCCGCGAGAACGAGCGGGTACGCAACGAGCCGTAGAGTAGCAGGATGCGCGGTGCATGCGTCCCCGGGGCGAGAATGCCGGCGAGGTTGCGGGTGGCGCGATCCGGATCGAGCGCGGGCAAGAGGTCGGCTTGCTCGAGAGGGCGGATTCTCATGACGGTTCCACGAGCATCTTGACGTGGTAGGTCGCACTGGCCGGGCAGAGTGCGGCAAATTCGCGGCTTGAGGCGATCCCTTCAGGTGCGGAATCGCGCGCCGCGCAACGGTAGCCATGGCGTGCGAAGAAATCGCTGGCCGTCATCGTCAGCAAGTGCAAGGTCCGGCATCCGTCGTCGGCGGCCCGGCGCTCGAGCGCAGCGAGCAGGGCAGTGCCTGTTCCTTCGCGTCGCCGATCTGGCCGCACCCATACCGAGCGCAGCAGGCGATCGGGGCCATCGCCCTGCAGCCCGGCGTAGCCGACCAGTTCATCGTCGAGGCGGGCACGAAAGAAGCGGCAATCGTCGGCTTCAAGGTCATCGTGGGGCAATCCCGCGCTGGCCAGGGCGGCACGCAGCCCGGCCAGGTGTGCAGGCGCAAGCACTTCGAGCAGGAGTGTGCCGCTCATGCGATGGCGCCGCGTTCGTACCAGCCGCGCGAACGCCGCACCAGGGCCACGATCGAGAGCATGACCGGGACTTCGACGAGGACTCCGACCACGGTCGCCAGTGCGGCGCCCGAGTCGAGGCCGAACAGGCTGATGGCCGCGGCCACGGCCAGTTCGAAAAAATTCGAAGCGCCGATCAGTGCCGAGGGTGCAGCGACGCACCAGGCGACGCCGAAGCGACGGCTGAGCCAGTAGGCCAGCCCGGCATTCAGGTAGACCTGGAGCAAGATCGGCACGGCGAGCAGGACGATGATGAGTGGCTGGGCCAGGATCGCCTCGCCCTGAAAGCCGAACAGCAGCACCAGGGTGCCGAGCAGGGCCAGCAGCGAGACCGGTTGCAGCACGCTCAGGGTGGCGCGCAGAGCGGCCTGGCTGCGGCGCAACAGGATCGCGCGCAGAACCTGTGCGAACAGCACCGGCAGGACGATATAGAGCACGACGGAAAGCAGCAGCGTGTCCCAGGGCACCGTGATCGAAGCCACCCCGAGCAACAGTGCGACCAGCGGTGCAAACGCGAAGACCATGATCGTGTCGTTCAGCGCGACCTGGCTCAGGGTGAAGTGCGGCTCGCCCTCGCAGAGGTTGGACCAGACGAAAACCATCGCGGTACAGGGCGCCGCAGCGAGCAGGATCAGACCCGCGATGTAGGAGTGGATTTCCGCAGCGGGCAGCCAGGGTGCGAACAGCCCGGCGATGAACACGGTGCCGAGCAGGGCCATCGAGAACGGCTTGACCGCCCAGTTGATGAACAGGGTGATGCCGATTCCGCGCCAGTGTTCGCGCACGCCGGCGAGGGCGGCGAAGTCGATCTTCAGCAGCATCGGCACGATCATCAGCCAGATCAGGGCGGCCACGACCAGGTTCACATGGGCGAATTCGGCGCCGGCAATGAGCGCAAATGTGCCCGGCACGAGGTGGCCCAGACCGATGCCGGCGACGATGCAGAGCCCGACCCAGACGCTCAGGTAGCGCTCGAAGATGCCGAGGCCGGCGCGCGCGGCATCGGCTGTCCGTGTGCTCATCGGGGGCGCCTCAATGCGACTCGGTAGGTAGAGACGTGGCCCCTTCCTGGCGGCCGATTTCCTGCAAGTGCGAGGACAGCGCGGCGCGATCGAGGCGCTCGAAAGGCAGGGCGGCAAAGGCCGTGATGCGGTTCTTCAAATGGCGGAAGGCGGTCGCGAAGGCCTGCTTGCGCTCGACCAGGCTGCCTTCGGCCGCGGCCGGGTCTTCGATTCCCCAATGCGCTGTTTGCGGATGCCCCGGCCAGATCGGGCAGACCTCGCCGGCGGCGTTGTCGCAGACAGTGAAAATGAAATCCATGACCGGCGCATCCGCGCCGTCGAACTCGTCCCAGCTCTTCGAGCGCATGCCATCGGTCGGGTAGCCGAAACTGGCGAGCGTTTCGAGGGCGAGCGGGTTGACGCCGGGTTTTGGCATGCTGCCTGCGGAGAAGGCGCGGAAGCGACCAGCGCCATCCTTGGCCAGGATGCCTTCGGCCATGATCGAGCGGGCCGAGTTGCCTGTGCACAGGAACAGGACATTGAAGATTCGGTCGGACATGGAACACCTTTGCTGGGGAGTCGTTTTGCAGTCGACGGGCGCGATCGCGGTTCGTCGGTCGTTGCGCGATCAATCCGGTATCAGCGCTTTCCTGTCGCCGGCCCGCAACACGGCACGAGTTCGGCGACGAGCGGCGTGCAGATCCCGGGATTGCCGCTGCAGCAGTCCTTGAGCAGGTACAGGGTCAGCTGGCGGAAGCGATCGAGATCGGCGCGGTATATGATCGAGCGGCCATTGCGCTCGGAGCGCGCCAGCCCGACTCCGGTGAGAATCGCCAGGTGCGTCGACGAGGTGTTCTGCGGCACGTCGAGCAGGCGCGCCACGTCGCCAGCGGGCAGGCCGCCCGGTTCGTGCGTGACGAGCAAGCGAAACGCTTCGAGCCGGGTGGGCTGGGCAAGGGCGGACAGGACGGTGGTGGCTTCTTTTATATCCATGAATCCAGAATAATGGATATAATGAGTCCACACAAGGGCTACCGCGGTTCACTCTATTCGGGCCTTCCGCGCCCCGCAGCAGAAATTTCTGCTGTTCAAGCCTCCGCTTGCCTGAAGTGCCCGATTCCGGCCTTGCGGCGATCCTGCGCCAACAATGATTTGGCTCCGCAAGCGATCGTGCGAGTACTGGACCATGAGCCCGGCCAGATTGACCCAGAGCCCGGCCTACACTACGATGATCATCGTACGACGATCCTTGCGGCCCCGGATCGACTCTAACGATCTGGCTGCCGTTCTTTTTCCACATTCCGCGTCAATTTCTGGCGTGGCTATTCGTGAGGAATTTCAAATGATGCGCATTCTTTCCCTTATCGCTCTGGGCGTGCTCCTGGTCTCGCAACCCGTGCTCGCGAAGAAACCGGTGGAAAAGGTCGTTGTCGCCGATACCCCGGAAAAGTTCGATGCCACGATAGAGAAGATTCGCGGCCAGATGGCGGACGGCCAGCGCTACGAATTCCTCCAGGAAAGGGACCGTGAAAAGGTCAACAGGAAGCTCGACCGCATGCGCGAAATGCTGGTCGAGGCCGGGTCGGTCGAGGCGATGCAGCCGGAACAAAAGGTCAAGTTGTTCAGCATCCAGGAGGAAGTCAACGGAATCCTGGCCCGAAATGCCGATGACCGTCTGGTCTGTTCGCACGATGCGCCGACCGGCTCCCACGTGCCCATGACCACGTGCCATACCGTGCGCGAACTGGCACACAACCGCGAGAACGCGCGTCATCAGATGGATGTGATCAAGGATCAGAATCGTCAGGGCATCACGAACAGTCGCGATTGACGGTCGCCGGATGACGCTTGCATGCAATTGCAGGCGTCAGTTTCTGGCTAGCCACCGGTCAACGCATGCTTGCGAACAAGCCACGTCGACCGCGAAGGTCCAATCGATATCTCCTGGCTTTGGGTGAGCCGGCATCACCCAGCCATCTCGACAATTCCCCGAATCTCAATATACGATACGTATCGTAGGTCGCGGGGTGATCCTCAAGTCCAGCGAGTGAGCTGCGTTGGCCTCGTTCCGTGCGGCTGTTTTCCGCGCCTGATTTTCCAACAGGCGTCTCTATGGTATCGGTCTAATCTGGAGAACGAAGATGTTTCGTGCAAGTGCGTTGTTGATCATGGGGCTGATCCTGGTGAGTTCGCCATTGGCCGCGAAAAAGGCTGAAGAAAAGGTCGTGATAGCGGAGACGTCGGAAAAGTTCGGTGTGCTGGTGGAGGCGATTCGCCAGGAAATGGCTCCCGGCAAGCGCTACGAGTTCCTGAAATCGGCCGATCGCGCGACGGTCAACCAGGCCCTGGATCGCATGGCGGCGATGCTTGCCAGGAGTGGCTCGGTGGATGCCTTGTCGCGCGAAGAGCGCACTCAGTTGCAGAACGACCAGGAAAAGGTCAACGGCCTGCTGGCCAGGAACGCCGACGATCGACTCATCTGTACCTATGTAGCGCCAGTGGGTTCGCATCTGCCGGTGAAGTCCTGCAGGACCGCTCGCGAGATCGCGCAGAGTCGGGCCAACTCCAGACGCCAGGCCGATGAAATCAGCACCCAGGGGCGAATTGGCGGTGGTCCTGGCAACTGAAAGACCTGCATGCGAGTGCGCCGGCATTGCATTGGATCAAGGATACAGAGTCACCGGTCGAGGATCGCGGGGCTCCGATTCTTCCGACCGAGATCGCCCGCGGGCCCCGGTGCTGGAAATCGTGCGCAGCGTGTAGTACGATAGTATTCGTACTTTAGAGGCGGTCATGGAATAGTCTTGCCATCGACCGTCTCCTCGCGATTCTCCAGGTGGTGGATCGCGCCGACAAAAAGGAGACTCCGATGTCACGCATCCTGGTGCTTGTAGTTGCGGTTCTATTCTTTACTTCCTCGGTACTGCAGGCAAAAGGACCGGAAAAGAAGGCGGTCGTCGCCGACACCCCTGAAAAATTCGAATTGCTGGTCGAAGCCATCCGTCAGGAAATGGAGCCGGGCAAGCGCTACGAGTTCCTCAATTCCTATAATCGCGGGGTCGTCAACGACGGACTCGATCGAATGGGCGAGATGTTGCAAAAGGCCGGTTCCGTCGATGCCATGTCGCAGGAGGAGAAGACGGAGCTTTTCAGCATCCAGGAAAAAGTCAACGGCGTGCTTGCGAAGAATGCCGGCGACAGACTGATCTGCACGCACCGTCCGCCAACCGGTTCGCATATTCCGATGACCGAGTGCAAGACGGTCCGGGAACTGCATTTGCGGCGCGTTGAAGGACGCAGGAAATTGAAGGAAATGGAGGATACGCAGCGCGCTCTCGATGCGCCCACCGGCGGCTGAGGCGTCGAAACGCCTGGCCTCGTTCCGAATTCGGGCAAGTCCGATGCGGGGCATGGGGGTTCGGCTTGGCCTCCATGGCCGCCGGCAATTCCAATCGGCCCTATATTTTTCATCCCGGCGCTGCCGATGGTGGCGTGCGGTGGTTCCGGCAGCTGGATGAGCTGCAAACGAACGCGTCGGCATTCCGCTTGAGCAAGGACGTCGCGCCTCAGGTCAGGGAATACGCGTCCGGTTCTCCCGGCCGAGCTCGCCCATGGGCCCTGGTGCTGGAACTGAAGCGCAGCAGGTAGTACGATATAATTCGTACTATAGGGGCGGTCATGGAATGCGCTTGATCCTCGGCCGCCATCACGCGACGCTGCAGGTGGCGGGTCGCACCGACAAACGGGAGACTCCAATGTCACGCATCCTGATGCTGGTACTTGCTGTTTTACTCTGTTCCACCTCTCCACTGCAGGCGAAGGGGGCGGAAAAGAAGGCGATCGTCGCCGACACCCCAGAGAAATTCGAGTTGCTGGTCGAAGCCATCCGTCAGGAGATGGAGCCGGGCAAGCGTTACGAGTTCCTCAATACGTATAATCGCGGGGTCGTCAACGACGGACTCGATCGGATGGGCGAGATGTTGCAAGAGGCCGGGTCCGTCGACGCGATGTCCCAGGAAGAGAAGACGAAGCTCTTCAGCATCCAGGAAAAGGTCAACGGTGTGCTTGCGAATAATGCCGCCGACCGACGGATCTGCACGCATCGTGCGCCAACCGGTTCGCATATTCCGATGACCGAGTGCAAGACGGTCCGCGAACTGCACCTGCGACGCGCTGAAGGGCGCAGAAAGCTCAAGGACATGGAGGATACGCAGCGCGCGCTCGACCAGCCCACCTGGGATCCGAAGCAAGGCGGTTGAATCACGCCTTGATCTGCTGCACCCAGTCTCCGGCGGCGTCGTCACTCGCGACGGCGCCGGAGTAATCCGGGTTGGCTGTGCCACAGGCGAGAGGGCCTTCTGTGCGATAGCGCGCCGCCCATCTGGCCGTGCCGACATGGCAGCGCCCAGGCCCCGAGGTGATCCGAAGCGCGTGAGCCGGAGCCAGACCGGATACCCCGGTTCGGCTTTTTGTGGCGTGGCGGTTCTGTTGGCTTTTGGCAGAACGGAGTATGTTCGCTCGATGCGCCCTTAGCTTCGAGGAACTGCCGAATGTGCCAGAGTAGCCAACGATTCCGGATTTGCACGGCCATCGCCATTCTGGCGATGCTCGTCATCTCGCCCGTTCGCTCCCAGACCACCGATCAGTCGCAGCTCGACGGCTTGCAGTGGCGCCTGGTCGGCCCGTTCCGCGGCGGCTGGGCAACCATGGCTGCCGGAATCCCCGATCAGCCTGATACGTTCTACTTCGGTGCCGCCGGTGGTGGCGTCTGGAAGACCCGCGACGCGGGTGCCACCTGGCAGTCGGTGGACAACGGCCTCGATGACGCCGCGATCGGCGCAATCGCAATCTCCGCATCCAACCCCGATGTCCTTTACGCCGGCAGCGGACACCCCGAGCCGCGCTACGACATCCAGTCCGGCAACGGCATCTACAAATCGGTCGATGGCGGGCAGCACTGGCGCAACATCGGCCTGCGCGAAACGCGCCACATCGGTGCCATCCTGGTCGACCCGAAGAATCCCGACACGGTCCTGGTCGGCGCGCTCGGCCATATGTTTGGCCCGAATCCTGACCGTGGCGTCTACCGCAGCACCGATGGCGGCCAGCACTGGACGAAGAGCCTGTACGTCGATGAGCGGACCGGCGTCGTCGATCTCGCCGCCGATCCTGCCGATCCGGCCAGCGTCTATGCCGCGACCTGGACCGCGCGCGACTTGCCGTGGCTGAGCTACTTCACGCCGATCGAAGGCGAGGGCAGCGCGATCTGGCACTCGGGCGACGGCGGTCAGAGCTGGGCGCGCGTCGGTGGCGAGGGCTGGCCAATCGGCAAGTTGGGTCGGATCGGACTTGCAGTGGCGCACCTCGACAGCGGTGCGACCCGACTCTACGCCTCGATCGACTCGGCCGCGCACGGCGGACTCTACCGTTCCGATGACGGCGGCGCGCACTGGCAGCACGTCAACGACGCCGGCGCCGTGTCGAGCTGGTACATGAGCCGCCTGACCGTCGCACCGGGCAACCCGGACACGCTTTACACGGTCGGCCAATCCATCCACAAGTCGACCGATGCCGGCAAGACCTTCACGATCATCAAGGGCGCGCCGGGCGGTGACGATTACCATCATCTGTGGATCAATCCGAAACACCCCGAGCGCATGATCACCGCCGCCGACCAGGGCGCCGTGGTCAGTGTCAACGGAGGTCAATCCTGGAGCGACTGGTACAACCAGCCGACCGGCCAGTTCTATCATCTGGCCGCCGACAACCGGTTCCCGTACTGGATTTATTCGGGCCAGCAGGATTCGGGCACGGTCGGTATCGCCAGCCGCAGCGACTACGGCGCGATCAGCTCTCGCGACTGGCATCCCGTCGGCGGCGACGAGCGTGATTTCGATATTCCCGATCCGGAGAATCCCGATATCGTCTTCGGCTCCGGGCTCGGCGGCCGCATCTCGCGCTGGGATGCGCGCACCGGCGAAGTGCAGAACGTCTCACCCTGGCCCGTTTCGAGCTATGGCGCGCGCGGCACCGATGTGCGCTACCGCTACACGTGGTTCACGCCGATCGCCTTTTCGGCACACGCACCCTATGCACTCTACTCAGGCGCCCAGGTGCTGTTCCGCTCGCTCGACCGCGGCCAGAGCTGGCAGGTGATCAGTCCGGACCTGACCGGTGCCGCGGCGAAGAAGGGCAACTGTGACGGCTACGTGCCGGTGCGGCGGGCCAGCGCCTGCGGCTTCGGCGTCATTTACGCGATCACCCCTTCGCCGCAGGACAACAACGAGATCTGGATCGGCACTGACAACGGTCGCATCCAGCTCACGCGCAATGCGGGAGCAAGTTGGAGCAATGTAACTCCGAAAGGCGTGCCGGACTGGGCCAAGATCAGTTCGATCGATGTCTCGGTCCTGGATGCGGGAACGGCCTATGTATCGATCGACAATCACCGCCAGGATGATTTCCGGCCTCGAGTCCTGCGCACGCGCGATCATGGCAAGAGCTGGACGCCGATCACGGCGGGCCTTCCCGATGGCCATTACGTGAGCGTCGTTCGTGCCGATCCGCTGCGTCGCGGTTTGCTCTACGCCGGCACGGACAACGGCGTCTTCGTCTCGTTCGATGACGGCGGCCACTGGCAATCGCTGCAACGCAATCTGCCGGTGGCCTGGGTGCGCGACCTGCTCGTGCACGACAACGACCTGATTGCGGCGACCCAGGGCAGGGCGATCTGGGTGCTCGACGACCTCAGCCCGCTGCGCCAGCTCGATGCCGCCAATCCCCTCCGCAGCTCGCGCCTGTACAAGCCGGCCCCCGCGTACCGGCTGCGCCCGGACCAGAACAAGGACACCCCGCCACCGGCCGAGACCGCGCTCGGCACGAACCCGCCGATCGGCGCGATCATCGACTATGTGCTGCCGGCGGCAGCACAGCGGGTGCGTATCGAGATCCGCGCAGCCGACGGCAGCGTGCTGCGCGAATTCGCCAGCGATGAGGCGCCACCGGCGATCGGCGCGAAGCCGTACTTCGCCGACATCTGGCTGCGTCCGAACCGGCGTCCGGGCGTTGAAGCGGGCGCGCACCGCTTCGTCTGGGATTTGCACCTCGCGCGTCCGAAGGCGATCAAGTACGACTACTCGATCGCCGCCTTGCTCGGCCAATCGACGCCGCTGGTACCGCAGGGCCCGCTCGCCGTGCCGGGTGACTACGAGGTCGCGCTCCTCGTCGATGGCGTCGAGTCGACGCAGCCGCTGACGATCAAGGCCGATCCGCGCGTTTCCGCCTCGCCGGCCGACCTCGCTGCGACGCTGGCGTTTTCGCAAGCCGTCGCGGCGCAACTCGAACGCGACTGGCAGGCGCACGGCGAGGTGGAAGCCGTGCAGCGCCAGTTGGACGCGCGGGCCAAGGACCCGGCGCAGCCGCCAACGGCCAAACTCAAGAGTGCAGCAGATACTTTCGGTAAACAGCTCGAACCGCTGCGCGTCGACAACGGACACGAAGCGCCGAGCCTCGCCACGATCGGCGACCAGCTGGCCACGCTGGCGACCGATGTCGAAGGCGCCGACCGCCTGCCGACCGGGGCGCAGAAGGCATTGCTGGCCGAATGCCTGAGCCGGCTGGACCGTTCCATCGAGCGCTGGTCGGCCTTGCGCGGCCAGGAACTCGCGACGCTCAATGCGCAGTTCGTTGCCGAGGGCATGGCGCCGATTACGGTACCCTCTCCTGCACAGATCGGGCCCGGCGGCGACGCCGAGTCGAAGGACCTGCCGTGACCCGACCATTCCCTCAATCCGTCCGAACCCCTGGAGCACCGCCATGACGATCCTCCTGCTCGGCCTGCTGGTTTTTCTCGGTATCCATTCCACTCGCGTCTTCGCCGAAGGCTGGCGCAGCCGCATGATCGCAAAGCTGGGCGAGGGCGGCTGGAAGGTGCTCTATTCCGTGCTCTCGCTGGCCGGGTTCGTGCTGCTCGTCTGGGGCTTCGGCCTGGCCCGGCAGCAGCCCGTGCTGCTGTATCTGCCGCCGCTCGCACTCAAGCACGCCAATGCCCTGTTCACGCTGATTGCATTCGTGCTCATTGCCGCGGCCTATGTGCCACGCAATCACTTCAAGCAGAAGATCGGCCATCCGATGCTGGCCGGGACCAAGCTATGGGCCTTTGGCCACCTGCTCGCCACCGGTTTCCTGCACGATGTCGTGCTGTTCGGCGCCTTCCTCGCCTGGGCGATCGTGCTGTTTGTCGTCTCGCGTCGTCGTGATCGTCGCGAGGGCGTGAACTACCCGAGCGGCAGCGTCGTCGGCGACGTACTCAGCGTCGCCATCGGCATCGGCGCGTGGGCGGCGTTCGCGTTCTGGGCGCACGCGCGCTGGATCGGCGTCTATCCGTTCGGCTGACCGACGCAGTTCACAAATTGCCGCGACTGCGGCAGCGATACTGTCGCCCTCGAAAGGCGGGGGGTGAGCGCGATGCGCCAGGCTGCATGGTTGCTGCTGTTGATGTCGACGCCGCTGTTCGCGGCGACCTATCAGGTCGGGCCATCGCGCACCTATACGACACTGAACGCGCTTTTCGCGGCGGTCAACCTCGGTGGCGGCGATATCGTCGAAGTGGATGGCGGAGTCGTCTACGGCGGCGGTGTGGTGGTGCCGCAGGCCGACGGCGGTGCGGCCGGCAACCCGGTCGTGATTCGCGGCATGGCCATCGGCGGGCAGCGCCCGGCAATCGTCGGCGCGGCCAACACGGTCGAGTTCCGCCAGTCCGATCACCTCGTCTTCGAGGGCTTCGACATCAGTGGCGGCACCTCACGCTGCATCCTGCAGGGCGGCCACGATGTGACCGTGCGCAACAGCGTCATCCACGACTGCCCGGCCCACGGCATTCTCGGTACCGACCAGCTCTCGGGATCGTTCACGCTCGAGTATTCGGAGATCTACAACGCCGGCAATGGCACCAACCAGCATCCGTTGTACATCCAGAGCGACGAGATCGCGCACCCCGGTTCGGTGTTCCGCATGCAGTATTGCTACGTGCATGACGGCAACGGCGGCAATCTCCTGAAGAGCCGGCACGAGCGCAACGAGATCTACTACAACTGGTTCGAGGGCGCGACCTATCACGAACTCGAACTGATCGGGCCCGACGAGAACACGCAACAGCCTGGCTGGACGCGCGACCTGGTCCGCGAAGACTCCGACGTGGTCGGCAATGTCATCGTGCACACGAATGCGGCATTCGGTTCGGTCATCCGCGTCGGTGGCGACGGTACTGGCCAGAGCAAGGGGCGGACGCGCTTCGTCAACAATACCTTCATCCTTGCTTCGGGCAGCGACTCGACCGTGTTCCGCATATTCGACGGCATCCAGTCGGTCGAGATGCACAACAACGTCATCGACGTGACCGCCGGCGGCACTGCACGCATCGAACGCACGGTGGAAGCGGTCTGGACAGACGGCCGTCAGATCCACGGTAGCAACAACTGGATCGAGTCGGGTTCAACCTTCGTGCCGACAAGCGCCGAGTGGAGCACCACCCTGAGCGGAACGAATCCGGGCTTCATCAACGCGGGTGCCTGGAATCTCGTACCGCAGACGTCCAGTCCGCTGCGCAACGCCGGCGATCCTGCGCCCGCCAGCGCATCCGCGTTTCCATTTCCCTCGCCACTGTTTCCGCCGGTCGTTTCTCCGCGCCGCCAACTGGTCGCGGTGGGTTCGCAGACGCCGAGGGCGTCCGACGGGCAGATCGACATCGGTGCGTTCGAGGCGGTGGCCGACCTGATCTTCGCGGATGGCTTCGGCGACTGACGAACGCGGTACGAATCGAGGCGTTCCAGCTGGAATCATCCGGGCATGGCCTCCTGATTGGCGCCAAAGCCAACATATGCATGGCAGCCACGAACTGACCGGGCCGGACACATGGGCCCCGCGGGCGAGCGACGACAGGCTGCGCGAATCGTTGTACGATGACTTTCGTCACAATTGCAGGCTGCGGGGGATTGGCCATGTTCTCGAGCGCAACCAGGGTCGCACGACTGATTTCGATGCTGATCGTGCTCGCGATCGGCGCCTGCGGCGGCGGCAGCTCGAACTCGCCGTCGCCATCGCCGCCACCGACGACGACTCCACCACCACCACCACCACCGGCGCCGACACTCGATCCGCAATACCGGGCATCGGGCGACACGCCGTTCGCGCCCGGCTGCGATGGCATGGCGCCCTCGGGAACCTCGTATGCGAACGCCGAAGTCGAACCGCACTTCGCGGTCGATCCGGGCATGCCGCAACGTGTCTACGGCGCCTGGCAGCAGGACCGCTGGTCGACCGGCGGTGCGCATGGCCTGCTCGTCGGCGTGTCCAGCGACGGCGGTCAGAGCTGGAGCCGCAGTGCGCCGACATTTTCGCGGTGCGCGGGTGGCACCGCCGGCAACGGTGGCGACTTCGAGCGCAGCAGCGATCCCTGGCTCAGCGTCTCGCCCGATGGCACGGCCTATGCGATCGCCATCGCTTTCAACGGTGCCTCGTTGATGCCGGGATCGGAAAGTGCGGTCCTGGTCAGCCGCTCGACCGATGGCGGCGCCAGCTGGGGCCCGCCAACCACGCTGATCCGCGAGGGCAGCACGGCATTCCACGACAAGGAATCGATCACGGCCGATCCTATCGACTCGCATTTCGTCTACGCCGTCTGGGACCGCATTTCGGTCGACAATTTCGGACCGACCTGGTTCGCGCGCAGCACCGATGGTGGAGCAACCTGGGAGGCGGCGCGGTCGATCTTCGATCCAGGCGTCAACAGCCAGACCATCGGCAATATCATCGTCGTGCTGCCGAATGGCACCCTGGTCGATGCGTTCACGCGCATCGATGCCGCGGCAAATGGCTCGACGAGCGCCTACTTCGATGTCATCCGATCGACTGACAACGGCCTGACCTGGTCCGCACCGATCCGCATCTCCAGCGAGCTCAGCGTCGGCACGGTCGACCCGGAGACCGGCATGCGCGTGCGCGACGCGACGATCACGCCGTCGATCGCGGTCGGGCCCGGCGGCAGCCTGTTCGCGGCCTGGCAGGATTCGCGTTTCAGCGGCGGCGTGCGCGACGGCATCGCCATGTCGCGCTCCGACGACGGCGGGCTGACCTGGTCGACGCCGGCCAGGGTCAATGCGAGCACGGCGGTCGCCGCCTTCGTGCCGGCCGTGCACGTGCGCAGCGACGGCATGATCGGTGTCACCTATTACGATTTCCGCGGCAACACGAGCGATCGCAACACGCTGTTCACCAGCCTCTGGCTGGCGCGTTCGACCGACGCCGTGAACTGGCAGGAAAGCCAGGTGGCCGGCCCCTTCGATCTCGCCACCGCGCCATTGTCCGGAGCCGGCAACACGAACGGATACTTCCTCGGCGACTACATGGGCCTGGCCAGCATCGGCAACGTGTTCGTGCCGTTCTACGCGCGCACGACCGGTGCGAACGGCAACCGCACAGACATTTTCGCCGCTCCCGCTGTGTCTGTGACCACGAGCGCCGCGGCCATGGCTTCCGAACTGCGCGCGCAGAACGCCCCGAAATCGGCCGAGCCGGTCGTGGTACGGATGACCCCGGAATACCGTCTGCGCATTGCCAGGAACATCGAGGCCAACATGAAGATCCACGTTCCGGGTGAACCTATCCGGGCAGGCGAGGACTGATCGACGACCGGGCAGCCGTCGGGCAGGGAATGCCGTGGGCGGAATGGAACGGGCCCACCCAAGGCGGCTCGACACCCCCGCGTCGTGACGGTTGTGCCCCTTGTTCAGAGCCTCCCTAGTCCGGGCTGCAGGTACCTTGATGGCCGGATGCCGCGCTGACCGCGATGCAGGCGTCGATCGCTCCATCCTCGTGGCGAGCCGAATTGCGCAGCAAGCTGACGATCCGGCTCGCGTCGAGCCTCGGCGATACCTGTAGCAGCAACGCGATGGCGCCGGTTACATGCGCCGCCGCCAGCGAGCTGCCCGAGGCATAGTCGTAGTGGCCACCCGGCTCCAGAGTCAGGATTTCTTCGCCGGGCGCGTGCAGTGCGGTCACGACCGAGGAACCTGGCGCACCACTCGAGTCGACTGCGATCACGCCCTTCGTGCTGACGGGAAATCCGGGAATCCCGGCATCGGGAGCTACCGCGCCGACCACGATGGTGCCGCGCGCGACAGCGTGCTCGAGCAATTCCCCGAGCAGGGCATCGTGCGGGCCGCCGAGACTGAGGTTGATGACGCGTGCCGGGGAGCGGATTGCCGCAGCCAGTGCCTGTGCCAGGGTGAAGCTGTTGCAGCGCGCCCGACCCGTGCCGTCGCCATTCGGCCAGCAGGCGCGATAGGAAAACAGTTCGACCGCGGGTGCGACGCCGACGATGCCGAGGCCGTTGTTGGCGACCGCGGCGATCACGCCGGCGACTTCGGTGCCGTGGCGGTCGCGACCCGGATCGCGGACATCCGAGCCGACAAAGTCGCGCTGTTCGACGATCCGCTCGGCCAGGTCCGGATGCGTGGCATCGACGCCGGTGTCGATCAGGGCAACCGGGACATGGCTGCCGCTGGCCCAGCGCTGCGCCCCGCCCGCATCGATCGCGGAGAAACCGGTCTGCAGAGCGGCATAGGGGTCGTTGAATTCGGGTCTGGCCGCGGCCGCTCCGGGTGCCGGCTCGGTCGAGGATGCCGACAGCGTGCTGAATTCCTGCAGCTCCTGGGCCAGATGCACGCGGCGGTCCTTGCGCAAATCCGCGAGCACGCTGGCCCGGTCGGCCGTGGCCGGGATTTCATAGAGCATGCAGCGCAGCTTGAGGGGTTCGATCGTCCAGGCCGAAATTTCGGTGAGGCCGTGCTCGCGTGCGAGACGTGCCGCCGTCGCCCGCGTGCGCTCGCTGCCGGCGTAGCCCGGCAGCCCCGCGTAGCCGCGCGGGCTCGATCCGCTGACCATCACCGGATCGGGCTTTTCGACGATCGCAACGATGATGCGTCGGGCGATGGCGCGATCATCGTCGGTTGCCGCAAGGGTTCGGGTCGTCGCCAGCAGAATGCCGAGCGAAAGGATCAAGCCTGCGCAAGCGACCAGCCGGCGGGGCGAAAACGCGGCGCGCACGCCGCTGCGGATTTCCGCATTCATCGCGGCACTGTCGCCGAAGCCATGATTGGTTCGGCCAGCAGGACACCGCTGCTCGCGCGCAAGCGCCGCAGGGCTTCATCGATCTGGCGCCGACGCACAGCCGCAGCTTCGTCTTCCGGCAGCCCGGCGAGGTGGTCGAAGCCGAGCGCAAGGATCGTGCCGCCGGCATTGCTGTCGACGATGCGCAGTCCGGCTTCGCCCAGCAGGGCCTGCAAGTCGCCAACGCTCAAGGTGGGCGAGGGCACGAGCCGGATTTGCGCGCGCGTCGGCGGCTGCAGGTCCTGGCTAAGGGTCTTGTAGGCTCCGTCCTGAACGGTCGCATCGGGGTGACCGGCGAGCAGGATGCCCAGGCCGATCAGTCCCAACGCTTCGACGACCACCGCTGCGGCCAGCCAGCGGCTGAGCCGCCGGTGACGCGCGCCAGCTCCCGAGGCCGTTGACGGCCGGGCGCGCTCGATTGCCAGCGGATCGTAGCCGGCATCGTCCGCCGTGGCCCCATCCTCGGCATCGATACGCTCGAACAGGCGCGCCAGCGCGGCGGGAGCCGCGGCATCGTCGTCCGGAGCCCGCTCGATCATGCCGGCCTGCACCCGGCGCTGGAAGGCCAGCTCTTCGCGGCAATCGGTGCAGTTGCGAAGGTGTGCTTCGACCATCTCGCGCAGGCCGTTGTCGAGGGTATCGTTGACCAGCCAGGGTATGAGATCCCAGCTCTGGCGATGGGTCGGGTCGTGCGCGTTCATTCGGTGTCCGGGGAATTGATGGCGCCAGGCTCGCCGCCGAGCGCGGGCAGGGTGTTGCGCAGGCGTACGCGCGCGTGGAACATGCGCGCCTTCACGGTGCCGACGGCGCAGTTCATGATCGTGGCGATCTCCTCGCAGGACTGGCCCAGAAAATAGGCCAGTTCAAGAGTCATGCGCTGCTCGGTGGGCAGCAGATCGAGACCGCGCCGGACCCAGTCCCGAATCTCGGCGCGGGCGACGTCGCAGCCGGCATCGGCAATGTCGGCGATGGCGTCACCGACAGCGTGACCCGACGCCGGCGAGCCTGCTTCAAGCGGCCGGTCACGCAGGGCCTTCATCAGGCTGCGGCAGGCGATCGCGAAGATCCAGCTGCGCGGCTTCGAATCACCGCGGAAGCGGGACGCGCCGCGCCAGACGGCCCACAGGGTGTCGTTGACCACTTCCTCGACCAGGTCGCGGCGAGACGTGGAGCGGATCAGGAATCGGGTCAGCAGGCCGTGGTAGCGTGTATGCAGCGACTCGAACGCACTGCGGTCGCCGCGCGCGACGGCCCGGAGCAGGGCGAGCTCCTGCTCGTCCGCGGGGTCGCGATCGCGCCGGCTGCGTGAGGCCGTGCTCTCTCTCATGCGCGCTTCCTGCCCACCCATGACTGGATCATTGACGGTATGTACCGGGAAAGGACCACGAAGGTTGCATCGAACACCAAGCGTGTCGCGATGAACCGGTGCCGTACCGCAAGGCCAGCATACCCGCCCGCGGTCGCAAGCTCCCGGTTTTCCGCCTGCGGCGGACGACGACACCGGGCGCCCCATCGCACCGCGGGGCAGCCCGCTTGATTCGCGCCGCGCTGGCGATCGCGATCGCCTCGGGGTTCTTCGGCCTCGTGGCGGCTGCGCCCGCTCGTGCCGGCCCCTGCAGCGGCGCACTCGGACTGTCCTCGGAAAACATCTATCGCGGCATCTCCCAGAGTGAGGGCCGGCCCAGCGCGTTCGGCGACCTGCATTGCGCACTGGGCCAGGACTGGATCGTCGGTCTCGGTGCCAATGCGATCCGGGCCCCATCCGGACGCTCCGACACCCAGCTCACCGCCTATCTCGATCGCCGCTGGCGTCTCGACGAGGACTGGTCGGCCAAGCTCGGCCTGATCCATTACGAGCCGATGCGGGCAGGAAATCGCGCCGGATTCCAGTACGACGAACTCAATGCCGCGCTCGGCTGGCGCGGCCGCTGGTTGCTGGCATTCGCATGGTCGCCGCGGGTCGGCAATGCCTACATCGGCGACCCGGCCGGCTACAACGGCTGGATGCGCATCGAAACAACCTGGCGTCAGCCGCTCGGCGCAGGCTTCAGCATGGATCTCGGCCTCGGTCATGCGCATCCGAGCGGAACGCCTCCACACGATTACCGATATGCCAACCTTGCGCTCAATGCGGCCATTGGCGATGTCTACCTCAGCATCAACCGGATCTGGACCGGTCCACTGCGATTTCGCTACGAGGCGCTCGATCCGCCCTTCGAGTTCACGTTTCCGGCCCGGCAACGTTGGGTCGGGTCGGTGGCCTGGGTATTCTGATTGCCCGTCGGCGCGACCAGCACGGCGGATCCTGCGCGCAGCGTCCGCATCGTCCGCGCGCCAGGCCGAAACTCACTCTGACCCCGTTTGCTCCGGCAGGTCGGCGAAGATGTGATGGAACAGCGCGCAGGTTTTCAGGGCGGCGAACAGAGCTGCCAGGGCGTCGCGCTGGCGGTCGACTTCCGCGGCACCGTAGCGGACGGCGAATTGTCCGAGCACGGCATCGAGACCGGCCCCGCGCAACATGGCGTCGAGCATCTGCAATTCGGTCGCACTGAAGTCGAGCCCGATCAGGTTCGGATAGCGCTCGGTATTGCCGGTCATTTCGGCGACCCAGCACATGACCTGGTCGACCGGATCGGCGACCTCGAACTCACGCCGGACCAGGCCGAGCAGTTCCTCGCGCTCGAACACGTTGAGCAGCAGGGCGAGCAGGAAGCGATGGCCCGGGTCGTGCAGCTTGCGCCGGCAATCGACGAGGGTCTGGCTCAGCAGGTCGTTCTGGGTGGCTCGGGACAGCAGCTCGCGCTCGTCGGCCGACAGCGCCGTGCACAGCGCTGAAAGCGTTCGCGCCTGTTCGAGGTCGGCGGTGGTTTTCGTTTGTTCCGAGATCAGCGCATAAGCGAGAAACAGGTCGGCATCGGCCAGGACGCGCTGCATGTGCGCGGGCGCCGATTGCTCATCAAGCACGCGCAACATGCGCAGGAACTGCAGTTTGCGAATGGTCGGTGCGTGGCGCTGGAAGGGATTGTGGGCGAGTCCCGGCCAGCGATAGTCGTACTGCACCTCGGTGGCGGGGTCATCGGTGATCGTGCGGATGACGATCGTTACCGATGGCCGGATCATGTGGAACAGCGAATGAATCAGGTTCTGGCCACGGGCGATGATGCGCGTGTCGCCTGCATGCAGGACTTCGAGGTCCCGCAGCCGAAGCCGACCGGCAATGGCGCGCTGGCGCGGCTCCGGCGGCTGCCGGGCATCGAAGCGGTAGCGGCAGTGGATGCTCGAGCCGGACAGCACATGGAAGGCGCCGCAGAACGCATGCTGGTGAATGCTCGTGGTGCCATCGAGCCAGGTCAGCGCCGAGATGTCGAAGTCGCCGCCGTTGTAGAGCGACACGGGCGGTTCGGCAAAATTGCCGTCCAGGTCGGCCTGTTTGCAAAGCGTGTCGGCGCCCAGGACGTAATCGACAAGATCTTCATGGGTGATGTGCGCGGATGGATTGAACGTCGCCAGCTGCTCGGCGGCCACGCGTTCCAGATGGGCGTAGACGGCTTCGCGGCCTTCGCCGAGTTCGGCAGAAATGCGCTCGCCGAGGCGCTGGAAAAAGGCCTGGACACGGTGCATCCCGGCACTCGCCGGCGGAGCGGGCGGGGCCGCGACGGTCATGCCGCCGGTCGCACCGCGGCAGTACCAGCGTCAATCGAGGCAGCGCGCGCAAGACTCACTCCATCACCCCGTCATAGTCTTCGTCGACGAAGTGAAACAGCAGGGAGGTCGAGCGGTGCCCGTCCGGCAAGGTGTCGCGACCGTGCCTCAGTTCGCGCCCCTTGAATATCAGCGCTTCGCCGATGCCTTGATGCAGCGAGTGAATCGTGCCGTCGCGGCCGGTCAGCTTGAGCGCCCAGGGCGAGCGGCCCTCGGCGTCGAGCGGCGCATAGTCGAGCAGCAACGTGATCGTGTATTCGCAGGGTGGCCGGTCGGTGTGCCAGAACAGATCCCCGCCGGCGAGGTATACCGAAACGAAGGAGTAGGAGGGCTTGGTCCGCCGCCCAGCCAGTTGCGAGACGCGCTCGTTCAGCTGGCCGTGCCAGAAATTGGCGACCGGATCATTGTGCGCAATGTAGCGGCGGGTTCCGCGGTCTTCGCTGCAGGACAGGAATCCTTGCGCCGCCAGGGCCTGGAAATAGCGGCCCAGCTCTTCGACGTGTTCGGCTGGAAGCAAGTCGTCGAGAAGGGCGAAGCCTTCGCGTTCGAAGTGGGCGCGGGTCGCCTCGCTGTCCAGCGCCGTCTTCGGCGCCTCGGCCTCGAAGTGCCCGTGTTCGCTTCGGGCGCCAGGCTCCTCAGCGCTGGAGACACGCACCGGCGACCATATGCTGCCATGGTGATGCGGTTCGAAGCGAAGCCCATTCTCGGTCCATTCGGCGGGGAGGCGGAGGGCGGAAAGAGCTTGTGTCGTCCGGCCATCCGGTTCATCGGCGCAAGGACGCGACCGCAACGGTCCGCCCTGCGCGGGGCCACGAAGCGGAAACTGGTAGGTCACGGCCTGGGGCAGCGCATCGAAAGGGGCAAACAGCCCGATCCGGCAAAGTTCGCTCGCCTCCTGCTCACCGACCTGCACATCGTGGCGGCCGTCAATCAGGGTCGAGCAGAGAAAGGCGTGCGCGCCGGGCAGATTGTCGGCGCAGACGCGGACCGAGGAAAACGATGCGCCCTTGATCGGCGCCTCGACCAGAAACGACGGCGGCTGCTCGTAGTCGTGGATCGAAATTCTGGCGCTCGGGTTGAGCTCAAGGCTCGGCGGACTTGGACTCATGGGGGTCGCTCTCGACCGGTCGCTGGCCGGGTGCCGGCGACCATTTCAACAATCGTGGCTGCAACATCACATTGCCTTGCCCGGGCAACCAGGCGCCGCCCGGGCCGCGTGCAAGACGGCAGGCAACCGAAGAGGCGAGAGACCTCGCCCCCGGTGCAGGTCTATCGGGTCAATCTTCGTGGTTGTCGCGGGTGATGTTCGGACTCGGGGTTGGTCCTGGCGTGCGCGGAGCCTGGCCATAGCCGCCGGGTGCCGCACTATTGCGCGCCATCGCGTTGAGCTGCTCGACGACATTCCTCGATACTTCCAGTTTCCCCTGGGTTTCCTGGTTCATCTTGTGGCCTCGTTGTCGGTTGCTTGGGAACGGGATATGCACACAACCCGCAAGGCGAAGCTAGGACCAGGGTGCGGCCAAGTCAAGCATGGATATCGGCGCATTGCCTTGGCAGGCCGCGACTGGCACGCTTGAGCGCTGGGCGCCCGACATGAAAACCGACGAAATCCCCATTTCCATCTTACTGGCGATCGGAATCCTGCTGGCGCCCGCGGTAGCGTTCGCCCAGTCGGCGATGCCGCAGTCGAAAACCTGGAACTTCAAGGAGATCATTGCCGACGATCAGTACGCCGCGCCGCCGTTCCGCAGCATCGTTCAGGGCAAGGACGGCCTGATCTACGTGGCCGACAACGTCGGCGTGCTCGAATTCGATGGCATCAAGTGGAGTCGGCTGCCCTTGCCCGATGCACGGATGGTGACTGCACTGGGTATTACCGACGAGGGCGAGATCATCGTCGGTGGCTCCGAATTCCTGCTTGCCGTGTCCAGCGAGGGGCATCGGGTTGAGGTCAGGGATCTTGCCAAGGACGTGCCGGGCGGGCTGGTCGGGCGCGGCCACATCTGGGAATTTGCATCGGGTTCGGGCCAATGGTGCGTGCGTTCCGAACCCAGTCTGCTGTGCAGGGACGCCAAGGGCATGTTCGTGCTGCCGGCCGAGAATCGCTTCGGCCGCCTGTTTTCGGTTCGCGGCGAATTGTATGTGCGCGATGATCATTCTGGGCTCAAGCACGTGTCCGGCAGGAGCCTGGAGCTCGTCAGGGGCGGTGAGTTCTATGCCCAGCGATCACTTGCGGCGCTGATGCCCTACGGAGTTCGGGGACTGGCCGGGATTTCACATGATCCGATAGAAATTGCAACGTGGATCGCAACCGACGACGCTCCTGATCCTGCAGCAATCGGAGACTCGCAAGCCCTGCGCGGACAAATTGGCGTCGCTCGCGCGCTGGTGGATGGCACGTTCGGGCTGCCCTTCGTCAACGGGGACCTCGTGATACTGGACGAAACCTGGAAAGAGGTCGCCCGCTTCCAGGCCAGCCAGTTCGGTGCCCTGCCGGGCGCTCAGGCCATCCATGTCGACTACGAAGGCAGCATCTGGGTAGCCTGGAGCAATGCCATTACGCGCATCGACTGGCCCTCACGCGTCTCGCTCTTCCAGGAATCGCAGGGCATCTACGAGTCGCCATTCGGAGTGATTGAAAACGGCCAGGGGATCGTCGCCTACACCAGCAAGAGCTTCACGCTGCTGAAGAACGAAGGTCGCATGACGACCTTCGAGAGGATGGCGCCGAGCTATCCCTGGATCCATCGCGCCGTGAGCCAGGGCGATGATTTCCTGGCCTTGACCGACAATGGCGTCTGGAGCAGCCAGGGTCGCCCGCTCGTGCTCCAGAAGCGCAACGTGTTTTCCTGCTTTGTCAGTCCCACGTCGCCGGGCGAGGTGCTGCTCGGATTGCGTTTCGGACTGGCCCGCATCCGCGAGGCCGGCGCAGCCTGGGTCGAAAGCGACGTGCGCGACGATGTCAGTTTCGACGCGCTCGGGGTCGTCCAGGAGCCGGCCGGCAGCATCTGGCTTTCGTCGAATCTGGGTCGTGTCGCGCGCCTGGTTCCGCAGGCCGACTCGGAGTTTCTCGCCGACGCCGAGATGACCGAATTCAATGCGAGCGACGGCGTCCCGCCCGGCGAACTCGTGCTCAAGCTCATCGGCGGCGAGGCATTCATCGGCGGCCTCAGCGGCTTCCATCATTTTGTGAGCGGGCGCTTCGAGCCGAGTTCGAGGCTGCCGTTCGAGCAGAGCGGCCCGATTACCCAGTTCCTTCCCTTGAATCCGAATGAAATCCTGGTTGCCAACTCGTCCGGCCGGCTCAGGCTCCTGTCCAAGAGCGTCTCGGGTGTCTACACCTACCAGCAAAGCGTGTTCGACGGCATTGCCGGGTTCGGCAACATTCGCGACATCCTGATGGACAAGAGCGGCATCGTCTGGCTGGCGACCGACTCCGGCGTCGTGCGCGTCGATCCATCGATCAGTCTGCCCGCGCCCAAGACCTTGCAGGTCCTGATTCGCGGCATATCGAGCGGCGATCGCGGTCTTTACTCGGGCTACGGCGCGGTTCCGGCATTGAGCCTGGCCGAGGGGGACAGCGCCCGCTTCGGCTTCGCCCTGCCCAGTTATCGCGCCTCCGAGCTCAACAGCTATCGCTCGCGGATTCGTCCGCAGGGCGGCAGCGGGGAATGGAGCAAGTGGAGCAACGAGGTCCGTCGCGACTTCACAAATCTTCCTGCCGGGAACCTGCTGTTCGAAGTCGAGGCGCGCGATGCGGCGGGTGCGCCGGGCGGCCTCGCATCGGTCCCGATCACCGTGATCGCGCCGTGGTATCGGCGCACGTCGACCCTCGTCGCATTCTGGGTGGTCGGCCTGGGTCTAATCGTCCTGGCCGGGCAATGGCGGATACGCGCCTTGCGCGCGCGCAGCGCGGAACTCGAACGGCTCGTTGCGATGAAGACCGAGGCGCTGCAGCTGGCCGCGGCCACCGATCCCCTGACCGGACTCTGGAACCGGCATCGCTTCGGCGAGTGGGTGCGCGAAGAGGTGCCGGCAATCACCCACAACGCCAGGCGTGTCAGGGCGAGCGATCCGGTCGACGTCATTGTCTGCGCGATCGATCTCGACCACTTCAAGCATATAAACGACCAGCACGGCCACGCCGCCGGTGACATGGTGCTCAAGGCCGTCGCCCAGCGCCTGCAGGAGATCAAGCGCAAGGACGACCTGATCTTCCGCTTCGGCGGCGAGGAGTTCATCTACCTCGGCATGAACCGGCTTCGCGACGAAGGCGGGAAACTGGCCAGCTGCATCGTCGAAGCCTTGCGCGAGACCACCGTCGAACTGGAAAGCGGCGTGCTGATCGACCCTACGGCCTCCGTCGGATGGTCGGTCTACCCGTTCTATCGCGAGCGGGTCGACCTGTTCAGCATGGACTTCGTGCTCGGCGTCGCCGATCGCGCGCTGTATCTGGCCAAGGAGAGCGGTCGTAATCGCGCCTTCGGCTACGTACCCGATCTCGCCGTCGACGAAATCGACCGCACCCATGCCGACTGGCGCACCCAGGTATTCGACCGCCACCCCGATTTTCTGAAGCAGGTCGAATAGCGGGGATCATCCTGTGCGGACGGAGGCATGGACTGAGAGGTAATGGCGTTTCCTGGTCAGGTCGCCCCCACTGCCGACCCTGGCGCCATGCCGGCATTGCCGCCCTGGCGGCGCACGCAGGGCCCTTGAGGCAGCCGAACGGTGTGTCATCCCTGTTGACGGGTTGACCATGCCGCAACCGATCGGCCTTCGCGCCAACGTCGAAGCCTCGCGACCGTGGAAGCCGGTGGCCATCCGATTTCAGGGAGACCGGCCAGGGGGTGTCAGTTTCATTCGCCGCCGTCTTCCAAGTCGGATACGCAGGCCAACGCAGCTAGAATGGCGGGATGAGCGTTCCCGATACTCCCAGCGCAGCCCCCTGGCGCCTCTCCGTCGCGCCGATGATGGACTGGACCGACCGGCATTGCCGGTATTTCCACCGCCTGTTGTCGCCGAATGCGCGCCTGTACACCGAAATGGTCACCTCCTCGGCGCTCCTGCACGGCGATCGCGAGCGCCTGATCGGATTCGACGTGTCCGAACATCCGCTTGCCCTGCAGCTGGGCGGTTCGGATCCGGAAGAACTGGCCGAGGCCGCGCGTATCGGTGCGCAGTTCGGCTACGACGAGGTCAACCTCAACGTCGGGTGCCCGTCCGACCGCGTACAGTCGGGCCGCTTCGGCGCCTGCCTGATGCGCGAGCCGGCGCTGGTTGCCGAATGTTTCCAGGCGATGCGCTCGGCCGTCTCGATTCCGGTCACGGTGAAATGCCGGCTCGGCGTCGACGAACAGGACGAATACGCCGATCTGCAGCATTTCATCGAGGTCGTCGCTGCCGCCGGCTGTGCCGTGTTCGTCGTGCACGCACGCAAGGCCTGGCTGAAGGGCCTGTCGCCGAAGGAAAACCGCGACGTGCCGCCGCTCAACTACCAGCGCGTCTATCAGCTCAAACTCGACTTTCCGCAGCTGGCCATCATCATCAATGGCGGTATAGAGACCGTGGCCGAGGTCGATACGCACCTGCGCCACACCGATGGGGTCATGCTCGGACGCACGGCCTACCACGAGCCATATCGCCTGGCCGAGCTCGACAACCTGCTGTTCGGCACATGCCTGCCCGAGCGCGAGGCGGTCATCGAGCGCATGCGACCGTACATCGAGGCGCATATCGCCAGCGGCGGCAAGCTGCAGCACATCAGCCGGCACATGCTGGGCCTGTTCCAGGGTCTGCCCGGTGCGCGCGCCTGGCGTCGGACCCTCAGCGAAAACGCGCACCGTCCGGATGCCGGCTTCGCCATCGTCGAGCAGGCGCTGCGGGCCTGCCGCTCGCAGCTGCGGGCCGAGGCGGCCTGACCCGCGGCCGGTGGCGGAAGCGGGGTCGGCATGGCCCCTGACGGTTTCCCGGCCGGCTCGCGTCTGGCGATTCGAGGACCTGATTTTCCCCTGTTGCGCAGCAGCAATTGTTCGCGCAGAGCGCGGTGCCTCGGCGTTAAGAGCGTGTTATCTTTGCTCCCGACGCATCTTTGGCTGTACCGCATTCGTTCACTCGGGGAGTAAAGGAATGAAAAAGTTACTGGCAACTGCCGTGGCACTTGGTCTCGCCGGCCTGGCGGGCAATGCACTCGCGATTACCGACAACGAGGCCAACGCGAGCCTTCCATTCAGCTTCTCGAGCCCGGGCGCACGCGCGCTCGGCATGGGCGGCGCCTTCATTGGCCTCGCTGACGATGCGTCCGCCGCCTACGCCAATCCGGCCGGCCTGACCCAGCTGGTCAGCCCCGAGGTCTCCGCCGAAATCCGTTCGGTGCGTACCGACACACGCTGGCTCGACGGCGGTTCGGTGCAATACAACGGTTTCAACACCTCCGGACTCAACTACTCGTCGCAGAACGACACGACCTCCTCGTTGCGCTCGTTCTCGTTCGTCTATCCCGGCGAAAGGTTCTCGTTCGCGGTCTATCGCTACGAACTGGTCAATTACGACTCCGAATTCCAGAGTGCGGGCGAAACCTACGCCACCGCCGACGGCCTCGTCACCGGCACCATCTTCGCCTACGACGTCAACACGAGCATCGATGTCGAAACCTATGGCGTCGCCCTGGGCTACAAGGCCACCGACAAGCTCTCCTTCGGCGTCGGCCTGAACTACTACCTGCTAGACATCAGCAGCACGACCGACCGCTTCACGCTCGAGGGCTTTCCGGTCAACCGCGAGGCGAACCTCGACGGCGACGGCAAGGTCGGCATCACCCTCGGCGCGCGCTATGCCTTCAACGAATGGCTGAGTGCCGGCTTCTCGTATCGGCACGCCCCCGAGCTGCGCTACGACGCCGTGCTGTCGGTGCCGGGCGTGGTCAATGACCTTTTCAGCGTGCGTACGGATCTCGATATCCCGGACGTGATCGGTCTTGGCCTCAGTTATCGCCCGAGCGACAGCTGGGTGATCAACTTCGACGTCAACAAGGTCTACTACTCCCAGCTGACCGACAACATCACCTCGGTGTTCGACCAGGATCCCGCGCTCGAGCTGGTTCCGCTCAAGCTCGATGACGGCACCGAGGTCCATCTCGGCGCCGAATACACGTTTGCCACCGCGCATCCGTTCAGCCTGCGCGCGGGTGTGTGGCACGATCCGGCCCATGAGCTGGTCTACCAGGGCGTGCCGGCCGACATCGCGATCAATGCGGCCACATTCTCGGCCGGACGCGGCAGCCAGACCCATTACTCGGTCGGCGCGGGTATGGCCTTCAGCAGCTTCCAGATCGATCTCGGTGCGGATTTCTCCGATACCAACGACACCTTCTCGATGTCCGGCGTGTTCCGCTTCTGATCCGACCGCCCTGCCCGGGATGCCCGGGCAGGGCGGCGGCAGCCTACCCCGACGTCCAATCCATGCGAGCGGTCACCGTTGATCCGGGGCCGCTCCGCCTCCCGAACCTGAGCAGCTTCCGCTGATTGCATGCAGCGATCCATGAGCGCGTGCGCGCGTGCGCAAGGCCCGTCGTTCCCGGCCGGTGGCGGAGATCCGCGCGGCCGCGGCAGGCTGCCGGTGGTCGCTGCCCGATGCGCCGCTAGCGGCCGGCGTAGAAGCTCAGGAACTTTGGTGAGAAGTAGCTGGAATCGGGCTTCAGCGCCGGATCGGCCTTGCGCGCCTCCTCGGCGGCCTGGCGGGCGATCCTCGCTGCGTCGGGTGACTCGCCGAGCTGGGCCAGGTTGTAGGCCGCGGCTGCGCGCAGGGTCAGCATGTGCCAGCGCAGCCGCGGCGTTGGCGGAACGCTGTTGCTGAGCTTGAGGACGTCGCTGTAGCGGCCATCCAGATAGGCATCGAGCAGTGGCCGCAGAATCTGCGCATTGACCGAATTGGTCGCGGGCCGGTCGACGACCGGCGGCCGCGCAGGCGGCGAATCCGCAGGCCGCGTCGGCGGCGCAACCACGACCGGTCTCGAAGGCGGAGGCGCAGGCGTGGGCGCTGGCGGTTTGGCCACCGGCGTCTGCTTGGCGATCGGCTCGGTGGTTGGCTTGGGCGGCTCGCCCTGGCGCACCAACCGCGTCTTGCACTCCGCGCGCCCCTGCTGCTCTTCTTCGGCCAGTTCCGGCACGCCGCGGATGAAGGACTCGTTGCCGCCCTGCGACCAGTAGCGCAGCGCGGCCGTGCAATCGCCGAGGCGCAGCGCGGCCATGCCCGCGTAGTGCTGCGGCGCATAGACCTCGAAGCGCTGTCCGTACAGGCGCAGGCGCTCCGCAGGTTCGGCGTTGCCGGCCAGCGCACCCTGCATGTAGCGGTCTACATCTTCCCAATTGCCCTTTTTTGCCGCTTCCAGGCCACGAGCGTAGTCCTGCTTCCAGTCGGCCATGGCCGGCATTGCCAGCAAGGCCAGCGCTGCGAGGCCAGCGCGAAGCCTAGAGCCCCGCATTCTTCAGGTACTCCTCGGCACTCAGGGTCGGGAAGCTGGCGCTCGTCTCGCTGCGCTTGCCTGCGCTCACCCTGGCGAATGCCGACACGGTCTTGTTCGAGCGCGGGTGGCGCAGGGTGACGTAGTAGCTGCCGGCGGGCAGGGTCAGGCGCAGCGGAGTGGTCCGGTCGTCGGGCAATCCGACCGGCTTGCGCGATGCATCGAGGACCTGGTCGACCGTGCCCCAGGGCAGCGCATTGATGAGCAGTTCGCCGTTTTGCGCCGCAAGTTCGGCATCGCGCTGTTTTTGCAGGTCGGCGACGCGCGTTTCGGCCGGGCTGTAGATCGCACCGAGCGGCTTGCTGGTCTTGAGCACGCTGGCCGCGGCGCGGATCGCCGCAAGGCTGGCCTTGCCCGATTCGAGGCTGGTCGCGCCACGCACGTCGTCGGCGAGGACCTCGGCCATCTGCTTCTCGAAGCGCTCGGCATCGCTCGGGGCAGCATCGCGCAGCGATTCGATGGCCTTGGCCGCGGCCTCGGCGTTGCTGTTGTCGAGCGGCCGCTTGAGCAGCAACGCGGCGATGCGTTGCTCGGTGGCCTTGCGCTCGAGTTCGGCCTTCTGCTCCTGTTGACGCGTGCGCACGTCACCGACGAGTCCGGCAATCTTCGCATCGTCGGGATAGAGCTTGGCGGCCGAATCGGCCAGCGGCACCGCATAGTCCATGTCGTTGCGCTCGACCGCGCCGCGCAGTGCGTCGGCGACCACGCGCGGCAGCGCCTCTTTCAGCTTGAGGGCATCGGCATTTTCCGGATCGCTCTGCAGCAATGCATCGAGGACGTCGCGGGCATTGTCCTTGACCGGCGGCAACAAGCGACCCGAGGCGATCGACGAACGGGCCAGGTTCAGTTGCGAGGCAATCGCCGCCCGCCGCGATCCGAGCGCCTGCTGCGCGCTCTCGCGGATGGCGACCGCGTCGGCCAGGTTCGGATCGACGCGCAGGGCCAGTTCGGCACGGTCGAGTGCGGTCTCCGCATCGTTGCGTGCCTGCGCGGCCTTGGCATCGGCCAGGATGCGTTGCGCGAGGGTGGCCTTGAACGCATTGACGTCGGCATTGCTGCTGTCGGTCTGCCGAGCCTGCTCGAACCAGTCGAAGGCATTGTTGCCGGCCGGCTCGCTGATGCGTCCGGCCGCGAGCGCGCCGCGCGCCTTGTCGAGCAGCGCCCTGATGCGCTCCGCGCCCGCCTGCGCTTCCTGGCGCTGCTGGATCTTCTGGCTCAGGTCCGCGAAGGCCGGATCGGTGCCGAATTCACCGCGCAATTCTTCCAGCGCCCGTGCCGCGGCATCCGCCTTGTCCTCGTCGAGCAGGCTGCGGACGCGGGCGAATTCGGCATCGGTCAGGGCCTTCAGCTTCTTCTGCACGTCCGCGTTTTGGGGATCAAGTCCGAGCGCGGTACGCAGCAGCGCGTAGGCGCCATCGCTGCCACTGCGCTGGTTACGGCGCTCTGCGTCCTCGGCCTTGCGCAGCAGTTCATTGACGCGCCTGGCAACAGCCAGGCGTTCCTGCTCCTCGCCGATGCGCTTGACCAGGGCCTGCACTTCGGCATCGTCCGGGGCCACCAGCAGCGCCTGATTGGCGCGTTCGCTGGCAGCCTCGAGGTCGCCGGCAGCCACCGACTTCTCGGCGTCGGCGCGCAACAGGCCGGCGATCTTGCCGAGCAGTTCGAGGCCCTGTTCGTTTTCGGGATCCTTCTGCAGGACCTTCTGCAGGTCTTCGAACGCATTCGCACCGGGCGGCGTCAGCAGGTCCCCGCTGTCGACCATGCGGTCGGCTTCGCGAAGCAGGGTGCGCACGAGGTACTGGTCGTCCTGGCTCAGGGTGCGTGGCTTGAAAATGGCCCAGAGTACGAGCGAGATGATGAGGATGCCGAGGCCCGCGGCGATGCCGGCCAGCAGGCGCGGGCGCTGCATGGCCTGCATGACCAGCGAGGTCGTGTGCTGCTGCATGGCCGGGTCGCTTTGCGGCATGCGCAGCAGGTCGAGCGCGAAGCCGCTGTCGCCGCCGGTGTAGTCGCCCGAGAAACCGAGCGCGCGCAAGCGTTCCGACGTGCTCGCGCTGGCACTGGTGATGTTGCCGAGCTTCTTGCCGAGCGCATCGTTGCCGACGACGAGGCCGCGCAGCGCCTTGACGAAATCCTGCAGGTTCGCAAAGCGGTCGTTCGGCTCCTTGGCCAGCATGCGGTCGAAGATCGGCTGCAGCGGGGCGAGGTCGTCGGGCAGCGGCGGCGGTGGCTGCAGGGCGTGGCCCATCAGCACGGCCATCGGATTTTCGCCGGTGAACGGCGGCCGTCCGGTCAGCATTTCGTAGAACAGGATGCCGAGCGCGTACTGGTCGGCGCGACCGTCGATCTCGCGACCGCTGGCCTGTTCCGGGCTCATGTAGGTCGGCGTGCCGAGGACGAGGCCGGTCTGGGTGATCCGCGATGCGAGCACGTCGGACTGCTTGGCGATGCCGAAGTCGGTCAGCACCGGCGTCGTGGCATCGCGGAACATGACATTGGACGGCTTCAGGTCGCGATGAATGACGCCGTTCTTGTGCGCGAATTCGAGGCCGTTGGCGAGCTGCACGACGATGCCGATCGCCTCGCCGAGCGAGACTCCGCTGCGCATGCGTTCGGAGAGCGTGCCGCCCTCGAGCAGCTCCATCGAGATATAGGCGATGTCGTCGCGGGTGACGATGTCGTAGACGGCGACGATATTGCGGTGCGGCAGCTTGGCCATGGTCCGGCCTTCGAGCAGGAAGCGCCGCTCGAATTCGGGCATCGGGCCGCTGCCCGCGCGCAGTTCGCGCCGCATGACCTTGATCGCCACCTTGCGATCCAGCGAATGCTGGATAGCGAGGTACACGGTCGCCATGCCGCCCTCGCCCAGCTCGCTGATCATCTCGTAACCAGGAATATCCTGGATGCGGTCGGTCATGCCCCTGTCCTCGTGCCGCCCGATCATAGCAAAGCGGCGGGGCCAGCCGGGTTTGTCCGGACGGCGACGGCTAGGCGTCGTCGTCGATGGTCAGGGCTGTGCCCGTTCAGTACAGGGCGGGCAGATCGTCACGTTGCGGCGGAGCCGGGGGAGCGGGTGGCGCCGGGGGCGGTGCCGGCAGGCTGGCGGCCGCTGGGCCGACCGGCTTCGCCGGTGCCGGCGGAGTGGCTGGCGTCGCCTGTCTCACGGGCGCTGGCGGCGCTGGCGGCGCGGGCGGTGCAGGAGGTACAGGCAGCGAACGGATATCGAAGATCGCCTTGTATTCGGGCACCGCGACCGGAACGCTGAGGTTCTTGCGTTCGCGCAGCAGGGCCAGTTCGACGGTTTCGCCGGTGCGCCTGTCGCGCAGCGCACGCAGGACCTGTTCAGGGCGCTCGACCGGCTGCGCGCCAACCCTTCTGATGACGTCGCCAGCCCGCAGTTCCTTCAGCGCATTGCGGCTGGCCGACAGTACCAGCACGCCGCTGTCGGTGCCGAAGTAGCGGCCCAAATCGGGATTCAGCGAGGCCAGGTTGAGCCCCCACCATGGCATCAGCTCGAAGCTGGAGTCGAATGCCGTCGAAATGTCCCCGGCATCGGAACCGGCCAGTCCGCGGCGTGATCGTTCGATCTCCAGGCGCGCCTCGCGCATCGCCTTGCGCGCTTCGGCCATGGCCTCGTGCATGCGCTCGTAGCGTTCTTCTGCCGCGCGGCCCTCCTTGCGCACGACGACCGAAGCCTGCACATCACGATCGACCCGGCGATCGCGATCGACGATGACCTGGACATCGCGGTCGTCGTCTTCGCCGGCAAACAGGCGTTGCCAGTTCCAGGCTTCGCGGCGCTCGGCCTTGACCTCGACGACCGCCGTTTCGCGACCGCCGCGTCGATAACCGAGGCGCACCGGTTCGCCCGGCTTGAGTTCGCCGAGCAGCTTTCGCGCCTTTTCGAGCGAGACTTCGGGGCTAGACGCGACGAGGCTCTCGCCATTGATGCTGACCAGCAGGTCGCCGCTGTGCAGTCCGGCCCGCTCGGCCGGCCCGTCCGGCGTGACGGCATCGATGCGGGCTCCCTTCGGTTCGGGCGAGAGCACGACGCCGATCAGTGCGCGATCGGAATCGTTGATGTAGCGAAACGCGTAGGCCTGCGGGCCGACATCGCCGAGCTGCATCGACAGCTCGGCCATGCGTCGCGACAGTTCGCCGATTCTTTCGCGCAGATCAGCGAGTTCGCGGCGCGCTTCCTCGTTGCTTGCAGCTGGCCTGGCCGCAGCCGCTGCTTTGGCGGCAGGGGCGGCGGCCGCACTCGCTCTCGGTGCCGGATCGCTGGCATGCGCCGCATTGAGAAGCAACAGCAGCGCGAGGACGGAAAGGCGGGAGTTCATCATGGGTTCCTTCATGTTCGATCAGAGCGTGGGGGTCGCCGCAGCGGTTCGGGCCGATTCGGCGGCGAGCGTGAACGGCTCGCTGCGCACGGCGGCGAGGTCTTCGAGCAAGGCGACGCGCTGGCGCCACAGCGGCAAGGATTCCGACGCGCTGCGCGCGGCCGACAGTTGCACGTCGACGAGACCGACCAGGTCCTCGAGCTCGGCAGTGGCCATCAGATTGCGGGCATCGCGGGGTGCGTCATCGGAGATCTCGGCCAACCAGCTCTCGAGGCGCTGCGAATAAGCCTGCAGGCTGGCCAGTTCCGTGTTCGCCGATGGCGCCGGGGTCGACGTCGTTGCCAGTTGGGCGCCGGACGGGTCGCGATCAGTCCATGGCTGGCCGAGCAGGAGCAGGCCGAGCACGACGCTGGCGGCGAGCGTGGCCGGAACCAGCCATCGCCGGCGCGCGCGGCGGGCCCGCAGGGTACGCGTCAGCCGGGCGTGCAGATCGTCAGGCGGCGTCGCCTGGGGCAGCGCGCGCAAGGCGGTGGCGAGCGGATCGGTCGGGTTCATGGGGTGGCCATCAGGGTCGGGGAACATGGGTCTTCTGCAGTGCTTGTGCCGAGCAGCTCGCGCAATCGCGCGGTGCCGCGGGCCAGCTGGGATTTCGAGAAGCTGATCGATTTGCCGGTCATCTCGGCAATCTCCGGGTGCGTGTGGCCTTCCACGTGGTACAGCCAGATCACACTGCGGGTCAGTGCCGGCAGGGCCTCGAGCGCGGATTCGAGCTGGCGCGCCTCGGTCCACACCCACGGCGCGGGCGTCGAGGTGTCGGCCTCGTGCGCATGCTCCGTTTCGTCGTAGGCCTGCCCGACATGCGCGCGGTCGCGGCGCAGGCGCATCAATGCCTCGTTGACGACGATGCGCCGGACCCAGCCCCAGAACGGCGAATCGCCGCGGAACTGGCGGGCGCGATCGAAGACCCTGAGCATCGCGTCGTGCACGACCTCGCGGGCATCCTCGGGGTTGCCGATCATGCGCAGGGCCAGCGTCCAGGCCGGTCGTTCGAACAGCCGGTAGACCTGATCGAACGCGGCCAGCTCGCCGCACTGGATGCGCGCGATCAGTCGGGCCGGAATGTCGATGCAGAAGTGGCTGGTCACGGCGATGGAGGATGCGCCGGCGCGGCCAAGGGTCGCAACGCAAGGCCACACCGTGATCGGCTGCGCATAGCGGGTTCGGGAAAATTCCGCTACGCGCCGAGGCCGCCAACCGGCATCCCGGCGAGCGCGCGTCGGGCTGCCGGGACCGCTGTCCGGGGCTGTCCGGACGCCTCGTCCGGACACTGTCCACGCCGCCTCGATGGCTGGATAAATCTATGTAATTCATTGGCTTGCGTTTTGGCACGCCTGTTGCTGAAAGAGGTCATGGGTGCAGCCACGGTGGCTGCCTGTGGAGACATGAATGATTCGCGACACCTCGGCGCAGGACCGGCAGATCAAGATCGAGCCCCAGCACGGCAAGCGCTGGCTCAAGATCGGCCTGGCCGCAGCGGCGGCCATCGTCCTGCTGGTTCTGATCGTGCCCACGGCCGCGCGCCTGTTTTCGTCGGATTCCACGGCGAGCATGAGTCGGCTGCGCATCGCAGAGGTCAAGCGCGGCACCCTGACCCGCGACGTCTCGGTGCAGGGCAGCGTGGTCGCTGCGGTCAGCCCGACCCTGTATGCGGCGAGTCCGGGCACGGTCGACCTGCTGGTCAATGCGGGCGACAAGGTCGCCAAGGACCAGGTCCTGGCCGAGATCATCAGCCCCGAACTGAGTAACCGGCTGCAACAGGAGCAGGCGACCCGCGAGAGCCTCGAGATCGACGTGCAGCGGGCCAGCCTCGATCACCGCAAGCAGCAGCTGGCGGCCAAGAAACTGCTCGACCAGGCCATGATCGACCGGCAGACGGCCAAGCGCGAAGTCGAGCGCACCCAGCGCGCCTACGACGCCGGCGCCATGTCCGAGATGGACCTGCTGCGCACCAAGGACGCCCTGGCCAAGGCCGACATCACGGTCGCCAATGCCGAAGCCGACATGAAGCTCGATATCGAAAGCCTGGCCTTCGAACTGAAGAGCAAGCGCCTGGCCCTCGACCGCCAGCGCCTGCTCGCCGAGAACGTGCAGCGCCAGGTCGAGGAGCTCAAGGTGCGTTCGCCGGTCGACGGCCAGGTCGGCCAGCTGATCGTGCAGCAGCGCGCCAACGTCGCCGCCAATGCGCCGATCCTGACCGTGGTCGATCTCAGCGCGCTCGAGATCGAGGTCAAGGTGCCCGAAGTATTCGCGCACGATCTCAGCATCGGCATGGCCGCCGAGATCCGCGACAGCTCGGGCAACTACAAGGGCGAGATCAGCGCGGTATCGCCCGAGGTGATCGATGGCCAGGTCAGCGGCCGCATCCGCTTCGTCGGCGAGAAGCCGGCCGGACTACGCCAGAACCAGCGCCTGACCACGCGCATCCTGATGGACGAACACCCCGACGTGCTGATGGTCGAGCGCGGCCCCTTCATCGACTCCGGCGCCGGCCGCGTCGCCTACGTGGTGCGCAACGGCGTCGCCGAGCGCACCCCGATCGAAGTCGGCGCGACCAGCCTGAATGCCGTGGAGATCGTATCGGGGGTCAAGGAAGGCGACCGCATCGTGATCTCCGGAACCGACCTGTTCAATGGTGCCCAGCGCGTGGCTTTGAATTAGGGAATCGAGAATGGGGAATAGGGAATGGTCAAAAGCTGGCAGCCAAATGTCTCAATGACGCGGTGCTCCTCTCTTCCGATTCCCGATCTCCATTCCCGATGCCAGGCCAATCAACTCCCCATTCCCCATTCCCCATTCCCCATTCCCCATTCCCAAGCAGAGGCAAAGCCGATGTTAAAGATGACCCACCTGCAGAAGATCTACCGCACCCACCTGATCGAGACCCATGCCTTGCGTGATTTCTCGATCCATGTGCGCGAAGGCGAGTTCGTCGCGGTGACTGGTCCGTCCGGATCGGGCAAGACCACCTTCCTGAACATCGCCGGTCTGCTCGAGGAATTCACCGGTGGCGAGTACTGGCTCGATGGCGTCGACGTGCGCGGTCTCAACGACAACGCACGCTCGAAACTGCGCAACGAGAAGATCGGTTTCATCTTCCAGAGCTTCAACCTGATTCCCGACCTCAACCTGTTCGACAACGTCGACGTGCCGCTGCGCTATCGCGGCTTCGGCGCCGCCGAACGCAAGAAGCGCATCGAGGAATCGCTGACCCGGGTCGGCCTTGCTTCGCGCATGAAGCACTATCCGTCCGAACTGTCCGGTGGCCAGCAGCAGCGCGTCGCCATCGCCCGCGCCCTGGCCGGATCGCCGCGCCTGCTGCTCGCCGACGAGCCGACCGGCAACCTCGATTCGCTGATGGCGCGCGGCGTGCTCGAACTGCTCGAGGAGATCAACCGCCAGGGCACGACCATCGTCATGGTCACCCATGACCCCGAACTGGCTGCGCGCGCCCAGCGCAACGTCCATGTCATCGATGGCCAGGTCACCGATTTCGAAGAGGACCCGCGCCTGCGCGAGCCCAGAACGGCGCCGTCGAGTCACGATGCGCGCGACGTATCCGCTGCCGCCGCGAACTGACTGGAGCGATTGCCATGTTCTCCTACTACCTCCAACTCGGCATGCGCAGCCTGCGGCGCAACCCGATCCTGACCGCGCTGATGGTCGTCGGCATCGGCCTCGGCATCGCCGCGAGCATGACCACGCTGACCGTCATGCATCTGATGGGCAGCGATCCGATTCCGTGGAAGAGCGACAAGCTCCACTATGTCCAGCTCGACAACTGGAGTGCGGACAACAGCTACTACGATGATGGCCGTCCGCCCGACCAGGTGACCTATCGCGACGCCGTCGCCCTGATGGAAGCAGGCAAGGCCGACAAGCAGTCGGCGATGTTCAAGCTGTCCCTGCCGATCCAGCCCGAGAACAAGGAACTGAAACCATTCCGATCGCTCGGGCGCGTGGCCTATACCGATTTCTTCGGCATGTTCGAACCGCCTTTCAAGTATGGCGGTCCGTGGAGTCACGACCAGGATGTCGGCCACGAGCGCGTGGTCGTGCTCGGCAAGGACATGAACGAAAAGCTGTTCGGTGGCCAGGACAGCGTCGGCCGCACCGTGCGCATGGACGACATCGACTACACGATCGTCGGTGTGCTCGATGACTGGAAGCTGCGCTCGCGCTACTACGACCTGACCAACGGTGCGTTCGAGGATCCCGACGAATTCTTCATGCCATTCACGACGGCGATCGATCTCAAGCAGCGCTCGACCGGCAACAACAGCTGCTGGAAGTCTTCGGGCGACGGCTGGGACGCCTATCTCGACTCCGACTGCGTCTGGATCCAGATGTGGGTGCAGCTCGATTCGCCGGCGCGCCTGGCCGAGTACAAGTCCTTCCTCGACAGTTACGTCAACGAGCAGAAGAAGCTCGGGCGCTTCCCGCGCCCGCTCAACAACCGCCTGCTCGACGTCAACGAGTGGATGGCCGACCAGGAAGTCGTCTCGCGCGACGTGCAGGTGCAGACCGGCCTCGCCTTTGCCTTCCTCGTCGTCTGCCTGGTCAACACGATCGGCCTGCTGCTGGCCAAGTTCACGCGCAAGTCCGGCGAGATCGGCCTGCGTCGCGCCCTCGGTGCGAGCCGTCGCGAGGTGTTCAGCCAGTTCCTGATCGAGTCGGGCGTGGTCGGACTCAGCGGCGGCATCCTCGGCCTCGCCCTGACCGGACTCGGCCTGCTCGCGGTGCGCGCGCTGTATTCGGAATACAAGACCGTGGCCCACCTCGACTGGACCATGATCTTCGTCACCGTCGCCCTCGCGATCGTCTCCTCGGTGCTGGCCGGGGTCTATCCGACCTGGCGCGCGTGCCGCGTGCAGCCTGCCGCGCAGTTGAAGATCTGAAAGGCCGGGAGTCGGGAATGGAGAATAGGGAATGGGTAAAGCAAATCATCCCGGATCCCCAGGGAGGCTCTGAACAAGTGGCACAACCGTCACGACACTTGCCTGCGTGCAGATCGCGGCGCGCCGACGCAGACAGACTGGCCGTCTTTCAAGGCGGCGCAACAAAGAGCTGCGCGCAGGCAGGCGTCGCCCAAGCGATTGATTCAATGGAACGCGGGTGGCGTCCAGAAGGCCCGCCACAGGCACCACGCGGCTCGTCAAGGCAACCAGCCTTCACGTCGCCACGCAGCACCTGTGGCGAGCCTTCTGAACGCCATGACGATTGCGCCACTTGTTCAGAGCCTCCCTAGCTCCTTTCTCGATTCCCCATTCCCCATTCCCCATTCCCCATTCCCGGATAAAGCCCATGGAAATCCGTCCGATCTTTTCCGCCCTGATGCGCAGCAAGGTCTCGATGATCCTGATCGGCGTGCAGGTGGCGATGACCCTGGCGATCGTCTGCAACGCGCTGTTCATCATCGGCCAGCGACTCGACCATATGAATCGACCGAGCGGCATGAACGAAGCCGATACGTTCTATCTCGCCAGTTCGGGTTTCGGGCAGGGCTTCGATCCGCGCGCAACGATCCACGAAGACCTGGCGACGCTGAGGCATCTGCCGGGCGTGGCCGACGCGACCATCAGCAATTCCGTGCCGATGAGCGAGGGCGGCTGGAGCACCGGCCTCAGCCTTCAGCCAAAGCAGAAGACCTCAACCGCCGACACCGCGATCTACATCGTCGATGAGCACGCCCTGGAGACCTTCGGCGTCGAGCTGGTCGCCGGGCGCAATTTCAAGCCCGAGGAGGTCACCGACGTCACCTTCGGCGATCGCCTGCAGCCGGCCTCGATCATCGTCACCAAGGCGCTGGCCGACAAGCTGTTCCCCGAAGGCGATGCGCTCGGCAAGTCGATCTACATGGGCGAGGATCCGCCGACCAGCACGATCATCGGCATCGTCGATCGGCTCCAGCAACCCTGGATGAGCAGCAGCTCGATCGAGAACTCGACCTTCGTACCGGCGTTCATGCCATTCGGCAATTCATCGCGCTATCTGGTCCGCGCCGAGCCGGGCCGGCGCGACGAGGTCATGAAACTGGTCGAGCAGAAACTCGCGGAATCGAACACGAGCCGGATCATCGGCAAGGTCCGCACGATGGAAGAGACGCGCAGGGAAGCCTATGCGGGTGATCGGGCGATGGCGATCATCCTCACGGCCGTCATCCTTGCGCTACTGACCGTGACCGCCCTCGGCATCGTCGGCATGGCCAGCTTCTGGGTCGCCCAGCGCACGCGCCAGATCGGCACGCGGCGAGCGCTCGGCGCTTCGAAGCGCGACATCCTGCGCTACTTCCAGACCGAGAACTTCATCATCACGACCTTCGGCCTGGTCGTGGGCGCAGTGCTGGCCTATGCCTTCAGCCTTTGGATGATGCAGAGCTACCAGTCGCCGCGCCTGCCCTGGTACTACGTGCCGATCGGTTTCCTCTGCCTGTGGGCGCTCGGCCAGCTCGCCGTGCTCGGTCCGGCCATGCGCGCCTCGCGCGTGCCACCGGCGGTGGCGACGCGGAGCGTCTAGCTGCCGGGAATCGGGAATGGGGAATAGGGAAGGGGTATAGCAAGACATCCCGGATCCCCAGCTCCTTTCTCGATTCCCCATTCCCCATTCCCCATTCCCGGACAAAAGCCATGGAAATCCGACCGATACTTTCCGCCCTGATGCGCAGCAAGGTTTCGATGATCCTGATCGGCGTGCAGGTGGCGATGACCCTTGCGATCGTCTGCAATGCGCTGTTCATCATCGGTCAGCGTCTCGATCACATGAGTCGTCCGAGCGGCATGAACGAAACTGATACGTTCTTTTTCAGCAGCTCGGGCTTCGGTCACGGTTTCGATCCGCGCGCAACCATCCGCGAGGACCTCGCCGTCCTTTCGCACCTGCCGGGCGTCGCCTCGGTCAGCACGACCAATTCGGTGCCGATGAGCGGTGGGGGTTGGGGTGAGGGGCTCAGCCTGAAGCCGCAGCAGAAGACCTCGACCACCCAGACCACGATCTACATGGTCAACGACAAGGGGCTCGAAACCTTCGGAGCAAAGCTCGTTGCCGGCCGCGACTTCAAGCCCGAGGAGGTGGCCGACCTCGACGCCGGCGACACCCTGCGTCCGCCGGTGGTCATCGTCACCAAGGCCGTTGCCGACACGATGTTTCCCGACCAGGACGCGCTTGGTAAGCAGATCTATCTCAATGAAGACAGCGCGACCACGATCATCGGCATCGTCGAGCGCACCCAGC
Organism: Dokdonella sp.; assembly: GCA_019634795.1. Taxonomy (GTDB): domain Bacteria; phylum Pseudomonadota; class Gammaproteobacteria; order Xanthomonadales; family Rhodanobacteraceae; genus Dokdonella. Next base: position 73,280 of record JAHCAR010000001.1, read on the forward strand.
AACCGTGGATGAGCAACGATACGGTCGAGAACTCGACCTTCGTGCCGGGTTACATGCCCTACGGCAATTCGAGCCGATATCTCGTGCGGACCGAGCCCGGTCGGCGCGACGAGGTGATCGCGCAAGTGGAAAAGGCCCTGTCCGATTCGAACGCGAGCCGGATCATCGGCAAGATCCGCACGATGGAGGACGTGCGCCAGGAGGCCTATGCGGGCGACCGGGCCATGGCCATCATCCTCAGTGCCGTCATTGTCGCCCTGCTGACGATCACGGCGCTCGGCATCGTCGGCATGGCCAGCTTCTGGGTCGCCCAGCGCACGCGCCAGATCGGCACGCGACGCGCGCTCGGCGCTTCGAAGCGCGACATCCTGCGCTATTTCCAGACCGAGAACTTCATCATCACGACCTTCGGCCTGCTCGTGGGCGCGGTGCTGGCCTATGCCTTCAGCCTCTGGATGATGCAGAGCTACCAGTCGCCCCGCCTGCCCTGGTACTACGTGCCGATCGGCTTCCTCTGCCTGTGGGGGCTCGGCCAGCTCGCCGTGCTCGGTCCGGCCCTGCGCGCCTCGCGCGTCCCGCCCGCGGTGGCGACGCGGAGCGTCTGAAGGCCGGGAATGGAGAATGGAGAATAGGGAGTAGGAAAAGCGAAGCAGATCGAAAGGCATGCCGGGACGGGACGAGTTCCGGGATGTATTCTCTGCCATTCCCCATTCCCCATTCCCCATTCCCCATTCCCCATTCCCGAACTAATGTAACCATTCGGCGCCGGGCTGCATCCAAGCAGCCATGCGTCGATGCCCAAACCGAAACCGAGCCATGCGCACCGTACTGGTGATCGACGACAATCCTGCGGTCGGGACGGCGCTTGACGTGCTGTTCGGACTGCGTGACATCAAGACCGTGGTTGCGACCTCGCCTGCGGAAGGCCTGGCCGTGCTTGCCCGCGAGCGCATCGACCTGGTCGTGCAGGACATGAATTTCAGTGCCGACACGACCTCCGGCGAGGAGGGCATCGAGCTGTACCGGGCGATCCGCCGTGATCATTCCGACCTGCCGATCATCCTGCTGACCGCATGGACGCGTCTGGAAACCGCCGTGGAACTGGTCAAGGCCGGCGCCGGCGATTATCTCGGCAAGCCCTGGGACGACAACAAGCTGCTGGCCACGGTCGAAAACCTGCTCGAACTCTCGGAAGCGACGCGCGAAGTTTCGCGTTTCCGCGAAGAGCGTCGGCGCCGTCGCCGGCAGCTCGATGATCGCTACGACCTGCGCGGCATCGTCTATGCGTCCGGCGGCATGGAGCGCGTGGTCGAACTGGCTTGCCAGGTCGCACGAGCCGATGTGCCGGTGCTGATCACCGGACCGAACGGCGCTGGCAAGGAACGCATCGCCGAGATCGTCCAGGCCAACTCGGCGCGGGCCAAGGGTCCGTTCATCACGGTCAACTGCGGGGCACTGCCGTCCGAACTGATCGAGGCGGAACTGTTCGGCGCCGATCCTGGCGCCTATACCGGCGCGCCGAACCGGGCGCGCGAGGGGCGTTTCGAAGCCGCCGACGGCGGTACCCTGTTCCTCGACGAGATCGGCAACCTGCCGCTGGCCGGGCAGATGAAGCTGCTGCGCATCCTCGAAACCGGCCAGTTCGAGCGCCTCGGTTCGAGCAAGACGCGCCAGGTTGCCGTACGCGTGATCAGCGCGACCAATGCCGACCTGCCGGCGAAGATCCGCGACGGCAGCTTCCGCGAGGACCTCTACTACCGGCTCAACGTGATCGAATTGCGCCTGCCGCCGCTGGCCGAGCGCAGCGACGACATCATCCCGCTGGCCGAGTACTTCCTGCAGGGCCGGGCGAGCCTCGACACCGGCGCGAGATCGGCCCTGCTCGCGCATGCCTGGCCCGGCAACGTGCGCGAGCTGAAGAACGCGATCGAGCGCGCCAGCCTGCTCTGCAGCGACGCCACGATCACCGCGCGTGACCTCGACCTCGGGCCGGCACGCATCGCGGGCGGACGCCTGCCTCCCGAAGCGGAACCCGACAAGGGCATGATCGAGGCTGCCCTGCAGCGCGCGCGCGGCGTGATCAGTCAGGCCGCGTCCGACCTCGGGCTCTCGCGACAGGCCCTGTACCGGCGCATGGAAAAGATGGGCATCGAGACCTGACGCGCTGAAGATCGCAAGCGGATCGGTCCGTCCAGTGTTTCCTTCGGGGCAAGCGATGGCCCTGGCGACACCCTCCCGCGAACTTCGGCGCGACGGCATCGGTCTGCGCGACGCGGATGTCGCTGCATTGCGGATTCGCCTATCCTCTCGGCGTGCATGGCGGCGGATCTGACCGCCATCATGCAGTGGATCCGGCCTTGTCCGGGCAGCCGATCGATGCGAAGCGCGCGCATCGGGCGATTGCTAAGCGGTTCCCTCATCTGGCGCGACGCGAATCCGCATGCGATTTTTTTCTCTTGAAGGCAAGCTTGCCGCCGCCTTGCTGGCATGGTCGCTCCTGACCGCACTGAGCGTGATCGGACTGCAGCGCTGGCTCGATTCGACGCAGGCCGCCGCCCTGTTCGCGGTACTGGGCCTGCTGCTGCCGGGCCTGCTGCTGGCCCGCTATCTGGCCAGCCCCGTGGCCCGGCTGATCCGGGCCCTGGCCGGCAGCGTGTCGGCATTCGGCGACGGCGACTTCAGTTTTTCGATCCGCAATACCCGGCGTGACGAGGTCGGTGACCTGGTCGATGCGCACAACGAGCTGGGGCGCGTCCTGCGCGAGCAGCGGCAGAACCTGTTCCAGCGCGAGTTGCTGCTCGACACGGTTGTGCAGAACACGCCGAATGCCATGGTGCTGGTCGAGCCGGGCGGCCATGTCGTCTACGCGAATCTGGCCGCCCGGGCCCTGCTCAATGGCGGACGCAGCATGAACGGCATTCATATCGACGCGGTCATCGCCGAGGCGCCACCCGAACTCGCCGAGGCCTTGACCGGCGCGGAGGACGCACTGTTCAGCGTGTCGATCAGGCAGGAAGACGAGACATTCCACCTCTCCCAGCGCAACTTCAAGCTGCAGGGTCGCACCCACCGCATGATCATCCTGCGCCGCATGACCCGCGAACTGTCGCGCCAGGAAGTGGCGACCTGGAAGAAGGTGATCCGCGTGGTCAGCCACGAGCTCAATAACTCGCTGGCGCCGATCCGCTCGCTGTCGCACTCCGGCAGGGAACTGGCGCGGCTCGGCGAACTGCAGCGCCTGGCCATGGTGTTCGACACGATCGAGGAGCGCGCGCGCCACCTCGGCGGTTTCGTCCAGGGCTATGCGCACTTCGCCAAGCTGCCGGTGCCGCAACAGGCCTGGGTCGAACTGCGTCCCTTCCTCGATGCGCTGGGCCAGCATTCGCAGTTCCGCCTGAGCGCAGGGGACGCACCGGCACGGGCCTGGTTCGATCGCGCCCAGATCGAGCAGTTGCTGATCAACCTGCTCAAGAATGCGAAGGAGGCCGGCGGCGACGTCGACGACGTCGAACTGGTCGTCGAGACGCGCGGCCGCGACCTGCGCATCGAGGTGCGCGACCGCGGCCCCGGCATGAGCGAGAGTGTGCTGGCCAACGCGTTGCTGCCGTTCTACTCGACCAAGCGCAGCGGCACCGGCCTCGGCCTGGCCCTGGCCCGCGAAATCGCCGAGGCGCACAGCGGCCGGCTGCAGCTGGCCAATCGCGCCGAGGGCGGCCTCGTCGTCACCCTGAGCCTGCCGCAGCCCGAACCACCCGCGGCCGACTGACATATTCACGCCGGCCGAGTCCTGCTAGATTGCGCGGACATATCACGCAGGGGAGAGCGTCATGCCTGGATTCATCGGCCTGGTCGTCGTCGTCGTCGCATTCATCGTTCTGGCCAAGCTCGTGCGCATCGTGCCGCAGGGCTACGAGTGGACCGTGCAGCGCTGGGGCAAGTACACGCATACGCTGACTCCCGGATTCCACTTGCTGGTGCCGGTCGTGCAGAGCGTCGGCCACAAGATCAACATGATGGAACAGGTGCTCGACGTTCCGTCGCAGGAAGTGATCACCAAGGACAACGCGGTGGTCCGCGTCGACGGCGTGGTCTTCTACCAGGTGCTCGATGCGGCCAAGGCCGCCTATGAAGTCTCCAACCTCGAGCAGGCTTCGCTGGCCCTGATCATGACCAACATCCGCACCGTGCTCGGTTCGATGGATCTCGACGAATCCCTGAGCAAGCGCGACGAGATCAACGCCAAGCTGCTCGCGGTCGTCGACGAAGCGACCCACCCCTGGGGAGTCAAGGTCACGCGCATCGAGATCAAGGACATTTCGCCGCCGCGCGACCTGGTCGATTCGATGGCCCGGCAAATGAAGGCCGAGCGCGAGAAGCGCGCCAACGTGCTCGAGGCGGAGGGCTTCCGCCAGGCCGCGATCCTCAAGGCCGACGGCGAGAAGCAAGCGGCCATCCTCGAGGCCGAAGGCAAGCGCGAGGCCGCCTACCGCGAGGCCGAAGCGCGCGAGCGCCTGGCCGAGGCCGAAGCCAAGGCGACGACCATGGTCTCCGACGCGATCGCCGGCGGCGACATCAATGCGATCAATTACTTCGTCGCCAACAAGTATGTCGAGGCACTCAAGGAGATGGCCAACTCGCCGAACCAGAAGCTGCTGCTGATGCCATTCGAGGCGACCGGCATCCTCGGCTCGTTGGCCGGCATCGCCGAAATCGCCAAGAGCGCGTTCGACAAGTCGGCGCCGCCGCCACCGCCGCCGCGTGCGGCGCCGCCCGTGATGCGCTGACCGGGAGTTCGCATGGACACCATGATTTCGAACCTGCTGGCCAGCTACGGCTGGTGGTTGCTGGCCCTGGTCCTGATTGCCGCGGAACTGCTCGCGCCAGGCTACTTCCTGCTCTGGATCGGACTGGCCGCCGGGGTCATGGGCCTGGTCATGCTGGTGTTTCCGGGGCTGCCGTTCCTGGCCCAGGCCATCGTTTTCGCCGCGCTCTCGATCGGGGTCTGCTGGGCCTACTGGAAATTCATCCGCCCGGCCGCCGAACTGCGCGACGACCAGCCGCTGCTGAATCGCAAGGGCGATCGCATGATCGGTCGCCACGTGACCGTGGTCGAGGCCATCGTCAATGGCCGCGGCAAGGTAAAGGTCGGCGATTCCGTGTGGCTGGTCGAGGGTGCGGATTGCCCGGTCGGCACCCTGGTCGAAATCATCGGCGTGCAGGGCACGACCTTGCAGATCGCGAGATCCTCCGGCGGCTGAGGGCGTCGGCGCGGCGCCGCCGCGCCGCATTCACTATAATCCGCGCCTCTCCCGAAGGCGCCCGACATGACCCGCAAAACGATCCTCAACGAATCGCACCGCGCGCTCGGCGCGAAAATGGTCGACTTCGGCGGCTGGGACATGCCGCTCAACTACGGCTCGCAGATCGAGGAGCACCACGCCGTACGGCGCGATGCGGGCATGTTCGATGTCTCGCACATGACTGTGGTCGATCTCAGGGGCGCGCGGACCCGTGAATTCCTGCGCCACCTGCTCGCCAACGACGTCGACAAGCTGAAGAAGCCGGGCAAGGCCCTGTACTCGTGCATGCTCAACGAGCAGGGCGGCGTGATCGACGATCTGATCGTCTATTTCGTCGCCGAGGACTTCTTCCGCACCGTCGTCAACGCCGCGACCCGCGACAAGGATCTGGACTGGATCACTCGCCAGGCGCAGCCTTTCGGCGTCGAGGTCAGCGAGCGCCGCGATCTCGCCATGATCGCCGTGCAGGGCCCGAATGCGCGATCGCGTGCGGCCTCGCTGTTCACTCCCGAGGTGGCCGTACAGGCGCTCAAGCTCGGCAAGTTCGTCGCCATGCAGGGCGATGGCCTGTTCATCGCACGCACCGGCTACACCGGCGAGGACGGCTTCGAGATCATGGTCGACGAAGGCGCTGCGGTCGATCTCTGGAACCGGCTGCTGGGCGCCGGGGTCAAGCCGGCCGGTCTCGGTGCGCGCGACACCCTGCGCCTCGAGGCGGGCATGAATCTCTACGGCCAGGACATGGACGAGACGATCACGCCCTGGGAAGCCGGTCTTGCCTGGACAGTGGCGCTCGGCGGCGAACGCGACTTCATCGGCCGCGCTGCGCTTGAGGCGACCAGGGCCGCGGGGGTCGAGCGCGTCATGGTCGGCATCATCATGGACGAGAAGGGCGTATTGCGGCACGGCCAGACCGTGCTCACCGACGCCGGCAACGGCGAAGTGCTTTCGGGCACGTTCTCGCCGACGCTTGGCAAGGCGATCGCGTTCGTGCGGATTCCGGCGGCTGCCGGCGAGGGCGTACGTGTCGACATTCGCGGACGCGAGGTGCCGGTGCGCCTGGCCGGGGTGCCGTTCGTTCGCGATGGCCAGGCAGTGGCTGGCAACTGAATCGAATGCCGGCGGCTGCTAGAATCCGGGGCCTGCCACTCCCCTCCAACGACTCCTAATCCAGGGCTCCCGTCATGAAAGAAATTCCCGGCGATCTGATGTTCCTCAAGTCACACGAGTGGGTGCGTGTCGAAGACAACGGTACGGCCACGGTCGGCATCTCCGACCATGCCCAGGAGCTGCTCGGGGACCTCGTCTATGTCGAGTTGCCGAACGTCGGCGACACGGCCCAGGCCGGCACGGCCGCCGCGGTGGTCGAATCGGTCAAGGCCGCCTCCGACGTCTATGCGCCCGTCAGCGGCGAAATCGTCGCGGTCAACGACGCGCTGGCGGACAAGCCCGAGACGATCAACGAAGACGCCTATGGCGACGGCTGGATCTTCGTCGTCAAACTGTCCGACCGCGACGAACTGCAGGAACTGCTCGATCCCGATGCCTACGCCGAACTGGTCGAAAACGAAGACGACTGATCTGCGGGGATCGACGACGCATTGCGACGGGCCGGAATTCCGGCCCGTTTTTTTTTGCCCATCAGCTGCGACGTATCGATCGCTCGACATGCGCTCCAATCGACGGCATCGCGGGACACTTTCCTAACCCCGGATTCGCGACCGAAGTGCGCCGTCGAAACACGCTTGGCCGAAACGTTGCGCACGACCCGGTTCGAAAAATCGGTTCGCGAGCCGATCTCCGAATCACGGAAGTCGGCACAGCAATCCGGATTTCGGGCGCCATGAGGCGGAAAAAGCCGTCCTCGCAAAACTTTTTTTCGCGTCGTTTGGCTGGCGTTTTGGTTCCGGATTCCAGGCATTCGGGGTGCGTTGAATCGATTGCGTGACGTGGATGCCCATGTCTCCATTCGCTTGATGCGGCGCGGGTTTGCCTGTGCCATGTTGGCTGCAGGGCGCGCCATTGCTTGCTATCCGGACGATCGGGCATTTTGCTACGTATGGACGTCTAGACGTATAGAGGGCTATACGGTAGAAAATTGACCTCCTGCAAGTGGTTGCCCTGGCTGGATTTTCGGGGCTTTCCGGGTCGTTTTCAGGGGCCTTCACACCCTCAGAAATTTGTTGACACGCGCACGCGACAGGAATAATTTTCGCGGCAGTAACACAACAGACACAAAAAGGAATCATGGCAGCACCCCGATTCGTCGATCCCTACATCGAGCACGGTCTGAAATCATCGGCCGTAAGAAAAATCACGGTATCGATTCCGCTGCACATTCTTCGACTTCTGTCCGACGAACGGACCCGGCGCCAGGTCGCCAACCTGCGCCACGCCACCAACAGCAATCTGCTGTGCGAAGCATTTCTACACGCTTTTACTGGGCAACCACTGCCAACTGACGAGGAGCTAAGACGCGATATGGCAACTAAGAAAGCAACTGCGAAGAAGAAACCCGCTGCAAAGAAACCGGCCGCCAAGAAGGCTGCCAAGAAAGCCGTAGCCAAGAAGGCGCCGGCCAAGAAGAAGACGGCCAAGGCAAAATCCGCCACGGCCATGAAGAAGGCGCCTGCGAAGAAGGTCGCCAAGAAAGCGGCAAAGAAGAAGACTGCCAAGAAAAGGGTAGTCAAGGCCAAGGCCGCCACCGCCATGAAGAAGGCGCCGGCGAAAAAGCCAGCCGCCAAGAAGGCACCAGCCAAGAAAGCTGCAAAGAAGGCTGCCAAGAAGAAGTAATCAACACCCGGTCAGGAGCCTACGGGCGAATGACCCTTGACTGGACGCCACGCATCACATCCTTGATGCAAGGCAGTACAGAGTCACTGCACGGCAAGTGCAGGTAAACAAGCTTCACTGGATGTTGCAATCGAACTACTCTCCCTGCGGTATGCCCAGCGCAGGGAGAGATTTCGAAAAGCCAAAGCCCCGGTGCAGCGCTTGCCCTCCGAAGTCGAGGCCAGGGTCCGGCCTCCGTCCAGCCCCTCCCGCTCGACCCTGCCTGCACTGACCGGAAGTGTGACGGACGACGATTCGCGCCCGGTTCCCACTTGCTAGCGTAGGCCGCCCGTTTCCGTTCCGGAGTGCCGTCATGCGCAATTCCCTCCGCCCGATGGTCTGGATCCTCGCGGGCTGTCTGTGGACACAGGCGAACGCAGCCACGATCGCCGTCAGCATCGATCTGGCCGCGGACCGGCATCCGCTCAAGCAGGAAATATTCGGTGTGAGCGGCGCCCCGGACCTCGGTGCCGTGGCCTATCCCCTGCTGCGCTGGGGCGGCAATTCGACGACACGCTACAACTGGCAGGCGGACGTGCACAACACCGCGTCCGACTGGTTCTTCATGAACATCCCGGATGGCAACGGCACGCCTTCGGGCTCGTCGGTCGAGGCCTTGCTGGCGAGCACGTTGGCGGCCGGCTCGCAGCCCCTGCTGACACTCGGCACGATCGGCTGGACACCGAAAGCGGTGCAGCAGAAGCGTTGGGGCTATTCGGTCATCAAGTACGGCCCCCAACTGGTCACCGAGTGCAGCTACTTCGGTTCCAATCCGCCGGCATGGTGCACGGCCGACGCCGGCAACGGTACCTGCAATCCGGCGCAGAACCAGACCGGTCATTGCAACGCAAGCGGACTCATTGTCGGCAACGATCCGCTGGACACCGCCGACCCGGCCACCCCGCAAACACAAACGGCATGGATCGCCCACCTGCAGCAACGATTCGGAACCGCGGCCAGCGGCGGCGTGCGCTACTACGCGCTCGACAACGAACCGATGTTGTGGAACTCGACCCATCGCGACGTGCACCCGCAGCCACTGACCTACGACGAGATCTGGCAGCGTACCGTCGACTATGCCGGCGCCATCAAAGTCCAGGATCCTGGTGCCCGGATATTCGGTCCGGTCACCTGGGGCTATTGCGACCTGTTCGGCTCGGCCGCCGACAACTGCCTCGATGGCAGCGACCGCGCCGCCCATGGCGGCGTGCCGTTCGTGAAGTGGTACCTGCAGCAGGTCTGCAGCTATCAGGCGCAACACGGGGTGCGCCTGGTCGACTTCCTCGACCTGCACTACTACCCGCAGGGCGATGGCGTCGTCGATTTCTCCGATCCACCCAACGGGTCGGAGACCGCCACCATTTCCGCGCGGCGTTTGCGTTCGCTGAAGGAACTCTACGACCCGACCTGGCAATCCGAATCCTGGCTGGCCGATCTCGGCGACACCTCGCCGTGGCATTACAGCCACCCGCAACTGATCCGCCGCGCACGTGCCTGGATCGATGAAGCCTGTCCCGGAACCGGGCTCGCCATTACCGAGTACAACTGGGGCGCCGACAACGGGGCCAGCAGCGCGATAGCCCAGGCCGAGGCGCTGGCGATCTTCGCGCGCGAAGGGGTCGACGTGGCGGCCCGATGGGTCGCGCCGGCGACCGGCTCGCTGGTCGAGCGTGCGTTCCGACTCTATCTCGATTACGACGGGCAGGGCAGCAGGGTCGAGGGCGACAGCGTGCGTGCCACCAGTGCCAGTGTCGATGCGCTCGGTGCGTATGCGTTCCACGCGACCGGGTCGCGGATCATGGTCGTCCTCGTCAACAAGGCGACGGTGGCCAATTCGGCGGCCATCGATTTCGGTACCGCGCTGGCGGGCAATTGGCAGCTTTACCAGTTCAGCGGATCGAGCAACCTAGGTCTCGTCGGTAGCGGCAGCGTGAACGGCACGAGCCTGCTCACCGCCAGCCTGCCGGCGCGGTCGGTCAGCCTGCTCGTACTGCCGGACAGTGACCGCATCTTCGCCAACGGGTTTGACCAGCCCTGAGCTTTGGTCAACTCCGAGCGTTTTCGGCAGCGGTCGACCCACGCGCCGGGCGACCCAAGCGACGTGACAGCGCGGATACCGCCAGCGGCCCGATCGAGGAACGCATGAAGCCGAATGCAAGGCTGGCCAGCGATGCGAGTCCCTGCACGGATCGTCGCAGTCGTCGCTGTCCTAGCAGCCAGCCGATGCTCAGTCCGCCGGCTACGATCATGATCGGCCGGTAGCGCTCCATACGATTGCGCAGAAGAAGGGTTCTTTCGTCGAGCTGTGCCTGGCGCAGCTGCAATCGATCGGCGGCCGCGCGGACCTGTTCGCGGTTGCGGCGCAGGCTCATGGTTGCGTCTCGGGTTTGGCCGCCGTGGTCTCGCCATTCGCTGTCGCGCGCGATCCGACGATCAGCGCGCGCGTTCGCGGCAGGCTCAGGTCGCGCCAGCAGCGGCGCATCGACAGCATCACCCAGCCGACGCCGAGGAGATTGATGGCGGCCACGCCGCCGACACCGAGCAGCCAGCTGCCGCTGACCTTGGCGATGGCGGTGGCGATCAGTGCGCTGAGCGCGAGCCAGGCACCGGCGCCGAAGAAGATCAGCGCAAAGGCCAACCAGACCAGGGCCAGGGCACTGTTGCGCGCCAGGCGCAATTCGGCGCGCAGCAGGGCGAACGAGGCTTCTGCGACCTCGAGCGCGCTGATCAATGCGTCACGCGCACGCTCGATCAGCGTTTCCGCCGGAGCCGACAGGGGCTCCGGCGGTGCTGCGGGATCGGGTGTATCCGGCGGGTCGCCGGGCGATCGCACGTCGGGCTGCTCAGCGACGACGCAAGAGGCGGCTTGCTATGGCACCGACGGCCACGGCTATGCCTACGGCAGCCCAAGGGTGGGCGCGAATCTGTTCGGAAGTCACCGAACCGAGACGCTTGGCGCCGTCGCCGAAGCGCTCTCCGGCCGCCGACAATTCTTCATGCAGTTGCGCACCATTGTTTCGCAAGCGCTCGCTGAAGCGGCCGGCCGAGCGGGCGGCCTCGTCGAGACCATCGCTGATCTTTCCCGCCAGTTTGCCAGTCAGGTTGCTCGCTGCCTCGGATGCATCTTCGACGTTCTTCCTTTCTTGTCTGGAAATCGTGCTCATTTTTGGCTCCTCTCAGGTGGGACAAGGCTTGAACTGACCAAGCTCGCGCAGTGACGGATGCAGCTGCGCACCGGTTGCATGCTGCCACGGCATGCCTGAAGCCAGCATGGCTGAGCGCTGCCAGCCAGGCTGGCGGACTCCCGGGCGGCCGAATCCGGCGAGCAACTGCATTGGCGTGCAGCAAAGCGGCATGGTTCCGATTGCGCTGACCACCATCTTCACGGAGTGACATCAAGCGCCAAGGTGTGACACCTCGCGCGGGAATGCGTTATCGTTCAGGCGTCCGTTCGCCGGAAGATGACGGAAAAAGGGGGTCGCACTACGGCTGCGCTGATGGACCGTGCAGGCAGGCGAGGGTGCTTCGGGAATGCGCCGCCGGACATTCCCCGGAGTGATTTCTGGTACTGCTTGCAGCAATTTGGCAAGTTTTGTGCATGCCGAATTGCGTCCTGTTCTCATCGATTCCGTTGTGGACACGTCTTTCTGCATCGCGAATGTCCTGTCCTGCTTATTCGGAGCGTCTGGCAACAATGAAACCGTCCCTTCCTGATATGCGTTCCGTCCGCGGCTCCGCCCTGCCCAAGATCATCGTCGGCGTGCTCGTCATCGCTGCGCTTGCAGGTGGCGCCTGGTGGTATCTGAATCGGCAGAATTCGGCGGTGCCGGGAACCGCGCCGGGCGTAACGGCTCCAGCCGCCCCAGGCGAGGAGGCCCCGGCAGCGGCGGTTTCGCCTGCCGTTGAAGAGCTGAGCATCGACCAGTTGTATCGCGAGGCACGCAAGGCGATGTCGGAGCAGCGCATGGTCGCGCCGGCCGGCAACAATGCCCTCGAGTACTACCTGGCCATCATCGAGAAGGATCCGACCAATTCCGGCGCCAACGATGCCCTGCGCGAGCTTTTCCCGTTCGCCAGCGGCACCGCCGAGCAGGAAATCAACCAGGGCAACTTCGATGAGGCGGGCCGCATCATCGCCTCGTTGGCCAAGGCCGATCCGAGCAACTACACCTTGACCATCCTGCGCAGCAAACTCGATGCGAAGAAGAAGCAGATCGAGTTGCAGGAAGCGCAGGCGGCTGCCGCTGCGGCGGCACCGCCGCCGCCCAAGCCGTCAACCGAGACCGAGACGGCCAGTTCTACAGAGGCAGCGGAAGCGCCGAGCGGGACTGCGGCGGCAACTGCCGCTCCGCCAGCACCGGCCCCGGTTGCACCGAAGCCGGCGCCCACGCCACCGCCGGCCGCGCCGGTCGGCGAGACGCGCGATGTCGAGGTCGTCACCCCGGTCGCACCGTCCTACCCGAGCCAGGCGGCCCGCAACCGCGAAGAAGGCTGGGTCGAGGTCGAATTCACCGTGACCGCAGAGGGTACGGTCCAGGACGCCAAGGTCACCGCCTCCGATCCTGCGCGCGTCTTCGACCGCGAAGCGATCCGTTCGATCGAGCGGACCAAGTTCAACCCGCGCCTGGAAAACGGTGTTCCGGTCAGCGCGACCGTGCGCCGCCGGATCGAATTCAAGCTCGGCCGCTGATTCGCGCAACATCGCAAACGACTCGCCGCAACCGGAGTGAATCCGGTTGCGGCGCCGCCGTCGGCCCAAGGCCGCTGCTTCCGGCCGCGTAACGCCATCTCGATTTCGCCGGACCCAAGGCAAGCCCCGGGCACCGGCCGCGCCCGATCCTGGCCACTCGCCGGACCGACCCCTATGTCATAGGCAGGCCTTGCAGCTGCAACGGCGCCGGAATCCCGTTCAACCCATTCGCAAGATTCGCCGCATGGCGGGCTAGCCCAGCAGGCAGCGACGCAGGTGCACGAGCATGTCGTGTTCGGCGTCCTGGCCGATCGGCTCCTTGGCCAGGTGCAGGAGTTTCTGCATGGCGGCCTCGTGCGCGTCGCCGGAAAGGCTGGCCGCGAGCTGGCCGGCGAAATCGGTCAGGACCAGCAGGCCGAGACCGCGCAGGCTGGCCTTGTCCGCGTCGGTGGCCCTGTGCAGTTGGGCCCTGGCCTCGTTCAGCGCCTGCAGCGAGCGCAACGGGAAATGCAATGGGCTCCAGGGCCACCACGATGCGCGCACGCGATGGACGACGTCGCGACGGAACAGGCTCTCGAGCAGGTGGCGAGCGACCGGATGCATGCGCGTGACGAGCAGTTCGATCGCCGCGGACATCGGCAAGCCGTTGGCCGGCCCGGACAGGATCTGCGCGGCCTGGACCAACTGCGGATGGGTTGTCGGCAACGAGGCCTCGAGCGCGATGTGTCCGTTCTTGAATCGAAGTCGGTGCTGCTCGGCGAGATCGAGAATCAGGGCGGCCGCTGCCAGCGAATTGATGTCGGCGTGGGTGCGGGCGACTTCGAAGTCGCCACGTTGCGGATCGATGCACAGCAACATCAGTTGCTCGGCAATCAGCATGAATCGCCTCCTGGCATTCGTTGCTTCGACGCGATGCGCCAAGCCGCAACGGCGTGGAAAACGGCCGCCTATGCTAAGCCATTCGCGCGCAGGAAGTGGAACTTGCCGTACAGCGGCCTCGCCCCCGCAGGCAAATCCGGCATGGTCAGTCGACTCCCCCGCCGGTGGCGCCCGACATCCGGGTCGGCCCGAGGCCGGCCCAGTCGATCGACGGCAAGCCAAGGTAGCGGTCGAACAGCATCGGCAGCAGGCCGCTCGGCGCCACCGACTCGCAATTCCACAGCATGACCAGGCCGAAACGGCGCTTGGGCAGGAATCCGATCATGGCGCGGTAGCCCTGCACGGCGCCGGCATGGAAAATCAGGGTTTCGCCGGCGTATTCATAGACCCGCCAGCCCAGCGCATATTGGGCGTCGAGCAATCGACCGCGGCGCCATGGCGTGGAGCGCAGGTCGCGCGGCGTTTCGACCACCGGCTTGTGCAATTCGTCGAGCAGCTTCGGCGAAAGGACGTCCGGATAGCCGCCCATCTGCGCGATCAGCCACTGCTCCATGTCGCGCAGGCTGGCGTTGACTCCGGCTGCCGGCGGCATGCGGTAGTAGGTCTCGTTCGGCATGAACGGTTTCCAGCCGCGTCCGGCGCGCCGATGCGGTCGCGCCCAGCGCGGCGAGTGCTCGAGCGAATCGCGTCCATAGGTCGCGTCGTGCATGCCCAGCGGATGGAAGATGCGCTTTTCGACCTCGTGGTAGAAGAAGTCGCCGGTTAACGCATAGGTGACGTCGCCGATCAGGCTGAAGGCGATGTTCTGGTAGGCGTAGCACTCGCCGACCGGGCAGGCCATCGGCACCTCGCTGAGGCGCTCGACCAGCAGCGGATACGGCTCGTCCTGTTCGAGCAGGTTGTCATAGGTGTTGTGTGGCAGGCCGACGCGGTGACTGAGGATGTCGCCGACGGTCAGTTTCCGGCTCGCGTCGTCATCGGCCAGGGCGAAGGTCGGCAGCACGTTGGCAACGTGCGTGTCCCAGCGCATCAGACCATCCTCGACCAGCATTCCGGCCAGGGTCGTCGCAAACGCCTTGGACAGCGAAGCGAGGCGAAACACGGTGTCGGCTTCGACCTTTTCCCGGCTGGCCCAGTCCGCATAGCCGATGCCACGTTCGAGCAGGACCTGGTCGTCCTTGATGATGGCCACGGCAAGACCGGCGACCTGCCCGGACGTCTCGATGCGATCCAGCCACTGGTTGAACTCCGTCGCCACCGGCGTCGCGTCCCTGGCGATGTCGTGGACGTCGACATGCGGTCGGGCGGGCACTCGCGAATGCGGTCGCCGACTGCCGGCGGCGAGGTCGGCGCAGTGGCCGGCGAGAACGGCGCCGAGGAGGAGCAGGCAGGGTGACAGACGGTGTTTCGTGAAGAGGGCCATTGATCGTTGCGGACGCATGCTATGCTCGAAATCATACGTTGAAACACGCATCCGTGGAGAGGAAATGATGAGTTCCCTGATACTGCTTGCGATCATCGTTGCGTTCGCTTTCTACGCGATCAGCGTCTACAACGGCCTGGTCACCTCGCGCAACGCCTACAAGAATGCGTTTGCCCAGATCGACGTCCAGTTGACCCGTCGCTACGACCTGATTCCGAACCTCGTCGAGACCGCCAAGGGCTACATGAAGCACGAGCGCGAGACGCTCGAGGCCGTCATCCAGGCGCGCAATTCGGCCGTTTCAGGACTGTCCGCGGCCAAGGCCAATCCGGGCGATCCGCAGGCCATGCAGCAGCTTTCCGGCGCCGAGAACGCCCTGACCCAGACCCTCGGCCGGCTGTTCGCCCTGTCCGAGGCTTATCCGGATCTCAAGGCCAACCAGAACATGATGCAGCTCAGTGAAGAGCTGACCTCGACCGAGAACAAGGTCGCCTTCGCCCGCCAGGCCTACAACGACTCGGTCATGAGCTACAACAACGCGCGCGAAGTGTTTCCGAGCTCGATCGTGGCCAACATGTTCAGCTTCCAGCCCGCGCAATTGCTCGAGATCGAGGCGCCCGAGAAGCGCGAGGCCGTGAAGGTTTCGTTTACTTGATCGTCGCGCCGGATCGCCTGTCGCTCGCGGCAGGCGATCCAGGCAGTCCGCATTCGAGGCCACGGCGTTGAACTTCTTCGCCCACCAGGAACTCGCGCGCAAGCAGACCCGGCGCATGATCGTACTGTTCACGATCGCCGTGATCTGCATCGTGATCGCCGTCGACGCGGTCGTCATGATCGCGTTCGGTATCGGCCGCGAAGGGCGTCGCGGCGCGATCGGCGCCAATACCGGCGCGCTCGTGGCCAGCACGCTCGGTGTTCTGGCGGTGATCGGCCTGGCCACGCTGTACCGCATCTCGACCTTGCGTGCGGGCGGCAGCGCGGTCGCTCTGCAGCTCGGCGCGACCGCGGTCCCCGCCGACACGACCGAGTTCGCCTACCGGCGCCTGCGCAATGTGATCGAGGAGATCGCGATCGCCTCCGGGGTGCCGGTGCCGGAGATCTTCGTGCTCGAGGAGGAAACCGCGATCAATGCGTTCGCCTCGGGCTACACGCCGGCCGATGCCGCGGTCACGGTCACCCGCGGCTGCCTCGACAAGCTCACCCGCGACGAACTTCAGGGCGTCATCGCCCACGAATTCAGCCACGTACTGAACGGCGACATGCGCCTGAACATCCGCCTGGTCGGGGTCGCCTTCGGCATCCTCGTGCTGGCCGTGATCGGCCGCAAGATCGCCGAGGCCTCGGGACGCTCGCGCAGCCGCGACAGCGGCGGCATCGTCGTGCTCGGCATCGCCCTGCTCGTGGTCGGCTATATCGGCGTGTTCTTCGCGCGCATCATCAAGGCCTCGATATCGCGCCAGCGCGAGTACCTGGCCGATGCGTCGGCCGTGCAGTTCACGCGCCAGACCGACGGTATCGCCGGTGCCCTGAAGAAGATCGGCGGGCTTTCCGAAGGCTCGAAGCTGACCAGTCATGACGGTGAGGAAGTCGCCCACATGCTGTTCGGCGACGGCGTCGGCTACTCGGCGCTGTTCGCCACCCATCCGGCCCTGGTCGACCGCATCAAACGTCTGCAGCCGCGCTTCGATCCGGCCGAGTTCGACGAAATCGCCGCCGACTGGAGCCAGCCGCGCCGCGTCGGCGAGAGCGACGATCCAGAGGCCTCGCTGGCCGGCTTCGCGCCGGCGCGGCGCTCGTCGAAGCAAGCGTCCGAGGCGCGTTCGGGCGTGCTTCCGGGGGCTTCTGCTGAAATGCGCCTGTCGGCGGTGGCGGTGGCCGAGCAGGTCGGTCATCCGGACAGCGGTGACTATCGGGCGGCAGCGGCCCTGAGCCAGGCCATCCCCGCCGCCCTCGGCGCGGCCGCGCACGGCCGCGAGCAGTCGGTTTCGGTCGTGTTCGCGCTGCTCCTCAATGCCGACGATGCCGTGCGCCGCCGGCAACTGGACCTGATCGGACACTACTACGACGCCGGCACCGCGGCCGAGGTCGAGGCACTGGCGGCGCAGACCGCGGCGCTGCATCCGATGCAGCGCCTGCCGCTGGCGGCGATGGCGTTTCCGGCGCTGCGCCGGCATCCGCGGCCGAAGCTGCAGGTCTTCGTCATCGTCCTCAAGCAGCTGATCAAGGCCGACGGCAGGGTCAGCCTGCAGGAGTATTGCCTGGCCAAACTGGTCGGCATCCAGGTCATCGATGCACTCAATCCATCGGCGACCCGGGTCATGGGCCGGATCCGCCTGAGCGAAGCTGCGGCCGAATTGCGCGACCTGTTTTCGGTGGTCGCCGAGTACGGGCACGACGACGCCGAAAGTGCACGCCGTGCCTATGTGCTCGGCATCAACGAAGTGCTGCCCGCGGAGAAACCGTCCTACGCGCCGCCGCGGGACTGGGCCATGGCCCTCGATCGCGCACTGCCACGACTCGACCTGCTGGCGCCGGCCGGCAAGGAACTCGTGGTCCGCGGCCTGACCCATGCGATCAGTGCCGACGGCGTGGTCAGCGTCAACGAGGCGGAATTGCTGCGGACCGTCTGCGCGGCCCTGCATTGCCCGTTGCCGCCGGTCCTGCAGCAGTCGTCCTGAATACGCCGGAATCGGGCGCCGGATCCGGCCGGCACCTGCGGCAATGGCTTCCGGAGACGGCCATTCGTGGCCCGGCACGTTGCGATACGCGGCCGGGTCGTGGAGCATAGCGGCCCCGCCGAGACCAGCGACCCGATGAGCCACGAATCCGATTCCGTAGACGCGCGTCTCGAGCAGGTCCTGCGCGATTTCGGAGCGCGTCTGGGCGTGCTGATGCGCAGCTATCGCCTTGATCGGCATGGGATTGATCCCGATGACGTCGAGCAGGAGGTGCGCATCCGCCTGTGGAAGGCGATTTCGCGTGACCGCTCCGGGGCCTTTCATGCGTCTTATGTGCAAAGGGTGGTTGCGACCACCGTGATCGACGCGCTGCGCAGGTCCGAAGTACGGGCTGCGGAGCCGTTGCCCGAGGATGACGGCGAACCCGGCCAGCTGGCCGAATCCGGCGTCTCCCCCGAGCAGTCGGCCACGGATGACGAGCGCATGAGCGGTCTGCAGCGCTGCCTGGCGGAGATACCCGAACGCCGGCGCCTGCCAATCACCTTGCATCTGCAGGGATTTTCGCTGCAGGAAATCGCCGACGTGGTCGGAACTTCGGCCGAGGCGGCAAGAAAACTGGTCACCCGCGGCCTCGATGGCCTGAAGTCGCGGCTGCGGGAATTGGGATACGGTGAATTCGATGACTGAGCGCAACCTCTCAACGCTGTACCGTCGCATGCTCGTCGAAGCGGCTTCGGGTCCGGCTGGCCTGCTCGATGCCGATACCCTGGTGGCGGCCTCCGCGGGCACGCTCAAGGGCGATCGGCGCAATGAAGTCGCGGCGCGTCTTTCACGTTCGCCGGTGCAGACCGATCTGGTCCGCCTGTTGCGCGAACTCGCGCCGCAGTCGGCGGCGCTGGCGGCGACCGTGGCCGAGCGCCAGGGCCATTCGCACCTGCGCGACGCTCGCGAGCATCGTCGCGGCCATGCAGCACGACGGCATGCTCGGCGCCTGCGCTGGGTCGGATTGGCGGCCTGCCTGTCGCTGGTCGTCGGCGCGGTCTACTGGCAGACCGGCATCGACAAGTCGGACCGCTCGGGATCGCAGCTGACCGCGCATACGCAAGCCCGGCCGGATCGCATCTTCACGAGCCAGGACCGCATCTTCAGCATGAACGACGATCGCGTCGTGCAGCAGGCCGCTGCGGACGGCGTGTTCCAGTCGGATTTCAACGGCGGCTAGGACTCGACCTGCCGCGAACAAGCTCAACGCCCGGCCTGGCCGGGCGTTTTTCGTTTCAGGCCTGGACCGCGCTGGCATGCTCGCGGGTCGCCGCGAAGCGCACGTCGGGCCAGCGCTCCTCGGTCAGCTGCAGGTTGACCCGTGATGGCGCGAGATAGACCAGTTCGCCGGCCGCGTCGATGGCCAGGTTCTGTGCAGCCTTTTCGCGGAACTCCTCGAGCTTCTTCGCATTCGCGCAGTGCACCCAGCGCGCGGTGACCACCCCGACATTCTCGAACGCGCACTCGACCCCGTATTCGTCCTTCAGGCGATAGGCGACCACGTCGAACTGCAGCACGCCGACCGCGCCGAGGATCAGATCGTTCGACATCAGTGGCCGGAAGAACTGGGTGGCGCCTTCTTCGGACAGCTGCGCGAGGCCCTTCTGCAGCTGTTTCATCTTCAGCGGATCCTTCAGGCGCGCGCGACGGAACAGTTCGGGCGCGAAGTTCGGGATGCCGGTGAAGCTCAGCAGCTCGCCTTCGGAGAAGGTGTCGCCGATCGAGATCGTGCCGTGGTTGTGGATGCCGATCACGTCGCCGGCAAAGGCCTGGTCGACGATCTCGCGATCCGACGCCATGAAGCTCAGCGCGTTGGCCAGTTTCATTTCCTTGCCGGTGCGTGCGTGCAGGGCCTTCATGCCGCCGCTGAAGGTGCCCGAGCAGATGCGCATGAAGGCGACCCGGTCACGGTGCATCGGGTCCATGTTGGCCTGGATCTTGAACACGAAACCGCTCATGCGCGGCTCGTCGGCGCTGACCGTGCGCGTCGTCGTTTCGTGCGATTTCGGCGGCGGCGCATGTTCGACGAAGAAATCGAGCAGCAGCTGCACACCGAAGTTGTTGACCGCGGAGCCGAAGAATACCGGGGTCAGCTGGCCGGCCAGATACTCCTCCTGCGAGAACGCGTGCGAGGCGCCGCGCACGAGCTCGAGTTCGTCGTTTAGCTCGCCCCAGGCTTCGTCACCGATGCGCGCGCGCAGGGCCGGGTCGTCGAGGCCCTTGAAGATGGTCGAGTCCTGACGGGTGAAGTTCTTCCCGGGCTCGAAGATATGCACCTCGTCGAGCAGCAGGTGGTAGACGCCCTTCAGGCGCGAACCCATGCCGATCGGCCAGGTGATCGGCGTGCAGGCGATGCCGAGCACCGATTCGACCTCGTCGAGCAGCTCGATCGGCGCGCGGCCTTCGCGATCGAGCTTGTTGATGAAGGTCATGATCGGCGTGTCGCGCAGGCGGCAGACCTCCATCAGCTTGATCGTGCGTTCCTCGACGCCCTTGGCGCAGTCGATCACCATCAGCGCCGAATCGACCGCGGTCAGCACGCGGTAGGTGTCCTCGGAGAAGTCGGCGTGGCCCGGCGTGTCGAGCAGGTTGACGACCTTGCCCGAGTACGGGAACTGCATGACCGAGCTGGTCACCGAGATGCCGCGTTCCTTCTCCAGCGCCATCCAGTCCGAGGTCGCGTGGCGGGCGGCCTTGCGCGACTTGACCGAACCGGCCATCTGGATCGCTCCGCCGAACAGCAGCAGCTTTTCGGTCAGGGTGGTCTTGCCCGCGTCGGGGTGGGAAATGATCGCGAAGGTGCGCCGTCGGCGCATTTCGCTGACTGGATTGCTCATGCGATAGCCTGGAACTGCCGCGACCGACGGTTTCGGTGGCGTGCGGGGCGCGCATTGTACGCGAGCCCGGCGTTCGCTTCAGGTGGCTGGCCCGCAGCCTAGCTGCACGGACGGCGCCCGGGCGCTGCCGCTCAGTCGCGACGGATCGTGATGTCGCCGCTGAAGGTTTCGATGTTGACCCGGGTATTGCCGTCGCCGATGGTCGCGTCGAGCGAACGCCCGGGCCCGTGCTCGGGTTCCTCGACCGTGCCGAAGTCGCTGCGGATGCGCCCACTGAAGGTCTCCGCCTCGATATGCGCGGACACGTCCGCCGGCAGATCGACGCCGACGTCGCCGCTCATGGTTTCGGCGTCGAGGCGGGCATCCGTCACCGGCTTGCCGCGCAGGACGATGTCGCCCGACACCGAGCTTCCGGAAAATTCGCGATAGCTGTCCGAGCTCGCGGTGATGTTGCCCGAGACCGTCTCGAGCTTCATGCGCTCGCGGTTCGCGCGCAGCTCGATATCGCCGGATACCGTGTCGACGTGCGCGCGCTTGCCCGGCCCGCTCAGTTCGATCGTGCCCGAGATGCTGCCCACCTCGAGTTCCTCGGCGACGCTGTCGAGGCGGATCTTGCCGCTGACGCTGCTGACGTCGAGCCGGCTTCCGCCGGTTCCGGTCACCGAGATATCGGCGCTGACCGTTTCGATGGTCAGCTCGGCATCGCGCGGAACGCGAATGTCGAGGATCGAATCCTCCATGCGTGAACTCGAGCCCCAGTCGAACCAGCCCGACTTTTCCGGGCCCTCGACCTTGATGTCGAGCCGCGAGCCGCCGCCGGTCACGCTGAGGCCCTTGCTGCCGCTGCCGAGCGTGCCGGTGATCTCGACCCTGGCCTGGTCCCAGGCGCTGACCGTGACCGAGCCGCGCACGTTGCTGATGTCGATGTGCGCCGTGGCATCGACCGAGCGGCTTTCGTTGATCGGAGTGCCGGCGAAGGCCGGCAGGCTGCCCAGCAACAGCGCGAAGGACAGCAGGGTTGGGGTCGTCAGTTTCATCGTGGATCCTTATCCGGCATTGATGCCGAGGCGGGCAAGCTTGCGCCGCTGCGCATGCGTGCGGTTGATCAGGCCGACCAGGAAAACCGCATCGGGTCGCTGCTGCAGGGCCTGTTCGAGTTCTTCGCTGGCCGAATCGATGACGACCTCGGCGCCAGCCAGGCGCGGATCGCCGGAGCTGGCCAGCTCGCGTGCCCGTTCGATCTGTTCGCTCACCGAAGGGCCATCGCGAAGGCTGGCCATGGCCGTGTCGTCGACGGCTGCCTGATGGTGCTGGACCAGCGAGAACAGCCCGGCGCTGAGGGCCACGGCGATGCCGGCGGCCAGCGCCAGCGGCATCCAGGCGCGTCGCCGAGCGGGTGCGGCCGGCTGTTCGGATCCGGCCGCGAGGCGATGCGCGATCTGCGGCCAGAGGTCGCGTTGCGGTTCACGCGACACGCGCAGTTCGCGCAGTTCGCGGCGCAGTTCGAAGTCAGTCATGCTGTTCTCCCAGGACCCGCCGGAGCAATCCGCGGGCCCGATGCAGTTGCGCCTTGGACGATCCGACCGCCATGCCGAGTTCGCGGCCGATTTCCTCGTGCTTCCAGCCTTCGATGTCATGCAGGACGAGGACGGCGCGCGCGCGCGGCGGCAGGCTGGCGACGGCGCGTTCGAGGTCGGCGCGTTCGCCGGCACAGAACGGACGGTCCGGCTCGCTGGCGGCCTCGAGGGTCGCGTCGTCGGCCGCTTCCTCGGGATCGTGGCGACGCAGGTCCATCAGGGCGACGTTGACCGCGAGACGGTGCAGCCAGGTCGTAAAGGCGCTTTCGAAACGGAAACTCGACAGCTTCTGCCAGGCGCGCACGAAGGCTTCCTGGGTCAGTTCATCGGCACGCGCGGAATTCATTCCGGAGAGGCGCCAGACGGCACCGTGCACGCGACCGGCGTGGCGCCGGTACAGCTGTTCGAACGCGCCCATGTCGCCCGCCGCGGCACGCCGGACCAGTTCGCTATCCTCGGTCTCGGTCCGCGGTGCGTCGATCATCGGCAAGGGCATGGCAAGGCAGGCTGCGCTCATAGTGCCAGCTTGGATGCCGGTCGGCAGCGGGAGGTTTAAAAGCGGCCCGTGCAGGGCATGTCCGATCGGGTCTGCATCAGGCAGACCCGATCGCCGTCATGGCGGGGGTTCGGCGGCGTTCCTGGCCTCGGCCGCCGCTTGCTCAAGCGCTGGCTGCCCGCGCAACCGGGCGCGATTGCGCCAGTGCCTGGGCGATTCGTCGCTGCTCCTGCCTGAGCCGCTCCGGCAGGCGTGCGCCAAAGCCCTCGAGGTAGCTGCCGATCGCGTCGACCTCGTTGCGCCAGCCGGCCGCATCGACTTCGAAAAGTTCGCGGATGGCCGACTGGCCCAGGGCGAGGTCGTCGAGACGGATGTCGGTCGAATCCGGAACCCGGCCAATCGGTGTTTCGAGGGCGCCGCTGCGGCCTTCGCAACGTCCGATGATCCATTCGAGCACGCGCAGGTTTTCACCGAAGCCGGGCCACAGGAACTTGCCGTCGGCACCCTTGCGGAACCAGTTGACGTGGAAGATCTTCGGCAGCTTCGCGCCGGCTTTGTCGAACGAAAGCCAGTGCGCGAAGTAGTCGGCGAAGTTGTAGCCGCAGAACGGTTTCATGGCCATCGAGTCGCGCCGCAGCACGCCGACCGCGCCGGTCGCGGCGGCGGTGGTTTCCGAACCCATCGCGGCGCCGACGAGGACGCCGTGGGTCCAGTCGCGGGCCTCGAACACGAGCGGAACCAGCGAGGGCCGGCGTCCGCCGAAGACGATCGCGCTGATTGGTACGCCTTGCGCCGCCTCGGCCTTCGGCGACCAGCTTGGGCACTGGCTGGCCGCAACCGTGAAGCGCGCATTCGGATGCGCGGCAGGGCCGCTCGCCGGATCGTAGTCGCGGCCCTGCCAGTCCTTGGCCGGCGTGCCCTCGCGCAGTCCCTCCCACCATGGCTGGTTGTCGGCGGTCACCGCGACATTGGTATAGATGGTGTCGTGCTGGATCGTGGTCAGGGCATTCGGATTGGTCGTGCGGTCGGTGCCCGGGGCCACGCCGAAGAAACCCGCCTCGGGATTGATCGCCCAGAGCCGGCCATCCTCGCCGGGCGTCATCCAGCAGATGTCGTCGCCGATCGTCCACACCTTCCAGCCTGCCTTGCGGTAGCTCTCGGGTGGGATCAGCATGGCCAGATTGGTCTTGCCGCAGGCCGAAGGAAACGCCGCAGCGATGTAGTGCGTCTCGCCCTCGGGATTCTCGATGCCGACGATCAGCATGTGCTCGGCCAGCCAGCCTTCGCTGCGCGCCTGCCAGGAGCCGATGCGCAGCGCGTGGCATTTCTTGCCGAGCAGGGCGTTGCCGCCGTAGCCGGAGCCGATCGACTTGATCGTCAGTTCCTCGGGGAAATGCATGATGAAGCGCTTGTCCGGATCGAGCTCGCCGATCGAATGCAGGCCCTTGACGAAGCGACCCTCGCGCTCGATTCGGGTCAGCGCCGGCGCGCCCATGCGGGTCATGATGCGCATGTTGGCGACGACATAGGGCGAATCGGTGATCTCGACGCCGCAGCGCGAAAACGGCGAGTCGATCGGACCCATGCAGTAGGGCACGACGTACATCGTGCGTCCGCGCATGGCGCCGGCGAACAGGGCGTCGACCTTGGCATGCGCTTCGGTCGGGTCCATCCACGGGTTGTTCGGGCCGGCATCCTCGCGCTCGCGCGTGCAGATGAAGGTCAGGTGCTCGACGCGGGCGACGTCGGTCGGGCTCGAGCGGTGCAGGGTGCAGCCCGGATGGGTCTCCTGGTTCAGCTCGAGCAGGTCGCCGCTGGCCAGCATGCGCTCCTTGAGCAGGCGGCTTTCGCCGTCGGAACCATTGCACCAGTGGATTTCGGCGGGTTGGGTCAGAGCGGCCACTTCCTCGACCCAACGGTTCAAGGATTCCAGCGAACTTGCCATGTTTTCCTTATTCGCGGGCCGGGACCCGCGTTCATGAATGTAGGGTCAGCGACGTTAGCGGCAGGGGCTGGCCTTGGCAAGGTCAGCTGCGACATCGGCACGGCCCCGGAATCAGGCCGGAATCAGGGTCGCGATGACGTGATCGACATAGGCCTCGTACTCCTCCTGGTCCATGCGCGGCATGCCATGGCTTTGATTGAGCTGGAGAAATCCGCTGTAGGCGGTATAGGCCAGGCGCGCGCGGTGGGCCGCGGCACGGGCATCGAAACCGGCTTCGCCATAGGCCTGGGTCAGCAGGGCCAGGCGCCGCCGTGAAATGCGCTCAATGACGGGCTGCACGAGCGGATGATCCGAGGCCTGCAGCAGGGCGGCATAGACCAGATGCGACTGGACCTCGCGGCTGACCCGGTGAAACAGCTCGCGCAGGCGCTCGTGCGGGTCGGCGATGCGTTCGACGCGGGAAATGACCTCGTCCTCGTCGCGCTGTTCCCAGCGGTCGATGGCGGCCTTGAGCAGGGCCTCGCGGGTCGGAAAATGCCAGTAGAAGCTGCCCTTGGTCACGCCGAGGGTGCGTGCCAGCGACTCGACGGCGACCGCCGAAACCCCGCCCTCGGCGAGGACGTGCAGCGCAGCCTGCTCCCAATCCGTCGTCGACAGACGCCCGCGCGGCTCGCTCTTCTCGTGTGTTTCGCCCATCCCGGCAGTGTGCCGCAGCGGAGACGGGATGAGAAGCGAGCGTGCGGCGGGGTCCGCGCGGGTCATTGATTTGCGCTGCGGGGCCCTCCATACTTGCGCGTATGGTTATGCAACAGGCCACCTCGAGTCCACCGTCCCGCGCGACCCGGCTGCCGACCGGTGACGGCGTGTCGCTGGCGCTCGAACAGCATGGCGACGGCCTCGGCGAAGCGGCCGTGTTCGCGCACGGCTTCGGCCAGACCCGTGAGGCCTGGTCCGGCTGCGCCGGGCTCACCGCCGCGGCCGGCTGGTCGAGCATTACTTACGACGCGCGCGGACACGGCCAGAGCAGCTGGCTTGAATCGGGCGATTATTCGGTCGAGCAGCTGATCGGCGACCTGCGTCTGGTGATGTCCTGCTGCGAACGGCCGCCGGTGGTGGTCGGCGCCTCGATGGGCGGACTGATCGGGATTGCCGCGGCCGGTGCCGATCCCGACTGCTGCCGCGCCCTGGTCCTGGTCGATATCACGCCGCGCTGGGAACCGGCCGGGGTCGAGCGCATTCTCGAGTTCATGCGCGCCAATCCGCACGGATTCGCCGATTTCGAGGAAGCGGCCGACGCCATTGCCGCCTACCTGCCGCACCGTACCCAGCGCAAGTCGCCACAAAGCCTCGGCCGCTTGCTCAGTCCGGGGCCGGACGGGCGCCTGCGCTGGCACTGGGACCCGCGCATGCTCGAACCGATCGCGGCCGACGGTGCCCGCCATCAGGCCGACCTGCTCGAAGCGGCGACCCGCATCCGCGTGCCGACCCTGCTGATCAGCGGCGCGGCCAGCGACGTCGTTTCGGAAACCACGATCGGCGAGTTCCTGCAGCTCGTGCCGCATGCCCGCCACGTCGCCGTGCCGCGTGCGACGCACATGGTGGCCGGTGACGAAAATGACCAGTTTTCCCGGCATGTCCTCGACTTTCTCGGGGGCCTGCCGGCTATTTGACGGCGCCGCAAAAGCGGCGGATCGTTGCTCCGTGCGCAGGCTGCCTGGGCTTCGCCGGGGCGAGATCGACAATCAGCCAAGACCCGGGCCGCAAGCTCCAATGCGGCAAGGGCGAACAGGCGCCGCGCCACGGGCATGACCGGACCGATCCGGGCATGCGCGCGGCAGGCGCCAGACAGTTGAAGAGGAGTCATCGACATGTTGCATGCGATTGCGTATCTGATCCCGTTGCTCGCGGGCGTGCTGGCCTCGATGGTGGCGGCCTACCTGCGCATCGGCCTGCGCACCTGGACCATCGCCACGGCGATCGCGATCCTCGGCGTCGGCCTGCTGGCCGGCTCGCACTGGCTGGCCATCGCGCTGCCGCTGCTGGTGTTCGCGGCGATCGCCGTGCCGCTGAACCTGCCGGCATTCCGCCGCGCCCGCATCAGCGCACCGCTGCTGGCGATCTATCGCAAGATCACGCCGAACCTGTCCGAGACCGAGCAGATCGCGCTCGAGGCCGGCACGGTCGGCTTCGAAGGCCAGCTGTTCAGCGGCAAGCCCGACTGGTCCGAACTGCTCGGCCAGGCCCGGCCCGAACTGAGCGTCGACGAGCAGGCCTTCCTCGACGGCCCGGTCGAGGAGCTCTGCGCGAAGATCAACGAATGGGAGATCAGCCACGAGCTGGCCGACCTGCCTGAGGACATGTGGGAATTCCTCAAGGCCAACAGGTTCTTCGGCATGATCATCCCGAAGCAGTACGGCGGCCTGCAGTTTTCCGCGCTGGCCCATTCGGCCGTGCTGCAGAAGATCGCGAGCATGTCGGCGACGGTCTCCTCGACGGTGGCCGTGCCGAATTCGCTCGGTCCGGCCGAACTGCTGCTGCACTACGGCACCGAGGAACAGAAGAACCACTACCTGCCGCGCCTCGCCGACGGCCGCGAAATCCCGTGTTTCGCCCTGACCGGACCGTACGCAGGCTCCGACGCGACCTCGCTGCCCGACTACGGCATCGTCTGCAAGGGCGAGTGGCAGGGCGGCAACGTGCTCGGCGTGCGCCTGACCTTCGACAAGCGCTACATCACCTTGGCCCCGGTCGCGACCATCGTCGGCCTCGCCTTCCGCCTGCTCGATCCGGACCATCTGCTCGGCGACGTCGAGGATCGCGGCATCACGCTCGCGCTGATCCCGCGCGACACCGACGGCCTCGAGATCGGCCGCCGCCACTTCCCGCTGAACGTGCCGTTCCAGAACGGGCCGGTGCGCGGCAAGGACGTGTTCGTGCCGCTGTCGCAACTGATCGGCGGACCCGACATGGCCGGCCAGGGTTGGCGCATGCTGGTCGAGTGCCTGTCGGTTGGGCGCGCGATCTCGCTGCCATCGAGCGCCACGGGCGGCGCCTGCGCCGGCGTCGCCGCGACCGGCGCCTATGCACGCATCCGCAAGCAGTTCGGTCTGGCCATCGGCCGTTTCGAAGGGGTCGAGGAAGCCCTGGCGCGGATCGGTGGACTGACCTATGCAACCACCGCGCTGTCGCGGGCCACGGCCGCCGCGGTCGACCGCGGCGAAAAGCCGGCAGTGCCCTCGGCCATCGCCAAGTACCACGCCACTGAATGGGGCCGGCAGATCTGCACCGATGCCATGGACGTGCATGGCGGCAAGGGCGTGATCCTCGGCCCGGGCAACTACCTTGGCCGCTCCTGGCAGGGCGTGCCGATCATGATCACGGTCGAGGGCGCCAACATCATGACGCGCAGCCTGATGATCTTCGGCCAGGGCGCGATCCGCTGCCATCCCTATGTGCTGGCCGAAATGCAGGCGGCCGCCCTGCCCGACTACGGCGATCGCCTGCGCAAGTTCGACGACCTGCTGTTCCGGCACATCGGCTTCGGCATCTCCAACGGCGTGCGCAGTTTCGTGCTCGGCCTGACCCACGCGAAAATCGGTTCGGCGCCGGGCGATGCCTACACGCGCCGCTTTTACCGCAAGCTCAATCGCTATTCATCGGCGCTGGCCCTGGTCGCCGATACCTCGATGCTGGTGCTCGGCGGCAAGCTCAAGTTCAAGGAAAAGATCTCGGCCCGCCTCGGCGACGTGCTGTCCTACTTGTACATCGCCTCGGCCATGCTCAAGCGCTACGAGGATGAAGACCGGCCGGTCACCGACCAGCCGCTGCTGGCCTGGGCCTTCCACGAATGCACCTGGCGCATGCAGATGGCGCTGGACGGTGTGATCCGCAACTTCCCGGTGCGCCCGGTGGCCTGGCTGCTGCGTGCGCTGGTATTCCCGCTCGGTCGCCGCGAGGTGCCGCCATCGGACCGCCTCGGTCATCGCGTCGCGGCGATCCTGATGACGCCGAACGAGGCGCGCACGCGGCTCGCCTCGGGTGCCTATCTGACCCCGAGCGCGAACAATCCGGTCGGCCGCATGAACGCGCTGCTGCCCGAGGTGGTAGCGGCCGAGCCGATCGAGCGCAAGTTCCTCAAGGCGGTCAAGTCGGGCGATGTCGGCGGTTTGGACTTCGAGGCGCAGATTGCCGAGGCCGAAGCCAAGGGTGTGCTGACCAGTGCCGAGCGCAAGCTGCTCGAGCGCGTGCGCACGGCCAGCTTCGAGTTCATCTCGGTGGACGACTTCGCGCCAGAGGAATTGCGCGCGGCGACGAAGAAGAAGCCGCCGAAATCACTGCGCAGCGTGGCCTGAGCGCATGGCCGCAGAGGCGCTGCAGATGTTCCGCAAGCTCGGCGGCTCGGCGCCGGGCCGCTGGCTGTTCTCGCGCATCATCTGCTTCAGGGCGCCGTATTTCGGTTCGATCTCGCCGCGCATCGAGGCGCTTGAACCGGGTCGATGTGTAGTCCGCCTGCGCCAGCGCCGGCGCATCCAGAACCACATCGGCACCGTGCATGCGATCGCGATGTGCAATGCCGCCGAGCTGGCCGGCGGCATGGCCACCGAAGTCACGATTCCGGCATCGATGCGCTGGATCCCTAAAGGCATGAGCGTGCGCTATCGCAAGAAGGCGCTCGGCGTGCTGACCGCGACAGCACGTATCGAGGCGATCGCCGACGCCGCCACGGCACAGGACCTGCATGCGATCGTCGAAGTCCGCGATCGCGCGGACGAGATCGTATTCGATGCCGACATAACGATGTGGGTCACGCCGCGCTGACCGTTGTGATCCGCGCTACTCGAGGTGCAACGCGCGGGCGTGATGCTGCAGGTGGTCGGCGATGAAGGACTGGATGAACCAGTAGCTGTGGTCGTAGCCCGGCTGCAGGCGCAGGTCCAGCGGCTGGCCCGATTCGGCGCAGGCCTGGCGCAGCAGCTCGGGGCGCAGCTGCGCTTCGAGGAACGCATCGGCATCGCCTTGGTCGACGAGGATGCTGCCATCGAAACGATGGCCGCTGCGGATCAGCTCGACGCTGTCGTGGCGTCTCCAGGCCTCCCTGTCGTCGCCGAGAAAGCGCGCTAAGGCTTTCTGGCCCCAAGGCACCTGGCACGGCGCCACGATCGGGGCGAATGCCGACAGCGAGCGATACATGCCGGGATTGCGCAGGGCCAGGGTCAGTGCGCCGTGGCCACCCATCGAATGCCCGCAGAGCCCGCTGCGCTCGATGTCCACGTTGAAGTTCGTCGCGATCAGCGCCGGCAGTTCACGAGTGACCCAGGCGTCCATGCGGAACCGCTCCGAATACGGCGCCGCGGTCGCATCGAGATAGAAGCCGGCGCCTTCGCCGAACTCCCAGTCGCCAGTGGCGCCCTCGATGCCGGTGTCGCGCGGGCTCGTGTCGGGAGTCAGCAGGGCCAGGCCGAGTTCGGCCGCGAGCCGTTGCGCACCAGCCTTGATCGCGGCGGTCTCCTCGCTGCAGGTCAGGCCGGCGAGGAAGGTCAGCAGCGGAAACTTGCCGGCGGATATCTGCGCGGGCCGGAACAGGCCGAATTTCATCGGTCCGCCGGTTTCGGTCGATCGGTGCCGGTAGAACCCCTGGACGCCACCGTGGCAGCGGTATTCGGCAAGGACTTCGAATGGCATGCTCTCTCCTCTTCGGGTCGATGCAAATCGCATCGGACATTCAGCCAGCGCCGTCGACGGCCTCGCGCCCGGAACCGGCAACCGTTCTCGGCGAATCCGGCAGCATGCGCGCGGCACGCCAGCCGATCCAGGCCGAACTGCCGGCCGCGATCATCGACAGCAAGGCCAGGCCCGGAACCGTCGTGCCGAGCCCGCGCAGCAGGTTGAAGCCGCTGGTCACGACGAGGTCGCCGAAGCGCCAGACCGAAGTGTCGATGAAGTTCTTGGTCTTGTAGCGGGTTTCCGCATCGACCCGCGTGTACAGCGAATCGGCGGCCGGCTTGAACACGCCGTAGGCGCTGGCCCGCGTGACCACGGCGACCGCCGCGATCCACGGCCCGGCGAAGATCGCCAGACCGGCCAGCATGACCGCCTTGAGCACGCCGTCGAGGGCCAGCACCGGGGCCGGGCCGAAGCGCACGAGCAGGGCCCGGGTCACGCCGAGCTGGAGCACGATCTGCAGCAGGTTGGCATAGAAATCCACATTTGCTGAAAAGTTGATGCGCTCGGCGCGTGTGGCGTAGGTCGCGCCGCTGTAGTCGGCGAGCAGGGCATAGATGACCGTACCGACCGCATCGCCGAGCAGCATCAGGATGGCCAGCCGGCGCATCAGCGGCGATTTCACGGTCTCGATCGCGCCGGCGATGAAACTGCCGCCGATGACCCGCGTTTCGCGCTGTTCGTCGCCGGCGACCGGATTGCGTTGCGACCAGCGCGACAGGGCGAGGATGCAGGCGATGGCGAGGCCGAGCAGGGTCGATGACATGACCAGCAGGCCGGATACGCCGATGACCTCGTTGAGGGCGCGGGTCAGGGCCGGCCCGGCGACTGCGCCGAGCGTGCCACCGAGGGCGATGACCGGAAACAGGCGATGCGCCTGTTCGGCATCGAGCAGGTCGGCCATGAAGCTCCAGAACACGGCGACCACGAACAGGTTGAAGACGCTGACCCAGACGAAGAAGATCGAACCGAGCAGGCGCGCGCCGATCGCCTCCTGCATCTGGAACAGCGGAATGAAGGCGAGCATGCCGAGCAGGAAGAACAGGTAGACGACCGGCACGAAAGTGCGCCGGCGGTAGCGCGCGACGAGGGCGCCGAACAGCGGCACCAGGGCCAGGGTGACGACCAGGGTCGCCGCATAGAAGATCGGCAGTGCCGTCGATCCGACCGCCGCCGAAAGCTGGTCGCGGACCGGGCGGATCACGTAGTAGGCGGCGAGGACGCAGAAGAAGTAGGCGAACGCCACGCCAACGGCAAACCATTCATGGCTCTGGATGGCAGGACGTTTTGGCACGCGATGGGTCCCCTAGCCCGGACTATTCATGAATGCGCTCGCGCCCTTGCTTGATCCTTGTCCGCACAAGAAATTCTCCTCCCTCGGCAATACAGTGGTGTATTCCGCTCGGTCGGAGAATTCCTTGTGCGAACAAGTCTCTGCGCAATCATCGCGTCGATTCATGAATAGTCCGGGCTAGCGAAGCGCTGAAGACTAGCATGCCGATACAGCAAGCCGGCGTAGCGGCATAATGGCCCGATGCAGCCGACGCTCGCCAGCATTCGCCTCTATCCGCTGAAGTCCGCTGCGGCCCTGGAACCGGAGCGTGCCGTGGTCGAGGCGCGTGGCCTGGCCGGTGACCGACGTTGGATGGTCGTCGATGCCGAGGGCCGCTTCGTCACCGCGCGCAAGCATCCGCGACTGGTCCTGATCCGTGCCCGACTCGATGGGCCGGGTCTCGTCCTCGATGCGCCCGAGATGCCGAGCCTCCGCCTCGTCGCCGCCGGCGCGCAACCGCGCCTCGCCGCGACGGTCTGGCGCGACCGCGTCGATGCGCTCGTCGCCGATGCACAGGCCGACGCCTGGATCAGCCGCTATCTCGGATTCGCCGCGCGTTTCGTGCACATGGACGCAGATGCAGCGCGGGCGGTCGACCCGGCCTTTTCGCAGAGCGGCGACGAGGTCAGCTTCGCCGACGGCTTTCCGCTGTTGCTGATTTCGGCCGCGGCGCTCGATGCGCTCAATGAAAAACTGGCCACGCCGGTGCCGATGAGCCGTTTTCGGCCGAACCTCGTGATCGCCGGCGTGCCGCCCCATGCCGAGGATGGCTGGCGCTCGATCCGCATCGGCGGGATCGTATTCGACGTGGTCAAGCCGTGCAGCCGCTGCGTGCTGACCACGGTCGACCCGCTGCGCGGCGAGTTCGATCCGGGCGGAGAGCCGCTGCGCACGCTGACCGGCTACCGCCGTTCGCCGCACGGGGTCACCTTCGGCCAGAACCTCATCGCGCGCGGGGCAGGCCCGATCGCAGTCGGTGATGCGCTTGAAATCCTCGCCTAGGATGATTGCGCCAGCAGATCGGAGCCGCACTCGCAGTGCGCTGGAGCATGTGCTCTATTCCTGCCGTTTAGGGTCGAGGTCTTCCTTGCAGTCGTGCAAATGCAGATGACCTACGACCATGTGATAGTCGGCGCCGGATCCGCCGGCTGCGTACTCGCCGACCGGCTCAGCGCGGATCCGGCCCGGCGCGTGCTCCTGCTCGAAGCCGGCGGACGCGACTGGCATCCGTTCATCCACATGCCGGCCGGCATCGCCAAGCTCGCCGCGAGCCCGCGCCACAACTGGAACTACAACACCGAGCCCGAACCGCATCTCGACGGGCGCAGGCTGTGGTGGCCGCGCGGCAAGGTGCTCGGTGGCTCGAGCTCGATCAACGCGATGTGCTACATCCGCGGCGTGCGCGGCGATTACGACGGCTGGGCGGCGAAGACCGGCGATGCACGCTGGGGCTGGGACAACGTGCTCGGTTATTTCAAGCGCTCCGAAGGCAACACCCGCGGCGCCGATGCCCTGCATGGCGCCGACGGTCCGCTCGGCGTGTCCGACCTGCGCCATCGCAATCCGCTGTCGGAGATCTTCGTCGAATCCGCCGCGGCCGCCGGCTTTTCGCGCAATGCCGATTTCAACGGCGAGCAGCAGCAGGGTTTCGGTTTCTACCAGGTCACCCAGAAGAACGGCGCGCGCTGTTCGACCGCGGCCTCGTTCCTGCGCGAGGCGCGAGGTCGGCCCAACCTGACCATCCGCACCCACGCCGAAGCCCAGCACGTGCTGTTCTCGGGCACGCGCGCGATCGGCGTCGACTACCGCCATCACGGTCGCCTCAAGCGTGCCGAAGCCGGTGAGGTGATCCTCGCCGGTGGCGCGCTGAACTCGCCGCAACTGCTCATGCTCTCGGGCGTCGGTCCGGCCGACCACCTGCGCGAGATCGGCATCCCGCTGCGCCATGCGCTGGCGGGCGTCGGCCGCAACCTGCAGGACCATCTCGACGTCTGCACATTGATGCGCTGCACGCAGCCGGTCACCTACGACAAGACCAACGACGTCGCGGTCGCCCTCGAGTTCCTGTTTCGGCGCAGTGGCGTCGGTACCTCGAACATCGCCGAGGCCGGCGGCTTCCTGCGCTCGCGCCATGCCGAGGACGAACGCTGCGACATGCAGTTCCATTTCGTGCCGGCCCTGCTCGACGATCACGGGCGCAATCGCCTCGAAGGCTACGGCTACACGCTGCACGCCTGCATGCTGCACCCGAAGTCGCGCGGCGAGTTGCGCCTGAAGTCGGCGAATGCGCGCGAGCCGATCGCGATCCACGCCAACTACCTCGGCGACAGCGCGGGACACGACCTCAGGATGCTGGTCGAGGCGGTGCGCATTTCGCGCCGGATCTTCGCCCAGTCGCCGTTCGATCCGTATCGCGGCGCCGAGATCCACCCGGGTGCCGACATCGACGACGAGCGCGCCATCGAGGCCTTCGTCCGACGCAAGGCGGAGACGGTCTATCACCCGGTCGGTACCTGCCGCATGGGCAACGATGATGAAGCCGTGGTCGACAGCGAGCTGCGCGTGCACGGCCTGCACGGCCTGCGCGTGGTCGATGCCTCGGTCATGCCCGACCTGCCGAGCGGCAATACCAACGCGCCGACGATCATGATCGCCGAGCGTGCCGCCGACCTGATCCTCGGCAAGGGCTGAGCCCGTCCGGCGCTAGGGAGGGTCTGATCAAGTAGCAAAGTCGTCACGACGCCTGCCTGTGTGCAGATCGCGACGCGTCGACGCAGACAGACTGGCCGTCTTTCAAGTCGGCGCAACAAAGATCTGCGCGCAGGCGGGCGTCGCCTAACCGATTGATTGGATGGTGAAGAGGTGGCGTCCAGAAGGCTCTCCACATGCACTGCGCGGCTCGTCAAGGCAACCAGCCTTCACTTCGCCACGCAGCACATGTGGAAAACCTTCTGAACGCCATGACGACTTTGCTACTTGATCAGACCCTCCCTGGACAATCCGCCTGCCAACGCGAACCACGGGCCATGCCGGGTTCGGATTCCCGACAGGCACCGCCGCATCACGCACGAGCCCATTCCCCGCGTGCAGCAGACAAAACGGCAGGACCGCCGTCCTGAGCCTCGAACGCTGGCCGAAGGGCGAGCACCAGCGTCGGTGCGAGCTGCGGTACCGGAAGGCGGATCAGGCTAAGCGTCCAGCGCGGAAATCCCGCGCCACCCGATCATTGGCTCGCATCGAATCCGCCGTGAAAAATGCGTGGCAACCACCCTGGAAAAAGGTCGCCGCCAGGCCACTGCGTCACCTGGTCATGGGCGTTCCACATCAGGCTGTCGATTTGGCATGAATAACAGGTATTCCCGGTTTCATCCCGGCGGTTGAGGATGGCCGCAAAGTCCCAACCGTCCTGGATCCGGACGACGTATGCGGTCGTGCCGGGCAGACTGCCGTCATGCCAGGTGTTGCGATGGCCGTTGCCATAGTCGCGCACCTGCCAGCCTTCGGCGTAGAACGGATTGCCATTGATGTATGGCAACGGATAGTTCTGCGGCAAAGAGTACATCCGTGCCACGGACGTGCTGTTCAGGATCGCATTCGCTGCGCCCGGCGCGTCCAGGTTGCTGAGCCAGCGCACCAGTTCCACCGCCGAAGCCAGCCAGCCGCCGTGGCTGTCCATGTTCTCGATGTTGAAGCCCCCGTATTCCACCGGGACGGTGCTGCCGCTGTTGTTCATCACCGTCGTCCCAGTGAACCCGCCACTGTCGTACATGACTTCGTGCGGGGCCCGGTTGGCGAGTTCGGCGCGAGCCAGGCGCATGTCCCGGATGCCGATGCTGCCCAACACCTGCAAGGCGTAGTCACGGTAGGACATGCCGGTGACGGATTCGATCACACGTCCTAGCAACATGTAGCCATAGTTGCTGTAGCGGTATGTGGTGCCCGGCGTGGAAACCAGGTTCTTGCCATTCATGAACTGGATGATGCCGGTCTGGGTGACGGGCAGACCGAGGCCCAAGGCGTTCGCGATCTCGACATCGTCGAACATCGGGTCGTATCCCTGGGTCGTGCCACTGGCCTGGTCGCCGAATCCGGCCAGATGCTCCAGCAGGTTGCGGATCGTGATATCGGCCAGGCGCGGATCGGCACTCTGCCCGGCGGGCGGCGTCAAGTCCACGTAGTCGCCCAGCCTGTCCGTCAACGTCAATCTTCCCTCCTGGATCAGGCGGTTGATCAGGGTCGACGTCAGCGGCTTGGAAACGCTCGCGATACGGAACAGCGAATCATACTGGGTGACGACATCGCCAGGTCCCGGGTTCAGCGAATAGCCATGCGCCAGTACCAGCCTGCCCTGCCAGGTCACGGCCAACTGTCCGGAGGTGATGCCATGATTGCTCATCATCGTATGCATGGCATCGTCGAACCCGCTCAGCTCGGGTACCGGCTTGCCGGTGAC
The DNA here is from genome assembly GCA_019634795.1 of Dokdonella sp. GTDB lineage: Bacteria > Pseudomonadota > Gammaproteobacteria > Xanthomonadales > Rhodanobacteraceae > Dokdonella. The sequence goes on from JAHCAR010000001.1 coordinate 109,486, forward strand.
GACCCACTGCGCGCAGACGGGAAACGACATGGAGAGCAGCGCCAGCAAACCGACGAAGCGGCTCGCGCCGGGCGAATAGCGACGACGAATCAGGGTCATGACGGACGCCTCAATTGAGAACCTGGGATGGATCGAAACCGGCGCAGAAGAGCACTTCCTGGTTTCCGGACTCGATCGCACCGATGTCCAGGCCCACGCCGCGGACGCGCAGGAAGCAATCCCCACGCTGATCGGTCGGACTGCTGTTCCAACCGGATACCCCTGCATCGATCAACGGGCTGCCCGGCAGTGGCAGGTGACTCGGATCGGGGCCGCCGTGATCCGACCAGGGCGAAAGACCCGGGTCCGCGCGCAGGGCGAAGTTCTTGCCGCTGACGCCGTCGCAGGCATTGGCGCCGGCGGCATCGATTTCGAGCAGACTGCCCAGATTGTCGGTAACGCTGCCGCCATCGTTGTAGCAGTCCGAACTTCCGGCGTTGTCGGCGATGGCCGTATTGATGTACCAGGCCGTTCCGGTCGTGAGGTTGCCGTTGGGATCCGCATAGGTGCCGATATCAAGGCCGGCACCACGCGGAGCGGTGTTCGCGGCAACCGTCGCGTTGACCAGGAGCAGCAGCTGCGCGGCATTGCCGATACCGCCGCCGCGCGTACCCGCCTGGTTTCCCGAGACCGTCGTGTTGTTGATCGCCGACGTGATGCTCCCCGCGTAGCCGATGCCCCCTGCCGATCCCTGCGCCGTGTTCGCATAGATCGCACTGCGCTGTATGGTGAAATCGGGGGCACTGCCCGCCGCACTGAAATTTCCCAGCGCCATGCCTCCGCCGCCGCCGAACTCGACGTTGAAGCCGGGGTTGACGTCATCCGGGATGCTGATGCCATTGTCGTGCACGCGCGCATTCACCATGGAGCCGGGCGTTGCGAGGATTCCGATGCCTCCCCCGCCCAGGCCGTAAGCCTGGTTGCCACTGATCTCCGAATCGAGAATCGTGAGTGCATCGCACAGGTAGGAGGCGAGGCCTCCACCCCCACTGACCAGGTAGGCCAGCGGATCCGACAGCAGGCCCGGCGAGCCCTGCTGGTTGTTCGTGATCCGGCTCGATGCAATCACCAGTTGTCCCGCTGTCGCTGCGATGCCCCCGCCATACAGTCCTCCGATGTTGTCGGTCACGAGGCTGTTCTGCAGGTCGACGAGACCCGCGTAGGCCTGCGCCATGCCCCCGCCCGCATAGGCCTGGTTTCCCAACAGCGTCAGGTCGTCCAGCACCGCGGGACCGGCTGCCTCGCTTCCCTGCAGCAGCAGTCCGCCGCCGGCAGGTGTATAGCCTTGACCTGTGTCCGCGACGCGACCGTTGCGGATCGTCACGTGATCGAGCATGAATTGCGGCGCGCCGCCACCCGGACCCGGGACCGCCATGCTCACATCGAGCACACGGAAGTCCGGTGTTCCGGGGGCGTCGCTGCGTGCCAAGGTCGCGCCGTTGCCGTGGATGACGAGCGCGTTCGACGTCATCACCATCGGCAAACCGTTCGGCCCGTAGTCCGGGTCCGTGTTGTCGACTGCGCTCAGCGTGTAGGTGCATCCGGACGCCAGCTCGATCACGTCGTCGACGGCATTGCCGTTGGCCGTGTTGATCGCATCGACGAGGGCGGACGGGGAACACGGCACGGGTATCGACGCCGCTCGGACCGTCGCCGCGACGGCAAGATTGAGGATCAGAACAAGAACGGGTGCCACTCGACTCACGTGATTGCCTTTTCGACTGTGGGGTATCCACAGATACGCATTTTCCCGCCGCGCGGTATCACCGGATCGACGGGAGGCTGCCCCCGCACATGATTCCGGCCGGGACCTGATACGCAGCGCGCGCTTTTTTCGTATCTGGAGAGCAAACCGCCAGCACGCCATGCGGTACCTGGATACGAGGACTCACGAAATGAAACGCGCAATCAGCATCCTGCTTGGCCTGGTCTGCATGAGCACGGCCCATGCAGACCGCCTGTACTCGGATGGATTCGATCCTCCTAGCTTGCCACCGCTGTTCCCGCCGATCGGCCAAACCCATCAGCTGCCGGCCGGAGCCACGACCGACCAGCTGACGTGGCTGCTGGGCGAGTTGTCGAGCGGGGAAAGCACCTCCACCAGCGAAGTCAGCGCGCACTTCGTCGCCGGTTTCGATCCGGCAACGATGGCCAATTTCATCAACAACACGCTCCGGCCGCAGTTCACCAATGCCATCATCCGGGACGTGGTGACGGTCACTCCGGTGCGCGCCACCGTCGTCATCAGCAGCCCGGGCGCGAGCACGCCTTACGGCTATGTCAACATCGGCGCGGGATACACAGGCACCCGGAAAATCGTGCTCCTGAGCGTGTCCAACTACAACGGAACGGTGCAATACCCGGCCGACCAGACCCTTACCCTGAGCCAGGCCGCCGACAAGTTCATGACGCTTTCGGATACACCGGCACTCCTGATCGGGCGCATCGACAACAGCAACGCCTGCACGGCCACCATCGGCCGCAACGCAGACCAGTTGCGCGCCACCGGTTCGATCTTCAAGACCTGGATTCTCGGTGCCATCGGACGCGCCGTAGCCGACGGCAGCCTGGATCCCGAGACGACGATTCCGCTGTCCGCATCGAAACTGGCGCTCGCCGGCACGATCAATTCCGAACCCCTGGGCACGCCGTTCCCGTTGCTGGACATGGCCGAGCTGATGATGGGCATCAGCGACAACACGGCTACCGATCACCTGCACGCGCTGGTTGGACGCGACCGGATCGAACAGACCGTCGATGCCTTCAACTTCTCCGCACCGGACGTGCTCAAGCCTTTCCTGAACATCAGCGAGCAATTTTCGCTGTACTTCTCCTTCCCGCTCGCGACCGCACTGGATTACGTCAACGGCACCGAGTCCTACCAGCGGCAGTTCCTCCAGGACCAGATCGAGCCGATCACCCCTGTCATGGGTGGGCCCTTCGCGAACACGCAGATTTTCCTTACCGGTACCTGGCGTGCCACGCCGACCGACATCTGTCGCGCCTTCGCGCAGTTGCGTCGATTGCCGCAGGGCTCCGACGCCATCGACCTGGTCGACCACGCACTGGGCGCATCAGCCGCACAACCCGAGGTCCGCGGCAACTGGGATCGGGTCTGGTACAAGGGCGGAAGTCTCGACGGCAGCGCCGGGCACTACGTATTGACGCATGCGTGGATGCTGGAAAACGCCGGCCAGGATCCATGGGTGGTCATCGCGATGTCGAACAACTCCACGGGCGGCATCGACGAATTTGCCGTGCAGTCGGTGACCGGGCGCATGCTCGAACTGGTTTCGCAGATGCCTTGATGGCGATTGCGGGACGAATGGCCTGATCAGCCATCCTGCGGGGGATCTCGCTTGCCTTGCGCGGCATCCTCCGCGTTGGCCTCGCCGGCCTTGTCCAGCAGCGCCTGGAAACGGCGGGTTTCGGCGACATCGGGGCCGTACAGCTTGCGCTCCATGTCCACTGCGCGCTGCAGCAAGGGCCTGGCCTGAGCCGGCTTTCCCTGTGCCAACAGCAGCTCGCCACGCAAGGCCCAGATGCGCGCACTGACCCGATCGAGGCGATCGTCAGGCACCTGCACCTGCCTGCGCAGTCGCTCGACCGTGTCCAGCGCCTTGCTCGCCTGTGCAAAGTCCCGACGCGCCAGGTACCAGTACGCCGCAGGCAACTCGACACGCGCGCTGGTCGGCTTGTCCGAGTTGTGGTGCGTGGCGTTGATGCCGCGGGCTCGCTGCACCAGTGGCGCCACACTGTCCGCCTCGTTCAGATCGACGGCCGTCTCGATACGGCGGGCCAGGATCGTCGCCAGCAGAGGGTGATCGCGACCATACTGTTTCTCCGCGATCTGCACGGCCTGGCGGGCGTCGGCATCGGCCTGCGCATACTCGCCGTTCACGGTATGGACGACGCTTCGGTTGTACAGCACGATCGCCTTCTCGGCGAACTCACGATCGGGCATTTGCGCGAACATGCTTTCCGCCGAGTCGAACGCGTCCATTGCACCCTTCAGGTTTCCCCGCTGCATGCGCAGGAAACCCAGGTTTCCAATGCCGATGGCAATCGCCGGAAACGGCTTGCCCTGCATGCGGCGTCGCAGGATGTCGAGCGCACTTTGCTGTTCCCGCTCTGCTTCGCCCAAGCGATGCTGGTCGCCGTAAAGCACAGCGAGATCATTGTGCATCAGGGCCAGCACTTCGGCGTCGGCCGGCATCGATTCGCGCGCCAGGGAAATCGCACGCAGATAGTGCGGTTCGGCCTGCTCGAGTTCGGTCGTGAGGTAATAGCCCTGAGCCACGCGATACTCGGCGACCGCCAGCAACGGGCTGGTCGCGGGTAGTTGCCGCTGCGCGGTCTCCAGTGCACGGCGAGCGACCTCCAGCGACTTGCGGTACACACCCATGCCCTGGAAGGCCAGCGCCAGCGTGTCGAGTACGTCGACCTGCAGGGCCGGTTCACTCGCGAGTTTCGAATCGACCTGGCTGCCGGCAAAATCCAGGACCTGCTCGATACTGACATCGGCGCCCTTGCCATACGAGGACAGCCATTGCGAGCTGGGCGACATGAAGACGTTCTTGTAGAACGCATTGATCTTTTCCGCCTTCGTTTGCTCTGCTTGCGCCAGAAGGGCGGCTTGTTCGGCCCTTTGCGCCTGCCAGGTACTCGCCAGAATGCCCCCGACCAGCGACAGCAACACCATCAGCGCCGCCACCACCGCCCAACGATTGCGGCCCACGAACTTTGCGACGCGATAGCCCACGCGGTCGGCGCGTGCATGGATGGGCAATCCGCGCAGGTAGCGGTGGATGTCTTCCGAAAATTCCTGCACGGAACCGTAGCGACGATCGGGCTCCTTGTGCATCGCCTTCATCACGATCACGTCGAGATCGCCACGCAACTGGCGCGCCGGGACCGGGACCACGAGATCGGATCCCGCCGCCGCGACGGATTGACTGAGCAATGGCGGGGCGGTATCGCAGACGACGGACTGGGCCTGGGCAGGTGACAATCGGTCCAGCTCGTAGGGTCTGCGGCCACTGAGCAGTTCATAGAGCAGCACGCCGAGCGAATAGATGTCGCTGGAGGTGGTGATCGTTCGTCGCTGTATCTGTTCGGGACTCGCATAAGCCGGCGTCAAGGCCATCACGGTCGTCGCCCGATTCACTTCGATCCCTTGATCGAGCATCTTGGCGATACCGAAGTCGAGCAACATCGGTCGACCTTCCGCGGTGACGAGGATGTTGCCGGGCTTCAGATCGCGATGCACGATCAGGACGCGGTGCGCAGCCGAGACCGCCGAACAGACCTTGCGGAAAAGCGCAAGCCGATCGCGCAGGGTGGTTTCGTTGCGGCGGCAGAATTCGGTGATCGACACGCCATCGACGTATTCCATGACGACGTAGGGCACGTTCTCGTCGGTGTGGCCCGCATCGAGCATCTGCGCGATGTTGGGATGTTGCAGCTGGGCCAGGATCTGTCGCTCGGATGCAAAGCGGCGGTTGGCCTCGGGCGCACGCAGCAGCGGATGCAGAAACTTGATGGCCACTTCCTGTTCGTAGACGCCATCGTCGCGGTGAGCGAGATAGACGCTGCCCATGCCGCCCTCGGCAATCAGACGATCGACTCGGTAGGCCCCGACCCGGCTGCCTGCAGGAAGCATCGTTTCAAGCAGCGGGTACGCAGGCGACTCCATGAACGAATCACCGCCGGAATCGGCGACGAGCAGGCGCCTCACTCGTTCGCGGACGCCGGCATCGCCGCAGTGTTCCTCAAGCCAGGCGTCGCGTTTCGCCTCCGGCTGGTCCAGGCTGCGCTCGAACCATTCCAGCGCCAGGCGCTGCTCGGTCAAGGCCTGGGAATCCGCTTCCTGTCCACCCACTGGGTTCCCCTCTCGCGGCTATTCGAGTTGCTCGCGCAGCCAGGCCTTCGCCGTACGCCAGCCGCGCTTGACGGTGATCGCCGAACACCCCATCACCGCGGCGATTTCATCGCTGCTCATGCCACCGAAGTAGTGCATCTCGACGATACGTGCCTTGTCCTTATCGATGGATGCCAGCCTGTACAAGGCCTGGTCGAGGGCCAGCACATCGAGATCCTGCTGGTCCGGCGCGCGCAACTGCTCATGCAGGGTGATGCGCACGCCACCATCACGCTTGCCCGCGGACCGATGCCGGGCATGGTCGATGACGATCTGACGCATGATTCGGGCAACCAAGGACATGAAATGAGCCCGGCTCTCGCAACCGAGCCGGTCTGCACCGTCCAGCTTCAACCAGACCTCGTGCACGAGCGCGGTCGGCTGCAGGGTGACCTGCGCCGCTCCGTCGAGTTGCCGGAAAGCGAGCCGGCGCAGATCCGGATAGATCAGGCGGATCAAGCGGTCGCCTGCGGCCAGATCACCGGACTGCCAGTCGGTCAGTAGCCGCGTCACGTCGCTCGCTGGCTGTGCCGAAGCGCCTCGGCGCGAACGACCCGCGCCGGAATCGCCCGCCGATCCCATTGCCTCAGCCACGGGATACCGACAACGCGTCGATCGCCTGCGACCGCCACAACGCGGGCATCTGCGATGCGACCATCGCACACGTGCCCGCAACCGACATCCCGATTCCCCGGTCGTGCAAAACCGTGTCCATCCGCACCCCTCTGTATCCAGGCGTCATCGAGTCTAACATCGGCTCCGTGAACACGACTCGCGCGAGAGCATCGGGCCTGAAGGACCCTCCTACAGCCATTCACGCCCCTCTGGCCACTCGTAGGAGCGGCCTTCAGCCGCGATGCTCTTCCCGCATCCCAACGAAACCCATCGAGCCTGAAGGCTCTTCCTACAAAAGCCGCCCCCACCCGGCGCGGGCTTCGATGCCGGGCCTCGCGTCGCTGCTCCGTTGTAGGAAGCGGCTTCAGCCGCGATTCCCCTTCCACAACGCGCCAAGAAGCATCGGGCCTGAAGGCCTCTCCTACAAAGAGCCCGACAGGGGCCGCGGGCTTCGATGGCGCGCCTCGCGTCGCTGCTCCGTTGTTGGAAGCGGCTTCAGCCGCCATTCCCTCCCCCACACCCCCAACAGTGTTGCCCACCCGCCATAGCCGGTAGAATGATGCACTGCGATATTTCCCCCGGAGATGACCCTTGAGCGACCTGGTTCTTTGGCTCGATGCGCTGCGCCTGTCCGATCTCGGCAAGGTCGGCGGCAAGAACTCCTCGCTCGGCGAGATGATCGGCAACCTGAGCAAGCTCGGCGTCTCGGTGCCCGGCGGCTACGCGACCACGGCCGAGGCCTTCCAGCAGTTCATCGCCCAGAGCGGCCTGGCCCAGCGCATCCAGGACCGTCTCGCCACGCTCGATGTCGATGACGTCTCCGCCCTGACCACGGCCGGCGCCGAAATCCGCCGCTGGGTCATCGAAACCCCGCTGATCCCGGAATTCGACAAGGCCGTGCGCGAGGCCTACGCGGAACTCTGCAAGCGCGCCGGTGGCGAAAATGTCGCCGTGGCCGTGCGTTCCTCGGCCACCGCCGAAGACCTGCCCGATGCCTCGTTCGCCGGCCAGCAGGAAACCTTCCTCAACGTCAGCGGCGCCGACGACGTCATCCACACGCTGAAGGAAGTGTTCGCATCCCTCTACAACGACCGTGCGATCGCCTACCGCGTCCATCACGGCTTCAAGCACGAGGATGTCTCGCTGTCGGCCGGCGTGCAGCTCATGGTGCGTTCCGACGTCGGCGCCTCCGGCGTGCTGTTCACCCTCGATACAGAATCGGGTTTCCGCGATGCCGTGTTCGTCACCGGCAGCTACGGCCTTGGCGAGATGGTCGTCCAGGGCGCGGTCAATCCGGACGAGTTCTACGTCTACAAGCCGACCCTCAAGGCCGGCAAGCCGGCCATACTGCGCCGCCAGATCGGCGCCAAGCAGCAACGCATGGTCTATTCGGACAAGCCCGGCGAGCGCGTGCGCATCGAGGAAACGCCGCTGGCGGATCGCGCGAAGTTCTGCCTCAGCGACGAGGAAGTCCACGAGCTCTCGCGCCAGGCGCTGACCATCGAGGAACACTATGGCCGCCCGATGGACATCGAGTGGGCGAAGGACGGCAACACCGGCAAGCTCTACATCGTGCAGGCGCGCCCCGAGACCGTGAAGTCGCGCGACCACGTGACCCAGATCGAACGCTTCCAGTTGCACAAGCGCGGCCCCGTGCTCGCCGAAGGCCGCTCGGTCGGCCAGAAGATCGGCAGCGGCGTCGCCCGCGTGGTCCGCTCGATCAAGGACATGGACCACGTGCAACCCGGTGACGTGCTCGTCGCCGACATGACCGATCCCGATTGGGAACCGGTGATGAAGCGCGCCTCGGCCATCGTCACCAACCGCGGCGGTCGCACCTGCCATGCCGCGATCATCGCGCGCGAACTCGGCGTGCCGGCCATCGTCGGCACCGGCAACGGCCTCGACGTGATCCCGGACGGCGCCGAAGTCACCGTTTCCTGCGCCGAAGGCGACACCGGCTTCATCTACGAAGGACTGCTGCCGTTCGAGCGCATCACCGCCGATCTCGGCAAGATGCCGCCGGCCCCGCTCAAGATCATGATGAACGTGGCCAACCCCGAGCGCGCCTTCGATTTCGCCATGCTGCCGAACGCCGGCGTCGGCCTGGCCCGCCTCGAGATGATCATCGCCAGCCACATCGGCGTGCACCCGAAGGCCCTGCTCGACTACGACGCCCAGGACGCCGAAACCAAGCGCAAGATCGACGAGCGCATGGCCGGCTACGCGAGCCCGGTCGATTTCTACGTCGACCGCCTCGCCGAAGGCATCGCCACGATCACCGCTGCGTTCGCACCCGAACCCGTCATCGTGCGCCTCTCGGACTTCAAGTCGAACGAATACGCCAACCTGATCGGCGGCACGAACTACGAGCCGCACGAAGAGAACCCGATGATCGGCTTCCGCGGAGCCAGCCGCTACGTCGATCCGAGCTTCGCCGCCGCCTTCGCCCTCGAATGCCGGGCCATGAAGAAGGTCCGCGAAGTGATGGGCCTGACCAACGCCTGGGTCATGATCCCGTTCGTGCGCACGCTCGAGGAAGGCCGCAAGGTTGTCGAAGTGCTGGCCAGGAACGGCCTCAAACAGGGCCAGGACGGCCTCAAGATCATCATGATGTGCGAAGTGCCCTCGAACGCCCTGCTCGCCGAGGAATTCCTCGACATCTTCGATGGCTTCTCCATCGGCTCGAATGACCTGACCCAGCTGACCCTGGGCCTCGACCGCGACTCGAGCATCGTCGCCCAGCTCTTCGACGAACGCGATCCGGCGGTCAAGAAGCTGCTGTCGATGGCGATTCAGGGGGCGAAGAAGAAAGGCAAGTACGTCGGTATTTGCGGCCAGGGGCCGAGTGATCATCCGGATCTGGCGGAGTGGTTGATGGATGAGGGGATTGAGTCGGTTTCGTTGAATCCGGATACGGTGGTGGATACTTGGTTGAAGTTGGCGAAGAAAAAGAGCAGATAGAAAAACATTTTAGCAAACTCAAAATACTCGCGCCCCATTGACACTTTCGAGAAGTGTTCGACACCATGACCGGACAAAAGAATTCGGAAAATTCGTGCGTAGTACGCAACCATGTCGGCCCTGAAGCACGACCTACGCACGCGAAGCCCCGCGTCATAGTGCAGTGCGGGAACATTGGATTTCTCAGGATCTGACCATGTCTCGATCCACAGTCACTTTTCGCGATCAAACATCAGGACGGCTTACGGACCTGATGAACGACGAAGGACTGTCATGTTCTGAGACCCAAGGTCTTCTCTCGTATCTTGTCGGTGCGTTAGTAACGTACCGTGAAGAGGGAACTGAACTAAATCCTACTATCCTGATATGTGATTCAATCCATGAAGTACTAGAAGGAATACCGGGCTCTTCTTCTTATGAGATTGGCAACACGGAATTGAACCGAAATTCTGGATCGAGAATACTCAAAGAATGCGGAATCCTAGCTATTGAGCCTTGGTTTATCTACATCGAGAGAACAGCTAGCAGCCTCAAGTTCGGAGTCGCGGCCTACCCGGTCGGACCACAATCAATTACCCTGCTCGAGGCGCTCCCGTTGCGCTCAAACGGCGTAACAATTGCCGTCAGACGAAGCGCCCAAAGCACTGTTGAAGTGCTTGGAAGCAAGGGATCTGACCTCGCCTTGGTGTTCTCAACTTCCAGAGAAACTCAGAGCGAGACAGCGAAGCAAGCAGTCGATAGATTCTCATCCAAATGCTGCACCAGCCTTCGCAACCCAGCAAATTCAGAACCTTTCCAGAAGTACTTTAGCAATTTGCTTCTGCGCGCCATCGAAAACTCTCACGGCTCCATCATGGCATGCATAAGAAGCGGAGCAATAGAATCAATTTCAGAAATTCGAGAGCTAGTAGCTCTCTCACCCGCGTTAGATTTCTTCAAGGCATTCGTTGAGCATAGAGTCTCTCTCGGCGCTGAAACGCTCCTTAAGCTCCAGAGCTTGGAGCGACTGCTCTGGGGTCTAGTTCAGGCCGATGGGATAGTAATCTTCTCAGATTCCGGATGCGTAACGGCATATAGAGCTTTTTTTCGACCGGCGGCAGATAGTCCAATTGAAACTGTCGTTGGTGGAGCGAGACGCAGAGCGTTCGAGGGGATCATACGACGCATTGGAGAAGATTTTCCGGCCGCTCTCTTCCGTTCCCAAGATGGATTGACTATCTGCAGGTGCAATGATGACTGAAGTAGTTCCATGGACCGCGACGTCGCCCGCAGTTATCGCTGATAGCGTCAGCGATCCGGCAGAAATTGCAGCAAAGGCACTTCAGCTCCGCCCTAAGGAACGCAATCAAATTGCGATGAACCTCAAGGCCGGCAATTTCGAAATCGCATCCGTATTTGTCTGGACGCGAACGATGTCATTGCTAAAAAAGCAACTGGGGTCACTCGGAAACAGCTTCATTGGCGAGCTACTCCAGCGACCGGACATCGACGAACGAACCGATTTGGCAACAGCCGTTTCCGAAACTGAAGCCATTGCGCTCGCGCGAGACCTCGGAATTCTTACACCTCTACAAACCAAACGCCTTCTAAATTCTCAGTCTATAGTTACTCACTTCGCTGGTGGCGAACAAGAAATCGCCGACGAAGAAGAGATGACTCGCGAAGAGGCAGTGTCATGCGTTCGAATTTGCGTTCAAGGAGTACTCGGCCACCACGAAATTCGAGCCGCAGAAGACTTTCGCGCATTCCGCCAAAAGCTGGAAACCGAAACGCTCTCACCAAACTCTCCAGAAATCCTAAGGCTCGATGCGGCGCCGTACTTCTTTGTGCGCACCGCGGTAAGTATCATACTTTCGCTGTTTAGGGGCGCAAAAGGAGCTCAATTAGAGCATGCTGCTCGAAATGCACAGTTAATTATACCCAGGTATTGGGACCAGCTTAAAGAACCTGAGCGCTGGCAAGTCGGCCAAGCTTATGCTCAGGAGTTCAACGACGGAAGGCATGATGCCGTCAAAGCACTACATAGCGTATTGGTGGCAGTCAATGGCTTTGATTTCGTTCCCGAAAACCTAAGGTCGGCGACCTTCATCAGGGTTGCTTCCAGCGTAATCGCGGCACACCAAGGGCTCAACAACTTCTATAATGAGCCAGCCCCTATGCGAGAACTCGCAAATTTGGGGACTTCAATTCCGAATCCAGCCCTAGCTACGTGCCTGAGCGCAAGCCTTTGCGTTAAGCTCGGAAATCCGTATGGATACTCTCACGCAGCACAGTCGGACGCAGATATGTTGTTGAGAAATATTTCGTCGGACCGCTGGATCTATTATTTCAATGGCCGCCTTGATCAGGATTTGTATATTCTGCCTAAACTTCTCTACGACAAGCCACTAGCCCGATGGGTCGATTTCATAGATAGCATTGAGTTTGATCTGAATGAAATTAGGAACAGAACGGTCAAGAGTCTGCTTGAAGCGTCCGTCAAGAGGAAGCCGGACAAGGTAAGAGCCATTGCAATTGAAGTTTACAAATCCGCGGTAGGCTAAGCCGCAACTGCAGGCGCGCCTTCCAAACGCGATCCGCGTGGCGATCCGGGACACCCACTATTTAACCAGGAATTGCCTGATCGCAATCTCTGCCGACGCAGGTCGGTCGAAATTCGTGCTCACTGCCGCTTCATCAGACGTTATTCGACAATTGAAAGAGCAATTTCCTGAAGCCGCCCACACTCCGTCCTCTGGGAGCCTGATTCGACGCGTATACCTGATGTGTTGAGTCAGGCAGGCTGCGGTCGCAAAAGCCGCTGAGCCGTCCCAATGCCCTTGAGTGCCACGATCCGGGACACCCACTATTTGACCCCCTTGAGCGAGCCCTGCCCCATCGCTACGGCTTTCTCGAGCAAGGCCTGGGCGGAGCCAATGGCTCTCCAGTAGTTGGTTTCGGTGCCGAGCATCTGCTGATGCCATTGGCGTTCGCTTAGGCCGAGCTCGAAATCATGGATATCCCGCTTTTCCTTGTTTCCCGGGAATCATGGATGTCCTGCATTTCCGCGCTTCGAGATATTGGTATTACTCTGCGGGCGGAAAGACCTGGTCTACAAGCAACTAGCGGGCTCTCTTACCAGCTGTTCGGAAATGCGTTCTCTGAGGGTTGCCACCTCCTCTAGAAATTCGGCGCGGAGGTCGACGCGGCCAACAGATATTTTGAATGTATCCATATATAATCTGTACATTGCGACGTCCCAAGCTTGATTCTCGGGCTGCGCAATCAACTTTATGATCTGATCATTTACCTCAGAAAATTTAGGCTGCGGAGGGACTTTTTTCGCAACGGCGTCAAATGCGCCCTTTGCTTCCGGAAAGACGGCACGCGCAGACGAAAGGACCGTCAACAATTCCGAGAGAGCTGAATTTGAAGCGGCTGCGCGAATGGAAGCTTCTTGGGCAAACTTTCGTCGATCCTTGGCGACTTCCCACGTAAGTTCATTTTCTGGCTCTTGCAATAGATCCAGTTGATAAGACTTACCGAACATTCCAATAACGAGCACTCCAAGGCCGACATCGACAGTAGTTATATATTCTGCGTCAGCGGTTCGCATTGCGTTTACTGCCGAGATCAGTTGTGAAAGCGTCGAAGTTCTAAGTTGCTGCGATCTCTCTTGACTCGCAAGGCACTCTTGAACCTTACTGTCTGCTCTCCGCCGCATCTCCGCTTTTTCGCTGGCGTCTAGCTGCATTCGAAGTAGGTCTCGCGCAAACTTGTCTTGGACCTCTATCTGTTTCAATGAAAGTGTGTGCTGTTGAGTCTGGAGACGCTCAGACTCTTGTGCCTGCTGAGTCTGCAACTGCAAGTCGAACTCGTGTTGGCGCTCAAGCTGAGCCATCACTTGTCGATACTGCTCGGCTGACTCGGCTCCGGCCGCCTTGATTTGAGCCGATGTCGTGAAATACTGAGTAAACGAACTGACTATCGCGACAATGAATGCTGCTAACGTCGCCGCTAGTACTTCCGGCGAACGCCAGACTTGCCTTGGATCGCTGCTGCTTGGGGGTGCACTACTGTGCTCTAAAACATCCATAGTCGCCTCCGAGGCCAAAGGATGGACCCGTGGCTTAGTACATCCATCCTTCCGGCTGATCCTACGTCTCGAATCGCCACTTGGACAAGGGCCTGGTGCAATCTGACCGCGATCCGGGACACCCGGCAATCTGGGACATCCACAATCTGGTCGATTGCCTACGGGCCCAAACCACGATCCGGGACCACGATCCGGGACACCCGAGATCCGGGACACCCACTATTTGACCGCGGACCACCTGATGGGACGATCCGGGACACCCATTATTTGACCGGGAATCGCCTTATCGCGATCTCTGGCGGTGCAGATCGGTCGAAATTCGGGCTCACTGCCGCTTCAAGAGACGTTATTCGACAATTGAATGAGCCAGTACTGTCCGGGGAAAACCAAGTCTTGAAGATCTATTTCATTGATTTGGAGGACTTTTCGCCCGTTTTCGAAGTGTCACCGATTTCAACGTCGGTTGCGTCAGGCTGGCGGCTTCCACCCTCAGTGGGCCACAGCCATGCATCAGGGTCACTTTGTCTTCTCGCAGCTCATGCAGCACTTGCCTTGGCACACCTTTCGACGTTTGGTTCGCAAGTGCGATGGCAATCGTTATGTGAAGCGGTTCTCCTGCTCCGACCGGTTTCTCTGTATGGCCTTCGCGCAACTTACCGGGCGCGAGAGCCTGCGCGATATCGAAGTGTGCCTGCGCGCACACGCGCGATCCGGGACACCCACTATTTCGCACGATCCGGGACACCCACTATTTGATCCGGAATCGCCTGATCGCAATCTCTGACGGCGCAGATCGGTCGAAATTCGGGCTCACTGCCGCTTCAAGAGACGTTATTCGCCAATTGAATGAGTAATTTCCTGAAGCCGCCCACACTCCGTCCTCGGAGAGCCCGATTCAACGCGAATACTTGATGTGTTGAGTCAGGCCGGCTGCGGTCGCAATAGCCGCTGAGCCGTTCCAATGCCCTTGAGCCAGCCCTGCCCCATCGCCACGGCCTTCTCGAGCAAGGCCTGGGCCGAGCCGATGGCTCGCCAGTAGTGGGTTTCGGTGCCGAGCATCTGCTGATCGAGCACGATCCGGGACACCCACTATTTGACCGGGAATCGCCTGATTGAGCGCGATCCGCGAGGAGCGCGATCCGGGACACCCACTAATTGACCGGGTATCACCTGATCGCAATCTCTGACGGTGCAGATCGGTCGAAGTTCGGACTCACTGCCGCTTCAAGAGACGTTATTCGACAATTGAATGAGCAACTTCCTGAAGCCGCCCACACTCCGTCCTCGGGGAGCCCGATTCGACCCGGATACCTGATGTGTTGAGTCAGGCCGGCTGCGGTCGCAATAGCCGCTGAGCCGTTCCAATGCCCTTGAGCCAGCCCTGCCCCATGGCCACGGCTTTCTCAATCAGGGCCTGGGCGGAGCCGATCGCTCGCCAGTAGTTCGTTTCGGTGCCGAGCATCTGCTGATGCCATTGGCGCTCGCTCAGGCCGAGCTTGCGAAGGACGGGCGGTTCCGTCGCCTCGATGCGACCGCGCTTGTCGGCTCGGGTGAGTCGGGCGGTCCAGTCGATCAGGTCGAGGTAGTCTTCGGTGGTGATGGATGCCAGACCGGGCGCCACGGCGGTCCTGATCGAGGCCAGCGGCTGTTGCGCGCAATCAGGATTCTCGCGAAGGGCCGCGATTCGATGATGGGCGCTGGTGTGGATCGAGGACTCGAGGTTCTCGGCGACACCGGCGCGGATCGGATTCAGGTCGACATAGCTCATGCAGGTGAGTACGGCGGCATCATCGAGCAAGGCTTGGCACTTGTAGCGGCCTTCCCAGAAGCGGCCGGTGCAGGCGTCTTCGCGATTGGCCCGGCGTGCGATCGGTTCGTTGAGGCTGCGCATGAACCACGCCAGGCTGCCCAGGCGTTGTCGACAGACGGCGAGACGATCGGCATTGCCCAGGAGCGTCTCTTCCTTCAGCCGGCAGCCCGCCTCATCGACTTCGCCCTCCAGCATGGCCGGGAACAGGCGAACCCACCGGCTCGCAACCTCTTCCGGGCTCCAGGCCTCCGCCGCCAGCGGATCGATCCTGAGCACGACATGCACATGGTTGCTCATTACGGCATAGGCCTGGATGCCGACGGCAAAGATTCCGGCGAGTTCGAGCAGGCGCTGCTCGACCCATTCCCGCCGATGTTCATAGGACTTTCCGTCGTACGGATCAATCCCGCACAGCCACGCCCGTCGCACGCATCGGGAGATGCAGTGGTAGAAGCCGGGCGTGTGCGGATCAACGAGGTGGCTGCGGGCAGTGGTCATGCCTACAGGTTGGCGTCGGGGCAACGCCTTGTCTGTAGGAAATCTCCTACCCGGCGTGTAGGGAATTGCCGGAATCATGGATGTCCCGTTTCTCCCTAATTTCCGTCGTACGGATCGATCCCGCACAGCCACGCCCGGCGCACGCATCGGGAGATGCAATGGTAGAAGCCGGGCGTGTGCGGATCGACGAGCTGGCTGCGCGCAGTGGTCATGCCGACAGCGTGGCGTCAGGGCAACGACTTGTCTGTAGGAAATCTCCTACCCGGCGTGTAGGGAATTGCCGGAATCATGGATGTCCCGTTTCTCCCTTCCGTTTCTTGCTTCTTTCCGTCCCGCTTCTTTCCCGCTTCTCCTTGGATGTCCCGCTTCTCCTCTCCGCTTCTCGTCCCGCTTCTCACCATCCCGCTTCTCACCATCCCGCTTCTCACCTCGCAGCTCGGGACGAGGGCCCTCCACGTGCTCTACGGCCGGCCAGCACGATTCCGGTCAACTGCATTGTGCACCCGGACGTACAAGCCTTCGGGGCGGCACCCGAACCGTGCCTACCGGTCCAGGTCGAAGCCATCGGCGAACAGGACGTCACTGCTTGCATATGCCAAACACGCACTGAATTCCGACGTGTTCCCGTTGTCGCTCGCCGTAGCGGTGATCTGGGTGTCGGGCGTGAACAGGGCGCCCTGAATCGGGGCCACGAAGTTCGCTGTGAACTGCCCGCCGAGCGGCCCGGCCTGGACGCCTGGCAAGCCCGGACCCAATTCGAGCGCTATCGCACCGACGTAAATCGCGCCTTCTCCATGACCCGAAGGATCACAGGGCACGTTGTTGGCGAAGAATTCGAGCCGGTAAGTTCCGGCCAGGCTGCTGAGACTGCCACTGACGACGCCGCTGGTCGAATCGCCGGATGCCAAGGCCAACACCGGGAAATTGATGCCGCGGTTCGCGAAATCGACCGGAATGAGTCCCGCATCGTTGTCGTTCGGCGTGACGCCGTCGTTGGCAAGATCGATCCCGAGGCCGGTATTCCCATAGATCCGGTTGCGACTGATCAGGTTCAGCCGGCCGTTTTCGATGACAATTCCACCCGTCGCGTTGTTGCTGATGACGTTGCCCGCGCCGACCGCGCCAAACAGGCCGACGCCGCCCATCGAATTGGCGCGCGCCCCCTGATTCAGGTAGATGCCGGCCCCGCTGTTGCCGAACACCGATGCGGACGATGCGAAGGTGAGGCCGATCCGATTTCCGTTGATCCGGTTGTCTGCGCTGAAGAGCCCGCCATTGCTCCCGACGACCTGTATTCCACTCTGCTCGCTGCCCGCGACGACGTTGCGCTCGATCAGGGTATCGGTCCCGAACAGCAGGATTCCGATGCGGTTGCCGAGCACGACGGTGCCGTTCGGGCTGGTTCCAATGTAGTTGTTGATCACTTCGACCCCGCTGACTTGGTCAGCGATGCTGATTCCGGCGTTCAGGCCATCGGAAAACGTGTTGCGATGCGCGTTGGCCTCACCCCCGATGAGTACCGGCGCAGACACGCCGTTGCCGATGTAGACGCCATTGGCGTTTCCCTCGAGCCCGCCGCCACCAAAGCGATTGCCCTGTACGACGTGTCCTTGCCCGCCAGCGAGATAGACGCCTCCGCCGGCGAGCGTGCCCAGACCGGCGCCATGGAAATCGCCGAAGGCCAGCCCGCTCACTTTCAGCGAGGCGTTGCTCGTGGACGGCACGTAGAGACCGCGCCCAATACTGCTGACGGAGCTGCTCTTTTGCAGCTCGATACAGATGATGCCGTCCGAGCCGATGTTGCGTGAATTCGGCATCGAGCCATTCTGCGAATAGCCGTCGAAGGTGACCGAGTCGGTGATTTCGGGTAGCGGGCTCAACAGCGAAATGCGCCGCGGACAGCTGCCGCTGATGGCGAAGCGGATCAGCTGGCGACCGGGACTGACGTTCGACGACTGAATCGCCTCGCGCAGCGAACCAGGGCCGCTGTCGAAGTTGTTGGTGACGGTGATGACGGGCGTGTCGGTGACCGCCGATTCGTAGGCTCCGCAGTCCGGCAGGCTGCCCACCACCCGCGGTCCGCCATCGAGGTCGGTCGCCGGCAGGCCGCCGGGGACGAAGGCCGTACCACTATTGATCGCCGGTGAGGTCGGCAACAATCGAAAATCACTGCCGAGCTGAGGGTTGCTCGTGGAGTTGGCACCGCTGCCGGCGAACAGGCTGCCGCCGGCGCCGTTGAAGTCGATCTGGCTCCAGAAGTTGTTGCGGGCGAGCACGAATGTCGAACTGAACACTTCCACCCCGAGTCCGCGCAGCACATTGTTGTAGAGCTGAACGATCGCCCCCTCGCCGCCCTGGATGCCGAGCGCGGAGTTGACGATCGTGGTGTGTTGCACTTGCGTACCGAGTTCGTCGCTGCCCAGACTGAGCGTCAACCCGGCACCGCCGACTGCGAGCACGTTTTCGACGTCGAGGTCGTGGCACTTGCTGGAAAGCAACGCGCCGCCGGTACCCGTTGGCGTCGAGGAAAAAATCATTCGATCAACGGCGAGCCGCTGGCCTTGCCGTGTGCAATTGGTCGAGAAGTCGGAAAATTCAAGCCTCGTTTGATTGGCGAATTGCATGCCGCTGATGCGGATCGACCCGCTGCCGGTCTGGAGTCGCCAGACATCTACTAGCGGATCACCGCCGGCGCGATCGATGATGGTCGATGCAGGATTCGGCGATCGCGACGTGCAACTGGGGTTCCAGCCGCCCGTAATCTCCAGATCGCCTTGTGTGAACGCGTTGTAGGTCAGACCGTCCGGTGTCGGGTAGGTGCCCGCTCGAAGCTTGATCACGTTGTCCTGGCTGTTGAACTGGGCGAGCACGATGGCGGAAACCAGCTCGTTCGTGCTGGCAACACAGAATTCCGCGGCTCGGGCGCCGGAACCGGCAGCAAGGAGGCCCAGAACCAGTGCAAGCATCAACAGCGGAGACAGGTAGGTTTCAGTACGCATTTCGACGGTCCTCGAGGATGGCTACCCACTCAATGCCTCGGGATGCCCAATCGCACATGCGATCCGCATCGACGATCGGTGCGACGCGCAGCGCACGCGAATGTGTGGCGCGATCGTTGGACCGGGCGGGGGCCTGGTCGGCGTGCCCGACGCAGACGTCGGACCTGCCCAATTCAACCCGATCGCGCTGCCACCGCAACGCCCGGTACGGCCTCGGTCGCGCAGCAGGTCGTGGAGGCCAAACGCGATTTGGGACACCACGCGATTTGGGACACCGGGACACCACGCGATTTGGGACACCGGGACACCACGCGATTTGGGACACCCACGCGATTTGGGACACCCACAATCTGGTCGATTGCCTGCGCGGGAAGTAGGAAATTTCCTACGCAGACTGTCCGGGACGATTTGGGACGCCCACTCTTCTTGCTTCCGCATACCCTTCATTGCGCTTACGTACGTTTTAACGTACGCTTACGGCTACCGAGGAAACCCCGTCATGACCACTCTCTCCGCCAGCGAAGCCCGAGCCAATCTCTACCGCCTTATGGATCAGGCTGCGGAATCGCATCGCCCCATCGTCATTTCAGGCAAGCGCAGCAATGCGGTCTTGATCTCGGAAGAGGACTGGGCGGCGATCCAGGAAACCTTGTTTCTGCTTTCCGTGCCCGGCATGCGTGAATCGATCAAGAGCGGCATGACTGAGACCCCCGATTCCTGCGCCACGGAGCTTGATTGGTGAGGTGGCGAGTCGTCTTCGCCAAGCAAGCCCAGAAAGACGCCCGCAATCTCGGTTCAGCGGGACTCAAGGAGAAGGCCCAACTGCTCCTTGAAGTACTTGCCGAGAACCCATTTCGAACGCCTCCGCCCTACGAGAAGCTGGTCGGCGACCTGACCGGCGCCTGTTCGCGACGAATCAATATCCAGCATCGATTGGTTTACCAGGTGTTTGAAGAAGAACACACCGTCAAGGTGCTGCGGATGTGGACACAATACGAGTAGTGCACCAATCTTCGATGGAGTTCAACCCGCTGCTTCACCGCGAATCATCGTGAGCCGAGCATCGATCACGCTGCGCGGCAAGCCGAACGCATCGGTCAGTGTTTCGAGCGCGACGCGCTCGCGGTTAAAGACGCGGCCGTCGGAGGCGACGAGGCGCAGCAGTGTGTCGTAGAGGCGGCCGATTTCGGGGCTGCCTTTGGGATGCTGGGCGAGAAAGCGCGCGACCTCGGCGGCAACATCGATCTTGCGATGCTGGCCACGCAGGAAGGCGGCCTGTGCGATGGCCTTGCCTTTGGTTGGCAATTTGAGCTCTTCAACGAGGCGGTTGGCAAACTCGGCCTCGTGGCTGGTGACAACGCCATCGGCCTTGGCGAGCCAGCCGATCAGGCCAAACGTCACTTCGAGCGTAACGATCCGCGTCTCATCCAATGTTCCCCCCGAGAACAGCCCGCCCATCGCTGAGCGCAGGTCGCGCAGCACACCTCCGAAACCGTCGTCGCCCATATTCTTCTCCGAGCCCTTGCACGCCCCCATGATGCGACGAACGGCGGTGCGGCGGAAGAGGCGCAGGCGGGGCGATCCGGGACCGCGATCCGGGACACCCACAATTTCGTGAAGTCCGAAGTTCTGGGAGCGGCAAATGTCGGGTGTCCCGGACTGCTCTAGGACTGCTCGCAGCCCGGACAGGATGCACAGCCGAATGATGACGGCCTGCTTCGAGGTGCGAACAAGGTCTTCGGCTAGCGCCCCAAGGGCCGCCGCCGCAGCGCATCGATCAAAGCGTTCAACGAACCCAGACTCGCATCGTTGAAACTCTTCCATCCGTACTCTCTGTTGTACCGATTCTCCTGCAGCGCGCGCGCGACCGACTCGAACCGCGGGTCCGAGGCAAGGTGGGCGAGCGCCAGCAGGCCGAGCTGGTGGGCAATCTCTGTCGGGTCGACGCGAGCGCGCTTGAGCAAAGGCTCAGCCAACATCAGGTCGGCCAGGCCGGCAAGGCCGTTTGCAGCGTCGAGGACGTGCAAGGCAATGCCGGACATCCAATTCGCGACACCATCGGCATAGCGATCGACCTTGCCGGCGCCATCAAGGTAGCCCATGAACAGGTCGTACAAGGGTTTTGCCGGCTCCGGCCCGATCGATAGCGGGTGCAGGCTGAAATCGAAACGGCAGCCGGCCAGTTCCTGATCGCCGCGTTCGAGCCAAGCGGTGAACACCGGAGGCAGCAGCGGGGCCCACAGCCTGGCCAGTGGCGGCCAGGTGAGCCAGATCCGGGCGCGCACTACCACGTGCTCATTGGCCGGCCCGGAGTCCAGCATCAAGGTCTGCCGCACTTCGCCGTGCTGGCGGGTGATCAGATCGATGCGTTCGGTGCGGCGGTGCTCGAAGCCCCGCATTGCCAGGTTGGCCATAAGTCGTTCGACCACGCGCGAACGCACGCCCCCGACGGTAAGAGCTGGCGCGGACTCGGCCCCGGACGGGCGTGGGCGCTTGGCGAGCGCCGCTTCGCCGGCACGAATGGCCTGCATGGCGAACGCGGTCAGGCCGCGAAACGGCTGGGTGCGCCCGTCGGCGTCGATCACGACGCGGTCGGCGCGATACAGCATGGCGTTCTGCGGATCGAATACCTGCAGACCGGCGCGCAAGGCATGTTCGGCAATGATCGACAGCACGCCCGGCTCGACGAAGTGCAGCTTCACGCCGAGGTTCACGACCGGCGATTCGGGCGTGCCGAGTTCGAGCCCTTCAGGCCAGACGTTGATCTCGTCATCGCCGTCTTCGTCCTCCTCGGATAGATCCGGAAAGCACGTCGTCACGCCGGCGATGAAAGCGTCAATCTTGGCTTTCGAGAGGGGCGGTGCATTTGCATCGACGGCAGCGATAGCCGCACCGACAGTGCGCACCTCGGGGGCATCGAAAAGCTGCAGTACGAAGGACATCCGCGGAGTCTGCGCAAGTCGCCGGGTGGTATTCAAGGGGGAGCGCGATCCGGAAGACACGAAGTGGGACCACCCACAATTTGGCCTCTCACGGGCGCCGGTCCCCTACACCCACCATCCATTAGAATTGTGGGTGTCCTGAAACAACCTACTGAAACAACCTACTGAAACAACCTACTGAAACAACCTGAAACATCTGAAACCTCCCTGAAACTTCTCCGCCCTGCTGGTGTTCTGAAACGTCTCCGCCCTGTTTCGACTTACACTTCAAAAGCACCTCGAGGGTCCACCGCTTGACGCTTCTACCCATCGCCGTCGGCATGAGCAAGACGCCGCGCGTATTCGTCAACCCGGCTTTGGATCGGTTCGAGCGCGTGCGCCGCTGGGCGGCCGCACTGCTGACGGTGCTGCTTCATGTGCTGTTCGCACTCTTCTTGATGGCGCCGCCTGCACCCACCACCATGACGACGCCGCCAGGCCAGGCGGGCGATAGCTCAATGGAAGTGACGCTGATCGACGAGTCGGTCAGTCTGCCGCCGCCCGAGCCTGTACCCATGCATCGCAAGGCTGTGCGCCGCAAGAAACCGAAGACATTGCGCGCAATCGCGCCCATCCCCCCGACTCCGGTTGTCCAGTCCGCCCTCCCCATGCCTGCCCCGGTGGCGGATACTTCCGACACCTCGCCCGAACCGCCCACTACCGAGCCCGAGCCGACCGATGCGGCACGCGGGATCGAGGAGCGGCCTGTGATTCCGTTTGGCCGGCAACCGAGCGTGCGCCAGGATGACAACGCCCGCGCCAACGCGGCCTTGGCTGCCAAACTCGGCAGACACCGCGGGCGCAGCAACAATGCGGCCCCCGCCGGAACCAACATGGGTGTCGATGGCTTCCACGTTTACTACGACCTGGCCGACGAAGACCGTTTGCGTGCCTGGCGCAAGCAAGGCATGACCGAACTCTTTCTTCCGATGCCCGGCACATTGCGGCTCATGGTCTGCCCGCTGGAGGTGGCGTTGCGGCGAGGCTCCAGTGAGTGCCGCATGGTCGAGATGGATTCACCGGAACTGAAGTTCATCGGCGACGCCCGCGAGGTCATCCATGTACAGCGGGTCTACCACCTGGGCGACGAAGTCTGGAGCGGACCGGGCGCGTACCGCTAAGCCGCGAACCGGGTCACTCACAATTTTGGCTTCCGATGCATAGGTGTCCCGACTGATTCAATTGCCTCAATCGGCACGGCCATAAACTTCATTGAGCAGAGTATCCAGGGCATGGCGAAGACCCGGGCCGCTGGAGGGCTCATTTAGCAGCGCCACTAGTTGCTGCCGTGGCAGCTGGGTGCTGCACTGCGCGTGCCATTCTCCGGATCGGGCGCAACGGCTGCGTACCAGCATCAGATATTCCCCACTGCCCCCGCAGTCGGCCACTGTGTCCGGGTACTCACTCAGGACCTGATGCACGCCGGAAACTTTTGCCGACGCATTCCCAGATCCAGAAGGCCCCGCAGCGTCGCGAAACCCATCGCGCTGATGAGGGTGGTCGAATCAGGCCGCTACCGGTACGCTGCCTGGAAGCCCCGAGAGAGTACTTCGATGACGACGCGGTTTGTTCGCTTCTTCGTGATAGTGCTGGCTCAGGTTCTTTCAAGTGGCGCGGTGGGCGCGCAGACTTCGCCAGGTCCAGTCTACGTCGAACCCCTTGTCGAGATCCCAAAGCCGATCGATCGCCCTTTCGACGGACAGATCGAGCTTCACGTCGACGCGACGGATGTTCAGCACCGCATATTCACCATCAGTCAGCGCATCCCGGTCGACAAGGCCGGTGCGATGACCCTGCTCTATCCGCGATGGGAGCCCGCCAGCCACGGGCCGAGTCTCACCGTCACCGACCTCGCGGGTCTGGTCGTGGAGGCCGGGGGCCGCTCGATTGGATGGCGGCGCGATCGCTACGAGCCGCATGCCTTTCATCTCGAAGTGCCGGTCGGCACGCGCGCGGTCGACGTGCGTTTCCAGATGGTGGCCGGCGGTGACGCACTGACGCCTGATGTCGTGGCGGTGCCGTGGCAAAGGCTCATCCTGTACCCCGCGGGTTGGTACGCCCGCGACATCCCCGTGGTCGCCACGCTGACGCTGCCGGATGGATTGCACTCGTTCACGTCGCTGGGGGTCGAGCGCACGGAGGGTTCGACCATTCGCTTCAAAGCGACGACGCTGGAAGCACTGCTTGACGCGCCGGTGTTGGCGGGTCGCCATGCGAAGCGGGTGCCACTGACCGCAGCCGGTCGCGGAGCGGTCTCGTTCGACCTGGTCGCGTTGCGGCCGGGGGATCTCGCCATCCCCGCGGCACGTCTCGCCGAGCTTCGGAAACTGATCGCGCAGATTCGGGCGGTCTTCGGCGCCGCGCCATTCGAACGATTCGAGATCCTGGCGCGGCTGAGCGACGAGGGCTCCGCCGGTGGCACCGAGCATCGGGCATCCAGTGAAATCGGGCTGGCATCGACGCACTTCGAGGACTGGTCCGGCCAGCTACTCTCCCGTGACCTGATCGCCCACGAGATCGTCCACGCCTGGAACGGTTTCTATCGCACGCCTGCCGATCTGTGGGCGCCGACGCCCAATGTCCCCGTCTCGGGGAGCCTGCTGTGGATGTACGAGGGGCAGACCGAATTCTGGGGGCGCGTCCTGGCAACGCGGGCTGGCCAGTTCACTGCCGAAGAGTTGCGTGACAGGCTCGCCGTCGAAGCGGCCGAAGTCGCCGCGCGGCCGGGGCGGGCCTGGCGCCCGCTCTCGGACGACATCAACTATCCCTCCTTCATGCTGCGCCAACGCGTGCCGTGGCGAGACTGGCAGCGACGCCGCGATTACTATTCGGAAGGCGTCATGCTGTGGCTGGCCGTAGACGCAGAACTGCGCGAGCGTAGTGGCGGCCATCGCAGCATCGACGACTTCGCACGCCGTTTCTTCGGCGGTGCCTCGCCGGGCGCGGCGACCCGGACCTACACCTTCGACGACATTTGCGATGCGCTGAATGCGGTCACACCCGCCGACTGGAAAGCGTTCCTTCAAAGCTGGCTCGACGGCCACGACGAAATCGACACGACCATCGGTTTGACCCGGCATGGCTGGCGACTGATCTTCTCCGATACGCCCACGAAGGCCTTTCGCGCCAGCGAAGACGAGTCCGGGGTTACCGACCTGACCTACTCGATCGGATTGACCGCGCGCGCCGATGGAGTGGTGCGTTCCGTCGCGTGGGACGGCCCTTCCTTTCGTACCGGCATGCGCACTGGCGTGCGGATCCTGACCGTCAACGGCGGGGCTTTCAGCCAGGACGTCTTGCTGGATGCCGTACGTGATTCCGCAAACCAACCGATCATCCTGACCATCGAGCAGGATGAACACAAATCCGACGTTCGCATCGATTACGCCGGGCCACTGCGCTATCCGCGCCTCGAGCGGATTCCGGATCGCACCGATACCCTTGCGGGGTTGCTTGCCCCGCGCTGAGGCAGATTCGTGTGCGATCCGGGACACTCGCTTTCCGTCCAGCCGAAAGCGCTCACGGCAAGCGTCGCCCTTCTCCCTGGTTAGGCCTCATTTCGGCACCGAGCATCCTTGCATTTGCTCCTGCCGCACTGTCATGGCCGCGCTTGGACGCTGACTGCCGACGAGGGTCAGATCGACAGTCCCGGATACGCGCAGGACCCGAACAAGCGTATGGCGCCCATACAGAGGCCTGCTGAAAAGGATGTCGAATACCGTCGAGGCGAACGGGGTGGGATATCGGCCTGGAATTTCGCATTGTCGAGACTCACTGCTCGCTTTGTTCACCGGTCTTCGACGTCGACGCATCCGCATCGGTGTCGATCTCGCCGACCTTCACGGTGCCGGTCAGGGCCTCGAATTTCGGATCGTAGGGGTTGTCGCTTTCGCGCAGCTGGCGGTAGGCGATCGATCCGTCGACCTGCTTGCCGCCGGTTGCCTCCCAGGCATTGAATCCCAGTGTCGCCGAATCCTTGGACCCCGGGTCGGCTTTCTGAGAGGTACCGATCGAGTTGCCTGGCGCCCCCACCTTGAGGCCGCCAACGAACCCTACACGTGAACCGGTGGCGGCGAGCCTGGCGTCCTTCCAGCGCGATTTGGCAAGCTTCATCGCAGTGGCGTCGGCGTATTTCGGGCTCAGCTCGCCGAGGTGACGATCGGCCTCGTCGGCCTGTTCCGGCGTCAGCGCCGCATGTATGGCATCACGCGCAGCCGCGTATCGCTTGTCGCCGCGTTCGGCGGCCAGGGTTGCCCAGGCCAGAGCCTTCGGCAGGTCGATGGCAACGCCTTGTCCCTTTGCATAGATCACCGCGAGGTTGTACTGCGCCGGCTTGTACGCATAGGCGGCCGAGGTCTCGTACATCTCGACGGCGAAAGCGACTTGGCCCTTCTTGAATGCCTGGACGCCCTTGTTGAAGAAGTACTCGCCGGGTCGCGCGCTGCTGGCAGGACCTTTGATGCCCTGCCCCCGGGTCCCCTCATCCTGCGCCGAGTAGCTCGGTGCAGCGCGCGCAGCCGGCGCCGCGATGTCGGTGACGCCGGATTGTGCGCCGGCCGAAATCGACAGGAACGCAAGCGTGACAATTAGATAGCGGGCGTGGCGTGCGTGCATCTGCATTGGCGATCTCCTGGTATTTGAGAATTTTCTCTTTGCCGTATTTCCGAATCCGGCCCGAAACCGGTTTCTGCATTTCACGAACATGACATTCCGCTTCCCCCGGTTTCACGAGGCGACGGGGATTGGCCACATTGCCGGTAAGTTCCGGTTGGAAAGCTTTTCGTTTTCAGACACTTTGACTGGACGCACGAAGCACACCGATCGTCGCACTGCGCTGCGGCGACGATCCGGGCCACTCGCAATGCACCGCCGCATGGTGGGTGGCCTTGACCTCCCTCCTGCGCAAACCTGACCGGTATTCGAAGTAGAGAGGTGTATCCAGGATTCCAACAAGATCCTGCGCTCCACTTGGCAAGCGCCCCGCCGGTAATGCGCTGTCCTTGGTTCACGCTGTTGGCACGGTGTCCGGGCGGAGCCATGTTGTCGATGCAAGCGCGAACAGCTCTTGCCGCCGTGTCTCGCGCTGCGTGCGCAGAGTCTGCTTTTTTTGGAGAACTGATCCATACGACGGCAAGTCCCGCGAGCATCGGCGAGGGTGGCTCGAACGGGGCAATTGCCGGATGTCCCGGATCGACATTTCGCGGCCAGGCCGATCCGACCGACGGCGAGGACTTGGCTTGCAGTCTGCGCTGGACCAATGACGGGGTCGATGGTGTCTTGCGGAATTGGGACCGAAACCGACTACGACAAGAAAACCCGCAGCTTGGGCACATCCGCATTGCTCATCCAGGCAGCATGAAGCAAGGATGAAATCGAGCCGGATGGCGGTCGCGCTGCGGCAATCGGCCGACGGCTTCGGCCATCCAATGGCCATACTATTCCTGTCGGTCCAATGGACTGCGATCCGGCGCGACAACCGGAATGGGGGCGGTTTTCAGCCGAGCATTCCCGTCCAATTGGGGTGGCCCGCTACGTCTTCTTCCCGTGCTTGAAGCAAGCAGTCATCAGGACTATTCTCCTGCTGCGTCGGAGTAGCCTCCCGACGCGAGGAGGGCGAAATGATCAAGGTAGCGTGCGTCGTATTGATGTACGTCGTTACCACGACTCTGGCTCTTGCTGCATCGGCAGATGGCGGCAGCGGGGGCGGTTCGGGAGGCTTGCGTAGCGACGCAAGCGGAAACCTTGCCGATTCCCCGAACGCGCTGACCAGTTTCACCGTTTCCAATCCCTACTGCTACCAAGCAGACCCGCAGCTGGACCAGTGCGCCATCAACTTCCGCTTCGTTCAGGCGACTGACAATCAGTCGACCGCGCCCTTCATGACCTGGCTTGCCGTGACGATCACCGGAAAGAAGCGTCTGTCCATGACGGCGTTCTTCGAAGGCACGATCACCTATTCCTATGACATGGCACCGGCAGGCTTGAAAGTGCCTTGCGGAGCGCCCAATGCCGGCGGCGCGGGAACGCAGTACGGCAATGTCTATGGTGTGACATTGCAGCCGCTCGACAGCAGCAGGAATCCCATGTCGACCGACATCGCCAACGTCACGTGCCCTGCCTATTCACCGTAACAACGAGGTGCGCGTGGCCCCGCGAACGCTGCTCATCGGACCCGTCAGCGCCGCATTGGCGCTGTTCTGCGTGACAGCGCAATCCACGACGCTTTCGCTGAACGTGAGCAATCCCTACTGCCTCACGTCACAACCCGAGCGCAATCGATGCACGATCAACGTCCGCTCGATATCCGCTGTCGCATCCGATTCGTCCCTCTCCCGAATCGAGGTCGCGATCGACGGAAAAGTGCGCCTGGTCGAAACCACCTTCTTCGAAAACTCGACCTATTTCAATCGCACGATGGTACCCGATGGCCTTTCGGTCCTCTGCGGGTTCGAAGGCCAGGGGGGAGCCACCGGCTTCGGCCTGATTCACGCTGTCGGCATAAGCGCATTCGTGTCCGGCTCCTCACCGATCGTGGACGTCGCCAACGTGACCTGCCCACCGGCATCGGACCACATTTTCGGAGACGGCTTCGAGCCCGGCGGGGCCGGCTGAGCCGATCGGCGCGATACGGGACGCTCACTTCTTCCCCGCCCACAGCCCGCTGGCCGTGCATCGTCCTGCGCATCAAGGCCACATCGTGGTTTGCACGCCTCCGGGCGGTGGGTTGATCAGGCAGGGCTGGGTTCAAGCGTCGCACTGCCCTCCCGCTCGCGCGAAGGACTTGCGCAATTGTCCTGATATACGTACATTAGTACGTATGGACGAATTCGAGCTCACCGAGAACCAACGCCGGGTGCTGGACTACATCCGCCAGCATGTGGCCGAGCGCGGCCGCGCGCCCACCCTGCGCGAGATTGCCGATGCCCTGGGTTTTGCCCGGCACAGCTCGGCCCAGGACTACATCAAGGCGCTCGAACGCAAGGGCGCGCTGGAGCGCATCCCGCATCGCGGCCTGCGCCTGAACCATCGCTCACGGACGCCGGCGGCGATGCTGCTGCCCCTCGTCGGCCGCGTGGCCGCCGGCAGTCCGATCCTCGCCACCGAAAACATCGAAGGCGAGTTCGGCATCGACGCCAGCCTGTTCCGTCCGCGACCGGACTACTTCCTGCGCGTGGTCGGACTGAGCATGCGCGATGCCGGCATCCTCGACGGCGACCTGGCCGCGATCCACCGCACCGATACGGCCGACGACGGTCGCATCGTGGTGGCCCGGGTCGACGATGAGGTCACCCTCAAGACCCTCGAACGCAAGCGCGGACGGATTCGCCTGCTCCCGTCCAACCCCGACTTCGCACCGATCGAAATCGATCCGGAACGCGAATCCTTCGCCATCGAAGGACTCTATGTCGGCATGATCCGGAGAACCTGATCGATGTCTGCCGTGCTCGCCTCGCCTCTCGCCATTCAACCGCTGCCGCCCCGGAGCTCCGCACTCGGCGACGTGCTGCGCCACCCGGGCATCTGGCGTGGCGGTGCCGAACCGGCTTCCTCGATCCGTACCCAGGCCAGCGGCAATGCCTCCCTCGACGCCCTGTTGCCGGGCGGCGGGTGGCCGATCGGTGCGTTGACCGAAATCCTCGTCGAGAACGATGGCCTCGGTGAACTCGAGTTGGTCATGCCGGCACTCGCCGCGCTGACCCGGGCAAGCCGTCGGGTCGCGATGATCGCGCCACCTTACCTGCCCTACCCGCCTGCCCTGGCGGCGGCGGGGGTCGACCTCGCCCATCTCGTGCAGATCGATGCCGGTGTCGCCGATTCGCACTGGAGCGCCGAGCAATGCCTGCGCGCCGGCTGCTGTGCGGCGGTCCTGCACTGGCTGCCGGATGCCGATTACCGCCAGTTGCGCCGCCTGCAACTGGCCGCCGAGACCGGCAATGCCCTGGCCTTCCTTTTTCGCCCCCTGCGGGCCATGGCACTGACTAGCCCCGCCGCTCTGCGCCTCAAGATTAGCCATTCTGAAACAGGCACTTGCATCGAAGTCTTGAAGTGCAAAGGCATCATGGACAAGCGCCGGGATCAGCGCATCCAGCTGCGCGCCTGAGCAACTCCGGGGCAGCCCGCCGAACGAATGCGACGCAGGCGAAGCCGGGCCGCCCCGGTGAACCTACTTGCGCAGGACCACCATGCCGCCCCGACGGTACTTGGCGAACAGCATCAGCCAACCCATGCCGAACCAGCGCACGAGGTCCGAAAGCCAGGCCGGCAAGCGCGCCAGGGCCGGCATCTCGTACTGGATCATGGCCAGCATCTTCGGGGTCGGATAAACCCGTGCGCCACTGAAACCGGCGGCACGCGCAAGGCGCAGGATCCTGCGCGGCGGCATGTCCTGTTCGGTCACGCCGAATGAATCGACGGCGGCGCGCGAATGCTCGGCCTCGGCATGGCCGTCACCGGGCTCGATCGTGATCAGCATTCCACCGGGCTTGAGCGCGCGACACACGTTGGCCAAGGCCTCGCCCGGGTCGTCGGCATGATGAAGGGCATCGTAAAACAGCGCCGCGTCGAACTCGCCCTGGAAGCCGAGCGACTCGTAGTCGCAGACGCGAAAATCGAGGCCATCGACACCTGCCTCGCTGCGATTGGCCTCGGCCAGCGCAATCATGTCCGGAGCGATGTCCTGCCCGGTTACCCGATAGCCGCGACGGGCCAGGAACACGCTGGTCCAGCCGCTGCCGCAGCCCAGATCGAGCAAGCGCGCCGGGGCCGGCGGCAGGACCATGAAAACGCCGGCCATGTCGGCCAGCATGCGGCCGCAATCGGGATCCGAAAATGGCTTGCCGCGGGCATGCGCGGCACCCGTGTCGCCTATCCGGGCGAGATATTCGATTTCATCCTGCTTGGCCACGAATGCGGATCAGGCCGGGCCGCGCGAACGATAGTTGCGTGCCACGTAGTCCTCGACGATTCCGATGAAGTCGGTGGCTATGGTCTCGCCGCGCAGGGTCATCGCCTTCTTGCCGTCGATGAAGACCGGGGCTGCGGGCGATTCACCCGTGCCGGGAAGGGAAATTCCGATATCCGCGTGCTTGGATTCGCCGGGACCGTTGACGATGCAACCCATCACGGCCAGCGTCATGTTCTCGACGCCGTCGTACTTGATCCGCCACTCCGGCATCTTTTCGCGGACATGCGCCTGGACCGACTGGGCAAGCTCCTGGAACAGCGTGCTCGTGGTTCTGCCGCAGCCCGGACAGGCGGTCACCATTGGCGTGAACGCACGAAGACCCATGGTCTGCAGCAGTTCCTGGGCGACGATGACTTCGCGCGTGCGCGATTCGCCCGGCTCGGGAGTCAGCGAAATGCGGATGGTGTCGCCGATGCCCTCCTGCAGCAGCACGCCGAGAGCCGCGGCCGAAGCGACGATGCCCTTCGAACCCATGCCGGCCTCGGTCAGGCCGAGATGCAGTGCGTAGTCGCAGCGCGCGGCGAGATCGCGATAGACGGCAATCAGCTCCTGCACGCCGGAAACCTTGCACGAAAGAATGATCTGGTCGCGCGACATGCCGAGTTCCTCGGCGCGCGCGGCCGAGTCGAGCGCGGAGCGGATCAGCGCCTCGCGCGCCACGCGCGCGGCATCCCATGGATTCTCGCGCGCGTGGTTCTCGTCCATCAGGGTCGCCACCATGTTCTGGTCGAGCGAACCCCAGTTGGCACCGATGCGCACCGGCTTGCGGTTGCGCAGCGCCGTTTCGATGATCGACGAAAACTGCGTGTCCTTCTTGCGCCCGAAGCCGACGTTGCCGGGGTTGATCCGGTACTTGGCCAGCGCCTCGGCCGCCGCGGGTTCGTCGGCGAGCAACTGATGGCCGTTGTAGTGGAAGTCGCCGATCAGCGGCACCTGCACGCCCATCATGGCGAGGCGGTCGACGATGCGCGGCACGGCGGCGGCGGATTCGGCATTGTTGACGGTCAGGCGCACGAATTCCGAGCCGCTGCGCGCCAGTTCGGCAACCTGGCGCGCGGTGGCCACGATGTCGGCGGTGTCGGTATTGGTCATCGACTGCACGACCACCGGGGCGCCGTTGCCGACCACGGTCTGGCCGACACGAACGCCAATGCTGGCGCGACGCGGATGGGCGCTGTCAGGAGTCTTTGTCATTGCGTGGGGTGCGGCGGCGATGCGCCTGGAACCATCGGGGTCAAAGTGTGCAGGATACTCAACCCGAGTGGACTGCCGCCAGCGGTGCTTCGGCCTCGCCACTGTCGAGCCCCTCATCGGGGAGGTCCAGGGGCGGCAGGGCGAAACGCAGATAGGCACCGGCCGACTCCATGATCCCGGCACCGTTCACGGTCAGGGCGCAGGCCGAGGACGGCCAGCGGTGCGGATCCACGGGCAGGGTCAACTGGATGGACGCCGGCTCGCGCTCGAACAGGCCCGGCGTCAGCAGCGAGCTGTAGATCGCCGACTCCTGCGAGCGCAGCGGCGAGAGCAGGATTCCGCGCCGGTCGTTCATCGGGTTTCCGGCATCGTCGAGCGCGCTGACGCCGATCGCCAGCGACCGTCTTGCCAGCAGTCCGATTCCGGCATCGATGCGGCCCTCGTCGTCGATCCGCATCCAGCGGATCACGCCGACCATCCAGTCCGGCGTCGCACTGCCGCTGTCGGCCACCGACAAGCCGACCAGTTCACCGACCTTGGCCCGCACCACTTCGCCGTGGGCGCCTTTTTCCCAGAGCACGCGGTAACCGCCGAAGCTCTGGTCGACGATGCGGACGACGAGCGGCTGGGCGCGCATCTGCTCGCTCGAGCTGATCGCCCAGGATGCAGCCGAATCCTGTTCGGAGAGCTGGATCGAGGTACCCCTGACCCGGCGCAGGAAGCTTTCGAAATCCTCGTTGCCGGCGAGCACGAAATGCAGGTCGTGCAGGCCGATGACGCTCTGCAGGGTGTAGCCGGCAGGCAGGCGCAGCTGGTCTCGCGCACCGTCCGAGGTCCAACTGTCGACGAGGCGCTGCACGA
This sequence comes from Dokdonella sp., assembly GCA_019634795.1. Lineage (GTDB taxonomy): Bacteria > Pseudomonadota > Gammaproteobacteria > Xanthomonadales > Rhodanobacteraceae > Dokdonella. The sequence continues at coordinate 142,407 of JAHCAR010000001.1, forward strand.
GGTCGATGTCGACCTGCACTGCAGGCCCCCCGCGCAGGCGGAACGTGGCCAGGCGAATTCCCGACGGCAGGCGCGAGACCTGCGATTCCATGTATTCGAGCAGGGCCGAGAACCGGAGCGAAAGCACGCCATCGTCGGCCGATATCCGTTCCTCGGGCAGGTAGCCCGGCCCGTGATCGCGTTCGACGTCGACCGCATGTGCGGCTTCACGCGCCTCGGACGCCTTTCCGAGTTCGCAATACGGCGCCAGCGTGCTGGTCAGCGCGATCACTTCGAGCAGTTCGCGCTGGGTGTACCGATAGGGATTGGCCAGGGCCAGCAACAAGGCATGCGCATAGGCCGTGCGCGCGCTGATCGCGGCGCCGCTGGCGACATCCTCGACCGCCTTCGCATCGAGGCCCAGCGAGGCGGCGAAACGAAATACGTCGTGCATGCCCTGCCAGGCGCCTTGCGGCGGCGTTCTATAAAGCAGATACGCCTTGTGCAGGCGCGCGCCACCATGGGTCAGCGCGCGCACGGCCGCCAGTGCCACCTGCTTGCCCCGCAGCATCGGAACGCTGCCGCTGGGTGCACAGAAATCGTAAAGCGCCGCTCGATAGCCGAGCGCCATCTCGCTCTGGAATTCCTGCGCGAGAATTCCGAGTTCGGCACGCTGCGGCGGCAAGGGGAAACTGGCCCCGATGATCTGCCGATCGACCAGGCCGGCGAGCTGGTTGACCGGGCCGCGCAGAACCTCCAGTGCCTCGAGCCGTTCGGCCGCCGCAATGCGCAGGCGGTTCATCGAGCGCAGGGCCTCCACGAGCAGACGTGCCGTGGCCGAGAAGTTCGCCAGCGGCAGGGCCGCGACCCAGGCTCGCACCGCCCGCGCTTCCGTGTTGAAGTCTCCGGCCTTGGGCGGATGCCGATCGGGCAGATTTTGCAGTAGTCGGCGATGCAGCTCGGTCATGAATCCCGTCCGGCCTGCGTCGATGACGCGGCTTGCCCTAAGTTAACAAATATCGCCGGCCCAGGTGCGCCGCGTCGCGATGCCTTCGCGATTGACCCTGGTCAGCGCCCACGCCCGATCAATCGCGGCCCTCGCGTGTCCGCGCCAGGGCTCCGCCGACGAGTCGCGCCATCATGCGCTCCCGCAGGGTGCGCGGACTGGCCAGCTGCATGCGCTGCAGGGCGTCCGCATCGCGTTCGCCCGGCCGGATCAAGGCTGCGATCATGCCCGGCCAGTTGCGCGGACTCTCGAGCCTGGACTTGAGCCAGGACAGGGCCCTGACCAGGCGAATCTCGACGGCATCGAAGTCGCTGCCGAAGGGATAATCGGGCAGCAGGTCGGAATGGCGCGCGGCGTGCAGGCGCTCGGCGAGGCCTTGCGCGGTATTGGCCGACCACGAATCGGGTATCGAGAAATCCTTCGGCAACTTGCGCGCCGCGATCGCGTCACGCACCAACCCGGCCTGGAAGCGGGCATCGCTGATGGCCAGCATGGCCTTGACGCACTCCTCGTCGGTCTTGCCGCGCAGGTCCGCGATGCCGTATTCGGTCACGTAGATGTCGCGCAGATGCCGCGGAACGGTCGTATGTCCGTAGTTCCAGTGGATGTTCGAGGTCAGGCGTCCATGCTCGCGACGGGTCGCCCGCAACATCAATACGGAACGCGCATCGGACAGGCCATGAGCCAGCGCCACGAAGTTGTACTGGCCGCCGACTCCGCTGACCACGCGTCCGTCCTCGAGCGCATCGGATGCCGCGGCTCCGAGCGCAGTGGCAAGCATGCAGGTGTTGAAGAAGCGCGCGTCGCGGCGCTCTTCGGCTGCCAGCGTCTCGATCCCGCGCTGGAGCAGGTTGACCTCGGAAATCCTGCACATTTCGAGACCGGCATGATCGTGGCCTTGAAGGTTGGCCAGCCAGCGATAGAGCTCGCTCGAACCGAGACAGAATCCTCCCTGCAGGTAACGGCCGCCGATGATCGAGCGTCCGTCGATGTGGCGGTCGAGCGCGGCCAGCACGCCAGCGGCGTCGAGATCGTTGGCCACGATCGTGCCATCCGGAAGCTGCAACCCGCCTTCGAGCAGGCGGCATTCGGCAGGAAGGACGCCGAAGCGGACCAGCCGCGCCAGTGCCGCGACGTCCAGGTGGCGCGGCAGGACGCCCTTGTCACGCAGCACGGCGGCATCGCCCGACTTCAGCCGCAAACCGATCGCTCCGGCATCGAGCGCGCGCTGCAAGGCGAGATCGTCATGCACCTGGCGTACGAGGATGCCGGCGCGGCGCAGGTGCATGAAGCCATCCATGACCATTTCGCTGGATCCGTAGATGCCGGCAACGAACGGGTCGTGTCCGCCCCAGCGCTGCACGAGCTCTCCACCAAAGCGCTCTCCCTGCAGCCTGGTCAGCAGGATTCGGTATTCGGGATTGCGTTGCTGTCGAAGCAACAGGGCATGCACGAGGGCGTCCGACAGCGCTCCGATGCCGATCTGCAGGGTGCCGCCATCGCGCACGAGCGTGCTGGCATGCAGGCCGATCGCGTGCTCGACGTCATCGACCGCATTGCGCGGCAAGGCAAACAGCTTCTGGGTTTCGCCCGGGGCATCGAGGACGATGTCGAAAAGACCTTCGGCGGTGCCGACGTCGGCGTCGCCGGCCAGGAACGGCATCGCCTCGTGCACGACCGCGACCACCAGCGGTTTGGGCGCCCCCACCTCGCTCATGCGATCGAGCAGGTCGAGGGTCACATCCGGGTTGCAACCGAGGCTGTAGCGCCATTGCCCTTCCTGCTGCCGCCGCGCGACGAGTTGCACGAGGACGTTGACCCCCTGGGTGGCGAGGTCGCTGGCGACCTCGGTGTAGTTGAGGCTGACATAGTCGCGCTGGGCGATCGATGAGGACAGCATCGCACCGGACTGGAAATAGAATTCGTGCACGCGCACGTTGGCTGGCAGGCGATCCGCACGCATCGCGGCGGAATATTCCAGGCGCGGATACTCGCTGCCGAAGTGACGGTCCAGGAACGGTTTCGCGAAGCGTCGCTCGAGATCGCTGCCGGGTGTTGGCACTTCCAGCGAGAGTGCGGTGTGGATGGTCAAGCGGCGCTTCGGGTCGGCCACGACGCGCCGGTAGATCGCATTGATCAGGCGATTGGGCTTTCCGAGGCCGAGCGGCGCCGCAAGCACGACGTGGTCGGCGCAGTGCTCGAGAATCCGCTCGACGCAATCCTCGACATCAACCAACTGCCTGATACCCTGCATGCGTGCCTCGACGGGATTCGATGGTGCATCCTACTGCGCGGACGGGGAAATTGCGCATCGATGCCCACGATGGCATCCAGCTTGGGTATGATCGGCGTCGGGCGGAGGAACCACATGGGTGAGCGGTTCAAAATCGCGATCGTCGGATCCGGGCCGGGGGGACTGTCGGCGGCGGCACGCGCGGCTGAACGTAACGAGTCCCACGTGTTGCTCGAAGCCGAGCCGCATCTGTCGAATACCATCTATCTGTACCAGAAGGGCAAGTACGTCATGGACGAGCCCGGCATCCTGCCGTTGCGCTCTCCGATACCGTTTGCCGCGGGCCTGCGCGAAACGATTCTCGAAGGCTGGGACGAGGCAGCGGCCCGCCTCAAGATCAACGTGCGTTACCAGCATGAGGTTTCCGCGATCAAACGCCGCGATGACGGCATCTTCGACATCAAGTGCAAGAACGGAAACTCGGTAGAAGCCGAAGCCGTCGTTCTCGGCATCGGCCTGCAGGGCAACCTGCGCAAGCTCGGGGTGCCGGGCGAAGACCTGCCGTTCGTGCAATACCAGCTCGACGATCCGGATGCCTACGAGGGCGAAACCATCGTCGTCGTCGGCGCCGGTGACGCGGCCATCGAGAACGCGGTGGCCCTGGCCAAGCAGAACAACGTCGTCATCATCAATCGCAAGGACGAATTCGGGCGCGCCAAGAAGGGCAACGAACAGGCCATCCTGAAGGCCATCGACGACGGCCTGATCGAGTGCTACTACAACTCGTCGCCGGAGAAGGTCGAAGCCCTCAGTGCCGGTCGCAAGCCCGGCCGCATGATCCTCAACACGGCCAATGGTCGCGCCCAGATCCTGCTCGACCGCGTCATCGCACGACTCGGCGCGACCGCGCCGCGCGGCTTCGTCGAAGCCTGCGGGGTGGTCTTCCCGAACAAGGATCCGGCCTCGGTTCCGGCCATCAGTGCCCAGTACGAGTCCAACGTCAAGCGCCTCTACATCGTCGGCGCCCTCGGTGGCTACCCGCTGATCAAGCAGGCCATGAACCAGGGCTACGAGGTCATCGAGTACATCACCGGCAACGCGGTCGAGCCGGCCGATGCACCGCTGCTGAAGGCCAAGTTCGCCAACCTCAAGGGCATCGGCAGCGTCGACCAGGCACTCGCCCAGATCCAGAAGAACGTGCCGGTGCTCTCCCACATCACGCCGCTGCAGATGCGTGAATTCATGCTCGATTCGGATATCCGCACGCCGGCTGCCGGCGAAGTGATCTTCACGCGCAACGACTACACGAACAGCTTCTATTCGATCGTCGAGGGCGAGGTGCGCATCGAAGTCGAAGGCAAGCCGCAGCCTGTCGTGCTGCGGCGCGGGGAGTTCTTCGGCGAGATGAGCCTGATATCCGGGCGCCGGCGCTCGGCCACCGTCACTGCGGGTCCGAACTGCATCCTCGTCGAGACGCCGCGTCGTTCGATGAATCGCCTGATCAATTCGGTCGAGGCGGTCAAGGCCGATATCGATCGCGTCTTCATCATGCGTGCGATCCAGTCGCGCTTCGCCTCCGAGGCCAGCACCGAACAGCTCGCGGAAATGGCCGCCAACGCCACGTTGCAGCGCTTCAAGGCCGGCGACTACGTATTCCAGGAGGGCGACGAGGGCGACTGCCTGCACCTCGTGCGCATCGGCTCGCTGACCATCTCGCGCAACATCGGCGGCAAGGACATCGTCCTTACCTATGTCGCCGCCGGCAACTATGTCGGCGAGATGGCCCTGATGGGCGAATCGAAACGTTCGGCCAGCGCACGGGCGGCCATTGCGACCGAAACGATCCGGCTCGACGGCGCGGTCTTCAAGAAGCTGATCAGCCGCATTCCCGCTCTGAGGTTGCGCCTGCAGAAGGAATTCAAGGAACGTACGGCGGCCAATCTCGCCATGCAGTCCCTGCCCGGCGGCGGCGACATCATCTCGTTCCTGATGGCCCAGGGCGCCGGCGAAGCGACCGACATCCTGCTCATCGACGAGTCGCTCTGCGTGCGCTGCGACAACTGCGAGAAGGCCTGCGCGGAAACCCACAGCGGCACGTCGAGACTGGACCGTGAGGCCGGGCCGACCTTCGCCAATGTGCACGTGCCGACCTCGTGCCGGCACTGCGAACACCCGCATTGCATGAAGGACTGTCCTCCCGATGCGTTGCGACGCGCCCCGAACGGCGAGGTTTTCATCGCCGACAACTGCATCGGTTGCGGAAACTGCGAGCGCAACTGTCCGTACGGCGTGATCCACATGGCCAGCAAGCCGCCGAAAAAACCGGGGCTGCTGCAATGGTTGCTGCTCGGACGCGGGCCGGGTCCCGGCGAGGCACCCTACGACCCCAACGCCAAGAAGGATCCGACGGCCAAGAAGGCGGTCAAGTGCGACATGTGCAAGGACCAGCCCGGTGGCGCCGCCTGCGTGCGTGCCTGTCCGACCGGCGCGGCCATCCGCATCAGTCCCGAGGAGTTCCCTGCCTATGCGCAGTCGAGACGCTGAGCCGCTGCCTGCGGACGCCGCGCCCGGCGCGTGCGCGAGGCACCATGACGCATCGTCGCCCGATGATCGCTGGCAGCAGCCAGTGGTCACCGGCTGCCGCGAAAAGCAGGTCTAGGAGCGCCGCGTGCACGACTCCATCCTGACCCACGCCAAGTCTCGCTATCTCTGGATTTCGATCGGCCTGAGCGTGGTATCCATTGCCCTGTACCTCTGGCACGATCCGGGGGTCGCACCAAATGGCGGCACCTGGCTCGGCTATACGCTCGGCACCATCGCCGCCCTGATCATCGTCCTGCTGCTGCTGTTCGGCATCCGCAAGCGCAGCTACTCGACCACGCTCGGCAGCACCCGTGGCTGGCTGTCCGCGCACATTTACCTCGGCACGACGCTGATCCTGCTGGTTCTTTTGCATTGCGGGTTCCAGTTCGGCTGGAACCTGCACACCTTTGCCCTGGTCCTCATGCTGATCGTCATCTTCAGCGGCTTCTTCGGCGTTTACGCCTACCTGCGCTACCCGACCCTGATGACCCGCAACCGGGAAAGCGCGACCCGCGACGCGATGCTCGAGGAAATCCAGGAGATCGACCAGAACGCGCTGGCCCTGGCCGACGGCATCGCTCCGGAAATCCATGCGGTGGTCCTGCGCTCGATCGAAAACACCAAGCTGGGCGGTGGCGTCTGGACACAGTTGCGCGCCCGCGACGGCTCCGACATTGCGATTGCGCGCATCCGTGCCGCGATCGAAAAGCGCGAAACCCAGCTCGGCGCGGCGCCGGCACCGATGCAGGCCGGGCAAACCATCATCGCGATGGTCGACTTCCTCGCCGGCCGCGCCGACGACAAGCAATCCGAAGCGCTGCGCAAGCTCATCGACATCCTCTCGCGCAAGCGCAGCCTGGCGACCCGCGTGGCGCGCGACATCCAGTACCAGGCGATCATGGAGATCTGGCTCTACTTCCATGTGCCGCTGTCGATTGCGCTGTTGGCCGCGCTGATCGGCCACATCATTTCCGTATTCTTCTACTGGTAGGTAACGGCTCGACCATGCCCTCTTCTGCACCTGACATGAGACCCGGGAGGCCGATCCGATGCGTTGGCTGATCCGCCGTGTCCTGAAGAAGGGCAAGTCCTCGATCTCCTACGAGGACGATACCCACTACGGCGAGATCCTGACCATCGGGCGCGCCTCCGACCAGGCGATCTTCCTGCCCGACCTGCGCGCCGCGCTCAACCATGCCAGCGTTACCGCGATCGGCAATGGCAAATATCGCGTCGAATCGCTGATCATCGCCGGTATTCGCGTCAACGGCGAAATCACCTACTCGATTACCGTCGGTGCCGGTGCCGTCATCGAACTCGGCTCGACCCGCCTGACTCTGCTCGACGCCCGCGGCGACTACGACGCCGCGGTCGAGGTGTCCTCGATCGACAAGAGCGAGCAGGCGGCGATGCTCTCGAAGCGCAAGAAGCCGACCAGCCTCTCGGAGACCTGGATCAGCAAGCGCTGGCCGTCCTGGCTCGGCTTCATCGTGGTCCTCACGCTCGGCCTGCTGCTGCCGGCAGCGACCCACGTGGTGCCGGGCCTGAATACGGTGCTGCGCTATTCGCCATTGCCGAGCACGGCATTCTGGAATCCCGGTGAAATCGATGCCGCACACCAGTTCTTCGCGACCGATTGCACGCGTTGCCACCAGCACGCATTCCTGATGGTCCGCGATACCGCCTGCACCTCGTGCCACGTCAAGACCAAGGCCCATGCCGATCCGGCCAAGTTCAACATCCCGGCCCTGGGCGACGCCCGCTGCGGGACCTGCCATCAGGACCACAACGGCCAGCGCGGCATGATCAGCAAGGACCAGCGCCTGTGTGCGGACTGCCATGCCGACCTCAAGGATCGCACCAAGGGTGCGAGCCAGATTGCCGACATCGCCGATTTCGGCGACGCGCATCCGCAGTTCCACGTCAACCTGCCGGGCTGGACTGCGGCCGGCGAATTCATGCCCAAGTCGATGCCCTGGGCGAGCGGGCTCAAGGAAAATTCCGGGCTCAAGTTCAACCATGAGAAGCACCTCAAGACCGATGGCCTGAACACGCCGAACGGACGCAAGGTGCTGACCTGCGAAAACTGCCACCAGACCGACGCCGCCGGGGCCGCGATGAAGCCCATCGCCTTCGAAACGATGTGCCACGAATGCCACCAGCTCGGATTCGACACCCTGGCGCCGGATCGCGAAGTGCCGCATGCGAATGTCGAGGCGGTTACCTATACCCTCGACGAGTTCTACGCCCGGCGCGGCCTCGAAGGCGGCTATGCCGATGCGCGCGCGCCGACCATCGTCCAGGAACGCCGCCGCCCCGGATCGCCGCCGCTGTCCCGGCAGGAACAGGTCGAGGCGCTGGCCTGGGCGCGCGATCGTGCCCGCGAGGCGGCGCGCACGCTGTTTACCGGCAAGGCCTGCGTCACCTGTCACTCGATCAGTCCGCCGGCGGCCGGCGAGAGCACCTGGCGGGTCGCGCCGGTGCGCGTTTCGGGAATCTGGTACGTCGATGCCAACTTCGTGCACGCCAAGCACGCAACCAAGGCTTGCGTGGATTGCCACGAAGGTGCGTTGACCTCGCAGGCATCCAACGACCTGCTCATACCGGGCATCGACAATTGTCGCGAGTGCCACGGCGGTGCCCACGCGAGCGGAAAGGTCGCCAGCACCTGCATCGCATGCCATGCCTATCACCGGTCGCCCCTGCTCACGCTGGACAAGCAGCAATAGGCGCAAATCGCTCGTCTGAGCTATGATCGGCTCAGGGTTCCGCATGCAGGCTCGCAGCAGGCAACGGGAGGAGGGATGGGGATCATCAGATTCAGCACGCTGCTCATCGGCGTATCGATGCTGTTCGCCTGTGGCGGGGGCAGCAATACCGGCAGCGACCTGGGCTCGAATCCGGGTACGCCAGCCGGCAACGGGGATTCCGGCTGCGCCGGCTCCTGCGCAAACGCGAGTTCGTTCCTCACCGTCGAGGACATCCAGAAGATCATCGCCCAGGCCGTTAACGAGGCCCAGGCCCAGGGCATGCCGGCGACGATCACGGTCATCGACCGAGTAGGCAACGTGCTGGCCGCCTATCGCATGACCGGCGCGCCGCGCACGCAGCGTGTCGACTCCGGACGCGGTGTCGTCGGCGGCCTCGAGGGACTCTCGATTCCGAGCGAACTGACCGCGATCGCCAAGGCCATCACCTCGGTCTATTTCTCCTCGGAAGGCAATGCCTTTGCGTCACGCACGGCCGGCCAGCTGGCCCAGGAGCATTTTGCGCCGGGCGACATCACGGCTCCCTCCGGCCCTCTGTTTGGCGTGCAGTTCTCGCAGCTGCCCTGCTCCGACATCAGCCGACGCTTCAACGGAGTCGGACCGGACGCCGGACCGCATCGCTCACCGATCGGAATCGCCGCCGATCCCGGTGGCCTGCCCCTGTACAAGGCCGGGGTGCCGGTCGGCGCGATCGGCGTCTCGGCGGATGACACCTATGGCGTCGATACCAATTCCGGCGATATCGACCGCAATTTCGATGAAATCATCGCGGTCGCCGGCACCTTCGGATTTGCTGCGCCGCAAGATCGCCGCGCCGATCGCATTTCGGCCGGCGGCCTGACCTTGCGTTACGCCGACATCGACTTCAACGGGCTGGCCAGCGATCCGGCGGGCGCACCGGCGTTCAGTACGCTGGGTGCGAGTTCGGGCGAAGTGTTCGAGATACCGGGATTCTTCAGCGGCACGATCGCGCGCGGACTCGCCTTCGGCCAGGTCGAATCGGGCATTCGGCCGGATCCGGTCAATTTCCCGGGTCTCGATGCGTTCGTCGTCGACGACGGCACCGGTACCAACCGTTTCCCACCGATCGACGGAACCGATGGCCCGAATGCGCTGACTTCCAACGAGGTGCTGACCCTGTTGCAGGAGGGTCTCAAGGTCGCCAACCGGACCCGCGCCCAGGTACGTCGCCCATTCGGCTCGCCAGCCGGCGAGACGGTCGTGGTGGTCGACACCAATGGCGTCGTCCTCGGCATCGTGCGCTCGCGCGACGCTCTGCTCGATGCGGTCGACGTGACCACGCAGAAGGCGCGCACAGCTGCATTCTTCTCCGGCGCCTATGCCGCCGCCGATATCGCCTCGGTCGCGCAGCAGCCGCTCGGCTTTCTCTCGAACACGGTCGATCTGGCCAATGGCCGCGTCGCCTTCACGACGACCGGCGCGATCGACCCGACCAGCTATGTCCCGGCCCTTCAGGCTTTCCTGCCCCAGCCCGGCGCGCTGACCGACGGTTCGATCGCGTTCTCGAATCGCGCCATCGCCAATCTTTCCCGGCCCTACTATCCGGATGGCGTCCCCGGTCGCCCACCCGGCCCGCTGAGCCTGCCGATCAGCAACTGGAGCGTCTTCAACACCGGACTCGAACTCGACCTCGACTATTCGCAGACGGCCTTGTTCGTGGCCTCCTACCTGCAAGCCATCGGCCTCACGGTCAGCCTCGACGGCACCGACCTGCCGCCGATCGGCGAGGCGCCGACCAATTGCACGGGCATCTCGCGCATTCCGAACGGCATCACCCTGTTCGGCGGCAGTGTGCCGATCTACCGCGGCTCGACCCTGGTCGGCGCGATCGGTTCCTCCGGTGACGGCACCGACCAGAGTGACCTGGTCGCGTTTCTCGGCTTGCACAATGCCGGCGTCGTTCTGAACGGAGCGATCGGCAATGCGCCACCATCGATGCGGGCCGACAATTTCGTTCCGCAAGGCGCACGCTTGCTGTACGTGCAATGCCCGCAGGCGCCATTCCTGAATTCCACCGAACAGTACGTATGCGAGGGCAAGTGACATGCGTATCGGAAATCTCCGCCGCACTGTCCTGACTGTCGCCCTGACTGCGGCGTCGACCATGGGCACAACGGCCGCGCAGGCCCAGGGCAGCACCCTGCCGACCAGTTGGCTGCAATTGATCGGTCTGCTGCCGGCACCGACCTATGATCCCTATGCATCGCAGATTCCGCGCCGCCGCCCCGGCCATCCGCCGGAACCGCTGCCGATGTTCGTCGAACAGAATCCCGATGCGCTGAATCCCGCGCCGGTCGACCAGGTTGGCAGCTTCGTGCCGGTGCCGGACCGTTGGCGCATCATGGAATCGCTGGGTCTGAACACGCCCTGGTACGACCCGTACAACCAGAACGTGCTCAAGGGCGACAAGCCGATCATCGGCGAGGACTGGTTCTTCTCCTTCACCGGCATTTCCGACACCCTGCTCGAACCGCGCGGCATCCCGACCCCGGTCGGTCCGCAGTCCGGCCCCGAGCCCGGTTCCAACGACGTGCTCGGCGATACCGACCAGATCATCCTCGCCCAGACCGCGATCACGAGCTTCCTGCTGTACAAGGGCGATACCGCTTTCAAGCCACCCGATTACGAATTCCGCGCGACCCTGGCCTTCAACTACAACCGCGTGCGCACGCAGGAAGTGCGCGCCCTGAACGTCGATCCGACCTTCGGCAAGTCGCGCGACGACGGCTTCATCGGCGTGCAGGAACTGTTCGTCACTAAGGACTACCGGACCGCGTCGGCACGCTATGACGTCGATGAGGTACGCATCGGCATCCAGCCGTTCTCGTCGGACTTTCGCGGCTTCCTGTTCCAGGACAACCAGCCCGGCATCCGCTTCTTCGGCAATCGCGACAACAACCGCTGGCAATACAACATCGCCTGGTTCCGGCGCCTCGAGAAGGATCTCAACTCGGGCCTCAACGACGTCACCAAGGGGCCGCGCAAGGACGACATCTTCCTCTTCAATCTGTACCGGCAGGATTTCCCGGTGGTCGGTTTCGTCTCGCAGGCGATCTTCGCCTACAACCGCAACCGCGAGGATTCGAGCTTCTACGATTCGAACGGCTTCATCCAGCGCCCGGCCGCGATCGGTCGCGAGTTCCCGCGCACCTACGACGTCGGCTATTTCGGCTATAACGGCGATGGCCACTTCGGTCGGCTCAACCTCACTGTGGCCGCCTATGCCGCGGTCGGCAAGCAGAAGCCCGGCGTGTTCGTCGCCGAGGATACCGACATCCGTGCCGGCTTCCTCGCCGCCGAAGCCTCGATGGATTTCGACTGGATTCGCGTGCGCGGTTCGCTGGCCTATGCCAGCGGCGACAAGGATCCGTACGACGACCGTTCGACCGGCTACGATGCGATTTTCGAGAACCCGATCTTCGCCGGTGCCGACACCAGCTACTGGATTCGCCAGAACCTGCCGCTGATCGGTGGCGGTGGCGTCGCCCTGGCCGGGCGCAATGGCCTGCTCGCCAACCTGCAGTCGTCCAAGGAACAGGGCCAGTCCAACTTCGACAATCCCGGAATCCAGTTGATTGGCGTCGGTGCCGACTTCGACCTGACCCCACAATCGCGGGTCTCGGCCAATATCAACCATCTCTGGTTCTCCGAGACCGAGGTGCTCAAGGTCGCGCGCGCCACGGCCGACGTCGGCCGCAACATCGGCACCGACCTTTCGGTGTCGTGGATCTGGCGTCCCTACTTCACGCAGAACGTCATCCTGCGCCTGTCCGCGGCCACGCTGCTGCCGGGCCAGGGCCTGAAAGACCTTTACGGCGAAGATACCAAGTACTACTCGGTACTTGGCAATTTTGTTCTCACATTCTGAGGGGGCGCGCAGGACAATGAAGCGATCCATCGCTGCCATCTGTATTGCCATCGTCCTGCCGTTCGCAGGATCCGTGCTGGCTTCCGGCGGAGGCGCCGAACGCGTCGAGCGCGAATACGTCACCGCGCCGAACGCCCCGGCCTTCCAGACCTGGGAGCAGGCCGATGAAAAATCGCGCGGCTGCATCAGCTGCCACACCGCCAGCGATCGCAAGACCATGCACGCCAGCCCGGCCGTCGTTCTCGGCTGTACCGATTGCCATGGAGGTGATGCCAGCGTCAGCGTGGCGTCCGACCAGCATGAAGGCGTCGAATACCATGATGCCGCCGAGAGGGCGCACGTCCTGCCGCGCTACCCTTCGCGCTGGGAGCACAGTGCCAATCCCGAACGCAGCTATACCTGGCTGCTGCAGGAATCGCCTGAGTTCGTGCGCTTCATCAATCCGGGTGACCTGCGTGTAGCCCGCGAGGCCTGCGGCGCCTGCCACCTGCCGCTGATCCAGGCCAATGAAAAGAGCCTGATGGCCAATGCCGCGATGTTCTGGGGCGCGGCCGCGTACAACAATGGCATCCTGCCGTTCAAGCATTCGATCCTCGGCGAGGCCTATGGTCGCGATGGCGAAGCCATCACGATGGACAACGGCATCCCGAACGACGAGACCATGGACCGCCACGGGGTGTTGCCGAAGATCAGCCCGATGCCGGCCTGGGAGACGGTGCCGCCCGGCGACGTGTTCCGCATCTTCGAACGCGGTGGACGCAACATCAACAACATCTTCGCCGAGCTCGGCCTGCCGAACGAGTTCGGCCAGATCCAGCGCCTCGAGGAACCCGGTCGGCCCGACATCCGGCAGTCCTTCCGCGGTCCCGGCACTGCGCTTCGCGTGTCGATCCCGGTCCTGAACATCCACAAGACCCGACTCAACGACCCGTTCATCTGGATGCTCGGCACCAATGACAACCCGGGCGACTTCCGCTCCTCCGGCTGCAGCGCCTGCCATGTGATCTACGCGAATGATCGCGACCCACGCCATTCGGCGATCTACGCAAAATTCGGCAACATGGGCATGAGCCAGCAGGCCGATCCGACCATCCCGAAGGACGAGCCGGGGCATCCGCTCAAGCACGAATTCACGCGTCAGATTCCGACCAGCCAATGCATGATCTGCCACATGCATCAGCCGAACATGTTCATCAACACGATGCTCGGCTACACGATGTGGGACTACGAGTCGGATGCGCCGTTCATGTGGCCGGAAAAGCAGCAATATCCCGACGCGGAGAAGATGCGCAAGATCCTCGACCGCAATCCCGAGGAAGCGTCGATTCGCGGCAAATGGGGCGACCTCGACTTCCTCAAGGACGTTTCCCTGCTCAATCCGCAGCTCAAGGACACCCAGTTCGCCGACTACCACGGCCATGGCTGGAACTTCCGCGCGATCTACAAGCGCGACCGCAAGGGCAACCTGCTCGACAAGGTCGGCACGAAGATTGCCGACGACGATCCCGACAAGTGGAAGAAGGGCGTTCACCTGTCCTCGATCCATGTCGATGTCGGCATGCAGTGCGTCGATTGCCACTTCGCCCAGGACGCCCACGGCAATGGCTACCTGAAGGCCGAGGTGATGGGCGCGGTCGAGATCCAGTGCCAGGACTGCCATGGCACGGCCGACGCCCTGCCGACCCTGAAGACTTCGGGCCCGGCCGCCTCCAAGTTCGGCAAGGACCTGCTGCTGATCCGCAATCCCGACGGCAAGAAGCGCTTCGAGTGGGTCGGCGACGAGCTGATCCAGCGCTCCGCCGTGACCCCGGATCTCGAATGGAAGATGACCCTGGTCAAGAACACCGCGGATCCGCTCTCGGGCGCTTACAACCCCAAGGCGACGCGCGCGCACACCATGGCCATGGGCACCGACGAGCTCAAGTGGGGCACCGACGTTCCGGCCGACCAGCGCGCCCATGGCGAAGACAAGATGCTCTGCTATGCCTGCCACACCTCGTGGACGACGAGCTGCGGCGGCTGCCACCTGCCGATCCAGGCCAACTGGAAGACCGAGCGTCACAAGTACGAGGGCGGCTTCACGCGCAACTTCGCGACCTACAACCCCCAGGTCGCGCGCGACCAGATGTTCTTCCTCGGCAAGCACGGCAGCATCAAGGGCGGCAAGATCGCGCCGGTGCGCTCGTCCTCGGCCCTGGTCCTTTCTTCGACCAACATCAACCGCGAAAAGATCTACGTCCAGCAACCTCCCGTTTCGGCCTCGGGTTACAGCTCGCAGGCATTCGCTCCGCACTACCCGCACACCGAGCGCAAGACCGAAACCAAGGATTGCGAGGACTGCCATCTGTCGAGCAAGAACGACAACAACGCGATCATGGCCCAGCTCCTGCTGCTCGGCACCAAGTTCGTCGATTTCATCGGCTATCACGCCTGGGTCGGTGGCGATGGCGAGGTCGCCGCGGTCCGGGTCACCGAGTGGGACGAGCCGCAAGCCGTGATCGGTAGCTACCTGCATCGCTACGCCTATCCGGACTGGTACGCCGATCACCAGAAGAACAAGCAGGAATTGCAGAAGGCCTTCGAACATTCCGCCGGTGTTGCCAATTGCCTGCAGTTGCGCGGCGAGTACCTGTACGTGGCCGAAGGCAGCAAGGGCACCCAGGTCTATGACGTCGCCAGCATCGGCAACAAGGGCTTCTCGCAGAAGTTCGTGACCGCTCCGGCCTCGCCGCTCGGCCAGGACACTGCGATCAAGTCAAAGGACGCGACCTGCATTGCCCTCGCCACGACCCAGCCGGTCGCACCCGAACGCAACACCGGCGACCTGATGCGCAAGGACAACCAGGAACAGCCGATGCATCCGGTCTACAAGTACGCATTCATCACGGATGCGCAGGAAGGCCTGATCGCGACCGACATCGAAACCCTGGCCGACCGCGAGCCGCGCAACAATTTCCTGACCCGGGCGATGACCTGGAACGAGAATGGCGTGCTCAACGGGGCGCATCACCTGTATATCGCAGGCACCACGTTCTACGTCGCCACCGATGCCGGCATCGTCGTCCTCGACATGGACGATCCATTGCAGCCGCGCTACCTGACCACGGTGCCGATCGCCGGAGCGCGCGCCAGCCAGGTGCAGTTCCGCTACCTGTTCGTCACCGCGCCGGACGGCCTGCACGTGGTCGACGTGACCCTGCCCGAGAAGGCGCACGAAGTTGCAGGCGCGATGCTGCCGCTGAGCGACGCGCACAAGCTGCACATCGCGCGCACCTTTGCCTACATCGCCAATGGTGCGGAAGGCCTGGCCATCGTCGACGTGACCAATCCCGAGCATCCGAGCCTCTACCGCATGTTCAATGCCGATGGCGCAATCAATGATGCACGCGATGTCGTCGTCGCCACGACCAATGCGTCCCTGTTCGCCTACATCGCGGATGGAAAGAACGGACTCAAGGTGGTGCAGCTGACTTCGCCCGAGCTTCAACCGAAGTTCTACGGATTCGCGCCTGACCCGAATCCGCAGCTGATCTCCTGGTATCCGACGAAGAAGCCTGCGCTCTCGCTGTCGCGCGGCCTCGAGCGCGACCGAGCCGTCGACGAAACCGGGCATCAGATTGCGGTGTTCGGTCGAATCGGCTCGCGGCCATTCAACCTCGAGGAGATGCGTCGCCTGTTCCTGCGTGCCGACGGCACGCCGTGGTACGTCAGCAACGATCCGGACGACCACAGTACCCAGGCCGCCGATGCGAAGGACGCGACTCGTGCCGGTTCAGGCGCGACGTCGTCGCCGGCCTCGATGCACTGATCAATGCGCGGCGCCGTCGGGCGACGGTCGCCGCGCAATTTCATGGACGCAAACGCAAACCAGACCCTGCTCGACCGTTACTTCGCGGCTTTCGCTGCCCGCGATGGCGCGACAATGGGTAGCTGCTATGCCGCTGACGCGACATTTCGCGATCCGGTCTTCGAACTCGAAGGCTCCGACATCGGCGCCATGTGGCGCATGCTCTGTGCGCGCGGCAGCGATCTGCGAATCGCCTCTTCCAATCGGGTCGCCGATGCCGAGAGCGGAAGTGCCGACTGGGAAGCCTGGTATGCCTTTTCGGCAACCGGCCGCTCGGTCCACAACCTCGTGCACTCGCGATTCCGCTTTCGCGAAGGACGGATAGTCGAGCAAGTCGACCGGTTCGATTTCTGGCGCTGGTCGCGCCAGGCCCTCGGCATGCCGGGACTTCTGCTCGGCTGGACGCCCTTGTTGCGGAACAAGGTTCGCGCCAATGCCGGCAAGGCACTGCGCCACTTCATCGAGGCGGAAAACCGGCGCAGTTGAGACGAACCGCCAGCGCTGCACCCGAAACGACCGAAGCACCCTGCCCCGTCCTCGAAAGCCGGGTCCGCGAGCCGGTGCAGATCCAGCTGCGGCGATCCATGCCTGCTCGACTCGCAGGCACGCAGCAGATGCATCGCCCCGTTCACGTTGCACGAACTAGAATTGCGGCCATGTCCGCCATTCCCCACGCCCAATCCAACCAAGCCAGCATGGCACCGATGCGCTTCCTGGCGGCGCAGGCGCTCAGCCGGACGGCGGGAGCACCCCTGATAGGCGGCAACAGCGTCGAGATCCTGATCGATGCCGAGAAGAACTTTGCCGAATGGCTGGACGCGATCCGCGGGGCGACATCGAGCATCCTGTTCGAGAACTACATTTTCCGCGACGACACGGTCGCGCGCGGATTGCGCGACGCCCTTGTCGAAAGGGCTGCGCATGGCGTGCGCGTGCATGTCGTGCGCGACTGGATGGGTTGCCTTGGCCAGTCATCACAGGCGTTCTGGAAGCCCCTGCTCGATGCCGGCGGCGAGGTCCGGACCTACAACGCTCCGCGCTTCGGTAGTCCCCTGGGCTGGCTTTCCCGCGACCACCGCAAGCTGCTCGTCGTCGATGCACGGGTCGCCTTCCTTGGCGGCATCTGCGTCAGCGCCAAGTGGCTGGGCGACCCGCAGCGCAACATTCCACCCTGGCGTGATACCGGGGTCGCCGTGCGCGGCCCGGCCGTGCGCGACCTCGCCGCTGCATTTGCGGCAACCTGGTCCGCTCTCGGTCCGGCCCTGCCGGAATCGCTCCTGGCCGGGATGGAAGGCATCGAGCCCGCCGGAAACGTCGATCTTCGCGTCGTCGCCACCGTGCCGAACGCCGCCGGGCTGTATCGGCTCGACCAGATGATCGCCGCGATGGCGGAGTGCCGCCTGTGGCTGACGGATGCCTATTTTGTCGGCGTGACGACCTACCTGCAGGCCCTCTCCTCGGCCGCGCGCGATGGCGTCGATGTGCGCCTGCTGGTGCCGGGGACCAGCGACATCCCCGCGATCGGAGGCCTCTCGCGTGCCGGCTACCGGCCGCTTCTGGAGGCCGGCGTCCGGGTCTTCGAATGGAACGGATCGATGCTGCATGCGAAGACTGCCGTCGCCGATGGCCGCTGGGCCAGGGTCGGATCGAGCAACCTCAACCTGGCCAGCTGGATAGGCAATTGCGAGCTCGATATCGCGGTCGAGAACGAGGAATTCGCGGGCAAACTGGAGCGCCAGTACGAGCTCGATCTCGAGAATGCCACCGAGATCGTACTCGCCGAGCGAGCGCGGGTACGCCGCGAGAAGCCGCCTTCGGACGGCCGTCGACGCCACAATGGAGGCAGTACCGGTCGCGCCGCCGCCGGAGCGCTGCGCTTCGCCAACACGGTCGGCGCGGCGATCACCAATCGGCGCACGCTCGGCCCGGCCGAAACGGCCACGCTCGGTACCGGCGCCCTCGCCCTCGCAGCCGGCGGCCTGCTGGTCCTGATATGGCCTCGACTGATTGCGTGGCCGCTTGGCATCCTTGCCATCTGGTTCGCCATCGTGATGTTCCGACGCTACTGGACGGCCCGAAACAGGGACGCGGCAGCCACTCCCGAGGACGCGAATGCTCAGGACGGCACGAGCGGGGACCGGCACTAGTCCTTTGGCGGCAGGATGACGATGGTCAGCCAGAAGCTCTCGATGCTGCGAACCACGTCCATGAAGTCCTCGAATCCCACCGGCTTGGTGATGAAGCAGTTCGCGTGCTGGTCGTAGGCGCTGAGCAGGTCCTTCTCGGCCCGCGAACTGGTCAATACCACCACCGGGATCTGCTTCAGCAGCGGGTCGTTCTTGATCTCGGCAAGTACCTCGCGCCCGTCGAGACGTGGCAGATTGAGATCGAGCAAGATCAGGTCGGGACGAGGAGCCTCGGCATACTCGACCTCCCTGCGCAGGAAACGCAATGCATTCTCACCGTCGTTGACGACGTGCAGGCGGTTCCTGATCCGGCCCTCCTTGAGCGCTTCGCGGGTCAGGCGCACGTCGCCTGCATTGTCCTCGACCAGCAGAATTTCGACGAGTTGGCCACTCTGTCCCATCGTTACGCTCATGCCTTGCTCCGGGATTTTGGAAGAACGAAATGGAAGGTGCTGCCTTTGCCGGGGACCGACTCCACCCAGATGCGGCCGCCAAAGCTGTCGATGATCCGGCGACAGATCGCCAGACCGATTCCGGTACCCGAGTATTCGCTGCGTGTATGCAGGCGCTGGAAGATCGCGAACACGCGTTCGCAGTGCCTGGCTTCGATCCCGATGCCGTTGTCGGCGACGCGGACATGCCAGTTGGCGCCTTCGCGTCTCGCGTCGATGACCACTTCCGGAACGCCGGGGCCACGGAACTTCAGTGCATTTGCGATCAGGTTCTGGAAAACCTGGGTCAATTGTCCCGGGACCGCCAGCACGCAGCCATCGACATCGATCCGGATCACGGCTCCGGTTTCCGAAATCGATTCCTGCAGCTGCGCCACGGCTGTTTCCACGCTTGCCCTGAGCGGGGTCGCCACCGGCTTCATGCCCGAGCGACCGACCCGGGCATAGGCAAGCAGGTCCTCGATCAGGTTCTGCATGCGCGTGGCGCCGTCAACGGCAAAGCCGATGAACTCGTCGGCGTCTGCATCGAGCTGACCGCGGTAGCGCCTGGCCAGCAACTGGACGTAGCTGGCGACCATCCGCAACGGCTCCTGCAGGTCATGCGAGGCCACGTAGGCGAATTGTTCGAGGTCGGCGTTGGAGCGCTCCAATTCCTGAGCGCGCCGGGTCAGCTCCAGTTTCGCGGCGAGCCGGTCGGTGATGTCGGTCACGAACGCGGTGAAATAGGTCTGGTCCTCGCTGCTCCAGGCAGACAGTACGACCTCGATCGGAAATTCGCTGCCATCGGCGCGCAGGCCGGCCATTTCCAAGGAATTGCCAAGGGCCCGCCCCTCCCCGCCCGCGGCAACGCGCGTGATGCCGGCGCGGTGTGACTCGCGGAAGCGCTCGGGCATCAGCACTTCCAGCGACCTGCCCGTCATGGATTGCGCGTCCACACCAAACTGACTGGCCGCCGACGGATTCATGTAGAGAATGTTTCCGGCCATGTCCGCGGTGATGATGCCGGCCCTGGCCGTATCGGTGACCGCTTGCTGCGCCCGCTGCGCGCGTGCCAGTTCCCGGTTGCTGCGTCGGGCGAGATGCAGGGCGCGGGCGCGGTGCCCGGTCAGCACCCAGGTCACGGCAAACAGAACGAGGGCGGCAAACAGGCCACCGATCAGGACGACGGAAGGATTCCTCGAGCCGACCATAATGCGCCGGTCGGGCATCAATTGGGCTGATAGCGTCCAGTTTCGCCCACCCAGGGTCCGAACCATGGAGGAGAACGGCTTGTCGGCATCGAACCCCGACGATTGGAACAGGGGTATTCCGCTCGAAGTCTGCGCGTCGTCGACGATGCGCAAGGCAAGGCCATCGGCCGACTCGCGCTCCAGCTCGGCCACCATCTGGCGGATATCGAGCGCACTGTAGGCAAATCCGCTGACTCCGATTCGATCGGCGGCCGCGCCAGCGGGCAACGGGACCGGGTTCTCGAGGGCGAGTGCGACGACGAAGCCGGTGCGCGACTGCGGATCTCGGTACTGCGCGAATTCGACCCGTCCCGAGAGAACCGGACCCACAGAGTCCGCGGCCTGGGAAATCGCTTCGGCGAAGACCGGGACCGCCAGCAGGTTCAGGCCGAGTGCCCATCGACCGGCCTCGCCATTGGGCACCACATAGACGGTCGGCAGCATCTGCCCGCTGGCCTCGACTGGCCAGGGCTCGATCGACGCACCAGACAGCCGTGCCCGATCCTGTCCAGCGCCGGCCGCGCCGAGCTTGTCGACCGGGGCCGCATAGCCGACCAGGAAGATGCTCTGGTCGGCGCTGAACAGCGAGAGCTGCCTGAAATAGTGCGACCATTCTTCGGGATCGACCTGTTGCGAAGCGGCAAACAGTCCACGAACCCCTTCGAGCAAAGTGGCCGCATTCGAGACTTCGACCGATAACGCACTGTCCACGCGCTGCAGGGAATCCCTCAGCGCCGTCTCGAGTTGCTTTGTGTTCTGCGCCTGAACCTGGCGCCAGACCAGCAGGGTCGCACCCAGCGTGACCAGAAGCACGGCCAGCGCAGCCGCGAGACCGGAGCGATCGCGCAGTTCCTCACTGGCGAAGGAAGTCTCGTAGGCATCGACGAAGGGGTCACTGCGCAATCGTGCCCCGATCAACAATCCAAGACCGGCGACCAGCAGGATCGTTGATCCCGGCAGGCGCATGCCCCCGAGCAGGGATTCGTCGAGATCGAGTGACAATCCTCCGACCATCGCAAAAATCCCGGCCGCACCGATCATTGCAGCCACCGAGCCGAGCAATCCGAACAGCAGATGGCGGCCCCACTGCGCCGGAAACAATGCGTCCAGGACCAGCGCGCCGCCAATACAGAACATGCCCGAGGCGAAGCTCTGGGTGACGGCGAATGACAATTGACTCTGCGCCGATTCAGGACCGCGCGCGATGGTCCAGGCCAGTTGCAGTCCGCAAGCAGCGGCAATCGCCATGCCGCATACCATCGAGATCCAGCGCCCTTCCGGCCGGCTGCGCATGAACAGACCGAGGGCTGCGACCAGGGACAACACCAGCGCGCCGCGCCGATAGTCGAGCCACTCAACGTCGACGAACCAGCCCAGGGCGAAGGCGCCGAGGGAAACGGCCGTCAGCAGGCCGACCATGGCCAGATACAGCGGGTCGGCGCTGCGGGCCACCGCCACTCAGGGACTCCCGATGTTTTCTGGGACTGCGGGTACGAGGCAGAAGCTGGTCGCGAACTCCCCGGCCTCAACCGGCCGTGCCAGCAGGTAGCCCTGCGCCTCGTCGCAACCCAGTTCGCGCAGGAAATCGAGCTGGGCCATGGTCTCGACACCTTCGGCGACCACGGTCAATCCAAGATTGCGTGCCATCGCGATGATCGTGCGCACGATCGCGCCGTCGCGTTCGTCCAATGGAACGCCCGACAGAAAGCTGCGATCGATCTTGAGGATATCGACGGGAAATCTGCGCAGGTAGGCGAGCGAGGAGAAGCCGGTGCCGAAGTCGTCGATGGCGATCTTGATGCCTCGCGAGCGCAGGGCAATGAGGTTGTCCCTGGCTTGCGAACTTTGCATCATGCTTTCGGTCATCTCGATGACCAGTTCATCTGGATCGATGCCACTGGCGGCGATGGCCCTGTCGACGACTTCGACGATGCCGTCGCCGGCGAGCTGTTGCGCCGACACGTTGACCGCGATCTGCAGCGAGCGCCCGCTTTCCCGCGTCCAGAGACGGGCCATCTGGCAGGCTTCATGGATGGCCCAGGCACCGATCGCCGGCATCAGTCCGCGCTGTTCGGCGACTTCGAGGAACTGGTCGGGCATGAGCAAGCCCCGGCTCGGGTGCTGCCAGCGCAACAGCGCTTCGCTGCCACGTAGCGCATGGCTGGCGACATCGAATATCGGCTGGTACTGGAGCCTGAACTCGCCGTTGTCCAGCGCGGTGCGCAGGTCGTGCTCGATGGCCAGCCGCTCCATGGCGGTCGCGTTGAGCTGGGCGGAATAGAAGCGGAACGTGTTCGATCCCGCCGCCTTGGACTGGTACAGCGCTGTCTCTGCGCACTTGAGCAGGGCCGAGGCGTCTTCGGAGTCGATCGAGAACAGACTCATGCCGACGTTGGCTCCGAGATAATAGGTCTGTTCGCCGATTCTTCCCGGCAGACTGGCCGTGGCAATGATCTGCTCGGCCAGTTGTGGCGTGTCCATGATCGACTGCGTGTCGGTCAGAAGAATCGACAGCTCGGCGCTTCCGGTACATGCGAGCTTGGCGTCGGCGGGCAGGACCTGCCTGAGACGCGTGACCATTGCATCGATCGCCAGATCGCCGAAATCATGTCCATGCAGGTGGTTGACCTGGCTCAGGCCGTTGATCGAGACCATCATCAATGCCGCATCGCTGGCCCGCCGGTGGCACTGCTCGATGGCGGCGACGAGTTCCTCGAAGAAGACCTGCCGGTTCGGCAAGCCGGTCACTCCGTCATGGGTGGCCAGGTAGTCGAGCCGCTCCTGCACGAGCTTGCGCTCGACCGCATAGCGCAGGCTGCGCGCCAGCGAATCGGCGTTGAGGCTGCCCTTGATCACGTAATCCTGCGCGCCGAGCTTGATCGCGCTGAGGGCCAGGGACTGGTCATCGCGACCGCTGAAGACGATCAGCGGCATCAGCGGGGCGGCACGCAGGATCGCACTGACCGTGTCGATCCCCTGTGAATCGGGCAAGCCGGGGTCGACCAGGGCGATGGTGAAGGCTTGCCGGGCAATTTCTGTGAGGGCCTCGTCGAGCCGGGAGACGCTGACGATTTCGGTCTCGAAATCCGCGAGCATTTCCTCGACCAGGCGCGCATCGCCGGGATTGTCCTCGACCAGCAGCAGGCGCCATGCATCGCTCTTGCCGGCTTCAGCGTGCTCGGGCAGGCTGACGACGGACAACCAGAAATGGCCGATTCCGTTGACGATCGCCAGCAGGCGGTCGATGTCCACCGGCTTGCGCACGTAGCAGTTGGCATGCGCGGCATAGGCTCGCGCCACGTCTTCCTGGGCATCCGAGCCGGTCATGATGACCACCGGAATTCGCGACAGCCGCGGATCCGACTTCAGGACCGCAAGCAGCTCCTGCCCGGAAAGCCCGGGAAGATTGAGGTCGAGCAGAATCAGGTCGGGAGTGCCGCGATGTGCGTGGGTGCCCTCGCGGCGCAACATGGCCAAGGCCTTGGCCCCGTTGTCCGCGACACTCAGGCGATGCAGCAGTTTTCCTTGGCGCAAGGCCTCGACGACAAGCCGCACGTCGCCCGGGTTGTCCTCGACCAGGAGGATCTCCAGGGGCCTGGCACTGGCGCCTGCGCCCAGCTTCAAACGGGGACCTCGATCAACATAAGCGCTCCGGACGATCGCGTCGATGGTTTGTCACTTGATGCAAGGTACACGATGCTACCAATGTTCTGTCACCCACGGCAGCGGATTCGGCTGCATGCAGGCACAACCGACGCGGAAATTTACAGTTGCGCGGTCCGCGGGCTGGCGCAGGACACCGGTTGGAGGCAAACTCGCGGTTTGGATACGGTCGCGGGATCCAACCCTGGCGGACCGCAATGGGCAAACCCGTGACTGCAGAAGCCGCACCGGACCGGACGATCCTGACGCCTTCGTCGCTGAACCGCCTGGTTCGCGATCTGCTCGAGGACGCTTTGCCGTCGATCTGGATAGAAGGCGAGCTCTCGAATGTCTCGCGGCCGGCATCCGGGCACCTGTATTTCACCCTGAAGGACGACAAGGCCCAGGTTCGTTGCGCCATGTTCAAGCCGCGCAGTGGCTGGCTGCCCTTCAAGCCCACCGACGGCCTGCAGGTGCTGGCGCGGGCGCGTGTCGGCCTGTACGAGGCGCGCGGTGAGTTCCAGCTCGTCGTCGAGCACCTCGAGGTCGCTGGCGAGGGCGCCTTGCGCCGGCAATTCGAGCAGCTCAAGACGATGCTCGCGGCGGAGGGCCTGTTCGATAGTGCGCGCAAGCGACCCCTGCCGGCCCTGCCGCGGCGAATAGGTATCCTGACTTCGCCGACGGGTGCCGCGGTGCGCGACGTGCTCAACGTGCTCGGGCGCCGGTTTCCGCTCGTCGATGTCGAGATACTGCCGGTCCCGGTGCAAGGCAAGGAAGCGCCGGCGGCCATCGTCGCGATGCTCGATGCGGCCTCGCGTGCGCGTCGCCACGATGTATTACTGCTGACCCGCGGCGGCGGTTCGCTCGAGGATCTCTGGGCCTTCAACGACGAGTCGCTGGCCCGGGCGATCGCGCGCTGCTCGATTCCGCTGGTCTCGGCGGTCGGGCACGAAATCGACTTTTCGATTTCCGACTTCGTCGCCGATCTGCGCGCACCGACCCCCTCCGCTGCCGCGGAATTGCTGGTGCCGGATATCGGCGAGCTTGACCGCGAACTCCGGCAGAAACACGAACGCCTGCGCCTGAGGATGCTCAGGCGCATCGAGAACGCGAGCCAGCGCAGCGATCATCTGCTGGCACGACTCAACCTGCAGCGCCCTGCTGCGCGCCTGCTGCGCGGTCGCGAACGCCTGCAACAGCTCTCGGCCCGCCTGGGCCGGATTGCGGAACGAACACTCGAGCGGCGCCGGTCGCGACTCGCACATGCCCGAACCGGGCTGAGCATTCACGACCCGGGCCGGCGGCTGCAGGCCGCTGGTGAGCGCGCATCGGCATTCCAGGCGCGTCTGCTGGGCGAGACCCGACACCTGCTCGAACGGCGCCGGTCGCATGTCGAGGAGTTGGCGCGCGCGCTGCACGCGTTCAGTCCGCTGGCTACGCTGGCCAGAGGCTACGCTGTCCTGGTCGAATCGCGATCCGGGCAAGTCGTGCGCAGAACCGGCCAGGTCGCACCAGGGGACCGCCTGCGCGCGATTCTTGCGGACGGCGAGTTGCCTTTGCGCGTCGACACCGAAGATTGACCCACGGCGACAGCGGCGCCCACAATCAGGGCGTTGCCAGGCAATATCAGGGAGCGCTCCCTGCCCGGCCGGGCAGGCGTCTCGCAGCGCAAGCTGCCGGCGCGAGTGGAATTCTTGCCCGGCATCACGTCGCGATCGACGCAAACGGGGATCGCTATCCAGACCCAATCCACAGAATGGAGTGCTGCGCATGAAAGCTTCGGACCTGTTCATCAAGGCACTCGAGAACGAGGGCGTCGAGTACGTCTTCGGTATCCCGGGTGAGGAAAACCTCGATCTGCTGGAATCGCTGCGTACTTCGAGCATCAAGCTCATCCTGACCCGCCATGAGCAGGCCGCCGGCTTCATGGCCGCGACCTATGGGCGCCTGACCGGCAAGGCCGGCGTCTGCCTCGCCACGCTGGGACCGGGTGCGACCAACTTCGTCACCTCGGCCGCCTACGCGCAGCTCGGTGGCATGCCGATGTTCATGATCACCGGCCAGAAGCCGGTCAAGGTTTCAAAGCAAGGCCATTTTCAGATCGTCGACGTGGTCGACATGATGAAGCCGCTGACCAAGTTCACCCGCCAGATCGTCTCTGCCGACAACATCCCGGCGCGCGTTCGCGAATCGTTCCGCCGTGCCGAGGAGGAGCGCCCCGGAGCCACCCATCTCGAACTGCCCGAGGACATCGCCAAGGACGAAACCGATGCCATCGTGCTGACCGAGAGCCGGCATCGACGTCCGATTGCCGATGACAAGGCCATCGCCTGGGCAGTCGACGCGATTCGCGAGTCCGAGCGCCCGATCCTGATGGTCGGCGCCGGCGCCAATCGCAAGACCAGCAGCAAGATGCTGCGCGCCTTCGTCGAGAAACTCGGTATTCCGTTCTTCACCACGCAGATGGGCAAGGGCGTGCTCGACGAGACGCACCCGCTCTGGCTCGGCAATGCCGCCCTGTCGGACGGCGACTTCGTCCATCGTGCGATCGAACACGCGGACTGCATCATCAACGTCGGCCACGACGTGATCGAGAAGCCGCCGTTCTTCATGCGCCGCGGCAAGCGTACCGTCATCCACGTCAACTACCTGACCGCCGAAGTCGACACGGTCTACTTCCCGCAGATCGAGGTCGTCGGCGACATCGCCAACGCGATCTGGCGTATCAGCCAGCTGCTCGAGAAGCAGGCCCACTGGGATTTTTCCTACGACGACAGCGTACGCGAGCATCTCGTCTCGCACCTGGCCAAGGGCGCCGA
This sequence comes from Dokdonella sp., assembly GCA_019634795.1. Lineage (GTDB taxonomy): Bacteria > Pseudomonadota > Gammaproteobacteria > Xanthomonadales > Rhodanobacteraceae > Dokdonella. Next base: position 169,040 of record JAHCAR010000001.1, read on the forward strand.
CGATGCGCGCTTTCCGATCTATCCGGTGCGCATGGTCGCCGACGTACGCAAGGCCATGCCCGACAACGGCATCCTTTGCCTCGACAACGGCATGTACAAGCTCTGGTTCGCGCGCTACTACCGCTGTACCCAGCCGAACACGATCCTGCTCGACAATGCGCTGGCGACCATGGGCGCCGGCCTGCCCTCGGCGATCGCCGCCAAGATCGTGCATCCCGACCGCAAGGTCGTCGCCGTCGCCGGCGATGGCGGCTTCATGATGAATTCGCAGGAAATCGAGACCGCGGTGCGCCTCAAGCTCGACCTGGTCGTGCTGCTGCTGCGCGACGACGCCTACGGCATGATCAAGTGGAAGCAGGCCAACATGCATTTCGAGAATTTCGGCATGGACATGGGCAACCCCGATTTCGTCCGCTACACCGAAAGCTATGGTGCGCACGGCCATCGACCCAAGTCGGCCGAGGAATTCGGCCCCCTGCTCTCGAAGTGCCTCGATACGCCCGGCGTGCACCTGATCGACCTGCCGATCGACTACTCGGACAACGACCGCGTGCTCAACCGTGAAATCCGCGAGCTCAGCGCCGAGCTGTAGAAGCCGGCTTGCGCCCGCACCGAATCCGCCGATTCCGGCTGCATCCCGCAACAAGGAGTGAAGCCATGCTCAAATCCAGCTACCCCTACTACCTGGCCAATATCGCGGAACAACCGAACACCGACCTCGAAGTCACCGACAAGTATTCCGGCAAGGTCGCGACCCGCGTTGCACTGGCAGATGCCAAGGCGATCGATGCGGGCATTGCCGCCGCGGTCGCGGCAGCCGGCCCGATGCGCGACTTCGCGCCGTACCAGCGCCAGGCCGTGCTCGAACACTGCGTCAAGCGCTTCCGCGAACGCTACGACGAGCTCGCCATGGCCCTGTGCATCGAAGCCGGCAAGCCGATCAAGGACGCGCGTGGCGAAGTCACGCGCCTGATCGACACCTTCAAGGTCGCCGCGGAAGAGGCGGTTCGCATCAATGGCGAAGTGCTCAATCTCGAGATCTCGGCGCGGGCCAAGGGCTATCGCGGCTTTACCCGGCGCGTCCCGATCGGGCCCTGCTCGTTCATCTCGCCGTTCAACTTTCCGCTCAACCTGGCCGCGCACAAGGTCGCACCGGGCATCGCTGCCGGTTGTCCGTTCGTCCTCAAGCCGGCCAGCCGCACCCCGATCGGTGCCCTGATCATCGGCGAAATCCTGGCCGAGACCGACCTGCCCAAGGGCGCCTTCTCGATCCTGCCCGCGCATCGCGACGGCGCCGACCTGTTCACCACCGACGAGCGCCTCAAGCTGCTGTCCTTTACCGGTTCGCCGGCGGTCGGCTGGGATCTCAAGGCCAAGGCCGGCAAGAAGAAGGTCGTCCTCGAACTCGGCGGCAATGCGGCCTGCGTGGTCGAAGCCGACCAGCGCGACCGTCTCGACGCGGTCATCGAGCGCATCATCTTCGGCGCCTTCTACCAGTCCGGACAGAGCTGCATCGGGGTCCAGCGCATCCTCGTGCATGCCGGCATCTACGACGAATTCCGCAAGCGCTTCGTCGCCGCCACCGGAAAGCTGGTCGCCGGTGATCCCAAGGACGAAAAGACCTTCATCGGACCGATGATCGACGAGAAGGAAGCGAAGCGTCTCGACGACTGGATCCAGGAGGCGGTCAAGGCCGGTGCGAAACTCCTGTGCGGCGGCAAGCGCGATGGCGCCATGCTCGAAGCGAGCGTGCTCGAGCAGGTCGGCCCGGACCAGAAGGTCAATTGCATGGAGGCCTTCGGTCCCGTTGTGACCCTGCAACCGTACACGGATTTCGACCAGGCGCTCGAGGTCGTCGACGACAGCGAGTTCGGCCTGCAGGCCGGCATTTTCTGCGACGACATCAACAAGGCCATGCGCGCCTGGGACCGGCTCGACGTCGGCGGCGTCGTCATCGGCGACGTGCCGAGCTTCCGCGTCGACAACATGCCCTATGGCGGGGTCAAGGATTCCGGCCTCGGCCGCGAGGGCATCCGCTACGCGATCGAGGACATGACCGAACTGCGCCTGCTGGTCGTGCGCGACCACGCCTGAGCCGGCGCCGGAAGCCGCGGACCGGCGGCGGGGTCTTCGGCCGTCCGTTCAGAGGAATCGACGGACGCTGAACGGGGTCGTATCGATCGAGGTCTCGCGCTTGCCGAGCAGTTCGCTGACCAGCACCCCGGTCAGGGCCGACATGGTGACCCCGAGCATGCCATGGCCGGTGGCGAGACAGAGGTTGTCGATGCCCGGTACGGATCCGATGATCGGCAGGTCGTCCGGGGTCATCGGCCGCCAGCCATACCACTCCTCCCTGACCTCCGGGCCCTCGGGATTATGCAGGTAGGCCGCGGCGGCACGCCGCAAGGCATCGAGGCGCTTGCGATTGAGGCTGCTGTCGTAGCCGGCGAACTCCATCGTGCTGCCGAGTCGATAGCCGGAATTCCAGGCTGTCACGCAAACACTGGCTTCCTTGAGCACCAACGGCACCCGGGGGCAGTTCCGCGGCCGCGAATAGGTGATCGAATAGCCCTTGCCGGGCTGAATCGGCAGACGCAGGCCCAGTTGCCGTCCGACCATGGGCGACCAGGCACCGAGCGCGCAGACGACATCCCGCGCCGAATAGTCGCCATGGGTCGTGCGAATACGCGCAATGCGGTTGCCCTGGCGCTCGATCGATTCGATTCGGGTCTGCTCCTGCAGCTCGCCACCGCGCCCCCGCACCGCGCGCGCAAGCTCCGCGACATAGCGATCGGGACGCAACTGCGCGTCACCAGGATTGAAGTAGCCGCCGGCGACGCCTGGTTTCAGGGCTGGTTCGCGCGCCTCGACCTCGGCACTGTCGAGGGCTTCGATGTCGATACCGACCTCGGCCAACGCTCGAGGCAGCCAAACCGAAGACGCGAATGCTGCGGCATCGCGATACGCATAGAGCGTGCCGCGTCGTTCGAACTCGCAATCCATGCTTTCACGCTCGACGAGTTCGGCGATCAGCTCGCAGGAGCGGACCAGGAACGGCGCCTTGATTGCGCTGGTCGAGGAGAAATCCGACCAGTTGCAGCGGCGGGCGAAGGCCACCAGCCAGCGCAAGAGGCCAGGATCGAGGCTCGGCCTGATGCGCAATGGCGCATCGGCACGGAAGAGCCACTTCAGGGCGGTACCGATGACGCCCGGCATCGCCAGAGGCATGGCGTGGCTCGGGGTCAGGGTTCCGCAATTGCCATGCGAGCTGCCGCTTCCGACCGCCCCCTGGTCGATCACGGTGACCTTGCGACCGGATCCGAGCAGATAGTAGGCACAGGCCAGGCCGATCACCCCGCCGCCAAGCACCAGAACATCCGTATCACGTGAATTCATGGGCCGGATTCTACGGGAGTCCGCGCCAACTGCCGCCGCCCCGGATTTGCCCGACCGGGCGGTCCGCCCGCGCCGCGGAGTGGAATTTTTCCGAGGGCAGACTGCAGCGCGGATTGTCAGCAAGTGACGAAACCTGAACGGAGCGTTCCCGCCTCGCCGCCCGCCGCCGTCCCGACGTGATCGGAAGCGACCTCGTGCAAGTGGCCAAGGAACAAGCCTCACCGGCTCCGGCCGGCCAGCCGGTCCGCAGGCTGGAGGCCGCCCGCAGACCCGACAGCCGCTTTTGGCACACTCCATGCATCCAATTCATCGAGATCCAATCATGCTGGGGAATCTGATGAACGTATCGACCAACGAACTGCTGCTGGCCCTGCGGGCTCCGACTTCGGGTTGGCTGGCTGCCGTCATCTGCGCGCTCGATGAAGCATTGCTCGATCCCGATTTCAGTGCCCAGCACCGCGAGATGCTGCGCAGTCTGCTCGACGCCGGACAGGTTCCGGGCAACGTCGCCAGCGCCGCACAGGAGCGCCTCGTGCGCTTCGAGGAAGCCGTGCAGACTCTGCATGAAGCGCTGGTCGGCGACGACGAAGCCCCGGCCGAAGTTGCCGTAGCGCGCCCACGCCTGAGCCTTTGCGCCTCCGCCGCCTGATTTTCCAGAGGCGCCGGCCGTTTCCGAATCCACGGTCGGCCCTCCTTTTCTTTTCGATTGACACATCGCCCGGCCTGTCACAAGGTCGGGCGATGTGCTTTGCGCGTTTCGCCATCCTGCTGAGCTTGCTGCTGTGCGCCTGCGGCAGGAACGAAGTGCGGGAATCCGAACCGTTCCCGAGGGCCACTCCGGATCAGTCGGCGGATGCTACGGAGGTCGCCAACGCGGTGCTGTTCCGCGCCCTCGCCCTGGTCGGCACCCGCTATCGCTACGGCGGCAATACACCCGAATCGGGATTCGATTGCAGCGGCCTGGTCGGCTACGTGTTCCGCGATGCCGCCGGCATCGGATTGCCGCGGACCTCGGCCGAACTGGGCAAGCTCGAGCGACCGGAAATACCGAGGGCCAGGTTGCGTGGAGGGGATCTGGTCCTGTTCGCTTCGGGTCGGCGGGTCAGCCATGTCGGCATCTATGTCGGCAACGGGCGCTTCGTCCACGCGCCGAACAGCGGCGGCACGGTCAGGCTGGACAGCCTCGATGCGCCGGGTTGGCGCGAATTGTTCCGTTCGGGCAAGCGCATCATCCGCTGAGCGGCAGTTTCGGTGAATCCGGAGCCTTCGAGCCGGTGAAGAATCAGTGCTCGATGCCCTCCGGCCCGTGCACGTGGCCATGGGCGATTTCATCCTTGCTGGCCTCGCGAACCGCAACGATCTCGATATCGAAATGCAGATGCTTGCCCGCCAGTGGATGGTTGAGGTCGACATCGATGACGCTCGAGCCCACCTTGCCGACGGTCACCATGCGCTGGCCACCTTCCTTCAGCGCAAGCATCGTGGTCATGCCCGGTCGCAGGCGCGCCGCGTCGCGAAAGTACTTTTTCGGCACGCGCTGGATATTGCCTTCCACGCGCGGCCCATAGGCATCGGCCGGTTCGACATCGACTTCGAGCCTGTCACCGACGGAATGGCCGAGCAGCGCCTTTTCCAGCCCCGGGATGATGCCGCCATGGCCGACCAGGGCCACCACCGGCTGACCGGATCCGCGCGAACTCTCGATTTCGCCCCCGTCCTCGCCACGCAGGGTGTAGTGGATCGATACGACGGCGTTGTTGGTTACCTGCATGCCTGGCTCCGGTGCGGTTGCGTGCTGACTGGAAAGCTGGCCAGTTTAACCCCGATCGCGCGGGATTCGGGCGATCGATGCCGCCATGGCCCTGCTACGAATCGACGTGGGCGTCGATGCGATCGCGTCTCGACGAGAGCTCCTCCATCAGGCTCGCGCGATGCCCGGCGAGCAATCTGGCCCGGGCCGTGCGGGAGGCCACGTCATCGGCGGGCGGCTTCATGGCGTTGCGGAGCGCGCAGAACTTTCGGTAGGCATGCAGGACATGGCGCATGCGGCGAGCCAGCAGTTCGAGCATGATGGCGTCGTCGATCAGGCCGATGACTTCGATGTGGTCGGGGATCAGGTCGTCAGGGTCGCCGAAATAGGCGAGCGCGGCGAGCGCATCGATGCGCTCGGGTCCGCCGAGGTTCCAGTCCTCGTCCTCGAGCATGAGGATCAGTCGCTGCACGTGGACGAGGCGCTTGCGCACGTAGCCGGGAATGGTCGCGATGCAGAGGCTGTCGAGGGCCTGCTTGGCCGCATCCACGATATCGACTTCGTCGGCGTCGCAGGCTAGGCGGCGGGCGCGGTCGAAGGCACCCTGGAAGTGTTCGATGTCGGCCGATTCGAGTTCGAAAGTGATACGCATGGGGATGCAATGGTACCGTTCAGGTGGTCCGCATCCAAAAACAGGCCATCGACCGCCTGTTCCCGCATCAATTTTAGCTGGCTGCCGATCCCCGCTTGCTGTAAGCTTCGCGGGTTTAGTCGCGTTGACCCCCGATTTCCCTTCCGGTCATTCGTGTGCATTCCCGTCCATCGGCATGCATCGAACCTCACCGCTCGCGGTCCCGACGCCCAGAACCGGAATGCCCGCCACGTTGGCCGGCGTCCGCAAAATCAAGACCTGCAGCGCGGTTCATCAGGGACGCTCCGGGTTATCTATCAGGAGTTTTCCATGAGTTTCGACACCCTCGGGCTGTCGCCAGCACTGCTGCGCGCGCTTGAAGAACAAGGCTACACCCAACCCACACCCGTCCAGTCCGAGGCCATTCCGGTCGTACTGGCTGGCCACGACCTGATGGCCGGCGCCCAGACCGGCACCGGCAAGACGGCCGCATTCGCCCTGCCCCTGCTCGAGCGTCTCTACCCCGAAGGCAAGCGCATGCCCCTGGCGCGCAGGCCGCGTGCCCTGATCCTGACGCCGACACGCGAACTGGCAGCGCAGGTGCAGGAGAGCGTGCGCACCTACAGCAAGCACATCGGGGTCAAGTCAGCGACGATTTTCGGCGGGGTCGGCATGGGTCCGCAGATCGATGCCCTGCGTCGCGGCGTCGACATCGTCGTGGCCACGCCGGGGCGCCTGCTCGATCACATGCAGCGCCGCACCGTCGACCTGTCCGGGATTGAAATCCTCATTCTCGACGAAGCCGATCGCATGCTCGACATGGGCTTCCTGCCGGCCATGAAGCGCGTGCTCAGCGCCCTGCCGACGGCCCGCCAGACCCTGCTCTTCTCGGCCACGTTTTCGGCCGAAATCAAGGGCCTCGCTGCCCAGTTCATGCGCTCGCCGCAGGAGATCCAGATCGCCAAGCCGAACAGCGTGGCATCGACGGTCACCCATCGCGTGCATCCGGTCAACATGGAAGCCAAGCGCGACCTGCTGCTGCACCTGCTCAACCTCGACGGCAGCCAGACCCTGATCTTCTGCCGGACCAAGCACGGCTCGGACAAGCTGACCAAACAACTGGAGAAGTCCGGCCTGCGCGCTGCCGCCATCCATGGCAACAAGAGCCAGAATCAGCGCACGCGCGCCCTGGCCGACTTCAAGAGCGGCCGGATCAATGTTCTCGTTGCGACCGACATCGCTGCGCGCGGACTCGACATCGACCAGTTGCCGATGGTCATCAACTTCGATCTGCCGATGGTCGCCGAAGACTATGTGCACCGGATCGGCCGCACCGGCCGCGCCGGTTCGGAAGGCCTGGCCATTTCACTGGTCAGCCGCGCCGAAGAAGGCCTGTTGCGGGACATCCGCAAGCTGCTCAAGCAGGACATCGCGATCGTCGATGTGCCCGGCTTCGAGCCGTCCCAGCCGCTGCGTCTGGATGGCCCCGGCGGCGGCGGTCGTCCGCAGCCGTCGCGATCGCAACACGCACGACGCCCGCACGCCCAGCAGCCACGCGGCAGCGGCGACAACGAGCATGCGGCGGCCAACAAGCAGCGTCGCCAGTGGCGGGGCAAACCCAAGGCCACGCGGCAATTTTGAGGGTCGGGAACCTGCAGCCGCCAGACGGCCGAACGTTTGCAGGTGCCCCGCGCCGCCTCGACGGCGAGAACGCTCACTGACCCGCGATCAGACCGACTCCCTGGCCCAGAATCCGGGTTCCTGTTGAACTCCGCGGCAGCGACATTGCCGGCCGCGATGTTGGCCTCGGGCGAAGGCCCGAGCACCAAAGGCTGCGGAAATCTGAAGCGGCGGAATCACAGGCGCCTGCCGCGGAGTCACCCCTGCATGGCCCTTTCCTGGTGGCCACCCTGCCCTCGCGGGTCTGCGACCGCGGCTGTGCTGAGCATCGGCTGCAGGTACTCCAGACCGGGCCGATATCGGCCTGGGGCCGGGGCATTTCCCGCGCCACGTCCATCTACCCGCCAACAACGCCTCCCGGCTGCGCCAAGACGGGCCGGTTGCGCTGAGGCGCCGCAAACGGCCGGGAAATTCGCACCAGGAAACGACAAAAGGAGCGGCGGCCGGGGTTTCCGGCCGCCGCTCCAGTGCCACTCACTGGCGCAGTCGGTTGCCGACTACGGAGTGAAGCTGGTGCTCAGGGATACGCCCGAGAATGCCGCATAAGCCCTGACCGAAACGTAGTACGTACCGGCGGTGGGTGCCGCGAACGTGCAGGTCTCGGAATTCCCACTCTGGTACGGACGGCAGGTATAGCTCGACGTCGTTGGAGCCGCGCCGAGGCGGACATACATGTCCGCGTCACCCGAACCACCGGCGATCGAGAACGTGAGATTGCTGGCTCCGGCAGGCACCACCAGGGTGTATACCGAGGTCCAGTTGTTCTTGCTCGCCGACAGGCCGCTGATCACCGATCCGCTGCAAAGCACCGTTCCGGACGGCGTGCAGCTGCCGCCACCGCCGCCGGCGGTGTAGCTGCCGGTCAGGCTCATGCCGCTGAACGTGGAATAGGCGTTGATCATGACGTAGTACGTACCCGCCTGTGCACTCGAGATGTTGCAGGTCTCGGAGTTGCCACTGGCCCAGGAGCGGCAGTCGTAGTTCGAGGTTGTGGGTGCCGAACCGAACTTGACATAGAGGTCGCCGTCACCGGAACCGCCGGATGTCACGAACTTGAGGCCACTCGCACCGGACGGCACGACCATCGTGTAGACAAGCTGGTTGCCGGTACTTGCGGCCAGACCTGTCACGGTCACGCCATTCTGCAGTTCGCTGCCACCACCGCCGCCACCGCCGCTGCTGACCGTGACCGCCTTGGTCGTCGCATCGCTGGCACCGCTATTGTCGGTGACGGTCAGGGTGACGTTGTAGGTTCCGGCTGAGGCGTAGGTGTGGCTCGGGTTGGTCGAGGTCGACGAACCGCCGTCGCCGAAATTCCACGAACGCGATGCGATGGAACCATCGCTGTCGCTGGAGGAATCGCTGAAGCTGGCGACGAGGTTGCTGGTCGTGAAGCTGAAGTTGGCCACCGGTGGCGAGTTGCTGACCTGCGTGTAGCTACCGGTCAACGAAACGCCGCTGAACGAGGCATAGGCCTTCAGGCGCACGTAGTAGGTGCCGGCCTGCGCGTTGGCGATCGGGCAGGATTCCGAATTCCCATTGGCATATGGGCGGCAATCGTAGGACGTATCCGTCGGTGCGCTGCCGAACTTCACGTACATGTCGGCGTCGCCCGTGCCTCCGGACATCACGAAACTGAGGTTCGTGGCTCCGGCCGGAACAGCCAGCGTGTAGTTGACCGAGTTGCCAGTCGTCGCGTTGATGCCAGTCACTGCCACGCCGTTGGTCAGCGGGCCACCGGTGCTGCTGCCACCGCCGCCGCCACCGCCACCCGGACAGGCCACGCCGACCGAGCTGAACGCCGCCGTCACCGCGGCCGCATTCAGGCCAAGGTCGGTCGCCGCCGTCTCGACGCCGCAGGCGCCGCTGTTGAACGTGCTGCTCGGCGTCCAGTACAGCGCATTCGCGCGGGCGAACACCTTGAACGCGTTCGGTGTGTTCCAGCCCGAGGTCGTGGCCAGCTTGTAGAACGCCTTGTTATAGACACCCGAGGAGTAGTGCACGTCCAGCGAACTGGTGTAGTTCGCGGCATTGTCGATGGAAGCGCCATCCTGCGGCGGATTGGCCATGTAGCGCAGCGAGCCCGAACCCTTGAAGATCTCCGGACCGACCAGGAAGTCGTTGCTGCCCTTCCAGTAGTACTCCGTGGCTTCACCGCCCATGTCCGAGTAGGCCTCGTTCATGCCGCCGGACTGGCCCGAGTAGGTCAGGTTCGAGTGCTGTTCGGTGTAGCCGTGCGAGACCTCGTGGCCGGCCACGTCGACGCTGACCAGCGGGTAGAACGTGGTCTTGCCGTCGCCGAAGCTCATCGTCGTGCCGTTCCAGAACGCGTTCTCGTACTGGCTGCCGTAATGCACGCGCATGATCAGCTGGAAGGTCAGGGCCTTGCCGCCCGTGTAGGCGGTGTACATGTCCTGGATCACGCCGCCGAAATAGTGCGCATCGTTGATCGGCGAGTAGGCGCCATTGATCGCCTTGTAGGTGTTGTTCGGGCAGGTGTAGGAATAGGCCGTCGTGCTGCTGCCGGTGCTGCCGTTGAGGTTGACCGACTTCACATCGGTGTTGTTCATCGTGCAGGTGCTGCCGCTCTGGCTCACGTCGAGGTAGCCGTAGCGCCCGCCCGAACCCCACTGGTACTGGCCGGTCTTGGCGTTGCCGCCGGGGCCGGTGCCGATATCGGCCGTGGTCAGGCCCTCCCACTGCTTGAGTACGAGGCCGGTCTGCGCATCGACGATGACGAAGGGTCGCGTCGGTTCACTGATACCGAGCTTGCTGCCGGATGTCCTGTAGTCGGCGAAGAACGAGACGACATAGGCCAGATGCGCCTTGTCGTTGTCGTCCACATAGATCATCTGTCGGGCAGACTGATTCTCGATCTGCATAGCAGAAGCGCGACTGCCCAGCGCAACCTGCTTTGCCGCTGCCAGCGCATTGTTGGCGCCCACCACTGGCGCGCGCACGGGAATCTCCATCGCCAGACCGCCCACCGAGCGACCGAACAGGGACTTCAGGTTGCCGCGGCCATCCTCGGCGACCACGACATGCTCGCCCCAGACAGGAATGCCGCGGAAATATTGCTGGTAGCGATAGTGACGGGTGCCGTCGGCATCGACCGCTGTCCCGATCTCGCGCAAGGTCGACTCGCTGTCGAGGCCGAGCATTTCCGCGTGCCGCTCGCTGCTGACGAGGGAGGCGCCGATGCCGGCGGTTGCGCTTGCATAGTTGGCGCTCAGGCTGGCGGCATCCTGCTGGTGGAGGTCCACCCGGGTCGCGGCTTGAGCCGACACGGCGAAAATGCCTATAGCCAAAGGCAATAATGCAAATTTGAGATTCCCACTTGCATTGGTTTTGATCACGGAATGATTCCCAAGATAGGTAATTGGTTGCCGCCGAAGCGGCCGTGAGTAATGCCCCAATTCCGGGTGGATGACACGCACTATCCCCTGGAGCCGTTCAGCGGCTCCACCTTCCACGCATACCGTTGCGATACTCCCCGGAGCGCGCCAGTGACCCCCACGGTCGATGGCGCGCCGAAGACGCTAACAAGTTGCATCTGAAATGTAATGACGCAATGCAATGAACCCCGCAAATGCAAGGCTTCGGGCGCAGAATGCCGAGCTTGAGAGGTCGGGAGTTGTCGTGTTATCCGGGCGATCGCAACGGTCTTGTATCGGCGCATCGCCGCCGTCGGGATCCGCGCACGCACAATTCGCAGGCAGCCGCGAAATCATCGTGAACCGGCGTCGAACCTGGGCGTGTGCAACTAACCCAAGAAGACAACTTGCCACAAACTCGAAAGCCGGAAAGTCGCCTCAACTGGCGCAGACACGCGCAATTTCCTGGTATCCCGAAAATGACGCCGATGAAGAACAGCCGGGACAGGCCGGGTCACGCGGCAGCGCAAGTTCCTGGAACCGGGCTGCCAAGGCGTCGAAACACAGCAGGCGACCGACCAGTGGCCGACCCACCTGGAGGATCAGCTTGATGACTTCGCTGGCCTGCAACAAGCCGATGATGCCGGGGAGCACGCCGAGGACGCCCGCCTCGCTGCAATTCGGCGCTTCGGCTGCCGACGGAGGCTCCGCGAACAGGCAGCGATAGCAGGGCGAATCATCACGGCGCGGATCGAAAACGCTGACCTGGCCGCTGAATCGATGCACGGCACCGTAGACCATTGGGATACGCAAGCGTCGGCAGGCCGCATCGAGCAGGTATCGGGTCGGAAAATTGTCGGCGCCATCGACGACGATGTCATGCCCGGAAAGCAGGGCCTCGACGTTGCCGGCGACGATGCGCTGCTCGCGGGTTTCGACCCGGATCGCGGGATTCAGTGCGCACAGCGCGATTCGCGCGGATTCGGTCTTTGCCATGCCGACACGCGCGTCGACATGCAGGATCTGGCGTTGCAGATTGGAACGTTCGACTCGATCGTCATCGATCAGGGTCAGCGATCCGACGCCCGCGGCGGCGAGATAGAGAGACGCGGGAGAACCGAGACCTCCGGCGCCTACCAGGGCCACGCGCGCCGCTGCCAGTCGAGCCTGGCCCGCAATCCCGACTTCGGGCAGCACCAGGTGCCGGGCGTAACGCTCCGCCGAGTCGGCGTCGAGCGCGTCGTACTCGACCGGAAGTCCCTCGCTACGCCAGCGCTGGAATCCCCCGCGAATCGACGCGACGTTGTGGTAGCCGAGGTCGCGCAGCGCATCGAGGGCTTGCAGGGATCGCCGGCCGCTGGCGCAGATCGTGATGAGTGCCCGGGCCGGCGTCGCGCCGATTGCAGCCAGTTCCTCGGCAAAGCGCTCGGGTGGAATGCCGATCGATGAACGCGCGGTTCCCGCGGCGCGCTCATCCGCCTCGCGAACATCGAGCAGCAGCGCGCCCGTTTCGATGAACTCGAGCGCCCGTGCAGGATCGATCTCGTCATCGGCGGGCAGCGGACGGTGTGGATGGCTGGCTTGCATCGGCACTCAGGGGCAATCCGGCAGCGGCATGACCGTGACCATTTCACCGGAATCGAGCTCGCGTGTCGATTCCGGGACGACGACAAGGCCATTCGCCTCGACCACGCCGCGCAACATGGCTGAACCCTGACCTGCCAGCGGCCATGCCCGGCAAATGCCCTCGTCGTCCACTTCGACGCGCGCGCGCAGAAACTCGGTCCGATCGTGCGACTTGCGGATCGCCGATGCGAGCTTCGCCGAATGCATGCGTGGCAGCGGGTTGCGGCTTCCCTGCATCGCCGCCAGCCCTGGACCGACCAGGGCGAGAAAGGTCGCCATGGTCGAAACCGGATTGCCCGGCAGGCAGAAAACCAGGGCCTTGCCGATCTCGCCGAACAGGAATGGCATGCCGGGGCGCATGCGCACCTTCCAGAAGTGCATGCGCCCGAGCTCTCCGACCAGACGTGGAAGGTAGTCGGCTTCGCCAACCGAGACGCCGCCCGATGTGATGATGGCATCGCCCTGCTCGGCAGCGGCGGACAAGGCATCGCGTATGCGTCCGACATCGTCGCCCAGGTGGCCGAAGCCTGCCCCGGTGTCGGTGGCACCCGCGGCAATCTGCCGGACTCCCGACATGGCGAGCATGGCCGAAAGGCTGTAGCCGTTGCTGTTGTAGATCTGGGCCAGCGAGCAGGTGTGGCCCGGCATCACGAGTTCGTCGCCGGTGGTCAGCAGGGTTACCCGCGGACGGCACGAGACCTCGACCGTTGCCAATCCGACCGAAGCGATCGCTGCCATGCGCGCGAAGGTGATGCGCTCACCGGCCTGGACCACCGTCTCACCGGCGCGAAAGTCTTCAGCGGCCGGACGCACATGCGCGCCCACGGTCTCACCGACCTGGACGATCGCGGTTTCGCCTTCGACCCGAACGCGCTCCTTGATCACGACGGTGTCGGCGCCGGCAGGCAGCAGCGCACCGGTGGTGATACGCGCGCATTCGCCGGGCCCTATCGACAGCTCGTGGGCGCTACCGGCGAGGCGGGTGCCAGCAATGCGCAGTCGTCGCGTTCCATCGCTCGGCAGGTCCGCGCCGCGCAGCGCAAATCCGTCCATCGCGGAATTCGCAAAGGGAGGAAGGTCGCGCGGCGCCACGATGTCCTTGCCGGCGACGCGAAGACGGGCCTCCTCGAGGGCCACCTGCTCGATCGGCATGCGCCGATCGAGACAGGTCTCGAGGATGCGTCGACGCGCCTCGTCGACCGATAGCGCCGTGGCCGCCTGCTTCATGCTCATGCCCGTTTGTCCGCAAATGCCTCGAAGTCCAAGGCCGTGTTGAGATTGGCCCAGTGCTCCGGGTCTGAGGGGAAGAGAATTTCGCGAGTCCCGATGGCATCCTGCCATGCACTTGCGCCGAGACCCGATCGTAGCGCCTGCGCGGCGGCCCCGGACAGTGAACTGCGATAGAGGGCAAACAGCGGCTGCCGGCGAACCCCGTCGTGCGCGACCAGCGAATCGCACTCGTGCAGGCAGGCCTGACGCCCGAGGCAATCGAGCAGTCCTGGCGGCGGCATCGGACAATCGACCGGCACCGTGAACAGCCAGGGCGAGCGGGTCGCCGCGAGGGCTGCGGCAATCCCGGCGAGCGGGCCAGGATAGTCCGGCTCCTGGTCGGCAATGACCCTGCCGTATCGCGAATAGATTGGGGCATTGCGGTTGGCCACGATCAGGCGTTCCGCTCCCTCTGACCGGGCAAGGCTGTCGACGACCCATTCGATCAGCGGCCGACCGAGCAACGTCTGTAGCCCCTTGTCGACGCCGCCGAGCCGCCGCGAGGCTCCACCTGCAAGAATGGCCGTTGCGATCTCTTGCCTGGCCAGCCCGCTACTGTTCATCATCCCGATCGTTTGTCGCTCGTCGTGCGCCTAGGGCTTGCCGCGCCTGGCAGCGCCCTGTGTGCGCTGGCGACGCTTCTGCTGGCCATCGGCCGGCACGTTCTTCTTTGCCGCATACGGATTCTCGCCCTCGCGGAAATCGATGCGGATCGGCGTGCCCTCGAGCTTGTAGCGCTTGCGGAAAAAGTTTTCGAGATAGCGACGATACGATTCGGCGAGGTGCTTGGTCCGCGAGCCGTGTATGACGATGGTCGGCGGATTGGTCCCACCAGGGTGCGCGTAGCGCAGCTTCGGCGCATGTCCACGCACCAGCGGTGGCTGGAAGGCCGCATAGGCGACTTCAAGTGCGCGGGTCAGGTCGGACGCGGTCAATTTCGCGTTCGCCGCAGCATGTACGCGGTTGACGCGCTTCATCAGCTCGCCGATTCCGGTGCCGTGCAGGGCCGAAATCGTCAATCGGGGGGCCCACTCGACGAAGGTCAGCTTGCGCTCGAGCGAGCGCTTGCACTGCTCGCGGTCGTAGGGCTTGAGACCGTCCCACTTGTTGATCGCGATGACCAGGGCGCGTCCGGCCTCGAGGGCATGCCCGATCAGTCCGGCATCCTGGTCGGTGACCCCTTCGTTGGCATCGAGCAGCATGACCACCACGTTGGCAGCGTCGATCGACTGCAGGGTCTTGATCACACTGAACTTCTCGACGGCATCCTCGATGCGGGCGCGGCGCCGCACACCGGCCGTGTCGATCAGCGTGTATTTTCTGCCGTCGCGTTCGAGCGGAATCCGGATCGAATCGCGGGTCGTGCCGGCGACATTGGAAACGATGACGCGGTCCTCGCCGAGCAGGCGGTTGACCAGGGTCGACTTGCCGACATTGGGACGGCCGACGATGGCCACGCGAACGCCGCCTTCGTCCTCTCCGGACAGCGCTTCGGGCTCGCCGGCAGGCAACAGGGTCTCGATCGCCTTGACCAGCTGCAGGGTACCGTGACCGTGCGAGGCCGCCAGCGGCAATGGCCTGGCCACGCCGAGGCGGGCGAAATCGGCCAGGGCTACCGATTCGTCGAGGCCGTCGAGCTTGTTGACGGCGAGCAGCATTGGTTTGGAGGTCCGCCGCAGGCGTTCGAGGATGGCCTGGTCGGTCGGCAGCAAGCCGTCCCGCGCATCGACGACGAAGACGACGACATCGGCCTCTGCGATCGCCAGTTCGACCTGGCGTGCCGTCAGTCCGGCCAGACCTTCGTCGCTGTCAGCCAGCCCGCCGGTGTCGACGAGCACGAAATGGCGCTCGCCGAGCCGGCAGAAACCGTAGTGGCGATCACGGGTCACACCCGGCATGTCCGCGACGAGCGCATCCCGCGTGCGGGTCAGGACGTTGAAAAGGGTCGACTTGCCGACGTTCGGGCGTCCGACCAGGGCGACGACGGGTAGCATCGCGGGCGCTCCGTTGATGTGGCATCGAACGCATCGTCGAGTCGATGCCGATCCGATGAATCCATCCGGCGGTGGCGCCTGGATCCCGGCGACCGGGACAGGCGGCACCGCTCGAATCAGTTATTGGGTGCGAAACGCGGCGATCCGGCCGCTGGCATCTTCGACATACACGGTATCGCCGCTGACCACCGGAGCGCTCTCAATCGGCTTCTTGCCGACTCGCTCACGGGCGGAGAATGAGCCATCCGCGAGGCTGAGCCAGTGCACATAGCCCTCGAGATCGCCGACCACGGCGTAGTTGCCGACGATCGCGGGCGGACTGAGCCAGCGATGCAGGAGGCCTTCCTGCTTCCACAGGTTGGCCCCGCTCTGGCGATCGAACGCCCAGACATTGCCGTCGGCATCGCTGACGACCACGGCTGTCGCGCCAACCGCCAGACCGGCGAAGCTCGACAGTTCACGGGCCCAGGCCGGACGACCGCTGTCGGCATAGAACGCGGCGATCTGGCCATGGTAGCTGGTGGCGAATATCTGATCGTTGTCGAGCACGAGCCTGCCATCGGAGTCGGCGAGGCGCTCGACTTCGGTGCGCCCCTCTCCGGCGGACAGGACCTGACTCCAGGCCGGCGCGCCGTCGGTCTGGCGAACCGCAACGATGCGCCCGCTGTCGTAACCGTCGAAGACGAAGCCATTGCCGATCAGCGGCGAAGCATTGCCGCGCAGGCTGAGGACCGGAACCGTCTGTTCGTAAACCCAGCGCTGGGTGCCGTCAGCCGGATCCAGCCCGAACAGGCGACCGTCCTGGGACCGCACGGCGACCACGCCATCGGCAATCGCCGGCGCGCAGATGACCTCGGAACTCAATTGGGTATGCCAGCGCTCGCTGCCGTCCACGGCCGAGAATCCACGCACCTGGCCATTCAGGGAACCGACCACGACGAGGTCGTCGCTGGCCGCGGGGCCACCGGACCAGCGCAGTTTCTTGTCGCGGACCGACCAGAGCGTGCGCCCGTTCGACGCGTCGAGAGCCTGCACTGCTCCATCGACACTGGCGACGTAGAGGCGATCGCCGGCCAGCGCGGGGTGCATGCGTGCGCCGGACTTGCCCGCGCCCTTGCCGATCGAGGCCGTCCAGACAGTCTCGACACTGACGCTGGGCGCGAATTCCGTCAGCGCAGTGGGAGGTTCGACGTTGTCTTTCTTGCCGAGTCCCTTGATCCAGTTGCAGCCACCCAGGGCTACCGAAACGATGACTACCGCCAGCAGCGCTCGCTTCATGATTTCTGCTTCTCCGGCGCCACCGTGGTCTTCAGGTCACCCAGTTTCATCTCGACGAAACTCCGGCTGGGGGACTGCAGATCAATATGGGTGAGGGCCTCCGTATACGCGGCCCGCGCATCATCGGCACGCCCCAGCTTGGCCAGGACATCGCCGCGCAGTTCACCAGCCAGATCCGGAAAATCGGTCTTGGCCACGCGATCAAGCTGCCCGAGCGCGGCTTCTGCATCTCCGAGGGCAAGGCTGACACGGGCCTGGCGCAAGGCGATCAGCGACTTCATCGAGGGGTCGCTGGCCAGCTCGCCGGCGCTCGCAAGGCTCGCTGCCGCGGCCTTGAGGTCACCCTTTCCTGCCTCGGTCTCGGCCTGGCTCAGGGTGGCAAATACGGCGTACGGGCTGTTCGGGTAGTCCTTGCGCAAGGCTTCAGCGATGCGCGTGGCATCTTCACTGCGCTTGGCGTCGAGCGCATCGGTAAACGCCGCATACTGGGTGGCCGCTTCGGCGCGCGTCTGCGCAACCCGGGCCTTCCATTGCTGGTATCCAAAAATGAGCAACAAGCCGATAACGATGCCAATGACGATGGACATCGCATTGGCGCGCAACCACTTGCGCACCAGTTCACCTTGTTCATGCTCGTCGAGAACTTCAAAAGCCATACGCATCACCGAGTGGGGCGCCGCAAATCGGGAATTGCCGTGAACCGGCTGGGGCGGCGCGGGGGGCGCTAGGGTAACAGGATTTCGCGGCACACCTGTAAAAAAGGCGTGGCCTAAGCGGCCCGATTCAGGAGTCGATCCTGCTGGCCAGCTTGCCTTCGGCAAAGACCCGCAGGTTGGCCACATTCGCGCGCTGGAAAGGGGCGAGGTCGACGGTTTGCCCATCGGCCACGATTTCGGCGCCCCGGGCATTGCCGATGCGCACCGAAATCGGCTTTTCGCTGGTGTAGGTCCTTTCCACACCCGCCTGCAGCAGACCGTATTCGAGCTTCTCGCCATCCGCCGAGGTAATCTCGATCCAGCTGGGCTCGGCAAGCTTCAAGGTCAGTGAATGCCCGCTCGCAGGAACGGCCTTGTCGACCCCAGCGGGATTCTCCACTGCGGGAACCGCCGAGGCGGCGAATGGCGCCATCGAGGCCACGATCGGAGATGCCTCCTCTTCGGCGGAGGACGCAGGCAGGTTCGCCTCGGGTCGGCGGGAGGCGGGAGCTTCGGTGACATCGTTACCGGAGGCCGCCGGCGGGGCGCCGGTCGCTCCGGGTGTCGCCACATCGATGGTGGCTACAGGGCCATCCAGCATGACCGTTCGCGCCAGGTTCTGCTCGAGACCGCCGTGAGTGGCCAGCCATACCGCAGGGCCGATGACGAGTCCGGTCAGGATCAGATAGGTGGCGCTCACCGAGTATCGATCGAGCAGGTAGCGGGAACGAGAAACCTTGCCGGTCGAAACGAGCGGCGCCGGCTGCTGGCTGAGTTCGGCGACGGCCCGCTCTGCGATCACGACCGGCAGACCTAGCAGACGCGCATAACTGCTCAGGTATCCACGCAAGTACACGGCATGGGAAATATCCGAATAGTCATCCTGCTCGATGAGGCGGATAAGGCGCGCCTGCAGCTTGAGTCTCGAGCCGACTTCCTCGCAAGTCCAACCACGCTTTTCACGTTCGGCACGCAGGCGCGAACCGATGCTCGGCTCGGGGCTGTCGACGGCATCCAGCGCAGGCAATCTGATATCGGTCGACGCGGACGCCTCGATGCGCTGCTCCGCGGATCCGTCCTGCGATTCCTGCTGTTCGACGCCTTCAGTGCTCACTGGTTGGTTCTCCGCGATTGCCAGTAGTTCCAGTTGACGGTGACTGTGCGGTGTCATGACACCGCACCTGCATTCGAGGCACGTATCCTGCTTTTCGGCGGGGGACACATCCGGCGCATCAAGGCGAACTCGGCGTGTCGAGAGAACGCGACTGCTCGGAGTCGGGAAACTTCTCACGCAGGCGCCGCGTGTAATCCTGCGCGGTCTTGCCATTGCCCAGACGCAATTCGATGTTACGACCCAGCATCAGCGCATCGGCGCTTTGCTGCCCCACCGCTTCGTAACGCTGGATGAACGCCCTGGCCCTGAAAAAGTCTTCCTTGCGATACAACGCCGTCGCCATCTGGAACAGGGCTTCGGAATTGTCCGGATCTCGCTCCAGTGCCGCGCGCAGGTCCCGTTCGGCAACATCCAGCTTGCCTCCCTTGATCGCACAAGTTCCGGAGTTGGTCAAGGCCACAACGGGCGTTTGATAAAACGGATCTGCGACGGCGCGCACAAAATAGGTCAGCGATTCGTCGTAGCGACCCAGCTTGCAGAGAAACGCCCCGTAGTTGTTGTTCTCGTTGCCCGACTTCGGCATCAGCTGCGCAGCCCGGCGATAGTGTTCCTCGGCCTTCGCGTTGTCGCCGATGCGCTCGTAGAGCAGCGCGATCACGGTATGCGCGTCGGCGTGGTTGATGTCCGCGGCCAGGGCCTTGTTGAGGTTCTCGAGGGCCACCTCGAGTTTGCCCTGGGCCAGATACTTCTGGCCCAGATCCGTGTAGAGCGCGGCGGCCTTGGCCTTCGGACTCTCCGGATCTGCCTGGGCGACGGGCCGGCCGCCCGAGCCCGCGCCGGTCGCGCAGCCGGCCAGCAGCACGGCCAGGAAAACAGCGATGGATTTGCCTTCAGGCCGCATCGGCTACACCCTTTTCGATCTTCTTGCGGAACTCGGCCTGGCGGCGTGTGCGATCGGCGACCTGCCCCTTGAGCTGGCCACAGGCCGCATCGATGTCGTCGCCACGCGTGCGCCTGACCATGGTCAGGGCGCCGGCATCGAGCAGGATCTTCTGGAATTCGCGGATCGCCGATTCGTCCGAGCGCTCGAAGCGTGTCCCGGCGAAAGGATTGAACGGGATCAGGTTGATCTTGCTCGGCACCCTGCGCACGAGCCTGGCCAGTTGCCGGGCGAGCTCGGGGCTGTCGTTGACGCCCTTCATCATCGTGTACTCGAAGGTGACCGTAGTTCGCGGGCGCTTTTGCGTGTAGCGCAGGCACGCGTCCATCAGTTCGGCGATCGGATACTTCTTGTTCAGCGGCACCAGCTCGGTGCGCAAATCATCATTTGGCGCGTGCAGCGAAACCGCGAGCGAGACATCGCTCTCCTCGGACAGGCGGTCGATCATCGGTACGAGTCCGGCCGTCGACAGGGTGACCCGCTTGTTGGCCAGGCCATAGCCGAGGTCGTCGCGCATGATGTTCATCGCGCGCACGACGTTCTCGAAGTTGAGCAGGGGTTCGCCCATGCCCATCATGACCACGTTGGTCAGCTTGCGCTGGTGATGCGGCACGTTGCCGAGGTGGCGCGCCGCGACCCAGACCTGGCCGATGATCTCGGCCGTCGACAGGTTGCGGTTGAAGCCCTGGGTCGCGGTCGAGCAGAACTGGCAGTTGAGGCCGCAGCCGACCTGCGAGGAGACACAAAGCGTGCCGCGCGAGCTCTCCGGGATGAAAACGGCCTCGATGGCGTTGCGCGCATCCATGCCGAGCAGCCACTTGTGCGTTCCGTCGGTCGACTGCTTTTCGAACAGGACGTTCGGCGGCACGATTTCGGCAACCGCCTCGAGCTTGCTGCGCAAGGCCTTGCCGACATCGGTCATCTGCGCAAAATCGGTGACATGACGGTGGTACATCCACTTCATGACCTGATCCGCCCGATACGGCTTTTCGCCGGCCTGCGCGAACCAGTCGCGCAGGCCCTGGCGATCGAGGCCGAAGAGGTTGGTCCGGGTCGGCGTCGTGTCCATCTACGATCAGCGCGCCGTGATCTCGGAACTGGCGAAGAAGTACGCGATCTCGACCTGCGCGGTCTCAGGGGCATCCGAACCATGCACCGCGTTGGCGTCGATCGAATCGGCGAAGTCCGCACGGATCGTTCCGGGCGCGGCCTTCTTCGGATCGGTGGCGCCCATCAGATCGCGGTGAACGGCGATCGCATTTTCGCCCTGCAGGGCCTGGATCATGACCGGCCCCGAGATCATGAACTCGACCAGGGCCTTGAAGAACGGGCGCTCGCGATGCACTGCATAGAAGCCTTCGGCTTCGGCACGCGAGAGCTGCTTCATGCGCGCGGCGACGATCTTGAGGCCGGCCTTCTCGAAGCGGGAATAGATTTCGCCGATCACGTTCTTGGCAACCGCATCGGGCTTGATGATGGAAAGGGTGCGCTCCAGCGCCATTGTTTTTCGACCTTTGGATGGGGGGAGGAATTCGGGTGAGCCTGGTGTCCACCGCAGGGGCAAACCCACGGCAATCCGGATAGTTAGCGCACTATCCGACCTCGCATTCTAGCTAGTTTCGACACGGAATTGCACCCCGGCATGGTGATCGCCTGCGCACTTCCGACGTTGCCCCCGGGGTCTGGCCGGCATACAATTCAAACGCCCGTTTGGTTCCTTCGCCCCAGCTGGACTCGCCTGCTTGAATTCGCCCCACTTCTCGACCAAGGAACGCATCCTCGGCGCCGCCGAGGAGCTGTTTGCACGCAACGGTTTCGCCGGCGCCTCGCTGCGCGAGCTGACCTCAACGGCCAAGGTCAACCTGGCCGCGGTCAACTACCATTTCGGTTCCAAGGACAATCTCGTAAACGAGGTCTTCCGCCGCCGCCTCGACGAACTCAGTGCACAGCGCCTGGAGGCCCTGCAACAGGTCCTTTCACGGCCCTCACACACGCTCGAGGACATCCTTGCCGCCTTCATCCACCCGGCCCTGCTGCTGTCGCTGGACAAGTCGGGCGGCTCGACCTTCGTGCGCGTGCTGGCCCGCGCCTACGCCGAGCACAACGAGCGCCTGCGCAAGTTCCTGTCGGAAAACTACGGCCACGTGCTCAAGGAGTTCGCCAATGCCTTCGGAGCCCAGCTGCCGCACCTCGACAAGGAGGAGCTGTACTGGCGCATCGACATCATCGCCGGAGCGCTGACCTATGCCATGGCCGATTTCGGCGTCATCAAGCGACGCGCGTCGATGTCCGAAAAGATCCACCGCGAGCGCGCCGCGGAACACCTGATCCGCTTCGCCGCGGCCGGCCTGCGCGCCGAATAGACCGCCAACCACCGTTTCCACGATCCCGTTGCAGCCGCACGCGGCTGGATCCTTCACCGCCTGTCCCGCGAGGTAATGCATGAACACATCGTCCCTCCGCATCCGCAAGGTTGCCGTCCTCGGCGCCGGCGTCATGGGAGCGCAGATTGCCGCGCACCTGACCAATGCCGATGTCGAAACCGTGCTTTTCGATCTGCCCGCCAAGGAAGGGCCGAAGAGCGGTATCGCGATCAAGGCGATCGCCAATCTCGGCAAGCTCTCGCCGGCACCGCTGGCCGAGGCCTCGCGCGCCGTGTCGATCACGCCGGCCAACTACGACGAACACCTGGAGTGGCTGAAAGATTGCGACCTGATCATCGAGGCGATCGCGGAACGGCTGGACTGGAAGCTCGATCTTTACAAGAAGATTGCCCCGTATGTATCTGATTCTGCATTCATTGCGAGCAATACCTCGGGGCTTTCGATCAACGCCCTGGCGGAAGCCCTGCCGGCAGCCATGCGACCGCGCTTCTCCGGCATCCACTTCTTCAACCCGCCGCGCTACATGCACCTGGTCGAGCTGATTCCGGACCGGCAGACCGACCCTGCCCTGCTCGCCGGACTCGAAGCCTTCCTGACCACGACCCTCGGCAAGGGCGTGGTCATGGCCAAGGACACGCCGAACTTCATCGGCAACCGCATCGGCGTGTTCTCGATCCTCGCGACGATGCACCATACGGAGCAGTTCAAGCTCGGCTTCGACGCCGTCGACGCGATCACCGGACCGGCCATCGGCCGGCCGAAGAGCGCGACCTACCGGACCTCGGACGTGGTCGGCCTCGATACCATGGCCCACGTCATCAAGACCATGGACGACACCCTGCCGGATGATCCCTGGCACAAGTACTACAAGGCACCGGCCTGGCTGAACGCGCTGATCGAGAAGGGCGCGCTCGGACAGAAGGCCGGGGCCGGCTTCTTCCGCAAGCTCGGCAAGGACATCCAGGTCATCGATCTCGGCAAGCAGGACTATCGCCCGGCCAGCGAGGGCGCCAGCGAGGAAGTCGGCAAGATCCTCGCGATCAGGAATCCGGCCGAGAAGTTCGCCGCGTTGCGCGCCTCGTCCGACCCGCAGGCCCAATTCCTCTGGGCCATGTTCCGCGACCTCTTCCACTACACCGCATTCCACCTGGCCGACATCGCCGACAGCGCGCGCCACGTCGATTTCGCGATCCGCTGGGGCTACGGCTGGAAGCTCGGTCCGTTCGAGACCTGGCAGGCAGCCGGCTGGAAACAGGTGGCCGGCTGGATCGCCGAGGACATTGCCGCCGGCAAGGCCATGAGCGATGCGCCGCTGCCGGCCTGGGTCAGCGATGGCCGCGAGGGCGTGCACGGCAACGACGGCTCCTGGTCGCCAGCCCAGGGCAGGAACATCCCGCGTCCCGATGCGGCGGTCTACCGGCGCCAGCTGTTCCCCGATCCGCTGCTCGGCGAGACCTTCGATACCGGCACGACGGTCTGGGAAAACGATGGCGTGCGGCTCTGGCACCAGGGCGACGACATCGGCATCGTCTCTTTCAAGACCAAGATGAACACGGTCAACGACGCCGTCCTCGACGGCCTGCAGCGTTGCGTCGAGGAAAATGAAAAGCGCTTCCGGGCCATGGTCATCTGGCAGAGCGGCGAGCCGTTCTCG
Source organism: Dokdonella sp. (assembly GCA_019634795.1). GTDB lineage: Bacteria > Pseudomonadota > Gammaproteobacteria > Xanthomonadales > Rhodanobacteraceae > Dokdonella. Next base: position 192,825 of record JAHCAR010000001.1, read on the forward strand.
GCCGGCGCCGACCTCAAGGGCGCGCTCGGCCTGGTCAAGGACGGCAAGATCGATGCGTTCGAGGCCATGGTCGCCAATTTCCAGGCGACCAGCATGCGCATCAAGTATTCGCTGGTGCCAGTGGTATCGGCCGTGCGCGGCATGGCCTTCGGCGGTGGCTGCGAGTTCCAGATGCATTCGGCACGCACGGTCGCCGCACTCGAGAGCTACATCGGCCTCGTCGAGGCCGGCGTCGGCCTGCTGCCGGCCGGCGGCGGCCTCAAGGAATTCGCCCTGCGCGCATCGCGAAACAGCATCGACGGCGATCCGTTCAGCGCGATCAAGAAGGCCTTCGAGGCGGCGGCCATGGCCAAGGTCTCGACCAGCGCGCTCGAGGCGAAGCAACTCGGCCTGCTGCGGCCCGACGACGTTATCGTCTTCAACAGCTTCGAACTGCTCTACGTGGCCAAGAAAGTCGCCGCGTCGCTGGCCGAAACCGGCTGGCGCCCGCCGCTGCCCGCACGCGACATCGTCGCCGCCGGCGACGTCGGCACCGCCTCGCTGAAGATGATGCTGGTCAACATGCTCGAGGGCCGCTTCATCTCGCCGCACGACTACGAGATCGGCAGCCGCATCGCCGACACGCTGTGCGGCGGCGCCATCGAGCGCGGCTCACTGGTCGACGAAGCCTGGCTGCTCGATCTCGAGCGCAGGCATTTCGTCGAACTCGCGCAGATGGCCAAGACCCAGGAGCGCATCGCGCACACGCTGACGACGGGGAAACCGCTCAGGAACTGAGAATGGGGAATAGGGAATGGGGAATGGGAAGAGCTCGTCGGAGCCGCTTCCATACCCCGTCCCGAACTGTCCTCCCCGCTCTGCCGATTCCCTACTCCCCATTCCCCATTCCCGATCGAGGAACGAGATCATGAGCAAACAGATCCAGGACGCCTACATCGTCTCCGCCGTGCGCACACCGGTCGGCAAGGCGCCGCGGGGCGTGTTCCGCAACACTCGCCCCGACGACCTGCTTGCCCACGTGATCCGTGCGGCGGTGGCCGGCGCGCCCGGCATCGATCCTGCGCGCATCGACGACGCGGTGATCGGCTGCGCGATGCCGGAAGCCGAGCAAGGCATGAACGTCGCGCGCATCGGCGTGCTGCTGGCCGGCCTGCCGAATTCGGTGCCGGCACAGACCATCAACCGCTTCTGCTCGTCCGGCGTGCAGGCGATCGCGCTGGCCGCCGACCGCATCCGCACCGGCGACGCCGACCTGATGCTGGCCGGCGGTACCGAAAGCATGAGCATGGTGCCGATGATGGGCCACAAGATCGCGATGAACCCGGCCGCGTTCCAGGACGAGAATGTCGCCATCGCCTATGGCATGGGCATCACCGCCGAGAACGTCGCCAGCGAATGGAAGGTCAGCCGCGAGGACCAGGACGCCTTCGCCCTCGCCTCGCACCAGAAGGCGCTGGCCGCCATCGCCGCTGGCGAGTTCAGGGACGAGATCGTGCCGTTCCGGCTCGACGACCACTACCCCGACCTCGTCGGCCGCTCGATCCAGACCGACAGCCGCCTGATCGACACCGACGAAGGTCCGCGCCCGGATACGAGCGCCGCCGGCCTGGCCAAACTGCGCACCGTGTTCAAGGCCGGCGGCAGCGTGACTGCGGGCAACTCCTCGCAGATGTCGGACGGCGCCGGCGCGCTGATGTTGGCCAGCGAAAAGGCGATCAAGGAATACAAACTGACCCCGATCGCCCGCTTCGTCTCGTTCGCCGTGGCCGGCGTGCGCCCCGAGGTCATGGGCATCGGTCCGATCGCGGCGATTCCGAAGGCGCTCAAGCTGGCCGGCCTGAGCAAGGAGCAGATGGACTGGATCGAGCTCAACGAAGCCTTCGCCGCGCAGGCCCTGGCGGTAATCCGCGACGTCGGCCTCGATGCCAGCAAGGTCAATCCGCTCGGCGGTGCGATCGCGCTCGGCCACCCGCTCGGCGCGACTGGCGCGGTGCGTGCGGCGACCCTGATCCATGGCCTGCGCCGGCGTCAGCAGAAATACGGCATGGTCACGATGTGCATCGGCACCGGCATGGGCGCCGCCGGCATTTTCGAGGCGCTCTGACGGGTTGTCGGACGCGTCCGTGCTGCAGCAAAGCGAGGCGGCAGCCACTGCGCCCCGCGAGACTGCGCCAACCCGGCGCGCCTGATCGGGGCCGGCACGGCATCCGCGCCGCTGCCGTTGATTGGGCGGAAAGGCCTAGGCCAGACGGGTTCCGTTCGGCACCGGCCGTTCGATCGCGGTGACGACAACACCTTCGTCGGTCGGAAATCCGGTCAGCAAGAACTGCGAACGGAACGGACCGATCTGTTTCTCGGCAAAGTTGATCACACCGACGATCTGGCGACCGATGAGGTCCTGCGGCGCATACAGGGCGGCAATCTGCGCGCTGGTCTTGCGTTCGCCATACGGGCCGAAATCGACCCAGACCTTGTAGGCCGGCTTGCGCGCTTCAGGGAACGCTTCGACGCGAACGACCGTGCCGGCGACCATGAGGACGCGCTCGAAATCGTCCCAGCTGATCGGCGGTTCGTCCATGCGGCTATCGGACTCCTGAAGTCATCGCGCCGCTGCGTTCGACTCGGCTTCCAGGCCGACCTGGATCCAGCCGAGGTTGATGCCGATCCGGGTCGCTTCGGGATTGGCCCAGGCATAGACCACGCTGCGCCCGCTGGCATCCTCGATGACCGAGAGCTTGAGCACCGGCACGCTGCCATCGCGATAGGTCATGCGCTCGAGCGAGAGCGTGTAGCCGGACGGCTTGCCGTCGCGCCAGTTCAGCGGCGCGCGGCCGCCTTCGTTGTCGATACGCATCCCCCGATTCATGTGCCAGTCGTTGCTTTCGAGCTTCGCGTTGGCACCCGCCCCGTTGATCGCGGCCCAGCCGGTGAACCAGCGCAGCCGCCGCGCCTCGATGCGGGCATCGGGCCCGCGCGCCTGGTCGGCGTAGAAGCGCACGCGCAGCCATTCGCCATCGTGCTCGATCTCCAGCGGCAACAGGGCGGCGCTGGCCCCGATGCCCGGGATCAGGATCATGCAGGTCGCGAGATCGGCCTTGACCCTCAGGCCCGCCGCCGTGGCCACGCCATTCAGCGCGCAGGCGTCCAGGGCCACCCATTGCTCCGGATCGAAGTCCGCGCCGAGCTTCGGCGCCTCGACCAGGGCGCGATAGGGCGTCAGCTGGATGTTGCCGTTCACCGACTTGACCGAGCGCATGGCCCAGGTTGCCGAGAACCCTGCATCCGCGGACATGGCGACTGACCACGAGTACCAGCCCGGTCTCGACAGCGGGGTGATGTCGATATGTGTGCGCGGGACCACCGCCGGGGCGGCGAGGACAACCTGCTCGTGATTGTCGTAGTCGCCGTCGAACCACGGCCGCGGGCCGCCATTTTCGCTGGGCGGCGGGCCCGGCCGTGAAGGCGAGTTCTGGCAGGCGCCGGCCAGCAAGGCAGGAAGGATCAGGAAAAGGCAACGCAGGATGGGCTTGGTCATGGCCCAAGCATAGACCGGCGCAGTGATTCGGCGATATACGGCAGCACGTTTCGGCGGCAGGCCCGCTATGCTCGCGCTCGGGTCCAGCGGAGAGCCTGTGTGAGTGAAGACATCCTGCGTGCCGACAAGCGCCTGCGCACGCTCACCCTGATCGTCCTCGCCATCGCCGTGGTCCTGGCCCTGCTCGGCATGGCCTGGTTCCGGCACTGGTTGCAGGACATCGGCAACCTGCCCGGCACCGATCTGCTGATCGTCCGCCTGCGCCACATGATCGCACTGGCCGTGACCGGCAGTGGCGTCTGCCTGGCCTTGCTGGCCTGGTATTCGGCCCGTGTCGGCTCGCGCGCGATCCGCGCCCAACAATGGCCACTGCCCGGTGCACGGGTGATCCGCGATACGCCGTATCGGCGCGGTCCGGCCGCGATCCGCCTGGGCCGCCAGTTGCAGGCCGGGTCGATTGTCCTGCTGGTGCTGGCCCTGGCCACCGCTGCGATCAGCTGGCGCATGCTGGCCCAGACCTGAGCAGGCGCAGACTCAGTCGACGGCGCGCACGCGAAAGCTGCGGCCCTTGATCTTGCCCGAGCGCAGCCGCTTCAAGGCCGTCGCCGCCTGGTCGCGACGGATGGCCACGTAGGCGCGAGTGGCGAAGATGCCGATTTTGCCGACCGCATCGGCGGCGATTCCGGCATCCCCGGTCAGCGCGCCGAGCACGTCGCCGGGACGCAGCTTGTCCTGTCGCCCCGCATCGATGCACAGGGTGCTCATGCTCGCCGTCAGCGGCGCCGTCGAGGCGCCGGCAGCCGGCAACGCGGACCAGCGCAGCGGCTGGCCGATGCGCGCCTCGATGGAGGCCATGCGCGGCATTTCGGCAGCGGCGACCAGGGTCCAGGCGAGGCCCTTGCGCCCGGCCCGGCCGGTGCGGCCGATCCGGTGCAGGTGAACATCCGGGTCGGTCGAGACTTCCCAGTTCACCACGGCGGGCAGATCGTCGATGTCGAGTCCGCGGGCGGCGACGTCGGTGGCGACGAGAATCGCGCAACTGCGGTTGGCGAAGCGCATCAGGACCTCGTCGCGATCGCGCTGTTCGAGATCTCCGTGCAAGGCCTGCGCCGAGAATCCGCGCTGGAGGAGGCCGTCGGCGAGATCCCGCGCGTCGCGGCGGGTATTGCAAAAGACCAGGGTCGATTCCGGTCGAAAGCAGGTCAGCAGGCGGACCAGGGCATCGAAGCGCCGGTTCGCCTCGACTTCGAAGAACTGCTGCTCGATCTCGGGCGATCCGACGCCGGCATCGGTCGCCAGCTCGATCGGGTCACGCTGCAGGCCGCGGCTGATCGCACGGATCCCGTCCGGGATCGTCGCCGAGAACAACAGGGTCTGGCGTGACTTCGGCGACTGCTTGAGCAGGCTCGTGATCGCATCCTGGAAGCCCATGTCGAGCATGCGGTCGACCTCGTCGAGGACCAGCACCCGGACGTCGGCCAGCGACAGAGCGCCTTGGTCGATCAGTTCCTGGATGCGCCCGGGCGTGCCGACCACGACATGCGGCGGATGGGCCAGCGAAGCCAGTTGCGGACGCAACGGGATGCCGCCACACAGGGTCAGCAACTTCACGTTCGGCACGAAGCGCGCAAGCCTGCGGATCTCCTTGCTGACCTGGTCGGCCAGTTCGCGGGTCGGACACAGAACCAGGGCCTGCACGGCGATCTTCGCCGGATCTATCCGGGCCAGCAGACCGAGGCCGAACGCGGCGGTCTTGCCACTGCCGGTCGGCGCCTGGGCCAATACGTCACGGTTGTCGAGGATCGGCGGCAGGCTGAGCGCCTGCACCGGTGTCATCTGCGCATAGTCGAGCGCGTCGAGCGCGCTGAGCAGCTCGGCCGGCAGGGGCAGTGTCGAGAAGGCATTCATGCGCCATGATCGCATGGCCCCGCTCCGATGCGGCCTGCCCTTGCGAGTTGCCGCTTCGTCTCCACTGTCTGTGCCGGTGCGGCAGCACCGCCGGGGCCGCTATCGCTGCGACCGGTCCTTTCCTTTCGCAACAGGGAGTTGAGCATGACGATTTCGATGTACCAGGCCTCGGTTCCGGTTTTTGTCCGGTCCCTCGGCAACCTTTCCGCCATCCTCGACAAGGCCGCCGCGCATGCCGAGGCGAACAAGATCGACCCGGCGGTACTGCTGGCGACCCGGCTCTACCCCGACATGTTCCCACTGTCGCGCCAAATCCAGATCGCGACCGACATGGCCAAAGGCGCGGCCGCGCGCCTGGCCGGTGTCGAACGCCCGGTCCACGAGGACAATGAAACGACTTTCGCGGAAATGCAGGCGCGCATCGAAAAAACCCTCGACTTCATTCGTTCGATCAAGCCCGAACAGATCGACGGCAGCGAGGAAAAGGCGATCACGCTGACCCTGCGCGGCAACGACGTGCAGTTCGCCGGCCAGCCCTATCTGCTCCACTTCGTCCTGCCGAACCTGTTTTTCCATACGGCCACGGCCTACGCCATCCTGCGCCACTGCGGCGTTGCGCTCGGCAAACCCGACTTCATCGGCGGTATCCCTGGCTGATCCGCTCCAGCGCGCCATCGCCGCAGGTGAGCCCTGCGGCGCCAGCCGCCGCATTCACCAGGCGGCGAGCAGCAGCGGCCAGAGGCTCAGGGCCGCGCAGAGGATGATGCCCAGCAGGATCAGCAGCACCCGCAGCGGCGAATGGCGCAGCTGCGCGCGGAAGGTCATGGCGGTCCCGTCGCGCCGCTCGGCCGCCCAGGCCTGGCGGGCGGCCGAGCGGCGTTGCGCCTGGTAATCGTCCATCAGCGCCCGAGCGCGCTCGAACTGATCGTCCTCGCGGACCCAGATGGCGCCGGCGGAAATGCCCCAGCGATTCGGCTCGGTCTCGTACCAGGCGATCGCATTGCGCTCGAGGAGCGCACGTACCTCGTCGGCTTCGTCCTCGGGCACATGGCGCAGGTTCAGCAGCAACTGACTCATCGGGCGATCGTTCCGTCGAGGGTGCAAGCGGGATGGAGGGCTCGATGACGAGACCTCGGCGCCACGACAGTCTGCCGCAACGGCCGGCATCGATGCCAGGCGCGGCGTTGCATAATAGCGTGATGTTCGACTCGAGCACGTCAAGGCCCGCGCATGCCGCGCGCGCCAGCACTCTGCAGTTGCCGCCCGGTCCCTGGGCTACCGTGCTCGATTGTCTTTGCGCGCACTTTCCCGGCATTCCCCGCGCGCAGTGGATCAACCGCTTTGCCGAGCGACGCATCCTCGACCTGAACGGCTCGGCGATAGATGACACGCATCCCTATCGGACCGGAATGACAGTCCACTATTTCCGTGATGTGCCGGGCGAGCCGCGCATTCCGTTCGAGGTCAGCCTCGTGCATGTCGACCGTGACCTCGTGGTCGCCGACAAGCCGCACTTCCTGCCGGTGGTGCCGGCTGGTCGCTTCGCCCGTGAAACGCTGCTGCAACGGCTCGAACAGCTACTCGACAATGCGGACCTCGCTCCATTGCACCGGATCGATCGCGGAACCGCTGGACTGGTCATGTTTTCAGCCAATCGGGAGAGCCGGCCAGCCTACCAGGCGCTGTTCCGCAACCGCTCGATCGACAAGGGTTACGAAGCCGTCGCAGCCCCGCTGCCGCAGCTTGAATTCCCGCTTGTACGCAGGTCTCGCCTGATCCCGGGCGAGCCCTTTTTCCGCATGTGCGAGGTCGATGGTCCGGCCAACAGCGAGACCCGGATCGACGTCATCGAGCGCGAAGCCGGCCATTGGCGCTACGCGCTCAATCCGCTGACCGGTCGCAAGCATCAGCTGCGCGTACACATGGCGGCGCTCGGCGCCGCCATCGTCAACGACGGCTTCTACCCGACCCTGGCCGAGGAGTCGGAGGACGACTTTGGGCGACCCCTGAAGCTGCTGGCCCGCTCGCTTCGCTTCGTCGACCCGGTCAGCGGCCGCGAACGCCATTTCGAAAGCCAACGCACGTTGTAGAATGCGCGCCTTTGCGCCACGCCCGGATGGCCGCCTTGGAGGAACCATGCAACTCGAAAACGTGAAAGCCATCATCACCGGCGGCGTCTCCGGACTCGGACTCGGCGTTGCCGAACATTTCGTTGCCCATGGCGGCAAGGTCGCCCTGTTCGACGTCAACGACGAAAAGGGCGCCGAAGCGGTCGCCCGGCTCGGCGCCGACAAGGCCTGCTTCCTGCGCACCGACGTCACCGATGAAGACGGCGTGCGCGCCAACGTCGCCAGCGCCAGCGAATTCCTCGGCGGACTCAATGTAGCAGTCAACTGTGCCGGCACACTCGGCGCCGGACGTATGCTCGGGCGCGAAGGCGCGATGCCGCTGAAGACCTTTGCCGGCACGATCATGGTCAACCTGGTCGGCTCGTTCAACGTGGCCAAGGCTGCCGCCGAACGCATGCAGAACAATGCGCCGGGCGACGACGGCGAGCGCGGCGTGATCGTCAATACCGCCTCGATCGCCGCGTTCGACGGCCAGATCGGGCAGGCCGCCTATTCCGCATCGAAGGGTGGCGTGGTCGGCATGACCCTGCCGATGGCGCGCGAACTGGCCCGCTTCGGGATCCGCGTCATGACCATCGCCCCGGGCATTTTCTGGACGCCGATGGTCGACGGCATGCCGGCAGCGATCCAGGAATCGCTGAGCGCCTCGATTCCGTTTCCCTCGCGACTCGGCACCTCGACCGAGTTCGCCGAACTGGTCGCCCACATCCTCGGCAACCGCTACCTCAACGGCGAGACGATCCGTCTCGACGGCGCGGTGCGGTTGGCACCCAAATAGCCGGGAATGGAGAATGGGGAATCGGGAATGGGTAGTGCGGCACTTCGCGATCGCGGACGCTGAGGCTGGTATCGGACGCTAAAGCGGCCCTATTTCCTGAAATCCCTCTATCAGACTATCCCGCTACGTTCGAGCTCGCCAATTCACTTTCGCTTCTGCTCCTATCCATTCCCGATTCCCCATTCCCCATTCCCGGCCCGACCCATGAAAGCATCCGAAGTCAAGCGCGGCAACGTCGTCGAACATGAAGGCAAGGTCTACCAGGTGCGTGATATCGAGCGCAGCTCGGCCCAGGGCCGCAGTGGCAATGTCACCTTCCGTTTCATCATGTACAGCGTGCCGGGTGGGGTGAAGGCCGATCTTTCGCTGCGCTCCGAAGACGAGATCAAGGAAACCGAAGTGACCCGGCGTGCGGTCAGTTTCTCGTACAAGGACGGCGACGCGTTCGTATTCATGGACAGCGAGGACTACACCCAGTACACGCTCGATGCCGACGTGGTCGGCGACGCCGCCGGCTATATCGTCGACGGCATCGAGGGCTGCTACGTGCAGATCATCGACGAGCAGCCGGTGGCCGTGCAGTTGCCGCCCTCGGTCATCCTCGAGGTCGTCGACACGGCGCCCGAAATGAAGGGAGCAACCGCGACCAAGCGACCGAAGCCGGCCCGCCTCTCGACCGGCATCGAGATCCAGGTGCCCGAATACGTGCGCACGGGCGAGAAGATCCACGTCAGCACGGTCACCGGCGAGTTCGGCGGGCGGGCCTGAGGGGTAGAACGGGAATGGGGAATGGGGAATGGAGAATAGGCAGAGCCGAATCTTCGGCTTTTCGCAACCTTCAGCAATAAATGCCTATTCCCTACTCCATGCTTACGATTCCCCATTCCCCATTCCCCATTCCCCATTCCCTATTCCCGGCGCTGGCGATCCAGCCAGCGCCCCGCCATCCGCCGCAGCGACTCGTCCGCATCGATATCCTCGGCGATGGAGCGAATGTCGCGCCAAGCCAGATCGTGCGATTCCTCGCTGACCACGTAGCGCTCGTCGCCGGTGGCGCGCACGACGAAGCGCACGTCGTAATGCCAATGCCCCGACACCTCGCCGCGTTCCGGTATCCAGTGGCGATCGAGATCGAAGATCTCCGGCTCGACGACGAGGCCGTTCAGTCCTGACTCCTCCTCTGCCTCGCGCAGGGCCACGCGACGCAGGTCTTCATCGCCATCGGCGTGCCCACCGAGTTGCAGCCAGCGATCGAGCTTGCGGTGATGGGTGAGCAGCACGCGCTGGCCATCGGCGCTGACCAGCCAGGCGGCTCCGGTGAAGTGGCCGTCGGGCCTGCTGCGCTGAAAGCTGTCCGGTTCCTCGAGAAACGCGCGAAACTGGCCGACGACCGCCGCCTGGTCCGCCATCGCAGCCACGTACTGCTCGAGCTGTTCACGCAACATCGGATTCCCCGGTTTGCCGGCAGGGTTGGCCGCGGCACCGGCATGCTCGCCGAATCAAGTTGCACTGCACAAGTTTCGCGGGGCATACGCACCCTGCCGTTTCGCGCTTGTGCTCCCCTTCGCCGTTTGGCATCGTACGGGGCCGCTGTCGCCGGCATCCGGCAAACAACAACACGGCCACCAAGCCGTTCCGCCACAGATCGGGGAGAACACGATGTCCATGGGTCTTTTTGCCACGAAGCCGGTCGAGCCGGCGCCGCATGTCGATGCCGGCGAACCGGTCGAGGGTTCACTGCGCGGCGAGGCCACGCTGAAACGGACGCTGACCGCGACCCAGCTCGTCCTGCTCGGTGTCGGCGCGGTGATCGGCGCCGGTATCTTCGTCCTGACCGGCCATGCCGCGGCCGCGCATGCCGGGCCGGCCATCATCCTGAGCTTCGTGTTCGCCGGCATCGCCTGCGCCTTCGCCGGCCTGTGCTATGCCGAATTCGCGGCCTTGCTGCCGGTCTCAGGCAGCGCCTACTCCTATTCCTACGCGACACTCGGCGAGGCGGTGGCCTGGTTCATCGGCTGGAACCTCGTCCTCGAATACCTGTTCGCCGCGTCCACCGTCGCGGTCGGCTGGTCGAGCTATTTCAACAGTTTCCTCGCCACGTTTGGCCTTGCACTGCCTCCGGCACTGGCCACCGCGCCACTCAACGTCGTCGATGGCAAGCTCATTTATACGGGCGGCCTGTTCAACCTGCCGGCGGTCGCGATCGTCGCCGCGGTCGCGACGATCGGCTACTACGGCATCCGCCAGTCTGCATTCGCCAACACGATCATCGTCACGATCAAGGTCATCGTGATCCTGCTGTTCGTCGCCTTCAGCCTGCAGTACGTCAATCCGGACAATTGGGTTCCGTTCATCCCCGAAAACCAGGGCCAGGGCAAGTTCGGATGGGACGGCATCTTCCGTGGCGCCTCGGTGGTGTTCTTCGCCTATATCGGATTCGATGCGGTCTCGACCGCCGCGGGTGAGGCAAAGAATCCGCAACGCGACATGCCGATCGGCATTCTCGGCTCGCTCGTGATCTGCACGGTCATCTACATCATCGTCTCGGCCGTGCTGACCGGCATGATGCCGTACAACCTGCTCGGCACGCCGAAGCCGGTGGCGACGGCCCTCGAAGCCTATCCGACCTTGTCCTGGCTCAAGGTCCTGGTCGAAATCGGCGCGATCGCGGGCCTCAGCTCGGTCATCCTGGTCATGCTGATGGGCCAGCCGCGCATCTTCTTCTCGATGGCGCAGGATGGCCTGATCCCGAAGATGTTCGGCAAGGTCCACCCGAAGCACCAGACCCCGCACGTGGGCACGATCTTCGTCGGCGTTATCGCCGCGGCGCTGGCCGGCTTCCTGCCGATCTCCTTCCTTGGCGACCTGGTCTCGATGGGCACCCTGCTCGCGTTCGCGACGGTCTCGGCCGGTGTCCTGGTCCTGCGCTATACCCAGCCGAATCTCAATCGTCCGTTCCGCGTGCCGGCCGCGATCATCATCTGCCCGCTCGGCGCGCTCACCTGCCTCTACCTGTTCTGGCAGGCCTTCCAGGAAAACTGGGAAGTCATGCTCGGCTGGACCCTGATCGGCGTCGTCATCTACGCCGTCTACGGCTACCACCACAGCAAGTTGCGTCGCGCTTCCTGAGCAGGACCCGGGCCGGCGCAACGACGCCGGCCCGCTTCATTCTGCCGGGCCGGTTACCCTCATCCGGATCCGACGTCCGCTCCAGGCACCTGGAAACCCGATCATGTCCAAGCAGCTATTCGCGACCAAACATCCACACGCGGCCCATGCCGATGCCGAGGGGCTCAGCCTCGAACGCACGCTCGGCCCGTGGGGCCTGACCGCACTCGGCATCGGCGCGGTCATCGGTGGCGGCATCTTCGTCATCACCGGCGTGGCCGCCGCGGAACATGCCGGCCCGGCCATCGTGCTGTCCTTCATCTTCGCGGCGATCTGCTGCACCTTCTGCGCGCTCTGCTATGCCGAGTTCGCGGCCATGGTGCCGGTATCGGGCAGCGCCTATTCCTATACCTACGCAACCCTCGGCGAACTCGCGGCCTGGTTCATCGGCTGGATGCTCGTGCTCGAATACGGCGTTTCGGCCTCGGCCGTCGCCGTGAGCTGGACCGGCTATTTCCTCAGCCTGCTCGACCAGTTCAACATCCACCTGCCGAAGATCCTGGTCAGCGCTCCGCTCGACGACAAGCTCAATCCGACCGGTTCGATCGCCAACATTCCGGCGGCCATTCTCGTCCTCCTGCTGACCTGGCTCTGCTACGTCGGCATCCGCAAGTCGGCCGGAGTCAACATGGCCATGGTCATCCTCAAGGTGGCCCTGATCGTCCTGGTCATCGGCGCCGGTATCAGCTACGTCGATACGGCCAACTGGCATCCCTTCATTCCGGAAAATGTCGCGCCTGGCAAGTACGGTTGGGAAGGCGTGCTGCGGGGTGCTTCGATGGTGTTCTTCGCCTATATCGGATTCGAAGCGGTTTCGGTGGCCGCGCAGGAATCGCACAACCCGGCGCGCAACATGCCGATCGGCATGCTCGCCTCGCTGGCAATCTGCACCGTGCTCTATATCGGCATGGCTCTGGTCATGACGGGCCTGACCCCGTTCGGCATGCTCGGCACAGCCGAACCCGTGGTCACCGCGGTCGCCAGCCATCCGGAATTGAGCTGGCTGCGCTGGATCGTCGAGATCGGTGCCATGATCGGACTGGCCTCGGTGGTCCTGGTCATGATCATCGGCCAGCCGCGCATCTTCATGATCATGGGACGCGACGGCCTGCTGCCACCGGTGTTCACGCGCATTCATCCCAAGTACCGCACGCCGCACGTCAACACGGTGATCACCGGCATCGGCATCGCGATCCTGGCCGCGGTGTTCCCGCTCGACATCCTCGGTGACCTGACCTCGATGGGCACCCTGATCGCATTCGGCGCGGTCTGCGCTGGCGTACTGATCCTGCGCCGTACCCAGCCCGACCTGCCACGCCCGTTCCGTATTCCATTCGCGCCGGTGATCTGCCTGGCGGGCGTTGGCAGCTGCGTGATCCTGCTGTCGACGATGACCGCGCACAACTGGATGCTGATGGTCGGCTGGACCCTGTTCGGATTCGCCATTTATTTCTTCTACGGCTACCGCCACAGCAAGCTGGCCGGTGACGCGCGCCGCGCGGGCGGCGGCTGAGCCCAGGCGCGGGTGCGGAGTCGGCAAGCTTGGCCAGCGTACATCGCTCGAAAATCGATGCCTGGCTGATCGCGATGCTCGCTGGCGCCATGGCGCTGGTCGTGCTCGTATTTGCCGCCACCATCGATCGAGCCGCAACGCCGCTGGTGCTGTGGTCCCTGCTCCCGGGTGCCTGCGTCGGGCTTGGCCTGCCGGCCTGGATCCTGCTTTCGACCCGCTACACGATCGATCCTCCGGAACTGCGGATCCGCTGCGGTCCATTTCGATGGCGAATTCCGATAGCCGAGATCACTGCCCTGGCGGCGACGCGCAATCCGCTGTCGAGTCCTGCGCTGTCGCTGGACCGGATCCGCATCAGCTATTCAGCCGGACGCTCGCTGATGATTTCGCCGCAGGATGCCGATCGTTTCGTGCATGAACTCGAGTCGGCAAGAAGCGCTCTGACGCATGGCGCGAATAAGCACTGAGCGGTCCCCTTGCCTGCACCCCACTTCGTTCTGCGCAACAGTCTCCCCCGAGTCGACCCGGCCCGACGGAGGATCCCGCTTCAGTCGTGTGCTTCTTCGTCCGATGCTGCCGTGCCACTGGTTTCGCCGGCCTCGTCGGTCTCGGCGCCGGCCGCTTCGACCAGATCGCGCGGCAGCGTCTTCTTGGCCGGCGCCCCCATGTCGGCGAGGCTCTTGACCTGCAGGATCACGCTGCCCTTGCCGCCTTCGGTCAGGCGTCGCACGACATTCGCATGGGCACCCTGGGCCTTGTGCAATTGCGAGCCGAGAACCTCGAGCTCGTTCACGAGCAGGACGAAGTTGTCGTGCAGGTTGGCGGCGCGGCGCGCGATCTCGAGTGCATTGTTGTTGCGGCTGTCGATGCGCCAGAGATAGGCCACGGTGCGCAGGGTCGCCAGCAGTGTGCTCGGGCTGACCAACGATATCTTGCGTTCGAGGGCATATCCGTAGAGGCCGCCGTCGGCGCGCACGGCCTCGATGAAGGCTGCCTCGACCGGCACGAACAGAAGCACGAAGTCGAGCGTGCGCACACCCGGTATGTCGCTGTAATTGCGCCCGGCCAGGCCATCGATATGCCGGCGCAGCGAAACCAGGTGGTCGCGCAGGGCGGCCTGGCGCTCGCCTTCATCGTCGAGCGACACCGAGCGCTCCCAGGCCACCAGCGAAACCTTGGCGTCGATGATGACGTCCTTGCTCTCGGGCAGGTGCACGATCACGTCGGGGCGCTGGCGCGTGCCATCCGCGCCCTCGAAGCTGCCCTGGGTCTCGTACTCACGACCGGCCTGCAGTCCCGAGGCCTCGAGCACGCGTTCGAGCACCATTTCGCCCCAGGCACCCTGGGCCCGCGAGTCGCCCTTGAGCGCCCGGGTCAGGTTGACCGCATCCTGGCTGATGCGCTGGTTGAGGTCCTTGAGCGAGCGGATCTCCTGTACCAGCATGCCGCGTTCGCGCTGTTCATTGGCATGGGTCTGGGTAACCGCTTCGCGGAATTCCTTGAGCTGTACCTTGAGCGGGTCGAGCAGGCCGCCGAGGTGTTCGGCGTTCTGTTCCCTGAAACGCTCGGCCTTGGCCTCGAGGATCTGGTTGGCCAGGTTCTGGAACGACTCGCGCAGGCGTTGCTCGGCCTGCTCGAGGAGCCTGAGCTTTTCGGCGGCCGACTCGGCCTGCTCGCGCGCGCCAGCCTTCAGCGCTGCGTGCTCGGCGGTCAGGGCGAGCAGGCTGCGCTGCTCCATCTCCTGCCGGTTTTGCAGTGTGTCGAGTTGCCGGCGCAGCTGGGTGGCCTCGGTCAGGTGCGTGGCCGCCGTGCGCTGGGCTTCCTGGAGGGCGGTCTCGAGCACTGCATGCTGGCGCCCTTGCTCGGCCAGTTTGCGCGCGCATTCGATGGCTTCGCGACGACGCGCAAGCCAGGCCAGCGCGAGCCCGCCGATGAGCAGACCAGCGCCGACGGCGGTTGCCAGGTTGAGCAGGGACGATTCGGTCACTTTGAACGGGTCTGATGGAGGCCAGCGGCCATGATCGCAGACCGGCCACCGTCGTTGCGAGTGAATAACATCGACCTTTAGCCGCGATCGCGGCTCCGCTGCGCGTAGAGCGCGTCATCGGCGATGGCGATCGTCGCCTCGAGGCTGGCACCGGGGCTGCGCACCGCCGAACCGAGCGTGAACGCGATCGGCGCCTCGGCCGTGTCGCTGCGCAAGGCTTCGACGACGCGCCGCACGCCGGATTCGTCGACATCGCGAAGCAGGACCAGGAATTCGTCTCCACCGGCGCGCACGACACGGTCACGCGGACGGACATGCCGCGACAGGAACTGCCCCATGCCGATCAGCACCTCGTCACCGCGCTGGTGACCGTGAGTGTCGTTGACGAGCTTGAACCGGTCCAGATCGACGGCAATGCAGGCCCAGCGATCGCCCGGCCGCAGTTCCTTCTCGATTTCGTAGAGGATGCGCCGGTTGAAGCATCCGGTGAGCGGATCGCGCATCGTCATTTCCTTGAGCGTCTTTTCGTGCTGCTCGCGCTCGGTGATGTCCAGGGCGTGACCGAGCACATAGGGATGTTCGTCTTCATCATCGAGCACGTTGTGGTACTGCCAGGTATGCAGGCTGCCGTCACGACCCTTGAGCCGGATCACCCCGGAGTCGGTCTTGGCAGCGACGATACGCTGCAGGTACTGCTCGAATTGCGGTCGCAGTTCCTCCGGCATGATCTCGCCAAAATGCCTGCCGACCATTTCGGACACTGAATAGCCGAGCTGGTTTGCCGCGGCCGGATTCACCGAAACCAGGTAGCCCTCGAGGTCGTGCGTGCAGATCAGGCCCAGGCTGTGCTGGAACAGCTTGCGGAAGCGCCGCTCGCTGACCTCGAGCGCCCGAATCGCACGACGGCGCAGGGTGATCTCCTGCAGCGCACCGATCAGCCAGCGCGGTTTGCCCTCGGCGTATTCGACCGTGCCGACCACGCGAACCCATGCTTGCGTGCCGCGCGCCGTAACGAACGGCAGTTCGAGATCCCAGCCGCGGCCGTCGCCGACAGACTTGCGCACCGCCTCCTCGAGTGTCGCCCGTGCTTCGGCCGGATAGAAGCCGAGCGCCTCGTCGAGGTCGGGTCGAAAGCCGGGCGGTACCTCGTGGATACGGCAGACCTGGTCGGAGAACGTGAATTCCCGGGTCTCCAGATCGAGTTCCCAGCCGCCGACCCTGGCCATGCGCCCGGTCCGGTCGAGGAAGGCCTCGCTGGCCTGCAGGCGCGCCTCGGTCTGCTTGGCCCTGGAGATGTCGGCCAGCGCCCCGCACATGCGCAACGGAGCGCCGACGTCATTTCGCTGCATGACACGACCGCGGCAGCGCACCCAGATCTCCGAACCGTTCTTGTGCAGCATGCGCAACTCGCACTCGACTTCCCCCGCATTGCCCTGAAAATGGCTTTCGATCGCGCGCTGAAGCTGGGACCAGTCGTTTTCGTTGCAGAATCGTTGCCAGGTTTCGATCGACGCCGGTTCGAGTTCGTCGATCGTGCGCCCGATCAGAGCCGCCCAACGCGAATTGAGCAGCAGGGAGCCGCTGACGATATTCCACTCCCAGGTGCCCACTCGCATCGACTCGATGAGGTTCGACAGGCGCAGCCTGTCCTCGGCGAGCCAGGTTTCGGCCTCGCGTTGGCGGGCCAGCGCGCGCGAGCGGTCCATTGCATGCTGGCGCTGTTCGAGCGCCATCGCGGCGGCCCGTCCGAGCTCGGCGAGAATCGAACGCTGCTGCTTCGAAAGCGAGCGCGGCTCGCGATCGATCACGCAGACGCTGCCGATGCGCGAACCGTCGGACAAGGTGATCGGCGCCCCGGCGTAAAAGCGGATGCATGGCCCATCCGTGACCAGCGGATTGTCGGTGAAGCGGGCATCGACTCGGGCGTCGGCCACCTCGAGGACCTCGTCGCCAAGGATCGTGTGCGCGCAGAACGCCGCATCGCGCGAAGTCTGGGCAGTTCCGGTCAGACCGAAGTTGGACTTGAACCACTGGCGGTCCGCATCGACCAGGCTGAGCAGGGCGATCGGCATCCCGGTCGCGATTGCAGCGGCCCGGGTCAGGGCATCGAAAAGCGGCTCGCTCTCGCTGTCGAGCACTTCCAGCGCCTGCAGGCTGCGCAGACGCCCGGCTTCGTCGGGGGGTAGCGGTGCGCGCATGGACTCGGCATCCGTTCGACGGCGTCCGCCGCAGTCTACTGCACCGGGTCCGGGCAAAAAGTGAACGCTGCATGATCGCGCAAGGCGGGCATCGAATGTCGCATGATCCGCAGCGCTTGCCGATGTCCATTACACTTGCCCGGTTGTCGCGCCCTGACTGGGGCGTATCCGCGCGTGCTGGAGGTTTCTGCAAGCTGATGACTGGCGGCGAATCCAATGATCCGATGCCCTTGCTCGAAGCGAGCGGGCTTTCCTATTCACGCAACGATGAGCCGGTTTTCGGGCCGCTCGACTTCCGCCTGCATGCCGGCGAAGTCCTGCTCATCGAAGGCGACAACGGCTCCGGCAAGACGACCCTGCTGCGGGTGCTGTCCGGCCTGCTCGCGCCGGGCGGCGGCTCGATCCGCCTGAACGGGGAAGACCTGACCATGGCCAGGCTCTCGCATCAGGTCGCCCTGCTTGGACATCAGCCCGGCCTCAAGGCCGACCTGACGCCGCTGGAAAATCTCGATTTCGCGATCGGCGTGTTCGGCCTGCGCGGCGGCATCACGCCGCATCTGGCCCTGGCCAGCGTGGGCCTGGAAGGCTACGAGGAGGTCCCGGTCCGGCAGCTTTCCGCCGGGCAGAAGAAGCGCGTCTCGCTGGCCCGGCTGTTGCTGGTGCCGGCCGCGCTCTGGTTGCTCGACGAGCCGTACGCCAACCTCGATCGGGAAGGCATCGACCTCGTCAATCGCCTGCTCGATGCCCAGGCGCGACGCGGCGGCGCCGCCTTGGTTACCTCGCACGGCGCCTACGTCTTCACCACCGGCAGCCCGCGCCGGCTGCCGCTGAGGGCGACGGCATGAGATACGGCACCAATGCCAGTGCCTGCGCCGCCGTGGTCCGGCGCGACCTGCTGCTGACCTGGCGCCGACGGGGCGATGCGCTCAACCCGGCCCTGTTCGCGATCATCGTGGTCGTCCTGTTCCCGCTCGCGCTCGGGCCCGAGCCGAACCAGCTTGCGCGGATTTCGGCCGGCATCGTGTTCGTCGCCATCCTGCTGGCCGGGCTGCTCGCGCTCGATACCCTGTTCCGCGGAGACCACGAAGACGGCAGTCTCGAACAGCTGGTCCTTTCCCCGCATCCGCTGCCGCTGCTGCTCGGCAGCAAGATCGCCGTGCACTGGCTGACCACCGGCCTGCCCCTGATCCTGGTCGCCCCGATCCTCGCCGAGATGCTGCATCTTCCTCGCAGCACCCTGCCGGCATTGCTCGCGGCGCTGGCCCTGGCGACACCGCTGCTGAGCCTGTTCGGCGCGGTCTGCGTGGCCCTGACCGTCGGCATGCGGCGCTCTGGTATGCTCTTGGCGTTGCTGGTCTTGCCCCTGTACGTGCCGGTCCTGATCTTTGCCGCCGGAGCGTGCAATGCGGCGCAGTCGGGCCTGCCCTTCCTGGCCCCACTGCTCTGGCTCGGAGCAGCCCTGGCGCTGGCCCTGGTGCTTGCGCCGATGGCCTGCGCGGCTGCCCTGCGGATCTCGATTTCCTGATGAACACGCTGACACTCTGGTTCCACAAATTCGGTTCGCCACCCGTTTTTCACCGGATTGCCGTGCGACTGGCGCCGTGGCTGTTCGGCATCGCGGTGGTCAGCGGGCTGGCAGCCCTTTACGGCGGGCTCGTCGCGGCCCCGGCCGACTACCAGCAGAGCGATGCCTATCGCATCATCTTCATCCATGTGCCGTGCGCGTGGATGAGCCTGTTCGCGTATTTCTTCATGGCCGCCAACGCATTCATCGCTCTGGTCTGGCGCATCAAGATTTCCGAAATCCTGGCCATGGCCAGCGCCCCGGTCGGCGCGATCTTCACCGCGATAACCCTGGCTACCGGCTCGATCTGGGGCAAGCCGATGTGGGGCACCTGGTGGACCTGGGATGCGCGCCTGACCTCCGAACTGGTCCTGCTGTTCCTCTACCTCGGCGTGATCGGGCTCTACAACGCGATCGAGGACCGCAGGCAGGCTGCGCGCGCGGCGGCGTTTCTCGCCCTGGTCGGCATCGTCAACGTGCCGATCGTGCATTTTTCGGTGAACTGGTGGAATACCTTGCACCAGGGCTCGACGGTGCGTCTGCTCGGCCCTTCGCGCATCGACGAGAGCATGCTCTGGCCGCTGCTGCTGATGGCCCTGGCCACCCATGTCTGGTTTTTCGCCAGCGTGCTCGTGCGCGCGCGGGTCAGCCTCGTGGAGCTCGAGGGCGGCAAGGAATGGGCTCGCCAAATCGCCCTCGGCAAGGGAGAGCCGGCATGAACGAATTCCTCGCCATGGGCGGCTATGGAGGCTACGTCTGGTCGTCCTACGCCATCTTCATGCTGTTTCTGCTGTTCGACTTCATTGCCCCGAGACTGCGCAACAGGCGCGTGATCGCCGAACTGCGCGGTCGCCTCAAGCGCGAACGCAAGCGCCAGGAGAAGAACCCATGACACCTACCCGCAAGCGACGGCTCATGCTTGTCGGACTGATCCTGCTCGCGGTCGGCACGGCGACGGCGCTGACCGTGCTCGCGCTGCAGCAGAACATGACCTACCTGTACACGCCGAGTGAGATCCTCGCCGGCAAGGTGCCGGCCGGCGCACGCTTCCGCATCGGCGGCATGGTCAAGGAACATTCGGTCGAGCGTGGCCAGTCGCTGACGGTCGGCTTCGTCGTGACCGACGGCGACGGTGACATGCGCGTGGAATACGAAGGCATCCTGCCCGACCTGTTCCGCGAGAAGCAGTCGGTCATTGCCACCGGTGAAATGCAGGACGGTCACTTCGTCGCCACCGAGGTGCTGGCCAAGCACGACGAGAACTACGTGCCGCGCGACGTCGCCGAGGCGATGCAGAAGGCCCATCGCAAGCACAGCGTCCCCGAAACCGCGGACCAGCCGGCGCAATGATCCGCACGCGTACGCGCCGCAACGATCCCGGCCCAACTCTCATCTGACCAGGCAGCCATCCCATGCTCCCAGAACTCGGTCAATTCGCACTGATCCTCGCCCTCATGCTGAGCGCGGTGCAGTTCGTCGTTCCGCTGATCGGCGCTCAGACCGGCAATCGCGCCCTGATCGCCGTGGCCAGGCCCGCCGCGGCCGGACAGTTCGTGTTCGTGGTCTGCGCATTTGCAATCCTGACCTATGCGTTCATGAGCCAGGACTTCTCGGTGGCCTATGTGGCGCA
This sequence comes from Dokdonella sp., assembly GCA_019634795.1. GTDB lineage: Bacteria > Pseudomonadota > Gammaproteobacteria > Xanthomonadales > Rhodanobacteraceae > Dokdonella. The sequence continues at coordinate 213,235 of JAHCAR010000001.1, forward strand.
GAACTCGAACCTGCAATTGCCCTGGTACTACCGCTTCTCGGCGGTCTGGGGAGCCCACGAGGGGTCTCTGCTGCTGTGGATCCTGATCCTCAACATCTGGACCCTGGCGGTTGCCGTCTGCAGTCGTCGCCTGCCCGACGATTTCATGGCCCGCGTGCTCGGCGTGCTCGGCTTCGTCAGCCTCGGATTCCTGCTGTTCACGGTGCTGACCTCGAATCCGTTCGCGCGCCACCTGCCGGCGCTGGCCGACGGCAACGATCTCAATCCGGTCCTGCAGGACTTCGGCCTGATCGTGCATCCGCCGATGCTGTACATGGGCTATGTCGGATTCTCGGTCGCCTTTTCATTCGCCATCGCGGCCCTGCTCGGCGGCAAGCTCGACCAGCAGTGGGTGCGTTGGTCGCGCCCGTGGACGAATGCCGCCTGGGGCGTGCTGACCCTGGGCATCGCACTCGGCAGCTGGTGGGCCTACTACGAGCTCGGCTGGGGCGGCTGGTGGTTCTGGGATCCGGTCGAGAACGCCTCGTTCATGCCCTGGCTGGTCGGCACTGCGCTGATCCATTCCCAGGCCGTCACCGAGAAGCGCGGCAGTTTCCGCGCCTGGACCCTGCTGCTTGCGATCTTCGCATTCTCGCTGTCCCTGCTCGGCACGTTCCTGGTCCGCTCCGGCGTCCTCACATCCGTGCATTCGTTCGCCAGCGATCCGGAACGCGGCCTGTTCATCCTCGCCTTCCTGACCATCACGGTCGGCGGCTCGCTGCTGATCTACGCCCTGCGTGCACCCAAGGTCGCCGGCGGCGAACCGTTCGCCGCGGTCTCGCGCGAGACCCTGCTGCTGGTCAACAACCTGCTGTTCACCTGTGCCGCGGCGATGGTCCTGCTCGGCACCCTGTATCCACTGATCGGCGAGGCCTTCAATCTCGGCCGCATCTCGGTCGGTCCGCCCTACTTCGGCTTCATGTTCGTCCTGCTGATGGCGCCGATTGCGCTGCTGATTCCGTTCGGTCCGCTGCTGAAGTGGCGCGCCGGCGACCTGCACAAGGCGTTCAGGGCTTTGCGACCGGCACTCATGTTGGCCGTGCTGGCCTGTATCGCGGCCTGGCTGATTGCCGACCGGCTTGCCTGGAAGGCCATGTTCGGCATTGCCGCGTCGATCTGGGTCGGCCTCGGCATCCTCGCCTATGCCGTGATGCGCTGGCGCAATGCACCACGCGGTCGGCGATTCACACCGGAAATGGTCGGCATGATCCTGGCCCATTTCGGCTTCGCGGTGTTCCTCGCCGGGGTCCTGGTCACCGAGGGCACGAGCATCGAGAAGGACGTGCGCCTGAGCCAGGGCGAAACGGCGACCCTCGGGGCCTACACGTTTCGCTTCGATGGCGTCGAGCGCGTTGACGGGCCGAACTTCGTCGCCGACCAGGGCACCGTGACGGTGACCCGCGACGATGGCGTGGTTTCGATCCTGCATCCGCAGAAGCGCCAGTACACGAAGAGTTCGCAGATCCAGACCGAGTCCGACATCGACCCGGGATTCACGCGTGACCTCTACGTGGCCCTGGGCGAACCGCTCGGTGAGGGCGGCGCATGGTCGGTGCGGGTTTATCTCAAGCCGTTCATCCGCTGGATCTGGCTCGGTGCATTGATGATGATGCTGGGCGGCTTTGTCGCTGCCAGCGACCGCCGATTCCGGGTCCTGAGTGGCCAAGCCGCCGACGCGCCAGCAAAATCGGAGCCGGCCGCCCTCGGCGGGCAAACGGCCGGCGCCGGGGCCGGTGCATGAATACACGATTCCTGCCCTTGGCCGGATTTGCCCTGGTCGCGATCCTGCTCGGCTTCGGCATCGCCTGGATGCGCGGCAATTCCATGAACGAGGTGCCCTCGCCGCTGATCGGCAAGCCGGCCCCCGCCTTCGACCTGCCGCGCCTCGACGATCCGCAGCAGCGGCTCAGCAATGCGGACTTCAGTGGCAAGCCCTACCTGCTCAACGTATTTGCCAGCTGGTGCTTTGCCTGCCGCGACGAGCACCCGCTGCTGATGGCCGAAGCGAAACAGCTCGACATCCCGGTCATCGGCTTCAATTACAAGGACGATCCCGCCGACGCAAAGCGCTGGCTGTCACGCTTCGGCGATCCCTATTCGGTCGTGATCGCCGACCGTGACGGCCGCACCGCCATCGATTTCGGCGTGTATGGCGCACCCGAATCGTTCCTGGTCGATGCGAACGGCATCATTCGCTACAAACGTATCGGCGCGATCACGCCCGAGGTGATGGCATTCGAGATCAAGCCGCGTCTGAAAGCCATGCAAGGAGCGGGAGGATGAAGTCAGCACCGGCAAACCGGCTGGGCAGACTGCGGGTATTGCTGCTCTGCGTTGCGCTGCTACTGCCGCTGGCGGCGGCAGCGATCGACGCGCTGCCGTTCAAGGATCGCGCCGAGGAACAACGCTTCCAGAATCTCACCCGCCAGTTGCGCTGCCTGGTCTGCCAGAACGAAAGCCTGGCCGATTCCAGCGCCGACCTGGCCAAGGACCTGCGCCAGGAAGTCTTCGAGCAGATGCGCCAGGGCAAGTCCGACGCCGAAATCAAGCGCTACCTGACCGCCCGCTACAGCGATTTCGTGCTCTACAACCCGCCCCTGCGCGGCGGCACGTTCGTGCTCTGGTTCGGTCCCCTGCTGGTGCTGCTGATCGGCAGCGCGATCGTGTTCAGGATCGTGCGCCGCCGCGGCGCGACGAAACCCTCCGCTGCCCCTGCATCGACCAACGAGGAAGACTGGTAATGACGATGTTCGTGATACTGGTCGGCGCCATGCTCGTCGTTGCCCTCGCCTTTCCGCTGGTTCCGCTGTTGAGGCACCGACAAGCGCTGCCAGGCGCAAGCGATGCGGACGCACGCAAGCTCAAGGCCCTGAACGACGCGCTGTCCGCGGGCGTCATCGACGACACTGAATACCAGGCCAAGCTGGCCACGCTGGCGCCTGCCGCCGCAGTCTCGCCGGGATCCGGCGGCGCTCGTGGTTCATTGCTCGTCTCGCTGCTGGTCGCCTTGCTGGTTCCGGCCGGCGCCATCGTCCTGTACAGCCTCAATGGCGATCCGCGCGCCCTCGATCCGACCCGGATTGCGGCATCGGCAGACCAGGACCCGGCCAGCGGCGGCGACGCCGCCCAACCGGTCGACATGGACCAGGCCATCGCCGGGCTGGTTGCCAAGCTAGAGGCCAACCCGGACAACGCGAATGGCTGGGCCCTGCTCGGCCGGGCCTACCAGGCCACGGGCAAGTTCGCCGAATCGCGCGATGCACTCAAGCGCGCCTACGAGCTCGAACCCGACAACAACGATCTGACCGTCGAATATGCGCAGGCCCTGGCCCTGTCCGGCGAGGGCCGCCGCATCGCTGGCGAATCGCGTGAGCTGATCGAGCGCGTGCTGAAGGCCGATCCGGGGCACCAGCGCGCACTCTGGCTGATCGGCATCAGCGACTACCAGGCCGGCGACTACAATGCCGCGATCACGGCCTGGAACCAGCTGCTGCCCGGCTTGCCCCCCGAAAGCGACATCGCAAAGAGCGTGCGCGAACAGATCGCCGATGCGCAGCGCCTCGGCGGCACCGTCGCCATCGCGGAGGTTGCCGCGCCGCCAAGCGCTCCGGCCCCCGCGACCAACGGGGAAACGGCAAGCCCGGCCGCGGGACCCGCGCTGACCGTCAAGGTCAGCCTGGACCCCAGCCTGAGCGAGCGCCTCGATCCTTCGGCCACGCTGTTCGTGTTCGCCCGTGCCGAAAATGGCCCACCGATGCCGCTGGCCATCCAACGGCTGTCGGCTGCCAAGCTGCCCGTGACAGTCACCCTCGATGACTCGATGGGCATGCTGCCGTCGATGAAGCTTTCGATGTTTCCGAAGGTGATCGTCGGCGCACGAATTTCCCGAAGTGGCAACGCCCTGGCCCAGTCCGGCGATCTCCAGGTACTCGCCAACGGTATCGATGTCGCGCGCAAGCAACCCATTGACCTGGTCATCGACAGTGTCGTGCCGTGACCCTCTGGGCGACAGCGAAGATCACGACAGTCGCCGGGAGCGCCGCTGATGGCGAGCGCTGACCGGCCCGCACCGGGCGATGCCCGACGCTACTTCGAGCTCTCGCCGCATTTCGCCATGAAACGCGGCGGCGCGCTGCATGGCGCTCGTGTCGCCTACGAAACCTGGGGCAGGCTTTCGGCCGATCGCGACAACGCGATCCTGATTCTGACCGGACTTTCACCGAACGCGCATGCGGCGGCGAACGAGGACGATCCCGCGCCGGGCTGGTGGCAGGAGATGCTCGGGCCGGGCAAGCCGATCGACACCGACCGCTGGTACGTGATCTGCGTGAATACGCTCGGCAGTTGCAAGGGCTCGACCGGCCCGGCATCGGTCAACCCGGATACCGGCAAACTCTACCGGCTGGATTTTCCCGAACTCAGCCTCGAGGACGCCGCCAATGCGGCATTCCAGCTGGTCAGCGGTCTCGGCATTGAGCGCCTTGCCTGCCTTATCGGCAATTCGATGGGCGGGATGACCGCCCTGGCCTACCTGTCTCTGCATCCAGGCAGCGCAAGGGCGCACATAAGCATATCCACCGCACCGCAGGCGCAGCCCTTTTCGATCGCGATCCGATCGTTGCAGCGCGAAGCGATCCGTCTCGATCCCAATTGGCAGCTCGGCCAGTACGACGACGAAAACTATCCCGATGCGGGCATGAGCATCGCGCGCAAGCTCGGCGTCATTACCTACCGTTCGGCGATGGAGTGGGTCGGGCGCTTCGCGCGCATCCGGCTCGATTCCGAACAGCGCGACGACGAACCGTTTGCCGTCGAATTCCAGGTCGAGTCCTACCTGGCCGGACATGCGAAACGCTTCGTGCGCAACTTCGACCCGAACTGCTATCTCTATCTTTCGCGGGCCAGCGACTGGTTCGACATTGCCGAGCATGGCGGCGGCGATGCCTCAGCGGGACTCTCCCGCATCCATCTCGAACGCGCCCTCGTCATCGGGGTCAGCACCGACATCCTGTTCCCGCTCTCGCAGCAGGAGGAAATTGCCGAGGGACTGCGCAAGGGCGGCGCAGATGTGGATTTCGTGGCGCTGGACAGTCCGCAGGGGCACGACGCCTTCCTCGTCGATATCGACGGATTCGGCGGGGCAATCGCGCCGTTCCTGGGCTCGCTGTAGAATTGAGCCGCCAAATCGGGGGCAAGGCTCTGCGCAACCCCGGTATCCCGATCCAGAAAGGCCCGTTCGCCATGCTTGCACTCGATTTTCCCGGTTCGCGCAGACTCGTCGAATCCCTCGACGACGCGGTACGCAAGGACTGCACCACAGCCATCACCGATGCCCTGCGCCAGACCCTGTGCCGACTCATGCACGACAAGGGCGTAAGCCTGCCGGATTGCGTCTATGAGCCTGCCAGCGACCACTATGCGCGTCGTGAAATCTATCGCAGCGACGACCTCGGCTATTGCGTGATCGCCATGACCTGGGGCCCCGGCCAGGGCACCGCCATTCACGACCATGCCGGCATGTGGTGCGTCGAGGGCGTCTGGCACGGTCAGATCGAAGTCACTCCCTACGAGCTGGTCGAACAGGACCAGGGGCTCTACCGCTTCGAATCGCGCGGCACCATGCTGGCCGGACCCGGCTCGGCCGGCAGCCTGATCCCGCCGCACGAATATCACACCATCCGCAACCCGAGCGACGATGCGATTGCCGTTTCGCTGCACATCTATCGCGGCTCGATGACCTCGTGCGCCGTGTTCCGCAAGATCAGGGACAACTGGTACGAACGCGACCAGTGCAAGCTTTCGCTGGATCGCACGCATTGAGCGCGGCTCACCCGCTGATCCCGGGCTTGAATCCGGTACCGCGTTCTGGCGTATACTCCGCGCCCCGCGCCGAAGTGGCGGAACTGGTAGACGCGCCGGACTCAAAATCCGGTTCTGGCGACAGAGTGCGAGTTCGATTCTCGCCTTCGGCACCAATTCGATCGATCCCCGGCGGCATGCTTGCACCCGGCCGCACAGGCACGGCATCATGCCGTATCGCCGGACAGCCTCCACAGGGGCAGGCTGCCGGAGCGGTATCCCATCGGGATTTCCACTTCAGGCTAGTCGACTGCGCATGATCGAATTCGGCCACAGCTCGCACGTCGGTTTGCGCCGCGAGCACAACGAAGACACCTACTATGCCGATGCCGACATGGGCGTCTGGCTGGTCGCCGACGGCATGGGTGGCCATGAGCATGGCGAGGTGGCCAGCGCCATCGCCCGCGACACCCTGATCGAGCAGATCAACAAGGGCACGCCGCTCGTGCGGGCGGTGCAGATGGCGGACGAGGAAATCATTCGCCATTCGAACCGTCGCAGCGAAGCGCTGCCCATGGGTACGACGATCGCGGCGATGCGTCTGGTCGGCACCAATGAGTTCGAGATCGCCTGGGTCGGCGACAGTCGCATCTATCTCTGGAACGGCGCACTCAAGCAGATCTCGCAGGATCATTCTTATGTCCAGGAGCTGATCGATCAGGGTGCCATCACCAGCGAGCAGGCACGCAACCACCCGCATCGGAACGTGGTGACCCAGGCGCTGGGGGTCACCGATCCACAGTCACTTCGGGTCGAACTGGTTCGCGGCGAATTCGGCCCCGGCATGCAGATCCTGCTGTGCAGCGATGGCCTGACCGAGGAGGTCAGCGATGCCGAGATCGCTGCACTGCTCGGCCGCGAGGAACTCTCGGCACAGGAATGCGTGGACCAGCTGATCCTGGCCGCCCTCGATGGCGGCGGATCCGACAACGTCACGGTCATCCTGGTCCGCAATCGCTGAGCGATCGCGGCAACGCGCCCGATCCGTCCGTTCCGCCCTGCCGGCCCTGCTCCGCTTCGACCCAATGACGCCCCCTTGCGGAGGCGTCATTGGCGATGATCAGGGTGCCGCCGCCCTCAATGCGGCCAGGGCATTGTTGAAGTTCTGCACCGACCAGGAGTTTTCATCCTTGATCGTGGCGTACAGCGCATCGAGACGGTTGCGCAGCATCTGCGCCTTCTCACCATCGACCTTGCCGTCGTTTTCGAATGCGACGACAACCGACTGCGCTGCCATCGCGACCTGCTCGGCCGAGGCGTAGTCACGGTACTCGCCGCGCTTGGCATCGGCTTCGATGCTGGCGAGGATGGCATCGAGACTGTCCGGGCCGTAGTTGAAGGCAGCGACTGTCGGCAACAAGTCCTCGATCGTTGCGCGCAGGCGTCGTGCCGCGGCAAAGGTCGCATCGCGGCTTTGGGTGGTGGCCTTGTGCAAGGCGCGCGTCTGCTCGAGCAGGCGTGCCGCGGCGGCCTTGTCGACCGGCGCCAGCACGTGGCGGAACATGACCAGGTTGGCATCGTTGAGGCGCACGACGCCCGGGCCGAGGCCGGTGCCCTGGCGCGGACCCCATTTCCTGCCCGACATGAGCCGGTGGCAGGCATGGCAGTCGAACAGGACCAGCTCGGGGAAGATGCCTTTCCAGCCGGCCTTCTCGTCAACGACCAGATCGAGCAGGTTCTCAGCGGCCACGCCCTGGCCGACCGCCCAGTCACGGACGCCATTCCATTCGCCCTTGCGCTTGGTCCAGGACTCACCGATCTTGTAGTGCGGGTGCAGCCAGGTGAAGGTATCCAATTCGAACGACAGCCGCGGGTGGCCGGCGCCCATGATGCGATGGGTGATCATGCGATCGGCCGTTCCCATATGGCAGGACAGGCACAGGCGCGCGCGCGCCACGGGCTGGTCGGTCGGGTAGAGCCCGTTCTTGACGTTCTCGGCGTGGCTGACCGAACGATCGGCATGTGCATTCAGCCAGAGCTCGGAACCGCCGTGGCAGGACTCGCAACCGACGCCGTCGGAGATCTGGAAGCGGTCGCCGCGCTTGTCGGCTGCAATCGAATCGGCATGGCAATCGAGGCAGACCTTGGCCTCGGTCGGGTCGCCGATGCCGAGATTGCGGGCGATCGACTTCGATGCGTCGCTTTGCAGGGTCTGCCAGGCCTTGGCGTGCGGGTCGAATTCCTGCCAGATCGCAAATTCATTCTGCTGGACGTTCGAATCACGAAACGGCTGCGACGCGCCATGGCAGACGCTGTTGCTGCAACTGGCCACGCCAAGATGCTTGTGGGATTCAATGGAGCTGACGGCCGAAGGCGCAGCCGTAGCAACGATCGGAATTGACGCCAGCAGCAGCATGACGAGCAATGCAGAACCGCAACGCTTCATAGATCTTCTCCCCGTAGCTATCCGCCTGGACTCACGTTCGGGCCATCTTCCCCGCCCCGATTATGCACCACATCGACCACATTTCTCACGCCCCGGCCCGGCGAAACGGTCCGGCACAAGCAAAACCGCCCTGAGCCTGGCGGCCGGATTCCTGCGGAACGGCGCTTGCGAGACAGTGGGATGCAGGCGCTCCGCGGGTCAAGGCCGCCTCCCCGTGCACCAGCACGCCGCGCGCCGGACGGGACACGCAGCTCACGACGCCGCGGGATGTTTCCAGACGCAGGCGCCGCCGCTGGATTTCTCGATCGACTCGAGGCGACGCATGTGTGCCGCCAGTTCCTCGCTGTTCGCGCGGACAAGGCGCAAGGCTGCCCCGGAGACCGGGCCGGTCGCGATCGTCGCCTGTGGCTGATCGGCGGCCTCCACGGCCAGGCCCAGATCGCCCTGACCCGCAGTCATCGCCAGATAGACATCGGCCAGCAGGTAGGCGTCGACGAGCGCACCGTGCAGTTCGCGATGGCGATTGTCGATGCCGAGGCGCTTGCACAGGGCATTGAGGTTGTTCTGCTGGCCCGGAAACTTCTCCCTGGCCAACTGCAGGGTATCGAGAATCGTGCTGCGATCGCCGAGTCGTTCCGCTTCCGGCTGCACGCGCGCGAGTTCGGCATCGAGAAAGCCGACGTCGAATGCGGCATTGTGCGCAATCAGTTCCGCGCCATCGATGAAGGCGAGGAAATCCGCGGCGATCTCGGCAAAAAGCGGCTTGTCGAGCAGGAACTCGTCACCGATGCCATGCACCGCGCGGGCGCCCTCGTCGACACTGCGCTGGGGATTCAGGTAGACATGGAACGTGCGCCCGCTCGGGCGTCGCTCGAGCAGTTCGATACAGCCGATCTCGATGACCCGATGGCCCTTGCCGACTTCGAGACCGGTGGTCTCGGTATCCAGCACCACCTGCCTCACAATGCCTCCTCCTGGCCGTCCCGGAAGGCTTCGGCCGCTCGCCGGGCCAGCACGTCGACACGCTCGTTTTCGGCATGGCCGGCGTGACCGCGAACCCAATGCCATTCCACCGCATGCGGCGCGAGCGCCAGTGCCAGCCGTTCCCACAGATCCCTGTTCTTGACCGGATCGCCGCCTGCCGTCCGCCAGCCCTTGGCGATCCAGCGCGGCATCCACTCCCTGACCCCGCGCATGACGTATTGCGAGTCCGTGGTCAGCTCGATCGAACACGGCTTGCGCAAGGCCTCGAGTCCGCTGATCACGGCGAGCAGCTCCATGCGGTTGTTGGTCGTGTGCGCCTCGCCACCCGACAATTCACGCTCATGGGCGCCGTGGCGCAGCAATGCCGCCCAGCCTCCGGGGCCCGGGTTGCCGAGGCAGGCACCATCGGTGTACATCTCGATGGAACTCATGAGCTCAGGCGCCGACTCGGCGACTGCGCGAGGCCATGATTGATCGGCACGCGCCGGCGGCCGGCCCGCAACGGTATCGGATGCATGCCGAGCCGCTGCTTGCGCGCCGCGAGCAGCCATGCCCCCTCCCAGATGGCGCCTGCGAGTCGCTCCCCCGCAGGCGACGTCTGCAGCGGGCGCTTCGGCCATGCGCCGCCGAGAAACTCGCGCCCGACGACCGACAACTTGCAGTCATCGAGGGTGCGGCGCATCCGACCCGCCGAGCGGTAACCCGGCAGACGCCAGCCCTGCCGGACCTGGCGTGACAGCCAGAATCGCCAGGGACTGAGCGGATTCAGCCCGAACAGGAGCAGCATCCCGCCCGGCGCGAGGACGCGGGCAAGTTCCGCCTCGATGCCGCTGCCGGGGTCGAGCATGTCTCCGACGTGACGAGCGACGATCAACTGCATGCTGTCGCTCTCGAATGGCAGGCTGTCCGGCGAGCAGCGCAGGTCTCCGCCGAGACCGTCGCCCTGCAAGTGCAGACGTGTCCATTCCGGATGACTTGAAATCGCGGAGGTTCGCACGGCCGCCAACGGGTCGATCAACAGCCCATGCCCCGACGCAACCAGGGCCGCGCGCGTGCGCACCCTATTCCATTCGCCGGCCAGCAGATGCTGCAATTCGGCAAGCTCGAAGATACTGCCCGGAACAAGATGCACGACCTGTAGTTTTCCTGTTGCCTGGAGTGAGCACTCCATCGACCCGCGAGTTTAACCCGCTCGATTCGCGAGGTCTTCGTCGGCCGGAAAAAATGCCGGCGCCGCGCGTCGTGTCGGCCAGCGACAACGCGCCCGCCACGCGGCAGGTCCGAGATGGCGCATGACTTGCGACCCGGCAATCTGCCGGTGGAGCTATAGTGACAGCCATGGAAGCCCTGCGACTCTGGCCGATTCCGGCCCTCAGCGACAACTACATCTGGCTGCTCGCCGACGGCGACGGCAATGCACTGTCGGTGGATCCCGGCGAGGCAGCGCCGCTGCAGGAGGCGCTGGCCAGTCGAAACCTGCGCCTGCGCGCGATACTGCTGACCCACCATCACCCGGATCACATCGGCGGTGTCGCCGCGCTGACCGGCCAGCAGCCGATCGACGTCTACGCGCCGCACGATGAACGCATCGGTGTCGCCACCCACCGCGTCGACGATGGCGACCGGATCGATCTCCCGTTTCCGGCCTGCAGCTTCGAGGTGATCGCGGTGCCAGGACATACCCGCAGCCACGTGGCCTACCACGGGCATGACCTGCTTTTCTGCGGAGATACGCTGTTCAGTATCGGCTGCGGTCGCCTGTTCGAGGGAACGCCGGCGCAAATGCTCGAATCGCTGGAGCGGCTCGCCGTGCTTCCGGGCCAGACCCGGGTCTGCTGTGGGCACGAATACACGGTCGCCAATTGCACATTCGCACTGACTGTCGAAGCCGGCAACCGCGCACTCAGGGCGCGACTCGAGCAAGCCCTCGCAGCACGTGCCGCGAACCGGCCGACGGTACCCTCGCTGTTGTCGGACGAACTGGCATGCAATCCGTTCCTGCGTATCGATGCTCCTGGAATCGTCCAGTCGCTCGGAGCCGGGAAGACCGACCCTTCCGACCGGATTGCCCGCTTTGCCGCATTGCGTCGCCTGAAGGATTCGTTCCGCGCATGACCGGTGGCGGGTTGCGATCGCTGTCCTGGCCAGCAGCACTCAGCCTGACGTTTGCCTTGTCGGCATGTTCCGTGCCGGTCACGCAGACCCGACCGCCTTCCGCCGAGCCGCAAGGGCAGCCTGCCACCAGCCGGGTCGAACCGGCTCCGCCGTCTGCCGATACCGTCATGCCGACGGCTCCAGCAAGCCCATGGCAACGATTGCGCGATGGCTTCGTCATGCCCGGCTGCGAGTACGAGCCGGCCGTTCTGCGCGAGGCACGACGCTTCACCCGATCCGCCGACCGCTTTGCCGCGAACTGGCGCGCTGCGATGCCGTTCGTGCTGCTCGTCCTCGATGAGATCGAGCGCCGCAAACTGCCGACGGAATTCGCCCTCCTGCCCTATGTGGAGAGTCGCTACCGTCCGCTCGTCGCCAAGGGCCGGGGCCCGGCCGGTATCTGGCAACTGATGCCACGCACGGCCAGCGCACGCGGACTCGTCGTCAATCGGTCCCTCGACGAGCGCCTCGACGTGCCGGCTTCGACCCGCGTCGCCCTCGATCTGCTCGAGCGCTACGATCGCGAGTTCGGTGACTGGCGACTGGCGACCATGGCCTATAACGCCGGCGAATACCGGATCAAGGCGCAACTTCCGAGTCCGCCCGGCCCCGCGCTTACGGCCGAGGCCCTGGCCAAACTGAAACTGAGTCCGATAACGCACCTGCACCTCGCGCGGCTGCTCGCGCTTGCCTGCATCATCCGCGAGCCGGAGCGTTTCGAGGTCAGCCTGCCCGCCGTCGAGGACGACGATGCGCTCGAAGTGCTGGCCTTGCCGACACCGGTCGATATTCGGCTCGCGGCAGCGCTTTCCGGGCTCCCTCTGGAGCGGCTGCGCACACTCAACGCCGCTGCAGACCCGACTTCAGTGAGTACCGTCCTGAAGAATCGCATGCTGCTGCCAAAGACGCGCCTGGCCCGTTTCGAGACAGGCCTTCGGCAAATTCCGAAACAGCAGCGCGCGTACTGGAGCACGATGCGCGTCGAGCGTGCAATGCGGCTCGGCGAACTGGCCGCCCGCCTGGATGTCGCCGGTGCCGTGCTCGCCGCAGCCAATCAATTGCCCGAAAGCGCGGATCTGGATCCGGGCCAGAGCGTGCTCGTGCCCGCCGACGAGCCCGGCACCGAGGTCGGCGAAGCCACGGGATTCCATGTTGTGCGGTGGGGCGACACCCTGTCCGCCATCGCCGGCCGCTACGGCGTGCGTCTTGACGAATTGCTGCGCTGGAATGCGATCGAAAGCAGTTCGACCTTGCACATCGGAATGCGTCTGCGTATCCGTGCGCCCGGGTATTGAGGCCGGCAATCAATCGCCCGGGAGACTCGGTTACACTTCGCGCGCTGCTGTCGGGCAGGACGATCGAAATTCGGAATCCCGGCGGCGACCAAAGGCTCTCGTTCCAGGCGTGCCGGAATGCGACACGGGCAATGGCCCCTCGCCTTGCACCCGGCATCGAGGTTTGCAGGGCATGCGTGCATCTCCACGACGCCGCCCGGCGCCATCACAACCGCGAACGAGAGCCATCGACAGGCAACGGAGGACACATGGGATTTCTACAAGGCAAACGCGCCCTGATCGTCGGCATCGCAAGCACGCGCTCGATCGCCTGGGGCATTGCCAGTGCGATGCACCGTGAGGGCGCCGAGCTCGCCTTTACCTACCAGAGCGACAAGCTCAAGAGCCGCGTGGAAGATGCCGCCACGGAGTTCGGCTCCAATATCGTCCTCCCCCTCGACGTGGCCGACGACGCGCAGATCGAGCATGTGTTCGCCGAGCTGGGTCAGCAGTGGGATGGACTGGACATCCTCGTCCACTCGGTCGGCTTCGCGCCACGCGAGGCATTGCAGGGCGGTTTCCTCGACAACCTGACCCGCGAGAGTTTCGCCATCGCGCACGACATCTCGAGCTACAGCCTGGCTGCGCTGGCCAAGGCCGCCCGCCCCATGATGCAGGGACGCAACGGCTCCATTCTGACCCTGAGCTACCTCGGTGCCGAGCGTGCGTTGGCGAACTACAACGTGATGGGACTGGCCAAGGCGAGCCTCGAGGCAAATGTCCGCTACCTGGCCTTCAACCTCGGCCCGGAAGGCACGCGCGTCAACGCGATTTCGGCCGGCCCGATCAAGACCCTGGCCGCTTCCGGCGTCGGCAACCTGCGCAAGATGCTCGACCATGTCGAGGCCAATGCGCCGTTGCGACGCAATGTGACGCCCGAGGAAGTCGGCAACGTCGGCGCCTTCCTTTGCTCGGATCTCGCCTCGGGTGTCACCGGGGAAATCACCTATGTCGACTGCGGCTACAGCACCGTCGGCATGACCGGCATCTGAGCGAACCGGACCAGGTTCGGAAGCAAAAAAGGGGCCGCATTGCGGCCCCTTTTTTCGTTACATGCGATCTTCGGCAATCTTGATGTCCATGCCGGCCCGCAACGAAGCGATGAAGTCGCGCGCTGCCGCGCTGGCAACCGCTTGTTGCAGGGTATTCTTCGCCGATTCGCGGGTGGGCGCGTCGACTGCGGTCGGATCGGCGTCGGCCACGCCATCGAGTCGCAGCAGGGCGAACTCGTCATTGGCCAGTCCGACCAGCTTGTAGGCCGGCTTTCCCTCCTGCGGGCGCGGCAGTTCGAACGCCGCATTGACCAGCGCGCCATCCACGTTGACCGCGTTCCGGCCGATACCCTGCTCTTGCTTGACCGCGACGCCCACTTCCGCGGCGATCTTGTCGATTCCCTCCCCGCCCTCGAGGCGCGCAAACAAGGCATCGGCGCGCGCCTTGGCCTGCTTGCTGACGCGTTCCTCGATGATGCGCTTCTGGATATCGGCGCGCACTTCTTCGAGCGGTTTCGGCGTTGCCGGCTTGTGATCGGAAACCCGGACGATCGCGATGTGATTGGGACCGAGTTCGATCTTGTCGGAATTGTTGCCCTGGACCAGCACCGGATCCGAGAACGCAGCTTCAATCACAGCTGGGTTGGACGCAATGCCGGTACCACCTTGGCGCGAGAACAAGCCGGTCTTCTGGACGCTCAGGCCAAGCTCGCTGGCGGCGGGATCGAGCGACGTCGAGTCCGCGTAGGTCAGGTCGATGAGCCGGCCGGACTTGTCGTTGTAGACGCGTTCGCGTTCGGATTCCTGGTACTCCTTGGCCAGTTCGTCGCGCACTTCCTCGAAGCTGCGCGTCTTGCCCGGCCGGATATCCCGCAACTCGATGACGTGGTAGCCCTCGGACGAAAGTACCGGATCGGAGACCTGGCCCTTTTCGAGCTTGTACAGCGCGTCTTCGAAGGCGGGATCGGTCATGCCCTTGTCCAGCCAGCCGAGGTCGCCGCCGAGCGCCTTCGAGCCCAGGTCGTCGGACGAGGTCTTGGCCAGCTCGGCGAAATCCTTTCCGCTTCTGGCCTCTTCAGCAATCTTCTGAGCTTTCTCGAGCGCCTTCTTCTGCTCGTCCGGGCCACCGTCGCCGCCCACCTTGATCAGCACGTGCGAAGCGAGGCGCTGCTCGGAGGTGACATAGCGCGCCTTGTCCTTTTCGTAGCGATCCTTGAGCGTGGCGTCGTCCGGATTGAGCTGGACATCGAGCGTCTTCGCATCCATCTCGAGGTAGTCGAGCGAAACCTCCTCGGGATTCATGTAGTCCTGCTGATGGGCCTTGTAAAACGCTTCGATCTCTTCGTCGCCGATCGCGCTGTCGGCCGGCTGCGGCTTCGCCAGGGTGACATAGCGGAAGTCCCGGAGCTGGCCACGCAGGCGCAGGAATTCATCGACGTCGCGTTCGGTCACGAAAGCCGTGGTAGCGACAGCCACCGGGATTTCGCGCGTGGACAATTCGCGCGCCACCTCGTCGGCAAACCCGACTGGCGTCTTGCGCACGGCAGCGAGCCTGGCCCGGTACAGATCCTGGTCGAACTGGCCGTCCTTCTGGAACGCCGGGATGCGGGCGATTTCCTTGCGCAGGCGGTCGGCCGGAATCACCGCGCCGAGCTTCTCGTTTGCGGCAAGCAGAACCTGCTCGTCGACCAGCTGGTCGAGAAACTGTCGCTTGATCGCTGGCTGCTCGAACAGGCGCGCATCGATCTGGCCGCGGGTTTCCTGCAGCTTCTGCTGCCGGTACTCGTCGAATCGCGAGCGGAACTCCTGCTGGGAAATTTCCCTGTCGCCTACCTTCGCCACGAACGAATCGGTCCTCGTGATGAAATAGGATTCGATTCCGAAGAACGAAAAGGCAATGATGATCGCGCCAAGTACGATCTTCGCAATCAGTCCGGAAGTTTTTGCGCGTAGTGCCTGAAGCATGCAACCGCCTAATGGTTTGAGTTTGCAGCCGCCGGCGGGCAGCCCTGGCCGTCGACCGTGAATTGCGGAACCCGGCGTCCGGTCTCCGCATGAAAAAGCAAGGGCGCCACTCGGGCGCCCTGCTTGGGAAGTAGCGACTTGGAGACGATCCTATCCGCTACCCCCCGGCGTGACAGCCCGTCATTGTAACCGACTGGACGCCCGTAGCGTGGGGGTGGTGGGTGCTGAGGGTTTCGAACCCCCGACCCTCGCCTTGTAAGGGCGACGCTCTACCGCTGAGCTAAGCACCCCGGATCGCTCAGTTGATCGCGTCCTTGAGACCCTTGCCGGCCTTGAACGCCGGAACCTTGGACGCCTTGATCTTGATCGTGTCGCCGGTGCGCGGATTGCGACCGGTCCGTGCAGCACGCTTGCGCACGCTGAAAGTGCCGAAGCCGACCAGCGAAATGCTGTCTCCGGATTTGAGTGCTTTCTTCACTACCTTGAATACCGCTTCGACCGCACGCTCGGCGTCTGCTTTGGTCATATCGGCAGCGTCGGCCACGGCGCCAACAAAATCAGCTTTATTCATTATCAACTCCCTTTCGAGCAGCAACCCAGATTTGATTGGAATGAACATGCCACGCGTTGGATGCGAGGTGGGCTGACCTCCGGCGTGGGCATCGTTCCTCCGCGATCCTGCCGCATTCGTTTGCGCCGGCGGATCGTGGCGTGACCTTTATACCAGTGCCCCAGATACCGCGCAACACAAGGATTGGCGCGACTTTCAGGGATCCGCGAACGATTCTTCACCGATCAAATAATCGCGCTTTCGTCAATGACCGAGGGCGCACTTCCGGCAATTCCGGACACCCTCGGCGTGCCCGGCTTGCTCCGCTCAATGCGGCCTGACCGGAGCGTCCTCGACTGCACCCTTGCGCTTTCCTTCAACGGTCGCGGCGACCGCTGGCTCGGGTCGGCCTCCCGGAGTCAGCGGATGCTCGAGCGCGATGTCGAGCACCTCGTCGATCCACTTGACCGGACAGATCTGCAGTGATTCGGTAACGTTGGCCGGTATGTCCGCGAGATCCTTGCGGTTTTCCTCAGGGATGATGACCGTTCCGACACCTCCCCGATGGGCCGCGAGCAGCTTCTCCTTGAGCCCGCCGATCGGCAGTACACGACCGCGCAGGGTAATCTCGCCGGTCATCGCCACATCGGAACGGACCGGGATGCGCGTCAGCGCCGAAACCAGAGCCGTGCACATCGCGACGCCGGCACTCGGGCCGTCCTTCGGCGTGGCGCCCTCGGGAACGTGGATGTGCACGTCGAGCTTCTGGTAGAACTCGGGATCGACGCCAAGCCTGTCGACGCGTGCCCTGACCACGCTGAGCGCAGCCTGGATCGACTCCTGCATGACATCGCCAAGCTGCCCGGTGTGCTGCAACTTGCCCTTGCCGGGAACCGTGGTTGCCTCGATGCTGAGCAGGTCGCCACCGACCTCGGTCCAGGCCAGCCCGGTGACGAGTCCGACTTCGTTCTGGAGTTCGGCCCGTCCGAAGCTGAACTTCTGGACGCCCAGGTATTCGTCGAGATTGTCCTCGGTCACGCTGATCGCGCTGCGCTTCTTCGGCGCGGCCTGCTTGAGCGGCGCCTTCTTCGACGCCGCTTTTGTCGGTTTCCCAGCTTTCGGCGCCGCCGCGAGGCTCAGTTCCTTGACCACCTTGCGGCAGATCTTGGAGATCTCGCGCTCGAGATTGCGCACGCCCGATTCGCGCGTGTAGTAGCGGATCACGCCGCGGATGGCGCTTTCCGCAATGCTCAATTCGGACGCTTTCAAGCCGTTCGCCTTGAGCTGCTTGGGCACCAGGTAGCGCTGCGCAATGTTGACCTTTTCATCCTCGGTGTAGCCCGGGATCCGGATCACTTCCATGCGGTCGAGCAACGGGCCGGGAATATTCAGCGAGTTGGCGGTCGCGATCCACATGACTTCGCTGAGATCGAAATCGACCTCGAGATAGTGATCGCTGAAGGCGTTGTTCTGCTCGGGATCGAGCACTTCGAGCAGAGCCGACGCCGGATCGCCACGGAAGTCCATCGACATCTTGTCGATTTCGTCGAGCACGAACAACGGATTGCGCGTGCCGGCCTTGGACATGTTCTGGATGATCCGCCCCGGCATCGAGCCGATGTAGGTGCGCCGGTGACCGCGAATCTCGGCCTCGTCGCGCACGCCGCCGAGCGACATGCGCACGAACTTGCGGTTGGTCGCCTTGGCGATCGACTGGCCGAGCGAGGTCTTGCCGACTCCGGGAGGTCCGACCAGGCATAGGATCGGCCCCTTCATCTTGTGCACGCGCTGCTGCACGGCGAGATACTCGAGGATGCGATCCTTGACCTTTTCGAGACCGAAGTGGTCGGCATCGAGCACTTCCTGGGCCATGCGCAGGTCCCTGCGCACCTTGGTCTTCTTCTTCCACGGCGCGCCGACCAGCCAGTCGATGTAGTTGCGCACGACCGTCGCTTCGGCCGACATCGGCGACATCTGCTTGAGCTTGCCGAGTTCGGCGCGGGCCTTGGCCAGGGTCGCCTTCGGCATGCCGGCGGCTTCGATCTTGCGCGCCAGTTCCTCCAGTTCGCTCGGCGCGTCTTCGGAATCGCCAAGCTCCTTCTGGATCGCCTTCATCTGCTCGTTGAGGTAGTACTCGCGCTGGCTCTTTTCCATCTGCGACTTGACCCGGCCGCGAATGCGCTTCTCGATTTGCTGCACGTCGATCTCGCCGTCGACGAGGGCGATCAGCCGTTCCAGGCGATCGGCGACATCGGGGGTCTCGAGTACCTGCTGCTTGTCCTGCAACCGGACCGAGAGATGCGCGGCGATGGTGTCGGCCAGGCGCGAGGGATCCTCGAGTCCGGCCAGGGTAGCCATGAGCTCGGGTGGGATCTTGCGTGACAGCTTGACCAGTTGTTCGAACAGGGAGACCAGCGATCGTGAAATGACTTCGATTTCACGATCGTTGCGCGTATTGACCGGATCGAGGGGGCGCGCGCGCGCGGTCAGCAGCGAGTTGCGCTCCGAAAAGCCCGTGATCTCGGCGCGTGAGGTGCCTTCGACGAGGACCTTGATCGTCCCGTCCGGCAACTTGAGCAGCTGCAGCACCGAGGCGATCGTGCCGATCGAATAGAGGTCCCCCGCTTCGGGTTCATCGACGTCGGGGCTGCGCTGGGCGACGAGCAGGATCTGCTTGTCGGCTTCCATGGCCGCATCGAGCGCGCTGACCGATTTTTCGCGGCCGACGAACAGCGGAATGACCATGTGCGGATAGACCACGACATCGCGCAACGGCAGGATCGGCAGTTCGATCACGTCATCCGTTTCGCTCGGCGGCGTCTTGCTGGTTTTGTCCATCTCTTGAATCCTGGGGCTTTCGGCGGCGACCAATGTCAAACGGCAGCGTGAATGCACGCTGCCGTCTGGTCAAGTGCGGGCGTCGCGCCCGCATTGCAAGGGAAAAGCCGCAGACGGCAAGCCGGAATTCTACTCGGCCGCGGCGGCGCGCGCCTGCATGTTGCCCTGGTAGATCAGGTACGGTTCCGCCTGGCCGTTGATCACGGCCTCGTCGATGACGACCTTGCTGACATGCTCCAGCGAAGGCAGGTCGAACATCGTGTCGAGCAGGACCTGTTCGAGGATCGTGCGCAGGCCGCGCGCGCCGGTCTTGCGCTCGAGCGCCTTGCGCGCGACCGCCAGCAGCGCATCCGGACGGAACTCCAGTTCGACGCCTTCCATGTCGAACAGGCGCCTGAACTGCTTGGTGATCGCGTTCTTCGGTTCGGTCAATATCTTGACCAGCGCTTGCTCGTCGAGTTCCTCGAGGGTCGCAACGACCGGCAGACGACCGACGAATTCAGGAATCAGGCCGAACTTGATCAGGTCGCCCGGCTGGACCTGGCCCAGCAGCTTGCCGGTATCGGCCTTGTTGCCGGTACTGCGGATTTCGGCGCTGAAGCCGATTCCGGTGGTCTCCGAGCGCTGCTGGATGATCTTTTCCAGGCCCGAGAACGCGCCACCGACGATGAACAGGACGTTCTTGGTGTCGACCTGGAGGAATTCCTGCTGCGGATGCTTGCGGCCGCCCTGCGGCGGTACCGAGGCGACCGTGCCCTCGATCAGCTTGAGCAAGGCCTGCTGCACGCCCTCGCCGGAAACATCCCGGGTGATCGACGGGTTTTCGCTCTTGCGCGAGATCTTGTCGATCTCGTCGATATAGACGATGCCGCTCTGGGCCTTTTCGACGTCGTAGTCGCACTTCTGCAGCAGCTTCTGGATGATGTTTTCGACGTCCTCGCCGACGTAGCCGGCCTCGGTCAGGGTCGTCGCATCGGCAATCGTGAACGGCACGTTGAGCAGCCGCGCCAGCGTCTCGGCCAGCAGGGTCTTGCCCGATCCGGTCGGACCGACCAGCAGGATGTTCGACTTGGCCAGTTCGACCTCGTCGTTGCGGCTGCGTGATTCGAGGCGCTTGTAGTGGTTGTAGACCGCGACCGCGAGCACCTTCTTGGCCCGCGACTGCCCGATCACGTACTGGTCCAGGACCTCGAGGATTTCCTTCGGCTTCGGCAGGTGGCTTCGCGCCGAGGCGGCCTTTTCCTCCAGTTCCTCGCGGATAATGTCGTTGCACAGCTCGACACACTCATCGCAGATGAACACGGAAGGACCCGCGATGAGCTTGCGGACCTCGTGCTGGCTCTTGCCGCAGAAAGAGCAATAGAGGATTTTTCCGCCGTCGCCCGATCGGCTTTGTCGATCTTCTGTCATGCCACGCCTCGGGTGGTTACTCTGGCCGCGTACCGAGCATAGCACAGCATTTCGCCGTTTCTGGCCGGTTTGGGCCGGATCGGGAGCTGTCGCCTGTCCGGCCGCGTCTGGGGGGTCAAACCGGGTGCACGCTCTCGACCGGTCGACGGTCGAGGACCGAGTCGATCAGGCCGTAGGCCTGGGCGTCGGCCGCGTTGAAGAACAGGTCGCGCTCGACGTCGCGCTCGATGCGCTCGATCGGCTGCCCGGTATTGGCGGCCAGCTCCTCGTTCAGGCGCCGGCGCAGGTAGAGGATTTCCTTGGCCTGGATTTCGATATCCGTGGCCTGCCCCTGGGCGCCGCCCGAAGGCTGATGGATCATGACCCGGGAATTCGGCAATGCGTAGCGCTTGCCCTTGGTTCCGGCTGCGAGCAGGAACGAGCCCATGCTGGCCGCCTGGCCGATCACCATCGTGCTGACGTCGGGCTTGAGGAAGCGCATGGTGTCGTAGATGGCCAGGCCTGCGGTGACGACGCCCCCGGGGCTGTTGATATAGAGATTGATGTCCTTGTCCGGGTTCTCCGACTCGAGGAACAGCAACTGGGCCACCACGACGTTGGCCACGTAATCGTCGATCGGGCCGACCAGAAAGATCACCCGCTCCTTGAGCAGCCTCGAATAGATGTCGTAGGCGCGCTCGCCGCGCGAGGTCTGCTCGACGACCATGGGCACCAGATTCAGGGCCTGACTCGGGGTAAGACTGGACATTGCGGATCTCCGTAACTGCGGTGCCTCAAGCGCCGGGGCGCATGACCTCGGCGAAGCTGAGCTTGCGCTCGCTGACCTTGGCATTCTGGGCGATCCAGTCGATGACCTGATCCTCGAGGACACGGCTCTGAAGCCCGCTCATCAATTGGGGATCCTTCGAGTAGAGTTCAATGACCTGCTGCGGTTCTTCGTAGGTGGAGGCAATCGCATTGAGCGCCTCGGAGACCCGGCGCGTATCGATCCGGATCTGGTTCTGGCGGGCGATCTCCGCAAGCAGCATGCCGCCGGCCACGCGGCGACGCGCGGAAGCGAGGAACGGTTCGTGGGAGCCGACCTCCTTGTTTTGCCCTGCCGACTGGCGGGCGAGTTCGCGGGCCTCGTTTTCGACCAGACCCTGGGGCAATTCGAGTCCGGCATGCGCATCGATCAGCTTCTCGACCGCCGAAGCCTTCAGGCGCGAGGCCAGTGCGGCTGCCAGTTCGCGCTCGAGGTTGGCGCGCACATCCTCGCGGAAGCGCTCCAGCCCCCCTTCGTTGACGCCGAACATGGCCAGGAAGGCATCATCGAGGTCCGGCATCTTCGGTTCCTGGACGCGCACGATCTTGAAGCTCGCGCGGGCCGACTTTCCGGCCAGTCCGGCGATACGGAAGTCGGCCGGGAAATCGAGATCGGCCTCGAACGCGTCATCGACGACATGACCGAGCAACTGGTCTTCGAGATCCTTGAACAGGGCATCCGAGCCGACGATCGTGCCGACCCGGTCGGTATCCGCTTCCGGATAGCGGAAATCGGCGGCCTGGGCCGAGAACTCGAACAGGACCATGTCGCCGTTCTGCGCCGCGCGATCGACCGGGTTCCAGGTGCGACGCTGCTGGCGCAGGGTTTCGATCATCGCGTCGACATCGGCGTCCTCGACGCTGGAGGTCTGCCTGACGATCTCGAGACCACTGACATCGAGAGGACCGATTTCCGGCATCACTTCGAAGGTGGCGGTGTATTCGATTTCGCCGTTGTCCGGCTTGCCGCTTGTCGAAATCGACGGCTGCATGGCCGGCCGCAACTTCTCCGAACTGACCGCTTCCTGGAAGGTCGATCCGATCAGCTCGGACAGGGCTTCACCGCGGATCTGCGCGCCGAAGCGCTGCTCGATCACCTTGGTCGGAACCTTGCCGGGACGAAAGCCCTTGAGGCGGGCGCTGCGGCCCATTTCCTGGACACGATTGCGGACCGTATCCTCGAGACGCGCGGCAGGAATGCGCACAGTCAGCTTGCGTCCAAGATTGCCGACGTTCTCAACCGAAACTTGCATGGATGCTCCTTGAAACTACAGAGCCCGACCTTGGGCCGGGCGTGGCTAGCCGACAATCATAAAGCATTGTGCAGCGGTTTCGCACTGGCTGGGGCGCGATTCACCCTGCCCCGACCACTCCGCTTGATCACCTCGGGCAAGCGCTGGCCTGGCCCGGCGCGGTCAGGCCCCCGGCACGCTGACCCGCGGCGGCTGAACCGGCGGTTCGGTATCGCGGTGCGCTGCGGGTTTCGGGGCTCGCCTTCAGGGCTGGCAACCGCCCGCGGTGGGGCAAATGGGGCTTTCGGGATCGGGATCGGCATCGGGCGATGGGGGGCGGGCCCGCATCGGCCCTGGCGCCATTGCCGGGAAACGGGCGATCCGGGGTCGGATTCGCGCTGCGCCAGGGCTCAGGCCGACTTTCGGCGTTGCCGCCAACGAATCAGGCTTGGGGCCCCGGGTGGCCAGAACAGGTCAAAAGCGGGTCTGCTGCCCTGCTTTACCGGCCAAAGATGAGACTTGGGGTTCTTGACGGCGTGGAAGAGGCACGAGCGGGTTCGCTCTTCTGCGTTGCCGCTGAAGAATGAGACTTCAGGTTTCCGATGAACTGGATAGGGCAAGAGCAGGTCCGCTTTTCTGCGTTGCGGCTGGAGAACGGGGCTTCAGGTTGCGGATGACCTGATTAAGGCAAGAGCGGGTTCGCTATCCTGCGTTGCCGTTGAAGAATGGGGCTTCAGGTTCCGGATGGCCTCAATAGGGCAAGAGCAGGTCCGCTTTTCTGCGTTGCCGCTAAAGAATTGGCACCGGGTTCTTTCGATTTGGTGCGAACGGAGAGACTCGAACTCTCACGGGTTGCCCCACTGGAACCTAAATCCAGCGCGTCTACCAGTTCCGCCACATTCGCAACGTCGGGTTTGCCCGGAACACCGTCCGGCGCTGTCGCCGGAAGCGCAAGAGTTGCGGCACGCTGCCGCAGCGAAAAGGTCTGTTTGGTGGGTCGTGAAGGATTCGAACCTTCGACCTATTGATTAAGAGTCAACTGCTCTACCAACTGAGCTAACGACCCGAACAGACATTGAATTCTAGCAAACCGCGATCCGTCCGAAAACAGGGGGACCGCTGAAAATGGGGTGAGCGAGGGGACTCGAACCCCCGACATCCGGAATCACAATCCGGGACTCTAACCAACTGAGCTACGCCCACCATTGTTTCGATCACATACACGCATCGTAGCGCCTGTCCGATTCGAGCGCAGGCTACGCGATCCGCTTGAAACCTGAATTCCTTTCCAGACCTTGCCAGAAGGCAACTCCCGGTCCTTGAATTCCAATCCGCGTGGCGCGCCCGACAGGAATCGAACCTGCAACCGTCGGCTTAGAAGGCCGATGCTCTATCCAATTGAGCTACGGGCGCATCGTCAGTCGAATTGTCGCAGCAAATCAACCAGGCTGTGCGGTGAAACCGCGAAACCGCAGCATTCGTCCGCGTGGCCGGGAACCGGATTGGTCGGGGTAGAGGGATTCGAACCCCCGACATCCTGCTCCCAAAGCAGGCGCGCTACCAGACTGCGCTATACCCCGCCGACATCGATCCTTCAGTCCAGCCCGAAACGGTAGCGACTACCGGAAAGGCGCGGAATGGTAATGTCGCCGCAGGTTCGCGTCAATGCGAACCTGCACGCGCACCGGCCTGGAGAGAGCCCGGCCGCTACTCGAGGCGGGCAAGTTCGGAAGCGACCTGGTCCTTCAGCCACTGCGGATTACGCTCCTCCCTGAGCTGCGATTCGAGGTACTTCCGATAGTCTGCCGGCGGCATTTTCTGTCGCATCGTCGACAAGGCCGACTTTGCCCCGCTCCGCCCGGCGGCATTGTGCGAATCGAGCGAAAGCGCCTCGGCAAAGGCATAGACGGCATCCTCGGCATAACCTCCGGCCAGATACTCCGAACCGTCCTTGAGGCTGCGCTCCAGCGAGGCCGCCTGCTCGGCGTCGAGTCCTGAAACCGTCATCCAGCTCTGGATCGGGTCTGCGGCCAACCACCCCACGACCAGCAGCAGGGAAAGCACGGCCGCGGCAATTCCGCCGATCTTCCGCCAATCCGGCGCTTCGAACGCGCGCTGGAACTCCGCTGCGTCGGCAAAGCGCTGCTCGCGGGTGAAGGCCAGCGCCTTTTTCAGCGCCTGCCATTGCACGCGCGTGAGCGAGGCCGGGCGTTCCGGACGCATGTTGTCGCTGCGCGCGATGTCCGCCCGCACATGATTGAACGGATGGGCGCCGGCATGCATGGAGTAGATGATGCAGCCGAGCGCATAGACGTCGTCGGCAGGCGTCGGGCGCTGCCGATTGAGCATCTCGGGACTTGCGTAATCGATGGTCAGCGCAAACAGATCGTCGGCATCGAACACCGTGTCGTATTCGCGACGCCGGGCGATGCCGAAATCGAGGATCTTCAGGTCGCCGTTGCTGTCGATCATCATGTTCGACGGCTTCAGGTCCGCATGCGAGAGGCCGCGCAGGTGCGCGTAGCTCATGCCGGCGAGCATGCCGTGGGTCAGGTGCTTGCGTTCCTCGGCGGTCATCGGATTGGTAGCCGCTGCGCGCATGCGCGTATGCAGCGCCACGCCCTCGACGACCTCCATGGTCAGATAGACCAGCGGTCCATCACGATCGAAGTCGAACACCTTGACGATATTCGGATGGTTCAGCGCCTGGGCGTTCTTTGCTTCGCGCTGGAGCGCGACAAAAGCCCGCTCGAAGCCGATCAGGCTGCCGGATATGAACTTGATGGCGACGAACGGATCCGGGTCCAGCGCTTCCATCTTGCGGATGTCGCGGGCGCGGAATACCGCTCCCATGCCACCGCGGCCCAGCTCCTCGACCAGTTCGAATCGTTCCTTGATGAAATCGCCGGTCTTGGGCAACTCGTCGCGGTCGGCGGCGCTGCCTGCGGTTCGCGCCGAAGACGGTGTTGCCGACTGGCCCGTGCGTGGTGCCGGAACCTGCATGATCGGCGCCGCGGGCACCGAAACCGACGTCGCCGGCGGCGCCGCTGGCAGGCTGCCGTGCGGAACCGAGACGTTCGTTTCGGGTGACTTCGGTTCGCCGCCGGCGGCACCGCTGTCGGAGCCTGGCCTGAGCATCCGCGTGGCCGCGGCGGCACTCTCGTCGGCCTCGTCGCGATTGATCACGACGGTCGCAGCTTCCTTGCGTTCGAGGATGCGCGTTGCGTCCTCGGCGGGATTGCCCGCGCCGTCCTTCGACTCCGCATCCCGACCCGGCATCAGACGGGTCGGCGCGTCGCCGTTCTCATCCTTGCTTGGGCCCGGATCGGAGTGCGCTGACGATCCTCCGTTGAGGACGGTCTTTTCGCCGTCCTCGGAAGCTGGCTTGTCACCGCTCATGGATGCGGGTCCGCTGCGAGATTGGCCTTCACAGCGGGAACCTCACGTCGAATCGGACTGCCCAACGGTCCAGGTCCTGGAAGCTGAAGGTCTGCATGTAGCCGAAATTGAAATCGACCGTGCGCGTTCCGATCGGTCGGCTGAAGCCGAGACCGAGTTCGGCCGTTCCGTAGCGCCGGTCCGGCTCCTGCATGTCGATCGACAGCGGCACCTGGCCACCATCCGGGCCGGCCAGCACGAACTGCGTGATCAGGTCCGGAGAGGAACCGCCATCGGCGAAATAGAACGCCCGCAGGTACGGCCTGAAGGCCCCGACCGAGGTGGCGAAGCTGCGATCGAAATAGCCGCCGACGGAGAACGAACGGCTGTTGTTGCGGCGCTCGTCGTAGCGCAGGTTGAACTCAGACGGACCGCGCTCCTGGAATGCCTCATACGTGGTTCGCAGCACGGAGATCTGCGCTTGCGGCGCGATCGTCCAGGTGTTGCGCATGATCGTGTACGTGATGCCGAAATTGGCCCCGAACTGGTTGACCGTGGGGTCGCCCCTGGCGATATCGCGGCCCATCGACTGGTAGCCGGTGCCCGAGGCGTCGAGCTCGAACAGCTCGATGACGCGTTTCTGGCTGTAATCGCTGCGCATGTAGCTGAGCGAGCCGTCGAA
Source organism: Dokdonella sp. (assembly GCA_019634795.1). Taxonomy (GTDB): domain Bacteria; phylum Pseudomonadota; class Gammaproteobacteria; order Xanthomonadales; family Rhodanobacteraceae; genus Dokdonella. The sequence goes on from JAHCAR010000001.1 coordinate 239,842, forward strand.
ACTGAGCCCGTTCGGGGTCGAGTAGCCCGAATACAGGAACAGCGATTTCGCATTGGCGTCGAGCGAGCCCTGGTCGCCGGCAAAATCGGCGCTCATGCTCGAATAGCCCAGGGCCACGCCGGCAAAAAAGCGATCGGTGAAGCGGTAGTCGAGACCGCTGGTCAGGCTCCAGGTATCCGACTTGAATGCGGAGTTCGAACTGCGCCGATCGCTGTCACTCGAACCGAGCGTGCCATTGATCCAGAGTCCGAGCCGGGTGCCGCCGAGCAAGGTGCGCTTTTCCTCGTTGCGCGCCGATTCGTCATCGTCCACGCTCAGCAGCGAGGCCAGGCTGCCGAAAGAAACGGGAATGCCGTGACTGAGGAAGGTCAATCCACCGGCGCTGACCGTGCCGCCCATGTCGCCGCTGCGCAGCTCGGCGAGGCGTCCACCGAGGTTGTTGGTCTGCGCAGTCGCCATGGCCGGCGCCATGAAGGCAATGGCCGTGGTTTCGTCGGGCGCGACCGCGAGCAGGTTGTTCTCGAGGACCGTGCTCGCAACCTGACGCACATCGCTCGGCGTCGCCGGATCGGCGACGAGGTCGGCCGCCGCCTGGGTGACCGAGCAGCCGATCGTGCCGAATCCGCCTCCGCCGACGGCGCAAAACTGCGTCGTCGCGGTGCTGATCTGATCCGCTGCCGGATCGATGCCGGGAACGACGCCGGCACCCTGCTCGATGGTGGCCTGACCGAGGATCGTTACCGCCACGATCGGCGCGCTGCTGCCCGGAATGCTGCCGACGACCGGATTGCCGTCGGCGAACGTGCCCTGGAATGATCCTTCGGTGCGCACGATCGACAGCGTCTGCGTGCCGGTCTGGCCATTTTCGATCAGTTGCAGGCCCACCGTCGCCGAAACCGGTGGCGATGAGCCGCCGCCCGTCTGGCCGCCGTCGAGGTTGAGCATGGCGACCCCGGGCGTCGACAGATAGTCGGTTCCACTCGAGGCCGAACCGCCTTGCGCATCGAACGGCACCAGTGCCGTGCCCTGCAGGCTCGAGCAGGTCAGGGTGACATCGATGACGATGTCGCGCGACACGTCCGTGCCGCGTTGCAACTGGATGCTCGCGACGCCGTCGTGTGGTTCGACCGTGAAGGCGAAGGCAACGCTTTCATCGAGACAGGCGGCCGCGGCACCGGCGACCTTGGACGGGCTGAGGTAGCTCGATGCCTGCCCGGTCTTGCGCACGACAACGAGCTCCTGGGCAGCGCGGGCCTGGACCGGCAGGGCAAGCACGAGCGGCAGCAGCACCGCGATCGCGCCCGCTGTCCGCCGTGCCGGCGTCCTGCAAATGCAAAGGATGTTCATGGCGTACCCCCGATCGGCAGGACTAGGGTGTTGTCGGTCGGATCAGCGTCACCCGGGACGACTGCGGTGACGGTCGCGGTGGCTCCGGGGTTCAGCGCGACGAACAGCGTCGCGGCCGAGTTCGAAGGCAGGCTGGCCAGCGTGCACGTGCTTCCGGAACAGGCGATGCCCTGCGAACTCGGCGGATTCGGGCAACTGACGGAAATGCTGCCGTCGGCACCGGCGGTCGCCGTGCAGCCTCCGGCGTAGGCCGCAAACAGGCGTAACGCGGATGCCGGCGATACGTTCACCGTGGTGGCAGTGCCGACCGTCGACATGTTGGCGATATCGATCAGGGTGCCGGGAATGCCAGCCGCAGAGAACGACCGCGCGTTGGCAATCGCCACGTCGACCGCTTGTGCTACGGGGTTGCTCACCGTGCATGCCGCGCAGACCGGGTTGTCGAGGCCGCTGGCATCGACCGAGTTGACCACGGCCCCGCTCGCGTTGGCGGCAACGGTGGCGGAAATCTGCACACCGCGCTGACCGCTGAACCCGGCAGCCACGGTGCAGGTCAGCGTGCTTCCCGGCGCCGGCGTCAGGGTGTTGCAGCTTACTCCGCTGTCGGGCTGCACCGAGATCGCGGCAACCGAGGTCGGCAGGGTATCGGTCAGGACCAGCGCAGCACGGGTGGGCCCGCCGCTGTTGCTGGCCAGCACGGTCCAGGCAATCGCCTGTCCGGGCCCGACCGGCGTTCCGGAGGCCGGGCTTGCCGTCTTGCTGACCGAGAGCACGGCCGCCTGCCCTACCGGCAGCGCGGAAACGGCCTGGCAGCTGCTCGGCGTGCAGACGATGTTGCTGCCTATCAGCTGGGCCCGGTTGCTGACCGTTCCCGAGGCCGTGGGCGAAACCGTCGCGTCGACCGTGTAGGTCAGCGAGGAGTCGATCGGCAGGAAGCTGATCGTCTCGCTGATCGGGCCCGTACCCGAGCTCTGCGGGCAGGAAGTGTCGCCAGTCGCGCTGCAGGACCAGGCGAACGCCGTCAGTCCGTTCGGAATGGCGTCGGTAAATTGCACCGAGGTCGCGTCCGTGGTTCCCGTATTCACGATATCGATCGTGTAGCGGACGTTGCCGCCCGGAGTGAGCTGGGTCTGGTTTGCGGTCTTCGTGATGCTCAGCTCGGGTGGCGCCCCGGTGCCACTGGGCAGGGACAGGGAAACCATGCAACTCGGTGGATTGCAGATCAGCATGCCCTGCGGCGCCTCCGGCGGGACAGGCTGGAACCCGAAATCGACTCCGACCATGAAATCGACCGTGGAGGTCAGGCTGGAGGCCGCGGTCGCCCGGATCGTATAGGTCACCGACGATCCGATCGGGAAGGTCGGGATGAAGTCGTCGAGCGTGCCGCTGCCAGCCGGCGAGCAGCTTGCGCCACCGGTGGCCGCGCAGGTCCAGGATATCGCCACGAAGTTGGGCGAATCGACGCTCGAAGCCTGTAGCGAACCCGGGTCGTTGCCGCCTGAATTCGTGAGCGTGTAGGTGTAGGTCACGTCGCTGTCCGGGACGACCTCGCTGACGTTCGCGTTGAGCGAGAGGGAAAGCAGTTCTTCAGCCGGGATCGAAAGAGTGGTCGAACAGGAAGCCGGCGCGCAGGCCTCGCCACCCGCCGGCGTCACGCCGGCAGTCAGGTCGATGATCGGCTGGATCGTGCCGGCGAGGTTGGCCGTGATCGTATAAGTCAGTACCCCGCTGATCGGCATGATGCTGGCGACTTCGTTGATCGGACCGTTACCCGATGCATTCGGGCAGACCGCACCGCCGCTGCCCACGCAAGTCCACGAACTCGAAACGAAGTCTGACGGCTCGACCGTGAAGATCCCGAATCCGGAGGCCGAGTTGCCGCCGGAATTGACGATCTGGAAGCTGTAGTCGATCGAACCGCCCGGCACCGCCTCGAAGGTGTTCGAGCCGAGAGCGATATCGAAAAACCCGAGTCCCCGGGGACCCACCTCGCGGGCAAGGACGGACCGGCAGTCGACCGGATCGCAGGTATCGCCCTCGCCTGCCGCGATCGTCGCGGCAAGCTTCACGCTTTCACCACGTGCGGCTGTCGTCGAGGTGGTCACGCGGAATAGCACGCGGCCGGCTGCATCCGGGCCGGGGTTGGCATCCTGCGCGTAGCTCGCGAGCGAAGCGATGGAGACTCCGATTGGGCCGGCTCCGCTCGGGGCCGGGCACTCGCTCCCTTCGCAGGTCCAGCTCTCGATCGTCGCGCCTCCGCCGTCGATGAAACCGTCGACATGCACGTCGCGAGCGACTTCGCTACCCAGGTTGCGCACGTCGATCGTCCATGTCGACCTTGCTCCGGTGCGCAGGATCGCGTCGTCGGCACCGATCCGCGCCTGCAGATGGGCGGACGGGACCACCGTCACCGGCGACTCGACCGAGGCCTCGCAGGCATCGCCCGCGCAACGCGCGCCGGCTGGCGGAGTAACCCGCGCGACACTGGCCAGACGGTCGCCGGCCGCATCGGCGAGCTCGGCCCGGATCGAATAGACCAGCGACCCGCCGAGCGGCAGCGAAGGAATCGTCTCGGCAATTGCTCCGGTGGAAGCTGACTTCGGGCACGACGCCCCGGCAAAGCTCTTGCATGTCCAGTCGAAATCACGGACGCCGGCGGGCATGTCGACGTTCAGAGCCACGTTGCTCGCAGCCTGGCCGGCATTCGCGAGCTTGACGTCGTAGTGGGCGACGCCGCCCTGCAACAACTGGCGCTCGGCAACCGATTGCGTGAGTTCGAGCAAGGCACCGGACCCGATTTCGGCGCTATCGATGCACGGTATCGCGGTCAGCGGATCATCGGCACTGCGATGGCAGCGCGCACCCGGTTGTGGAATGGCCCGCAAGACGTTAGTGATCGCGTGCTGCGCCGCTGTGCCGATGCGGGCCGACACGTCGTAGCGCAGGCCCGTGCCGGCGGGCATGTCGGTTACGAGTGCCGACACCTTGCCCGAACCGGATGCGGCCGGACATGATGCTCCGATCCCGGAACACAGCCAGGACACACCCTCGAGCCCGGGCGGCACGGCATCGTCGATACGCACGTTGCCACCGTCGGCGCCCAGATTGAATACGTCGAGGCGATAACCGACATGGTCGCCGGAGGCGGCGCCAGTGCCGCGTTGTTCGAGCGCGATGACCGGAACCGTGGAAACCTCGGTGCTCGCGAGACACGCTCGTGCGACGCCGCTGGCCGTGACGCAGCCGACGCCTGTCGAAAAGGGCGGCACCAGCCGCGCTCTCGCCACGATCGTCTTAGGCACGGCAAGAGCGGTATTGGCGTGCACGACATAGGTCAGCGAGGCCCCAGGCGCGAAATGCGCGATGCGTTCACGCAAGGCACCCCGTCCCGAACCGGCCGGACACGGCGTGGCAGCGCTCGTGGACGTGCAGGTCCAGGTGTCGAACCCGGACAGACCGGCCGGGACCGGCATGTCGAGAACGACATCGTCGACGGTTTGGGAGCTCGTTCGATTCCACAGGGTGACCGTATAGCCAACGTCCTGGTTCGGCGCCGAACCGAGCCGGTCGGCGCGTATCGCGATATCGAGATAGGCCTTGTCGAGTGGGGTCGCTGCGCGGACCAGACACGGTGGCCTCGCTTCCGCAGCGCCGCAGCGCGCGTTTGCCGGTGGCGTGACGGTCAATTCCGCCAGCCCAGCCGGTTCACGATCGAAGGTCACCTCGTAGCGGAGCACGCCGGAGGTCGGCCAGTTCGCGATCGTTTGCGCGATCGCCCCGCTGCCGCTCGCCCGCGGGCAGCTCAAGCCGCTGCCGGCACAGGTCCACGACATCGTCGAGACGCTCGCGGGCACCGGCATCACAACATCGGTGGCGGCCACCGGCGCACCGCGATTCTCGATCGTGAAACGCTCGCTGACCCCACCCGTCGGCGGAAACGCATCGCCACTACGTGTAGCGTAGATCCTCGGTACCGTCCCGATCTCGACGCGCGCCGCGCAGCTCGCCACGCCACCGGCGGACGGCGTCGCGCAGCGACCGCCGCGGACCGGGGTCGCGACGGCAGCTGCAATGATGGAGGCTGGTGCGTCCGCACTTACCGTGCCTTCGACATCGAAGCGCGCCGCCGATCCGGAAACGTCGCCGAGCAGCTGCTCGATTGCGCCATTGCCGCTGGCCATGGCACAGGCTCCTGCCGTCGAGCGGCAGGTCCAGTGCACGTCGCCCAAGCCCTTCGGTACCGGCGCGCGCAGGAACAAGCCGGCCGTGCTGCGGCCAGCATCCGGCGTATCGAGCACGAACGCGTAGCGCACGCGCTGTCCGGCAGCGGCCGCTTGCTGGGCCGATTCCGTTGCGACGCGAACTGCCGATCCGGTCGGCAGCGAGATCCGCACGCTGCACGGCACGGTCTGTTCGTCAGCGCAGCGGGCCCCGGACGGGAGCACGACGCTCGCGGCAAGATCGACGAAAGCACCTGCATTCGCGGCCAGGCCGGCGTCGAGGTGATATTCGAGCACGCCTCCGTTCACTAGCCCATCGAGCGACTCGTCGAGCGCACCGCTACCCTGCGCGGTCGCGCATTGCGCGCCGGCGAAGGCCGCGCAGGTCCAGTTGACGCGTCCGATGCCGGGCGCAACCGGTAGCTTCAGCCGTGCGCCGGGTTGCAGGTCACCGCTGTTGGAGACACGAATCGTCGCGGAACCCGTGCCGGCCGCGTCGAAGCCGCCGCTGCTCGACGGCATCGATACCGATACCGATGCCGTCGCAGTCGTCGCCATCGCAAGACCGACGACCGCGCTCGTGGCAAGAATCAAAAGGCGTGCGCGAAGTTCGAAGAACGAGCCGGTCGGGACCATTCGTTCGGATGACATGATTCACTCCCCCATTAGACTCGTTTACGGGCCGTTGCCCACCGCATTCGATGTCGGAGCCGAACGCAGGATGGAGATCGGCAATTCAATACTGGCGCAGAGCGTTCATCATCGACTCCACGCCATTGTACGACTCTCGATTTCTCCGGCGGCAGAGTCCGCTAGCCCTCGTGCTGCCGCCGCTCGCTTCCCTCTCTCCACGACCGGAGCACCGGTCACTGCCGGTTTCAACCGTTACCGGACGTCGAGCGCGGAACCAGGAAGAACGCGCCACCTGCATCGCCGGCTTCACGTACCTTCTTCAAATCGGGCGACTGGGCAAGCCCGATCTTCTGCGAACTTTCCCGAACCGGCTCGACCAGCGCACGCTCGAGGCCGGTCTGGGTCAGGATGCGATCGTTTTCGCGCAATACCTTGAGCAACGCCGAGGCGAACACGGAATGGCCGTCACCAGCCTGGTCCAGGACCGGGCTCAGGCCTCCCGAAGAGAGGACATAGCGGGCCTTGCGGCTCAGATAGCCGCTCGGAATTCCCTCCATATATTCCGCTGGCCCGCCGGTATAGCTGCTGACCGAACCCGAGAGCGCGCTGCCGAAGCACGAATCGGCAATGACGAGCACGCTGCGCGCCTTGAACATGGCGAGGAATTCCGCCAGCGTTTCAGTCGGCAATGCCGGACTGCGCTCGCTCTGGCGCGCATCCAGGGGCAACCAGAAACCGCGCTGGGCGGCGTTCAGGACGCCGTGCCCGGCAAAGTAGATCAGCACGTTGTCGTCGGGGCCGATCTTGGTCGACAACTGCACGATGCCGCCGACGATCGAGGAAAAGTCGGCGTCGAGCAGGGTCGTCGTCTCGAAGCCATAGCGGTCTTCGAGCACATTGGCAATCGCCTTGGCATCGCTGATCGGTGTCTTCAGCGGGTCGTAGCTGATGTAGTTCTGCACGCCGATGATCAGCGCGTGGTACTTGCCGAACTTGACGCCCTTGGCCGCGACCGGTGCGGCCGTGCCCGCAGAAACGAGCGGGGCCGGCACGCTGCGCGTCTGAGCCAGGCCCCCGGTCTTGTCCTCGGGCTGCTTGTCCGACGCCTCGGCGAGCTTCCTGTCGGCTTCGGCACGCTGGTTCATGGCTTCCTTGAGCGATCGCTCGAGGGCAGCCATCTTCTTCTGGTCGCGCTGCTGGCTGGCCTGGGCCGACTGCAGTGCAGCCACTTCACCCTGCAGGCGTTTCACCTGTGCATCCGCCTCGGCACGTTGCATGGCCAGCTCGCTGCGCAGCTGCGCATTGCGACGCTCGACCTCGGCGACACGCGAATTGGCCTCGTCGGCACTGATCAGCTCATTGCCGGTAATGCCCATCGCCTCGCGATAGAGATTGACCGCCGCGGTGGTGTCGACCGGCATGCCGCGACCGCTCTCCATCATCGCGGCCAGCGAAAGCTTGGCCTCGTTGGATCCCGACTCGGCGGCCTTGCGATACCACTTGGCGGCCTCTTCGTAGTCGGGCGCGGTGTCCATGCCCTTTTCGTAGATCTGGCCGACATAGAACTGGGCCGTCGCATCGCCGCCCTTGGCCTTGTCCATCCACACGGCCAGGCTCGACTTCATGCTGGCGCGATCGTATTCGGTGTATTCGCCACCGCGCATGGCGCACAGCTGCGCCGTGGTCTTTACCGGAAGACGCGGCCCCATGTAGGACATCGCGCCGGACCGGCGCATCTGTCCCGGCAACAGGCAGTCCACGACCATCATGGCATCGATCGGCTGCACGCCGGCCAGGGCACCTCCCGAGGTCACGTAGGGTTGCCAGGACTCGGCGGCCATCGTTGGGCTGCAGGCACAGGTCATGGCGATGGCAAGACAGATCTTGTACGGTTTCATCGGTGCAACCTCCACGCAATGAGGATCCTGAATCCGAAGTCAGATGCAGGGCCCCAATTAAAACGCAATCCGCGCCCGAGTGCTTGTCATTTCGTGCAATCCGGTCGCGGCACGGGCGTCCAGCAAGCGGAAATGCGGGTTCGACAGTGACAAGCGCGGCGAAATGGACCGCGTTCCGCGCACGCAGCCACCGAACCCTGGCGTTCGAACATGTTTCCGAAGCCCTGGTCCAGTGCAGTCGATATGCAGGGCCCGTTTCCCGATTGCCTTGAAACGCCGCTACCGGCGGAATTAATCTTCGGACAGGAACTGTGGGGGGCAGACCGATGGGTCGCTGGTTTTGGGGAGCCGTTTTCCTCGTACCGTTGATCGCGAGCGCACAAATCAACAACTGCAGCGACCCATATTGGGTGAACTCGCTGCGCTGCAAACTCCTCAATCCGGCCGAGCCGCAGCCCGAACCGGCGCCGCCGGACAAGGTCGGGCAACTGCGCAACTACACCCGGGTGGCACTGCCCCTGGATCCCGAAGTCCGCTGCCTTGATGGCACACGACCTGTCATTTACGTGGACCGTGCCGTGGGCCCCCCTTCCAACAAATGGCTGATCAGTTTTACCGGCGGTCCGTGGTGCGCTGCAAAGGATCTTGACCACAATGGCAGTTTCGAGAGTGGTCAGGAATGCCTTGACTACTATGTCGCCAACCTCGGGGCGCTGATGGGTACAGCGACTACCGCGGCGATGAGCGATCTCGAATCGGAAAACGGCTCGGGAATCCTCAATCCGGATCCGCAAGTCAACCCGGTGCTGGCGGGATACAACCGCGTTCGAGTCTACAAATGCGGTTTTGACCGCCACAGCGGACGATCCACCCACAACGTGACGGCGGTGGCGCCGGTTATCGGCGGCATCAGCTTCGATCTTTTCAACCACGGCCAGAAAATCGTGCTTGCGACACTCGACTTGCTCAAGGGCGAAGGTGCTGGCATGGCTGGCCTGAGCTACTTGACCTGGGTCGATCAGGGTGGCCAGGTAGCCGAATTGCAGGAAACCCTGCCATCCATCGCTGATGCCGAGCAAGTGGTTTTCATCGGCCACTCCGCGTCCGGGCACGGGCTCTACCAGAATGCCGACCGCTATTCGGCCTACCTTCGTGCCATGCCGGGCTTTTCCGGCGACATCCGCGCCATTCATGATGCCCACTTCATGCACTCGCCGGAAAACGAAGCGGCCTTCGACAGCGCACAGAATCCCAACCCGGCACTGTTCAACACTTTGTTCGACCAGCGCTACTCGGGAAACACAACGGCTGTCGGCAGCTACGATGCGCAACCGTATTTCGACGGCGGCCTCGATATTTTTGCCAGCGACTACGCCGCATGGCTCGAAGCGCCATCGAGCGCGATGTCCACACTGGTCGACGAATCCTGCTTTTCAGCGCATCTGGCAAATGGGGATACCTGGAAGTGCCTGGACCGTTTCCACGTGTGCTTCCACCACGAAACCACGCCGGCATTGGTGCGCGAGGATTTCCTCGACCCAAACACCGAGCATGGAAATCCTCCCCTGGGATTCGTCGTGCAATGGGGCCCGTTGATGGCGCGACCGGAATGTGCAGACCTTGGTTTCAGCCCCTGTCCTCCAGTGCTGAGCACGAACCAGTACGCCGCAAGGCTACTGGTACAGGCCGGCCACTTTCTCGATGGCGTGTTCAGCCGCTCGGAACTCGCGCTGGGAACCGATACCAGTGGCCCCATCGGCAGCGTCTACCTCTGGATGCCGGCCTGCGGCTTTCACGAGGGCGCATACAGCGACAGCCAATATCATGTCGTCACCATGAGAAAGGGTAGCGCTCAGTCCACTTATCGCGGCTTCATCGAGGACTTTCTGGCAGCACCCGCTACCGGTGCAATGAAGTCCTACGTTACCGGCCTCGATGGCGCGCAAAACATCTGCGACGGGGTCCTGTTCGCCAACGGATTCGAAAATACCCCCTGACCTGGCTCCGGAATCCCTTGCATCGAAGCGGGCATTGCAGGAATCACGAGAATCGACGGCACCGGCGACGAGCTTCAAACCGAGTCCATCGACAGCAGGCGGGTGGACTTGCCGAATGCGGGCCTAGTCCTCATCCCACGCAACAGCCCTGGCGCCGGCAGACTGCTTTCGCGAAGATCCGACGTGCTTGCCCACGGCGTCGCAGACGAGAAGCGCGTCTCGAGTGGCGGCAACGTCGTGCACGCGCACGATAGCGGCCCCGCCCTGCACGGCCAGCATCGCTGCAGCAACGGATGCGAACACGCGATCCTCAGCCTTATCACGACCGGTCAGGGTTGCGAGCATCGATTTTCGGGAAAGTCCCGCCAGCACAGGCGCGATCTCGGCAAATCGCGCGAGTTCACGCAGCAGTTGAAGGTTGTGCTCGAGGGTCTTGCCGAAGCCGAAGCCCGGGTCGACGACGATGCGCTTCTTGTCGATGCCGGCGAGCTGGCAGGCGAATACGCGATCGGACAGGAACCGGTGCACGTCGCCGACGACGTCGTCGTAGTTGGGCGATTCCTGCATGTCGCTTGGCTCGCCCTGCATGTGCATCAGGCAGACCACGACGTCGAGTTCTGCAGCGGCATCCAGGGCTCCGTCCCGGCGCAGCGCACGTACGTCATTGACGAAGCCGGCTCCGGCGGCGACTGCGGCACGCATCACCTCGGGATCCGAAGTGTCGATGGAAATTGGCACGTTGGTCGCCGCGGCCACAGCCTCGATGACCGGGACGACACGGGCGATCTGTTCGGAAGCAGGGACCGGACTGGCGCCGGGCCGGGTCGATTCGGCGCCGAAATCGAGCATGTCGGCGCCTTCCTCGACCAGCCGCAACGCATGGCTGACGGCTGCGGCAGGATCAAGGAAGCGGCCGCCATCGGAAAACGAATCCGGCGTCACGTTGACGATGCCGCAGATGCGTGCCTGGTCGAGCACGAGTTCGCGACCCTTGCAATCCAATACCGGAGAAAACATGGTTTGCGCTCCAAAAAGAAAGGCCGCCTGGCGGCGGCCTCTTTTAACAGATTTGCGCGCAGGCATTCACTACGAGGCTTCGCTGCGTGACTGCACGGCAGGTCCGCCGATCGGGCTTTCGCCGCGCGGCTTGGCGCCACCGGTACCCGAACCCGGGCCCTTGCCCGAATCGTCGGTCCAGCCCTTCGGCGGGCTGACCTCCTGCCCGTTCATGATTTCCTCGATCTGCTTGGCGTCGATCGTCTCGTACTGCAGCAGGGCTTCGGCCATGACGTGCAGCTTGGACAGATTTTCGGTCAGCAGTTCGGTGCTGCGCGCATAGGCGCGATCGAGGATCTCGCGCACCTCCTCGTCGATGCGGCGTGCCGTCTCGTCGGAGACGTTCTTGTGCTGGGTCACCGAGCGGCCGAGGAAGACTTCGTCCTCCTCCTCGCCGTACGCGATCGGACCGAGCTTGTCGGATAGGCCCCACTTGGTGACCATGTTGCGCGCCATCTTGGTCGCACGCTCGATGTCGTTCGATGCGCCGGTGGTGACCTTGTCCGGACCGAAGATCAGTTCTTCGGCGACCCGGCCGCCGTACAGAGAGCACAGTCGGCTGATGATGTTTTCCTTGTTGTAGCTGTAGCGGTCGTTCTCGGGCAGGTACATGGTCACGCCGAGAGCGCGGCCGCGCGGAATGATCGTGACCTTGTAGACCGGATCATGATCCGGCACGAGCCGGCCGATGATCGCGTGGCCAGCCTCGTGATAGGCGGTCAGCTTCTTCTCGTCGTCGCTCATGATCATCGAGCGGCGCTCGGCGCCCATCATGATCTTGTCCTTGGCGCGCTCGAAATCATTCATGCTGACATCGCGCGAGTTGCCGCGGGCGGCGAACAGGGCCGCCTCGTTGACGAGATTGGCCAGGTCGGCACCGGAGAACCCGGGCGTGCCGCGCGCGATGGTCAACGGCTCGACGTCGGAACCGAGCGGCACCTTGCGCATGTGCACCTTGAGGATCTGCTCGCGGCCCTTCAGGTCGGGCAGCGGCACGACGACCTGGCGGTCGAAGCGGCCCGGGCGCAGCAGGGCCGGGTCGAGCACGTCCGGTCGGTTGGTCGCGGCGATGACGATGACGCCTTCGCTGCCTTCGAAGCCGTCCATCTCGACCAGCAACTGGTTCAGAGTCTGCTCGCGCTCGTCATGGCCGCCGCCGAGACCGGCGCCGCGATGACGACCGACCGCGTCGATCTCGTCGATGAAGATGATGCATGGAGCCTGCTTCTTGGCCTGCTCGAACATGTCGCGCACGCGCGCCGCACCGACGCCGACGAACATCTCGACGAAGTCCGAACCGGAAATCGAGAAGAACGGCACCTTGGCTTCGCCGGCGATGGCCTTGGCCAGCAGGGTCTTGCCGGTGCCGGGCGAGCCGACCATCAGCACGCCACGCGGGATCTTGCCGCCGAGCTTGGTGAACTTGGACGGATCGCGCAGGAACTCGACCAGCTCGGACACCTCTTCCTTGGCCTCGTCGCAGCCGGCGACATCGGCGAAGGTGACCTTGACCTGGTCCTCGCCCTGCAGCTTGGCGCGCGAGCGGCCGAATGACATGGCCCCACGTCCGCCGGCGCCGGCCTGCATCTGGCGCATGAAATAGAACAGGATGCCGATGAAGATGATGATCGGCAGCCAGTCGAAGAGCAGGCGCAGGATCAGCGGCATGCCCGGATCGGTCGGCTCGACCTTGACCTTGCCGACGTCCCTCTCGATTTCCGAAAGCGACTGCTCGGTCGGCAGCACGGTGGTGCGGATGTTGGTGCCGTCCTGCAGCTTCGCCTCGACGGTGCGGTTGTCGTTGTGGACGAGCACCTCGTCGACGCGCTTGTCGCGCACGGCCTGCATGAATTCCGAATACGGAATGTCCTTGGTCGCGGCTGCGCGCGGATTGAAGCTCTGAAACACGGTCAGCAGCACGACTGCGATCACCACCCAGAGCAGCAGAGTCTTTGCCATATCGTTCATCTTTTTCCAGATTCCTCCAACATTGGCCAGGGCTCAGAGATGCTTGCCGGTCGCCAATGCGTAGACTTCGTTGCTGCGCGCCCTGGATGCCTTGGGCTTGCGGATGCTGACGTGCGCGAACTGGCTGCGCAAGCGCCGGACGTAATCATCGAATCCCTGCCCCTGGAACAGCTTGACCAGGAACGCCCCGCCCTTGGCGAGGTGGGCCTCGGCAAACTCCGCGGCCAGGTCGGCCAGGGCCATCGAACGATCCTGGTCGACGGCCCCGACACCGCTCATGTTGGGGGCCATGTCGGAAAGCACAAGATCGGGCCTGTTTCCGCCAAGTACCTCCTCGAGGCGCCTGAGCACCGCATCCTCGCGAAAATCGCCGAGGATGAAGTCGACCCCGCCGATTCCCTGCATCGGCAAGATATCGAGTGCGACAATACGCCCGCTGTCGCCGAGCCGCTCGCGCACCATCTGCGACCAGCCACCGGGCGCAGCGCCGAGATCGACGACGAACATGCCGGGTTTGAGCAGGTGGTCGCGCTCGATCAGTTCATCGAGCTTGAACACCGCGCGCGAGCGCCAGCCTTCCACCTGCGCACGCTTCACAAACGGGTCGCTGAAGTGCTCCTGGAGCCAGCGGGAACTGGATTTGCTTCGCGCCACGTCGTGTCCAACCCGCGCCAGGCGCGTTTCCCAGCCATGATAATGCCCTCATAATACCCCGAAAGTCGCGCATTCCTGCCGGCCACCCATCCGCATTCGGACACCGTTCATGTCACTTACCTCGTTCCAGAAGCGCTATTTGCGCGGGCTTGCCCACTCCCTCAACCCGGTCGTCATGCTCGGCCAGAAGGGCGTGACGCCCAGCCTGGTCAATGAACTGAGCCTGGCCCTGGGCCACCACGAACTGATCAAGGTGCGCCTGTCGGGAGGCGATCGCGAAGAGCGCGCCGCGCAGATCGACGCGCTGACCACGGATACCGGGGCCGAAGTCGTGCAGGTGGTCGGCCATACCGCGACCCTCTGGAAGCGCAATGACAAGGAACCGCGACTGCCGTTGCCAAAGTAGGCGCGCCGGGCTCATGCAACTGATTCATGATCGAGCGGAAGGCTATTTCTTCGTGCGCGCGACGCGCGAACGTTCCATCGTCGTCGTCGACCGCGAACTGCATGCCAGCTTCCTGATGGCACCGGACCAGGTCGTCGAGGACTGGCCGGTCGGTGCCGTGACCGAGCTCGATGCCGCGATCCTGCGCGCTGTCCTCGACCTCGATCCCGAAGTGGTCGTGCTGGGCACCGGTTCGCGCCAGCAGTTTCCGCCGCAGGCCGCCCTCGTCCCACTCCTGCGCCTGGGCATTGGCGTCGAAGCCATGGACAACGCCGCGGCCGCGCGCACCTACAACCTGCTGGCCGGCGAAGGGCGCAGGGTCGTTGCCGCCTTCATCCTGCCCGGCAAGGTTCAGGCGCCGGACTGATCCTGCTGGGACAGGCTGCGCAGGCGTTTGAGGGCTTCTTCCTGAATCTGGCGCACGCGTTCACGCGAGACGCCGAGATCGGTCGCGATTTCGGCCAGCGAGAGGACCGGCTCGCCATTGAGGCCGAACCGGCGTTCGAGAACCAGGCGCTGGCGCGGCCGGAGTGCCGCCAGCCAGTCCTGCAGCTGACCGCCGCCGGCATGTTCGGGGCGGATCTGCGATCCGCTTTCCTCTTCCTCGACCAGATGTTCGATCATCGGTCGGTCATCGCTGTCCGACATCGGTGCATCGAGCGAACTGATGTGCTCGTTGACCCGGAACAGTTCGGCCACGTCCGGGGTACGCTTGCCGACCTCCTTGGCGAGTTCCTCGAGCGTCGGCGCACGCCCGATCCTGGCCGTCATTTCGCGGTTCGCGCGCAGCACCTGGGCCAGTTCGCGCAACACATGCACAGGAATGCGAACAGTCCGTCCCTGGTGCGAAAGTGCCTGCTGCACGCCATGCCTGATCCACCACATGGCGTAGGTCGAGAAACGCAGGCGTCGCTGCGGCTCGAATTTCTCGACCGCGCGAATCAGGCCGATGTTGCCCTCCTCGATCAGGTCCATCAGCGGCACGCCACGGCCCACGTAGCCCCTGGCCACGGTCACGACGAGGCGCAGATTGGCTTCGATCATGCCCCTTCGCGCCTCGCTGTCGCCAGCCTGCACGCGTTCGGCCAGCGCCCACTCCTGTTCCGCGGCGAGCAGGGGAATCAGGCCGATTTCGTTCAGATAGGCGCCGGTGGAACTGCGGACTTCCTCGTCCGCGGGTTCGATGGCGTCGAGCAGTTCGAGAACTTCCTCGACATCGGGCTCGGAGACGGATTCCGACGGCGGAACGGCGCTCATCGGCAAAGCTTAGTCCGCGTGCGATTGCTTTGAAACAGCAAGCACGATGCGGTCGTGGATCCAGATATCCGGCGGTTGCTTGGGGTCGTCATCGCGAAGGCAGATAGGCCAGCGGATCGACCGGCTTGCCGTTCCGGCGGATCTCGAAATGCAGCATATCCCTGCTCGCGCTCGACGAGCCCATTTCGGCGATCTGCTGGCCGGCCTTGATGCGATCGCCCTCCTGGACCAGACGGCGCCGGTTGTGGCCGTACGCGGACAGCATCGTGCTGTTGTGCTTGATGATGATCAGTTCGCCGTAACCGATCAGGCCATTGCCGCTGTAGACGACAACGCCGTCGGCAGCCGCACGCACCGGATCGCCCGACTTGCCGGTGATATTGATGCCCTGGTGGGTCTGGTCGCCGGGGACGAAACCGCCATCGCGCGGGCCGTCGGCAGGCCAGCGCCAGACGATGCCGGCGCTTGGCGTCGCGTCGACGGTATCGCCTGGTGGCGGTGGACGCGATGGCGCGGGTTGCGGGGAGACCCGCGCGGGTTCGGCGGCAACCGCCGTCGGCGGCACCTGCGCGGATCGGCTGCCCGATTGCGGTGGCGGCGTGGACGGGCCGCTCGCAGGCGGCGTCCGCGATTCGCGCGGCGGCTTGCGGGCCTTGGCAACGACAGGCCTGCGCGTGGCTCGCGCTCGCCGGTCGAGCCGGATGACCTGGTCGACATAGATCGTGTAGGGCGGATCGATGCCGTTGGCGCTGGCCAGATCGCGATAATCGAGTCCATTGCGGAAGGCGATGCTGTAGAGCGTGTCGCCACGGCGCACCCGGTAACTGCCGGCCGGCAGCCGCGACGCGCCGGAGTCCGCGACATGGCCGCGGCGCTGGTGACCACCGATGCTGCGGTCCTCGACCGGTGCGGGCGGCGTCGAAGCACAGCCCGCGAGGATCAGCACGGCGCCCATCAAGCACACCCAGGTAATGGACTTTATTCTTATAATATCAATCACTTAGCGTACAAACTTGAAGTACAGTACAGCCACGGCCAAGGCCACCATCAGGCCCCACCCTATCCATTCGATCCAGCGATGCAGCGCAGCCTCCGCGCGCGGCCCGGCGAGGCGAATGACTCCGGCCAGCAGATAGACGCGCTTGCCGCGACCGACGATCATGCTGGCGACGAAGGGTAGCAGTGGCACGCCGACGATGCCTGAGGCCCAGGTGAATATCTTCAGCGGGATCGGCAGGAACCCGGCAACGACGAGAATCCAGAACGCAGACCAGGGGCTGCGCGCGGCAATCTCGCTCAATTCCGCAACCTGATGGTCGATCCGCTCCATCCAGCCGAGCGATTCGAACAGGGGCCGCGCCCAGGCGAAGGCATAGTGGCCGAGCGCGTAGCCGACCAGGGCGCCAACCACCGAAAAGACCAGGCTGATCGAGGCCAGACGGGCCCAGCGTTGCGGACGCGCCAGCACCATCGGACCGAGCATCACTTCCGGCATCACCGGAAAGATGATCGCCTCGACGAAACTGAGCCCCGCCAGCAGCGGCTCGGCGCGCGGATGCATCGACCATAGCAGGGCCTTTTCGTAGAGCGGCTTGAACAGCTTCATTCGCGGTCCACCGCGATTTCGGGCTTCAAGCGACACCGCCGAGCAGGGGAACGAAGCTGACCGGGGCCAGGGTCTCGCGCTGCCAGCCGTCGGCGCCGGCGCGCACCCGCAGCAGTTCCTGTCGACCCGGCGGACCGACCGGAGCGACGAGGACACCATCGGGCGCGAGCTGCGCGAGCAGCGCCTCTTCGAGTTCGGCGCCCGCCGCGGTGACCATGATCGCGTCGAACGGCGCCTCGTCCGGCCAGCCGAGCCGGCCATCGTCGTGGCGCGAGCGAATGTTGCCGAGGCCGAGCTTGCGGAAACGGCGGCGCGCGTTGCGCAGCAGCTCGTCGATGCGTTCGACCGTGTAGACCTGCTCGACCAGCGAAGCCAGCACGGCACACTGGTAGCCCGAACCGGTGCCGACCTCGAGCACGCGCCGCGGCAGCGCCTGTTCGATCAGAACTTCGGTCATGCGTGCGACGACATAGGGCTGCGAAATCGTCTGCCCCTGCCCGATCGGCAACGCGGTGTCTTCGTAGGCACGCGTCGCCAGTGCCTCGTCGATGAACAGGTGCCGAGGCAACTGGCGCAGGACATCGAGCACGCGACGGTCGCGAATGCCCTCGGCAACCAGGCGCTCGATCAGGCGGTCGCGCGCGCGTTGCGAGGTCATGCCGAGACCGCGCGCCTCGGGCAGTTGGCGGGCAAAGCGGCTCAAACGATACCCTCCCGACAATGCTGGATGCGCAACCGGCTCATGCGGCGTGGCTTTCCATGCTCAGCGATCCGACCCAGCCGCCGACCTTTTCGAGGGCCTGGTAGCGGGTCAGGTCGACATGGATCGGCGTGATCGAAACGAAGCCTTCGCGGACAGCAAGAAAGTCCGTACCCGGACCGTCGTCCTCGGCTTCGCCGGGCGGACCGATCCAGAACATCGGCCGTCCGCGCGGATCGTCCTGCTTGATGCAGCCGGCCGCACGATGGCGGCGGCCGAGCCGGGCCACCGAGAATCCGCGGATTTCGGACCACGGAAGATCCGGGACATTGACGTTGAGGATCGTATCCGCCGGCAGCGGATCGACCAGCAGCTTGCGCATCAGTTGCATGACCGCCAGGGCGGCGGAATCGTAGTGGACACCCTTGTGGTCGACCGTGACCAGCGAAACCGCGATCGCGGGCAATCCGAGGAAACGCCCCTCCATGGCCGCCGACACGGTGCCCGAGTAGATCACGTCATCACCGAGATTGGCCGCGGAGTTGATGCCGGAAACGACGATGTCGGGCTCGACCTCGAGCAGGCCGGAAAGGGCCAGGTGCACGCAGTCGGTCGGCGTGCCGGCGACCCGGTAGCGATTCTCCTCGAGCCGCTTGACGCGGATCGGCTGATCGAGGGTCAGCGAATTGCTGGCACCGGAACGATCACGGTCGGGAGCCACCACGACGACCTCGCCGACGGCGGCCAGATGCCTGGCCAATACCAGTATTCCCGGTGCGTCGACGCCATCGTCGTTGCTGACCAGAACGCGCATGAGCTGCTTCCTGCGATAAGGCGGTGCAGGCGACCCGGAACGCGTTGGACGCAGCGTGGGAAGCCTGGGCGAATGAGAATGCCAGAGCATACCGGATTCGACCCCGAGGCTGAACGAGAGAAGGACCGGATCCGGCGCATGTCGCTGCTCCGGAAGGTGGCGAAAACCCTGCCGCACGGCCGCGCGGTTGCCTCGGACCGGCGCTCATGCAATGGTTCACGCATGACCAATCGCCAGTTGCGAGATGCCATCAGGCGGCGGCAAGAGCCGGCCACGCGTGGCGCGCCGGAACCCGTCGTGGCGGACGAAGCGGGCAGGCTTTTTCGCCAGGCCGTCGGCGAGGTGCGGCCGCTGGCGCCCCACGAGGCGGTGGCAACGAGAGTCAGCAAGCCTGCCCCACGGGCTCGCCAGTTCGAGATCGACGAAGCAGCCGTGCGCGATGAGCTGCTGAGCAGCCCGTTCGATCCAGGCTCGATCGAAATGGGCGATGAAATCCTCTACCTCAAGCCCGGCCATCCGGCACGCCTGCTCAAGCAGCTACGGCGCGGACACTTCAGCATCCAGGCCGAGATCGACCTGCACCAGATGTCGGTCGCGGTGGCCCGTGCGGCCGTAGCCGGATTCATCGACGACGCAATCCGTCATCGCGAATTCTGCGTGAGAATCGTGCACGGCAAGGGGCTGCGCTCGGCCGCACGAGGGCCCGTGGTCAAGCGCATGACCGAACAGCTCCTGCGCCGTCGCAACGACGTCGTCGCTTTTGCCTCGGCTCTGCCCGCGCAGGGCGGGACCGGTGCGGTCCTCGTCCTGCTCCAGCGCGACTGATCAGTCGTCGATGCCGGTGTCGGCGGGGACCCGCTTGGTCGGCGGATTGACCCAGGTCACCCTGACCCCGGTCTGTCGGCTGACCTGATTGACCGCGTCGACGTAGGCCTGGTCGACGACGAACTTTTCCTCCTTGGCGAACCGGCTGCTGCCATTGCTGGCGCATCCGGCGAGAACCAGAATCAAGACCGCTGCGGCAGGAACCATCACTCGTGTCATGGCTTTCTCCAGTGGCTGAGCGGAAGCGGCCACGCGGCCGTCCCGCATGCTGGGCCCTGCGCCGGAAACCGGTCGCTCCCCGCTTCAGAGCCCTTATTCTGGACGCGACAGGGCGACGATCCGTCGCAGCCCGTTCAGCCGGTCGAACCCGCCACATCGGCGGCGTAGGCGCAGACTTCGCGCAGCACCGAGGTCGCGAAGCAGCCGGAGGGCAGGCTGAACTCGAGAAGCAGGGAGCCTTCCTCCGACCAGGAATGGCGCAGCCCTTCGACGCGAAGGCGCAATGACCGTCGCTCCTGGCGCAGGCCCTCGCCCGCAAGACCTTGCGCCAGCACCTCATCCGCGGCCGCGATGCCCTGTTCAATTTCGGCCACCTGCGCCGAGCTGCGCAGTTCGCCGCGGCCCCACATCGGCCCGGTCGGATCGATATCGAATGCCTCCAGACGCTGCAGCAACGTGTCGTCGATGGCCTGTGGCCCGAATATCGATTGGCTGCCGGCGAGCATCCAGACCTCACCCTCGAGGGCTCGATTCCACGAGCCTGCGCCGACGCGCTGGTCGAGCACCCGGTTGAACAGATGCGATCGGGCTGCGGAGAGGGCGAAGCCGCGCTGGCTGCGATGCATGCGCGCGCCGGCGAACAGGGCGCGTGCCGTGCGCAGGTTTTCTCCGCCGCGACCGAAACGCTGTTCGCCGAAATAGTTGGGCACGCCGTGTGCCGTGATCGCGCCGAGGCGGTGTTCGGCTTCGGCGCGCGAACCCCGCAGCTCGTGCAGGCGGATGCGGAAACGGTTGCCGGCGTGCACGCCGCGCTTGAGCTTGCGCGAATGCCGCCGCACCTCGAGCACGCGGACGCCTTCGACCTGCAATGCGCTCCAGTCCGGACCTGCGCGACCCGGCAACTGCACCGAAAACGCCTGGCGGGTCAGTGCATGGCGGTCCTTGAGACCGGAAAAGCCGACCGCGAGCGGGGCTACACCGGCGAAGCCGGCAAGCTGGCGCGCCACCCATTCGGTGTTCGCGTCGCGCTTTTCGATCCAGAGCAGGGCATGTTCGCCCGTGCCGTCCGCTTCGAAACCGAGGATTTCCTCGACTTCGAAGTCCTCGGCACTGACGCGCAGGCGGCCGCTCAGCGGCGGCCCGCCATGGGCGAAGGCCAGCTCGGTCA
Source organism: Dokdonella sp. (assembly GCA_019634795.1). Lineage (GTDB taxonomy): Bacteria > Pseudomonadota > Gammaproteobacteria > Xanthomonadales > Rhodanobacteraceae > Dokdonella. Next base: position 260,649 of record JAHCAR010000001.1, read on the forward strand.
TTTCAGCGAATCCAGGTCCAGCTCGGCCATCAGGGTGCGCAGTTCGGGATCCTCCGGAATGACCGCGGCGGACTTGCCGCGTCGCTGCAGGAGCACGACTGCCTGCGCCGCGATGCCCTCGCCGCGGCCGGTGAAGCCGAGCTTTTCAGTCGTTGTCGCCTTGATGTTGACCTCGTGCTTCGCGCAGCCGAGATCGGCGCAGAGGTTGGCCCGCATCGCTTCCGCATGCGGACCGATCCGCGGTGCCTCGCAGACCACCGTGAGGTCGGCATTGGCCAGCTGGTAGCCGTTCTCGATCATCAAACCTGCGCAGTGGAGCAGAAAATGCCGGCTGCTGACGCTGCGCCAGCGCTCGTCGCTCGGCGGGAAATGGCGGCCGATGTCGCCGAGCGCGAGTGCGCCGAGTACCGCATCGCAGAGCGCGTGGATCAGCACGTCGCCATCGGAATGGGCAACCAGTCCGTGCGAATGCGGAATGCTGACGCCGCCGAGTACGACATGGTTGCCGGGCCCGAAGGCGTGGACGTCGAATCCCTGGCCTATGCGCATGCTGTCGTGTCCGGATGATTCGCTGGAGCCGGCAGAATACGACGACTGCGCCGTGCAGGCACGCGCGATCGCCGCGTCCGGCAGATGTCAGTCGCCCCCGCGCAGCAGCAGGAACTCGATCTGCGCGCGATCCGCTGGCGTGGTCAGCTTGAGGTTGTCGTCGCAGCCTTCGACCAGCAATGGCCTGAAGCCGGCCCGCTCCATCGCCATCGCCTCGTCGCTGACCACGATGCCCGCGCGGGCCGCCGCTTCGAGCGCCGAATCGAGTTCACCGCGACGGAACATCTGCGGCGTGAATGCGCGCCAGCGCGACTCTCGCGATTCGGTGGCGGCGACCCGGCCCGAGGCATCGGCACGCTTGAGCGTGTCACGCAGCGGCGCAGCCAGCAATCCGCCACCGGCCACTGCGGCACGTTCGATCAGCGCATCGATGTCGGTGTGGCGGACGCAGGGCCTGGCGGCATCATGGACGAGCACGAAGTCTTCGGCGGCCACGCTGTCCGGCAATGCGCGCAAGCCGGCCAGCACCGAATCGGACCGCTGTCCTCCGCCAACGGTCGGGATCACGGGCTTGTTGCCGAACGGACCAAGATTCGGCCAGTACGCGTCAGCGGCGGCGATCACGACGACGGCGCCGACGATGCGCGGATGCGCGAGCAGGCGCTCGATGGTCCATTGCAGGACCGGTTTGCCGGCTATTGACGCGTACTGCTTGGGCCGGTCCGCGGCAAACCGGGTTCCGCTTCCGGCCGCGGGAATCACGCACCACATCCCGCGCTCAGCGGTCGCCATCTTGCTTCCGGGCCGGGTCAGCCGGCGGCTCCACGACCTGGTAGAACTGCTCGCCGGGCTTGACCAGGCCGAGTTCGGAGCGGGCACGTTCCTCGATCGCCTCGTCGCCATCCTTGAGATTGGCGACCTCGGCGGCCAGGGCGTCATTGCGCGCCTTGAGCGCCTCGTTTTCCTGCTTCTGGTCGGCAACGCTCTTCTCCAGCCGCCAGACTTCGGCCATGCCGCCCTGCCCGACCCAGAGCTTCACTTCCAGTGCGATCAGCAGGATCAACAGCAGCAGGGCCACGTAGCGCAGCATGGTGGTGTTTCTAGCCTGCCGTCACGATCAGGACTTGAAGCCCGGAAGATTCGGAAACGCGTTGCGACCGGCATAGGAGGCGCCGGTGCCGAGTGCTTCCTCGATGCGCAGCAGCTGGTTGTACTTGGCGACCCGGTCCGAGCGGCACAGCGAACCGGTCTTGATCTGGGTCGCCGCCGTGGCCACCGAGAGATCGGCGATCGTGGTGTCCTCGGTCTCGCCCGAACGGTGCGAGATGATCGACGCGTAGTGGGCCGCCTCGGCCATGCCGATCGCATCGAGCGTCTCGGTCAGCGTGCCGATCTGGTTGACCTTGATCAGGATCGCGTTGGCGATGTGCTTTTCGATGCCTTCGCGGAAGATCGCGGTATTGGTCACGAACAGGTCGTCGCCGACCAGCTGGACGGTCCTGCCGAGCTTTTCGGTCAGTTTTTTCCAGCCGTCCCAGTCGCCCTCGGCCATGCCGTCCTCGATCGTGATGATCGGATACTTCGCGCACCAGCCGGCATAGAACTCGATCAGCTGCTCGGGGCTCAGCACCTTGCCCTCGCCGTCGAGATGGTAGGCGCCGTCGCGGAAGAATTCGGAACTGGCCACGTCGAGACCGAGCCAGATCTCCTTGCCGATCGCATAGCCGGCCTTGTGCACGGCCTCGAGGATCGTCTCGATCGCTTCCTCGTTGGATTTCAGGTTCGGCGCGAAGCCACCCTCGTCGCCCACCGAGGTCGACAGGCCGCGCCCCTTCAACACCGACTTCAGGGCATGGAAGATTTCGGTGCCGGCGCGCAGTGCTTCGGCGAAGTTCGGCAGGCCGACCGGCAGGACCATGAATTCCTGCATGTCGACGTTGTTGTCGGCATGTGCGCCGCCGTTGACGATGTTCATCATTGGCACCGGCAATTGCGGCCTGCGCTCGCCGGCCAGATGCTTCCACAGCGGCAGCTTGCGCGAAGCGGCCACCGCATGCGCATTGGCCATCGAGACACCGAGCAGCGCGTTCGCACCGAGCTTGCCCTTGTTCGGCGAGCCATCGAGTGCAATCAGCTTCTCGTCGAGTCCGCGCTGGTCGAGCGCATCGAAACCCTTCAGCGCGTCGGAGATCGTCGTGTTGACGTTGGCGACCGCCTTGCGCACGCCCTTGCCGAGGTAACGCGCCTTGTCACCATCCCGCAGCTCGACCGCCTCGCGTGAACCGGTCGAGGCGCCGGACGGCACCATGGCACGGCCGAACGAGCCGTCGGCCAGGGTGACTTCGGCCTCGAGCGTGGGATTGCCGCGGGAATCGAGGATCTCGCGGGCATGGATGCTGGAAATCTTGCTCATGTCAGTCGGACAACTCCGTCAATCTTGAAAATGGCGAGCGCCGGATGCGCCTGATCCCTCGGGATTCAGGCCGAAGCCGGCCCCGGATATTGCTTGGCGACGCGATCGAACTGCAGCAATGTCTCGAGCAGTTCCGCCATCCTGCCGAGTGGCCACGCATTCGGGCCGTCGCTGAGCGCCTTGTCCGGGTCGGGATGGGTTTCCATGAAGATGCCGGCGATGCCGACCGCAACGGCCGCGCGCGCCAGCACCGGCACGAACTCGCGCTGGCCGCCGGACTTGCCGCCGGCGCCGCCGGGAAGCTGCACGGAGTGCGTGGCATCGAAGACGACCGGACAACCGGTGTCGCGCATCACCGCCAGCGAGCGCATGTCGGAGACCAGATTGTTGTAGCCGAAGCTGGCGCCGCGTTCGCAGACCATGAGCTGGGCGTTGCCGGTGGTCTTGGCCTTGTCGGTGACATGCTTCATTTCCCACGGCGAGAGGAACTGGCCCTTCTTGATGTTGACCGGACGGCCGACGCTGCAGGCCTTGACGATGAAGTCGGTCTGCCGGCAGAGGAATGCGGGCGTCTGCAGCACGTCGACGACCTCGGCGACTTCCTCCATCGGCGTGTATTCGTGAACGTCGGTCAGCACCGGCACGCCGATCTGGCGCTTGACCTCGGCGAGGATGCGCAGGCCCTGCTCGATGCCGGGTCCGCGGTGGCCGCTGATCGAGGTGCGGTTGGCCTTGTCGAAGCTCGACTTGTAGATGAACGGGATGCCGAGCCGCGCGGTCGTTTCCTTGAGCTGGCCGGCGGTATCGAGGGCGAGCTGTTCGGACTCGATGACGCAGGGACCGGCAATCAGGAACAGGGGCTTGTCGAGACCGACTTCAAAATCGCAGAGATTCACGCGGTGGCTCCGATCTTGGCCGCGACCGGAGCATCGGCGGCCGGCGCCTCGCGCACGGCCCTGTACTCGCGTGCGGCGCGAATGAAGCCGACGAACAGCGGATGGCCGTCGCGCGGCGTCGAGGTGAATTCGGGATGGGCCTGGCAGGCCAGGAACCACGGATGGTTGGCCAGCTCGACCATTTCCACGAGCAGGTCATCCATCGACTTTCCGGAGATGACCAGACCGAGATCCTCGAGCTTCTGGCGATAGCGGTTGTTGAACTCGTAACGATGACGGTGGCGCTCGCGCACGACGTCCTGCCCGTACAGCTCGCGCGCCAGGGTTCCGGCCTTGAGCCGGCACTCCTGCGCGCCGAGGCGCATGGTGCCGCCGAGGTCGGAACTCTCGTCGCGCTTTTCGACATCACCGCTGCTGGTCGTCCACTCGGTGATCAGGGCGATCACGGGATCCTTGCAGGCGCGATCGTTCTCGCTCGAATTGGCGCTTTCCAGGCCGGCCACGTTGCGCGCGAACTCGACCACCGCCGCATGCATGCCGTAGCAGATGCCGAAGTACGGCACGCGGTTCTCGCGGGCGTAGCGCGCCGCGGCGATCTTGCCCTCGAAGCCGCGCTTGCCGAAGCCGCCCGGCACGAGGATGCCATCGACGTCCTTCAGCGCATCGCCGCCGCGGCGCTCGACTTCCTCGGACTCGACCCAGCGCAGGTTGACCCGGGTGTGCTGCTTGAGGCCGCCGTGGCGCAGCGCCTCGCCGAGCGACTTGTAGGCGTCCTTGTGCTCGACGTACTTGCCGACGATCGCGATGCTGACCTCGTCCTTCGGATGCTCGATCGCCTCGACGGCCGCCTTCCACTCGGAAAGGTCGGCCGGCTTGGCCTTGAAGTTGAGGCGGTCGAGGACGATGTCGTCGAGGCCCTGCTGGTGCAGCCAGAGCGGCAAGCGGTAGATGATGTCGACATCGATCGCGCTGATCACGGCGCGTTCCGGCACGTTCGTGAACAGGGCGATCTTGCGCCGGTCCGACTGCGGCAGCGGCTGTTCGCAGCGGCACAGCAGGACGTCGGCCTGGATGCCGATCGAGCGCAGTTCCTTGACCGAATGCTGGGTCGGCTTGGTCTTGATCTCGCCGGCGGCCTTGATGAACGGGACCAGGGTCAGGTGCATGAACATCGACATTTCCGGCCCGTGCTCGATGCGGATCTGGCGGATCGCCTCGAGGAAGGGCAGCGACTCGATGTCGCCGACGGTGCCGCCGATCTCGACCAGGGCCACGTCGAAGCCGCTGGTCGCCTCGTAGATGCGGTGCTTGATCTCGTCGGTGATGTGCGGAATGACCTGTACGGTTGCGCCGAGATAGTCGCCGCGGCGTTCCTTGGCGATCACGCTTTCGTAGATCTTGCCCGTGGTGATCGAGTTCTTGCCGGTCAGGCGCGTGCGCATGAAGCGCTCGTAGTGGCCGAGATCGAGGTCGGTCTCGGCGCCGTCGTCGGTCACATAGACTTCGCCGTGCTGGAACGGGCTCATCGTGCCCGGGTCGACGTTGATGTACGGATCGAGCTTCATCATCGTCACGCGCAGGCCGCGCGCTTCGAGGATGGCCGCCAGCGACGCGGCGGCGATGCCCTTGCCAAGCGAGGACACCACGCCTCCGGTCACGAAAATCAGGGGGGTCATGGAGAGCTATCCGCAGGAAAACCGTATTCTACCGGCTTACGTCGACTGCCGCGAGGGTCGCTTGCCCGCGCTGGTTGCGGCCTGCGGTCGCATCACGGTCAGGGCCTTGCGCGCTGGCCGGGCCGGACAGCGCGCGGTGTGTCGGGGCAACACCCCATGGCAGGTGCTCGAGCGACTATCGATCGGCCCCGCGAGGATCGGAGCGAAGCGGAAGCATCGAAATTCGTCGCTTGCGCCGCACGCGGATCAGGCACGGTTTGACAAGAGTTGACCTGACGCGCGTTGCGCCGCGGCGCCGACGTCCCACATCGTGCGGAGTCGTTGGCTCGGCCAGGGCTGCCAGCCCCGAACCTGACGGCTCGGCCGGATTCCTGCATCCGGCGACCGGTCCGGACCGTATACCCCTGACACTAGTCGCCAGCCCGTCAGCGGGTTGCCGCGCATGCCATCGAAACGGGAGATTCCGGCTGCATGAACACGATCCGCTGGTTGCTGGCTCTGCCGTTCCTGGTCCTTGCCGTGGCGGCGCGGGCCGCGCCCTTCGAGGCCAGGGTCGTCGACGGCGCGGGCGCCGGGCTCGCCGACGCCGTGCTCTGGCTGACCCCGAGCGCAGCAAGGCCAGCCGCCGCGGCAGCCAGCGCCAGCATGGATCAGCGTGGACTGCAGTTCGTGCCGCACGTGCTTGTCGTGCAGCGCAGCACGACGGTCTCGTTCCCGAACAGCGACCAGGTCCGGCACCATGTCTACTCGTTCTCGCCGGCGAAGAAGTTCGAGCTGCGCCTATACAAGTCGATTCCGGCCGAACCGGTCGTCTTCGACAAGGCCGGTATCGCGACCCTGGGCTGCAATATCCATGACTGGATGCTGGGCTATGTGGTGGTCGTCGACACCCCCTACTTCGCAAAGACGGACGATTCGGGTCGGCTGAAGATCGATGAGGTTCCTGCCGGCGAGTACCGACTCGATCTGTGGCACCCGCGCGATCTCGATGCCGGCACCGACCGCAGTGAAGTGATCAGGATCGACGCGGCCACGCCGGCCCGGGTCTTCACGATCAGGACCCGTCCGCCGCCGCCGGTCACCCCGCCGACCGAACTCGAACAGAAGTTCCGCGCCTACCGCAAGGCACCTCCCGGCGATGCGTAGTTTCCGCACGCGCCTGATCCTGCTCCTGCTGGCGCTGGTCGGCGCGATCCAGTTTCCGACCTTCGTCGCGGTCTATTTCGCAACGCGCGGCAATGCGCTCGACCAAGCCGATCAGCGCCTCGATGTCGGCGCCCGCGTGTTCCAGCGCCTGCTGGCCAGCCGCGAGGCCCAACTGCGTGACGCCGTTCGCGTGATCGCTGCCGATTTCGGCTTTCGCGAGGCGGTCGCCACCGGCGACGAAGCGACCGTACAGTCGGTCCTGTTCAACCACGGTGCCCGCATCAACGCCGGATTCGCGGTGACCCTGGATCTGAAGGGGCAGATCACCACGAGCACAGTCGACCTTCACGCGATGCCCGGACAATCGCCGTTCTCGAGCCTGTTCGCCCGGGCCGACCGCGAAGGCGTGGTCAGTACGGTCGACCGCAGCGGCGCCGAACCCTACCAGATCGTGCTCGCCCCGGTGCGCGCGCCGCAGCGGATCGGCTGGGTCGGCATGGGCTTCGGCATGGACCAAGCCCTGGCCGCGGAATTCAAGGCCCTGACCGGCCTCGAAGTCACCTTTGCGACCACCGACACGGCCAACCGGGTCCATCTCTACTCGACGCTCGCCGAATCCGTGCAGGAGGCACTGGCAACGGCCTTCGATCCGGCCGCCCCTGCCTCGGCCCGCTCCATGTCGATGAGCCTGCTCGGCGAGGACTACCTCACCCATGTCATCCCGCTCGGCGATTCGACCGGCATCGAAGCGATCCTGCAGACCCGCGAAGCCGAGGTCCTCAAGCCCTATGCGATTCTCAACCGGCAATTGCTCGCGATTTCGACCCTCTCGTTCCTGGCTTCGCTGGTCGGTGCCTGGCTGCTGGCGCGCGGCGTCACGCGCCCGGTCCAGGAACTCGCGGTCGCCGCCAACCGGGTCGAGCGCGGTGACTACCTCGGTAGCCTGGCCAGCCATCGCGCCGACGAGTTCGGCCAGCTCGCCAGGGCCTTCGATGGCATGCAGCGCGGCATTGCCGAGCGCGAGCGGCGCATCTCCCACCTGGCCTATCACGACGCCCTGACCGGCTTGCCCAACCGCATCAGCATCGATCGGTTGCTCTCGCAATTGCTGGCCGGCCCTTCGGCAAGCAGGGCGCCGTTCGCGGTCCTCATGGTCGACGTCAATCGCTTCAAGGAAATCAACGACACCCTCGGCCATCCGATTGGCGACCGCCTGCTGGTCAGCATCGGCCAGCGCATGCGCGCCATGGTCCGCACCGAGGATGTCGTCGCCCGCCTCGGCGGCGACGAATTCCTGGTCGTGCTGCCCGGCGCCGACGAGTCCCTGGCCGCCGAACTGGCGGCCACCCTCGTTGCCGCGGTCACCGAACCGGTCCAGCTCGATTCGATGAAGCTATATCCCGAAATCAGTCTCGGCATCGCGCTCTATCCGGGCCACGCCGACACCGCCGAAGACCTGCTCCGTCGGGCCGACATCGCCATGTACGATGCCAAGCAGGCCCAGATCGCCGTTTCGTTCTACAGCAGCGGGCGCGATGCCCTGCATCTGCGCCGGCTCTCGCTGATCAACGATCTGCGCCGAGCCACCGAGAACGACCAGTTGTCGGTGTACTACCAGCCCAAGATGAGTCTCGACGACGAATGCATCGCGCATGTCGAGGCGCTCGTGCGCTGGCAGCATCCCGTCGAAGGGGCGATCTCCCCGGAGGAGTTCATTCCACTCGCCGAGCATGCCGGCAGCATCCGCCAGATCACGCGCTGGATGTTGCGCACGGTCATCCGCCAATGCCGAACCTGGCACGACCAAGGGCATCGGGTCGGCGTGTCGATCAACATCTCGGCCATGGACCTGGCCGCCGGCGACCTGCCCTCGACCGTGCGCGCGCTGCTCGACGAATTCGGCATCGACGCCGCAAGCGTTGTCCTCGAGGTCACCGAAAGCGCAGTGATGCGCGACTCGGCGATTGCCCTCGACATGCTCGGGCGTCTCAAGGAATGCGGGGTAAGGCTGGCGATCGACGACTTCGGGACCGGCTATTCGTCGCTGTCCCATCTCAAACGCATGCCGGTCGACGAGCTCAAGATCGACAAGTCCTTCGTCATGGGCATGGCCGACGACAGCGACGATGCGACGATCGTCCGCGCAACGATCGAACTCGGTCACAGCATGGGCTTGTCCGTGGTTGCCGAGGGCGTCGAGAACTCGCGATCCTTGCGTATGCTCGAAGACTATCGCTGCGACATGGCCCAGGGATATCTGATAAGTCGACCGGTTCCGGCGGCGGAGTTGACCGCCTTGCTGGTTGCCCACAACGGCATGCTGGCTGCCCGATCGAAATCCAAGGTGACTCCTTGAGTCGCCGGCGCACGCGAACGGGCAGGAACATCCTGGCCCTCGCCCTGCCGGCCGCAGCGGCAGCCTGGCCCGGCCCCGACTGCATGGCGGCGGATGGCCGACTGCTAGCCAGCGGCGGCGCAACCCAGCTCGAGGGCAGCGCCGGCGGCGGCATCGTGCCGTGGGCCGTCCTCGGCGGCTATGCGACGCGCGACGAGATCGGCGCAACGAGCTATCTGACCCGGGTCGAAGTCGGTGACTACAGGCTGGATAGCTGGGGTGCCGGCATGACTATCCGCAATCGCGTCGAGCTCTCGCTGTCCCGGCAGCGTTTCCACCTCGGTACGCTCGGCGATGCTCTCGGCATGCCCGGTGCCTCGATCAGCCAGAACACACTCGGCGTCAAGCTGCGCATCAGCGGCGATGCCATCTATTCCTCGTGGCCGCAGTTCGCCATCGGCGTGCAGCACAAGAAGAATCTCGATTTTGTCTTGCCGTCCACGGTCGGCGCGCGCAGCGCCAGCGGTACCGACATCTATCTGGCCGCGACCAAGGTATTTCTCGGCGCTGCCGGCGGTTATCACCTGCTCGTCAACACCACGCTGCGCTCGAGTTCGGCCAACCAGCTTGGCATCCTCGGCTTCGGCGGTGACCGCGGCGGGCGCCGGCTGCTCGGTGAGGTATCCGTCGCCGTGCTGCCTGATCCGAAGCTGGCGATCGGAGTCGAATACCGACAAAAGCCCGACAACCTCGGTTTCGCCCGCGAAGACGCCTTCAGCGACCTGTTCGTTGCCTGGTTCCCGAACAAGCGCTTCACGGCTGTCGCGGCCTACGCCGATCTCGGCTCGATCGCCACGCTCGACCATCAGCATGGCTGGTACCTGTCCGTGCAGGCGAACCTGTGATTGCGTGCCGACGCGCAGCTGCCGTGTTCGGGCTGGCCATGGCCCTCCTGCTCGGCGCCTGCGCGACCACTTCGCAGCCCGGCGGATCGCTCTACCGACAATTCGGCGAAAACGAGGGCCTGACTGCCTTGGTCGACGATTTGCTCGCCCGCTTCGCCGATGATCCGCGCATTGCACCCAAATTCGCCAACACCAACATCCCGCGCTTCCGCAGGCTGTTCGTCGAGCACCTCTGCAAGGTCCTCGATGGGCCCTGCACCTATACCGGCGACGACATGCGCGAGGTCCACACCGGGCTCGACATCAGCGAGGCGCAGTTCAACGCGGTCGTCGAACACCTGATCGATGCCATGCAGGCCCGCGGCATTCCGCGAACTGCGCAGAACCGGCTCATCGCGCGGCTCGCCCCGATGCGCAAGGACATCATCTACCGCTGAGGGCCTGACCCGGACCATCGCTCCTGCGGCCCGATCGGCTCGGCCACGACCTGCTGGCCTCACAGCTGCGAGTTCGACACGCAGCTTGCCAGTTTTGGCCGATCCGGCCACCATGCGCGGTCTTTGGCTTCTTCCCGCAGCACGCAATGAGCAGTCGCTACAACGCAGCAGACATCGAGGTCCTCTCTGGCCTCGATCCGGTCAAGCGCCGTCCCGGCATGTACACCGACACGACGCGCCCGAACCATCTGGTCCAGGAGGTCGTCGACAATTCGGTCGATGAGGCGCTGGCCGGCCACGCCAGATCGATCGAGGTCATCGTCCATGCGGACGGCTCGGTTTCGGTCAGCGACGACGGCCGCGGCATGCCGGTCGACATCCATCCCGAAGAGGGCATCCCCGGGGTCGAGCTGATCCTTACCCGGCTGCACGCCGGCGGCAAGTTCTCGAACAAGAACTACCAGTTCTCGGGCGGCCTGCACGGCGTCGGCGTTTCGGTGGTCAATGCGCTGTCGAACCGGGTCGAGGTGACGATCCGCCGCGATGGCCAGATCCATCACATGGAATTCAGGGACGGCGACCGCACGACACCGCTGACCGTGGTCGGCAGCGTCGCCAAGAAGCAGACCGGCACGACGGTGCGCTTCTGGCCCGACCCGAAGTATTTCGATTCGCCGAAGATCCTGCTCGGCAAGCTCAAGCACGTGCTGCGCGCCAAGGCCGTCCTCTGCGCCGGGCTCAACGTCAGGCTGACCGACGAAGCCAGCGGCGAGGACATCACCTGGCACTACGAAGACGGACTGCGCGACTACCTGCGCTCGATGCTCGGCGACAGCGAACGCCTGCCGGCCGATCCGTACATCGGTTCGCAGCAACGCGAAAAGAGCGCCGTCGATTTCGCCATCACCTGGTTGCCCGAAGGCGAGCTGACCCAGGAAAGCTACGTCAACCTGATCCCGACCGCCCAGGGCGGCACCCATGTCAATGGCCTGCGCACCGGCCTGACCGAGGCACTGCGCGAGTTCTGCGACTTCCGCAATCTGCTGCCGCGCGGCGTCAAGCTGGCCCCGGAAGATGTCTGGGACCGGCTCTGCTTCGTGCTTTCGCTGCGCATGCAGGAGCCGCAGTTCTCCGGCCAGACCAAGGAACGCCTGTCCTCGCGCGATGCGGCCGGGCTCGTCCAGGGCGCGGCGCACGACGGCTTCTCGCTGTACCTGAACCAGCATGTCGAGATCGGCGAGAAGATCGCCCAGCTCGCGATCGAACGCGCGGCCCTGCGCCTGAAGGCCGAAAAGCAGATCGTGCGCAAGAAAATCACCCAGGGCCCGGCCCTGCCCGGCAAGCTCGCCGACTGCGCATCGAGCGATCTTTCGCGCACCGAACTGTTCCTCGTCGAAGGCGATTCGGCCGGCGGCTCGGCGCGCCAGGCGCGCGACAAGGACTTCCAGGCGATCCTGCCCTTGCGCGGCAAGATCCTGAATACCTGGGAGGTCGAATCGGGCAGCGTGCTGGCCTCGCAGGAAGTCCACGACCTGGCCGTCGCGATCGGCTGTGATCCCGGCAAGAACGACATCGGCGGATTGCGCTACGGCAAGATCTGCATCCTTGCCGATGCGGACTCCGACGGCCTGCATATCGCGACCCTGCTGTCGGCCTTGTTCGTCAAGCACTTTCCGGCCCTGGTCCGCGAAGGCCATGTCTTCGTCGCCATGCCGCCGCTGTTTCGCGTCGATGTCGGCAAACAGATGTTCTATTGCCTCGACGAATCCGAGCGCGACGCCGTGCTCGAGCGCATCGAGCGCGAAAAAATCCGCGGCAGCGTCAGCGTGACCCGCTTCAAGGGCCTCGGCGAGATGAACCCGAGCCAGTTGCGCGAATCGACGATCAACCCCGACACGCGGCGCCTCGTCCAGCTCACGGTCGGAGCGCCCGAAGACGGCGACGACGGAACCGGCAGGATCATGGACATGCTGCTCTCGAAGAAGCGCGCCGCCGACCGCAAGAGCTGGCTCGAGGAAAAAGGCGACCTCGCCTCGCTCGAAGTCTGATACCGGTACGCGCAGTCCTGTGCCGGCGTTGTCGAAGCGCCGGCACAGGCACGCAGCGACGTCCGATTGCTGCGCAGCACTAGACTGCTGTCTCGCGGCATCATGCCGGGCTTCCCTCTCCCACCGTGCGTTCCGCTGGCCGGTCATCCGGAATTGCGGCCCTGCATGTGCGCATGCAGCACAACTTGCATTGGTATCGAACGCCGTTTTGAATCAAACGCATGTTTGACTCGCGCCCATTTGTGGACTATGTTCGCAACGCGTCGGGTCGCTCCGGGAGGGGATGCGGCCACGATGCAAGCTGACGTATCCGCTCCGCCGTGCCCAGTGCCGGAAAGGACGCCGTACCCGCTGATGCATGCCGGAGTCCAACCGCGGACCGCCACCTGAGCGGCCTGCATCGGGAGGATTCTCATGATCCGATCTGTACTCGTGCTCCTGCTCGCACTCGGCAGCGCATCCGCGTTGGCCGCCAGTGCCGGAACCGGCGTCGCCTTCGTCCATGGCACCGGAAACCAGACCGACGCCTACAACGACTACTGGCAAGCGCCGATGGTCAACAGCGTTCGCCAGGGACTCGTGAACCCGGCCAACTACACCGTCATCAATTGCGATTTCGAGCAATACATGTGGGACAGCCGCGCGGCGGGTTGCCTGGCCACGCAGCTGACCAGCTTCATCAACGGCAGGAACATCACCGACCTCGTCGTCATCACCCACTCCAATGGCGGCAACGTGATGCGCTGGATCATGTCGAACCCGACCTGGGACAGCCGCTATCCGAACATCATCAGCAAGATCCGCTGGGTCAATGCGCTGGCTCCGTCCAGCGCGGGCACACCGCTCGCCGACGCGGTCATCAGCGGCAACGTCTTCGAGTCGGTACTCGGCTGGCTGCTCGGCTACAAGAGCGACGCCGTGCGCATGCAGCAGGTCAGCTGGATGGCCTACTACAACCAGAATTACCTGCTCGGCACCAGCGGCCGACCGACGCTGCCAAAAGGCTTCTGGAGTGTGGTCGGCACCGACGTCAGCTCGGGCATCTTCAGCTCGAACGCCTACTGCGGCGGCTATGCACTGCAGGTCGGTCTCGAGATCACGCAGAACTGGCTGGCCAGTTGCTCGGACGGATTCCTCGACTGCACGAGCCAGCAAGCGGCCGGAACCCTCTGGTTCCGGGATACCACCCGTCTCGGCGGCAAGGTGCTTTCGCACAACCAGAGCCGGCGCGCCTGCTTCGGACTCGAGACCATCCTGCGCAACGATCTCTGAGGAGAACTTCGATGAAACTTCACCTGAATTCACTGATCGTCTCGATGCTGCTGGCCGCCTCGGCCGCGCAGGCAGCCCCCGCTTCCATGGCCCTGCTGGCCGCCCGCGCCACCGACCAGGTTCCGGCTCGCCTGCAGGCGACCGCGCCGGCCCGCATGTCGACCGCCACGCTCGACCACACCCCAGCCACGATGTCCTGGGCAGTCGACCCGGCCGCCCCGCTCGACGCCCGGCCGACACCGTTCGTGCAATCGAGCCGCGAATATTGGGTCGACGCCAGTGCCGATCAGCTGCAGCGCGGACTCCGGCTCACGACCAGTGCCGATGGCGCCGTGATCCGGCTCAGTCCACATGCCGGCAACCGCGGCACGATCGATCCGGCGACGCTGAGCTTCCGCGTCGACGGCAAACTCGTGACCAGCACCGATGCCATTCGTTCGGTGGCGGACGAGGATGCCCTGCGCGCTGCCGGCATGGCTGTTCCGCAGGGCAGTATCGTCTTCAAGATGGCTGATGGTGTGGGCCATGGTGCATTCGAGCTGATCGCGGCGGGTGCCAGCGGCGCCTACCTCGTCCACGTGTTCGAACCGTCGAGCCAGATCGTGCTGTCCTTGCGCGCCAACCGCGACACCATCATCGCCGGTGAAACGCTGGAGCTGCGCGCTGCGATCGAGGGCGGAGCCCGGCTCGACCGCCTGAGCGGCCTGCTCAGCGCGCCCGATGGCCATGTCCAGGACGTTCGCTTCGAACGCCGGGCCGACGGCAGTTTCGCGGCTCGCGTGCAGCCGGATCCGGCCCATGCGGGCGGATTCGGCCTGTGGGAGATCCATGCCTTCGGCAACGCGCTGTCGGGCGGTCTGGACGTCGCCCGCGACGCCCGCGACGCGTTTGCGGTCAGCGTCGCCACCGCGCGCCTCGACGGTGCGATCGAGCGCATCCCGAGCGCAGGCAAGGATACCGGCGTGCAATTACGGATCGGCATCGAGAGCGCCGTGGCCAGCCGCTACCAGCTGGCCGGCGTGCTCTATGGCACGCGCGCCGACGGTCGCCTGGCGCCCGTCGCGATGGCCCATTCGGCGAGCTGGATCGCTGCCGGCAACGGCACGATCGACCTGCGCTTCGAGGCCGGCGCCGTGCAACAGGCCGGGGTCGGCGCACCCTACGAGCTGCGCGACCTGCGCCTGATCAACCAGGCCGACATGAGCCTGCTCGAACGTCGCGAGCGGGCCGCCATCCTGCGCTGAGCGCAAGCCGCCCTCTGCGCGATCCGAAAAGCCCGGCCATGTGCCGGGCTTTTCCTCGCCGGTCCGCTATCCGGCAAAGAGTCAGTCGGGCGTGCGCACGGCCCAACGGGCGACCTTGCCGATGGTCAGGCCCTGGCCGAGGATCGAGAACACGACGACGGCATAGGTCAGTGCGAGCACGACATTGCGTTCCTCGCCCAAGGGAAGGGACAGGGCCAGGGCGACCGAGATGCCGCCGCGCAGTCCTCCCCAGGTCAGCACCTGCCAGGACCCTTTCGGCAGGGCGAACACCGGACGCAGCAGCGCCACCGGGGCGCCGACGGCCAGCACGCGGGCCAGCAAAGTGATTGCAACCGTGCCCGCGGCAGCCACCGCGATGTTCGGCGAATACGGAATGACCAGAGCTTCCATGCCGATCAGCACGAACAGCACCGAGTTGAGTATTTCATCGAGCAGTTCCCAGAACATGTCCAGATGCGCGCGGGTCTTGTCCGACATCGCCTGGGCGCGACCATGGTTGCCGATGACGAGCCCGGCGACGACCATCGCCAGCGGACCCGAAACATGCAGATGGGTGGCCAGCAGGTACCCACCGAGCACGGCCGCCAGGGTCAGCAGCACTTCTTCCTTGTAGCTGTCGATGCTCTTCAGCAAGCGATAGGTGACATAGCCGAGGACGAGCCCGTAGACGATGCCCCCGCCTGCCTCCTGGGCCAGCAGCATGGCGGTATGTCCGGCGGTGGGTGCCTCGCCCAGCGCGATCGTGCCGAGCAGCAACGAGAACAGGACCACACCGACGCCGTCGTTGAACAGCGATTCGCCGGAAATGACCAGCTCCAGATTCTTCGGCGCCTTCGCCGATTTCAGGATGCCCATGACCGCGATCGGATCGGTCGGCGAAATCAGCGCGCCGAATACCAGGCAATAGAGAAACCCCAGTTCGACACCGACCAGCGGCAGGAAAAACCACAGCGAGGCCGCGACGATCACCGTCGAGAGCACCGTGCCGACCACGGCGAGCAATCCGACCTGCCAGCGGTACGCACGCAGCTCGCTCAGGTCGACGTGCATGGCGCCGGCAAACAGCAGCACCGACAGCATGCCCTGCATCAGCACGTCTGAAAAATCGATCGACTCCAGCAGGGATACCTCGTAGTCGTGAAGGCTGCCGAACCCGAGCCGGTCCAGACCAATCAGCGCCAACGAAAGCACCAGCGCGATGGTCATCACGCCGATCGTCGTCGGCAGGCCGATGAAACGATGATTCAGGTAGGCCAGCAAGGAGGTGACGACCAGAAAGATGACGGCAACATCGAACACGCGGGGATTCCTTCAATGCAGGCAACTCGACGCCGGGTGCCGGCGCCGGTCGATGCCTGGCGCCGGCGCAGTGCGGCAAGTGTGCCTGTCGCTGGCCAGCATGGACAACGGGCATGAGCGAGCGGGCCTTCGCCGATCCGTTCATGGCGCCGCGGAGTCGAGGCCGCGCGGGGATTGCGCTCAATCGAAGCCGTCGGCGAACAGTTGCGGGACGACCTGGATCGAACCGGTCATGCCCTGGGCGAAATGCACGTCGCAGAAGTACGGAAACTCCCCCGCATCGACGAGCAGGCGCTCGGCTTCGGTGCCGGACGAAATCGATCCGATCGGGCTCTCGGGATCAATGGTCGGCTGTCCGCCGCTGACCACGCCGCCGAACAGGGGATGCATGCCGAAATTGGGCACCGCACGGAAGATGACGCGCGTCCCCTCGCTGATCATCACGCAACGCGGGCGGTAGCGGAACGGGTTGGTCGGATCGTCGTTGGCGATCTGGATCTCGGCCTGTCCGCGCTGGTCGAGGAAATCGCCCTCCAGGCAGTTGTTGAGGGCCCAGCTGCGGCAGGACGCCATGGCCATCAGCGAAACCGCCAACCAGGCCGCCAGGCGTGGGCCTGCAACGTTCATGCTGTGACTGGCCTCACATCGGTGCCACGCCCACACCGATATGGTTCGTCGCTGATCCGCAGACAATCAATCACAGGGGCTCGCATGAAATCTGGACTCTGGCGGTTTGCGCTGATGGTGACCCTACTCTGCCCGACTTCTCAAGTCTGGGCCGGCGATCACGTCTTCGATGCCGGCTTCGATCACCGCGCCGAGGGCCCCTATTCCGATGCCGAAGCCGCGCGCTTCCTGACTCAGGCCACGTTCGGCCCGAGCCGCGCCGAAATCGCCCGCCTGCGCTCGATCGGCTACAACGCATGGCTCGCAGACCAGGCCAGCCTGCCGGCATCGCATCACCGGCCCTATCTCGAGGCGCAGGCTGCCGCCGGCCTCGAGGTCTACCAGAACAGTCGCCAGGAAGCCTGGTGGCTGCACGCCGTCACCGCACCGGATCAGCTGCGCCAGCGTGTTGCCTTCGCGCTCAGTGAGCTGCTCGTCGTTTCGGACCAGAGCGGCGCCATCGAAGGCTATCCGATCGCGATGGCCAACTACTACGACCTGCTCGTCGACGGCGCCTTCGGCAACTACCGCAACCTGCTCGAAAACGTGACCCTGAGTCCGGTCATGGGCCACTACCTGTCGATGTTCAAGAACCGCAAGCCGGATCTCGACGCCAACATCCGCCCCGACGAAAACTACGCGCGCGAGATCATGCAGCTGTTTTCGGTCGGGCTGGTCAGGCTCAATGCGAACGGCACCGTGCAGACTTCGGGCGGCCAGCCGATTCCGACCTATGACCAGGACACGATACGCGGCTTCGCCCATGTGTTCACCGGCTGGAACTGGGCCAACTGTCCACGCGACCAGGGGGGCCAGTGGTGGGAATGGGAGTACTGCCCGTCCGGCCCGGTCGACTGGCCCGATCCGGGCTGGGATGCGTGGTGGCTGGTGCCGATGGAGGCCTGGGAGAGCTATCACGCCAGCGAGGAGGACAAGCAATTGCTGGTCTACCCCGGCGTAGCCCTGCCGAATGGCATGCTGACGGGCGGCGGCACCGCGGCCAGCGACTTGCAGGCCGCTCTCGACAACATCTTCAACCATCCGAACGTGGCCCCGTTCATCGCCCGCCACCTGATCAAGCGCCTGGTCACGAGCAACCCCTCGCCTGCCTACATTGGCCGGGTTGCGGCGGTATTCGCCAACAACGGCCTCGGCGTGCGCGGCGATCTCGGAGCCACGGTGCGCGCGGTGCTGATGGACAGCGAGGCGCGCACCCTGCCGAGCTTGGCCAGCAACGCCGGCAAGATGCGCGAACCGCTACTGAAACTGACCCACCTCTGGCGCGCCCTCGACGGACGCGCCGATGACGGCCGCTACCGCGAGTGGTACACGGACTACTACCTGTCCCAGGCCGCGCTACGTTCGCCGACCGTGTTCAATTTCTTCCTGCCCGACTATCGTCCGCCGGGCGAGATGGCCGCGCTCGGCCTCGACGGCCCCGAGTTCCAGATCACCACCGACACCTCGATCGCCAGCGTCGCCAACGGACTCGGCGCCAAGGTGTTCTACGACTGGCGCGGCAACGGCGGCCAGCAGCCGGAGGACATCGTCGTCGATCTCGGACCCGAGGTCGCGGTCGCTTCGGATCCGGTCAAGCTGGTCGATCGCTACGACCTGCTGTTCATGAACCGGACCATGTCCGATTTCATGTTCAACACACTGGTGACCTATCTGCAGAGTCTGCCGAACACCAATACAGGCAGGCGCCAGCGCGTGCAAAACGCAGTCTGGCTGATCCAGAGCTCTCCCGAATACTCCATCGAACGGTGACGCCATGAAACGACGCGACTTCATCCAGCGCGCCCTCTGCGCGACCGCCTCCTCGGCACTCTTCACGAGTTTCGCGGGCAAGCTCTCCCTCGCCCATGCGTCGGCGGTTTCCGGGCACCGCCTGCTCGGCAGCGACTATCGCGCCCTGGTTTGCGTCTACCTCTACGGAGGCAACGACGGCTTCAACATGATGGTGCCGACCAGCAGCGCGCAGTACGCCCAGTACCAGGCCTCGCGCGGTGCGCTTGCCCTGCCCCTGGCCGAGCTGCTTTCGCTCAATCCGAGCGTCGCGCCCACGGGCGGTGGCAGTTTCGGCATGAACCCGGCCATGCCGCTGCTGCGAAACCTTTTCAACCAGGCGCAATCGCCGCTCGCAATCACGGCCAATGTCGGCCCGCTGCTCTATCCGATCTCCAAGGCCGAATACCAGGCCGGTACGGTACCGGTACCTGCCCAGCTCTTTTCACACAGCGATCAGACCCTGACCTGGCAACAGCCGAACGCCGATGCGATCGACCGGCGCGGCTGGGGCGGCCGCCTGGCCGACATGTTCTACCAGACCAACGTCAACCAGCAGCTGTCGATGAATGTCTCGATCGACGGCGAAAACGTGTTCCAGGCAGGCGATCAGGTCATCCCGTATTTCGTCGGCCAGGATGGCGCCCAGAGCGTCGATTTCGTGCAGACCTGGAATCCGGAACGTCGCGCCGTGTTCCTGGCCCTGCGCGATGCCGCCTACGGCAATGCCCTGCAGCGCCAGTACGCCTCGGTCATGCGCCGCTCGATGGACAACGAGGTCATGATCAACGAGGCCCTCGATGGCGAGACTGCGCTCGGCACCGTGTTCCCGGATACCCAACTCGGTCGCCAGCTGCGCATGGTCGCGCGCCTGATCAACGTGCGCTCGCCCTTGCAGATGCAGCGGCAGATATTCTTCGTCGGACTCGGCGGCTTCGATACCCATGACAATCAGCTCAGCGACCAGGCCGAACAGCTTGCCGAGCTCGATGGCGCCCTCGCCGCGTTCTACGCGGCGACCGTGGAAATGGGCGTCGACGACGGCGTCACGACGTTCACGGCGTCGGAATTCGGACGCACCACCAGCGTCAATGGCGACGGCACCGACCATGGCTGGGGCAGCCATCACCTCGTCATGGGCGGCTCGGTCAACGGCCGGCGCATCTATGGCACCCCGCCCGACCTCAGTGCCGGCGGCCCGGATGACGCCGATTGGGGGCAGATCATCCCGACCACCTCGGTCGATCAGTATGCGGCGACGATTGCGCGCTGGTACGGCGTCCCGCCGGGTGACCTCGGCACCGTGTTCCCGAACATCGGGCGCTTCGCGACATCGGACCTCGGGTTCATGGCGCCGGCCTGAGCGCACTCGCAAACCGGCACTTCAGCAGTCCGCCAGCGCCACTGAAGCGCGCCTAGTCGTGGCCGGCCGGAGCGACGCCGGCCTCGGCGGCGTGCGCGGGACGCGAGCGACGCACCGCGGGCACGACTTGCGCGAGCAGACCGCAGGCGGCCAGGGTCCAGACGATCATCGCCCCGCTCGGCAGATCGAGCACGGCCGACAGGACCAGCCCGGAGACATAGCCGGCCACGCCGATCGCGTAGGCGGCGACGAGCCGCGAGCGCCCCTGCATGCCGGCGGTGGCCAGGGCCGGCACGATCAGGCTGGTGAACACTAGGTAGACGCCGATCAGTTGCACCGAAACGGTGATGGCCAGCGCGAACACGGCATAGAAGAACAGGCCGCCCAGCCGGCCATGACGCCAGGCGATGACCGCCAGCAGGGCCGCCGATGCGATCGCCGCGGTCCAGAGCTGGTCCGGCGTGACCCACAGGATCTGCCCGACCAGGAGATCCTTGAGGTGCTCGCCACCGTGCGGATTGTTGGCCAGCAGCAGGATGCCGCCGCTTGCAGCGAGCACGAACAAGGTGCCGATCAGCGGCTCCTGGAACGTGGGCCAGCGCTTGTCCGTGTAGCTCAGGAGCGCCGCGCCGAGCAGGGCCGCGACGGCCGCCGCGACCTGCACCCCGAAGCCGTGTTCGTCCATGCCGAAATACTGGGCAAGGATGACGCCGAGCGCCGCGACCTGGGCGATCGCGAGATCGATGAAGATGATGCCGCGGGCGAGCACGCGGGTACCGAGTGGCACGTGGGTGGAGAGTACGACCAGTCCGGCCAGGCAGGCCGGCCCGAGGATGCTCAGGTCGAGTCCGTCCCAGTTCACTTGAGCACTCCGAGCAAGTCGTCGAGGGTCGAGTCGTACAGGCTGAACAGATCCTTCGAGCGGTCGTCACCGCCGACCGTGAACGGCAGTACCAGGGCCGGCACGCCGGTGCGTTCGGACAGCCACGCTCCGGGCTTCGTATCCTGGTAAGCCGCGCTGATGATCGCGATCGCGCCACCGCTCTTGGTCACGTCTATGAGGCTCGACAGATGCGCGCTGGTCGGCGGCACGCCGGGTTTCGGCTCGAGCGAGCCGATCTCGCGCATGCCGAGCCATTGCAGCAGGTAGACCCAGCTCGAATGATGCACGACCACGGCCTTGCCCTTGAGCGGTGCCGCCTTGGCTTCCCAGCCCTTGATCGCCGACTGCCAGCGCGATTCGAAATCACCGAGGCGTTGCTGGTACAGAGCCGCATTGCCCGGATCGATCTCGACCAGGCGGGCGCTCAGGGCCTTGGCTACGGCCAGCACGCGATACGGGTCGAGCTGGATGTGCGGATTGCCATCGGGATGGACATCGCCCGCGGAGCGGTCGACGCTGGCCGGCTTCTCGAGGGTCGTCACCTGGCTGGCCGCCATGAAGTTGCCGGGGCCTGAGCTGACCTTCGGATTACCGGCCTGCTTGAGCAACTGCGGCAGCCAGCCGATCTCCAGTTGCGCGCCTGAGCAGACCAGGAGGTCGGCCTGGCGCATCTTCGCGATCAGGCTCGGCCTCGCTTCGACGACATGGACGTCCTGCAGGGCACTGGTCGCCACGTCCACGCTGACCGCCTCACCGGCCAGCTCGGCGAGCAGCGAACCCCATTCCGGTTCGCAGGCGAACACGCGCAGCTTCGCCTGTGCCGGGGCACTCAGCACGACACCGGCGACGATCAACCAGAACATCAGCTTGCGCATATCGCGACTCCTCAGAATTTGTGGGCGCCATGGGCGCCGAGACTGACCTGGTACTGCAGGGTCAGGACATTGTCGATGAAGTGCGGCTGCGGCTCGTCGTGCGCCAGTTGCAGGCGCATCAGGCTGAACTCGCTGTTGTGCCAGGTCAGCATGGCACTGTGCCGCCGCGGATCGAAATCGCTCGCATAGGGCCCGCTCGATGCTGCCCAGAGCTTGTCATAGCGATAGCCGGCGTCCCAGGTCCGGCTGAAGCGGTACAGTCCTTCCACGTAGGCACCGCGACGCCTGCCATTCCATGCCTCGGCAAGCGCCTCGGGATCTTCGGCATCGCGGACCAGGCCGTCGCGATCGTCGACGAAGTATTCGCTGCGCAGGACGATGCCGGCATCCTTGAACGCACCGCGTGGCGCCCATTTCCAGGTGAAGTCGAAGAGAAAGAGATTGCTGCGGCCGCTGAAGCCGTCCTCGCCGTCCACGGTGTCGGCATGCAGCAGCGAGGCGCCGGCCAGCCATGAGTTTTCGATGCCGAGATCGCCACCGGCATGCATGAAGAAGGTCTTCGCGCCAACGCCGCTGTGGGTCGAGCCTTCGGCCGGATAGCCGCTGCCCCGAAACGCTTCGCTGCCGAACTCGAGATAGGTTTCGGTCGGTGCGACCCAGCGCAGCTGCACGCCATCATCGGCGTACTGGTTGCCGAGGAAAGCCTGGTAGGCCAGCGGTCGGTCGCTGAAATAGTCGGTGTGCGTGTGGTGGCTGTTGAGATAGCCAATGTTCGAATAGAAGCGTCCGCCACGGGCCGTGAATCCTTCGGGCAACGCCGTCGTCTCGATATAGGCTTCCTCGATACCGGTGTGGGTCTCACCGTCCTCGTTCTCCATGGTCACGGTCAGCTGCCCATAGAACTTGTCGTCGATGTTCGCCGCGAACGAAAGCTCGCTCTCACCGAGCTGCAGGCCGCGCTCGCCCGGGCGGCCTTCGCCGACCAACGGAAAACCCGCGCGCTGATAGTCGACTGGATCCCGCGAGTGATTTTCGTAAAGGCCGTTGAGAATGACGGCAATGGCCGGATTGAAGGCATTCGCCGATGCGCCGGTGGCGCCGGCAGAACTGACTGCGCTGACCGCCGCGACTGCAGCGTCCTGCTGGGCGGCTTTCATCTGCTGCAGCTCGGCCTGCGCCGCCTGGGCAGCGGCCAGGGCATCGGCGGCCTGCTTCTGCAAGGCCTGGGCATTGGCCTCGAGAGCGCGAATGCGCTCGGCCAGGGCGGCAATCTGCGGATCTACTGGGGGTTCGGCGGCGTCGACCGCAGCGGTCAAGGCCAGGGACAGTGCAATCGCAATCGGGAGGGGGCGCATCGGGATTCCATAACCGGGGAGACGTGAGGCCGGCAGGCGCGCAAGCAACGTCCGCGCTCAGTCCGTTACGTTATACCATCACATCCTCTGTTGCGGTTCAAGTCCCGTTCGATCCGGCATCAGGAGAACTCGGAGTGTCGGCAATGCCATGACCACAAGGTCGGCCATGGTGATTCCCTCGAAGCCTGCAACCGCACCGCGGCACCGGAAGCGGGACCATCGAAGTGGTCCGCAGCCGGTGCCGCAGTGAGCAAGTCAGCCGCGCAGCCGGATCGCGCGCAGTTGTTCGGCCGTGGCGGGGCCGCCACTGCCGCCCGAAGCCGCGGCTCCGGAAAGATCGATCTCGCTCATGCCGGCCTTCTTGAGGGCGGCGTTGGCCTTGGCCAGATCGGCCGCCTGCAGCTCGGCGAACTCCTTTTCAATGTCACCGAGCTCGCGCTTGAGTGCATCGATCCGGGCCAGCTGGTAGTCGGTCGGCTTGCCGTCATAGGACATGATCGCGCCATACAGCGTATCGGTATGCTCGCGCAGGCGCTCTTCGCCGGTGATCGCTCCGCCTTCCTTGGTCGCGACGATCTTCTTGCGAATCGCATCGGCCTTGGCGTCGAGTGCAGCGATCTGCTTGCGCAAGGCACTGCCCTGTTCAAGCTTGCCGGAAATGGCGGCCGCCTGGGCGCGCAGCGCATTGATCCGGTCCGCCAGGGCGCTCATGTCGGCGAAGATCGCGCGCACGCGCAAGGCGGCATCGTATTGCGCCTGGCGATCCGCTGCGCTGAAGGTCACGCGCCGGTCGAGACCGACCTTGATCGTCGTTTCATAGACGTCCTTGTCCTTGGTCATGCGCACGGTGTAGTCGCCGGGCGGCACGCGCGGACCCTGGGTCGAATTGAATGCGATCTGCGCCGCCTTCGGCACGCGCGGCGGCGCCGCACGCATCGACCAGTAGACGTGGTTGATGCCGCGCCTGACGCTGGCCGGCAGGGTATCGAGGACCTTGCCCTCGGCATCGAGCACCTCGATCTTGAGCTTGCCGAACAGGTGACGGGACTTCTGGAAATAGGAAATGTCGGCTCCGCCTGGGGCGTTCGGGCCGGTGAAGCTGGCATCGCCTTCGGGCCAGCCGCCCTGGGCACTGATGCGCTGCTGGATCATGCGCGTCGGCAGGAACGCGACATTGCTGTCGAGCAGCTTCGCATCGAGTGCCCGCAATGGCGTGATGTCGTCGATGATCCAGATGCCGCGACCATGCGTGGCCAGCACCAGCGAAGCATCGCGGTTCTGCAGGGCGATATCGCGCACGGCAACCGCAGGGAAATCGTTGCCCTTGAACTGGGCCCAGTGGGCGCCGCCGTCGATCGACATCCACAGGCCGAACTCGGTACCGGCGTAAAGCAGGTCGGGCTTCAGCGGGTCTTCGCGGATGACATGCACGTAACCGCGCAACGTCTTGCTGTCTGCCGGCGACACGAGAGCCTTCCAGGTCTTGCCGAAATCGCTGGTCTTGTAGATGTAGGGCCGCATGTCGCCGAAGGTGTGGCGGTCGATGGCCACATAGGCCGTCGCCGGATCGAAGGCGCTGGCCTGGGCCCAGTTGATCCAGGAGTTCGCCGGCACGCCCTTGAGGTTGCCGATGACATTGGTCCAGCTCCTGCCGCCATCGCGGGTGACCTGGACATTGCCATCATCGGTGCCGACCCAGATCAGTCCAGCCTGCTTCGGCGACTCGCTGATCGAAAAGATCGTGGTGTAGGCCTCGGCCGCCGAGTTGTCGACGGTGATGCCGCCGGACTCTTCCTGCTTCTGGTGTTCCGGGTTGTTCGTGGTCAGGTCCGGGGAAATGCGGTCCCAGGTCTGGCCATGGTCGCGCGATCGGAACAGGAACTGCGCGCCGATATAGATCGTGCCCTTCTCGTTCGGGCTCAGCGCGATCGGCGTGTTCCAGTTCCAGCGCAGCTTCTCGCCGTAGTTCGGCATCGGCTGGATGTTGCGGATCTCGTGAGTATGCCGATTGACACGGCCGATCGTTCCGCCTTGCGCCTCGGCATAGAGATAGTCCGGATCGGCGGGATCGGAAAACATCCAGAAGCCGTCACCGCCGTACATGTTCTCCCACTGGGAATTGGTGATGCCTCCCGGGTAACCGCTCTGTCCGACCCAGGAGCTGTTGTCCTGCAGGCCGCCATAAACCTGGAACGGATCCTTGTCGTCGACGCTGACATGATAGAACTGCGAGACCGGCAGGTTGTTCTGCTTCCACCACTTGTTGCCGCCGTCGTAGGACTGCCAGAGGCCGCCATCGTCACCGGAAATGACGTGCTGGGTATTGCTCGGATCGACCCAGACCACATGGACGTCGCCGTGCGTGCCGCCGCCGACATTGGCAAAGCTCTTGCCACCATCGAGGCTCATGATCAGATTCAGGTTCGGCTTGAACACGCGATCGGGATTGAGCGGATCGACGATCAGGTTGGCGAAATAGAACGGACGCCAGACCATCATCTGGCTCTTGTCGCGCTTGTCCCATGTCCTGCCGCCGTCATCGGAGCGATACAGCGCCGAATCGGTCGATTCGACGAAGCTGTAGACGATCTGCGGATTCGACGGCGCCACAGTCACCGCGATGCGGCCGAACGGCTTGGTCGGAAAGCCCTTGTTGGCGGCCGCGGTGATCTCGGTCCAGGTCTTGCCGCCATCGGCCGAGCGATAGAGTCCGCTTCCGGATTTGGCCGTCGCCGACTCACCGCCCGAGCGGAAGGTCCAGCCCTTGCGCCGATAGTCCCAGAGGCTGGCGAAGAGGACCTTGCTGTCCTTTGGGTCCATGCTGATCGATGCGCAGCCGGTCGACAGGTTGCCGCCCTTCAGGACCAGCGACCAGTTCTTGCCGCCGTCGGTGGTCTTGTACAGGCCGCGATCGGCCGAATCGCTCCACATCTTGCCGGGCGCGCAGGCATAGACGGTGTCGCTGGCCGTCGGATCGACGATGATCTTGACGATGCGTTCGCTTTCCGGAAGACCGAGATGGGCCCAGGAATCGCCGCCGTCGGTGGACTTGTAGATGCCGTTGCCGATCGAGATCGTGTTGCGCGTCCACGATTCACCGGTTCCGACCCAGACCGTTTTCGGATTGGTCGGATCGATCGTGATCGCTCCGATCGACTGCACCGGCTGCTTGTCGAAAACCGGCTTGAAGGTCGTGCCGCCGTCGGTCGACTTCCAGACGCCTCCGGAGGCCGCGCCGACATAAATCAGGGTCTTGCCATCCTTGCCGGCGCGCGCGTCGAGGGCCGCGATGCGGCCGCTCATCGTCGCCGAGCCGATATTGCGAATGCCGAGTCCGGAAATGGCGCCGGCATCGAAGCGATCCAGGCCCGTTTCGTCGGCGGCCGTGGCCAGCGGCGACAGCATCGCCGAACCGGCCACTGCCACGCCTAGGGCAAGACTGAAAAACGGAGTGTTCATCGGATTCGTCCTCGTCTTCATGGCGTGCCTCCGGCGCTGCTCGGGAAGGCAAAATAGGCATCGTCGATGTCGACGTTGGCCTCGGCCTTTTCGATGGTGATCTGCTGCCTGCCGCCGTCGCCCTTGCTGTAGGAAAGAATAGAGAACGGAAAGTAGACACCGGCGACCTTTTCGTAATCGCCGAAATCGGTCACGTCCTCGGTTTCGGTGCCGCGCACCTTGCGCTGGCCGACGATGCGGATCTCGATGAAGTAGTCGGGATCGAGATAGACCGTCTCGATGTCACCGTTCTTGAGGGTGACCTTGAGCTTGTGTGCCTCGGTGCCGTCGACATCCTCGGTGCCGAGGTATTCGACCTGATTGCCCTTGGCCTTGTAGTCGATCAGGGGGCCGCTGATGCTCGCATCGTCGGCCAGGCCTCGCGCGTCGTCCTCGGTCATGCGCTCGGGATCCTTGCGCCCCTGGAACGGAGAAATCTGCCAGGCTTCCTTGCCGTCCCAAGCCTGGACCTGGGTGAGGCCCTGCACCGAAACCTCGGTGCGCACCATGTCGGGCGCCTTCTTGGCCTGCACCATGCTCAGGTCGATCGAACCGAATCCGCCAGTGAAGCGCAACGATCCCTCGAAGCGGATCGACTTGATCGCCTCGATCTGGGCCAGGCCGCCACGGGCTTCCGCGTTGCGGGCGACCAGTTCGTCGACCGTGAGGGCATGGGCGCTCACCGAGGCAAGCGCAAACAACAACAAACCGCATTTCAAGGGAATGGACATGCGAGGCTCCCGGAATGGAATGAGCCCTGCCGCGAGTTCTCATCTGCGCAGCCGGGCAGACTGATGCACCGGCAAGGCTAGCCGAATTGTATCGTTCCCGCGATGGGTTGGAAGTCATGCCGGGGACCGGGCCTACTGCGGCGCGCGACGGAACAGCATGACTCGTCGACGATGTTTCCCCTCTGCAGCACGACGCCGGGGCTCAGCGGATGGCCGGCTGCAGGTTGGCGCGTTCGAGGTCACCTCGGTAGTGGGCACGGACGCGCGGGTTCATCAGGGCAAACCACAAGGGCGGGAAATAGACGAGTGGAATAAGCGCGCCGTAGCCGGCCGGCAGCTGCGGACTGTCGGCGAAGTGGCGCAATGTCTGGTAGGAGCGCCGCGGGTTCGCATGATGGTCGGAATGGCGCTGCAACTGGTAGAGCATCAGGTTGCTGACGATCTGGTTGGCGTTCCAGGAGTGCTCGGGCCCGCAACGTTCAAACCTGCCGCGACTGTCTTGATGCCGAAGCAGGCCGTAGTGCTCGATGTAGTTGACCGCCTCGAGCAGGCTGGCGCCATAGAGCGCCTGCACGACCAGGAATGGCAGCGCCATCCAGCCAAAGGCTGCAACCAGCGCCGCATAAAGCGCGAGGGTCATGGCCCAGCCTTGCAGGTTGTCGTTGTGCAGGCTCCAGACCGAGCGGCCCTGCGCGGCGAGGCGCTCGCGCTCGATGCTCCACGCCGAACGGATTCCGCCGAGGATGGTGCGCGGCAGGAACGCCCAAAACGATTCGCCGAGCCGGGCGCTCGCCGGATCTCCCGGTGTCGCCACGTTGCGGTGATGGCCACGATTGTGTTCGACGTAGAAATGACCGTAGGCGGCCGGGGCAAGGCTCAGCTTGGCCAGCCAGTGCGCATGCCCGGCGCGCTTGTGGCCCCACTCGTGTGCGGTGTTGATGCCGGCGCCGCTGACGATGCCGACGGTGATGGCAAGGCCGATCCATTGCAGCAGGTTGAGGTCGGTCGAAGTTGCGGCCCAGACCCCAAGCACGGTTCCCGCCAGTTGCAGTGGCAGGGTCGCGAGCAGGACCAGCCGGTAATACGGATCCCGCTCGAGCGCATCGATGGCCGACTCCGGGGGATTGTGCGTGTCGGAGCCCACCCAGGAATCGAGCAGGGGCACCAGTCCGTAGATGACCGCGGGTCCGGTCCACCAGAACCAGGCCGAACCGGTCGCCACGACCAGGCCAAAGGCCATCAGGGCCAGCGAAGGTACGACCAGGCTGGCGGGCCACCAGTGGCGTCTGCGGTCGATCCATGAAGCTGGCAAGGCGTTTCCCGGCATGATCCGGCCACTGGCTCGTTGCGATGGTCGCCATGCTGAACGAACGCCGCTCGCAAGTCTGGTCATTTTGAGCCATCCTGTTGTCATTTGAAGCCAGAATGGCCACCCCCGTGTCAACCCGCGTTGCGCACTCCGAGCCGGTCAGATTGCCGGCACGCTACTACGCGATGTTGTTCGAGCTGATCGGCAACAGCGGCGTTTCGATGCTGCAGCCGCTGTCCGCGACCGGACTCGATGCAGCCTCGCTGCAGCGTCCTGGCGCGACCTTGACCCTGGAGCAAATGGAGACCCTGATCGCGGCGGCGGTCGAAACGACCGGTCGCGAGGATCTCGGATTCCATTTGGGGCGGCTGATCAAGCCGAGCAGCCACGAGTTCCTCGGCTATGCGTTGATGACCTCGGCCACCCTCGATGAGGCATTGCGCCTGGCCGCGCGCTACTGGCGCCTGATCACGCCGACTTTCACGCTGCGTCATCAGCGCGACGACCACGGCGTTCGCATCGACCTCGAGCCGGCCCTGCCGATGTGCCCTTTGACCCTGCGCTTTCACCTCGAGACCCTGGCCACGGCCTTCCATGAGGAAATCGGGTTCCTGCTTGCAGGGAAGATTCCGGCCTATGAGCTTTACCTCCCCGAGTCCCTCGCCGGCGTCGCCGATCGCTATCGGCAGCTGCTGCCGGCGCGGATCCATTTCACCGCGCATGGCCACGCCGGCATTCGCATCATGCTTTCCGATGAAGCGATCACGCGGCCGCTCGCCCTGGCCGACCGCCACGCCCTCGAGCTGGCCCGGCTGCGCTGCGACGAAGCGCTTTCACGCCTGACCGGGGAAGGCTCGATGACCGCCTGGATCAGCCTGATGCTGGAGGAAGCCGACGACCACCAGCCGCGCCAGCACGAACTCGCGCGCATGCTCAACCTGTCCACGCGCACGATGAATCGCCGCCTCGCCGCCGAAGGGCAAAGTTTCCGGGAGCTCGGGATCCAGGCGCGCCAGCAGCGCGCTTGCCGGCTGCTGGCCGGGACCCGCATGGCGATCACGCGCATCGCCTACCAGCTCGGCTATCGGGATGCGGCGAATTTTTCCCGCGCGTTCCGCCGTCATCACGGCATGTCTCCGCTCGACTACCGCAAGCGGATGACCGGCCCGGCCAGGCCCGGCCATCGCGATTGACGCGCTTGCCGGTCACCTCCGCAGTGACGCACCGTCCATTGCTTTCCGGCCGGAGGTCGCGGCCCGGAATCAGATCAGGAACAGCGTCGCCAGACCGAGGAAGATGAAGAATCCGCCGCTGTCGGTCAGGGCCGTGATCATGACGCTGGCGCCCATCGCCGGGTCGCGATCGAAGCGGATCAGCGTCATCGGAATCAGCACGCCCATCAGCGCAGCGAGCAGCAGGTTGAGGGTCATCGCCGCGGTCATGACCGCGCCGAGCGCAGCATTGCCGTACAGCAGCCAGGCGACCAGGCCGATCACGCCACCCCAGATCAGGCCGTTCAGCACGGCGACGCCGACCTCCTTGCGCAGCAGGCGTTTGGCACTGGACGGGCTGACCTGGCCGAGCGCCAGGGCGCGCACGATCATGGTGATGGTCTGGTTGCCCGAGTTGCCGCCGATGCCGGCGACGATCGGCATCAGCGCGGCCAGCGCGACCAGTCTCTCGATCGAGCCTTCGAAGAGTCCGATCACGCGCGAGGCGATGAACGCGGTGACCAGGTTGATGGCCAGCCAGGTCCAGCGGTTGCGCAGCGATTTCCAGACCGAGGCGAAGATGTCCTCGTCCTCGCGCAGACCGCCGCGACTCAGGGTCTCGGCATCGCTTTCCTCGCGGATGACGTCGACCATCGCCTCGATGGTCAGGCGGCCGATCAGGCGCCCGTCGACATCGACGACCGGCGCCGAAATCAGGTCGTAGCGCTCGAAGGCCTGTGCGGTCTCGACGACGTCCTCGTCGGGGTGGAAGGTGTTCGCATCGACCGCCATGACCTCGCTGACCATGCGCGCCGGATCGTTGACCAGCAGCCACTTCAGCGGCAGCACCCCGGTCAGCACGTTTTCGCTGTTGACCACGAACAGCTTGTCGGTCTGCTCGGGAATCTCCTTCATGAAACGCAGATAGCGCAGCACGACTTCCAGGGTCACGTCCTCGCGGATCGTGATCATCTCGAAGTCCATGATCGCGCCGACCTGGTCCTCCTCGTAGGACATCGCCGAACGCAGTTGCTCGCGCTCCGGCGCGTCGAGGCGCTGCATGAGCTCGTGGACGACGTCGTCCGGCAGGTCCTCGGCCAGATCGGCCAGCTCGTCGGCGTCGAGTTGCTCGGCTGCGGCCAGGATTTCCGGCGCATCCATGTCGGCGAGCAGGCTCTCGCGCACCGCGTCGGAGACTTCGAGCAGGATTTCGCCGTCGCGATCGGCCTTGACCAGATGCCAGACGCTCAGGCGGTCCTCGGGCGGAAGCGCATCGAGGATGTGGGCGACGTCGGCCGGGTGCAGCTTGTCGATCTCGCGCTGCAGCTCGGCCAGGTTCTGCCGATGCACGAGGCTGTCGACGACATCCTGGTGCTGACGCGCTTCATCGTGGGCGAGCTTCTCGACCAGCCGATGCCTGGCCAGCATTTCGCTGACGCGGGCCAGATGGCCCTGCAGAGGCGTCGTCGAACGGCTGCTGGTCTCGATTTCAGTCATCATGCGCTCGCATTCCGCCATGCGTGCACATGGCAGGGATCAGGTCGGAATGTAGGTGGGCCGTATTCGCGGCATTGCGGTCGACAGGGTCGGTTGGCGGAGCATGCCCTGGCATGCGAGGCATTGCGGCAGACGCAAGTCGTCCACAGCCGGGGCGCGTGCGCGGATGATACGCCGCATCACCGATTCTGTCGCCTGGACGGCCCGGATTGCGAACGAGCGGAAAGCAGTCGGATCGCGCCCGGGCGCGATGCAGCCGGAGCCAGCGGCGGCCCGCTCACGCCAGGTGGCAGTGGCCATCCTCGCCGCGGTTGCGCAGGTGCTGGGCGAGCCACGATAGCGACAGGCAAGCCGCAACGGCCAACGGCCAGGTCAGCGGAGGCCGTCCGACACGACGGAACGAGTCGGTCAGCGGCGCCACCCAGTCGGCGCTGCCATAGACCAGCAGCGCAACCAGCGCCGAAAGACCCATGACCACACAGAGCGCCACCAGCAGGGTCTGCTCGAAGCGTGATTCGATCTCGACCGGCTGCCTGCGGCTGGCCACCATTGCAGCCATGCGTTCGGCAAAATCCGCTGGAAGCGCGGCACCCAGCGGCTCGCGCAGGGCTCGCACAATGCCCAGATAGCTGGCGCTCAATCCATCGGCCTCGGTCATGTCGACTCCGTCGCGTTCGATCTGCATGGCCCGTTCCTGGGCTTGCCATTCGCGATCTTCGGGATTCATGCGGCGACTCCTATGCTGTCGTTCAGCGCGTCACGCAATTGCTTGCGGCTGCGGAACAGGTGACTCTTGATGGTGCCTTCGGCGAGTCCGGTAATGACTGCGATCTCGGCGATCGGCATCTCGTCCAGATGGTAGAGCGTGAGAATGGTTCGCTGCAGCGGCGGCAGGCAATCGATGGCCTCGTGAAGATGTCCGGCCGACTGCTGCTCGATGCAGGCGCGCTCGAGGTCGAAATCGTCCCTGACCCGGTCCAGCGGCGACTCGCCATCCGCCTCGGCAGCCGGCTCGGCAATCGGGATGCGCTTGCGCTCCAGGTGCCGTTTGGCCACCGAATAGGCGACCTGGGCAACCCACGACTTCAGCGCGCTCTCGCTGCGATACTGGTGCAGATACTGATGAACACGCAGGAACGCTTCCTGGCACAGATCCTGGGTATCCTCGGTTTGCCGGACCATGCGATAGACCACATGCCAGACCAGGTTCTGGTACTGGCGCACGAGGCGCTCGAACGCCCCCGCCCGGCCGTCGAGGACGGCGGCGACCAGGGCCTGGTCTTCCGGATGCTGGGTCGAGGGATCGCTCACGGTGCATGGGATACGCCTGGGCGCCCCACGGTTGCAAGCGATTTAGCTGCAACCGCCCCGATTCCGGCCGTATCTCCTGTTGCGCCCCCAACCAGAGAACCAGGCACCGCACATGAACCACTTCGAATTCATGATCCCGATCACCCTCTTCGTCTGCATCACCTACGCCATCAAGGCCGTGGTCGACGCCCGCGTACGCAAGCAGCTGGTGGCTTCCAACATCTCACAGGAGCTGATCCAGTCGATCGTCGAGGCCGACGAACTGCGCCGCCGCCACGCAACCCTGCGCTGGGGCGCGATCTTTATCGCCCTGGCCTTCGGCTTCGGCCTCATGGAAGCGCTCAACCTGCGTGACTTCACCCCCGGCGTGCTGGCCATCCTGCTCGGCGCCACCGGCGTCGGCAACCTCGTCGCCTACGCCCTGTCACGCAAGCTGCCGAACTGATGGGCCCGATCCATGACGCAAAACGCAGAAGGCAGCCGTTGACGGCTGCCTTCTGAGAGTGCCAGTCGCAATGAACGTTGCGACTGCGCCACTTGTCCGGCCGACAGGGTCGGCGGCCAAGGTGCCGCCGACTCAGAACGGGATGTCGTCGTCCTCGAAACTGTCGTTGCGCGCGGGCGCAGCGGCCTGGCGCTGCGGGCCCGGCTGCGGACCGCGCGGCGCGGCGCGCTCGCCACCGCGATCGCGGCTGTAATTGCCGCCACCTCCGCCGCCACCTGCTCCCTCGCCGCCGCCACCGAGCATCTGCATCTCGTTGCCGATGATGTCGGTGCTGTAGCGCTGCACGCCTTCCTTGTCGGTGTACTTGTCGGTGCGGATCGAGCCCTCGATGTAAACCTGGCGACCCTTCTTGAGGTATTCACCGGCGATTTCGGCAAGGCGCCCGAACAGCTTGACCCGGTGCCATTCGGTGCGCTCCTGCTGCTCGCCCGACTGCTTGTCCTTCCAGGATTCCGAGGTCGCCACGCTGAGCGTGCAAATCGCCGTGCCGCCCGCGGTGTACTTGACCTCCGGGTCCGCACCGAGATTGCCCACCAGGATCACCTTGTTGACGCCCCTTGCCATTAGCCTTGCTCCTCTTGATCGATTTCTGCGGCAGAACTCCCCCAGCGTCGTTCGAGCCAGTCTCAACGACCGCGACGGCGCCAGCGGCGCTGGTCGGCGCATGATACATGGCGAGACAGGCGGAGTGCCTTGCTGGCGGGAGTTCACCCCGCCCCCCACGGACCGGGCTCGTCGCCGCGGCCACGCTGTGCATTTCCGGTGATCTTGCCGTTGGCGACATCAAACGATCGCGATGGCCGCCAGATCAGAACATGATCGGAATCTGAATCCGACGCAACACCGCGCGCCGCCGATGCCGCAACCCGGCCGGCTTGCGCGCGCTCCAGGCGCCAATGTGCGGCGCGGTATGCTGCGGCATGAATGGAAAGTCGCCATAAGCCGTTCCAATGCAACAAGTCTGCGGTGTCCGGGAGGGCGCCGACCACCCGAGGAATTGCCGTGTCCCGAACCTGGATTCGCTGGATCATCGTTGGCGTGCTCGTGCTCGCCGCATTCGCCCTCTGGCGCAGCGGGCTGCTGGCCGAGCTGAACCTGCAGGGCCTCAGGGCCCGCCAGGAATCGCTGGCCGCCTGGGTTTCCGCGAACCACTGGGTCGCGCTCGGCAGCTTCTTCCTCGTCTATGTGGCCGTGACCGGCCTGTCCCTGCCGGGTGCGGCGATCCTGACCCTCGCCGGCGGCGCCCTGTTCGGCCTCGTCGAGGGCACCGTGCTGATTTCCTTCGCCAGTTCGATCGGCGCGACCCTGGCCTTCCTCGTCTCGCGATTCGTCCTGCGCGACAGCCTGCGCCGCAAGTACGGCCAGCGCCTGCAAGCCTTCGACGCGGGCATCGAACGCGACGGTGCCTACTATCTGTTCACCCTGCGCCTGGTGCCTGTGGTGCCGTTCTTCCTGGTCAACCTGCTGGCCGGGCTGACGGCCCTGAAGACGCGCGTGTTCTACCTGGTCAGCCAGGCCGGCATGCTGCCCGGCACGATCGCCTACGTGTACGCCGGCACCCAGTTGGCCCGGATCGACAGCCTCTCCGGCATCCTCTCGCCAGGTCTGATCGGCGCCTTCGTGCTGCTCGGCATCCTGCCGCTGCTGATGCGCTGGCTGACGCGCTGGATCGACGCGCGCCGGGTCTACGCGCCCTACCAGCGTCCGCGGCACTTCGATTTCAACCTGATCGTGATCGGAGCCGGGTCGGCCGGCCTGGTCTCCGCCTACATTGCCGCCGCGGTCAAGGCCAAGGTCGCCCTGATCGAGCGCCACCGCATGGGCGGTGACTGCCTGAATACCGGTTGCGTGCCGTCCAAGGCGATCCTGCGCAGCGCGCGGCTGGTCGCCGATGCTCGCAACGCGCAGCGCTATGGCATCGCGAAAATGAGTGTCGAACTCGATTTCGCCGAAGTCATGCAGCGCGTGCACGCCGTCATCGCCAAGGTCGCGCCGCACGACTCGGTCGAGCGCTACACCGAACTCGGCGTCGATGTGATCCGCGGCAATGCACGCATCGTTTCGCCCTGGGAGGTCGAAGTCGATGGCCAGCGCCTGACCGCGCGCAGCCTGATCATCGCCACCGGCGCGCAGGCCCGCGTGCCGGAGATCGAGGGCCTCGACAGCGTCGACTACCGGACCTCCGACACGCTCTGGGAGATTCGCGAGCTGCCGAAGCGGCTGGTCGTGGTC
Source organism: Dokdonella sp. (assembly GCA_019634795.1). Lineage (GTDB taxonomy): Bacteria > Pseudomonadota > Gammaproteobacteria > Xanthomonadales > Rhodanobacteraceae > Dokdonella. Next base: position 296,114 of record JAHCAR010000001.1, read on the forward strand.
GGCGGCGGCCCGATCGGCTGCGAGCTGTCGCAGGCCTTCGCCCGCCTTGGCAGCCAGGTGATCCTGGTGCAGCGCGGGCAGCGCCTGCTGCCGCGCGAGGACGCCGATGCGGCGAGCCTGGTCGAGGATCGCTTTGCCGAGGAAGGCATCCGTGTCGAGACCGATTGCGAGGCGATACGCGTCGAGAAAACAGCGGATGGCGGACGCCTTGTCTGCAGGCAGGGCGGCAAGGAAGTCAGCTTCGAATTCGACCGCCTGCTGCTGGCGCTCGGACGCAAGCCGAATGTCTCCGGCTTCGGTCTCGAGGAACTCGGCGTCGTCATCGAGAAACAGGGCACCGTGCAAGCCGACGCCCTGATGCGCACCAACTTCCCGAACATCCTCGTCGCCGGGGATGTCGCCGGCCCCTACCAGTTCACCCATGTCGCCGCGCACCAGGCCTGGTATGCCTCGGTGAATGCCCTGCTCGCCCCGTTCTGGAGCTTCAAGGCCGACTATCGGGTGATTCCGTGGTCGACCTTCACCGATCCGGAAGTCGCGCGGGTCGGCCTTTCGGAAGACGAGGCGAAGGAAAAGGGCATTGAAGTCGAAGTCACCAAGTACGGCATCGACGACCTCGATCGCGCAATCGCCGATTCTGCCGACCACGGCTTCGTCAAGGTGCTGACCGAGCCCGGCAAGGACAGGATCCTCGGTGCGACGATCGTCGGCGAGCACGCCGGCGACCTGCTCGCCGAGTTCGTGCTGGCGATGAAGCACGGTATCGGCCTGAACAAGCTGCTCGGCACGATCCACATCTACCCGACCATGAGCGAAGCAAACAAGTATGCAGCGGGCATGTGGAAGCGCGCCCATGCTCCCGAGGGCGCGCTGCGCATGGCCGAACGCTTCTTCGCCTGGCGGCGTCGCTGAGCGCATGCGCACCCTGCTCGCCCTCGTGTTCGCATTCTGCAGCGCCTCCCTCGCCGGCGCGGCCGACGTCGGCTTCGACATCGGCCATACCGGCTGGAGCACCCTGCTCGCGCGGCACGTGCACTGGAATGAGGCGAAGACGGCCAGCTCGGTCGACTACGCAGGCTTCTCGAATGATCGGCCAGCCTTGCAGGACTATCTCGATGCGCTTGCGCGCGTCGACGAGGTGACCTTTGCGAGCTGGCCGCCAGCCGACCGTGAAGCCTTCCTGATCAATGCCTACAACGCCGCCACGATTGCCCTGGTCCTGACCCGCTATCCGGATCTCGACTCGATCAAGGACCTCGGCGGGTTGTTTTCCTCGCCGTGGATTAAGGTCTTCGTCAATCTGCTCGGCCAGCGCCGCAGCCTCGACGCCATCGAACACGACCTGCTGCGCGGCGCCGCCGATTATGCCGATCCGCGCATCCACTTCGCGGTCAACTGCGCATCGGTCGGCTGTCCGGCGCTGCGCCCGGAAGCCTACGTCGGGACCTCGTTGCGCGAGCAGCTCGAGGACCAGGCCCGCCGGTTCCTGAGCGATCGCTCGCGCAACCGTTTCGACACTGATCGGGGCCGACTCCTAATCTCGCGAATTTTCGACTGGTACGCGCAGGATTTCGATGCGCACGCGGGCGGCGTTCGCGCGTTTCTGGCCGACCGTGCCGCGGTACTGGGACTCGATGCCGGGCGTGCTGTGCAATTGCGTAATGGCGAGATGCCGATCGTCTTTGGCGAGTACGATTGGAGCCTGAATCGTGCCGTCCCGGAAAGCCGCCCATGATACCCCCGACGACACCACGGCCGGCGCTGCCAGGCTGGCCCGCACCGACCCTCTCATTGGAACCGGAACAATCATGAACCAGGCAAGCACTCACGAGGATGTCCGCCACTACTACGGCGATGTCCTGCAATCGAGCAGCGACCTCAAGACCGGCGCCTGCTGCCCGAGCGAATCGATGCCGGCCTGGTTGCGCCCTCTGCTTGCCGACATCCATCCGGAGATCACGAGTCGCTTCTACGGCTGCGGCTCACCGCTGCCCGCGGCGGTCGAGGGCGTGACCGTACTCGATCTCGGTTGCGGCACCGGGCGCGACGTCTACCTGCTCTCGCGCCTGGTCGGTCCTGCGGGTCAGGTTATCGGCATCGACATGACCCCCGAACAGCTCGCCGTGGCCGAGCGCCACCGCGACTGGCACGCCGAGCGCTATGGCCATGCACGCTCGAACGTGCGCCTGCTCGAGGGCCACATCGAACGCCTCGATGCTTGCGGCATCACCGATGCCAGCGTCGACGTGGTCGTTTCCAATTGCGTGCTGAACCTCTCGCCGGAGAAGGAAAAGGTCTTCGCCGAAATCTTCCGCGTACTCAAGCCCGGCGGTGAGCTGTACTTTTCCGACGTGTTCGCCGATCGCCGCATTCCTGCCGAGTTGCGCAACGATCCGGTCCTGCTCGGCGAGTGCCTGTCCGGTGCGCTCTACACCGAGGACTTCCGGCGCATGCTGACGCGCCTCGGCTGTGCTGACGTGCGCTGCGCGAGCCAGGCGCCGATCCCGCTGCTCGATCCGGCCATCGAGGCGCGCATCGGCATGGTTGCGTTCCGCTCGATGACGATGCGCGCCTTCAAGCTCGATCTCGAGGACCGCTGCGAGGACTACGGCCAGATCGCCACCTACCGCGGCGAAGCGCCGAACCTCCCGCACGCCTTCGTCCTCGACGACCACCATCGCTTCGAGACCGGCAAGCCGATGCGTGTCTGCGGCAACACCTTCGACATGCTGGCGCAGTCCCGCTTCGCGCGTTACTTCGAGCTGCACGGCACGAAGCGCGTCCACTACGGCCTGTTCGACTGCGCGCCGGCTGCCACCGCGGCGAGCACGGGCGCGGGCGCTTGCTGCTGAGTCCGGTGCAGTCCGCGCTCGGCATCGTCATTCCGGTCGGCCCTGGTGACCAGGCCTGGCGGGGCTTGCTGCCGCAGCTGAAGCAGGCCGGTGCGAAGGACGTCGTGCTTTCGACATGCCGCAGCGAGGATGCCGACGCGGCGAGCGCCGCCTCCGATGTGCGCGTCGTGCAGGGTGCGTGCGGTCGCGGCCGTCAGCTCAATACCGGTGCGCGCGCCGTAGCCGGCGACTGGCTGTGGTTTCTGCACGCCGATTCGCGCATCGACACCAAGACGCTGCGCGCGATGCAGCGCTTCGTCGCCGAAGACGCCAGGGAGATCGGTTTCTTCGACCTTCGCTTTCTCGACGACGGCCCGCGCTGGATGCTGCTCAACGAGTGGGGCGCGCGTCTGCGCAGTCGCGGCTTCGGCCTGCCGTTCGGCGACCAGGGCCTGCTGATGCCGCGTCACGTGTTCGACGCGCTCGGCGGTTTCGACGAGACGCTGGCCAGCGGCGAGGATCACGCCCTGATCTGGGCCGCCCACCTCCGCGGCATCGCCCTGCGCGCCCTGCGCGCGCCGATCCGCACCAGCGCGCGCAAGTACGCCGAGCGCGGCTGGTTGCGCACGACCTGGCAGCACCTGCGCCTGACCCACGCGCAGGCTACGCGCTTTTCGCGCGAGGCCGCCGCGCGTCATCCGCGGGGTTCGATTCGATGAGCGTCGCCGTGGCCATCTTCGTCAAGACGCCAGGCCTCTCGGCGCTGAAGACGCGACTCTGGCCGAACCTCGGCCGCGAGGCTGCCGAGCGTTTGCATATGGCCTGCGCCGAAGCGGTGGCCTCGGTGGTCGCCGAAGCCGGTCGCCGACATGGCATGACTGCCTACTGGGCAGTTGCTGAAGAAAACGCAACGGCCCACTGGCCCGGATTTCCGTGCGTCGAACAGGGAGCCGGCTCGCTCGGCGAGCGCATGGCGCGGGTGTACCGGCGCATGTACGAGCGTCACGGCGCAGCGATCCTGATCGGCGCCGACGCGCCGCAAATCGAAGTCCGGCACCTCGCCGAGGCCGATGCCTGGCTGCGCGCGGCCTCGGCGCATCTCGCGATCGGACCGGCCGAGGACGGCGGCTTCTGGTTGTTCGGCGGCAACCGCAGGCTGGATGACACGGCCTGGCTGCAACCGCGCTACAGCGCGCCGAGCACAGCCGTCGAATTCGTCGAAGCGCTGCGCGGGCAAGGCGACTGGCTCGAGCTCGAACGCCTGCGCGACATCGACACTGTTGCGGACATCGGACCGGTGCGCGAGCGCCTTGCCGCTCTCGCCGACGCCACCGCCGAGCAGTCCCATCTCATGGAGCAACTCGGCCGGCTCGACGACATCGCGGAGCGCTGCGCATGAACGAATTCGCGATCACGCATGCTGGCCCGGTCCGCTTCGCCATCGTCGGCCTCGTTTTCGGCGTGCTGCTGCTGGCCCAGATGATGCGACCGCGTCGCGGCGAACACTCGAGCCTGGCCCGGCGCCTGCGCAACGTCGGCCTGACCCTGATCGCCGCGCTCATCGTCTACCTGGTCCTGCCGCTGACGGCGGTCGGCTTCGCCTTGCTCGTCGAGCAACGACAGATCGGATTCTTTCATCATTTCGATTGGCCTTTCGGCCTCGAACTCGCGATCAGCGTGATCGTGCTCGACCTCGCGATCTACTGGCAGCATCGCTGGATGCATGTCCTGCCGTGGCTTTGGCGGATCCACCGCGTTCACCACACCGATACGCAGTTCGAAGTGACCCTGGGCCTGCGCTTCCATCCGGCCGAAATCCTGCTCTCGCTGTTCTACAAGTTCGCCGTCATCGCCGCGCTCGGAGTCGCGCCGATCAGCGTGCTCTGCTACGAAATCCTGCTCGCGGTGTTCGCCCTGTTCAGTCACGCCGACCTCCACATTCCTACGACCTGGGAGCGCCGTCTGCGCTGGTTCGTGATCACGCCGGACTGGCATCGCGTGCACCACTCGGTGCATCGTGTCGAGACCGACAGCAATTACGGCAACCTCCTCAGCCTGTGGGATCGCCTGTTCCGCTCCATGGTCGCCCAGCCGCGCGACGGCCACCGATCGATGTCGATCGGCCTCGACGAATTTCGTGAGGAGCGTTCGCAGAGGCTCGCTGCCCTGCTCGTGCTGCCGATACTGCCTGACCGGCATTCTTCTCGACGATAAGCGAAACCACCATGCGCAATACCTGGCCCCAACTCGAACACAGCGACTTCCCGGCGATCGAACGCGGTCGCCTCACGACGCTGCAGCTCAATCTCGGCTACCGCTGCAACCTCAGCTGCATCCATTGCCACGTCAACGCCGGCCCGCGCCGCACCGAAACGATGGATCGCGAAACGATGCAGCTGGCCCTCGAGGTCGGACGCAAGCTCGGCGTGACGACGCTCGACCTGACCGGTGGCTCGCCCGAGATGAACCTCGATTTCCGCTGGCTGGTCGAACAGGCCAGGGCCATCGGCCTGCACGTCATGGACCGGCTCAATCCGACCATCATGGAAGAACCGGGCTACGAATGGGTCGGCGAATTCCTCGCCGAAAACCGTGTCGAGGCGGTGGCCTCGCTGCCCTGCTACAGCCAGGAGAACGTCGACGAGCAGCGCGGTGATGGCGTCTTCGAAAGCTCGATACGCGCGCTCCGGCGCCTCAACGAGCTCGGCTATGCCCGGCCCGGCAGCGAGCTCGTGCTCAACCTCGTTTACAACCCGAACGGCGCCTTCCTGCCACCGGCGCAAGCCAAGCTGGAAGCCGACTATCGGCGCCTGCTCGGCGACAACTTCGGCATCGCCTTCAACCATCTGTATGCGCTCGCCAACATGCCGATCCAGCGTTTCGGCTCGTGGCTGCTGTCGAAGGGCCAGTTCGATACCTACATGCAGACTCTCCGCAATGCGCACCAGGACAGCAACCTCGATTCGGTCATGTGCCGTTCCACCCTCAGCGTCGGCTACGACGGTTCGCTGTTCGACTGCGACTTCAACCAGATGCTCAAGTTGCCGCTGGCCGGGCGCAAGGCACACACCCATCTGCGCGACCTGCTCGAACAGGACCTGCCGCGACGGATCGGTGTTGCCGGCCATTGCTTCGGTTGCACGGCCGGCCAGGGGTCGAGCTGCGGTGGCGCACTGAGCTGAATCGACGTGGTCGACGGCAGGCGATCGCGCGGCTACATTGTCCGCCGCATGAGCGCCGATTCGATGCCGAGCAGCGGGAACACGACTCCGTCCAGCGACGTTGCGACGGCGGGCGGCCAGCGCGCGGTGATCGAGGCCGCGCTGCGGGCGTTCGAAGACGCCACGCAACCCACCCTCGCCGTTGTTCTCGAAACCTCCGGATCGACCTACGTGTCGGCCGGCGCCATCGCGCTGTTCGACCGCAGCGGGCAAACCGGTTGGCTCAGCGGCGGCTGCCTCGAACCGGAAATCGCCCGCCGTGCGGCGCTGGCCGCGGCCGAAGGCACGATCGCGTGGATGGAAGTCGACACACGCGACGACGAAGCGCTGTTCGGCGGTTCGGCGATTGGCTGTCGCGGCCGTCTTCGCCTGGCCCTGCTGCCGCTCGATTCGCTGCAGGGCTGGCAAACCCTGGCCCGCCTCTGGCTCGACTGCCGCGGGGCCATGCAACTGGATCTGAGTTCGGCCGGCGCCATCACCTGCCGCATTGGCGACGTCGAGGAATCCTGGCAACTCGGCGCCGCTACGCCGGACTGGAGCGCCGCGCCGGATTATTCCGGGCGCTGGCAGGTGGCCATCGAGGCCCCTGCAACCGTCGTCCTGTTCGGCGCCGGACCCGAAGCGCCGGTCCTGCTGCCGCTGCTGCGATCGATGGGCTGGCTGACCACGGCCATCGAATCCCGGCCACGCTGGCTCGATGCAGCAAGGCTGGCCGACGCGCTTTACCAGGAGGCCCCGGTGCGCATCGTCGAGTCAGCCCAGTTCGGAGATCCGTTCGCGGCACTGGTCATGCACCACAATTTCGAGCTCGACCTCGAGGCGCTGCTGGCCCTGAGCGCGAAGCCGCCGCCGTTCATCGGCCTGCTCGGCCCCAGGCGGCGTCGCGAAGACCTGTTCAGGCTGCTCCCCGAGGCCTCTCGCGAACGCCTGCGGCCAACCCTGCAATCACCGGTCGGCATCGATCTCGGCGGCCGCGGCCCGGAAGCGATCGCCCTGAGCATCGCCGCCCAGTTGCAGTCGAAGTGGCACGGGCACTAGCCCGGCTATACTTGAGCCCTACCCATACGGGAATCCGCACTTGAGTTCAGTATCCAACCCGGCGAGGTCGGGCATCCGCAGCCTTGCCGACGTGCAGACCCTGGCCGCGCCTGGCATGTCCGCTGTCAATGCCCTGATCCGCTCGCGCCTGGCATCGGATGTCGTCCTCATCAACCAGATTTCCGAACACATCATCAGTAGCGGCGGCAAGCGCCTGCGCCCGATGCTGCACCTGCTCGCCGCGCGCGCCGCCGGCTACCAGGGCAACGACCACGTCCCGCTGGCCGCACTGATCGAGTTCATCCACACCTCGACCCTGCTCCACGACGACGTCGTCGACGAATCCGACCTGCGCCGCGGCCGCAAGACCGCCAACGCACTGTGGGGCAACGCAGCCAGCGTGCTGGTCGGCGACTTCCTCTATTCACGCTCGTTCCAGATGATGGTCGAACTCGACAGCATGCGCATCATGCGCATCCTCGCCGACACGACCAACCGCATCGCCGAGGGCGAGGTGCTTCAGCTGCTCAACATCGGCAATGCCGATACCAGCGAACAGGCCTATCTCGACGTCATCGAACGCAAGACTGCCGTGCTGTTTTCCGCTGCGACCCGCCTCGGTGCGGTCCTCGCCGGCCTGCCCCGCGACCAGGAAGAGGCCCTGGCCCGCTACGGCCTCGACCTCGGCTACGCCTTCCAGATCGCCGACGACGTGCTCGATTACGTTTCCGACGCCGAAACCCTGGGCAAGAACATCGGCGACGACCTCGCCGAGGGCAAACCGACCTTGCCGGTCATCCATGCGATCGCCAACGGAACCCCCGAACAGGCCGCCAGCCTGCGTCGCGCGATCGAATCAGGCGGACTCGACTCGCTCGACAACATCGTCGCCGCCATCCGCGATACCGGTGCCCTCGAACACGCCCGCAGCCGCGCCGAGCATTACGCGCGATCGGCACAGTCGGCCCTGTCGACCCTGCCCGCCTCGGACGCGCGCGATGCGCTCGCGGTGCTGGCCGATTACTCGGTGAATCGGGCTTCCTGATCCACGTTTTGCTGCGCGCGTCCGGGCTTGCCTGGGGTTTCTGTCGGCACTGCCAAGCGTCGCGGCGCGTTTTTTGCGATCAGAGCAAAGGTTTTATCTCGCCTGTCAGCGAGCGAGTCGCTCCGGCTCCTCTGTAGGAGCGCCTTCAGGCGCGATGCTTTCCTGCACGATCCGAACTACATCGTCGTCCCTGCGCAGGCAGGGACCCAGTGACTTTGCTGTTCGCACTTGCCGACATCGCTTCGCGGCGCGTTCGTGGACCGAAGTGCAAAGCTTTCACTCGCCTTCGGCGAGCGAGTCACTTTCTCTTGCGTGGCCAAGAGAAAGTAACCAAAGAGAAGGCCACCCCGATGCAGCGGTCTCCGGGCATCCTGCCCTCCGACTCCGCGCAGCGGCTCCGGGGTTGGCTGACAGTCCATCCGTGGACTGGCAGCCAACTGGCTCGCATCCTTGCGAGCCACCCTTCGGGCCTTGTCTCCGCCGCTGCGCCACTGCATAGGGGCCCCGTTCACTGCGCCTCCTGCGCAGCCAAGACGAAGCAGATGCCCGCAAGCTGCCGGGTCGCGCTTCGCTTCGGCTCCTGATCTTCCTTCTCCCGCCCGGCGGGAGAAGGTACCGCAGGCGGATGAGGAGCTCTGAACTTGCCCCGTTGGAACGGACGCCAAGAAGACGTGTTGATGTGCTACGCGGCCATCTGGTCCCGGGCATAGTTGTCCGGCGAGCGGTTACCGAGTGCCGAGTGTCTTCGCGTGGGATTGTAGAAGCCGTGGATGTAGGTTGCGATCCCGGCGTGTGCAGCGACCTTTGAGGGATACACGCCGGTGGCCTCTTCGTTTTTCAGCGTGGCGAAGAAGGACTCGGCGACGGCATTGTCCCAGCAGTTGGCCTTGCGGCTCATGCTCGGCACGAAGCCCAGGGCCGTGAGCGTGCGTCGGAAGTCGTGGCTCGCGTACTGGCTGCCGCGGTCGGAGTGGAACAGCACGCCGCGAGGCCCGGACGAGCGCTGCCAAGCGTTCAAGAAGGCCTGCTCGACCAGATCATCCGGCATGCGATCGCTGAGGCTGTAGCCCAGCACCTGCCGGGTCTGGAGGCTCAGCACGACCGCCAGGTACAACCAGCCCTCACGGGTGGCGATGTAGGTGATGTCACTGACCCAGGCCGGGATCGTACTGGTCACGTCGAACTGCCTGTCGAGCAGATTCTCGGCGACCGGCCGCGCATGGCTGCTGTCTGTGGTGCGCGGCCGGGCGCGGCATTTGGTCTTGCCGCGCAGGCCTTCTTCCCGCATCAATCGTGTGACGCGCTTGGGCCCGACGGCGTGGCCTAACTCGCGCAGGTCGGTGACCAGCCGGGGGCGGCCATACAACCCTCGGCTCTCGGCATGACAGCGCCTGAGGTCCCGGCGTAAGGATGCATCTGGATCTGGGCCTGGGTTCATCTGTCGGCCGAGGTAGTCGTAGAGTCCTGAGCGGGAGACGCCGAGCAGGCGGCACAACACACCCAGAGGATAATGAGCCCGTTCACGTGCGACGAAGGCGTACCTCACTTGGACTCCTTGGCGAAGAACGCCGTCGCTTTTTTTAAGATTTCTCGCTCCATCTTGAGCGTCGCGTTCTCAGCGCGCAGCCGAGCCAGCTCGGCTTCGAGGTCGCTGACCGGCAGCCGGGCGGGGGCGCTGAGTGGCTTGCCGGCACGCGATATGCCTAACCAGTTGGCCAACGTCTTGACCGAAACATCCAGCTGACGGGCAGCCTTTGCAGAACCGATGGACTCAGCCAGGGCGACCGCTTGGGCCTTGAAGTCGTCCGTGTATTGACGACGGGGAATACGTTGCATAGGAACCTCCAAGAAGCATTGAAGTTAACGCTTCTTGGCGTCCGTTTCAGCGGGGCAGGTTCACTCTGGCTTTGGCTATTGCACTTGCTTTTTGCTCTGGCGCGCTGGATGCGCGCTACCCGGGCCCCGTAAGCGGTGGCGGCTGGGCGAAGGAAAGGCCCGCAGGGTGGGCGCGAGGGATCGCGCCCAGTTCGCTGCCAGCACACGGAGGTGCTGTCAGCGAACCCCCGTAGTCCTGCCGCGCAGTCGCAGGGCAGGATGCCCGGAGACCACCGCTTTGGGGTGGTCTTTCTCTTGGTTACTTCTCTTTGACCAAGCAAAGAGAAGTAACTCGCTCGCCGAAGGCGAGTGAAAGCTTTGTTTCTTCTCCAAGGATGCGCCGCGAAGCGATATGAAACTTTCCGAAGAGCCAAGTCACTGGGTCCCTGCCTGCGCAGGGACGACGATGTGGAATTCCGAAACGTGCAGAAAAGCATCGCGCCTGAAGGCGCTCCTACAGGGGAATCGGAGTGACCGGAATCGGAATGGCTCGGTCGCCATAGGCGAGTGAAGACCATCACTCACAAGCATGCCCCGCGACGCGCCATGCATGAGACCAAACGGCCCGGAACGGAATCCCCGCCTCGCCGGAACTACGATCAGGACCAGCGTGGAGCGAACTCAACCCCCACCCAACCGCTCCATCCGATAACTCCCATCCAGCACCCTCCCCACCCAATCCTGCCGCGCCAGATACCAGTCCACCGTGCGCGCCAGCCCTGACTCGAAGGTCTCGGTCGGCCGCCAGCCGAGTTCGCGGCGGATTTTCGAGGCATCGATCGCGTAGCGGCGATCGTGTCCCGGGCGGTCCTTGACGTAGCTGATCAGCGATTCGCGCTTGCGTCCGTCGGCCAGCGGCTGGCGTTCGTCGAGCAGGGCGCAGACGGTCTTCACGACATGGATGTTCTCGCGCTCGGCATCACCGCCGACGTTGTAGACCTCGCCGACCCGGCCGATTTCGAGGACGCGCAGGATCGCACTGCAATGGTCCCTGACATAGAGCCAGTCGCGCACGTTGCGGCCATCGCCATAGACCGGCAAGGGCTCGCCGGCGAGGGCCTTCTGGATCATCAGCGGGATGAGCTTCTCGGGGAACTGGAACGGGCCGTAGTTGTTCGAGCAGTTCGTCGTCAGCACCGGCAGGCCGTAGGTGTGGTGGAAGGCGCGCACCAGATGGTCGGAAGATGCCTTGGACGCCGAGTACGGCGAGTTCGGCTGGTATGGCGACTCCTCGGTGAAGCGCCCGACCGGGCCGAGCGAGCCGTAGACCTCGTCGGTCGATACATGCAGGAAGCGGAACGCATCCTGGCGATCGAGCGGCAGGGCGCGCCAGTAGGCCAGCGCGCACTCGAGCAGGTTGAGCGTGCCGACGACATTGGTCTGCACGAATGCCGCCGGACCGTCGATCGAGCGATCGACATGCGACTCGGCAGCGAAATTGACGATCGCCGTCGGCTCGTATTGGCTGAGCAGGGCCTGCACCCGCTCGCGATCGCCGATGTCGCCGCGCTCGAACGCATAGTCGGCATGGTCGGCGACCTCGGCCAGCGTGTCCGGATTGCCGGCATAAGTCATCGCATCGAGGTTGACGACGCGATAGCCGCCGAGGGCGAGCAGATCGAGGACGAAATTGCCGCCGATGAATCCGGCGCCGCCGGTGACGAGAAGGGTCTTCATGGAATCCTTGGGTCCTTGCGAGATGGATTTGCCAACCAGTTGCCGCCATTCCGCGCCATGCTAGCGTGCGCCGAATTCCGGCGCGAGCCTACTCGCCCTCGCCCGTGCGCAGTGCGTAGAACTCGGCGACGAAGGCATCGAGGCGCGAGCCGGCGATCGCCGCGCGCAATCCGGCCATGAGCTGCTGGTAGTGATGCAGGTTGTGGATCGTCGCAAGCTGGCTGCCTAGGATTTCGCCGCAGCGATCGAGATGGCGCAGATAGGCACGGCTGAAGCCGCTGCGGCAGGCATAGCACGCACAGCCTTCCTCGATGACGCGCGTGTCGCGGGCAAACTTCGCGTTGCGGATGCGCAGCGTGCCATGCCGCGTGAACAGGAAACCGTTGCGCGCATTGCGCGTCGGCATCACGCAGTCGAACATGTCGACGCCGCGGCGCACCGCCTCGACGATGTCCTCGGGCCGACCGACGCCCATCAGGTAGCGCGGACGGTCCTTCGGCAGGAATGGCTCGACGATTTCGAGGGTTGCGTTGCGCTCCTCTTCGGGCTCGCCGACGGCCAGGCCGCCGATGGCGTAGCCGTCGAAACCGATTTCGATCAGGCCTTCCGCCGAACGCTTGCGCAGATCGGGATAGACCGAGCCCTGGACGATGCCGAACAGCGCGTTGCGGTTTTCGAGCGCGTCGAAACCCCGGCGCGAGCGCAAGGCCCAGCGCAGGCTCAGTTCCATCGAGGCGCGGGCCACCGGCTCGGTGGCCGGGTACGGCGTGCACTCGTCGAAGATCATCGCGATGTCGGAATCGAGCACGTGCTGGATGCGCATCGATTCCTCGGGGCTCAGGAAAACCTTCGAGCCGTCCACCGGCGAAGCGAAGGTCACGCCCTCCTCGGTGATCTTGCGCTTGTGCGCGAGCGAGAAAACCTGGAATCCGCCGGAATCGGTCAGGATCGGCCGCTTCCAGCCGATGAACCGGTGCAGACCGCCAAAGTCGCCGATCACCTCGAGGCCCGGGCGCAGGAACAGGTGGAAGGTGTTGCCGAGGATGATCTCGGCGCCGATCTCCTCGACATCGCGCGGGGTCATCGCCTTGACCGTGCCATACGTGCCGACCGGCATGAAGGCCGGCGTCTCGATCGTGCCGCGCGCGAAACTCAGGCGGCCGCGGCGGGCGTTGGCGTCGGTGGCGAGGAGTTCGAAGTGCATGGTACGAGAATGGGGAATTGGGAGTGGGTAATGGTTGGAAGAATCGCGATGTTTGTCGGTGTCCTAGGGACTGGAGTCTTCCGAAGATGACACGTCGTTCTTGACCGATTCCCTATTCTCCATTCCCGATTCCCGGCTTCCAGGCCAGATCAACATCGCATCCCCATAGGAAAAGAACCGGTAGCGCTGCTCGACCGCGTGCCGGTAGGCATCGAGGATGAACTCGCGACCGGCCAGCGCGGAAACCAGCATCAGCAGGGTCGATTCGGGCAGATGGAAATTGGTCAGCAGGCCGTCGATGCTGCTGAAACGGTAACCCGGGAAGATGAAGATCTGCGTTTCGCCGGCGAACGGCTCGAGTACGCCGTTGCGACTCGCGCTCTCGAGGGCGCGCACCACGGTCGTTCCAACCGCGATGACGCGGCCACCGCGAGCCCGGGTCCGGTGGATCCTTTCGACCAGTTCGGCGCCGACGTTGAGCCATTCGCGGTGCATGACGTGGTCCTCGATGCGCTCGGACCGCATCGGCTGGAACGTCCCTGCACCGACGTGCAGGGTGACGTGTCCGGATTCGATGCCGCGCCCGGCCAGCGTCGCCAGCAGGGACTCGTCGAAATGAAGTCCTGCGGTCGGCGCTGCCACAGCCCCCGGTTCGCGTGCGAACACCGTCTGATAGCGCTCGCTGTCGGCGGCATCGGCATCGCGATCGATGTACGGAGGCAGCGGCATGCGCCCAAGTCGCAGCAGCAACTTCTCGAGCGGTTCCATCGACTCGAAACGCAGCTTGAAGAACTCGCCGTCGCGGCCGAGCACGCGCACCAGCGAGCCATCGGCCAGTTCGATCGCGCTGCCCTCCCTGGGCTTCTTGCTGACGCCGAGCTGCGCGGTCGCGTCGTGGCGGCCGGTCAAGCGCTCGATCAGGATTTCAACGGCTCCGCCAGTGGACTTGCGACCGTACAGTCGTGCCGGCAGGACCCGGGTATCGTTGAACACGAGCAGGTCGCCGGCCCGCAGCAGGTCCGGCAATTCCACGAACTGACGATCCAGCAGGGACTTCCGGTCGACGTCGAGAACGAGCAAGCGGCTGGCCGAGCGTTCGGCCAGGGGTTGTTGCGCGATCAGTTGCGGCGGTAAATCAAAGTGGAAATCGGACTTCTTCAATGGACCGGCATGCAGCAGAATGGGCGCGCATTGTAGGCGGAGCCGGCCGATTTCTCACGAATTCGGCCGCGCAAGGCCGGACATCGATGCCATTGGGCCGCAAGCAAGCTACAGCCAGCCCTTCTGCCTGGCCATGCGATACGCCTCGATGCGATTGCTGACACCGAGCTTGCCGATCGCTTCGGACAGATAGTTGCGCACGGTGCCGTGCGACAAGTTGAGTTTCGCCGCGATGTCCCCCGCCGCCATGCCTTCGCCGGCGAGGCGCAGGACCTGGCGCTCGCGTTCGTTGAGCGGATCAGCTTCCGACCAGGCATCGACGGCCAGTTGCGGGTCGATCGAACGACCACCGCGATGGACCATGCGCAGGGCCTCGGCCAGGTTTTCCGCCGGCGCATCCTTGAGCAGATAACCGACCACGCCGGCATCGAGCGCGCGACGCAGGAAGCCCGGGCGGGCGAAGGTGGTGACGATGACGACCCGGGTCGGCAGTTCATGGCGCTGGATGCGCTGGGCCAGTTCGAGCCCGGTCAGTCCGGGCATCTCGATATCGGTAACCAGCACATCGGGCTTCAGGCGTTGCAGTTCGCGCCAGGCGCTTTCGCCATCGGCGGCGGCGCCGAGCACCTCGATGTCGGGCTCCAGCCCGAGCAGGGCCGAGAGCGCACCACGAACTATGGCCTGGTCTTCGGCGAGCAGCACGCGGATCATTCGATGACTGGCTCCTCAATCATTGGCGGGCCAAGCTAGCATTCCGGCGCGTGCCCCTGCACGCGCATTCAGGACCCGGCCAACGAGGGTCGTGCCCCGGCCGATTTTTCGCCCGCCGCGGCGATATCCAGCGGCAACTCGATGGTGACGCTCGTTCCACGGCCGCGCTCGGAGTCGATGGCGAGGCTGCCGCCGATGGCTTCGACCCGCTCGCGCATGCCGCGCAAGCCGTTGCCGGAGACGATCGCGTTGCCATGGCCATCATCGCTGATGCTCAGGCGCGCAAAGCCGCTGTCCGCTTCGAGGGCGACCCTGGCCCGGCGCGCGCGGGCGTGACGCTGGATGTTGGTGGTGGCCTCGCGTACGACCATGGCAAGCACGGTCTCCTGCTCCGTACGCAACTCGGTATCGCCGAGATCGTAGGTGAAATGGACGCCATCGGACTCGAGCATCTGGCGCGCCGAGGCCAGTTCGGCGGCGAGGCCGGCGGCGCGGATGCCGGTAACCGCATCGCGGACCTGCGACAGGGCTTCCCGCGCAACCCGGCTCACTTCGTCGATTTCGCGATGCGCGGCAGCGGTATCGCGCGCGAGCAGCTTGCCGGCCAGTTCCGACTTGAGGGCTATCAGGGACAGCGTGTGTCCGAGCAGGTCGTGCAGGTCGCGGCCGATGCGCTCGCGTTCGGCCAGTGCTGCAAGTCGCCTGACCTCATCGTGGGAAAGCTTCAGAGCCACGCGTTTGCGCGAATTTTCGACCTGGAAATGATTGGCCAGGAAGACCGCGATCGATATGAAAGCGGTCAGGGCGAAGACAAAGAGCGGTATCCGCAGCACCAGGATTTCGACCAGGAAGGCCGAGAGCATGGCGATCACCCAGGTCAGACGGCGCCAGAGGTCCGCATCTATGAACGCCGCAAACGCGACCGCATAGATCAGATAGGTATTCGCGAAGGCGTTTATCGGCAGCAACACGAGGCAAAGCGAGGCGATCGCCAGCATGCACAGAATCGCGCGAGCACCTTTGCTGCGATAGGTCAGGAAATACAGCGGCAGGAAAATAGCGATCGAAGCGAGCGTGGGACCCAGCAGCCCATACGGCACGCCCCGATCGCTCTGGCCGATGACGGCGGGAAAAACACTCGGAAAGAACAGGAACACCAGATAGCCGAGAAACAGGAATGGCATCCAGCCCAGCTCGAGTTCGTCGGGTACCAGGCGACTGCGCCAGTGCAGCAGGCTTTTCCTGATGGAATGCTTCATTGCAGTGGTTCCCGCCCCCTCATGCTCTGTCGATCCGGGCCGCGCGCGGTTTGCCGGGACCGATATGGAAGTTCAGCCAGGGCCACTCTGCTCGGCCTTGGCCAATTGCCTGCGTGCGAGCAGGAAACAGCCCAGTGTAATCGCGAGCAGCACACCGAGGTGCCCAAGGACGCCGCCGGCGCCGTCGCGACCGACCACGGCGAGTGCAATGCGACCGAGGTGATAGGACGGCCAGACCGGGGCGAAGCGGCCAATGGCGTCGGGCAGGACCGACAGGGGCATCCACAGGCCCGACAGGAAGGACATCGGCAGGTAGATCAGATTGACGATCGCCGGTGCCGCCTGCCCGCTGACCAGGCTGCCTATGCAGAGCCCGATGGCAGCGAACGGGAGAACGCCGAGGACATTGATGGCGAACAGCAGCGCCCATTGAGCCGGCTCGAGAACGACCCCCGCCAGGCTTGCCGCAAGGGTGGCCAGGGTCAGCGAGATGATCGCGGCGAAAATCATGGCCATGGCCAGCTTGGCGAACAGCAGGGCTCCCGGAGGCATCGGCAGGGCGCGCTTGAGGGTCAGGAAACCACGTTCGCGTTCGATCGCGATGGTCACGCCGAAACCGAACAGGGCGACGCCCATGACGCCGAAGATGCCATAGGTGGCCAACAGATAGGCCTGCAATTCGCCGCCGCCTCGCCGGGCGCCAAGAACGACGCCGAACAGCAGGTAGAACATGGCCGGAAACAGCAGGCTCGGCAGGACGAAGGATGGCGTGCGCAACAGGCGCAGGAATTCGTACTTCGCCTCGAGAACGTAGCAGCGCAGCAGGCGCGCCGTGGGAAACTTGCCGGTGTCCATCATGCAGCCTCGCGGGTCAGTTGGACGAATGCTTCGGCCAGTCCGGCACGCTCGACTTCGAGCTCGCCGAGCTGGGCGTCTTCGGCCAGCAGCCGGCGCACCACCGATTCGGCGCTGTCGACCACGATCTGCAATCGTCCGCCTTCGAGACGGGCGTGACGCACTTCCGGCCAGGCAGCGACTTGTTCCGGCGTCAGGCTCGATATGCAGCGGATACGGCGCTGGGCAACATGCGCGCGGATCTCGCCGACGCTGCCGGCAGCGACCACGCGCCCCTGATTGAGCACGACCACGCGATCGGCCAGGGCCTCGGCTTCCTCGAGGTAATGGGTGGTCAGCAGGACGGCGCAATCCTGTTCGATCAGCGTGCGGATCGCGCGCCACAGGCCCTGCCTGGACTCGATGTCGAGGCCGGTGGTCGGCTCGTCGAGAAACAGCACCCGCGGCCGCCCGCAGATGGCCAGGCCGAACTGGACGCGACGTTGCTGGCCGCCGGAGAGTCTGCCGTAGCGACGATCGAGCAGGTTCTCGAGACCGGCCATCGATGCGCACTCGGCCATGCCGAGCGGATCGGCGTAATAGCTTCGGGTCAGCTCGAGCAACTCGCCGACCTTGCTCGCATCCGGGATGCCGGCCGCCTGCAGCATGACGCCTGCGCGGCGACGCGAGGCTAGCTCCTGCGGCGATTGCCCGAACAGGGTCGCGACCCCGGCGTCGGCCTGGAGCAGGCCCAGCAGCAAGCCGACGGCCGTGGTCTTTCCGGCGCCGTTGGGGCCCAGCAACGCGGTCAGCTCGCCTGCGCGCAGGGCCAGGTCGATGCCATCGAGCGCCGTCTGCCGGCCATAGCGCTTGCGAGCGCCGCGAAGCTCGGCGACCGGCGCGGTCTGGTTCGTGTGCATTGCAATCCTCCTCAGCCTGGCCGGCATCGTGCCGGGCCTGGAGCGAAGCCGGCAGTCGCAAGCATCAGACGGCGGCCGTGACAGGCGTCATGCGGGCCCCGGCCGGCACCTTCCCGCTCGACCTGGCCCGGCGGATGGACCCGCGGGCGAGTCCCGACGGGGTACCGGGTGCGGACCCGGCGTGGTAGACTATGCGGACCCATTTTTCTTAGTTAATCAATAGCTAAGCCCCAATGCCCGCGACGTTTCCCGGCGCGGGCTTTGTGCTTTGCAGGAGACCGTAATGAATGCGTTGTTGGTGAAATTGCACGAAATGCGCGCCGCCGGTGGGGCAGCACGGACCGCGGGCCTCAGCGACGCCGCGCTTGAAGACCTGGTCGGCAAGTATCCCGACCTGGCCGAAGCGGTCGATGCCGCCTACGCGGCCTTCCTGGCCTTGCGCTCGAGCAGCCCGGAACTGCTCAAGCTCGACGAGGATGCGCAGATCCATGCGATCCAGGCCGATTACGTCAATTTCTACCCGGAAGACGGCGTCAATCCCTACGTCGCACTGACCGCCCGCGGCCCCTGGATCATCACCCTCAAGGGCGCCGTGATCCACGATTCGGGTGGCTACGGCATGCTCGGCTTCGGTCATGCGCCGAAGCCCGTGCTCGAGGTCCTGTCTCGTGCCCAGGTCATGGCCAACGTGATGACTCCGAATCTGGCCCAGCTGCGCATGGCCGAAGCGCTCAAGCGCGAGATCGGACACAGCCGCGGTGGCTCGCCTTACACGCGCTTCCTGTGCCTCAATTCGGGCTCCGAGTCGGTCTCGCTGGCCGGTCGCATCGCCGATGTCAACGCCAAGCTCATGACCGATGCCGGCGCCCGCCACGCGGGCCGCGAAATCAAGCGCCTCGCGGTCAAGGGTGCCTTCCACGGGCGTACTGATCGCCCTGCCCTCTATTCGGATTCCTCGCGCAAGGTCTACCAGCAGAACCTGGCCAGCTATCGCAACGAGCGCAGCGTGCTGACGGTCGAGGCCTATGACGTCGCCGGGCTG
This sequence comes from Dokdonella sp., assembly GCA_019634795.1. Classification (GTDB taxonomy): domain Bacteria; phylum Pseudomonadota; class Gammaproteobacteria; order Xanthomonadales; family Rhodanobacteraceae; genus Dokdonella. The sequence continues at coordinate 314,932 of JAHCAR010000001.1, forward strand.
CGCAAGGCCTTCGCCGATGCCGATGCGAACGGCTGGTTCATCGAAGCGATGTTCCTCGAACCGGTCATGGGCGAGGGCGACCCGGGCCGCGCCGTCACGGTCGAGTTCTACAAGGCCGCGCGCGAACTGACCAAGGCGCATGGCAGCCTGCTCCTCGTCGACTCGATCCAGGCCGGGCTGCGCGCCCATGGCGTGCTCTCGTTCGTCGACTACCCGGGCTTCGAGGACGTCGAAGCGCCGGACATGGAGACCTATTCGAAGGCCCTCAATGCCGGACAGTTCCCGCTCTCGGTGCTGGCCGTCAACGAACGCGCCGCCGAGCTCTACAAGCGCGGCATCTACGGCAACACGATGACCAGCAACCCGCGTGCGCTCGAGGTTGCCTGCGTCGTCCTCGACATGCTGACCCCCGAAATCCGCAAAAACATCCGCAACCGCGGCCGCCAGTTCATCGAAAAGCTCGAGGCGCTCAAGGCCGAACTGCCCGGATACATCACCAAGGTCCAGGGCACCGGCCTGCTGTTCTCGTGCGAACTCGCTCCCGAGTTCAAGTGCTACGGCGCCGGCAGTACAGAGGAATGGATGCGCGAGCACGGTTTCGGCGTCATCCACGGCGGCACCAATTCGCTGCGCTTCACGCCGCATTTCGCGATCACCGAGGCCGAAGTCGATCTGCTCGTCAGCGGTGTGCGCCAGGCCCTGCTCGAGGGACCACGCCGCAAGAGCGCCGAGGCCCAGGCCGCCTAGCCGCCGGCAGATTCGCCCTCCCGCGCCCCGGATCCGGTCTTGAACGGATCGGGGGCGTAGACTGGCCCTGACCGGCGCGAATCCGTGCCGGCAGGCAACGGAGGAGGACATCGAGATGCAAATCAGGGCGACAGTACTCACAGCCGTGTCAATCGTGCTGCTGCTCGGCGCTTCGGCTGCGGGCGCGGGCGGCAAGTCATCGGTCAATTCGCAGAAGGCGGCGGACTGCAATTCGCAGGCGGTCGGCATGACCGGCAGCGAGCGCGAAGCCTTCATGCGGGCCTGCCTCGGCGGCGCTGCACCATCGAAAGCGGCTGCGCCATCGAACGTGCCTGCTCCGAACGCGCAGGCCAGTTGCCGCGATCAGGCGAACGCGCAGGGGCTGCGCGGCGAGGAGCGCCGCGCCTTCATGGACCGCTGCCGGAATTCCGGCGGCCACTGAATCGGCCGCTGCCGGCATCGAAACGGCAAAAGGCCCGCGCGAGCGGGCCTTTTGTCTGTTCGGGAGTCGATGCGAGGTCAGCGAAAGCGATCGGTCGCCTCGATGAGTTCGTGGGCAATGCCCGGTTCGAAGGCCGAGTGACCGGCGTCCGCGACGATGCGCAGGTCCGCTTCGGGCCAGGCCCGGTGCAGGTCCCAGGCGCTGCGCATCGGACAGACTACATCATAGCGCCCCTGCACGATCACGGCCGGGATGCCCTTGAGCCGATGCGCATTGGCGAGCAGTTGGTCGTCGCGCTCGAAGAAACCGCCATTGACGAAGTAGTGGCATTCGATGCGGGCAAAGGCGAGGGCGAATTCGTCCTCGGCGCTTCCCTCGATGTGCCGCGGGTCCTGCAGCAGATAGCTGGTCGAGCCTTCCCAGACCGACCAGGCCTTGGCCGCGGCGAGCCGCACGGCGGCATCGTCGCTGGTCAGGCGTCGGTAGTAGGCGCCCATGAGGTCGCCGCGCTCGCGCTGCGGGATGGCCGCGAGATAGGCTTCCCAGGCATCCGGGTAAAGCGCGTCGCAGCCCTTCTGGTAGAACCACTCGAGCTCCCAGCGGCGCAGCATGAAGATGCCGCGCAGAACCAGTTCGCTGACCTTCTCGGGGTGGCTCTCGGCATAGGCCAGCGCCAGGGTCGATCCCCAGGACCCGCCGAATACCTGCCAGCGCTCGATGCCCAGGTGGGCGCGCAGGCGTTCGATGTCGGCGACCAGATCCCAGGTCGTGTTGTCGGTCAGTTCCGCATGCGGCGTTGAACGTCCGCAGCCACGCTGGTCGAACAGGATGATCCGGTAGTGCGCCGGATCGAAGAAGCGGCGTGCATTCGGACTGCTGCCGGCGCCGGGTCCGCCATGCAGAAACACGACTGGCTTGCCGTCGGGGCGGCCGCTCTGTTCGTAATGAATACGATGCAGCGGAGAAACCTGCAGGAAGCCGCTGTCGAACGGCTCGATCTCGGGGTAAAGGGCGCGGCGCGCAGCTTGGCTTTCGTTCATGCCCCCAGTTTAACGGGGATGACCGGACTTGGCCGGGCATTCGGCTGCCAATCGCAAATAAATCTCAAAGCGGAGATCCGAGATGGTCGGGGCGGCGGGATTCGAACCCACGACCCCCTGCCCCCCAGGCAGGTGCGCTACCAGGCTGCGCTACGCCCCGACGAATACGGACTCGATGATGCTTTGGTGATGCGAGGGGCGCGGATTGTAGCAGGCTTGCGCCAATCGATCCCGCAAAATTCAGCGGCGCAGGATCTGCAGGACTTCCTCGAGTTCCATGCGCACCTGGCGCACGATCTGGCCGGACATGCTCACTTCCATCCGTGCCTGCGGCCCGTCCAGGCGCTGGCGCGCCCCGGTGATGGTAAAACCCTGGTCGTACAGCAGGGAACGGATCTGGCGGATCATGAGGACGTCATGACGCTGGTAATAACGCCGGTTGCCACGGCGCTTCACCGGCTTGAGATTGGGAAATTCCTGCTCCCAGTAGCGAAGAACATGCGGCTTTACGCCACAAAGCTCGCTGACTTCGCCGATCGCGAAATAGCGCTTTGCGGGTATTGCCGGTAGTTCGCTATTGCTCCCCTGATCCAGCATAGGCTTCTACTCGGACCTTCAGCTTTTGCCCCGGCCGGAACGTCACCACGCGCCGGGCGGAAATCGGAATCTCCTCGCCCGTCTTCGGGTTACGCCCGGGACGTTCATTTTTCAAGCGCAGATCGAAATTGCCGAAACCGGACAGCTTGACCTGCTCTCCCCTTTCCAAGGCATCGCGCACGCTCTCGAAGAACGCATCCACGAATTCCTTGGCCTCGCGTTTGTTAAGGCCAACGTCCACAAACAGACGTTCCGCCATTTCAGCCTTCGTCAGCGCCATCCTACCCCCGCAACTTCGCGTTGTAACCAGTCGCCAGAGCGGAGACCGCCAGATCGACGCACTGATCTGCGTCCTGATCCGTTAGGGTGCGTGAACGGTCCTGCAAAATCAAGCCCATAGCGAGACTTCTGACACCATTTCCGAGATTCGGACCGGCATATCGGTCGAACAGCATGAGGTCGACCAGGCGCTCGCCCACGGCCGCACGGATCGCCGCCGCAATATCCGCATACGGAATGTCGTCGGACAGAACCACGGCAATGTCTCGCCGCAGCGACGGAAAGCGCGAGACCGGTTCGGCCGACGGCACGCTGCGCCGGCTCGCGCCGTCCAGCTCGAGTTCGAACACATAGACGTCGTCGTCGAGATCGAGCGCCCTTTGCAGGCGCGGATCGAGCTGGCCGACCCAGCCGACTGCGCGATCACCCCGCCAGACCGTTGCCGCGCGTCCCGGGTGCAGCCAGCCCGGCCCACCCGGCAGGAAGCGGAATTCGCCGGCATCGGCGCCGGTCAGGGCGAGCATCGAGACGAGATCGCCCTTGATGTCGAAAAAGTCGAGCTTGCGGCGCGGTTCCGCCCATTGTTCGGCGCTCGCATCACCGAGGGCGACTGCCGCAACGCGCTCGACCTCGATCGGTGCGGCCTCGCCGGCGTGATAGCTGCGTCCGACCTCGAACAGGCGCACGCGTGGCTGCTGGCGCTTGCGATTGCCGTCCAGTGCGGCGACCAGGCCCGGCAGCAGGCTGGTGCGCATGACCGCCATTTCGGCGGACAACGGATTGGCCAGCGCGATCGGCGCGTCGTGCAGCCCCCAGGTACGCAGCAGTTCGGCCTCGACGAACGCGTAGCAGATTGCCTCGGAATAACCCCGCGAGGCGAGCTGCTCGCGGATCCGGTGGGCGGCGACCCGATTCTCGGGAAGGGCCGCCGGCGTGATCTCGCCGCGCGGCGCCTGCACCGGAATCCTCGAGTAGCCGTGGATGCGTGCGACCTCCTCGATCAGGTCTTCCTCGATGGCGATATCGAAACGGGCCGAAGGCGGAGTCGCCATCCAGCCTTGCGCCGATTCGGCGACCTGCATGCCCAGTGAATCGAGGATGCGCGCGACTTCGGCATCGGCCACTTCGTGGCCGAGGATGCGACGCAGGCGCTCGCGGCGCAGGGTGACCTCGACGCGCTTCGGCAGGTGCTCGGCGGCAAGCGCCTCGGTCAGCGGACCGGCCTTGCCGCCGGCAATCCCGAGCAGCAATGCGGTGGCGCGCTCGATCGCCTGGCGCGGAAGTTCGGCGTCGACGCCGCGCTCGAAGCGGTGCGAGGCGTCGGTATGCAGGCCGAGACGACGTGCGCGACCGCTGATGCAGGCCGGCGCAAAGTGCGCCGCCTCGAGGAAGACGTCCACGGTCGCGTCGGTCACGCGGGTTTCGTGGCCGCCCATGATGCCGGCCAGCGCCACGGCCTTCCTGCCATCGGCGATGACGAGGAATTCCTCGTCGAGCGCGACCGTGCGTTCGTCGAGCAGTTTCAGCGCTTCGCCACGACTCGCCCGCCGCACGACCAGCGGACCCGCCAGGCTCTGTGCGTCGAATGCGTGCATCGGCTGCCCGGTCTCGATCATCACGTAGTTGGCGATGTCGACCAGCACGCTGATCGGGCGGATGCCGGCGCGGCGCAACCGATCCTTGAGCCACTGCGGCGTGGCGGCCCTGGCGTCGAGACCGCGTATGAGGCGGCCGCAATAGCGAGGACAGTCGACCGGCGCGGCCAGCTCGACCGCAAGCGTGTCGGCCAGCGCGGCCGCCACTTCGGAAATCCGCGGAATCTTCGGTCTCGAGCCGAATTCCGCCGCAACTTCCCTCGCCAGGCCGTGCATGCCGAGGCAGTCGGGCCGATTCGGCGTCAGCCCAAGTTCGATCGCCGCATCGGGAAAACCCATGGCCTCGGCCAGCGGCCGGCCGACCACGGCATCCGCGGCCAGTTCGAACAGGCCATCGGCATCCGCATCGAAACCAAGCTCGCGTCCCGAACAGAGCATTCCGTTCGATGCGACGCCGCGCAGTTTCGCGGCCTTGATCGTGATCTCGCCGACGCGCGTGCCGACCGTGGCCAGCGGCGCCTTCAGCCCGACCCGCGCATTCGGCGCGCCACAGACGATCTGCAGCGGCTCGCCCCTGCCGATGTCGACCCGGCAGACCCTGAGCTTGTCGGCATCCGGATGCTTCTCGGCGGCGATGATCTCGCCGACGAGCACGCCATCGAGGGCCGCGCCGAGCACCTCGACACCCTCGACCTCGAGCCCGCTCATGGTAAGGCGCTCGACGAGTTCGTCCCGCCCTGCCGGGATGTCGACCAGTTCGCGGAGCCAGTTTTCGCTGAATTTCATGGTTGAAGAGCCGAGAATGGGAAATGGGGAATGGAGAATGGGCTAGAAGCCGTTCGCGCGAATCGGCGGATCCGGAACGGGCTGGTCACCCGAAAGCCTGCAAATCTGTGAAAGGCCGGCATTCCGATTCCCCATTCCCCATTCTCCATTCCCGGCTTTCAGGCAAACTGCCGCAAGAACCGCAGGTCGTTCTCGAAGAAGGCGCGCAGGTCCTCGACGCCATAGCGGAGCATGGCGAAGCGGTCGACGCCGAGACCGAAGGCGAAACCGGAGTAGCGCTCGGGATCGATGCCGCAATTGCGCAGCACGTTGGGATGGACCATGCCGCAGCCGAGCACCTCGAGCCAGCGCGTGCTGCCGTCCTCGGCACTCCAGCCGATATCCATCTCGGCCGAGGGTTCGGTGAACGGAAAGAAGCTCGGACGCAGGCGCATCTCGAAATCGCGCTCGAAGAAGGCGCGAATGAACGCGGCCAGGGTGCCTTTCAGATCGGCGAAGCTCGAGGTCTCGTCGATCAGCAGGCCCTCGACCTGGTGGAACATCGGCGAGTGGGTCTGGTCGGAGTCGCTGCGATAAACCTTGCCCGGCGCAATGATGCGGATCGGCGGCGTGCGCCCCGACATGCTGCGGATCTGCACCGGCGAGGTATGCGTGCGCAGCAGGCGGCCATCCGCGAACCAGAAGGTGTCGTGCATCGTTCGCGCAGGGTGGTCCGGGGCGAAGTTCAGCGCTTCGAAATTGTGCCAGTCATCCTCGATCTCGGGACCGTCGACGCGGTCGTAACCGAGCCGGGCGAAGATCTCGCAGATGCGCTCCATGGCCCGCGTGACCGGATGCAGGTTGGCCCGTTCGGTGCGCCGGCCCGGCAGGGTCACGTCGACCCGGTCATTCGCCAGGCGGGCCTCGAAGGCGGCCTCGTCGAGCGCGTTGCGGCGCGCGGCAATGGCTTCGAGAACGGTGTTCTTGGCGACGTTGATGCGCTCACCGGCCGCCTTGCGTTCCTCCGCAGGCAGGCGCCCGAGCTGCTTGAGCTGCTCGGTCACGAAACCGCTCTTGCCGACCACAGCGACGCGCTCGGCATCGAGCGCCTCCAGCGTCGCGGCCGATGCAATTGCCTGCAGCGCCGCGTCGATACGGCTGCTCAAGGAGTCCATCATGGGCAAACCTCGGTGTCTGTCGCAGAAATGAAATGGGGAGCGAGGCACCGGCCTGCTCCCCATGTTCATCGAACATCAGTGTCGACGCGATACCTGCGCCGACAGCGGATCACGCAGCCAGAGCAGCCTTCGCCTTGTCCGCCAGGGCGCCGAACGCCCCGATGTCATGGATGGCCAGGTCGGCAAGCACCTTGCGATCGACATTGATGTTGGCCTTCTTGAGGCCGTTCATCAGGCGGCTGTAGCTCAGGCCGTACATGCGGGCGCCGGCATTGATGCGGACGATCCACAGGGAACGGAACTGGCGCTTGCGCTGCTTGCGGCCGATATAGGCGTACTGCAGGGCCTTGATGACGGCCTGCTTGGCGACGCGATAGACCTTGCGGCGGGCGTTGTAATAGCCCTTCGCGCGGGAAAGCAGTTTCTTGTGCCTGCGGTGGGCGGTGACGCCACGTTTTACTCGTGCCATGGGTCAGTCCTCCTTACAGGTACGGCAGCATGCGGGCGACGCGGCCGGCATCTTCCGCGCGCACATGGTTCGTGCTGCGAAGATTGCGCTTACGCTTGGTCGATTTCTTGGTCAGGATGTGGCTCTTGAATGCGTGGCCGCACTTGAACTTGCCTGACGCGGTCTTGCGGAACCGCTTGGCAGCGGCCCGGTTGGTCTTCATCTTGGGCATGGGCCCAACTCCTTTTGTGGTTTTCGTTACTGGCCCGAGCGACGGCGGCTGCCGTTCTTTCCATCCTGCTCGATCCGGTGTGTGTGACCCGGATTCCCGGGTCTCTCCTCATTCGCCGCCGGATCGCTCCGCCGGCAAAAATCCTACTTGTTCTTCTTTGGCGCGATCATCATGACCATCAGGCGGCCTTCCATGCGCGGGTACTGCTCGATCACTGCCTCTTCGGCGATGTCCGCCGCGATCTTCTTGACCATGGCGTCGCCGAGTTCCTGGTGCGCCATTTCGCGGCCGCGGAAACGGATGGTGATCTTGACCTTGTCGCCCTCGTCGAGGAAGCGGCGCAGGTTGCGCAGCTTGATCGCGTAGTCGCCAACGTCGGTGGTCGGACGGAACTTCAGTTCCTTGATCTCGACCTGCTTCTGCTTCTTCTTGGCCGCATGCGCCTTCTTCTGCGCATCGAACTTGAACTTGCCGAAATCCATGATCCGGCAAACCGGCGGATCGGCCGTAGGCTGGATCTCGACCAGATCCAGTCCGAGCTCTCCGGCCATCTCCAGGGCCTCGTCGCGCGAAAGAACGCCTACCTGTTCTCCGTCTGCGCCGATGACTCGTACCCGCGGAACGCGAATCTCGGTATTCCTGCGGTTTGCTTTTTCGGTTGCGATACTGCGTTCTCCTGGCGATTGCTACGATCGGGGCGCCGACGTTCAGGCGACGGCAGCCTCGGACTTCAGGCGCTCGGCGAAGGCACTGATCGAGAACGATCCGAGGTCTTCCCCTGAACGCGCACGCACAGCAACGGCCCCCGCCTCCTTTTCGCGGTCGCCAACGACCAGCAGATAGGGAACCTTGTTAAGCGTGTGTTCGCGGATTTTATATCCGATCTTCTCGTTTCGCAAATCGGCCTCCACCCTGAACCCTTGCGCGACAAGGGTTTGCATGGCTTCGGCGGCGAAATCGGCCTGCGCGTCGGTAATATTGAGGATTACAGCCTGAACCGGGGCCAGCCAGGTCGGAAACTGGCCGGCATGGTGCTCGATCAGGATGCCGATGAAACGCTCCATCGAACCGACGATGGCCCGGTGCAGCATGACCGGAACGTGCCGGGCCGAATCCTCGCCCACGTATTCGGCGCCGAGCCTGCCCGGCATCGAAAAGTCGACCTGCATCGTGCCGACCTGCCAGGCGCGACCCAGCGAATCGCGCATGTGGTACTCGATTTTCGGCCCGTAGAAAGCCCCCTCGCCCGGCAATTCCTGCCATTCGACCCCCGAACTGCGCAGGGCCGTGCGCAGGGTTTCCTCGGATTTGTCCCAGATCTCGTCGGAACCGATCCGCTTGTCCGGGCGCAGGGCGATCTTCAGGGCGATCTCGCTGAAGCCGAAATGCGCGTAGACCTGCATGGCCTGGCGGTGGAAGGCGACCACTTCGCCCTCGATCTGCTCTTCCGTGCAAAAGATATGGCCATCATCCTGGACGAAGCCGCGCACGCGCATGAGGCCGTGCAGCGCGCCGGACGGCTCGTTGCGCGTGCACGAGCCGAATTCGCCATAGCGGATCGGCAGGTCGCGGTAGCTGCGCAGACCGTGGTTGTAGACCATGACATGGCCGGGACAATTCATCGGCTTGAGCGCGTAGGTGCGCTTCTCCGACTCGGTGAAGAACATGTTGTCCTTGTAGTTGTCCCAGTGACCGGTCCTTTCCCACAGGCTCCTGTCGAGGATCTGCGGGCACTTGACCTCCTGGTAACCCGATTCCCGGTAGACCTGGCGCATGTACTGCTCGACGACCTGCCAGATCTGCCAGCCCTTCGGGTGCCAGAACACCAGGCCCGGTGCCTCTTCCTGCATGTGGAACAGGTCGAGCTGCTTGCCGAGCTTGCGGTGGTCGCGCTTTTCGGCCTCCTCGATGCGCAGGATGTAGGCGGCGAGCTGCTTCTTGTCGGCCCAGGCCGTGCCGTAGATGCGCTGCAGCTGCTCGTTCTTGGCGTCGCCACGCCAGTAGGCGCCGGAGATGCGGGTCAGCTTGAAGGCCTTGAGGAAACGCGTGTTCGGCACGTGCGGGCCGCGACACATGTCGACGTATTCCTGGTGGTAGTAGAGGCCCATGGCCTTCTCGTCGGGCATGTCCTCGATCAGGCGCAGCTTGTAGTCCTCGCCGCGGGCCTTGAATTCGGCAATGACCTCGTCGCGCGGCTTGACCCGCTTGATCACGTCATATTCGGTATCGATCAGCTCGACCATGCGCTTTTCGATCGCGGCCAGATCCTCGGGCGTGAACGGCCGCTGGTACCAGATGTCGTAGTAGAAACCTTCCTCGATGACCGGCCCGATGACCATCTTGGCGTCGGGAAACAGCTGCTTGACCGCATGGCCGACCAGGTGCGCGCAGGAATGGCGGATGATCTCGACACCCTCCTCGTCCTTCGGCGTGATGATCTGCAGCTTGGCGTCATGGTCGATGCGATCGCTCGCGTCGACCAGTCGGCCGTCGACCTTGCCGGCAACCGTGGCCTTGGCCAGGCCGGCGCCGATCGAGGCCGCGACGTCGGCGACACTGACCGCGCTTTCGAACTGGCGGACGCTGCCATCGGGGAGAGTGATGTTGATCATGGGATTCGGGACTCCGGAAAAACAAAAAGGGCGCCGAAGCGCCCTTTGTCTTGTAGTGTGCTTCGCGTCGGTTCGGTCAGTGGGCAAAGGTTCGCGTCATGGTGATCGTGTTCGTTCGAACTACGGTTCCTGCTGAGTTGAGGTTGCGGGTACTGCGTGGCGCGATGCGGGTGTCCATTGCGAAGCTGTGCGAAGAGAGCGTGAACGCTTCTTCGGCCTTGCCGGGCGGTCCTACTTTACCGGCTTGGAGCGAAAGAGCCGACAATACTCTTTCGCTTCGCCGGTCTTTTCTTCGTTACCGGCCTGAAGGCCAAGAGCCGACATGCCTCTTTCGCTTTGCCGGGCGGTCCTTCGTTTCCGACTTGAAGCGCAAGAGCCGACAATCTCTTTCGCTTCGCCAGGCGATCCTTCGTTTCCGGCGATTGTTGGTGGGCGCGACAGGGATCGAACCTGTGACCCCTACCATGTCAAGGTAGTGCTCTACCGCTGAGCTACGCGCCCCTGAATACGGGGCCGCGGAGATTAACCGAGTCTGCGGCGGTGCACAAGCCGGGGCTAGCGATTGGGGTGATATTTCGACGGCCCAGGTGCCACTACGCACACCGGACCGTTCGAGCTTCGACCCCGGCCGGGAATGGGGAATGGAGAATGGGGAATCGGCAGAGCACGGGGGCAACGCCTGACCATTCCCTATTCCCCATTCCCCACTCCCGGCCCTTCACCCCATCAACCCCAGTTCCCGCAGCCGATGGATCTCGTCGCGGGCGCGTGCGGCCTCCTCGAACTCGAGGTCCTGGGCGTGCCTGTACATCTGCGTTTCGAGGGCCTTGATGCGCGCGGCGATCTGCTGCGGCGACAGGCTGCGGTAGTCGGCGACCTCTTCGGCGGCCCGGCGCGCCTCGGCCGAGACCTTGCCCCAGCGGTCGCGCTTGCCACCACGGGCCGATTCGGCGCGCGCCCCTTCCATGATGTCGGTGATCTTTTTGCTGACGCCCTTCGGGGTAATGCCGTGGGCGAGGTTGTACTCGCCCTGCTTGGCCCGGCGCCGGTCGGTCTCGTCGATGGCCGCCTGCATCGAACGGGTGACCTTGTCGGCGTAGAGGATGGCCTTGCCGCGCAGGTTGCGCGCGGCGCGGCCGATGGTCTGGATCAGCGAACCGGCCGAACGCAGGAAGCCTTCCTTGTCGGCATCGAGGATCGCCACCAGCGAAACCTCGGGCATGTCGAGGCCCTCGCGCAGCAGGTTGATGCCGACCAGCACGTCGAACTCGCCGAGGCGCAGGTCGCGCAGGATCTCGACGCGCTCGACCGTCTCGATGTCCGAGTGCAGGTAGCGCACGCGCACGCCGTGCTCGCCGAGGTACTCGGTCAGATTTTCGGCCATGCGCTTGGTCAGGGTCGTGACCAGCACGCGGTCGCCCATGGCGATGCGCGCGTTCGCTTCGGAAAGCAGGTCGTCGACCTGGGTGCGCACCGGCCGGATCTCGACTTCCGGGTCGATCAGTCCGGTCGGCCTAACCACCAGTTCGACGATGCTTCCGGCCGTCTTCTCCTTCTCATAGGGGCCGGGCGTCGCCGACACGAAGATGCTGCGCGGTGCGCGTGCCTCCCACTCCTCGAAGCGCAGCGGCCGGTTGTCGAGCGCGGACGGCAGGCGGAAACCGTATTCGACGAGGTTTTCCTTGCGCGAGCGGTCGCCCTTGTACATGCCGCCGAGTTGGGGAATCGTCACATGCGATTCATCGACCACGAGCAGGGCGTCGGCCGGCAGGTAGTCGAACAGGGTCGGCGGTGGCTCGCCGGGCGCGGCTCCGGTCAGATGCCGCGAATAGTTCTCGATACCCTGGCAATAGCCGATCTCGGCCATCATCTCGATGTCGAACTGCGTGCGTTGCTGCAGGCGCTGGGCCTCGACCAGCTTGTTCGCCGCATACAGCTGCTCGAGGCGTTCCTTGAGCTCGACCTTGATTGTCTCGACCGCATTCAGGGTCGCCGCCCGCGTGGTCGCGTAGTGGGTCTTCGGGTAGACGGTATAGCGCGGCACCTTGCGCAGGATCTCACCGGTCAGCGGATCGAAGATGGCGAGATTCTCGATGTCGCCGTCGAACAACTCGATGCGCAGGGCCTCGGTTTCGGACTCGGCCGGGAACACGTCGATCACCTCGCCGCGCACCCGGTAGCTGCCGCGCCTGAGTTCCATGTCGTTGCGCGTGTACTGCAGCTCGGTCAGATGGCGGATCAGCTTGCGCTGGTCGGTGTGCTCGCCACGGGCCAGGATCAGGCGCATCTGCAGATAGTCCTCGGGCTTGCCGAGGCCGTAGATGGCCGAAACCGTGGCCACGATCAGCGCATCGGAGCGCGACAGCAGGGTCTTGGTCGCCGACAGGCGCATCTGCTCGATGTGCTCGTTGATCGAGGCGTCCTTCTCGATATAGGTGTCCGACGAGGCGACATAGGCCTCGGGCTGGTAGTAGTCGTAGTAGCTGACGAAATACTCGACCGCGTTGTGCGGGAAGAACTCCTTGAACTCGCCATAGAGCTGGGCGGCCAGGGTCTTGTTCGGCGCCATGACCAGGGTCGGCCGCTGGACCTGCTGGATGACGTTGGCAATCGTGTAGGTCTTGCCCGAGCCGGTCACGCCGAGCAGGGTCTGGCTGGCGACTCCAGCCTCGAAGCCAGCCACCAGCTTCTCGATCGCCTGCGGCTGGTCGCCGGCCGGCTGGAACGGCGATACGAGTTTGAAGGTATCGGTCATGAAGGCTCCACGGATGGCCCCGGATTCTACGCGGCCGGTCGCCGCGACCGGGAATGACGCTGCCGGAAGGCCCAATCTCGTAGCCGGCCCGCGCGCTTTCAAGCCGTGCGCAGGAATCGAACTACATGAACAATCGACGATTTCCTACAAGAGCACGCAAGGTTCTGCCATCGTCTTGGCCGGTTGCGGTTCCTAGCATGAGTCCCGACCCGCCGCTTACGGATCCCGACCATGCCGACGCTTCGCCCTCGCTGCACCGGTGTCACCCTGATCGAGCTGCTGATCGTGGTCTCGATCATCGCCGTCCTCGCGACCATCGCCACGCCCACGCTGGGCAACCTCAGGCAGGCCGGTGCCTCGCGCTCGGCACGCAGCGCCCTCGCCGTCGCCATCAACCAAGCCCGCATCAGCGCCGCCACGCACAGAAAAACCGTCGTGCTCTGCCCGTCGGCGGACCAGTCCAGTTGCGACCGCAGCACGCGCTGGCAAGACGGCTGGCTGGTCTTCTTCGATGACAACCGCGACAACCAGCATGACGGCGACGAGACCGTGATAGCGGCCAGCCAGGCCCAGGCCCGCGGTCTGGCCATGCTCAGCAGCAGCAGACGCTACCGCATCCGCTATCAGGCCGACGGCACTTCCGATGGCAGCAACCTGACCATTACCGTTTGTGATCGACGCGGACCGACCGAGGCGCGGGCCCTTGTCATCAACAATTCGGGTCGCCTGCGCAGCGGCACGCCAACCGCCGCCCAGGCCAGCGCCGCCTGCGCCGCGATCGATACCTGAACGCAATGCAGGGCTTGACGATCCGGTTCCATCTCGCGAAAATGCGCGGCTCCGCCCGAATAGCTCAGCTGGTTAGAGCACTTGACTGTTAATCAGGGGGTCGTTGGTTCGAGTCCAACTTCGGGCGCCAGATTTCAAATCAAAAAGGCCGCGAGCATTCGCGGCCTTTTTTGTTGCTGGATCGGCCCACTTTTTCCCGGTCGCGGCACCGCATGCCCATTCGCCCGGGCGCCGCGTGCCGGATACGGCTGCAGCGATCCACTCCTGGCGTCTTCCCTGCAGGTCCATGAGAAGGAAATGCCGGGCGTGTCGAAAGTAACCCTCGTGACCTTTGCCGCATCCCATGGTGAAGGCGTCCGGCGCATGCTGGCGCAACTTCGGAGGGACTGCCATGCGATTGATCAACGCGTCGATTCGCAACCCGATCGCCGTCGGCGTCGTCGTCCTGCTGATCTGCCTGTTCGGGGCGATGAGCCTCGGCCGGCTGCCTCTGCAGCTGTTTCCCGACATCGAGCGGCCGAACATCTCGATCTTCACCGGCTGGCGAGCGGCTTCGCCCGAGGAAACCGAGGCCGAGTTGCTCGAGCCGCAGGAACAGGTGCTGCAGGGTCTGCCGGGCGTCGAGGAGATCGAGGGCAACGCCAATACCGGCGGCAGCTTCATCAACCTGACCTTCGCCATCGGCACCGACATGCGTTCGGCCCTGGTCGACGTGATCGGGCGCATGAACCGGGTCCGCTCGCAGCCGGCCGACGCCGACCGGCCGATCATCCAGCTCGGCGGTGGCCAGAACGACTCCAACGACTCGCTGTCGTGGTTCTTCGTGCAACTGCTGCCCGGCACCGAAGGGCCGATCGAGAATTACCGCAGCTACATCGAGGACGTGATCCGGCCGCGCATCGAATCGGTGCCCGGGGTGGCCTCGGTCAACGTCAATTCGGGCCCGCCCGACGACCTGCGCATCACCGTGGACCTGGCCAAGGCTGCGGCCTTCGGCATCGGCATCCCGGAAATCGCCCAGCGCGCGACCCGCGCGACCGACGTCTCGGCAGGGCAGATCGGCCTCGGCCGCCAGCAATACACCCTGCGCTTCACCGGTCGCTACAAGGCCGACGACCTAGGCGACCTGGTCTTGGCCTGGCGCGACGGGCGCCCGATCAAGCTCGGTGACGTCGCCACGATCGAGAAGCGACCGCCCGACCAGCAGTTCTTCGTCTACCAGAACGGCAATCCGGCGATCGGCCTGCAGGTGCTGCGCTCGCCAGGGGCCAACGTGCTCGGCACGCTCGAACAGGTCAAGGACGTCGTCGCCCAGTTGCGCGATGGCGAACTGAAGTCTCACGGCCTCGGCATCGAGCAGAGCTACGACTCCTCGCTGTTCATCCACCGCGCGGTCAACCTGCTGACCGAAAACCTGATCATCGGCGCCCTGCTCGCCCTGATCTGCGTCTGGTGGTTCATGCGCGACTGGCGCGCCACCTTGCTGATCGCGGTGGCGATACCGGTTTGCCTGCTCGCAACGTTCGGCGCGCTCGACCTCGGCGGACGCACCCTCAACGTGATTTCGCTGGCCGGACTGGCTTTCGCCGTGGGCATGGTCGTCGAGGGTGCGATCGTCGTTTCCGGCAACATCATCCGGCTCAAGGAAGGCGGCATGACTCCGGTCGAGGCGGCACAGACCGGCACCCGCGAAGTGGTACCCGCCTTGATCGCCTCGACCGTGACCACGATCGCGGTCTTTCTGCCCGTACTGTTTCTGCGCGACGTCGAAGGCCAGATCTTCGCCGACCTCGCGCTGACCATCTCGATCGCCGTCGCCCTGTCGATCGTGGTCGCGATCACGGTGCTGCCGGCAGCGGCCGGCGGCTGGCTCAAGGCCAAGAAGCTCAAGTCCGGCTACGGCGATGGCTGGCCGGCCCTGACCGACCGCATCCTGCGCTGGACCGACAGCCGGCCCAAGCAACTCGGCTGGATCATGGCCCTGCTGGTGATGCCTCTGCTGGCCTGCTGGATCTTCCTGCCCAAGCTCGACTACCTGCCGCCGGTCAAGCGCGCGGCCATCGATGCATTCTTCAGCTTTCCGCCGGGCATGAGCCCCGAAGTGGTCAATCGCGAAATCGGCGACAAGCTGATCGAGCGCCTGCAGCCCTACATGAAGGGCGAAAAACAACCGGCGCTGAAGAACTATTACATCTGGCTGTGGCCCGGTGGTGGCACCATCGGCGCCCGCGTCGTCGACGAGTCGCGCATCGGCGAACTCGAGACAATCATGCGCGACGAGATCACCCAGGGCTTCCCCGATACGCGGGCCTTCGCCACCGAAGGCGAGCTGTTCGGCGGCGTCGGCGGCTCGGCGAGATCGGTCGCGATCCACCTGCAAAGCGACGACACCAAGGCGCTCAACCGCGTCGCCGAGGAAGGCCGCCTGCTGCTCGAGAAGAAATTCCCCGGGGCCAACGTGCAGGCCAATCCGAATACCGACCAGAACTCGCTCGAACTGCGCGCGATTCCGGATGACCGACGCATTGCCGAGGCCGGTTGGGACCGCGCCACGGTCGGCACGATCGTGCGCACGCTCGGCGACGGCGCCTGGCTCGGCGAATACTTCGACGGGCAGAACCGCTTGCCGATCATCCTGCGCGCGGACCGGCGCGAGACGGCCGAAGCCCTGGCCGAGGCGCCGCTGGTCACGCCGGATGGCCGGGTCGTGCCGCTCGGCGACGTGATCAGCCTCGAAACCGCGATGGGACCCGGCCAGATCCGCCGGCTCGATCACCGGCGCACGGTCACCCTGACCATGGATCCGCCGCAGACCCTATCGCTCGAAGACGCCCTCGCTACGCTGCAGAAGGAAGTGTTGCCTGTGCTCGAAGCGAAACTGCCCGCCGGCGCCAACATCCGCATGGCCGGCAGTGCCGACCGATTGCAGACGATCACCGCGACCATGGCCAAGAATTTCGGCCTCGCCCTGCTCGTCCTGTTCATGCTGATGGCCGCGATGTTTCGCTCGCTGCGCGATTCGCTGGTGGTCGTGCTGACCGTGCCGGTCTCGCTGGTCGGCGGCATCATCGGCCTGCGCACACTCGGCCTGATCGCGTTCCAGCCACTCGACCTGCTGACCATGATCGGCTTCATCATGATGGTCGGCATCATCGTCAACCACTCGATCCTGCTCGTCGATCGCACCCGCATCGCGCAGAACCAGGGCTTCAGCCTCGAGGAGTCGATCGGCCAGGCCATGAACCAGCGCCTGCGGGCGATCCTGGCCAGCACCCTGACCGGCGCCCTCGGTGCCCTGCCAATGGCGGTCAATCCTGGCCCCGGCAGCGTGATCTACCGGGGCCTTGCGGCCGTCATCGTCGGTGGCGTGGTGGTTTCGATGATTTTCTCCCTGCTGCTGCTGCCCAGCCTGATGCGGCTGATGTCGGGATGGCGAGGCGAGCCATCGGCGGGTGCGGCCAGCACCCATGCCGACGCGGTTCCGCGCGCTGCCTGAAACCAAATTCCTGGAGTTCCCATGTCATTCAAACCCTTGCCCCTGATCCTCGCCTCCCTGGCCCTTGCCGCGCCGAGCTTGCCGCTGCTGGCCCAGGGACCCGCGGCCATGGTCGAAGTCGCCACCGCCGATCTCGTACCCATCGCCCCGCAACGCTGGGTTCCGGGCAGCGTCGTCAGCCGTGACGACGCGCGCCTGGCGACGAGTGCCTCGGGGCGCCTCGAGTTCGTCGCCGAAGTCGGCACCCGGCTCAAGGCTGGCGAACTCGTAGCCCGGCTCGAGGATCGTGCCGCGCGCCTGCGTCTCGAAGACGCCCGCGGCGAAGTCGCCCGCATCAAAGCCCAGCGCGACCTGGCCCAGCGCCAGCGCGACCGCCTGCAGGCCCTGGCCGACAGCAACAGCATCGCCGCCAACCAGCTCGACGAGGCCAGCGCCCAGCTCGGCCAGCTGGCCGCCCAGCAGCGGCAGGCCGAAGTCCGTGTGCACACTGCCGAATACGAACTTTCGCAGACGCGGATCGAGGCGCCGTTTCCTGGCGTGGTCACCGAGCGCCTGGCCCAGCGCGGTGAATACGCGGCGACCGGTACCGCCATCGTGCATCTGGTCGACGTGACCAATCTGGAGGCGCGCGTGCAGGCGCCGCTGGCCCTGGCGGGCATGGTGCGTCGGGGCATGCCGCTGGCCGTGCGCGCCGGCGATCGCTTGCTCAACGAAAAGGTGCGTTCCGTGGTCGCCGTCGGCGACGAGCGCTCGCGCCAGTTCGAACTGCGTATCGCCCTACCCGGCAGCGCCCTGCTGGTCGGCAATGCGGTCGAGGTCGCCCTGCCCGAACGCGAGGCCGAAAAGACCATGGCCGTGCCGCGCGATGCGCTGGTCGAGCGTGCCGATGGCAGCTACGTGGTGCGGATTTCAGGCGACGGCAGCAGCGAGCGTGTCAGCGTTCGTGTCGGTGCCAGTGATGGCGAGTTCACGGCCGTCGAAGGCGCGCTCAATCCCGGCGACCAGGTCGTCGTCCGCGGCGCCGAGCGACTGGCCGCGGGCCAGAAGGTGCAGATCGCCGCCGGCAGCGTTTCGGGTGGCGGCAAGCCAACCGCCTCGATGCGCTAGGGAGGACGGCCCGGTGCGGTCGTACGCGCCGGATCAGCTGGCAAGGATTCGATAGCAGGGCTCGTAGGCCGCGCCGCCCGGCAACTTCATGCGCTGCTGGCTGACGAAACTGGCCAGCAGTGCGTCGAGTGCCTGCATGATCTCGGCATCGCCGCGGATCAGGAAAGGGCCGCGCTGCTCGATCGCACGCATGCCTTCGATCTTGACGTTGCCGGCAACGATCCCCGAGAAGGCGCGGCGCAGATCGGCAGCAAATTCGTGCTGGGGCTGGTCGCGATGCAGGTTCAGCGCGGCCATCGCTTCGTGGGTCGGACGGAATGGCTGTTGCAAGGCCATGTCGATGTTCATGGCCCAGTTGAAGAAGAACGCATCCTTGTTGTCCAGGCGGTGCTTGCGCACGCGCTCGACGCCCTTGACGACCTGGTGGGCGACGCGTTGCGGGTCATCGATGATGATCTGGTAGTAGTTGGAGACTTCGTCGCCAAGGGCCATGCGCAGGAAGCGGTCGATCTGCTCGAAATAAGCCGCGGAGGCGCGCGGACCGGTGAAGATCAGCGGGCACGGAATGTCGGCGTTGTCGGGATGCAGCAGGATGCCGAGCAGGTAGAGAATTTCCTCGGCCGTGCCGACGCCTCCGGGGAAAACGATCAGGGCGTGGGCGGCACGCACGAAGGCTTCGAGACGCTTCTCGATATCCGGCATGATGACCAGGTTGTTGACGATCGGATTCGGCGACTCGGCCGCGATGATGCCGGGCTCGGTGATGCCGATGTAGCGGTTTTTGCGCAGTCGCTGCTTGGCATGCGCGATCGCGGCGCCCTTCATCGGCCCCTTCATCGCACCGGGGCCGCAGCCCGTGCAGATATCGAGACCACGCAGGCCGAGCTGGTAACCGACCAGCTTGGTGTAATCGTATTCGGCGCGCGATATCGAGTGACCGCCCCAGCAGACGACCAGGTTCGGATCGACATTCGGGCGCAGCACGCGTGCGTTGCGCAGGATGTCGAACACCGCGTGGGTGATGCCCTCGGAGCTGGCCAGGTCGAAACTGCCACCCTCGAGTTGGGTCGATACATAGACGATGTCCCGGACCACGGCGAACAGAAGCTCGTTGATGCCGCGGATGATCTTGCCGTCGACGAAGGCATGCGCCGGCGCATGAGTCAGCTCGAGGCGGACGCCCCGATCCTGCTGCAGCACTTCGATCTCGAAGTCGGAGTAGAGCTCGCTGACCGCACGCGGATCATCGGTCACATGCCCCTGGGTCAGCACGGCCAGTGCGCAGCGACGCAGCAACTGGTGCAGCCCGCCTGCGCTGGCGTCGCGCAGGCGCGCCACTTCCTGGCGGGAGAGGACATCGAGGCCCGCTGCCGGCGCGATGCGCGCGCTGACCTTGCCGGGATGAGGGTGGTGGGAACTGGAATCCGTCATTTCTTGTTCTTCTCATAGGTTGCTGCGAGTCGGCGCACTGGAGCGACTTCGCATCGCCGTGCCACGGCGGTCGGCTAGCATCCCCGAAGCGGGCGGATCAGGTCAATATGCGCAAGCGAGGCACCTGTGGCACAAAAAAACCGGCGCCGTTGCGGGCGCCGGTTTCCTGATGAACCACGACAACAGTCGCGCTTAGAACTTGTAGCGGAAGGTCGCCTGCACGGACCAGCGCGAAACGCCGGTGTTGATGCCGTCGCCATTGACTTCCTGGATGCTCGAGCTGTCGGCACCGGTGAAGCGGTAGATGTACTTGCCGGTGGTCGGGTCGATACCGGCGAAGTTGCCGATGCGACGGGTCGAGAAGAAGCCGTAGTCGTCGATCTGTCCCCAGTCCTTGTTGATCAGGTTGCCGATATTCATGATGTCGAGGGTGACTTCGGCCTTGTGGCCACTCATGAAGCCCGGGAATTCCTGGGTCAGGCGCACGTCGAAGTTGTGCAGGAACTTGGCCGTCAGCGAGTTCGCCGGAGCGACACGACCGCGGTACTTGTTGATCTCCGGATGCGCGTCGAGGTAGGCGAAGAACGCCTCTTCCTCGCCCGCAACCGGGAAGATCACGTCGCCCGGGCCGGCCGGAACGTAGAACAGGTCGTTGGCGCTACGGCTGTCGCCGTTGGCATCGTTGAAGTAGACCAGGCTGTATGGACGTCCGGTGCGACCTTCATAGACGACGGAGGCCGTGGTCTTGTTGTCGCCGAAGAACTTCCATTCCTTGGTCAGGATGCCCGAAAAGCGGTGCTTGAAGGCATAACGCGAATCGTAGGCGACTTCCTCGTTGGCCTGGTAGATCGGGTTGTAGTTCCAGTTCGAGGTGTTCTGCGAACTCGTACCGGAGTTCACTTCCTTCGCTTCGGTGTGCGTGTAGCCGACCAGCCACGACCAACCGTCATCCGACATCGGCTTGGCCAGGCTCAGGGTGATCTGGTTGCCGCCACCCTTCTTGGTGTTGCGGACCAGGATCACGTCGCCGATATCGCTCGGACGATTGGCGCGCTGCACGCCACCCGACGGGAAGTTCAGGCAGCTCGAGCTCGTTCCAGGACACCAGCTGGCCGGATTCAGGCCAGCCTGGTTCCAGAAGATCGTACGGCCGTCCGGACCCACCGCGGTCGGTTCACCGAGATCGAGACGGTTGAAGTAGATGCCGTCCTGGTTCCAGAACGACAGTACTTCGACCGAGGCGACGATACCGGCCCACGGCAGTTCGTGATCGAGAGCGACATTGGCCTTCCACACCGACGGCATCTTGAAGCCCGGCTCGATGATGTCGACGTTCTGGCGGCCGCCAACGCTGCCGGTGGTCGGCTGGTTGTTCGGATCCGGATTGAAGATCTCGCCGATGCCACCGCTCGCACGCGCGCTGTATTCGACGTAGTTGCGGCCGGTGTTCTGATAGACGCCCGACAGCCACACATTCGGCGGCGAGCCCATGAACAGGCCGAATCCGCCGCGCACCTGGGTCGGACGCGCCGTCTCGATGTTGTAGTTGAAGCCGAAGCGCGGCTGCACCACCGAGCTGTTCGGCCGGTTGGTGTTGTCGAGGCCGTACAGTTCCTGGATACGGTCGTTTTTGAGCGGCGTGTCCGGGAAATCCGGGGTGTCGACGCGCACACCCATGGTCAGGTTCAGGTTGTAGGTGGCAGCCCAGCTGTCCTGGACGAACAGACCGGTGTTGTTGATCGTGAACTGTGCGGGGATGTCGGCATAGCTGCCGCCCGGCGCCGGCGCGCGATAATCGTATTCACGCGGATTGCCGGCCGCGAATTCGTCGATGCCCGCAAACCGGTAGGTGCCGTTCTGGTTGCGACCGTAGTAGTTGAAGATGTCGTTGTTCGAATAGTCGACGCCGAACTTGACGGTGTGATCGCCGAGGAACAGGTTGCCCGCGGCGAACAGGCTCTTTTCCTTGGTGTTGATCACGTTGACGTGACGGTTCTGTTCGGTACCGAGGTAGAGCGAATCGCTGCCGAAATCGATGCGGATCTGCGGCAGGAACGAGGTCGGCTGGGCGACCGCGTCGTACTTGCGGTAGGACATCTTCAGTTCGGTCGAGAACATGTCGTTCCAGTCGCTGAACAATTCGCCGACGTAGCTCTCGAAGGTCTTGTTCTGGTTGTACCAGTGCGTGCTCAGCGAGACGCGGCTGCTGTCGAAGTTCGGGATCTTGGCGACATCCTGCGAGAGCTTGCTGTAGCGGAAGCTGGCGCGGTGGTTCTCGTTGATGTTCCAGTCGATCTTGGCCGCATATTCCTCGATGTCGGTGCCGAGGTTGCTCGCACCCTCGGCGCTACCGGCGTCGAAGCCCCAGACGTTCTGGGCGATGCTCTGGACCTGGGCGATGTCATCGGCGGTGATGCCGCCGTCGCCGAGCGGCGAGTTCGAGACATCGGCGCCCGGTGCCGAGCGCTTGAACTTCTCGTAGTTGACGAAGAAGAACAGGGTGTCCTTGATCAGCGGACCGCCGAAGGTCAGGCCGTAGGTCTTCTCGTCCTTGAAACCCTTGAAGTCGTTGCCGCTCGGGTCTTCACCAACCATGCTGTCATCGCGATAGACGCCGTAGACGCTGCCGTGGAATTCATTGGTACCGGACTTGGTCACTGCGTTGACGACCGCGCCCGAACCACCCGACGTGGTCACGTCGTAGTTGGCCAGGCCGATGTTGATTTCCTCGATCGCATCCATCGAGACCGGCTGGCGCTCGGTCGGGAAGTTGTTCGACTCGAGACCGAACGGATCGTTGGTCGAGACGCCATCGATGCGGATCGCATTGAAGCGCGTGTTCTGGCCGCCGGCCGAGATCGAGCCATCGGCCTTGCTGACCTGGGCGATGCGCGGATCGAGACGGATGTAATCCTGGATGTTGCGGCCGATCGACGGCAGGGCCTGGATTTCGGCGTTCGAAACATTGGTGCCGGTACCCATGCGCTCGGAGCTGAACAGCAGGTTGGTGTTCCCGGTAACCACGATCGTGTTCAGGCTCTCGGCCGGAATCAGGCTCGCGCTGACCGTGTTGGCTTCACCGATCTGCAGATAGACGTTGTTGCGCGTTTCGGTCTGTCCGTCCTTGGTGATGGTGATCGTGTAGGGACCACCGACGCGAAGGCCGCGCGCGGAATAGCGACCCGCAGCATCGGTCGTGGCGCGGCTGACCGTGCCCGAGTTGGCATGCGTGATGACGACTTCGGCACCGGTCGCCGGCTGGCCCTGCGCATCGGTGATGGTGCCGCCAAGGGTGGCTGACGTGCTCTGCGCGTAGGCACCGGACACGGCAAAAAGCGAAGAAAGCATCAGCGGCAGCAACCGCATCGTCAATCGCTTGTTCATTACTGACTTCCTCTAGATTGGTTCGAACTTGAAGTACGGCACGCATGGGCCGGCTCGCCTGTGCGAGCGGGCTGTCGACTCGAGAACCCCCTGGGGTACCCACTGAGTTGAATCGTTTCGCTTCGGACCGAAGACCCTGCCTGGGCAGGACCCTCGCGAAGGGTTGCGATTAACCGGAGTTTAACCTGAGTTTATGACGAATTTCTAACAGTGTTTTGGCCGCGACATCCGGCCGCATACGGCCGAATCGACGGCCGCCTGAGGGCGGCTCGTCCGGTCTCCGTGGTCAGCCTCCCAAGGCCCCCAGCGGTGGGCCGAGAATTCTTCGACTTATCATGCGACTGGCACAATTTCCTGATGCTCTGGATCAATTCAGGAAGTCAGCCGCACGTAGGCAACCACGCCATCCAGGAACATCTGCACCGACAGCGCCACGAGCAGCATGCCCATCAGCCGCTCGAGCGCGACCAGCACGCTGTGGCCGAGCCAGCGGTACAGGTAGGTCGAGGAGATGAGCAGGGCCGAAGTGGCCAGCCAGGCCAGGAACAGGGCGATGCTCCAATCCACGGTGCGGCCCGGATTGCTGTTGGCCAGCAGCATGACCGCGGCCATGGTCGAAGGTCCGGCCACGGCCGGAATCGCCATCGGCACGATGAAGGGCTCGCTGTCGACGTCTCCGCCGAAAATGCCGTCCTTGGGCGGGAAGATCATGCGGATGCCGATCAGGAAAAGCACGATACCGCCGGCAATGCTGACCGATTCCGCCTTGAGCTGCAGCGCGCTGAGCAGGTACTTGCCGCTGAACAGGAAAATGAACAGCACGACCAGCGCGATCAGCAGTTCGCGGATCAGGACCAGGCGCCGGCGCGCCGGGTCGACATTGCGCAGCAGACTCAGGAACAACGGGATATTGCCGAGCGGATCCATGATCAGGAACAGCAGGATGCCGGCGGACAGGGTGCTCATCGTGGTGTCCTGCTCAGCTGCCTGGGCGAAGGTCGAGCGTGCGGCCGCGCAAGGCTGACGCGGCGGGAGTGGCGAGGAAGGCAGCCGCCGCGCCAGCCCGGTCCGGCAGCTCGCGCTGCAGCGCATCCTCGCCAAAATAGGCCATGCGGCGCAGCGCCGTGCGCATCGGCGACGGCAACAGCGCATGCACGCGCACCGGGCCGTTTTCGGTTTCCTCGTGGAGTATCGAGGCGAATGCCTCGAGCCCGGCCTTGGCCGTGCCATAGGCGCCCCAGTACGCCTTTCCGTAACGCTCGCCATCGTCGAGCGCGAAGACGACCGCCGAATCGCTGCGCTCGCGCAATAGCGGCAGGCAGGCCTGGGTCAACAGGAACGGCGCATTGAGCCCGACCTGCTGGATGCGCAACCAGTCGGCCGGCTTGATCTGTTCGACCGGGCGCAGGCCGTCGAACAGGACCGCCGCGTGCACGATCGCGTCGAGGCGACCGCACTGGATGCGAACGGCGTCGGCCAGGCTGGCAAAGTCTTCCGGCGTCGCGCCTTCAAGGTTGATCGGATAGATCGCAGGGGTCGGCGCACCGAGCGCCTCGAGTTCGTCGTACAGCGATTCGAGCGGGCGCACCTTGCGCCCGGCCAGAACCACCGAGGCTCCGGCGCGCGCACAGGCGAGCGCGCAGGCCCGGCCGAGACCGCCACTGGCACCGGTCACGAGCACGACCCTTTCGCGCAGCGAATCGATGTCCGGCTGCGGGTGCTCGACCCGGGCCAGCGGCAATGGCGCGTTCACGCCCTGTGCACTTCGCGAACCATACGCTCGAGTTCCCCGCTTTCGAACAGCTCGAGCGTGATGTCGCAGCCGCCGATCAGCTCGCCCGCGATGAACAGCTGAGGAAAGGTCGGCCAGTTCGAATAGCGTGGAAGGTTCGCACGCACTTCGGGATCTTCCAGTACATTGACCGAGACAAACGGTGCACCCAGCGTGTTGAGCGCCTTGACCGTCCGGCTCGAAAATCCGCACATCGGAAACTGCGGTGTGCCCTTCATGAACAGGACGATGGGTGCCGACTGGACGGTGGACCTGATGCGTTCGATGATTTCCATGCTGTTCCCGGCATTGACGAAACGCGACCGCTCACTGCGAGCCGCGCCAATCCGCCATTTTACCAGCCCGGCGCCGGCGTGGTTGATTTGCGTCGCGACAGCTTCATATGCTGGAGGACTGGCCTCCCGGGATCGCGCCCGGGCAGGCTGCTGAATTCGCGACACCCCAAGCATCGCCGATACCCGGCATCCAACCACCAACCGGCAAGGAGATTCCCATGGCCATCGAACTACCCCCTCTTCCGTGGGCCCGAGACGCACTCGCACCGCACATCTCGGCCGAGACCATCGACTACCACTACGGCAAGCATCACCAGGCCTACGTCACCAATCTGAACAACCAGATTGCCGGAACCGAATTCGAGAAACTGGATCTCGAGGAGATCATCAAAAAGTCCAGCGGCGGCATGTTCAACAACGCTGCACAGATCTGGAACCACACCTTTTACTGGAACTGCCTTGCCCCGAACGCGGGCGGAGAACCGACCGGCAAGCTCGCCGACGCGATCAACAAGGCCTTCGGCAGCTTCGCCAAGTTCAAGGACGAGTTCACCAAGACCTCGGTCGGCACTTTCGGCTCGGGCTGGGGCTGGCTGGTGCAGCGCCCCGATGGCGGCCTGGCCCTGGCCAGCACGTCGAATGCGGCCACCCCGCTGACCGGAAGCGACCGCGCCCTGCTGACCTGCGATGTCTGGGAACACGCCTACTACATCGACTACCGGAATGCGCGCCCGAAGTACCTCGAGGCATTCTGGAACCTGGTCAACTGGAAGTTCGTCGAAAGCCAGATGGCTTAGGGCCGGGATTCGAGATTCGAGATTTGGGATTCGGTAGAACGAAACCCCGGAAGACGGACCCAATTCGTACGGCCGGGTCCGAGACCCACATGCAACGTCGCGTGCAACACGGGGCGGGTCCGCGACCCGCCCCTACGCCGTGCCGTTCGCGGTCAAGGCCGCGATGACCGGAGCGACGTGGTCTTCACGGTCGAGTGCGCGGCCGACACGCTGCAGCCGCTCGACCAGTTCGTGGGCAGTGTCCGCGCACAGGGTCGCGTGGCCGACCTTGCGACCGGGCCGGGGCGACTTGCCGTAGTCGTGCCAGTGGGCGCGCGCTTCGGCGAGCACCGGGGTCGCATCGGGAAGTTCGCCTATCCAATTCAGCATCGCGCTGCAGCCCTGTGCCTCCGTATCACCGAGCGGCAGGCCGAGCACCGCACGAACATGATTTTCGAACTGGCTGCAGGCCGTTCCTTCAATGGTCCAGTGTCCCGAGTTGTGCACGCGCGGCGCCATCTCGTTGCCGAGAAGGCGTCCTCCGCAGGCGAACAGCTCGAGGGCGAAAACACCGACATAATCGAGACGCTCGGCCAGCGCCCGGGCGCGCGCGACGGCGCGCCGCTGCAGATCCGCATCGACCGCGACCGGCGCCAGGCTGGCCGAGAGGATGCCGCTGCGGTGCCAGTTGCGGGTCAGCGGGTAGTGCCGGAACTCGCCACTGCGAGAGCGCACGGCGATCACCGACATCTCGCTCTCGAATGGAACGAACGCTTCGAGGATCAGCGGCACGCCACCGAGTTCCTGCCAAGCCATCTCGATATCCGAGTGCTGGCGCAGGATGGCCTGGCCCTTGCCATCGTAGCCGAGGCGGCGTGTCTTGAGGACGGCCGGCAGACCGGTTTTCTCGACCGCGCGCTGCAGGTCGGCGAGGCTGTCCACGGCGGCAAAGGTCGGCGTGTCCAGCCCGATTTCGCCGAACAGCGATTTCTCCACCAGCCGGTCCTGGGCCACGGCCAGTGCCGCCGGATTCGGAAACACGCGCGTGTGCGCGGTCAGCCATTCGGCGGTCTCGGCAGGCACGTTCTCGAAATCGAAGGTGGCCACGTCGATCTTCGAGGCGAATTCCTCGAGCGCCGCGAAGTCCCGCCAGTCGGCCCGCAGCACCGGCGCCACCTGGGCCGCACAGGCGTCCTCGGCACTGTCTACGACTAGAAAGCGGTGCCCGAGCGGGGCGCCGGCAATGGCCAGCATTCGCGCGAGTTGCCCGCCACCGAGGATGCCAATGGTTGCCACAGTTCAGTCCTTGCGTGGGTCCGGCCGCGACAGAACCGACTCGGTCTGCTGGCGGCGGTAGGTTGCAAGACGTTCGGCCAGCGCCGGGTCGCCGCTTGCCAGCATCGCCGCGGCGCAGAGCGCCGCATTGACTGCGCCGGCGCGACCGATCGCGAACGTCGCGACCGGGATTCCTGCCGGCATCTGCACAATGGAGAGCAGCGAATCCATGCCGTTCAGCGCCTGCGACTGCACCGGCACGCCGAGCACCGGCAACGGGGTCTTCGCGGCCAGCATGCCGGGCAGGTGTGCCGCACCTCCGGCACCGGCAATGATGGCGCGGATGCCGCGGCCGGCCGCCGCTTCCGCATACTCGAACATCAGGTCGGGGGTTCGATGCGCGGACACCACGCGAACCTCATGGACGATGCCCAGACTCTCGAGTGTTTCCGCGGCGTGACGCATGGTCTCCCAGTCGGAACGGGAACCCATCACGAGGCCTATTCGCGGAGTTTCGGCTTGGTCGGTCATGGTCGTGGCGCGGGAAAATCGCTATTGTACGCACATTGCAAAGCCTGTTCGGCGCGCCATCGTGGCAAACCGCCTGCGCCGGAGTCGACACCATGGACAAACACCTGCTCGACATCCTCTGCTGTCCGCTGACGAAGACACCGGTACGCCCGGCCCGGCGTGACGAGCTCGAGGTCGTCAACCGCGGCGTCAGCGCCGGCACGCTACTAACCGTAACCGGAACCCCGGTCAGCCTGCCGCTGGCCGAGGCGCTGATCACCCGTGACGGCAAGACCCTCTACCGGATCGAGGACGATATCCCGGTGATGCTGGCGGATGAAGCGATCAGCACCTTGCAGCTGACCGACTTTCCGCGCTAGACAGAAACGGCGAGTTGTGACGTGCGTCACACTCGCGAGACGCTCGGCACATGAAGCTTTGCCTATCCTGAGGCAAGCTGTGTGCCTTCAACATGCTCGAGCAGTATTCGAGCGGATCGAGGCCCGATGTCCACCCCCGAAGACAAGCCCAACCGAGTCGTCGAACTGAAGCAGCGCCAGGGTGCCCTGTCCGGTTCCGGGGATCGGCTGGGCGAGCTGCTCAAGCTCGTTCGCGGCATCGCCCTCAAGCGGGTCAACGGCCTCGTCAGCACGCTGTTCGAAAACGTCGACGACGCCCTTTTCCATCTCGCCGAACGCGCCGAGAGCAATGCCGTGCAGGTGCAGTTCTTTGACGGCATGCGCGAAGTCCGCAAGAAGCGCCAGCTCGTCGAGCGCGTGTTCCAGGAACAGCTCTCGAAGATCTTCAGCGATTTCGCCGAAGGCAACCTCAAACCGGTGCGACCGGAGGTGGCCAATCCGAGCAGCGGCGGGCTGTCGCTGGTCGACGACCAGGAACTGGAGGACTCGCTGGCCATATCGAGCATGGTTTCGAAGGCGGAAAACCGACTGTCGCGAACGCTGCACCTGGTCAACCAGCGGCTCGGCGTGATCGTCGGCGGCACCACGGTCGAGGACGCCAGCAATCCCATCGGTCCCGCTCCGCTTTGCCAGGCATTCCGTAATGCGGTGCGCGAATTCGAACTGAACGTGCAGGTCAAGCTGATCATCTACAAGCTGTTCGACCGCTACGTGATGTCGGGTCTCGAACCCCTCTACGACGAAGTCAACGCCGAGCTGATCCGGGCCGGCGTGCTGCCGCAGATTCGCCATCAATTGCCGCAGTCCGCGCGCGGCCGCGGCAGCGTGCCACCGCGTGCGCCGCAGGCCGGCCAAGCCGCAGTGCCTGCGGGTGAAGGTCAACCGGGCAGCGAGGGTGGCGGCTATCCGGGGGCGACCTATGATCCCGTCGCCGCGGAACTGCAGGCGGAACTTTACGGCACCTTGCGCAACCTGCTCGCCAGCCGCCATCCGCGTGGCGAACATGGCGGTGGCGAGGCCGGTGGCTACGGCGGTGGCGGCGGCATGGTGCCCAACCTCAGCCCGACCGACCTGCTCAGTGCGCTCTCGATCCTGCAGAGCCAGACCAATGCCAATCTGTCGCATGCCGAATCGGTGGCCGATGCGGCCAAGGCCGTGCAGCAGATCAAGCAGGAACTGCTCGAGCAGGCGCATCGACTCGGAGGCAATGCGACCAGCGGATACAGCGTTTCCTCGGCCGACGAGGACACCATCGATCTGGTCGGCATGCTGTTCGAGTTCATCCTGCAGGATCGCAACCTGCCTCCGCAGATCCAGGCCATGGTCGGCCGATTGCAGATTCCGTATCTCAAGATCGCCATTCTCGACAAGCATCTGTTTGCGCAGAAATCGCATCCGGCACGACGCCTGCTCGACGCGATCGCCGAGGCCGGCAAGAGCTGGTCGGCGGAGTCGGATGTCGACAACAAGCTGTACGACCGCATCAAGTCGGTGGTCGAGACGGTCCTGACCGACTTCGACGACGACCTGGCGGTCATCGAACACGAGCTCGCCGGTTTCGAGCAGTTCGTGCACCAGCACAAGCGGCGCTCCGAACTCGCCGAGCAGCGTGCGGCGGAAGTCACCCGCGGCCGCGAGAAGCTGCACACCGCCCGGCGCGAAGCGGCAAAGGAAATCCTCACCCGCATCGGCAACCGGGAACTGGCGCCGGTCATCCACAACGTGCTTTCGCGCCCATGGGCGAACTACCTGGTGCTGACCGACCTGCGCCACGGCCATGATTCCGAAGAATGGAAGAACGCCCTGCGCTTCGCCGACGAATTCGTCTGGAGCTCGTTGCCAAAGACCACCGAAGCCGAGAAGACCCGCCTGCGCGCGTTGCTGCCGCAGCTCGAGAAGGCACTCAAGCACGGACTCGGAACCGTCGCCTACCATGAAGGCGATGTGCGCGCCCTGATGCAGGAGCTCTCGCAGTTCTATCAGCGCCTGCTCAACGGCGAGACCTTCGAACTGAAGACCGCGGAAGAGGTCATCGCCGACAATGCCGCGGCTGAAACGGCCGCAGAGGGCGTTGGCATCACAGGCCGTCCGGAAGGCGCGCCGGTCACCCAGAGCCCGGTCGAGGAAATCGTCCTGTCGTCGGGAACGGTCGAGAAGCAGGAACCCGAAGAAGTCGACGAAAACGATGAGTCGGCCGAGGCGGCACGCCAGATGAAGGTCGGCAACTGGATCGAATTCATCGACGAGAACGGCAATCGCGAACGCGCCAAGCTGTCCTGGATCAGCCCGATCAGCTCGCGCTACCTGTTCGTCAACCGGCGCGGCCTGAAGGTTTGCGACAAGTCGGTCGCGGCCCTGGCCGTCGAGCTGCGCCGGGGCACCGCGATCCTGCTCGAGGAGGTGCCCTTGTTCGATCGCGCCCTCGATGCGATCGTCGAGCGCCTCAGGCAGACCCACTCCGCTGGTGATGACGCAGCGCCCGCTGCGGACACCCCAGCCTGAGACAATCCGGTCGTCCTGCAGTACCCTATCCGGCCCGATTTTCCGAGGCTGGCCCGTGACGGCCCATCGCGCCGATGCACATGCGTAAGCAAGTCCCTGCCCGCCATGAGCCAGGAGAATCCGGCCCGTTCAGCGCGGATCGGTACATTCCGGCCCAGCCTCGCCTCATGAGCCGTTCTGTCACCCGCCACGGAATCCGGTATCCCGCATGAATCGTCCAGATCCTGAAGTCGTTCGCCATGATGTGCGTCTTGCCCTGGCCGAGGATATCGGCAGCGGCGACGTCACTGCCGACCTGCTGCCGGCCTCGGAATGGGCCAGGGCCAGGGTCATCACACGCGAAACAGCCGTACTCTGCGGACAGGACTGGTTCACGGCCAGCTTTGCCGAGCTCGATGCCGCGGTCGAAGTCGAATGGATGGCCGAGGAGGGTGGGCGCGTGGCGCCGGGCCAGGTCCTTTGCAATGTCCAGGGACCTGTGCGCGCGCTGGTCAGCGCCGAGCGTTGTGCGCTGAATTTCCTGCAAACCCTGTCGGCGACGGCAACGGCGACGGCGATCCATATCGAGGCCATCCGCGGCACCCGCACGACGATCCTCGATACGCGCAAGACCCTGCCGGGCCTGCGCCATGCGCAGAAATACGCGGTACGAACGGGCGGCGGCATGAACCACCGCATGGGCCTTTTCGACGCCATCCTGATCAAGGAAAACCATATCGCCGCCGCCGGCTCGCTGACCGCCGCGGTGAGCCGCGCGCGCAACCTGCATCCATCGATCATGGTTGAGGTCGAAGTCGAAAATTTCACCGAACTGCGCGAAGCGCTGGCTGCCGGTGCCGATCGCATCATGCTGGACGAATTCGAACTCGACGAACTCGTGCAGGCGGTCGTCGAGGTCGACGGCCGCGTGCCGCTCGAGGTATCGGGCGGCGTCGGCATCGACCGCGTCCGCGCGATCGCCGAAACCGGTGTCGACTACATTTCGATCGGCGCCCTGACCAAGCACGTGCGCGCGATCGACCTTTCCATGCGCATCGAACTGGTCAGGAACGGGACCTGAGTCTCCCCATCGTCAGATCTTGCCGAGGAACTTGAGGACTCCTGCCGCGATCGCGCCAAGGATCACGACGGCGCCGATCACCCAGATGGCCACCGGACTCGAGGACTTTTCCGGTTCCGAGATGGGCTCCACGGCGGCGGGTGTCGCTGCCGGGGCCTGACTGCCCGGTGAGAGCAGCAGGAAGCGCACGGTGTCGAGGCGCAATTCGTCACCCGGTACGAGCATGCCCGTATGCACGCGCTTGTCGTTGATCCAGGTTCCATTGGCGGAGCCGAGATCCTCGACCATGACGCCCTCTGCGGTGACCTGCAGACGGGCATGATGGCGCGAGATTTCCTCGGCCTGGATCGGAATCCCGCAATCGCTCTGCCGACCAATGGTCATCGTCCCGACCAGGGCGAAATTGCGCCCGAACGTGGCCCCCGACACGCCGCGCAGCATGAACTTCGGCAAGGCCATGCGCACGCGCGTCCGGCCGTCGGAATCGTCCGCGGCAGGAGCCGATTTCGGTGCGGCAACCGCTGGTGTCGCCTCGGACGCCACGACGCGACAGCCGATGCGGCCGAACAGGAGCAGGTCGCCCGGCTTGAGCGGACTCTCCTTGGCGATCTGCCGGCCGTTGAGCACCGTCGCCACGCTCTGGTCGCGAATCCGGACCACGGCCTGGCGACCGCTTATCTCCACGTCGCAATGATTGACCGCAACGCCTGGTGCAACGAGCACGATCTGGCAATCGCTGCCGGATCCGATCTGGGTGATCCCCTCGCCCAGTTCGACCGCGGCATGCTCACCATTCGGGAATATCAATTTCATCGCGTCTCCCTCCGAGCGCTTTCGCGACGGGTTATTTGTCGATCTCACGAACCAGGCGGATCCCGAGGCTGTTCAGGGCCGTATCCTCGGAATAGTTGTCACTCTGCATCAGCTCTTCCTTGTCGGCGGGCGACAGCCAGCCGCGACCGCGGATCCCATGATCGCGGCAGCCCTCCGTCAACGGCGCGCCCTTGCCGCAGGCGGCGACCCATTCACGCACGTTTCCATCGATATCGAAGACCCCGGCGACCGCCGGAAACAGTCCGACCGGCGCCGTGCCGGCGTGGCCATCGCTGCAGTCGGATCCGCTGCGCGAATCGAAGGCTTTCTTGAAGGTTTCGTCCGCGAGGTTCGCCGTCGAGCAGCTTCCCGCCGGCGCCTTGCGTGCAATCTGCTCCCATTCCGCGGGCGTCGGCAGACGGTAGCGCTTGCCGGTCTCCTTGCCGAGCCAGGCCGCATAGGCCTGGGCCTCGGCGAAGCTCGCGCAGACCACCGGATGCGTATCATCCTGGGCAACGTCGGGTTCCCTCCAGGTGCGCTTTCGCGACGAGCGGAAGATCGATTCCCGATCCCGGCACGAGGGCTCGTTGCCGGTAAACTGGCGTTGCCCGGCAGCCTTCCACCAGGCGGCGAATTCGCCGCGCGTCGTCTCGTGCCGGGCGAAGGCGAGTGAGCCCGAAACGATGACCATCTCCGGCCCCTTGCGCGCACCGATCGAATCGCGGAACACATAGCCGGGCTTGCCGATGCGATCCACCGCGCGCAGCCCGTCGCGGGCGGCCGTGTTGTCCGCATCGATGACCGCGACCTTTTCGTAGGCAGCCCGGGCAGCAGCGGCGTCCATGGCTTCGACGGCGGCGGCAGCAGCGGCCAAGTGCTTGTCGACCTCGCGCTTCCGTCGCGCCTTGGCTTCGGCCACGGTGTCTGCACCTTCCTTCAGCGAACCCGCCACTTCCTCGGCCTTGTCGAGAAAACCGGCGAATTCGCCGGGGTTGCCTTCGGCCAGGGACTTGTCGGCCAGATCCAGATACGCGCGAGCGGTGTCGATGACGCCCTGGATGGCAGCGCTGTTGGTCGGATCGATGCGCAGGGCAAGACTGAAACGTTCGTAGGCATTGGTGCGCGGCGGATTGGTCAGGCGCAATCCGGCCAGGTCGGCGCGGGCCAGACGCACCAGATTCAGCACCGGATCGACGACGGTCGGGACCAGGGCCAGATCGAGCTCGTCAGGCGGCAGCAGGGCATCATCGATCCCGGCGCTTGCAGCGCCATCGCCCGAATCCTCGCCCCGGGCGTCCGCTGCCAGCGGTTTGCGCTCGACTCCTGCCGTTGCGGCGTTCGGTGCCGCGGCAAGCGGCGACGACTTGGCAGGTGCAGTCTCGCGGTTGGCTTCGGTGTCCGGTTCGCTGCCACGCCCGGCGATCAGGGCGTAGCCTACCGAGCCGATCAGCAACAGGCCTGCTGCCGCCAACGCCCAGGGCAGCCAGGGCCGTGCCGAACCGGCGGCGTTCGCCCCTGCAGCCTGATCGCTGCCCAGCGACTCCTCCATCGTCGGCAGGACGCCGATGCGCGTCGGCGCCTCGTTCGCGCGCAGGGCCGAAGCGACCGATTCGCGCTGGAGGATGCGCGTCGGCGCTTCCTGCGGCGCGCCGGCCTCGGCTGCGCTGCGCGGCTCGATCGTGCCGAGCGCTGCGATGAACTCCTCGGCATCCTGGTAGCGATCGGCCGGATCCTTGGCCAGCGCCTTGTCGATCAGGCCCTGCCAGTGCTGCTGCGCAGGCGGCAGGCGCGGAATCGGTTCGAAAACATGGGCATAGGAAACCGCGAAACCATCGGCCCCTTCATAGGGTGGCTTGCCGGTCAGGCCGAACCAGGTCAGCACGCCGAGGCCGTAGAGGTCGGAGCGCGCATCGACATCGCTGCCGCGGGCCTGCTCGGGGCTCATGTAGTGGCTGGTGCCGACCGAGAACCCGGCGCTGGTGATACGGGCCGCCTGACTGAACGCACGGGCGATCCCGAAGTCGGTCAGCAAGGGCGTGTCATTGAGGTCGAACAGGATATTCCCGGGAGCCACGTCGCGATGCACATAACCGCGGTGGTGAGCGTAGCCGAGCGCGTTGGCGATGCCTTCGAGCACGCGGATCAGGTCCTTTTCGGTTAGCCCCATCCGCACGCGCTGGGCGAAGTCTCCGCCCGAAAGGTACTGCATCGAGAAATAGTTGAGCTGGGCCTGGGTGACGCCGACGTCGTAAACCTGGACGATATTCGGATGGGCCAGCGACGCGAGCATTCGGGCTTCCTGCAGGAAGCGCTTGGAGAATGTCGGATCGGCCGCCAGCGCAGGCGCCATGACCTTGAGCGCGACCTCGCGGTCGAGCGAGGTCTGCAGGGCCAGGTAGACACTGGCCATGCCGCCAACCCCGACCTCGCGCCGGATCACGTACCCAGGAATGTCAATCGCAGTCACGGCAGCTCCCCTACCCTTCGCGGCCAATTGTAACGAATCGCGAACGACTGTCTGTGTTTCAATGCACCGCCACCCGCCCGACCCCGGCTGTGCAGTCCGTGCGGACTCGCGGCCACAACAGCCTGCCCGCGAGCCCATCGGACAGACTCTGCCTTCAATGGGACGAGGCGTCCAGTGCGACCCCGAACCGGCCGGGCGGACCCGGTCTCGGTCCCGCATTGCCGGCCGTCCCAAACCCGCTTGAATGCCGGGAATGCGATCCGCACACTGCCGGCATGGATGCATCGATGATCGGCTTGTTGCTCGCGGGTGTCGTGGTCGCGCTCTGGCTCGACGCGCTGGCCGCGCGCGAGCTGGCCGGGATGTACAGCCGACGGCTGTGCGCGGACTCGGGTCTGCAATGGCTCGACCAGAGCATCGCCCTGCAGCGCCTGGGGTTCGTTCGCGTCGATGGCAGGCTGGTCCTGCGTCGCCAATACCGCTTCGAGGTCAGCCTCAACGGCAGCGACCGCCATCGGGCCAGCATCAGCCTGCATGGGCGGCGCATCGCAAGTTACGTACTTCCCGCCCGCGAATTGCCCGAGTAGGAACCCGCTGGCCGTTCTTCGACGCCTACTTGACCACATGCAGCCGCGGTCGCCTGGGCGGCTCATCTGGCGCGGGCGGATCGGGTGGGGTCGTCGATTCTTCGGCCGGAAACATCATGCCCTGACCATTTTCCTGGGCGTAGATGGCGAGAACCGCGGAAATAGGTAGCTCTATGGAATGGCTGACGCCGCCGAAGCGGGCGAGGAAACTGACGGTTTCCATGCCGATGTCCAGTCTGGCCACGGCACGCGAAGCGACACTGAGCACGATCCGGCCATCCTTGATCGCCGAGGCCGGAACGCGCACGCCGGGCGCACCCGCCTCGACCAGCAGATACGGGGTCAGTCCGTTGTCATTGATCCATTCGTGAATGGCCCGCAGCAGATAGGGCCGATTCGAAGTCATTGTCATCTCGGGCACGCGATGTCCTCA
Source organism: Dokdonella sp. (assembly GCA_019634795.1). Lineage (GTDB taxonomy): Bacteria > Pseudomonadota > Gammaproteobacteria > Xanthomonadales > Rhodanobacteraceae > Dokdonella. Next base: position 350,738 of record JAHCAR010000001.1, read on the forward strand.
TGCGCGCAATGCGCGCTCCTCGGCAGTCATGCTGCGCATGAACGCCTGGCTGTGGAATATCCGCTCGCCATAGTCGACGATCGACTGCGCCTCGCGTGGCAGGGTGATACCGAGCGATTGGAAGCGCCAAACGAGCGGCGCGAAAGCACAGTCGGCCAGGCTGATTTCGGGACTCAGGAAGAATTTCGACGCCTTGAAAGCCGGCGCATTGCTGATCAGTTCGTCACGCAGGGCCTTGCGCGCCGTCTCGGCGCCCTTGCCCCCCTCCTCGATCTGGTCGACCAGGGTCAGCCAGTCGTTTTCGAGCCGCACCATGGCCAGGCGGAGCCGGGCCCGGGACAGCGGATCGACCGGCATCAGCGGCGGATGCGGGTAGCGTTCGTCGAGGTACTCGCAGATTACGCTGGTATCGTAGAGGACGAGGTCGCGATCGACGAGGGTCGGCACCGAATTGTAGGGATTGAGCTCGATCAGGTCTTCCGGCGGATTATCGAGGTCGACGACGACATGATCGTAGCTGACACCCTTGGCCGAAAGGACCAGCCGGACCCGATGGCAATGGACGCAGTCGCGCGCGGAAAAAAGAGTTAGCACTGCCCGTGATCGCTGACTCAAGGCCATGACGGCACACCTCCCCTGGCGGGCTAGTGACCCGCATGACCACACAAACCGGGGCTGGCCCGGCCTCTCCCGCTCGCATTCACTCTACTACGCCATGGCGAAAGCGCATAGATGAGTCGGACCGGGCTGCCGAATCGGCAGCCCAAATCACTGAAAACAAACAGGAAACCGGCCAAATCACCTGAGCTTTTCGGGGCCGTGCCGGGCTCTCAGTGGACGTCCTTCCAGTATTCCTGCTTGAGGAAATAGGCCAAAAGGGTGAACGCGGCAAGGAACAGCAGGACCCAGATGCCGATCGATTTCCGCTGCATGGCGGCGGGCTCGGCGGCATATTGAAGGAAATTCGCGATATCCCGCGCAACCTTGTCGAATTCCTCGGGTTTCAGGGTTCCGGCCTGGTGCATCTCGAAGCCCTCGAACTGGGCCGGCTCGGTCCCCTCGGCTGGCTTGAATTTCGCCGTCTGCACGCCCTGCAGCTCCCACAGCGGATTCGGCATCGAGGCGTTCGGGAAGACCGTATTGTTCCAGCCCACCGGGCGACTGGCATCGAGGTAGAAGGACTTCAGGTAATTGAAGACGTAGTCGACACCCTTGGCCCGCGCCATCAGCGAGAGATCCGGTGGTGCCGCGCCAAACCATGTCTTGCCGTCGGCCGGACTCATCGACGGCGGGATGCGCTCACCGAAGTTGGCTCCGCTGAAGTTGAGATTGTTCATGACCTGGTCTTCGCTGAGGTCGAGATCCTCGGCAATGCGCGAATAACGCATCAGCTTGAGCGAATGGCAGCCCGAGCAGTAGTTCATGAACAGCTTGGCGCCATGCTGCAGCGAACCGGTATCGGCCAGATTGGCATTGGACGGCTCAAGACCGCCCTCCTCGGAAGCCGCGGCCGGCAGTGCGAGACCGAGGGTCAGAGCCACGAGTAGGCCGGCGATCCAGCGTTGGGGCTTGTGCATGATGGTCTCAGTCATGGTCGTTCACCCGCTCCGGGACGGCCTTGGTCTTCTCGAAGCCGAACGCGGTATAGACCCAGAGGAAAATGAAGAAGCCGAAGTAGGCCGCGGTCAGGAAGCGACCGATGATGGTCTCGACCGGATCGGTGCCGGGGCCGGAGCCGATCTTGCCGAGCCAGACGAAGCAGATGCCGAGCACGAACAGGGCGATCCGGAAGCCGGTGCCGCGATAGCGCCACGACTTGACCTTGCCGCGATCGAGCCAGGGCAGGAAGAACAGCACGAGGATCGCGCTGAACATCGTCAGCACGCCGGCCAGCTTGTTCGGCACCACGCGCAGCATCGCGTAGAACGGCGTGTAGTACCAGGTCGGCTTGATGTGCTCGGGCGTCACGAGGCGATTGGCCTCGATGAAGTTGTCGTGTTCGAGGAACAGGCCGCCGAAGGTCGGCTGGAAGAAGATGATGAACGCGCAGATCAGCAGGAAGCAGCCTGTATAGAAAGTGTCCTTGACCGTGAAGTACGGATGGAACGGGATACCGTCGGCAGGCGCCTTGTCAGACCAGCGGTTGCCCTTCGGGCCCTTCTTGATCTCCACGCCATCGGGATTGTTCGAGCCCACTTCGTGCAAGGCGAAAATGTGCAGAACCACGAGCAGCAGCAGGACCAGCGGCAGGGCGATCACGTGCAGGGCGAAGAAGCGGTTGAGCGTTGCATCCGAGGGCAGGTAGTCGCCCATGATCCACTCGGTCAGCGCGCTGCCGACGTAGGGAATCGCCCCGAACAGCGAAATGATCACCTTGGCGCCCCAGAACGACATCTGGCCCCAGGGCAGCACGTAGCCCATGAAGGCCTCGGCCATCAGAACCAGGTAGATCAGCATGCCGAGCAGCCAGACCAGTTCGCGCGGCTTCTTGTAGGACCCGTACATGACGCCACGGAACATGTGGATGTAGACGACCACGAAGAAGGCCGAGGCACCAGTGGAGTGCATGTAGCGGATAAGCCAGCCCCACTCGACGTCGCGCATGATGTACTCGACCGAGGCGAACGCTTCGGCGGCACTCGGCTTGAAGAACATCGTCAGGAAGATGCCGGTGACGATCTGGTTGATCAGCACCACCATCGACAGCACGCCGAAGATGTACCAGATGTTGAAGTTCTTCGGCGCGTAGTACTGCGTCATGTGTTTGGCATAGAACGGGCCAAACGACGGCGCACGATCGTTGAACCATTCCTGCACGCCGGAGACGGCCTGGGTCAGTCGATTGGCCATCACGCTGCTCCCTCGGCTGCGCCGATCATGATGTGCGTATCGTCCACGAAGTAGTACGGCGGCACGACCAGGTTGGTCGGCGCCGGGACCCCGTCATAGACACGGCCGGCCATGTCGAAGCGCGACTTGTGGCAAGGGCAGAAAAAGCCGCCCTTCCAGTTCGGATCGAACGGCTCGGGCTCGAGTTCGCCATGGAACTTCGGCGAGCAGCCCAGGTGCGTGCACAGCCCGACCAGCACGAGCAGTTCCGGCTTGCGCGAGCGGTATTCGTTCTGGGCGAATTTCGGCTGCTGGTCCTCGACCGAGGATGTCGGATCCTTGAGCCGGGAATCCTGGCTCGGCAGCGCATCGAGCTGGGCCTGGGTGCGATGGATGATCCAGATTGGCTGACCGCGCCACTCGTAGGTGACCATCTGCCCGACTTCGAGCTTGCTGATGTCGGCTTCGACCGGTGCGCCGGCAGTCTTTGCCCGGGCGCTCGGTTGCCACGATTTGATGAAGGGTACGGCCGCCATTGCGATTCCCGCACCGCCCACGACAGCTGTCGTTGCGGTCAGAAACCTGCGGCGGCCCTTGTCGACGCCGTCATTTGCCATCCGGCACTCCACAGAGGTGCTTGCTGAAAAACGAAAATGGAACAGGGAAACGCGGGGATGCCGCAGAATCATGCTAGTTTAACGAAGCACTCCGCACCGCACAATCGAGCGCGACGCGGCAAGATGTCCCTTGCATCCCGTGCCTTCACCCTTGCAACCCGATCCCATGCGCCGCGCCAGCACTCTCGCCTTCATCCTCCGCTTTGTCATCCTTGGTCTGGCGATCGCGTTCGTGGCCAGCCTGCTCGCGCCGGGCCTGGTCGATCGACTGCGCGGCAACGCCCCCGGCACGACCGCCACGCGTACAGCGGAATCGGGGTCGGCTGCGCGTGAGCGCGGGCCGGTTTCCTATGCCGAGGCGGTGACCCGGGCCGCACCTGCGGTGGTCAACATCTACGCCAACAAGATGACCACGGTGCGCCAGTACCGGATCGTCCCCGACCCGGTCACGCGCCGTCTGTTCGGCGCCATCGCGGCCGGTCCGTCCTACAAGAAGCAGGAACAGAGCCTCGGCTCCGGCGTGGTCTTCAGCGCCGATGGCTACGTGCTGACCAACAACCACGTGATCAATGGCGCCGACGATATCCAGGTCCTGCTGTTCGACGGCCGCGTCGCCCAGGCGCGGGTGATCGGCGCCGATGCCGACACCGATCTGGCCGTGCTCAAGATCGACGCCGCAGACCTGCCGACGATCGCCGTCGCCGATCGCGGCGATGTCAACGTCGGTGATGTCGTCCTCGCCATCGGCAACCCGTTCGGTGTCGGCAAGACCGTGACCATGGGCATCGTCAGCGCCACCGGCCGCCAGCTTCGGCTTTCCGCTTACGAGGACTTCATCCAGACCGACGCCGCCATCAACTTCGGCAATTCCGGTGGTGCCCTGGTCAATGCACTGGGCGAACTGGTCGGCATCAATACCGCCGTCTACCGCAATGCCGGCGGCGATGGTCGCCAGGGCGCGGGCCAGCAGAATGCCGAGGGCATAGGGTTCGCCATCCCGGTGACGACGGCCAAGGCCGTGCTCGACCAGATCATCAGCCACGGCATGGTCATCCGCGGCTGGTTCGGCGCCGAGTACGCCGATCCATCGGCACTCAATCCGGTGCGGCCGCCGGGTGCGCCGGTCCAGCATGGGGTGGTCGTGCTCGAGGTGCTGCCCGGTGGACCCGCGGACCGGGCCGGACTGCGCAGCGGTGACATCCTGCTCAAGCTCGATGGCGAGGACATCGTCGACCAGGCCGACCTGCGCAGCCACGAGGCGGCACTGGCACCGGGCAAGGTGGCGCGCCTCGACGGCATCCGCAATGGCGTGCCGTTTTCGGTGGCCCTGACCCTGATGCAGCGCCCGTCGAACTACGCCGGCACCTGATTCCTGTCCCCCGGGACCTCCGAGCGGAGCTCAGAGCGCCTTGCGGTAGCGGTCGCGGAGCGTCGCCACGCGCTCGACATAGACCTGGGTTTCGGCGAACGGCGGTACGTCCGAGTACTTCTGCACCGCCGCCGGTCCGGCATTGTAGGCAGCCGTGGCCAGTCGCTCGTCGCCGTTGAAGTTCTTCAGCATCCGCGCCAGGTACTGCGCGCCGCCGCGAATGTTCTGCGCGGCGTCGAAGGCGTCGTCGACACCGAGATCGGTCGCCGTCCCCGGCATCAGCTGCATCAGGCCCTGCGCGCCCTTGCTCGAGATGGCCAGCGGATTGAAGGCCGATTCGGCGTGGATGACGGCCCGCAGCAGCGACTCGTCGACGCCCGACTCGGCCGCGGCTTCGGCGACTTCATCGCGGTAGGCATCGAGGTTGAGGGCGGTACGGGCGAAGTTGATCGTCGAATGCAGGTCGCAGGCGACACAGGTCGAGATATAGGTGAAGAGCACCGCAAAGCGCCCGTCGCGCGGCCGCACGTTGGTGTATTCGGTGACCCCGCTGCTGCGCTCGACCCGGTACACCGCACCGCGCAGCACCCTCGGTGCGAGGCTGGCCGTGGTCGCGCTGGTCATGACCTTGTTGTCGACCTTCTGCTCGGCCTCTTCGCGCCGCGGCGCCTTGGCTGGACCCGGCACGATGGCAGCGGTCGAGGCGACGCCCGAACGGGTCGCGCGGACATCCGGCCGCTCCTGGTAGTCGACCTTGCGGCGGGCCTGGGCGCTTTTCGGCGCCGGCTTGGCGGCCTGGTAACTGCCGATCGCCCTGCAGCCCGTGAACGAGGCCCGCTTGTTGGTGTAGGCGACACTGCCGCCCGGACCCTCGCACTTGTAAAGGGTGTCGGCGGCGGCGTTCGATGCCATCAGGATCAGGCTGGCAGCGAGCAGGCCAAGCAGTGAATTTTCAGGCACTTGCAGCATATTCGTCATTAAACCATGGAACTGGATGCCCCGCCTGCGAAGGCGGTCCCGGAGCGGGCGCCCTGCCCGGCTTCGCGAGCTTTCGCTGGCGGGCCTCAAGTCCTGTGCGTAAACTACTGGGTTTGCTGACAATTCTCCAGTTCCCATGGCCGGAAAGCTGTACATCAAGACCCACGGTTGCCAGATGAACGAGTACGACTCGGCGAAGATGGCCGACGTCCTCGGCGCGGCGCACGGCCTGGTGTTGACCGAGGATGCCGCCGAGGCGGACGTCATCCTGATCAATACCTGCTCGATCCGCGAGAAGGCCCAGGAGAAGGTGTTCAGCCAGCTCGGCCGCTGGAAGGAGCTCAAGCAGCACAAGGCCTCGGTGGTCATCGGCGTCGGCGGCTGCGTGGCCAGCCAGGAGGGCGATGCGATCGTCAGGCGCGCGCCATTCGTCGACCTCGTGTTCGGACCGCAGACCCTGCACCGGCTGCCCGAAATGATCGAGGCGCGCCGGCAGAGCGGCAAGCCGCAGGTCGACATCAGTTTCCCCGAGATTGAAAAATTCGACCGCCTGCCCGAACCGCGTGCCGAAGGCGCATCGGCCTTCGTCTCGATCATGGAAGGCTGCTCGAAGTACTGCAGCTTCTGCGTGGTTCCGTACACGCGTGGCGAGGAAATCAGCCGACCGTTCGACGACGTGCTGGCCGAGATCGCCCAGCTCGCCGAACAGGGCGTGCGCGAGGTCAACCTGCTCGGCCAGAACGTCAATGCCTATCGCGGACCGATGCACGACGGCGGCATCGCCGATCTCGGCCTGCTCATCCACGCCGTGGCCCAGATCGACGGCATCGGCCGCATCCGCTTCACGACCTCGCATCCGATGGAGTTCAGCGATTCGCTGGTCGAGGCCTACGCCAACGTGCCGGAGCTGGCCAACTTCCTGCACCTGCCCGTGCAGTCGGGATCGGACCGCATCCTCTCGGCAATGAAGCGCGGCTATACGGCGCTCGAATACAAGCAGCGCATCCGCAAGCTGCGCGCGGTGCGGCCCGACATCTGCATCTCCTCGGATTTCATCGTCGGCTTTCCCGGCGAGACCGAGGCCGATTTCGAAAAGACCATGAAGCTGATCGACGAAGTCGGCTTCGACCAGAGCTTCAGTTTCATTTTCTCGGCGCGCCCGGGCACACCCGCCGCCAACCTCGCCGACGACACCCCGGCCGAGGTCAAGCACGCCCGCCTGATGCGCCTGCAGGGCGTACTCAACGAGAATGCGCGCGCCATCAATGAGGCCATGCTCGGCACGACCCAGCGCATCCTGGTCGAGGGCCCCAGCCGGCGCGATCCGAATGAAATGACCGGGCGCACCGAGAACATGCGCAAGGTCAATTTCGCCGGTCATCCGCGCATGGCCGGCCAGTTCGTCGACGTGGTCATTACCGAGGTCATGGCCAACTCGCTGCGCGGTCGCGTGCAACTGGCCGGCAGCGAACAGGCCGCCTGAGCCAGCGCTCAGAATCCGAACGGGAAGCGCCCGCCGGACCCGTGCAGCGCCCAGGCCAGGACGAACCCCGTCCAGAAAAGCCGCTTGAGTCCGCGTGTTGCCAGCCAGACGACGGCAATGGCGAGAAGGAGCGGCGCCCAGCGCACGAGCGGGTTCGTGACCGAGCCTTTCTGCTGTTGCGAGAAGACGTTCATGCTGGCCTCCGGCGCACCGCAATGGTGCGCCGAAAGCATCTCCCACGGCTGTCGCGACCGGCAGCCCCGCTCGTCAGCCGTCGCGGCTGACGCCTGTCATCCGGCCTTGGTCTTCGCGATCCAGTCGTCGATGACGCGCTCGAGCAGGGACAGCGGCAGCGCCCCATGGCTCAGTACCTGGTCGTGGAATGCCCCGAGCGTGAAGCGATCACCGAGTTCCTTGCGGGCCTTTTCGCGCAGGGCGAGGATCTTCAGCATGCCGGCCTTGTAGGCCAGCGCCTGCCCCGGGTTGACGAAGTAGCGCTCGATTTCGGCGGTCACGTCGCCCTCGCCCATGCCGGTGTTCTCGAGCATGTAGGCGATCGCCTGCTCGCGGGTCCAGCGCTTGTAGTGGATGCCGCTGTCGACGACCAGGCGCACGGCCCGCATCATCTCGTCGCGCAGGCGGCCGAGGTTGTCGAGGGGGTCCTTCTCGAAACCCAGTTCCCAGGCCAGGCGCTCGGCATACAGGGCCCAGCCTTCCGAATAGGCGGTGAACGGCAGCACGCGGCGGAAGAACGGCACGCCCTGCAGCTCCTGCGCGATCGTGATCTGGAAGTGATGACCGGGAATGCCCTCGTGGTAGGCCAGGGTGCGCATGGCGAATTTCGGCGTCTCGCCGGGATCGCGCAGGTTGGCGTAGAACACGCCGGGCCTCGAGCCGTCGAACGCGCCGCTCTGGTAGTAGGCGCCGGGTGCCGTCTTTTCCGAGAACGCGGGAACCGGCCGGACTTCGACACCGAGCTTCGGGCGCCGGTTGAAGGCATCACCGAGCTTGGCGTTGACGTCATCGAGAATGGCCTGGTACTGGGCGATCATCGCGGTCTTGCCTTCCGGCGTGTTCGGGTACATCTGTTCGGGCTGGCGGGCCAGTTGCTGAACGCGCTCGCCGATGCTGCCCTCGGTCAGCCCCTGCTCGCGCAGGATCGCATCCATCTCCGCGGATATCCGCGCAACCTCGGCCAGGCCGAGTTCGTGGACCTGCTCGGGCGTCATGTCGGTCGTGGTATGGCTGCGCACGCACCAGGCGTAATAGGCGTCGCCATCGGGCAGGCTCCAGGCACCCTGGTTCTGCGTGGCCTTGGCCTGCAGGGTCGTGAAGTAGGCGATCAGGTCGCGGAATGCGGGATAGACGCTGGACTCGATCGATGCCCTGACCCGCGCCTTGAGGTCTTCGCGCGTGGCCGTGTCCATCGCGTCGGCGTCGATCTTGTCGAGCTTCTCGCCGAAGCTCGTGTACAGCATGTTCTGCTCAGCCGGAACGCCGATGAATCCATTCATCTGCTCGAGCACCTTGTCGACGGTGAACTTCGGCGGGATGACACCCTTGCCTTCGCGCAGCTTCAAGCCCTCGATCACCTGCGAGAAATTGAGCGGGAACTGGTCGAGGCGGCTGATGTAGTTCTCGGCGTCCCCAGCGTTGTTGACCTGATGGGTCTGGGCCATGAAATTCGGCTGGCCCGACTGCACGCCGAACATCTGGTTGACCGGGAAATCGTGATAGCGGAACCGGTCACCCTCGACCTGATCGGCGAGGAAGAATTCGAGCGCATCATAGGAAAGCTTGCCTTCCTCATCGAGGGCATCGCGGTCATAGCGATGCAGCATGTCCAGGTCGTCCTTGACCATGGCCGCCATGCGATCGGCATGGGCCGGGGATGCGTCATCGAGCTTGCCGCTGTAAAAATCGGCCCAGGGTGGCAGGATGCGCATGCTGCTGAGCATCTGCGGGCTTTGCAGGGCGAACTGGCCGAACACTCGCGCGTAGAACCAGTCGATCTTGTAGGGCTTGAAGTACCAGACATGGACGAAGGCGATGCCGGCCACCACGACCACGACCAGGATCAGTCGAACCAACCACTTCAGCAGCTTTCTCACGCGACGTCCCCTCTCGCCAGTCCAGACGCAAGCCTAACAGCCGAAGCGCCGGCTCGCGCATGGCCATTGGTCACGTGCCCATCTGCCTGCGGCGGGACCATGCAGCGACGGCGGCGTCGCGTCCATTCCGGCTACCCGCCGACGGGTTGATTTTTATACCCTTGCCGGACGGCCGGTGCACCCGGTATGTTGGCCGCGCGGGCCGGCGGCCAATGCCGCTGGCGCACCGGAAGTTCGACAGCCATGAATTATCGCCACGCCTTCCATGCCGGCAACTTCGCCGATGTGTTCAAGCACACGATCCTGATCGGATTGATCGAGGCGCTAAAGGCCAAGCAGACCCCGTTCTGCTTCATGGATACTCACGCCGGCCGAGGCCGCTACTCGCTGGTCAGCTCGGAGGCCATGCGCACCGGTGAAGCCTCCGATGGCATCAAGCAGCTGCTTGCGGCGAGCCGGGTGCCGACCCTGATGCATGTCTACGTCAACCTGGTCCGCTCGCTTAATGCGGGCCACGACGAACTGGTCGACTACCCCGGCTCTCCGCTGCTCGCCAGCCTGCTCATGCGCGAATCCGATCGCGGCATCCTCTGCGAACTGCATCCTGAGGAGTGCACGGCCCTGAAGGCGCTGTTTCGGGGCGATGCGCGCTTCGCCGTGCACGAACGCGACGGCTACGGGGCCATGAATGCCCTGCTGCCGCCGAAGGAACGCCGCGGACTGGTCCTCATCGATCCGCCCTTCGAGGCGCAGGACGACGAATTCCGCATCGTCGAAAAAGCCCTCGCCGATGCGCACCGACGCTGGCCGACCGGCATGTATGCGATCTGGTACCCGATCAAGCTGCGCCAGCAGGTGCAACCGTTCCACCGATGGCTGGGCAAGAGCGGGTTTGCCAAGGTCATCGTTGCCGAACTGCTCCTGCACCCCGACAACTCGGCGCTGCGCCTGAATGGCTGCGGCATGGTCGTGATCAATCCGCCCTGGAAGTTCGAGCGCCAGCTCGAGGAGTTGTTGCCGGCGTTGCAGGACCTGCTCGCCCAGGGGCGCTACGGGCAGCATCGCATCGAATGGCTGGCCCGCGAGTGACTCCAAGCCCGGTCGGGCGGACAATGGGGCCAGCTCGGTAGCCGGAACTCGATAGCCGTGGACATGCGACACATCTCCCTCGTGGCGGCGTCTGCCGTGGCGCTGTGCGCCCTGCTCGGCGCCTGCGCGACACCGGTCTTCCGGGACGTCGACAATGCCGTCGCGGTCGTCGCCAGCGACGTTCAGCAAGACCCTGAAGCATTCCGGGGCGCGGAGGTCGTCTGGGGCGGTCGCATTGTCGCCGTCGAGAATCGCGCCGAAACGACCGAAGTGGAGGTGGTCGCCTATCCGCTCGACCGCGACCAGCAACCGATGCCCGAGGCACCGAGCCAGGGCCGCTTCATGCTCGTATTGCCCGGATTCGTCGAACCGCTCGATTACGCGGCAGGCCGTCACCTGACCGTTCACGGCGTGCTGGCCGGGACCCGGCTCGGCCATGTGCAGGAGCGTTCATATCTCTATCCGATGCTGCGCGCGATCGACGTCAGCATCTGGCCCTGGGGTTTCATGTTCGACAAGAAGCCCCGCGTGAGCATCGGCATCGGCGCCAGCATTCACTGATCCCGGCGTTCGCCCGGATCGCGGTCGTCGATATCGGGCTCGAAGAAGCTGAAGCGCACGTTCGGGAAGCGGCGCTTGAGCTCGCGCTCGACCGCATTGATCTGCGCGATCATGCCCAGGGCCGAATCCTCGCCGCGCATCCTGGCCTTGATCGAGACCATAACGTCATTGCCGAGCTGCAAGGTCAGCAGGTTGTACACGCACTCGATCTCGGGGCGCTGGTCGAGAAACTCACGCATCTGCTGGCCAATCTCCGGATCCACGCTCTGGCCAATCAGCATGGCCTTGACCTCGACCGAAATGAATACGGCGACGACGATCAGCAAGGCACCGATCGCCAGCGTGCCGACCGCATCCCAGAGCGGATTGCCGGTGAGCATGGCGATCACTACGGCCGCCAGTGCGAAGGCGAGGCCGAGCAACGCAGCCAGGTCCTCGCCGAAGATCACCACGAGCTCGACCTGGCGCGTACTGCGGAACCACTGCCACAGCGAACGCTGGCCGCGCGCCTTGTTGACCTCGACCAGGCACGCGCGCATCGAGACGCCCTCGACGATGATGCTGAAGACGAGCACACCAACGGCTATCCACGGCGACTGCAGCGGCTCGTCGCTGTGCAGCTTGTGCAGGCCTTCGTAGATCGAGAACATGCCGCCGACGCTGAACAGCATCAGGGCGACCAGGAACGACCAGAAGTAGACCGCCTTGCCATAACCGAGCGGATATTCCGGCGATGGCGGTTTTTTCGCCTGGCGGATGCCGAACAGCAGCAGGATCTGGTTGCCGCAATCGGCCAGCGAATGCACGGCCTCGGCGAGCATCGCGCCGGAACCCGTCAGCAGGGCCGCAGCGAGCTTGGCAAGAAATATCGCGAAGTTGGCGCCGAGAGCGAAGAAGATCGCCCGCAGCGAATCACCCTGACCAGCCATGCCTACCCCGGGGATGCATTGTTGTTCCGCGCTAGTCTAGACGAGGCTCCGTCGACCGACGAGAGCTTCCGGTCGCCCGCTGTGGCCGCTGCTCACGGTAGGGTGACACCAAGGATGCGCTGTGTCTTCTTCGGCAGCCCGGCGCGGACCAGTTCGTAGGACTGGCGCACGTGGTTTGCCAGTTCGGCCTCGCTGAACTGGCCGGTTTCATTGATGCTGACCCAGTACGCGCGCGCCATGTAAGGCGCACTCGAGATGCCGGGCTGGTCGGTCAATTCGAGGAATCGCTCCGGTCCGACCTTGAAGCTCAGGCGGCCGCGCTCGGGCCCGATCGTGCAGAGGATGACGAACATCTTTCCCGAGACGCTCCAGACCAGGTCGACGTCCCATTTGATCGCGCGCGTGGCACCCGGCCAGTTCGCACACAAGTCATCGAGTTGCTCGACGCTCATCCCCATCGATTCGGACATCAAGGATCCTCCGGTCGGCTTCCAGCACGGGCATTCTTCGCAGCTCCCGCAGTGTAGCGTAGCCAACTGGAATCGACGCGCATTGACCGGTCACGCCTGCGGCACTCGTTCAGGCTGGCGCGGGAAGCAACCAGGCCAGCAAGATCCATAGAACTACCGCGATGAGCAATGCCGAGATCAACAGCCACGAGAGCACGCGGGCAATACGTCGACGTGCCCCTCCTCGCGCCCACTCCGCGCGCGTCCGCTCGCGGAATTTCGCGGAAACCACCCAGAGCACGGGCTCGGCCAACTGTGAAAGCAGGCCCGCGATATCGAATAGCGGGATCAACGGGCGTCGATCCGGTAGTGGTCGCCAACGACGCGAATACGTGAAAGCCGATGGTCCTGCTCGAAGCGGGCGTACGCCGGCTCGAGTTCGCTCCAGAACGCGAACCATGGAGAATTCCTTTGCGCCTCGAGGTCCATGCGTTCGAGCCGGAACGGAAACGCATGGACCTCGAATGCGGTCTGTCCGCCACGCAAGGCAGCCGCCGCCAGCGTGTAGATCTCCTCGATACCGTCATCGCCCATCGCGTAGCAGCCAATCGAGACGCACGAACCATGCACCATCAGGAAGTTGCCGGTTCGCGCATGCGCGCGATCGTAGGCATTCGGGTAGCCGAGGTTGAAGGCGAGATGGAATCGGCTGTGCGGATTGAGCTGTCCTGATGCGACCCGATAGAAACCTTCCGGCGCCTGGTTGTCACCCTCGCGCTGCTTGGGTCCAAGCTCACCGGAATAGGTGCAGATCGGATAACTGCGAAACAGCGCGTAGCGACCGCCTTCTTCTTCCATCCAGAGCTCGAGCAGCTTCTCGCGTTTGAAGATGCGCATGAAAACGGGTGCGCCAAAGCGCAGGCCTGCGTTCTCCAGGTCCCTTTCCAGGCCCGGCCGCACGCGCGACTCGGCGGCCCTGGCCCGGTCCTGCGCGAGTGGCATCGTTCGCTCCATTGCAGTACGGCCGGAAACTGCCCAGAACGCGGAAAACAGGATCAGGCAGGCAATCGCCAGTACCGCCGACAGCGCGCGGCGGCCGCGCCGGTCAGCGATAGTTCTCGTAGGACTTTTCCTCGACCAGGGTCGAGCCGAGCTTTTCGTTGATCACGCGCTTGTACGCGGCGCGGTCGTCGTTGCGGAAATAGACCGCACGCGCCAGCTCGACGAACTCCGAATCGAAGGCCTTGGCCTTTTCCTTGACCCGGATGTGATCCTCGATGTCCCAGAGCGCCTCGTTGACCGCCTTCAACTTGGCCCGCTCGGCAGCGATGTCGATCGCCGAGTGCGCATCGGCCGCCCAAGTCCGGGTCAGCAGGTCGAGTTCGGTGCGGACGTTGGCCAGCTTCTCGGGATTGCCGATACGCTCGGCCTTGATTTCGAGGATCGTGATCTTGTCGATCAGTTCGCCATAGGAAACGGGTACGGCAATCTGGCTCATCGACGCCCAGCCTTGTTGGGGAAAACGCAATGGTAGGACGGAACGGCTGCCGTGCGAACCATTTGCGGGAATTTCGAACGTGGGCCCGAATCCGATGTCGCCAGCCACATGGGACACGTTACCCTTGGCAATCCCCTGGCCGCCGACGCCCGAGATCGTGAAGCCCATTGCCCACGTGCGCTCGCCTTATGCCCATCGCATCGACGCTCCGCACCAGTCGACCGTGACCGAGGGCACCGAAACCGGCACCGCGTCCGAAGCTCGGATCGAGTTCATTCCCGAAATTCCTGCCGAGGCCTACCGCGACCTGCAGGGTTTCCAGCGCATCTGGCTGATCTTCCTGTTTCATCGCAGCGAAGGCTGGAAGCCCGAAGTGCGTCCACCGCGCGGCGGCCGGAAACGCAGCGTCCTCGCGACCCGCTCCCCACACCGCCCCAACGCCATAGGCCTTTCGGCCGTAGAACTTCTTGGTATAGAGGATCGCGCCCTGCGCGTCAGGGGCATCGACCTGCTCGACGGCACGCCGGTGCTCGACATCAAGCCGTATGTGCCCTACGCCGATTCGTTTCCCGGATCGGTGGCCGGCTGGATCGACGAGATCGATGCCGAACAGGGGCGCCACTCGGCGCCGGGACCCCGCCGGCCACGCGGATAGGAATCAGTCGCAGTTTCGATTCGCCCCGGTTTTTCGCATTCATGGATAATTGGGTGTTCAGTCTTCAAGCTCGAATATCCGATCATCGAATGATCGACAACCTGCGAGGAATTGCCATGAGCAACCGGAAATCCGAAACGTCCGTGAATGGTGGCCGCCGTCAGTTTCTGCAACTGACCGGCCTGGGCATTGGTGCCGTCGCGCTGGCCGCGGCAACATCCAGATCGGCGCGCGCCGAGGACCTTCCACACCTCTCCCCCGACGATGCCACGGCCAAGGCCCTCGGCTACGTCGAGGACTCGGCCAAGGCCGATTCAGCCAAGTTCCCGAACCACAAGCCGACCCAGCAGTGCCTGAACTGCAATTTCTACCAGGGCGCCGCGGGCTCGGAGTTCGGACCCTGCACGCTGTTCCCGGGCAAGGCAGTGCACAGCAAGGGCTGGTGTTCGGCCTACGTGGCCAAGCCCGCCTGACGACAGCGCGAGCGATCCTGCACTCCAAATGAAAAGAGCCCCGCACGGGGCTCTTTTCATTTCGATGCCTTGCGCAGGCCCGCATCGCTCACCGGCCCATCTGCGGCCGTGGGCTCAAGTCCGGCATGGAATTTCCGCCCGGTACCCGCACCCTGTCGGCAAGGCCACCAGCAAAAGCCTGCAACGGCTTGTCAGCCCGGCCGGCTGCCCGTATGATTCGCGGCCCACTTCAGGAGAGGTGGCAGAGTGGTCGAATGTACCTGACTCGAAATCAGGCGTACGTTTATAGCGTACCGTGGGTTCGACAAATTCGTCAGGAACGAATTTGGACAGCCGCAGGCTGGCCCGGAGCGCATAGCGCGGAGGGTGAGGCTCAGGGATGAGTCGAACATATCCCACCCGGAACAACCTGATCCGGGTTTGCTTCAGCCCCGATTTCCGCATCGCTCCGCAGTCTTGATGTTGCTCGAGTGGCTTGTCAGCCCGGCCGGCTGCCCGTATGATTCGCGGCCCACTTCAGGAGAGGTGGCAGAGTGGTCGAATGTACCTGACTCGAAATCAGGCGTACGTTTATAGCGTACCGTGGGTTCGAATCCCACCCTCTCCGCCAGAATCAAAAAGAGCCCCGGAAGGGGCTTTTTTTGATTCTGCTGGTGTGGGGTGCGTGGACGAACCCACAGGGTTGACTACGGGCGTCCCGCCCTGCGCCCTTCGGGCCATCGCCTTTGGCGATGTTCGCTTCGGCGTCCTGCCTTCGCAGTGACAGATTCGTCAGGAACGAATCTGGACAGCCGCAGGCTGGCCCGGAGCGCGCAGCGCGGAGGGTGAGGCTCAGGGATGAGCCGAACATATCCAACCTCTCCGCCGGAAACATCAATAAGCCACTGAAATACTAGGCCTTATTGCTTCCCGAGCTCAGCGGTCCTATCGTTGTTCCCAACGCGGAAAAATTGGATCAGAGGCTAGGATGCGGACTGAACTTCAAGCGCAGGTTGAACAGAAGATCGGGCGCAACCTCCTTCGATACCAACTTGTTGAGTTGCGCCTTAAGGAGGCGCTGCCGCTGAGAAATGTTCACCTTACGAACGAGGGGATAGATCGGCTGGCCAGCGAAATGGCTAAGACCAAAAAGCAGTCGTTGGGAATGTTGATGCCGGGCTTCCTGGCGGCGTTTGAATCCATGACGCCGGAGGATGACCAAGCATTTCGCTCAGCCCTCGAATCGTTCGTGGAGAAGCGGAACTGGCTCGTCCACCACCTCTTGGCGGAATCCAACGCCCTGTCAACCAACGCTGCCTGCCAAGCGAGCATGGATCGTCTGGACAGTGATTACCGGGCATCGGAAGACATTGCTCACCGGGTAAAGCAACTGCATGAATTCGTCGTCAACTCACTTCAAGCCTTTCTCGAAAGCTGGAGCACGGCGCAGCCCGGAACAGCGGGAGTGGTAGAGGCGGCCCAGCGGCAAGCGATGCAACTTGCGCAACGCTTTGGGAACAACGTCAGCGTTGAACTTCAATTGCCCCTCTTGCAGGCGCTCGACGAAATCATGGCGATGATTGAAAGCACGGGTGCGTCTGACGATGGGTGGTTGCCATTTGCACAGGTCGGGCATTCCATGCATCGCTCGTATTCCGGCCTGCCACCCCGCCTCCTGTCGATGGCCAGGCAGATCGGCAAGTACGAATTCCGGGAGCGTCCCCCTAAGCCTGGCGCCGGAAAAGCCTGGATGTATCGCCGGCTTCCGACCAGTTCGTGATTTAAAGCTCTTTCAGCCTCTCAATCGCTCCCGCCGCCTCCAAAAGGGGTGCGCCACTTTCCAAGAGCCGAATACTACTGCTCTGTGGTTTGGGATCTCGAAGAAGGCAATGATCTGCACTTCGACGGCACGGTTCCCATTGACTGTCCTCTCGAGGAAATCGGCTCCCCCAAGTACAGACTGCTACTGAAGAGTCGAGGACCGATCTCAGGTCGAAAATTCATCGGGAACAAGCCTCGACAACCCAAGTCGAGCTCTCAGAGTGCCGGCTCAAATGCCCTTACTGCAGAGTCGGTGTGGTGCCACAAAACTGCTGGCGAACCTTTATGGCTTCGGGCATCCAGTTGCTGAGCTGGTTGATCCGCGTGCCTTCTGCGGGATGCGTGGACATGAATTCGGGTGGCTTCTGGCGGCCGAGCGAGGCCATGCGCTCCCACAGTCGGGGCGCTTCCTGGGGATCGAAACAGGCGGCCGCCGAGAGCAGCAGGCCGACATGGTCGGCCTCCGATTCATGGCTGCGCGAAAATGGCAGCAGCACGCCGTACTGGGCGCCCGCGCCGATCGCGGCCATGACCATCTGGCGCTGGCCGGGGTCCATGTCGCCGGTCGACATGCTGGCGGCGATCGAGCCGATCTGCACGAGCTTCTGCTGGGCCATGCGTTCGCCGCCGTGGCGCAACAGCGCATGGGCGATCTCGTGGCCCATGACGGCCGCGAGGCCGTCGGAATTCTTCGCCACCGGAACAATGCCGGTGTAGACCGCGATCTTGCCCCCGGGCAGGCAGAACGCGTTGACCTGGTCCGACTCGATCACGCTGACCTGCCACTGGTAGGCGCTCCAGTCGGTGGACGCCGGCACGCCGTTGGTTTCGGCGAGATAGGCCTCGACCTTGGGCGCGGCCTCGACCAGGCGCTGGGCGATGCCCTGGATCTGCTGCGGCAGGGGGCCGCTGCGAACCACCTGCGATTGCTGAAGGATTTCCTGGTAGGACTGCAGCCCCAGCGCGGCCTCTTCCTGCGCCGTGGTGTCGAGCAACTGCTTGCGCCCGGTGAACGAGGCCTCGTTGCTGTGGCTCAGGTAGTAGTAGCCGAAATAGAGTCCGAACAGCAGGATCGGCCAAAGCTTGAGGCCGCGCCGACTGGATTGCTGTCCTGCAGATCGATTCCCGAACGGCCCCATTTGCGATCCTCCTGCTTGCCGAACGCGAGCTTATCTTGCCAGACCCGAACGCGCAGGCCTCATCACGATCGTTTTCATTTGCGCTACAACTCGCGGGCCACCCTGAAACCGAGTCGGGCGCTTCGCGAGTCGGCTGAAATGGCCAGCCGATAGGCCGATCGCACCTGCTCCGGCGCGCTGCCCCAGGAGCCGCCACGGATCACCCGGCGTGCGCAGCCGGGATTGATCCAGGCCGTGCTGTCGCGCGGCGCGCGGGTGTAGTTATCGTGCCAGCAGTCATCGACCCATTCGGACAGGTTGCCGTCGATGTCGAACAGTCCGAACGGATTGGGCGGATAGTTCTTGACCGGCGCCGGTCCCCAATAGCCATCGCTGTAGTGGTCGAAGGCCTTGCCCCAGCTGCGCTTGGTCGGCGAGCGGTCGCCATCGCCAGTGACGTTGGCCAGCACCTTTGGTGGATCGCCATCGCCCCACCAGAAGCGCGACTGCGATCCCGCGCGCAGCGCGTATTCGAACTCGGCTTCGCTCGGCAGCCTGTAGCGCTTGCCGGTGCGCTGCGACAGCCAGGCGACATACTCGGCGGCATCGTTCCACGAGACGTTCAGGACCGGCAGCTTGTCGCTGGCGCGATCGCCCTTGTAGTCGCGCTGCCAGTCGATGCCACGGCGATCGATCATGCGACCCGTGCTCTCATCGTAGACGCTGCCGGTACCGGCTCGCTCGGCGTCGGTGCGGTAGCCGATCGCCTTGACGAATTCGCGAAACTGGCCGACGGTCACTTCGGTCTGGCCCATGGCGAAGCCGGTGTTGATCTTGACCGTGCGCTGCGGTTCCTCGTCGTCGCGATGGCCATTTTCCGCGGCCGGCGAACCCATCACGAACTGCCCTGTGGGAATCACCACGACGGCCGGCGCGATGCCGCTGGTATCGAGGAAGCGGTCGCTGAATACCTGGCCAGGCTTGAAGCTGGCGTAAAGCCGCCGGTTGCGCAGGCGCTCGGCGAATTCGTCGAGTCCGGCCAGGTCGGGGCTGATCGACTGCGCGGTACGGGCCAGTTTGTCGGCGAGTTCGGCATTGCCGGCATCCAGCGCGGAGCGCGCCTGGGCCAGCACCGTTTCGCCGCGCTGGCGACGCAGTCCCTCGATCTGCGAGCGCGTATCGAGCAGGGTCTGGGAGCCGGGCCGGATCGACGACGCATCGGCAAGGATCCGGTCGGCGTTGGCGAAGTCGTCCTGGGCCGCGGCCGCCAGGGCGCGGTCGAGATAGCCCCGCTCGATGCGCGCGAGGCCCTCGTCGGCGATGCGGTTGCCCGGATCGATGCCGAGCACCTTGCGGTACATGGCCAGCGCGTTGTCGTCGCCGTCACCGATCAGGCGGCCCTGCTTGAGCAACTCGGCCGCGGCTGCGAGCATGGGCATCACCTCGCGCATGGTCTTGAGGCGATTGCGCAGGATGTTGAGTTCGTTGTCGGAATGCGGCAGTTCGGCGAAAAGCCCGGCATAGCGCTGCGCCTCGGCTTCGTCGCCACGTTCGAGAGCCGCCAGCGACCAGTCGCGCACGGCCCCGCCGATCCGGGCCAAAGCGTCCAGCGCCGCCGGGTTGTTGGGGTCCTGCTCGAGCACCTGCCGGTACAGGCCGACCGCGTTGTTGTCCGGCGGATCGAACAGCTTGCCGTCGTCCTCGAGCTTGCGCGCATTCTTGAGCAGGCCGGCGACCTCCTTGGTCACCGGTGCCGGCGGACCCATCGCGATGGCCTCGGCCAGGGTGGTGCCGACGATCGGTTGCTCACCGGCGTCGCGGATCAGCAATGGAGCGGACTGTTCGGCGACCCAGGGCTTGCGTGCCATCGGCGCGGTGGTACTGGTCTGCACCTGGGTCTGCGGCTCGACATGCAGGATTCCGGGGAAGAATCGATAGGCCAGGGCGAACAGCAGCACGACGATGCCCAGCGCTCCGCCGAGGTTGCGTTGCTTGTTGACGTTCTCGGTACCGGGCATGCGGGCGAACTGAAAGGCTGACAGCAGCGTGCCAGCACCTTAGGCTATCGCAGGAGGCCACCGCAACAGCGTCGGCCCGAATCGTTCATCCCCCGTAACTGCATCAGGAAGGCGCACCTTGGCAGCCTGGATCGACCGTACCGAAACCCTGCAGGAGTTCAACCGGCGCCCCGGCCGGCTGATCGGCCTCGACACCGAGTTCATGCGCACCGACACCTTTGCGCCGCGGCTGGCCCTGATCCAGATCGAAGTCGAGGGAGCGGTAGCCCTGGTCGATCCGACAGCGGGTCTGGACCTCGCGGCCCTGTCGACGCGCCTGGGCGATCCGCAGACCGTGTCGATCATGCACAGCGCCAGCGAGGACCTCGATGCCCTGGGTCCGCTCCTGCCGGACGGTCTGGGCACCCTGTTCGACACCCAGATAGCAGCGGCCTTCTGCGGACTCGGCGCCGGGCTCGGCTACCAGAAACTCGTCCTCGCCGTCTGCGGAGTCGACCTGCCCAAGGGCGAGACCCGCTCGGACTGGCTGCAGCGCCCGCTCAGCCCGCAGCAGCTCGAATACGCGGCCCAGGACGTGATCCACCTGCCCGCGCTGCACGCAGACCTTTCGGCCCGACTCGACACGCGCGGATTCACCGAATGGCACGCCGAGGACTGCGCGCGCATGCTCGAGCGCGCACGCCAGCGCGAAGCGGATCCGCAACCGCAAACCGGCTATCGCGGCGCCGCCGACTGGCCGCGCGAACAGCAGGCCATGCTGCGCCGGCTGCTGCTCTGGCGCGACGCCACCGCACGCCGCATCGACAAGCCGCGCCCGTGGATTCTCGACGACCCGCGCCTGCTCGACTTCAGCTCGAATCCGCCGCACGGCAGCGCCGACCTGCTCGAGCGCAGCAAGGGCCTTCGCGCGCTGCGAGGCCCGGAGCGAGCCGAACTGCTCGATCTGCTCAATCGACCGCTCGACGACCAGGAACTGGAATTCGACCCGATCCCGGCGCAGGCCGATGGCGAGGAGCGCCGGATGATCCGCTCGCTCAAGGAAATCGTCGTCGAACAGGCGAACCGGCTCGACATTCCGGAAGGGCTGCTCTGCTCGCGCCGCCATCTGGAGGCCCTGTACGTTTCCCGGAAATGGCCGGCGGCCCTCGAAGGCTGGCGCCGCACCCTCCTGCATGATGACCTGATGAACCGCCTCGAAGAGACGTGAGAGCCCACAGCTTGCTTGGCGGCATCGGGTGCATTCGCTATGATCCGCGCTCGCATCCGGATCGGTCCCGAAAGACACCATCCGGCCGGATGAACGGTTTCAAGGGGCGGTAGCTCAGCTGGGAGAGCGTCGCGTTCGCAATGCGAAGGTCGTGGGTTCGATCCCCATCCGCTCCACCAACATGAAAGCCCGGCTTAGGCCGGGCTTTCTTGTGCTTCTCGCCCAGGCGCTCAAGACGGCGCGGGCGCGCCGCGCAGCCGGGTACCCCGGATCAGGCGCAGCTTGCGGCGAAACCGGTAGTACTGGCCATCGGTGCAGATGACGAGAGTCTGGCCGGGCAAGGAAACCTCGCGCTGGATCCGGTCCTGCAGTATTCCACCGCCCGGTTTGGTCCAGAACCGGTACCAGGGTTTGATCGAGAAGGCCAGCAGGAACAACGGCTGCTCCGGAAAATGCCGCATCGGCTTGCGCGCCAGCCAGACCTTGCGTGCGCCGAGTCCGGTCACCTGCTCGTGCAGCCGTGCTGCTGTTTCGGCGTCGAGCCCATGGGCCACAAGTCGGTCGCCCAGCGTTATGCCTTGTCTTTCAGCCTCTGCTGCATCGAGCCGTTGTTGCCGGTCCCAGGCAACTTCGTGGGCCGCGCTGGCCTTGTCTTCGAGACCACGCGCGTGGAAGAAATCACGCAGGGCGACATGTCCCGGAACGATCGCCTCATCATCGAGTGCAATGGCCTTTTCTACCAGGGCGATACCTGCCTCATCGTCGTTGGCCAGCAGCCGTGCTCCCAGCCAATAGTTGAGCCCGGCGTGATCGGGCGCGGCCGCAAGGCGGTCGCGCAGGATAGCGATGGCGGCGTCGCGTCCCTGCCCGTAGGCCTCCTCGAGATTGGCCCGTTCGATGACTTCCTCAACCGTCAGCGAACCTGCGCTTTCGGGCTTGCTCAAGGTCCAGAGACGGTTGCGCGCGGTCGAGGCTTCCGAATAGCGCCGTCTCCAGTCCTCGCTGATCTGGAACTGCCAGCGGTCGTCCAGCTTGGCTATCAGCGGGTCACGCAGGTCGCCGAGCAGAAAGTCGGCACTGGCGCCGGACTGCGGAGAATTGAATTTCGCATCGGCGCCGATGGCGCGCAGGCGATCGACCAGGCCCGGATGCGTATCGGTGGAGTCAGTGGGCTGTGCCAGAGCGTCGCTGGTCCAACGCGTGATTTCCTCCGCGCCGAGTTCTGTCGTCAATGCGCCGCCCAGGGTTGCATGAGGCGAAAAGGACGGCTGCGGCGTGGTGTCGGCTTTGGCATACACCTGAGGCCAAAAATTATTTGCGAGATAACGGCCAACGACGGCGGTCGTGGTCAGCGCTTCCGCCAGAGTTTCAGGCGAAGTCGCGCGAGCGGCCGCGGCATCCGCTTCGTACTCGTTGGCTCGAGCCAGCGGAAAACTGTAGGCATTGAATCGCGGCACATACCATTCGAAGAATCGACGGAACAGCACCATGCCGCTGCTGCGCGTAGGTTCCAGTTCATCGAGCAGCTGCGACCAGATCCGCCGCAACCGGTAAAGCCAGTTCCCGAATCGCGCATGCCCTCCGGCCAGATGGCCGAATTCATGGGCCAGGATGGCGTCGAGTTGCCGCGGCGATACACTTTTCAGCAGCGGCATGCCGAGCAGCAAATAGTTCGCATGCCAGCCCACAGGTCCGAGCCGCGGGACCTGGACCACGCCTGCATTGAACTCGTCGGTAATCAGCACGCGGTGAAATCGCGGCGCACGCAGCTTGCGTCGCAGCTTGTCGAGACGGTCGAACAGGGCCGGCGCGGAGCGACGGGTCACGGCAAGGCCGGGCGGCGCATTGATGTCGACCCAACACGAGCGCACTACCAGCCAGACGAACGGTGCAGTGACGAATAGCAGCTTCAGTCCCAGCGCCTTGAGGTAGATGACGGAAAGCACCGACGCCGCCAAAAGCAACAACAGCAGGACGAGCATGCCCGCCAGATAGCCGTAACCGAGCAGGGCGAAGCCCAGCACGCGCAGCCGGTAGAGCCGGGGGTGCACTTTCGAGTAGGCATCGAGGCGAGCAACCCGCTCGTCGAACTGTTTCCGATCCATGAAAACCCCGGACGCTGCAATGACCGGCTGCAATTTTGGCAAATGTCGTGGCAGCTGAACAGTCGTCCAGCCGCACCGCATGATGGCGCGCGATCCCTATTCAATCGCTGTTGATCAGGACTCTTCGGGAATCAGCAGCCAGAGGATCAGGTAGACGAGGATGCCGGGAAATGCGGCCGAGATCACCGAGACGATCACGAACAGCACTCGAACGAGGGTCGAGTTCCAGCCGAAGCGGCGCGCGATGCCGCCCATGACGCCGGCCAGCACGCGGTCGCTGCGTGAGCGGGAAAGGGTTCGCGGTGTGGTGGACATGGGGCTGTGCTCGTTGCCGTAAGGTATGCGGACAGTTTAATGGCCCAAACATGAAGGATGGCTCGCCGTCGCGCTCCGGATAGCGGCGGGGCCATGCGCAGAGCTCGCGTAAGCGCCCGATCCATATATTTGGCCGACGCTTCCTGGGCGCAACCGATCATGTTCCACGGCGCTCACTTGAGCCTGTTCTGCGGCGTCAGTCGCAAGCCGAGTTCATCGGTGGAGGAGAAACCCCGACGCATATAAAGCGAGCGCGAGCGTGGGCCGGAATGAAGCAGCACGCGCCCGGCGCCGAGCTTCTGCAGGTGGCCGATACAGGCGTTGAGCAGGGTCGCCCCGCCGCCGACACCGCGGAATTTCGGTTCGACGAACAGAGCCCACACATAACCGATGCGCCGAGCTTCGACGCGCAGGAGAGGCGGAAACCGGCGCTCGACGAGATGGCAACAGGCGCTACCGATGGCAAGACCGGCGTTGACCAGCACGAATCCGGCCAATCCACGCCGTTGCCGGGCCTCGGCAATGAACGCGGCGAATTCACCGCGCCAGTCTTCCGCCATGTCAGCCTCCGACACGCCCAGTTCGAGCCAGTGTTGCCGATAGAAGGCGGCGAGCATCGCATCGTCTTCGGGTGTCGCTTCTCGAACGGCAAAGGCCATCAGGGTCTCGGGATCAGGAGATGAAGAGATCGAAAATGCTCGAGAGCTGGCTGCGATCGGCCTTGTAGAACTCGGTCAGCCTGCAGCGCGTGCATGTCACGCTGGTGAACTTGCGTCCCTCCACGTCGAACAGCTTGCCGAGCAGACCTCCGGCAACGTGCATTTCGCCGACTTCATAGCTGCTATTCCCGCACTTCACGCACTGGAAATCTGCCATGGGATCCTCCATCCACCAATCGGAAAATGTGTCCGGGCTTCATTCTCTCAGGATCGACCAGGGTCGTCGTCCATCCACCGTCACGCTGTCATCGAAGCGGAGCGATCAAGCGATCCGTCATGTGCCGTACAAACCGACGACGTCGCGAACCTGCGATTCGATGCAACTCGCGGACGGCGCTGCGAATGCCGTTCAGCTCTCGTCGGATGTCGTTCCTGCCGAGCCATCTGCAGGCCCTTTATCGAAACTGTTGCGAATGCGTTCCAGTCCCTGCCGGTAGGCCTCGGCGTCGCCGAATTCGAAGAAGCGGGGGTAGCGCTCGTGAGCCGCCACGATACGGCGGGCGTGCTTGATCGGACACCAGTACTGTTCGGTCCTCGCCGCCACCTCGCGCAGATAGGCGGCAACCCCGTTGCCGTAGGAGCAATAAAAGCAGTTGAAGCGCTCGATGGCGTTCAGATACGGAAGGTCGCCGCGATCGAAGGCCATGTAGTCGGAACGACGGGCACGCGGAATACCGTAGATCGGAAAGCAGATCCACTGGTAGACAGTGACGAACAGATCCATCAGCAGGAACGGAATGAATCCCGAATAGATCAACGGGGCGGTCAGGGCGACGCTGATGCGGCTGTGACGCAGGAAGCGCCAGAGTCCGAGACGGGCGAGCCGCTGCCTTTCGAGTACTTCGCGGGCGAAGCGGACGCGCTTGTTCTCGATGAGGAACCCGATTTCCTCGCGCTTCTTCGCGAACTCGGCCTGCAGCTCCTCTTCCAGCGCACGCATGCGGGCGAGGATTTCATCGATGTTGGCATTCATTCGAACTCCAGTCGTTTCGAAGCAGCGACACCCCGGCGGGGCCTCGCCAGGCGGCAGGCATGCTGTGCCGGCAAACCGCCGCAATCAACACGTTCATGGTCGGTGCAACGGCCTGCCGAACCAGCATACGCCGCTTTCGAGACACGGGTCGGCGGCCGCTGCTGGTGTACGCTATGCGGCACCGGGAAATGTCGCAGGAAGGGTCGGAGATGGTCCGCAAGGGTCTGCTACCAATCGCGGCAATTTGTCTGGTACTGATCGCCTGCATGTCCGGCAAGCCTCCTGCGGACTTTCATCCCGAAGCAGCCGCGCAGCCCGATCCCTCCGATCCGCAATGCCCCGATCTCGATGGAAGCTATGACCTAGCTGGCAGCCCGCTCGCCAAGGCCATAACCGACCGAGCACCACCGGATTCACACGGCCTGCCGATCCTGCTGACCTTCAAGCGGGGCGTGACCTCGACCGAGGCCTGGTGGGTCGTACCGCGCGACCGCCTGCTGGAGTGGGCCGCGACCGAACGCGAAAGCAATCCTGCAGCCTACGCACGTTGGCGGGATCTCGTCCTGCGCGGCAAGTTGGCCGGAGAGCGCGCCTGGGACCGTGATGGCTATCGCGACGCCGTCGCCGAACTCGGTCCGCCGGCCCCGGTTTTTGCCGGTATCGTCCGCTACACCTGCGAAGAGAACTGGATGCGCACGCATCCGCAGCCATCGACCTATCGTGCCGATGCCGATGGGGACAATAGCGAGACGGAAATCTGGTTGGCGCGCGATCGCAGCGGAGACCTGCTGGTCAAGAATCTCGAATTCAGCCTAAAGGCGTTCCATGTCTGGGGCGATGCCACCAGTTTCCTGCGCACCTCCGGTCGGGCGAACTGGTCGAGAATCCCCGTGCAGCCACACGCCCCTGCGGAACGCTTGACCGAGGCGGACTTGCCCGAGGCGACAGCGTCCGGGCTCGCGGACGCACTGAGTGTGCCGACTTCCTGCAGCGAGATGCCCGCACGACTCGTCGAGCTATCGAACTACATCCTCGGCAATTCGCCAGCCGGCGTCGCCCTGGCTTTTTTCGGTCCGCTCGAGGAGGAAGAGCAATCGATGAACTCCCCACCGCATTGCCGCGGCCAGATCCTCGAACTCCACTTTTCCGGCGATTCACCCGAGACGCTGGCCTCGATCGACGGGATCCTGATGGGCGAAACCCTGGTTCGCAGCGTCAGCGTGCTTGTCGGCGATGACGACAAGCCCGGGCTACGCAAGCTCAGAGTCGTCCTGAAGCAGCGAGACAGGCCGGGCCCGTTGTCCACGTGCAATGCGACGGATGCCCCGGATTCGCTTCGACGTGCATGTCACGCTGCCAAAGGCTAGGCAAATCGATGCCCGGGGGCGGTTCGACGGTCCTTGGGGAGGGTCCCAACGTATCCGACTCGGAGGCAAGCAGCATGATCCCCATGCTTTCGGCTGAAAGGTTCGGCCGGCTGGCCGGAACATTCCTGATTCTCTGCGCTGCCCGGTGCGGAAGCGTCCTTGCCAACGATGTGCCGGTCGCCGATACCGGCGCGCTGATTGCGGCGATCAACGCCGCCGCACCGGGCGACCGCATCCTGCTCGCCGCCGGCACCTACCAGGTCAACGTCAACCTCAATTGCACGGCGGCCGGCACGGCCGCCCAGCCGATCGAGGTGCGCGCGCCCACGCCTCGCTCGGTCCTGATCCGGTTCGCCAATGCCAGTGGCGTCACCGAAGGCTTCAAGGTCAGCGCGCCGCACTGGCATTTCGAGGGGCTCGATATCGAAGGCGCCTGCGCCAGCGACTCCGACTGCGAACACGCCTTCCATCTCACCGGCAATGCCGACTTCACGATCCTGCGCGACAACCGGGTGCGCGATTTCAATGCGCAGCTGAAAAGCAACACGGCGTCGCCGGGGAGCGGGCTTTTCCCCGATGACGTGCTGATCGAGCGCAATGCCTTCTACGACACGCGCGGCCGCAACACCTCCAATCCGGTGACCAAGCTCGACGTGGTCGGAGGCCGCCGCTGGATCGTGCGCGCCAACACGATCCACGACTACCAGAAGCTCGGTGGCGACACGGTCAGCTATGCCGCCTTCCTCAAGGGCAACTCGCGCGACGGCCTGTTCGAGCGCAACCTGGTCATCTGCCAGCGCGACTTCAGCGGCGGCGTGCGTCTCGGGCTGAGCTTCGGCGGTGGCGGCAGTTCGCCGGGAGGCATCTGCGAAGACGGCAGCTGCACGCCCGAACACCAGAACGGGGTCATGCGCAACAACCTGATCCTGCACTGCCCCGATGTCGGCATCTACCTCAACAGTGCGGCCGGCTCACGCCTCGAGCACAACACGCTGTACGACACCTCGGGGATCGATGTGCGCTTTCCTGCATCGACGGCCGAGGTCCGCAACAATCTGCTCGGTGGCCAGATCCGCAACCGCGATGGCGGCACGAGCACGCAAACCGGAAACCTGTCGCAGGTCGCGCTGGACAGCTTCGCCAACTGGTTCGTCGATCCCGCGCAGGCCGACTTCCGCCTCGTCGATGGCACGGCCTTCGTCGACCAGGGCGTCGCCGCGCCGCTGGTGCTGGACGATTTCTGCGGCAACGACCGCAACGACGGCGCACGCGACATCGGCGCGCTCGAATACGACGCGGACTTCGCCTGCATCACGACCACCGGCGGCGGCCTCGGGGAATCCATCTTTGTCGACGGCTTCGATCCCTGATCGTGCGCAAGTTTCCGGACCCGTCATGCAGAGCAATCGACCCGGTCCGGACGGGTCCGGTACCGGGTCGAATGGACAAGGGACGTGAGCCTGCGGCACCGCCCCAAGGCGATCAACGCAGGTCGAAGCGATCGAGGTTCATGACCTTGGTCCAGGCGCGCACGAAGTCGTGCACGAACCGGGCCTCGGCATCACTGCAGGCATAGACCTCGGCCAGCGCGCGCAATTGCGAGTTCGATCCGAACACGAGGTCGACCACGGTGCCGGTCCACTTGAGCTTGCCGGTCTTGCGGTCGCGGCCTTCGAGCACGCCCTCCGCGCTGGCCGACTTCGACCATTGCGTGCCCATGTCGAGCAGGTTGACGAAGAAATCATTGCTCAGCGTTTCGGGTCGATTCGTGAACACGCCATGCGCAGCCTGGCCGACGTTTGCATTGAGGGCGCGCATGCCGCCGACCAGCACGGTCATTTCCGGCGCGGTCAGGCTCAGCAGGTTGGCGCGGTCGACCAGGCGCTCGGCTTCGGACCCGGCCAGATCATTGCGCAGGTAGTTGCGGAACCCGTCCGCGATCGGCTCGAGCGGAGCGAAGGCCTCGACATCGGTCTGCGCCTGGCTCGCGTCCATGCGCCCAGGAGCGAACGGAACGACCACCTCATGACCGGCCTTCTTTGCCGCGGCCTCGACCGCGGCGCAGCCGCCGAGCACGATCAGGTCTGCCAGCGAGATCTTCTTGCCGTCCGACTGCGCGGCATTGAATTCCTTCTGGATCGACTCATAGCTCTTGAGAACCCTGGCCAGTTCGGCAGGCTCGTTGGCCTCCCAGTCCTTGTGCGGCGCGAGGCGGATGCGCGCGCCATTGGCGCCGCCGCGCTTGTCGCTGTCGCGATAGGTCGCGGCCGAGGCCCAGGCGGTGGCGACGAGGCGCGAGATCGAATGACCCGAAGCAAGGATCTTCGCCTTCAGCGCTGCGATGTCCTTTTCGTCGACCAGCTTGTGATCGATCGCGGGAATCGGATCCTGCCAGATCAGTTCTTCCTTCGGCACGAGCGGGCCCAGATAGCGCGAGACCGGACCCATGTCGCGATGGGTCAGCTTGTACCAGGCCCGCGCGAAGGCATCGGCAAATTCCTGCGGATTCGCGTGGAAGCGCCGCGAAATCTTCTCGTAGGCCGGGTCCATGCGCAGCGACAGATCGGTGGTCGCCATCATCGGCGCGTGGCGCTTGCCGGGATCGTGCGCATCGGGCACGGTGTTCGCTCCGGCGTCGCCCTTGGGTTTCCACTGGTGTGCACCGGCCGGGCTCTTCGTCAGTTCCCATTCGAAACCGAACAGGGTGTCGAAATAGCTGTTGTCCCAGGTGATCGGCGTCGCCGTCCACGCGCCCTCGAGGCCGGAGGTGATCGTGTTCACGCCCTTGCCGTCGCCGAGGCTGTTCTTCCAGCCGAAGCCCTGCTCCTCGACTCCTGCACCCTCGGGCTCGCGACCCACGTACTTGCCGGGATCGCCGGCGCCGTGGGTCTTGCCGAAGGTATGTCCGCCGGCAATCAGGGCCACGGTCTCCTCGTCGTTCATGGCCATACGTGCGAAGGTCTCGCGGATGTCGCGCGCAGCCGCGATTGGATCGGGCTTGCCGTTCGGCCCCTCCGGATTCACGTAGATCAGGCCCATCTGCACGGCACCTAGCGGATTCTCGAGCTCGCGATCGCCGCTGTAGCGCTTGTCGCCGAGCCACTCGGTTTCGGCGCCCCAGTAGATGTCCTCGGGTTCCCAGACATCTTCGCGACCGCCGGCGAACCCGAAGGTCTTGAAGCCCATCGAATCGAGCGCGACGTTGCCGGCCAGGATCATCAGGTCGGCCCAGGACAGCTTGCGCCCATACTTCTGCTTGATCGGCCAAAGCAGGCGCCGCGCCTTGTCGAGGTTGCCGTTGTCCGGCCAGCTGTTCAGCGGCGCGAAACGCTGCGTACCGGAACCGCCGCCACCACGACCGTCGGCAACGCGATAAGTGCCGGCGCTATGCCAGGCCATGCGGATGAAGAACGGGCCGTAGTGGCCGTAGTCGGCCGGCCACCAGTCCTGCGAATCGGTCATCAGCGCGTGCAGATCCTTGACCACGGCATGCAGGTCGAGAGTCTTGAATTCCTCGGCGTAATCGAATGCCTCGCCCATCGGATCGGTCAGCGGCGAGTTCTGGTTGAGACTCTTCAGGCTCAGCTGGTTCGGCCACCAGTCTGCGATCGACCGGGCGCCAGCGCTCATGGATTTGCGCGCGTCGCTCGAAAACGGGCACTTTGCTTCGTTTGACATGATCCTCTCCTCCGGGCGGATGCCCATCGTTGGCCACCAGTGTGGCGCATCGGGAACGATAGATAAAATCGTTTGTAACAATTCAATGGATAGCCCTTGCCTATCACAGGTGGAACGCCGGCCACAGCCGGCCGAACCCGGAAGCGGCCGGCCTGCCGCGCACTGATGCACCGTCCGCCGGCTCCGCGATTCCGCCTTCAGGGGCCGACAAGGCGACCCTTGCAGCGCGATCGGGACCGGCTTCTAAACCGTACCCGCCTGAGTCGGGCTGCCGGATTCGGGGCGAGCGTGACGGCCGATGAGCGCGCCGCGCCGAAGGCGGGAGCGATGAATCCGAATCTTTCCTGATCATCGCACCCGGCATGAAACAGCAGCGCAGCGACCGGCAAGCCGATGTTTGCAGCGCCATCGACGAATTCGTCGATACGCGGCGCCGCGACCGTGCAACGTGGCGGCACCCGGACTGCAGGAGTATGGTTGGGCCGTCGCAGGGGCGGCACCATCATGCACTGTCGATCCACGTTGACGACAGCTCGCCGCTCATCGCGAGCGGCCCACGCCGGGGAGATCAACCATGACGCGCGACCAGGTACCCACGTTGCAGGAATTCGTCGAAGGTCTGGAAAAGCGGAATCCGGGCCAGCCCGAGTTCATCCAGGCGGTCAAGGAAGTCGCCGAAACCGTACTCGAGCATATCCGCGCAAATCCGAAATACCACAAGCACCAGATCCTCGAACGCCTGGCCGAACCGGATCGGGTGATCTCCTTCCGGGTCTGCTGGCACGACGACGAAGGCAACGTGCGCGTCAACCGCGGCTACCGGATCCAGAACAACAATGCGATCGGCCCGTACAAGGGCGGTATCCGCTTCCATCCCACCGTCAACCAGGGCGTGCTGAAGTTCCTCGCCTTCGAGCAGACCTTCAAGAACGCGCTGACCGGATTGCCGATGGGCGGCGCCAAGGGCGGTGCCAACCTTGATCCGAAAGGCAAGTCCGATGCCGAGATCATGCGTTTCTGCCAGTCGTTCATGAGCGAGTTGTACCGCCATCTCGGCGAAGACACCGACATACCAGCCGGCGACATCGGCGTCGGCGGGCGCGAAATCGGCTACATGTTCGGCCAGTACAAGCGCATCACCAACCGCTATGTCGGCGTGCTGACCGGCAAGGGCATGGAGTTCGGCGGCAGCCCGATCCGCATCGAGGCGACCGGCTACGGCGCGGTCTACTTCATGGAAGACATGCTCAAGCGCATCGGCGAAACCGTGGAAGGTCGGACCTGCCTGGTGTCGGGTTCCGGCAACGTTGCCCAGCACGCAGTGGAAAAGATTCTCGCCCTCGGCGGCAAACCGGTCACGCTGAGCGACTCCGACGGCTTCATCTACGACAAGTCAGGCATCACCACCGAAAAGCTCGCCTACATCAAGGAGCTCAAGAACAAGCGCCGCGGCCGCATCGAGGATTACGCGAAGGAATTCGGTGCCGAATACCATGCCGGCAAGCGCCCGTGGTCGGTGCCCGGTGAACTCGCCTTTCCCTGCGCGACACAGAACGAGATCACCGGCGAGGATGCCGGCGTGATGCTCAAGAACGGTGTGGTCGCGGTCTCCGAAGGGGCCAACATGCCCTCGACGCTCGATGCGGTCAGGCTGTTCCAGGGCGCGCGCATCATGTTCGCGCCGGGCAAGGCGGCAAATGCTGGCGGAGTGGCCGTCTCCGGCCTCGAAATGAGCCAGAACTCGGCCCGGATCACCTGGAAGGAAGCGGAACTGCAGCGCCTCCTGCGCGACATCATGCAGGAGATCCACGATCGCTGTCAGCGCTATGGCGGCGTCGCCGGGGACGACAAGTACATCGACTACGTCAAGGGCGCCAACATCGCCGGTTTCGTCAAGGTCGCCGATGCGATGATCGCCCAGGGCGTGGTCTAGACTCCTCTCCATAGGAAAAAACGTGGACATCGCGATTCGGCGATGCCCACGTCTGCTGGTCAGGTTTCACGTTCGGAGCCTTGCGAACGTAGCGGCTGTCGATATCGGAACCGCGCCTGGCGGCGCCGGAGATCAGCAAGCGATCAGTGCCGGGCCTCCATGGCCCACTTGCGATCGCGCAAGGTATCATGGTGCGCCTGCACGGTCGGCAGGTAGCTGCGCAGCGATTCCTTCAGTTCCTTCGGCGCGGATTCGCTCTTGATCACGTCGTGGAAGGCTTCCATGAGCTGGTCTTCGCCCTTCTCGAGTTCGCTGACATAGCCGTAGTCACTGCGCTCGCGACCCATGCTCTTGCGCACATCGTCATAGATTTCACGGAGTGCGCCGCGGAAAGTTCCGGCCTCGGCCGGTCGCGCGCCTTCCGCCCGGACCTCCTTCGCCATCGAGCCGACCAGGCCGTTCTTGGAACTTGCCATGTGGTCGAAGAGCTTGCGCAGATCCGGATTGTCCACCGCCTTGGCAGCATCCGAATAGAAGTTCGCACTGTCGCGCGTCGCTTCGATCAGGTCGTTGAGGGTTCCGATTTTCTTGATGCGGATTTCGTTCTGGTTGGTCGTCATTGGATTGCTCCTCTGATTGGCCACGGATTCACACTGCGAGATGATCGTTTTCGTGGAAGGTGGACGCTGGATTGCACTGGCAGCGTCCCAAGGCTACAGGAGCGGCAGTGAATGCGGCGTGACCCGGATCCGCAAGTTTCACCACTTGTATCTTTTGTCTCGAGTCTGCGACGAACTCACCAATGGATCGAGCGGTGTCGCCGGGGCTCAATCGAAGCCGCTCGCGAATATCAGGTCAGGCGAAATCTGGTCCGCGCCGATGTCCGAGCCATTGACTCCGGCCGTGCGCGACTGGCCGTCGAAGTCGTCCGCGGCATCGGCAAGCGCGGTGGCATGAGCGATCGCAGGCGATGCCATGGGCGTGAGATGCAGATCGCCACTGGCGGGATCGACGAACCAGTCCGGCTGCGCGCTGCCGAGATTGTTGTCGAGCACCGGCATCGCGCCGTTTCTCGGCAGGATCGCCGCGTCGAGCAGGTTGCCGGTCACCTGGACGCCGGTCGCGCCGGCGTAGCGCACCTCGATCGCGTTCGGATAGCGCCCTGAGGTCAGCGCCGTGTTGTTGAGGAGCCTGGCGTTCGGTGAGGTTACGTAGATCGGCACGTCGACGGCATAGCTTGCGGCCGGGTTCATGCGGATGAAGTTGTTGCGGACGATGCCGTTGAAATGATCCGTGGCGCTGACCAGCCCCAGCGCGATTCCGCGCGACGAATCGATGATCGTGTTGCGTTCGACCAGGGTATCCGCCGAGCCCTGCCAGAGCAGGATCGAAGGTCCGGCCAGGCTGAGGTCCTGGCAGCGGATGTCGTGGATGAGGTTGTCGCGCACGATCCAGCGATCGGCGCCGACACCATCGATGGCATTCGTGTAGCAGCTGCCGGGTGGCGAACCTTCGGGATGATTGACCGCCCCGTTGGCCAGGAACAGCTCGGAGTATTCGATACGCACGTCGTCAGCGCCGGGCACGCCCTTGACGATCTGCTGGCCGGCATCGGAAAGACGCAAGTGGTAAAGGCGTATGTCGTGCGCACCCTGGTCGCCCTGCACGGCGACCGCATGGTAGTAGACGTTTCGCACGCTGAGATCCGCGATCACGACATCGCTGGCGGTGAATATCTGGATACCGAAAGGAACGACTGGATCGAGCATTCCGGCACCTTGTATGACCACATCGGCCGGATTGCCGGTCGCGCCGCGGATCTGGATGTGCGAGATCGACGCCGCGCCAAAGCGACCGACCGTCAGGCGGCCGTCGACTCCGTTCGGAAATGCGACGCTGGCGAGATCATAGGTGCCCGGCGCAATCACGATCGCCCGGTTGCTGGCGAGATTCCAGCACGCGTCGGCCAGGGCTTGCGCGGTGGATACGCCAACGACGGAAAACTCCGGCCCCGGAGGCGCCAGGCTCGGCGCCTCATCGGGCGTCCTGGCAAAGGCCGCAGCTCCGAACAAGAGCACTGCTGCGAGCGTCAGGCCAGCAACGATTGGCAGGGGTGCCTGGCGAGGGAAGTCTGCCATGGAAATTCCCTTAAGGAGTGCTTTCAGCCTAGTCCGACGATTCGACCATTTCCGTGACCCGATCCGCGCGGACCGATTGTTCGCCAGCACAGCGTGGAAGACTGATCGAGTCATGTGCGCGACATGATCAGAGTTCGTCTTCGACCACCTCCGGGCCCCTTGGCATTGCAGCAACCGTCGGGACATCCGGACGTCGAGGGCTCTCCACGCATTGGACTCACATCGGCCCGTGCGGAACCGAACCGATAACTCGACCATGGACTTCGATCGCTTTCGGGCCTGGCCCGGTATTGCCGAATGAACACTGTCCCGAGCGTACTTTCGCGCGAGCTTCGGCAACCCGGATCAAGCAACCTGCGTTGACAGCCCGCCGGCGACCTGTTTTATTGCCCTGTCGGCGGATTTGACGCGAACCCGGCCCAATCGGCTTGACTCTGACAACCCAAAGATTTGCAGGAATTTATAGATGAAAATTCTTACTCATGCTATCGGCACTCTGGCCTTTACCGGCCTGCTTCTCGCCGCTTCCCCGGCAATGTCCGCCGTCAATGCCCAGGCATTGGCATCCAGCCCCAGTGTCGCCCACGAGCCATCCGGTGCCGGCTGCGACGTGGTCAACTTGCAGGGCTCATTGGCTTCCGGCTTCCTCGGGTCCGTCGAAGGACAGACCGTCATCGCCACGTGGATCGACCCGACCGGCAGCGGCGCGGCTGGTGACCCGGGTTGCGGTGGAACGTTTTCCGGTCAGACCTTCAATCTCACCAACGTGAACTTTACTCTGGCCGACGGAACCGCGTTCGGGTCGCCAGGCGGAGAAACCGGCATCGGCACCACGACCTATACCGTAGCGGCCTATTCGGCGGCCACACCGGGAGACCCCTCGAGCGGCCCCGGCGCGATGCTCGGCAGCGTGCAACAGGTGTTGAACATGGACGGATCGGGTATCTACTCGGTCGATGCGCCGCTCACCGTCAACGTGACCCAGCCGTTTTTCGTACTGATTCGCTTCGACGACTTCAATCCGGATCTGGAAGTGACATCCGCACTCTGGGACGGTGTCGCCAGGCCGACAGGCCGTCAGTGGGTTTCCTCCGACAACGCTGCAACCTGGACGGACTTCACCACGTTCTTCACCAACGGCACGACCGGCTGGGTGGATGTCACGGCCAGTGGCACGTTTGCTCCAGTGGGTGGTCCTCCGGCGCCGGTTGCGAACCTTCCTTCGCTGGGCACTTACGGTGTAATGGCCCTTATCGCTCTGCTGGTGCTGTTCGGTGGACGCCAATTCGCGGCGGCGCGGCGCCGGCGCTAAGCATTTCCGCATGACATCCTGAAGGCTTCCCCCGCCCCGCACGGGTGCGGGGGACTGCCTGAAGGGAATCCGAGCGTCTTTCGGACCACCCTCCCCTCGTACCTATCATTCATATCGCCTCGGCGACCTCCGAGCCCGCCGCAATGTTTGCGCACCTGCGGTTCGGTGTGTCGCTCCTGAATGCCTCGATGCCGCGCTCGCGGTGCCGTTTTCTAGATGCCCGGAGCGACAAGACAGGTCTGCCTGTGGCTGCAGTCCAAAAGACCCTGACCCAAGTCTGGGTCGGTGGTCAGTTCAGCAGGCCGCGAAGCGTCTCGCCGGTGCCGAGGCGCAAGTCATCGAGATGCCAGGTACCGCCCTCGCGCCGCATGACATAGATCACCGTCCGGTCACGATAGGCATCGGAAAACCGCACCGGCACGTCCGCCGTGCCATCGGCCATGAGCGCCGTGCCGACGCTGAATCGCTGTGGATATTCCTGGCTGTCGGTAAACGGATCGCCGTCGATGGCCGGGACCTCATCGGCCGACGTCGGCCTGGCGAAATACTGCGACATGGCCTCGTCGAGTGCGCGGCTGAACCAGATGCGCTGCGCCTTCAGGTTGGACGGCGTGAATCCCATGTCGCCGCCGAAATGGGCTTCAAGCAGCCGTTGCACCCGCCCCTCCGGGCTGTCGGCCGAGGCCAGCGTCCCGGGCGAATGGCTCAAGGTCAGGATCTGGTTGTCCAGCGCAAGCAGCATGTTTTCGGCATCGACCCGGTGGAACTCGAAAATGCCGCTGTCGCAGCTCAGGCTCACTCCTGCAACAGGCAGGTGGGCGATGCCGAGTGCCTGCGCGGCCTCCAGCGCTGGTGCCGGCAGATTTCCCTGGAACAGGCCTTCGGCAGGATAGCTTGTCGTCTCACGTACGGCGTTGCCGCAGCGCAATACGCCCGGGCCTTCCACCGACCCGGCCTTGAAGTTTACGGCCTCGCCAACCCAGTCCTGGAGAGGCGGGCGGGTGGACTCGCCCGGCGCCCAGGGTGCGCCGATGACTCGCGTGATGCGCCATGTGGGCGCGAGCGCATCGGGGGTCGCTGCCGGAGCGGACACGGATGACATGCAGGCGACTGCGACGACCGCAGCGACACGGAAAAATCCAGGTCTTTTCATGGCGCTCCAGGGCGTTTGTCGGGCGGGTACGACGGAGGCTGCGCCCGCGGGTCCCACGAAAGTCTTCCGCGGGCTGCAGGTGGGAGGATTCTGCCACTTATCCGGGCTGGCGATGCGACGAGTGGTGCGCCTGCACTGCGACGCCTCGGGCTCGCCGGAATTCTCGCGCAGGCGCTTCCCCCGACCCGATCAGGACGGCCGGCGGACCAGCGAGTCAAGCCGCGCTTCGAGTGCGGCGACGAATCCCGATTCATCGCGAAGCGGCGATGACTCCATTCGGGCGCGAAGACCCTGGCGCAAGGTCTGCAAGCGTTGCGGGTCACGACACAAACCGGACGCAATGCGGACATAGGCCTCGCCGTCATCTGCGATCAGTTCGGCCATGCCGAGTCCGTCGAGCACGCTGGCAACCATGCGTCCTGCATGCGTGTTGCCGCGCAGAGTGACCACCGGGACACCCGTCCACAACGCACAGCAGGCAATGGTGTGGCCACTCCAGGGAAAGACGTCGAGCAGGATGTCGATGCGGGCAAACACCTCGAAGAAGCTCTGTGCGGGATCGGCAAGATGAAGCATCTGCAGGCGTCCCTTGCCGACTCCGCACTCGCCGAATGCGACTTCGAGCCGGCGCTGATGCCAGGCATCGAGCTGATCCCTTGCCAGCAGCAGCCGGCTGCCGGGATTTTCGAGCAGTATTCGCGCCCAGCTTCGGATGACCTCAGGGTTCAGCTTCTCCAGCTTGTGCAGGCAACCAAAGGTGATGAAGCCGTTTTCCGCGAACGGTGCAGGCTGGACTTCCGGTGCATGCGCCGGCGGACGAAAGCAGGCGAAGCCGTCAGCGAGCCGCAGCAGGCGTTCGGTTCCGAACGGCGTCTCGCCCTCGGGCGCTGTGCAGCCATCCGCGATCCGGTAGTCCATGGCCGAAAGTCCGGTCGTGTTCGGATAGCCGAGATAACTGATCTGGCAACGCGCGGGCCTGGCCGCGAATACGCCGAGGCGGCCGTGCTCGGTGTGGCCGGCCAGATCGAACAGGATGTCGATTCGGTCCGCGTGGACCAGCGATGCAACGGCGTCGTCGGATTTCCCGCAGACGTCACGCCAGTTCGGAACCAGGCCCTGCAGGCGGCCGGTCACTGCGTCCGGTTGGCTTACGTCGGAATAGCAGAAAACCTCGAAGCGGTCGGCATCGTGGTGCGCCAGCAGTGGCTCGAGGAAGTAGTTGACCGCATGGGCGCGGAAATCGCCGGAGAGATAGCCGATGCGCAGCTTCGCTCCCGGTTCGGGCCAGTCCGTCGCTGCGCGCACATGCCCGAACATCCCGCTGGCCACGCGACGGTGCTCCTCGGCCACTTCGGCCGGGTCGGCATCGGGCAGCAGGTTGAGCACATAGAGCAAGCTGTTGGCCGCGGCCCGATAGGTCGGCCGAAGTGCCAGTGCCCTGCGCAGCGACTGCACGGAGTCCGCGAGTCGCACCTGGTCGAGTTCGAGCATGCCGAGATTGAACCAGGCCTCGGGCCAGTCCGGATCGAGCCGGGCCGCTTCGCGGCTGTGCACGAGGGCGCGGTCGTGATCCGCCGTTTTCGACAGGACCGCACCAAGGTTCATGTGCGCGCCTGCGTAGTCGGGCCGAAGGGCCAGGGCCCGCTGCAACTGCACGACGGCACCGGAAAGATCCCCAGCCTTGTGCAAGGCATCGCCGAGATTGTTGCGAAGGACCGGCTGATCGGGCACTCGCTCGACGGCCTGGCGGATATAGGTGACGGCCGCGGCATGATCGCCCTGCTGATGGCAGGCCAGACCGAAAAGATGCAGGGCGTCGGGATTTCCCGGCTGCGATTTCAGGATCGCCCGGTAGAGCGTCTTCGCCTGTTCGAGCTCGCCGGCCCGATGATGCTGGGTGGCCCGGCCCATCAGTTGCTGCAGCGATGACGCACTCATGAATGCGCGGCGTAGCTTCTGAAGGACTTTGGATTGTGCATCAGCACAGTCTAGCCGACGCGGCAATGATCGAGGCAGCCGAGGCAGGACAAGCGACGGAGATGATCTCTGCCTGACGCCGATGGCGCGCCCAACCAGAAAGCGGAGGGGAAATCACCCAGCCCACGATTTGGCGCCGCGAAACGGGGGAAGATCGCCCCGAATCCCGAGGCCCGGACCGCCGAATTGCTGCAACCCGGCGCCCGGTTCACGGGCGCTGTCCGCTGTGGCTTTTGAAGTCGCAGACTCAAGGAGTCCGGTCATGCCCATCGCCCCTCACATCTCCTCGATTGCAGCTGCCCGATGCGCACGCGCGCAGCCCAGTCGCAGACCGCTTGCGTTCGCAGCGCTGCTCGCCACCCTGGCGGCCATGCCGGCAGCGGCCCAGTGGACCACGGAGAGTCCGCTACCGACCCATCTGCAGATCCACGGCGTCGCTGCGCCCGCACCGGGCAGGATCCTGATCGCCACGGAAGACGATTCTTTCGACGACGGCGGCGCCCTGTTCGAATCGGGAGACGGCGGCGGAACCTGGACCCAACGCGCCATTCCGGCCAATCTCAGCGACGGCCTCAATGGCATCGTCTTTCTCGACGCCCAACGCGGCTGGGCCTGGGGCAATGTCAACTACCGCACCGTCGATGGCGGCGCGAGCTGGCATGAACTTCCGGTGCTCGGCTCCACCTATGCGATGGCGTTCGAGACACCCGATTTCGGCATCGCGTCCGGCAATTTCGGCAGGCTCATCAGTCGCGATGGCGGCCTCAGCTGGCAAGCGTCGCCCGCGGACATTTCCGAATATTCCTTCGCCGATGCGCAGACCGCGCTCGGTGCGTCGGCGACTGGCCTGTACCGGAGCACGAATGCCGGCGCGTCCTTCGCAGCGGTCCTCGCGGGCGACGCCGACGACGTCGAATTCCTCTCGCCGACGGTCGCCGTGGCCATCGTTGACGGTGCATTCAGGCGTTCGAACGACGCTGGCCTGACCTGGTCCGCCGGCAGCAGCGCGCAGGGGCGCAACCGGCTGTTCGTCGTCTCCGAAGACATCGTGTTGGCCTGGGGCCGGAGCGGAACGTTTCCCGATTACGACGACCGCCTGTTTCGCTCGGCCGACGGTGGCCAAAGCTGGTCGGATCTCGGCGAGGTGATCCCCTCCGACGCGTTCGCCAATGGGCTGGCGTTCACCATTGTCGATGCCTCGATCCTTGTCGCATCCAATGGAGCCGGCGATCTCTCTCGGTCCGTCGACGCGGGCCTCAGCTGGGCGCAGGTCTATGCGGCGCCAGGGCCACGGCCAGGCTTCCTCGACAGTGGCAAGCCCGTGTTCGCAGACGCCCAGACCGGCTACTACGGCTTCGCAGACGGTTTGCTCGTACGGACCACCGACGCCGGCGCAAGCTGGCAGCAGATTTCCAGCGGCTCGGGCCAGGCAGTTCTCGCGCTCGACCGATTTTCCAATGGCGACCTGATCGGCGTCGGCGAAGGCGGTCGAGTCCTGACCCGGGCCGCCAGCGCATCGACCTGGCTCATCCGCGCGACCCTGGGCAACACCGATCTCGTCGCCGTGCAAGTCCTCGGAGCGCAAACCGTCGTGGCGGTGAATCATGACGGCCAGCTCTACCGCAGCAGCGACGCTGGCGCTTCGTGGGTGGCAGCGACGACCGTGCCGCCTGGCCTGTCCGCCGCCGCGGACCTCCATTTCGAAACCGCGATCGAAGGCTGGGTCATCGGCCAGGGATTTGCCGGGGCGGCGCTCTTCCATACGCTGGATGGCGGCGCCACCTGGACGCCGGTCACCGACTTCCAGGGGAGCTATGCCGCGATCGACTTCGCGGGTGCAAACGGCTGGGCGGTGGCAGAGTTTGGAATCCTCTACCGCACGAGCGATGGCGGCGCTTCCTGGTCCGAAGTGCAACTTCCGGGTTCCGGTTTTTCCATCCAGGATGTCGACTTCTGGGATGCCGGCACCGGCTACGTAGTCGGCGGATCCGGCTATGCCGCGCGCAGCACCGACGGCGGCCTGACCTGGCAAATGCTGCCGGTGCCCGACAGCAGCGCCAACATCACCGACATCGCGCTGATCAGCGCCAACGAACTCTGGGTTTCGACGAGCGACGGCAAGCTCATGTACTCGGCGACCGGTGGCCAGAACTGGGCCCTCATCGACTCCGGGTATGCCGGCCTCGGATCGTTGGGCAGCCTCGCCGTGAGCGCCGAAGGCGACGCCTGGATCGGCGGCTGGCGCGGCCTCATCATGCACTTCGCCGGGCCACCCGGGCCGCCGCTCAACCAGCCGCCAGTCGCTTCGTTCGACTTCGTGACCACCGGGCTTTCGGTCGCGCTGAACGACAGCAGCAGCGACGCCGACGGCACGATCGCAAGCTGGTCGTGGGACTTTGGCGACGGGACCGGATCGACCGAGCGCAATCCGGTCCACGCGTTCGCAACCGCGGGTACCTGGCACGTGACGCTGACCGTGACCGATGACGACGGCGATACCGATTCGACCTTGCGCTTCATCGTGGTCCAGCAGGGGCCAGGCGGCACCTTCGGCGAATTCACCGAGGTCACGCCGCTCGATGCCCTGTTCGTCACGCCGCAAGACGAGGATTTCTGGGTCACCTCCGCCGCGCCGGCCGACTACGATGGCGATGGCGACCTCGATATCGTCGTGCTTGGCTACTACGTGGTCTACAACGTCAGCGCAGTCGACCAGATGATCCTCCTTCGCAACGATGGACCGCTCTCGCCGACGCAATGGCATTTCACCTACATCGAGGTCCCGCTCGGCTCCCTGAGCGCGGGCGCCTCGGACCTGGCCTGGGGCGACGTCGACGGTGATGGCGATCCCGACCTGGTCGCCGGCAGCAACGGACAGACCGTGCTCTACAGAAACGACGCCGGAACCCTTGTCCCGACCGATACCGTGTTGCCCGGATATTGGGAGGACAACGACCAGGCCGACTTCGACCTCAATTCGATCTCGTGGGCGGACTACGACAACGACGGCGACCTCGACCTGTTGTTGCCGTCGATATGGGACGACACCACGTTCACCTCGCATACCGCACTGATGCGAAACGACGGTGCCCACGGCAGCGGCGGATGGATCTTCACCGAGGTCGACGCCGGCT
Source organism: Dokdonella sp. (assembly GCA_019634795.1). Lineage (GTDB taxonomy): Bacteria > Pseudomonadota > Gammaproteobacteria > Xanthomonadales > Rhodanobacteraceae > Dokdonella. Next base: position 392,726 of record JAHCAR010000001.1, read on the forward strand.
TCGGCGAATCCGATCACGCTCAGAGCAGCTGGGCCGACTTCGACGGCGACCAGGACCTCGACCTGCTGGTCGTGCATCTCGCCCCGCTGACCGGTCGCGGCTACATCCGACGGTTCCGCAACGACGGCAACGGCGTGTTCGTCGGCGAGGACATCCTCGGCTCGCTCAGCATCGAGCACGGCGAGGCGCAATGGGGCGACTACGACGACGACGGCGATCTCGACATCCTCGTCGCCGGCAACATCCGCGAGACCGATGGCAGTTTTGACACGGTGCTGCGCATCTATCGCAACGATGCCGAGACCTTCGTTCCGGTCGAGATCATTTCCTGCGTCTTCTGCGAAGGCTGGTTCGACCTGAGCGCCGCGACCTGGGCCGATTACGATTCGGACGGCGACATCGACATCCTGCTCGCCGGCACCTACAACTCCGGTACGCAGATCGAAGGCCGCGCCAAGGTCTACGACAATGTCGACGGCAACTTCATCGATTCAGGCAACCAGTTGCCGGCGCCGCGCTCTTCCGGATTCAGCGGCGGCTCGTTCAGCTGGCTCGATATCGACGGCGAAGGCGATCTCGACTATTTCATTGCCGGCTCGTATTTCGTGCCCGGCGGCAACGGCCTCATCGAGACCCAGATGCATCTGTACCTGAACAGCGCTTCGGGACAGAATCAGGCCCCGTCGGCTCCGACATCGCCCGGCGCGCAAGTGAACGGTGATGGCTCGGTCTCACTTTCGTGGAACCCGGCCACCGACGATCTCACTCCGGCCACGGCGCTCACCTATGAGGTGCACCTCTACCGCGAAGGCGTTCCACTTTCGTCGGCGCGGAGGATTCCCGAGCCCGGCAGCCTGCGCGGCGCCGATGGCTGGACACTGGCAGGCCTGCCCGATGGCTCCTATATGTGGACCGTGGAGGCGATCGACAGCGCATTCAACGGGGGGCCAGCCGCACCAGCAGCTTTCCGCATCGGCCCACCCTTGCCCGACCGGATCTTCAGCGGAAATTTCGAAGCGCCTGAATGACTGGCGCATCCGGGCGCCCCAGCATCGGCGTCGCCCGGACCCTCCCTAGTGCGAGAACAGGACCGGAGTCGGTGACTGCCAGAACAGCCCCCGGGTGACGCCGCCGAAGACATGCTCGCGCAGGCGCGAGTGGCTGTAGCCACCGGCCACCAGCAGGTCCGCGCCCGATTCACCGACGAAGCGCATGATCGCCTGTTCCGTCGTCGTGCCCATCGATGGAATCGAGACGACGTTGGCATGGACACCATGCCGGGCCAGATGCGTGGCGATGTCGGCACCGGGCTCCTCGCCGTGATGGGAATCGTCGACCTTCGGATCGACCACGATCACGTCGACCCGAGCGGCCCTTTGCAGGATCGGCAGCGCATCGTGCACGGCGCGCGTCGCTTCGCGGGTCGGTTGCCAGGCCACGACGACCTGCCGGAATGTCGATTGCGCCTTGTGTTTCGGCGGCACCACCAGGACCGGCCGGCCCGACCCCGTCAGCAAGTCGGCGAAAGTCGAACTCGCATAGTCGGCGCGATCGACCGCACCCGGGACGATTGTCAGGTCGGCATGCCGGGCATGCATGACGGCCACGTCGAAGCTCGGCAGCATTGGCGATTCGACACTGCGAACCTCCCAGCTGATGTCTTCCGGGCGCAGCCGTTCGCGGGTCTTTTGCGCGAGTCCCTCACCACGTGCCCGCTCCACTTCGTGCAGTCGCTCGTAGACATCGGCCGGAAATGTGGTCATCTCGAAGCCGATTGGAATCGACAGCGAGACGGTCACCAGCGCAGTGAGATGCGCGTCGTACGCGCGTGCAAGTTCGATGCCCGTTGCAAGCGTGAGATCGTCCACCGCGGCGTTCGCCAGCGGAACCAGGATGTCCTTGTACATTCGTCGGTCCTCGCGGTCGCTGTTGTCCAATTGCATTGGACCGCCAGGCGGACCCATGCGGGTTGACCTGGGTCAAGCAAACCGATCGTTTTCCGCAGTCTGCACAGCGTCGATCTGGCGGATTTCGAATTTGTCGGCCTGGCGGAGGCATCCTTCAAGGCAAAAAAGCCATGCAGACCTTATGGCCGACGATCGGAGAGGCATGTTCTCCGTGCGCCATGCCTGGGCCGATTCCTATCCTGCCGATCGCGCCGATCCGACAGTTTTTTCCATGCACGCCTGATAGCGCTGATCCACGCGCGTAGCGAACCACTGCGTCGTCAGCTTGCGCGTGATCTTGGGGCTTTCGAGCCGGATGCGCGGAATGAGCGCGCGCGCCAGCGGGTGTCCTTCGGTCCGCTCTGCGAGGGCGAAGACGCCACGCCAGGTTCGCGTATCCTCGAATTCGCTACGGTCACCCTTTTCGAGATCGCGTCGAATCTGCGCATTGGAGAGGTCGAGGCTCGCAGCCAGCGATCGAACGGCAAGTTCGGTTGCACCGATCTGGCTTGCCTTGTCCACTCGACCGTGCCGGATCAGGTCGCCATCCAGCACCAGCGGGATGCCCGACGCGCGACTGACCGCATCCTGGAAGGCAGCATTGCGGCTGGCGTAGCGACCGGCGTTGAAATCGGCGAAGCGATAAAGGAGCTTCTCGTAGTGGGCCGGATAGGCGAGCAGATGGGCTATGCCGAAACACAGCCCACCGCGTCGCGTGAATACTTCATGACGGATCGAGCCGTCGACCGGATACGGGTAGGAATGCTCGCCCGCGAATGCTTCGGAAAATGCCACGCTGACCTGCATCGGTCCGCCGGTACGAACCGGGTTGGCATCGGCAAACAGCCGCTTGCCGAGCGGCACGCTGCCAATCACATCCTCGTAGATGCGGCTCAGCTCGCCTTCGCTGCGAACGGCGGCGATGCGCTCGTCATAGCGCCTGCCATCGGGCGACTTGATGTGCAAGGCGGCGCGCACGGCAAGTTTCGGTATGTGCAGGTCACCGGCCCGCCGGTCAATCTCGGCACGCGCAATGCCCGCCAGGCCAGGCACGGCAGGATCGGCGTGGAACGACGACTCCTGCGCGATCACGGCCAGGCTCGCGCATAGGTTTGAGTCATCCGGATCAATGCGCAACGCCGAAAACGCGGCGTAGATGTCGATTGCCCAGCCTTGTGCGTCGCGCGTTCCGGAAGGCAGCAAGCGCACGATATTCGCGCGCACCTCGTCCGGCCGCTGCAGGCTCGGCTGCGGTCCGTTGGGTGTCGCGCATCCGCCGAGCAGGGCGAGTAGCACGGCGACAAGCCCCAGTCGATTGATGCGCCAAGAAAATCCGCGACGTTCCCGCCGGATGTCCAGACTCATACGCCACTCTCGTGTCAACCAGTCCGAACCATATGGGGCCCTGCTGCTCGACTGCAATCGCAGCGTCGGCATCTCAACTTCACAAGTTGACCCGACCATCGACGTGGCGTCATGACACGCCTTGCGCCGCAAACCAGATGAGCAGACCGGCGTGCAAGTCACCCGGCCCCGATAGTCAGACCCATCACCAATGGGAAGAGACACGGTGCTTGGGCGTCCAAAGACGGCATCAATGGCCATGCGACGCTTTCCACCTTTGCCACGTCTACGAGAACACAATCACTGCACAAGGAAGGATATGCCCACATTTTCAGTGCGTCTCGGGACAGGCACTCCACTGTTGCTGGTTGCCGGCCTGCTTGCATGCCATTCGATCGCGGCGCTGGCTGAACCGGTTCCACCGTATTCGATTCGCCCTTTTTCCGGCGGAGGCCAAATCGCTCCGAGCAATCGCGTGTTTTCGAATCCGCTGGTCGCGCGGGTGCTGGATGCCAACGGCGATCCCGTACCCGGCGTCACCGTTCATTTTGCGGCACCACATTGCCTCTTCGGAGGAGCCATCTGCTTTGAACCGTCTGCTTATCCGTTCTTTCCCTCCCACGTGTTCGATGTGGCCGTCACCACGGACGCCGATGGGCTCGCCAGGTCCCCGCTCGTCCAGGCCGGGAACCAGGCGGATATCGGAGAGGGGACGCTGGGTTTCGAATTCGTGGCGACGGTCCAGAATGCAATTCCAACCTCCTTCGCCATCGAAAGCGCCACCTTCATTCTGCTCCAAGCCGACATGCTGGAGTCAGTGCCGATAACCGCAGGCTACACCGGCTCCTGGTACAACCCGGAACAAAACGGGCAGGGTCTGACCGTGGAAGTCCTTTCAGGCAATCGCATGCTGGTGAACTGGAACACGTTCACTCCCGACGGATCGCAGCAGGCCTGGCTCGGCGGCGTCGCCGAGATTCTCGGTAGGCAGGCCGTCACTTTCGCAGTACGACCCGAAGGAGGCCGGTTCGCCGCCAACTTCGAATGGGCGCCGGTCTCGGTCAACTACTGGGGCAGCTTGACCCTGGTCTTCAGCGACTGCAATCACGGCCGCCTGTTCTGGGCCGGTGATAGCGGATTTGCTTCCCCCTGGGGCGTTGGTGAAGTGGCCCTGACCCGCCTGACCTTGCCGGAGGGCCTGAGTTGCCCATGAGCACGGAACTGGGCCAATTGCGCTTGTGGAGGCAGACTGACTGAGCCACCTGCTTCCCGCCGGGTCGCGCAAAGCCGCGCTGCGCAAATCATTCCGACGGCATGGCCTGCTCGCCTGATCCATCCGAAGGGTCCGTCGGCCTTCGTGGAATCCGCACGACAAATTCGCTTCCGCCCTGTGGGCGACTGCGACAGCAGGCCTCGCCGCCGTGATGTCGGGCGATCTGCCTTATCAGAGACAAGCCTAACCCACTTCCAATGTTCTCCTCGGCTGCCCCGGCCCGGAAAAACGGTTCGAAGACGCGCTCGCGATCGGCCTCGTCGACCCCAGGGCCGGCGTCGGTGACATGCAGGTACAAGGATTCGCCGTCGACGCGCAGGCGAACCGAAATCGGCGGCGCGCCGTGCTTGCGCGCATTTTCGAGCAGGTTGCGCACGAGGCGACGCAACAGGCGCGGGTTGCCGGACAGCCACTGCGCGTGCCTGTCACCATCACTGGGCGGATAGTCGAGCTCGACGTATTCGAAACGCGCGCACTCCTCGGCCACCAGCGCGAGCAGGTCCAGATCTTCGACGGCACCGTCGGGCGCCGGCAAGGCCTCCAGCCGACTGGCCAGGAGGATTTCCTCGATCAGGTCATCCAGTTCGCGCAGATCGAGGGCGAGTTCCGACCGGCGCTGGTCGTTCGCGGAACCGAGCAGCTCGATGCCCATGCGAATCCGCGTCAGCGGCGTTCGCAGCTCGTGACTGGCGTTGGCCAGCAGGCGCTTGTGCGCGGCCACCAGGGTTTCGATGCGTTCGGCAGCGAGGTTGAATCCCTCCGCAAGTTCAGCGATTTCGTCCCTGCCCTCGACGATGGCGCGCACGCCGAGTTCGCCCCTGCCAAAGGCACCGACGGTCTGCTGCAGGCGTGCCAGGCGATGCGTCAACCGGCGCACGAACGGATACGAACCGAGGCCGATGAACAGGGCCATGAGCAGGAACAGGATCACCCAAAGCGGCAGCGGCAGCGGCTCAGCCACGCTGTGACGCATGGTCACGCCGAAGAACGCGAACAGGATCAACGCGGCGACGAGGACCAGATAGAAGCGATGGAAAAGCGGGAACCGGCGCATCGACGGCTCAGTCCTGCGTTCTGGCAAAGACATAGCCTGCCCCGCGCAACGTGAGGATCCGCTGCGGCCGTTTTGGATCATCCTCGATGGCTGCCCGAAGTTTCGAAACATGCACGTCGATCGAACGGTCGAAACCCTCCGCCCTCGAGCCATGCAGCGCATCGAGCAGCCAGTCCCGGCTGAGCACGCGACCGGCGTGCCGGGCCAGCAGGCTGAGCAGGGCGAACTGGTGCGCAGTCAGGGTCCGCGGTTCGCCATCCAGCCGTACCTGGTAGGTATCGCAGTCGATCTCGAGCCGGCCGAAGCGCAGCACCGACTCCCCGCGTCCGGACTGTTCCCGTTCCGATCGTCGAAGGATCGCACGCAGGCGGGCCAGCAATTCGCGCGGCTCGAACGGTTTCGGCAGATAGTCGTCGGCGCCCAGCTCGAGTCCGACGATGCGATCGGCCGCATCGCCACGGGCCGTGAGCATGATGATCGGCAGGGCGCCGAGCCCGGACTGCATGCGGATTTCGCGACACAGATCCAGCCCGTCGATATCCGGCAGGGTCAGGTCGAGCACCAGGGCGTCGAAGCCGCCAGTCCTGAGCCGTTCGAGGGCGCGACGCCCGAGCGTCTCGCCGTGCACGGAGAAACCGGCCTGGCCGAGATATTCGGCAATCATCCCGGCCAGGCGCCGGTCATCCTCGAGCAGCAGAACTTGAACCGTCATTGCGGACTCATCTGACGCCTGCGGCAGGCGCGCAACGCAGCTTACTGCTCCGCGTGGCCCTTGCGCGAGAACATCTGGCGCTGCTCAGGCGTCAGCGCAGCGGCAGCATCGCCGAGAAACTGCATGTAGCGGGTCGCACTCGCCCCGATCGCCTTGGCCTGCCCGGCCTGGATGCGCGCAAAGCCGGCGCGGTCGAAATCGGCGGCGGTCAGACTGTCGTGCAACTGTTGCTGACCCTGCTGAAATGAAGCCGACATCGCGTCCAGTTCCTTCGCCGCCGCCTCGCTTATCGGCGTAACCGGACAATCGAGCGTGGCCTTGATCGTGGCGCAGACATGCTCGCCGAGCTCGCGCGCTCGTTGCGCCAGTTCATCGGGACTGCCGGCAATGGAATGCCGGCCGTGCTCATGCATGGCATGCCCCTGCATGTGGCCGGCGTGCGCATAGAGTCCGGTACCTCCGACGCCGACCAGCGCGCCGACGAGCAGGCCCAGGGAAAGCTTGTTGTTGACGAATTTCATGATCAGCGGCTCCACGAGTTGGGAAGAATTGCGAAACCCACTGTGGACCCAGCCCATTAGCGCTTGATGTAGCCACTGTTAAGAAGTGCGAAGAACGGCGATTGGCCAATGGCCACTTTCTCAGGCCGGCAAACAGATCGCGGCGGAGGCAGACCAAGGGCCTGGGCAATTCCGGTCCGCCGGAAGGCCGACGGGCATGCACCATTCATGCGGGTGCCGTTGCCCGTTTCGTCCTCGAAAATTCCGCTCTTCGCACGGCCGTTCCGTGTCTTTTCAACGCCCCGGGGCAAGCAGGATTGGCCAACCTCGTTTGACTTGACCCCAATGTTCGCCTCCGAGCGATAAAGACGGCTGTGAACGTCGCTGGCTGCCAGGGTGCCTGCGCCACGGATGCCAGCATTTCAGCCAGTTCGCCACGAACCCATGTTGCAGGCGCGAGGCCGGCGGGACTGCGTCAGTCTGAAACCCGCACCGTACTGCCACCCCGAATGCATTTGTCCAGAAGAGGAGAGCATCCGATGAGCGATCCATCACGGCTTCTTGCAGGAATGTTTGCACTGCTGCTTTTCCCTTCCGACCCGATATTCGCGCAAACGGGACTCGGGGCGGAGGTATCAACCAGCAAGCCCGCCGCGGGCGGTGCCGATTCGTCCGCTATCGTCGAGAAAATGGGCGGCAATGAAACACCCGACAGTGCCCGTCCGGGACTTTACTTCTTCAACAAGGCAGTCAAGGCGTTCGAGAAAGGCCAGTACACTTTTGCGATCGAGATGTACGAGGTCGCCGCTTCGTACGCGTACAAGCCCGCGCAATTCAATCTCGCGGTCATGTATGCCCAGGGCCAGGGCGTTCCGGCCAACTTGCCCCGGGCGCTGGCTTGGGCAGCCCTGGCCGCCGAACGCAACGACAAACACTATGTCGCGGCACGCAACGCCATTTCCGCGGCACTGGCGCCGAAACAGGTCGACGAGGCCGAGCTGCTGCTCAAGGAACTGATGCCGAAGTACGCGGATGATGTCGCGATGAAACGCGCCAAGTCGCGATGGAAGGACGCCAAGCTGGTTGCGACCGGATCCCGCCTGGGATTCGTCGGTGGGCTAAAGGTGGGAGACCCCGGGAATATTCGAGGCACATCGCAAAAGCACGAGATCACCGACCAGACATCCGCCAGCGTCGGTACAACGGTCTCGGATGTGCTGGGAGGCAAGCAGATCGACGGCTCGATCGTCTATCGGGAACTGCTGAAGACCAACTCCCCCTACGATGCGAGGCTCGAGGAACAGACTGGCGTCGTAAAAGTCGGCGACCTCGAGGCCAAGCCCGGGGAACCACCGGCGTCGACTGCGGAACCCGCGGAGCACTGAGCTGCGGCCGTTTCCGTATCCGAGGATCGGCATCGCCGGCCGAGGCATCGGGAAATTGCCAACTCATAGTTGATGGAAGGGTGCGCCAACTGGCGCTCCTGCCATCGGCCGCCGAGCCCGTGGAGTCCTTCATCCAAATGGAGATATGGCATTCCTGGCGAGCCGGACTGCAAGAGCGAAGGGGTCGGGCATCCTCGTGCATCCGACCCCGACACGCGCGGTCTCGCTTGCACCCCGTAGGCTCCAACCCGCCCGAACGTCGCGCTACCAGCGCAGAATCACATCACCGGAACCGGCCACCTTCCAGGCACCCTTCAACCACTCACCGTCGAGGTAGCGGTTGAGCTGCAGTTCGATCGTGGCGCCATGCTGGCGTGCGTTGACCACGAACAACGCGTCGCTGCCGGGTGCCGGGGTCGTCTTGAGAATCTGCACGGGGTTGTTCTGACCGGCGCCCCTGAGACGCGACTCGATCTGCGCACGGCCCAGATGCGCGGCATGCTTCTCGAAAGCCACGATCATCACCGCCGATTCGAAGCCGTCCGCGAAAATCAGGTCGCCAGAAGACTCGACGGCGCCGACATCGCAGGCTTGAGCGGGATTGCCGTTGACCACGACACCGCGCGGGTTGCCGGTTTGGTCGATTCCGCTGCAACCATTGAATCGATCGATCAGCGGCGAATCGGCGAATGGCAGGTGGGTCAGGGTCAGACCACCGTTGTCCGCAAGCGAACCAAGGCGCGGATCGATCACACCGGCGCCGAGCGGATCACCGATCAGGTTGTTGTTGGCGTCCGGGGTACCGATCGGCGCGCCGGTCAGACCCGATCCTGTGTTGTCTCCAACGAGGCTGTTGACCAGGGTGACTGCGGGATTCTCGCTGTGGATATCAGGCGCAGGGCTGGCCGAGGAATCCGAATTGCGGGCAAGAACAGTCGCGGAGACATTCAGGCTACCGCTTCCGCTGGAGAACAATCCACCAGCGGCCGGCGCGGGGCTGAACGTGCCGGTGCCTGCCGCGTTATCGATGATGCTGCTGCCCTCGATGCTGACCGCCGATGTCGAATCGACAGAGACATTGACACCGCCGCCGGCACGCAAGCTGCTGTTCCCCGAAACAGTCGAATCGAGCAATAAGAGATCGGCATTGTTCGAACCCGCGAGATAAACTCCACCGCTGTTCTGCCTCGACGAGTTGCCCGAAACCGTCGTGCGCGAGAGCGTGACGGTAGCCTGATCGGCGCTGATGAAGGCACCGCCACCGCGAGTGTTGGCAGTCAGACCGAGAGGGTCGCCGGCGGCCTGATTGCCCGAGAGGGTCAGTTCCGAGATTGAAGATGAACCCGAGGCCTGTGACAGGTACAAGCCGCCGCCGCGAGCCGTGGAATTCGGCCCAGAAGTCACGTCTGCGCCAATGTTGTCGAGGATACGCAGCCTGGAAAGCTCGGTGACACCGCCGCTGGCTTCGACGTAGAGACCCGCACCGCGACAATCGAGACAGCGCAGGCTGTTCCCGGAAAATTCCGAATCATGGGCGTCCAGCGTGGTGCCCTGGAGCAGCAGCGACAAGCCGCCACCTCTCGAATCCAAGTTGCTTCCGGTATTGCCCTGAAATTGCGTATCGGCAATCTCGACGATGCTTCCGCTTCCGGCCTGGATCTCCGCGCCAGCAGAGACATGCGCCTGATTCGAATTGAATGAGGCATCGCTCAGGGAAAAAGTAGAACTTCCCGGAGCTGAAGAGAAAAGTGCACCGCCGGTATTGTTGGCCGAATTCGAACTGAATGACATCGAATCGATCACCAGGTTTTCCCGATTCCTGAGGGCTCCTCCCGATTCCGATCCACTGACCGATCCGCCGATCAAGGTCATGCCCGACAACGCAACATCGAGGTTGCTCGCGTCAATGCCGTCGTCGATCAGAAAATGCCGCGATGCCGAGTGGGCATCGAGGACAAGCAACGACTGCCCGGGACCGATGATCGATACCGGCGAGGCGACAAGCATCTGGCCCATCGTCAATGCATTGGTTTGCGTGCTGGCAAAGACACCCGCATCGAACGTGATCACCGATGCATCCGGATCACCGTTGGCGGCCATCACGGCGTCGCGCAGGGTGCACTCGCCGATCGCCGTTCCGCAGAAGCCATCGCCCAGGTCATCGCTGGCATTGACGACGAAATCGGCGCCAGCCTGGCCCGCTTCCTGTACCTCGACAGCGCCGATATCGCAGGCCGCCCCGAAGGGCCTGGATTCACCGCGCTGGTCCTGCCCGCTGCAGCCGGAAAAATGATCGATCGCAGGAGACCCGGGCAAGGGCAGCTGCGTGGGCGTCGAACCGCCATTGTCGCCAAGCGCGCCCAGCTTCGGCGCGACCGCGAGCAAGGTATTCGTCTGCGTGTTGAAGGTAGCCGTGCCGGGATCTTCAATCAGCGAATCCTGGACGTTGAAGGTCCCTCTCAGGTCCGCAGCGCGGCTGTTGGCCACGATGGTGCCGATCAATGTGGCCGAATTCGCGTCCACCGCGGAAAGCAGGCTGTTATTGCCCGAGACGGTGCTGGTGGTCAGGGTAAGTGAACTCCCGGTCGAATAGACAGCACCACCGCCGCCGCTGGAGTTCACGCCATTTCCGCTGATCGTGCTGTTGCTGATGCTCGTCGAATTCTGACGCGCATAGACGCCGCCACCCTTGAAGGCCGCCGTGTTTCCGGACAGCGTACTGTCGATGAGGGTCAAATCGCGATAGCGCGACCACACCGCGCCGCCATCGGCAGCCGTCGAATTGCCGACCAGATGAACCCGATCCAGCTCCAGATTGGCAACGCTGCGAATCGCGCCGCCGCGACCACCCGGATCAGGCGCACTGCCATCGCCGTTGCCTCCGGTCAGGGTCAGGCCACTGATCATGTTGAGGGTATCGAGTGCGGTGTTGGGCGACGCCACGTTGGCGAAGTGAAATATCCGCGACTGTCCACCGGCATCGATGGTCAGCCGGTCGGCGCCCGGCCCGCTGATCGTCGTGGACGATTGCATGGCCAGCTCACCGTTGCTCAGAGTGATCGTACCTGGCGATGCGAACACGGTCGGATCGAAGGTGATGATTGAAGCATCAACATTGCCTTCGGCGGCGAGAACCGCATCGCGCAAGGTGCACTCGCCGACGGCGACTCCGCAGGAGCCATTGCCGGCGTCGTCCGTGGCGTTCACCACGAAATCCGGACCGCCTTGCAGCATCCCCGAACTGGTCGACTGACTGGTTTGCGCGATTGGACCACCGGCTGCGGGCGAGGCATTCGCGGCCTGAAGCATCAACAACTGACTGATGGTTGCTGCAAGCAAAGAGTAGCGCGGCATTGAATGCTCCGGATTCTGGTCGGCCCTGCCGTTGCAGGGAAATGAGAGATGGCGCGGATGCACAATGTACAACAGTTCGAACATCTGCCCAATGCAGGATTTGCTGCACCGAGGACCGCCTCGGCAAGTGGCAGGGTGCGCCGGCACGGCAGACGGAGCGGGCGAGTGCAACGAACATCAGGTCGGTGCGCAGCAGGCGGTGGATCTGCGTGATTCGATTGCCGACCGAAATGCGTCTGTTCAGGCAAGCGGCCACGCACCCATCGTCGGACCCGGCGGAGTTCCCTCGGACTCCCCTGCGCTGCCCCGATGGCCTGCGACGGAGCTCGCCTCGCGTTCATGGGAGTAGACAGATGTACCGCTCGGTGGTGTCCAAAGGCTTCGGTCTGGTTGTGATCGTGGTAGCAGGCCCGGCGATCGCCAGCACTTCGTGCGTCTCGACGGCCGGTGGAATCCAGTCCGCATTGGACATTGCCCAGACCAATGGACAGGACGACACGATCAACATCGTCGGTGGCAGCTATTCGCTGTCGGCAGAACTCGACTTCAGTTCGTCCGAGGCGCACAACCTGGTTGTCGAAGGTGGCTGGAACGCGGGTTGCACGTCGAGGAGCGGTGTGGAAACGCAGCTGAATGGGCAAAACCTCGTGACCGTGCTGGACGTGTTCAACGCCAATGGAAGCATCGATCTCGAACACCTGACATTCGCAGCGGGTCGTTCAACCGCTCCGCTGGCCGCCCCGATTTCGGTGTCCAGCAATACCGGCGATGTTGCCGTCCGCCTGTGCCAGTTTCTCGGCAATCGTTCGACCGAAGGATCCGGCGCATTGACGGCGTACACGGGCAGTGGCCACCTCTACCTGGCAAACAATCTGGTGGTCGCCAATCACGGCGCACTTCTCGGCGCCGTATTTCTCTCACAGGATGCAGGCGAGGGCTACGTGACCGGCAACACCATAGTCGCCAACGCTACCGACACCGCCGATATGCCTGGCGGCCTTGGCATAGGCGGCAACGGCCACTTCACGCTGACCAACAATATTCTCTGGAACAACGCGGGAACGAATGCCTACGACTTCCAGGCCAACGCCGCGCACAGTCGCTTCAACAACGATATCGGCGTACTCGGCAATGGCGTGGCCGCGGACCAGGTCGTGGCTGAACAGTATGTCGATCCGCAGTTCGTCGCCTGTCCCGGCATTCTTTGCCTGAGCTTCGAACTTGGCGGCCAGTCCCCCCTGATCGACGCTGGCTTCGATACGCCCTTGGGTGGCCAGCCGGCATTGGATCTCAACGGCAAGCCCCGCCAGCTCGGGCTTCATGTCGACATCGGCGCCTACGAAAGCGAAGAGATCTTCGCCGACGACTTTGACTGAACCTCTGCAAGCCTGCCGGTTCTGGCGGCGCCCTCTGGCCGCTACACCTAGGGAGGGTCCTGCCCGCTGAATCGATACGGCGATCCAGGGCACCCCGGATTCAACGGCCAAACGAAGCCAGAGGCCGGGTTTCCCGATACCAGGCAGTTACGACTCCTGCGAACCCGACCCCTCGGGCGGATTGGGCCGGCTCCCCTACTTTTGCGTGGCCGATACGCCTCATGTTTCGAAGCCATCCGTGAAGATCTGATCGAATCGCTGTCCTTCCTCGAATCTCAGATTCAGGAAATTGCTCGACGTCGTACGCGGATCCACCGTTCCGGTACCCGGATTCCACAGGACAAAGCCATCCACCTTTACATTCGGCGGCAGCGAAATCTCAGCACGAAGAACGAAGTCGGTGAAATTGACAATAACCACGTTGGCCCAGCTTGGCGGAGGATCTGCCACCACGGAATCCGAACATGCACGCACCAGGGCTCCCGCAGCAACATTCAGATTGAGGAGGTAACTCAGCCCTGAATCATCGAAACCACGAATCTGCACGGTCGCTGCAGTACTCGATGTGTTGTATAGGTCAAGGCAGGTCGCGTTGCCGTCGCTGTCCTGGGGCGCGAAGTGCAGGACCGAGCCACGGGGAAGATTTGGGCTGAATCTGAGCTTGATCGTGTTGACCGATGTACGTGGATCGTAAGTTGAGGTTCCAGTATTGGCGATGAATCCATCGATCTGCACGCCTGCGGGAAGCGACGCACGGACATACGCCGTGAAGTCAGTGAAATTGACGATGACCGTGGCCGCCCAACTCGGTGGCGGCGTTGCGACCAGCGCATCCGAGCAGGCGCGCACCGCCGATTCAGCCGGAATCGGGACGTTCCAGATGCTGGCCAGAGCTCCCGCTGAATCGAATCCGTCAAGAACTACAGTCTGTGGCGTGTTCGAGGAATTCATCAAGAACAGGCACGTCGTCGACTGGTCGTGATCCGATGGCACGAAGTAGAGCACTTGCGCATCCACAGCCGCCGGCGCCGTCGCGCTCGATGGCATCGGCGGCGGGACAGTTTCGTCCGAGTCGAACGCCTCACCAGCAGGGGACGGAATCTGAGGCACAGGCCCGACACCTTCATCTGTTGCCGAGGCATATCCGGGTGATAGTGAACACGCGAAAATAAGGCAGGCACACGCGATTCTGGAAATGAGCACAACCACCCCCGTCAGTTATCGTTCGAATTCCAACAAATGCAAAGTCGCCAGTGCAGCAACAGCAGCCAGGAACCCTGCGATCACACGCCTCTCCGACGAGGTGTGCCCAATCTTTGCAGCTAGGGCTTTGGCCGCGGTGTAGTGGCCACGCTCGGAGGCAGAATCGGCAAGGTCACCTTGGGCTGTTCGCCGGTCAGCGCCTCGAGAAAACCGGTGATCTTGTCGACTTCGTCATCGGTCAGTTTGGCGCCAAGCTGGCTATTGCCCATGATCGCCACCGCTTGGCGCAGATCCCAGACCTTGCCCGAATGAAAGTACGGCTGTGTGATCGCGACATTGCGCAACGAAGCTGCCCGGAAGACATATTCGTCACTGGCAGTCTGGGTCACCGCAAAGCGTCCCTTGTCGCCCTCGGGCAGGATCTCGGCGCCGGGACGCTCGACCACCCCAAATGGCGCGTACATGGTGCCACCCACGTTGATGCCATTGTGGCAGGCCACGCAACCCTTGTTGATGAACAGGGCCAGACCCGCTTGCTGATCGGCGTCGAGCGCCTTCGCATTGCCCTCGAGGTAGCGATCGAAGGCTGCGTTCGGCGTGATCAGAGTCGCCTCGAACACCGCGATGGCCTTGCGCACATTGTCGAAGGTAAGCGGGTCGGCAACACCTGGAAAGGCCTTGGCGAACACTGGCAGGTACCCGGGTATGCCCTTCAGTTGCTCGATCACGTGTTCCGGCGTCGTATCCATTTCCACCGGATTGACCAGCGGGCCACCGGCCTGCGCCTCGAGATCCTTGGCACGCCCATCCCAGAACTGGGCAACTTCGAATACAGCGTTGTAGACCGTCGGCGCATTGCGTCCACCACGCTGCCAGCGATGCCCAAGCGAGGTTTCCTGCAGATCAACGCCACCCATGCCGATCATGTGGCAGGAATTGCAACTGAGGGCATGGCTTTCCGACAGCCTCGTGTCGAAGTACAGCATCTTGCCGAGTTCCTGCTTGGCCGGCGTGGCCGGATTTCCCGGCAACGCCGGCGCGGCAGTGGGTATCGGTTTGAACAGACCCTGTGCCTGTTTCAACAACGCGGGCTGCGCGGATACCTGGCCCGTTGCCAGGCATCCCAGGGAAATCAAAATCGCAATGGTGAGCTCACGCATGCTGATCTCCTGCTTTCATCAATCCATCAGAAGGCCGGAGCGGACTGCCCCAGGCCGATGGCCGCTTCGACGTACGATTGGACCCAGGCGCCGTTTCGACCTCTTGCACTGACAGCAACCCGCCGACTACCACCTCTGGCGATTGGGCGGCCGTAAGCTGGTCGCCATCCGCCGGCAATTACCGAGCGAACTGCCGAAAGCCGGCAATCAATCGCCGTTCTCGTCTTTCGTCGGCGTAGGCGAAGGCGCAGGCGCAGGCGGTTGCCCCTTGCCACCCGGACCCATGCCCGGACCCATGCCTTTACCGGGACCCATGCCTTTGCCGGGACCCATGCCTTTGCCGGGACCCATGCCTTTGCCGGGACCCATGCCTTTGCCGGGACCCATGCCTTTGCCGGGGCCCATGGCACCACCCTGACGCAGCGGCGCGTCGGGCAAGGTCACACCTTGATCGGCGGCGCGCTTCTTCATCTGCTCATGATGTTGCAGGCGCAGAGCCTCGCGTTCCTGGTCGGTCTTTGCACTGCGCATCTGCTGCTGGAACGCGGTGCGCTCGGCGGGTGTCATCAACTGCCATCCATAGACCTGAGCACCCTCGGCAACCGGCGCCTGCGCCGGTGTGCCGCTTTGCGGCTGAGTGGCGGTTGCGGTCGTGGCTGATCCTTGGCCATCGGTGTTTCCCTGCTGATCGGCCAACACCGGCAGTGCAAGCATCAACGAAACCGGGACGCCCAGCAGGAGAGTGCGTTGGATGCGCATGGCAATAACCTCTTTGACGGATACGCTGTCATTGGATGAATGGTCATTTAATGCTGCGCCGGACGACACCGATGATTGTTGATCGAGATCAACAAGGCAGGTTCCAGAGATGCGTCGAAAAGCCCATGAAGCAGGACTCGCCGCCGGCTGCGACACACTGTCGCAACTGGACCGGCCAAAGGGGCAAGCCGCGACAGCCAGGATCTCGGGATACAGACATCCAACATCCCGACGATTTCCCGCCCCATGAATTGTCGATGTCCTGCTGATGCGATAAATGGTTGCCGCCACCATGCGGACATGAGCGACCAGGTGCGCTTGGCGAATCGGAATCCTGGAATGGCTTCGATGTATTCGAACTCTCGAAGCCTCGCGTAGAACGGCAAAATCTAGGGAGGCTCTGAACAAGTGGCACAACCGTCACGACGCCTGCCTGCGTGCAGATCGCGGCGCGCCGACGCATACAGACTGGCCGTCCTTCAAGGCGGCGCAACAAAGAGCTGCGCGCAGGCAGGCGTCGCCCAAGCGATTGATTCAATGGAACGCGGGTGGCGTCCAGAAGGCCCGCCACAGGCACCACGCGGCTCGTCAAGGCAACCAGCCTTCACTTCGCCACGCAGCACCTGTGGCGAGCCTTCTGAACGCCATGACGATTGCGCCACTTGTTCAGAGCCTCCCTAGGGCGGCAGACTTCACGTGCATGTGGTGTCAGTCGAAGCCACTCGCGAAGATGACGGTCGGATCGAGGTCGAGCAACAGATCGAGATTGGTCACCGCGTTCGGATAACCCGAGGAAATATGCAGCGTGCCGAAGCGCACCGTGTTGTCGCCGTTCACGAGCTCGGACAGCGGCACCTCGATGGCATGATTGTAGCCACCGGTTTGTCCGGGCTCATCGAGCATGGCGACTTCGCCAGGCGTGAACCCGCGTTCGTGGGCCGGGTAGCCGTTGAGCTGGTAGCGCAGGCGCCCCGTGCCGAGGCGGATACCATCGATGTCGTAGCCCTGGTAGTAGCCATTGAAGACCAAGCGCGCGCGAATCGCGTTCGCCAGCGACACATCACGGAACACAAGTGGCGCACCGAGGGCCCCGACGCCGTCGGGGATGACATAGCCGAGGCTGAGCCCGGGGTGCTCGATCGTATTGATCGTACCCGGCGGAAATTCGTCAATGGTCGTGAAGGTCGCCGGTACGCCTGCCACCGGAACCTCGTACTCGCGAGTATTCGCGAGCACCGGGCCGTCGAAGCCGATGTTGTCCCAGTAGGTGTTCCACGAGCGCAACGGACGAGGCAGGCCGCCGAAGGTGATGCCGTACTTCCAGGTCGCATGGTTGTGCGCGAGCAGCGAGACGTAGCCCCGCGAGAATGGCAGCGGCGTATCGAAAACGACGACCCGGCGGCTCACGAGCGGACCGAACGTCACGCCGTCGGTCGACGGATCGGAGGTCAGCACCTCGATCTGCTGCTGCGACAGCCTCAGTTCGACCCGACACAGGTGTCCGCGCTGACGCGGAACCTCGCTGGACGAACCAGCCGGTGTCGTCATGGCGTAGTCGTGCACCTCGTGCACTTCAACCGGACTGCCGATGAAAACCACGATGACGCCATTGCGCGGATTCGGCCCGCGGCCGTTGATGTCCCAACTCGGCGTGGGTGCCGGGTCGTCGCTGACGACGATGCTGGTGTAGCCGAGAAGGAAATTCGAAGCGAGATCGGTTTCGAATGCGATCACTCCGGTTCGGCCTTCAAAATCGAAAGGCTGCCGGATGCGATAGGCATTGCTGCCATAGTTCTGCGAACCGACCGCCGTCATCAAGTAGTGGCTCTGGATCGGCGGCGACGGATCGCACACCAGCGTATCGCGCGTCGGCATCAGCAAACCCGTCACATCCGCGCGGCACGGTGGCGGCTCTTCAGGGATGAGCCCGAACTCGGCTTCCCAAACCCAGAACGTGACCCCGTCACCGGTCGACAGCGAGGGCGCATAGCGCGTCGAACTGAAGCGCGAGCGACTCAACTCATTGCCGCGGCCCCGGTCCGACAAAGGGGCCGGACCGCTTTCGAACGTCTCGCAGAACGCGGGGTCGGGCAAATTGCAACCTGCCGTTGCCATCGCCGTTTGCGCCGATGGCGCGGCGAACAGGCCCAGCCACAGGAATGCGCCGACAAAGCGCCCCGAGGACCGCGCGGCCAATAGCTCCGGGCTCAGCATCCATCGACAAACATCCCGTTCGAGTCGGCGCATGGGCGATACCGATTCAACCCGTCCGCAGCGATCATAGATGGACGCGCCTCCGGGTTTGCTCGCCCCCCTCTCAGTTCACTGATTTCGGACTTTGGCGTCCGCAATTTCAGCGGCTGTAAGAGTTCAGCAGCGGTGCGATGCATGCGGTGCTACTGGTTGAGGTTGAATTCGATCGGCACGATAAGGTATGCAGGCACGGCGACCCCCTTCTTCAATCCGGGATTGAAGTCCCAGGTCTTGACGGCCGTGATCGAAGCTCGATCGAGATCTTCGCTGCCGCTCGACTTCTCGAGGGTGATTTCCTCGGGCTTGCCGTCGGCGCCTACCAGCACTTTCAGAACGACCTTGCCTTCTGCACGGTCGCGCACGGCCTGGACCGGGTACTTCGGTGGTCGCAGCCTGCGATTGGCGAGCTTCTCACTTGGCGCGCGGTCGACGAGTGGAGCCGGCAGTTCCGACGGCGCGCTCTTGGTGCTGTTGTCGGACGTTACGTTGCCGGATTCAGGTGTGGCCGTCGGTGTCGAACCGGGAACGGGGTCATTGCAGCTCGCCAGGGCGAAGCAGAGCAACAACAGCGCTCCGAGTCGACGCGTTTGATGAAGGCTGATCACGGGACTCCCCAGGTAGTGGGCCCGAGCCTGATTGGCCCGGATATCGCTTGCTGCACAGGCAGCCGATTCGCTGCCTGTTTCCAACCATCCCTGTGCCAGCGCCCTGCCCTGCCGCCGGGAAGGTACGCGCCCCGCTCAGTCGGCTGCCGGCTGGCTGCCCAGGGCCTTGATGAATGCGCGGATGCGCTTGGCGTTCTTGCCGACGTCGCTCAGGCCCACGCGCGAAACCGAACGCACGTCGATGCGGCTGCCGGCGGCTTCGGGTTCGACGCGGACGACGATGTCGTCCTTGAAGCCGTACCAGAAGGTCGTGTCGGTCGCTTCGAGACGGCCCGCGGCGGCGTCCGCGGAGACGATCTCCCAGCCCATGTCGTGGGCAATCTGTTCGACCTTGTTGAAGGCGTCGGCCGGCGCGGCGTCGAGATGCTGGGTGCGGATATCCGGGTAGGCCTCGGACTGCTTGGCGGCGATTTCGGGTCCACCGTATTCGGCAGGGTTGGCAGCGTTGGCACGCAGCGGCAAGACCGCGACGAATTCGGGCGGACGCTTCGTGTCGGTGGTGATGTCGTGGATCATCGGCAGGGATTTCGCCTGCGACAGCCCATACAGGGGCAAGGCCGATGCGGCGAGGCCGAGGACCAGGCCGAGAGCCAGCGTACCTGCGTTGCCGCGACGGGTTCGCGGGATGACGAGGAACAGCAGGGCCAGCACGCCCGCGCCAAGGCCGAGGTAGACGGTCCAGCGCATCATCGAGAAACCGGTACGGAATTCCCACCAGCCGAAGCGGCTGCCTGGACCGGACGCGATCAGGAGGACCAGGGCAAGGATCGCCAACAGAACGGGGATGCGTGACAGTTTCATGCGGAGCGTCTCGGTTCACCGGGCAGTGCGCAGTATCGCGCAAATTTGCGGTTGGCGAGAGCGTTGGCGATGAGGATGCGTACGGCGCGTTCGAGAGAAGCACTGAACGACTTGGCGATCCAGCGGCCAAGGTTTCGGGTCACTCGAGTTGCGTGCGTTCGCTTGGTCATCTTGTCTGCGCAGTCCGATTCTTTTCAACGGCTTCGGTAGTACCGGAGTTGGATGCCCGTTGCAGATCAAGTTGCGCTTGGTGGTTGGGGGAAAAGTCACTGGGTCCCGGCCTGCGCCGGGACGACGGCGGGAGGAATGGCAGCCGGGGATCTGCAGCGCCGGGTTGTCCGCGTGGGCGATTCCCGGCGCAGGTTCCAAGCGCGACGACAGCTCAGTGGTCGGAGCTGCCCCAGATCTGTTCGAGTCGCGCGTCGCGGCCGCAGTTGTAGCGGTAGAACTTGTAGCGCAGCGGATTCTTCTTGTAGTAGTCCTGATGGTAGCCCTCGGCCGGATAGAAGGTCGCGGCGGGCACGATCTGGGTGGCGATCGGCTGGCTGAACTTGCCGGAGGCCTCGAGTTCGCGCTTGCTCTCTTCAGCCAGGCGCTGCTGTTCGGGCGTGGTCGTGAAGATCGCGGTGCGGTACTGGTCGCCGTGATCGCAGAACTGCTGGTCGATCGCAAACGGATCGATGTTGTGCCAGTACACATCGAGCAGCTTCCTGTAGTCGACACGGGTCGGATCGAAAACCACCTTGACCGATTCGGCATGGCCGGTGCCGCCGGCGGACACCTGCTCATAGGTCGGATCGGGGGCCAGGCCGCCGGTGTAACCCGAAGTGGTCGAGATGACGCCGGGCACCTTGTCGAACGGTGGCTCCATGCACCAGAAGCAGCCGCCGGCGAAGATGGCCACTTCGGTCGGGCCGCTCGCAGGCGCGGCCGCGGACGGCTCGTCGGCCGGGCCGGCACAGGCGCCCATCGCCGTCATCAACAAAACGAGGCCAAGCGCGGTAAAGCGTGAAACCAGTCGATTCTTCAGAGTGTTCATTATCAGCTCCTCAAGGCCGGCAGGGCCTGGCCCTTCGGCACGAATTCCAGGGCCAGCCCGTTGTTGCACCAGCGCTCGCCGCGCGGTCGCGGGCCGTCGTTGAACACATGACCCTGATGGCCGCCGCAGCGCGCGCAGTGATATTCGGTGCGTGGCCAGACCAGCTTGAAATCGCGCTTGGTCTCGACATGGCCGGCAATCGGCTGGGTGAAGCTCGGCCAGCCGGTACCGCTGTCGAACTTGTTGGCGCTGTCGAACAACGGCAAGCGGCAGGCTGCGCAGATGAAGGTGCCGTCGCGCTTCTCATCGTTGAGCGGGCTGCTGAATGCGCGTTCGGTATCTTCCTCGAACAGCACGTCGTAGGCGGCATCGCTGACCACGCCCTTCCATTCCTCGTGCGGCTTGTTCAACGGCACGACCTTGCCGGACGCCGGCGCGGCACCGGTGTCGGCGGCCTTCGAACAGGATGGCAGCAGCGGAATGACCATCAGCGCACCGAGATTGCGCAACAGGGAACGGCGATTCATGCAGGGACCTCCGAAAACGGGATGGGTTGCTGGCGACACATCGGCGCGAAGCGCGCTGGCACGAGGCATGCGCCCGCAATGAAGGAAAAAGCGCCGGAAGCGGTGCGGTTTTGGGCGGGAGGGAGCCGCACCGTTCCGGCAACAGACGCAGCCATTCGGCCACGTGGTCATGGTCCTAGACCGGGTCACGAGGACTTTCATTGCATCGATGCATGTCCGGACTTGCGCATACAATGGACGGACCCGGCGCCGCACCATGGTTTACTGCTGCGAATGCCATTGTTTATTCGACCCCCCCCGGCCACAGGAGTTCACGTGCCCCTGATCGATGCACCCGTGCCACCTATGCAAACGCCCACGCCGAGCGCACTGGTCGTCGATATAGAATCGGCCGACAGTGCTGCACTCGCAGCCTGGAAACAAGCCCGCGGCGTTCGCTGGTGGATCGAAATGGGCGATCAGCTCGTCTTGGTGGGAGATACAGGAGAGTTGGGCGCATTCGATGCGAATGACGCGGTGCGTGGCCGCGTCGAGGGCTTCGACATCGAGCGCGTGCGCCTGCATGCGCGCGGCTGCCAGCGCGACGCAAATACGCCCGGGCGAATGATCGCGCAGGGCGGCCGCTGGGAGCTGCGCGAGTTCGACAGCGCCGAGCTCGCCCGCGCTGCAGCGGCAGGTGGTGACCACGACGGCGAATGGCAAAGCGCGCAGCCGAACAGCGTGATCGCGCATCGGGTACGGCGGCAACCCGGTGGCGCTGCGGCCGATCCCCTGATCGTGCCGCTGGTTGACGCGATCAATCCGGCCCGCTGGTTCGCCGATCTCGATAGCCTGACCCAATGGGACCGCTCGAGCTACGGGCCCGAACTGCCGCTTTCACGGGCCTGGATCGAAGGGCGCTTCAGTGCCATCGGGCTCGAGGTCAGCGCGCCGGCCTTCAGCATGCCGGGCAGCGGTGGTGGGCAGATCAGTGTCAACAACGTGATCGGTCGCTGGAACGGAACGCTATTGCCGGACGAATGGATCATCGTCGGCGCCCATTACGATTCGCGCAACTCGAGCCTGTCCTCGACCACCAACACGCCGGGCGCGGAAGACAATGCCTCGGGCTGCGCGGGCGTGATCGAGCTGGCCCGGGTGCTCGTTGCGAACCGGCCGCAACGCAGCATTCTCTTCATGTGCTACGCCGGCGAGGAACAGGGCCTGTATGGAAGCAAGGCGCATGTGCAGGCACTGCAGGCCACGGGCGACCTGGCCAAGGTGCAGGCCGTGGTCACCATGGACATGATCGGCTACAGCGCCGACACCACGCTCGACGTGCTGTTCGAAAGCAGCGCGACCTGGAGCGCCTATCTGAACCAGTTTGCGGACGCGGCCTCGGCCTATGTGCCCGCGCTACGGGTCACGCTGAGCACGAATCCGTTCGGCTCGGACCACGTGCCGTATCTGAATGCCGGCAAGAAGACCCTGCTCGCGATCGAGAACGACTGGGACATTTATCCGTACTACCACCGAAGCACCGACACGAGCGATCACGTCGGCGTCAATGCCCAGGCCATGGGCGGGGCCATCCTGAAGACCAGTGTCGCCGTCCTGGCCGAGTTGACCGGTGCGTCGGACCGGATTTTCAGCGACGGAGTTGATCCGCTTGCGCCGTGATGTTCGCGGACGTGGGTTAGATATGACGGCGCGATCGTAGCGCGGGCGGGTATCGGCGCGATGCATTTGGCAGATTGACGGAGCATCGCGCCTGGAGGCGCTCCTACAGGGGGCAAGAGGTGGCGGAGGAAGGATTCACCTGGAGGCGCTGCTGCCTGCGCAGGCCGGGCGATCCGCATTCAATCTAGAGATTGTGCTGCAGGGTCGCTTCGGCGTCGGCGGCGGCGATGTCCGATTCCCAGTCTTCCATCAGGGTGATCAGCAGCAGCTTCTCGAATTCCTCGGCGAAGCGCGCGGTGACCGCATCGGGATCGGAGACGCGCTTGGCGTCGCCGATCAGGCCGAAATGGACGCGGCCGTTGTAGCTGAGGATCGACAGCCCGACCCCGATCGAGCCCGATTGCGGAACCCAGAACATCAGTTCGCTGACCTCGACGCCGGTCAGGTAGAGCGGTTGCTGCGGGCCGGGCACGTTGGTCGCGACCGTGGTCGCCTTGCGGCTGAACAGTTCCAGCGCCGGTGCCTGCAGGGCCTGCGGGCCCATGCCGAGCGCGCCGAGCAGGCCGAGCGTGACAATCGCCTGGCGCGAGTTCTTCAGTTCGCGCATGCAGGCAGCGACCCGCTCGAGGCGACGCAGGGGATTGGCTTCGCCGATCGGCAACTCGAGGAAAACCAGGCCGAAATGGTTTCCGAGCTTCTTGGCGTGTTCGAGCGGGCGCAGGTTGACCGGCACGGTCGCGCGAATGGTCATGCCATCGACGTCTTCGCCGCGATCGCGCAGGTAGCCGCGCAACGCGCCGCTGGCGCAGGCGAGCAGGACATCGTTGACCGTGCAGCCGAGCGCGCGTCCGAGCGTCTTTACTTCCTCGAGCGGCATCGGATCGGCCCAGGCGACGCGCTTGATGACGCCGAGCGGGCCCTTGAGTGAAGTTTGCGGGTCGTCGGACAGCAGCAGCGCGTTGGCCAGCTCGCGGGTGATCTCGCCGCCCTCGCGGGCGACGTCGGCGGCGATGCTCGGGTCGTTGATCATCGCGGTCATCTTTTCGTAGACCTTGGTGCCGACCTTGAGCGCCTTGCCGAGCCCGGCCTGGGCCGGCTCGAGCATGCGTTGCCAGACATTGCCGCCATCGTGCTTAAGCCAGGTCTTGACCAGCTCCGCCTCCTTTTCGGGATGCGGCGCGGTATCGGTCAGCGAGAGCATGACCTGGACCAGGGCCAGGCCATCGGCATAGCAATGGTGGATGCGCGCGACCAGCACGCTGCCGCCGCGATAGTTCTCGATGACGTGGAACTGCCACAGCGGCTTGGAATGATCGAGCGGCGACGAGGCGAGTTCACCGACGAAATTCTCGAGTTCGATCTTGTCGGCCTTGCCGGGCAAGGCGGCCACGCGAACGTGCCAGTCGAGATCGAAATCGCCATCGGTTTCCCAGTGGGCACCGGAGGGCGTGTTGACCGCCTTCTGGCGGAAGCGCGGATAGGCGAGGAAACGCTCGCCGAGCAGCTGCTTGATCGCGGCCGGCACCAGCGGCCCGGCGAACATCATGACCCCGGTGATCATCATCAGGTTGGTCGGCCGCTCCATGCGCAGCCAGGCCGTGTCGACCTTCGACATGGCTTCGCGCCTGCCGGCGTCTGCTTCGAACATGCTGCCCTCCTCCCGATTGCGCGACCGCTGCGCAGGCGCCGCGGCGCTGTCGCCGGGCTAGCATCCCGGTCCGGCCCGGAAAACGCAACGACCGGCCTCAGCCGCCGGCCTTGGGCAGGTCCTGGTAGGCGGCCAGGGCGCGTTGACGCGATTCGGCCAGGTCGACCATCGGTGGCGGATAGCCGGTCCCCTCGAGGCAGCCGGACTCGGTCCAGGGCTGATGGATCAGAGAGGCCGGCAGCTCGGCCAGTTCCGGCACCCAGCGGCGCACGTAGTCGCCGTCCGGGTCGAACTTCTCGCCCTGGGTAACCGGATTGAAGATGCGAAAATATGGCGAGGCATCGACGCCGCATCCGGCCGTCCACTGCCAGCCCTGCGAGTTGTTGGCGAGGTCGGCATCGACCAGGGTGTCCCAGAACCAGGCCGCGCCGTGACGCCAGTGCTGGCGCAGGTTCTTGGTCAGGAATGAGGCGACCAGCATGCGTACGCGGTTGTGCATGATGCCGGTCGCCCAGAGCTCGCGCATGCCGGCGTCGACCATCGGGATGCCGGTGATTCCCTGCTGCCAGCGAGCGATCGCCTCGTCATCGTCTTCGCCCCAGCGGAAATCATCGAAACGCGCGTTGAGATTCTTCTCGGGCATGTCGGGGAAGTGGAACAGCAGGTGCACGGAGAATTCGCGCCAGCCGATTTCGCTCAGGAACTTTTCTGCGCCGTTCGAGCGTTCCGCCCGTCCTTCCGCTCTTGCGCGTTCGTCGAGCTCCCAGGCGATCTGCATCGGCGAGATTTCGCCGAAGTGCAGGTGCGGCGACAGTCGCGAGGTGGCGTCGCGATCGGGGCGGTCGCGCTCCTGCGCGTAGTCGACGACCGCGGATTCGAGGAAGCGGTCGAGAGCCTCGAGCGCGCCGGACTCGCCGGGCACCCAGGCTTCGTAGAAACCCGCGTCCCAGCTCAGCCGTGGCAGCAGGTCGAGCTCGTCGATGGTGAGCGAACCGGCCAGCGTGACAGCGGGCATGCGCTCCGGCACCGGCAGCGGCGGGCGCACCTGCAACTCGGCGCGCGCCTTGCGCCAGAACGGCGTGAACACGCGATAAGGCTGGTCCTGGCCGGTCATTACTTCCCAGGGTTCGAACAGGACCGCGGCCTTGAAGCTGCGCGCATCGACGCCGTCGTCGAGCAAGGCCTGCTTGATCTCGCGATCGCGCGCCGTGATCGCCGGCTCGTAGAGGCGATTCCAGTAGATCGCCGAGGCCCCGGTTGCCTCGCGAATTTCGCGCAGGGCCTGCAGGCTCGGCCCATGGGCAATGTGCAGGGCCGAGCCGCGGCGACGCAGATCGGCATCGAGCGCTACCAGCGAATGATGCAACCACCAGCGGCTGGCTGCGCCAGGCTGCCACGGCGCTTCCTCGTCCGGCGCATGCACGTAAATCGGAATCACGTGTTCATGGGCATCGAGCGCGGCGGCCAGGGCCGGATTGTCGGCCAGGCGCAGATCGCGGCGGAACCAGACCAGGGCTGTCGACATGGATGAGCTTTCTCCGGAGGGAGCGCCTACCTTAGCGTGGATCGGCGTTCCTGATCCAAGCTGCGGTCAGCCAACATGTCCAGGTGCCACGGTCGCGGCTACCATGTATGCAGGAGCGGCAAGCAGAGCCCAGTGAACGAGCAAAGAGCAACAAGCCGGAATCGAACTCGTGGCTGGCTGGTTCCGGCCGCCATGGCCCTGCTGGCCGTGATGCCCGTGCATGCGCACGACGAGCCGCAGTTGACCCATGAACAGGCCATCGAGCTGATTCACCGCTCGCAGGTGGCTTCGCCCTACCGCCTTTCGGAAAAGGCGCGAGCCGGTCGTATCCGCTACACCATTGCGCTGGACAAGGGCGTCGTATGGCAGTGGCCAGAAACCTTCGAACAACATGTCGCCCGCAGCGGCGACGGCGTAAGCATCACGATCTGTTCCAGCTGCGGCACGGAACCGGCACCCGATGCACAGTCGCTGCGCCAGTACCTCGCTCCGAATCGCTGGATCGACAGCGATTCGCGCGAGGTGCTGGCGTTCGCCCGGTCACACGCGGTCGGCATTAGCGTGAAGGGCAAGCGCGTTGCGCGCCAGATGCACCTGCTCGAAAAAGCCGTCAAGGCACACATGACCGGCGCCATCGATTTTCGCCGTTACGATGCAGCCAGCACTGCCCTGAAGTCGCACAACGGCGACTGCACCGAATTTGCCGTTCTGCTCGCGGCCGCCGCGCGGGCCCGCGGGATTCCGACGCGACTGGCCTACGGAATCGCCTACGCAAGCCGGTTCACCGGTGCTTCCCATGTCTTCAGTCCGCACGTCTGGGTGCAAGCCTGGGATGGCCAACGCTGGACCAGCTACGACGCCGGCATGGGCCAATTCGACTCCGCACACATCGCACTGGCCATCGGCGACGGTCGTCCAGCCAATTTCAGGAACGTCGTTCGCGTCCTGGCCGGTCTGCGCATCGTCGATGCAGTCGGTATCGTGACCGTGCCCTCTAACGGCGCTTCGGGTGCAGCTGTGCCGAGTCCGGCTCCGCCGCAACCGCGGCCGCGGCCGCGGCCGCAATAGATTGCCGTTCCACGGTTTCGCTCACCATCGGCAAATCCGGAAGACTGCCATCGTCTACCCACTTCGCGTCTTCGGCCGAGTTGATGCCGCCGACGATGATGGTGTCGTAGACACCATCATCAGCCTGGTTCTGTAGCTGAATGAGCTGTTCCTGCGGAGCCGACTGCAGTGATTGCAGGGCCGGCGTGGCCTCGTCGCAATCCTGCCCCGCAACGGCCGTACCGGCCGAAATCATCGCGGCCATTGCAACAGCCATGGCCGGGCTGCGATAGGCGGGGGCCCGATAGGACACGCACAGCGGTCCACGCGCTGCGGCGAACAGGGCCCGGCGCTGGCGCTCGTCGAGTCCGTCCAGCGCATGCACGTGCTTGTTGCAACGACCGCAGTGGCCGTCGATGCGCAGTTGCTCGACGCGGCTGAGCGGACAGGGGCTGTCGATGCGGGGTACGCGGGCCATGGCGACTCTCCTTGTGGACAACGCGACTCTACGCCACGTCGGGCGCCTGTCAATATCGGCGAACGGCGCCCGTCAAATCCCCGAATTGCCCGAAAGGGGCCACAATTGCGCGGCTATACTGGGCACACAAACCTGGCCGGGGAATCGAAGATGTCGATGTTGCGGATCGTTTCGAGGTGGCAGTCACTTGCCGGCGCTGTCCTGATGCTTGCAATCCTGGCTCTCGTCGCGTGCGGCAAGCAGCCGGCCAGCGTGCCCGAGGTGCAGGGCGAGAAGCCGGTCCAGGCCGAGCCGGCCAAGGCCGCCGGCGGCAAGTTCGAGGTCAGTTCGGCGCGCGCCGAGATGTACCAGGGCCAGCTCGCCCTGGCCCTCGAGTTTCCGCAGCAAATGACCGGCGCACAGGATTTCGACAGCCTGCTCTCGGTGAGCGGGGCCAACGGCGAGGCGGTCAGCGGCAGCTGGGCGCTCGACGAGGATGGCAAGACCCTGCGCTTTCCGTTCGTCCAGGCCAATGCCACCTATACCGCGCACATCAAGGGCGAGCTCTCGGCCGTGGATGGCCAGACCCTCGGCAGCGAGGTCAGCAAGGACATCTTCACCGGCCCGCTCGAACCGGCGGTCGGATTCGCCGCGCAGGGCAGCGTGCTGCCTGCGCGCGAGACGCGTGGCCTGCCCGTGGTTTCGGTCAACGTCGACGAAGTCGATGTCGAATTCCTGCGCGTGCACGACGACGAACTGTCCAATTTCTTCGCCGCCTACCAGAAGAACGCGCGCCGCGGCTCCTGGGACCTCGACCCGCAATACGGCTGGTACGGCCGCAAGGGCAAGCCGGTCGCGCAGATCGCCGATTCGGTCTACGCCAACCGCTTCGTCCTGCCCGGCAACGAAAACGAGCGCTCGCTCAACTACCTGCCTATCCAGAACATCACCGAGCTGGCCAAGCCGGGCCTCTACTTCGCCGTGCTCAAGCAGCCGGGGCATTTCCGCGACGAGCAGGAAACCAGCTTCTATTTCGTCAGCGACATCGGCATCCACACCCGCGCCTACAAGGACAAGATGTTCGTCCACGCCGCCTCGCTGAAGACCGGCGATCCCATCAGCGGCGTCGAGATCAGGATCATCGATGGCGCCGGCAACCCGGTCGTGACCGGCGTCGCCGACGAGAGCGGCAATGCGATGTTCGCCTACACGCTCAACGCCGAGCACGTACTGGTCGCCCGCTCGGGTCGCGACGTGTCGATGGTGCCGTTCAACCAGCCGGCGCTCGACCTTTCCGATTTCGCCGTCGCCGGTCGCCGCGAGGCCTGGTTCGACGTGTTCGCCTGGAGCGGGCGCGACCTCTATCGCCCCGGCGAGACCGTGCGCCTGTCGGCGCTGCTGCGCGACAACGACGGCAAGTCGATCAAGCCGCAGCCGCTGTTCGCGAGGCTCAAGCAGCCGGATGGCCGGCTCTATGCCGAAGCCAGACTCGAGCCGAAGGACCTCGGCTATTTCGAATGGACGCGGCAGATTCCGGCCGACGCGCCGACCGGGCGCTGGCAGGTCGAGTTCCGCCTCGATCCGGCGAGCAAGGAGGCGACCCAGAGCCTGACCCTGCGCATCGAGGAATTCCTGCCCGAACGCATGAAGCTCGACCTGGCCACGGAGCAGGCGCAGCTCAAGCCCGACGAGCCGCTCAAGCTCGAGGTCCAGGGCGACTACCTGTATGGCGCACCGGCCACGGGCAATCGCTTCAGCGCGCGCCTGACGCTCAGCGCCGACGTGCATCCGGTCGAGGCGCACAAGGACTACTACTTCGGCGATCCGCTGATCGAACTGCCCAAGGAAGCGAAGGACGTCGTCGATACTTCGCTCGACGACAAGGGACATCTGAGCGATGAAATCAAGCTGCTCGACGAGGCCAAGCCGGCCCCGGTCGCCGCCGTGCTCTCGGGCAGTCTCTACGAAACGGGTGGACGCACGGTGACGCGGACGCTCAAGCGCACGGTCTGGCCCGCCGACGTGCTGGTCGGCGTGCGCCCACTGTTCGACGTCGACGACGGCGCCGGCGCGAATGCCAGCGCCGGCTTCGAACTGATCCGGACCAACGCCGCCGGCGATCTGCTCGCCGGCGACAATCTCAAGCTGACCCTGGTCCGCGAACGCCGCGACTACCACTGGATCTGGGACCGCGAAAGCGGCTGGCACTTCAACTACAGCGAGCGCTTCGAGAATGCCGAAGCGCGCGAACTCAAGGTCGAAGCCGGCAAGGCCACGCGCTTCGACGTGCCGGTCGAATGGGGCGGCTATCGCATCGAGGTGCTCGACCCGGCCACCGGACTCACGCTGCGCTTCCCGTTCACCGCGGGCTGGAGCTGGAACGACGACAACCGCGGCGGCGAAGCGCGCCCGGACAAGGTCAAGCTCGCCCTCGACAAGCAGAGCTACCGCGCCGGCGACACCCTCAAGGTCACCCTGACGCCTCCGCACTCGGGGCCGGGCGTGCTGATCGTCGAATCGGACACGATGCTGTACACGCGCAACATCGAAGCCAAGGCCGGCAGCACCTTCGAAATCCCGGTGACCGAGGCCTGGGAACGCCACGACGTCTACCTGACCGCGCTCGTCTTCCGCGGCGGTTCGGCAGCCGAGCGCATCACCCCCGCGCGCGCCGTCGGCGAGGCCTTCATTCCGATGGACCGCAGCGAACGCAAGGTCGCGGTCGAGGTCGACTCGGCCAAGCTGATGAAACCCGAAAGCGATCTCGCGGTGACCGTGAAGGCACCCGCGCTGGCCGGCAAGAAGGCCCAGGTGACGATCTCGGCGGTCGACGTCGGCATCCTCAACATCACGCGCTTCGGCGTGCCCGATGCGAACGACTGGTTCTTCGCCCAGCGCCGCCTCGGCGTCGATGCCTACGACCTCTATGGCCGGGTCATCGAAAGCTTCAACGGCGGCAATGCCCGGCTCCGCTACGGCGGCGACATCGGCCTCGACGCCCTGCCCCAGGCACGCAGGCCGACGGCGAAGGTGCAGACGGTCGACCTGTTCGCCGGGCCGGTCGATCTCGACGCCCAGGGCAATGCGACGGTGCAACTGAAGGTGCCGGACTTCAACGGGACCCTGCGCGTCAGCGCGCTGGTCTTCAGCGAGGATCATTACGGCAGCGCCGACACCGAAACCATCGTGCGCGCCGACCTCGTCGCCGAAATCAGCACGCCGCGGGTCATGGCGCCGGGCGACAAGGCGATGGTCTCGCTCGACCTGCAGAATTTCTCGGGTGCCGAGCGCGAGTTCCGCGTGCGCGTCGATGCCGAGCGGCCGCTTGCGGTCGGCAATCCGGAGCGCAAGCTCAGCCTCGCCGACAATGCCAAGTCGACGCTCGATTTTCCGCTCGACGCACTCGAAGGCTACGGGGTCGGCAAGATCCGCGTTTCCGCCGAGTCCACCGACAAGGCCGGTGATCCGATCCGCGTCGCACGCGAATTCGAGATGGTCGTACGCGCGGCCTGGCCCAGCGTGCTGCGCTCGACCCCGCAATCGCTCGACTCGCTGGCCCCGGTCACCCTCGGCAGCGCGGCCATGGACGGCCTGCTCGCCGATTCGGTCAACGCCCGCCTGACCCTGTCGAGCCTGCCGCCGCTGCCGTTCTCGGCAGCCCTGGCCGACCTGCTCAAGTACCCGTATGGCTGCGTCGAGCAGACCACGAGCAAGGGCTTTGCCGCGCTGCTGCTCGACCAGGCCACCGCCGACAAGCTGCATGTCGAAGGCCTCGACGACGGCGCGCGCAAGGCCCGCGTCGAGGGTGCGATCGGCCGCATCGCCTCGATGCAGGCGGGCTCCGGACACTTCTCGATGTGGGGCGGCGACAGCGGCGTCAACACCTTCATCACGCCGTATGTCACCGAGTTCCTGCTCGATGCCAGGGACGAAGGCTTCGTCGTGCCCGATGGCATGCTGCAGAAAGCCCTGCAGCGCCTGTCCGACGACCTGCTTTCGGGCGGCCATCCCTACTACGCCTACGACAATGCCGATCACCTGCGCTTCGCCGACGAGGCCTGGTCGGCCTATGTGCTGGCGCGCGTCAATCGCGCCCCGCTCGGCACCCTGCGCGTGCTGTTCGACAACGAACGCCAGAAATCGCTGACCGCGCTGCCGCTCGTGCATCTCGGCATCGCCCTCAAGCTGATGGGCGACCAGCCGCGCGCCGAGAAGGCGGTCGAGGAAGCCTTCGCGAAGACCGTGCAGCGGCCGCGTTGGCTCGGCGACTACGGCTCCAAACTGCGCGACACGGCCCTGATGGTCGCACTGGTCGAGAAGAACGGCATGGGCAAGCCCGAATACGCCGCGCGCGTGTTCGAACTGGCGCGCTCGCTGAAGACGGACCAGCGTGAAGCCGAACAGAACCAGTCGCGCTGGGGCGGCAGCGGTCGCATCTATCTGAGCACCCAGGAACAGGTCGCGATCGGCCGCCTCGGCAAGGTCCTGATCAACGACGGCGATGCGCTGGTCTCGGGCACGCTGGCGGTCGGCGCCGAATCCTCGAGCTTCGAGCCGGACCGGATCTGGAGCCGCAGCTTCACCGCGGCCGACCTGCGCGCCGGCGTGCGCCTGACCCCGCAGGGCACGCCGCCACTCTATCTGTCGACCGATATCGCCGGTGTGCCGCGCACGCCGCCCGAGGTCGACGACAGCAAGGTCGCCATCCAGCGCACCTTCTATACGCTCGATGGCAAGCCCTGGGTTGCCGCGCCGCTCAGGGAAGGCGATGCCCTGATCGTCGGTCTCAAACTCGAAGCGCGCGAGACGATGCCCGATGCGATCCTCGTCGACCTACTGCCGGGCGGCCTCGAGATCGAGAACTTCAACCTGACCGACTCCAAGCAATGGGCCGATGTCGTCGTCAACGGCATCACCCTGAGCGATCGCAGCAATGCGGCCGAGGTCCAGCACGAGGAGTTCCGCGACGACCGCTATGTCGCGGCGCTGAAGCTCAACCAGGGCCAGGAGGCGCACGTGTTCTACCTGGTCCGCGCGGTTTCGCCGGGCACCTACCTGGTGCCGCCGCCGCTGGTCGAAGACATGTACCGGCCCGAGATCCGCGGCGTCGGCCGCAGCTCGGTCAAGTCGATCAAGGTGGTGCAGCCGTAGAAGCCATGGGCGCGACGCCAATCGTCGCGCCCCTGTAGGAGCGGCTTCAGCCGCGATGCTCTTCGTCGGACGCAATTCGTTCGACATCAGGATCAGGAGCATCGCGGCTGAAGCCGCTCCTACGAAAAAATGGGAAGCCTGATCTCGATGCGAAGAGACGATACAGCCCAGCACATGCATCGTCTGGCGCGGCGCTGGAAATGGCTGAAGCGATCGGTGCTCGCACTCGTGCTGTTACTTGTCATCGCCGTGATCCTCGATCGCCTGTTTCCCTTGCCGCTGCCCGACCCGGATCGCGGCAGCACGGTCGTGGTGGCGCGCGATGGTTCGCCACTGCGGGCGTTCGCCGATGCAGAGGGCATTTGGCGCTACCCGGTTTCGATGGAGGATGTCTCGCCGCTTTACCTCGAGGCCCTCGTTGGCTACGAGGACCGCTGGTTCTGGCGACATCCGGGCATCAATCCGGTCGCGGCCCTGCGCGCACTCGGGCAGTTGATCGTCAACCGCCGCATCGTCTCGGGCGGCTCGACCCTGACCATGCAGGTGGCGCGCATACTCGAACCGCACTCGCGCAGTTTCGCCGGCAAGTTGCGCCAGAGCCTGCGCGCGCTGCAGCTCGAGGCGCATCTGTCCAAGCGCGAGATCCTCGAACTCTATCTCGAGAACGCACCGTTCGGCGGCACATTGCAGGGTGTCGAAGCGGCCTCCTGGGCCTATCTCGGCCATTCCTCGCAGCGCCTCTCGCACGCCGAGGCGGCCCTGCTCGTGGTGCTGCCGCAGGCGCCGAGCCGGCTGCGCCCGGACCGCGAGGCCGCGGCCGCGCGCGAGGCGCGCGACAAGGTCCTCGATCGCATGGCGACGCTGGGCGTGTGGACGCCGGCAGAAGTCCGCGATGCGCGCATCGAGTCGGTCGTCGCGCGCAGCCTGCAGCCGCCCTTGAGCGCGGCCCTGCTCGCGCGCCGCCTGCACCAGGCGCATCCGCGCGCACGCCGCATCGAGACCAGCATCGACATCGAACTGCAGCGCAGCGTCGAGGCGCGCGTCCGCGACTACCTGGTGCGCCTGCCCGAACGCACCTCGGCCGCCCTGCTCGTGGTCGACAACCGCGATCTGTCGACCCTGGCCTACGTCGGTTCGGCGACCTTCGGCGACGAGGCCCGGCTTGGCCATGTCGACATGGTGCGCGCCTGGCGCTCGCCCGGCTCGACGCTCAAACCGTTCCTCTACGGGCTCGCCCTCGACGACGGCCTGATCCATTCCGAAAGCCTGCTGGTCGATGCACCGCAGTCCTTCGGCAGTTACCGGCCCGGCAATTTCGACATGGCCTTCAATGGCCCGGTCGGTGCCGCCGAAGCGCTGCGCCTTTCGCTCAACGTGCCGGCCGTCAACCTGCTCGACCGCGTCGGTGCGGCGCGCTTCACGGCGCGCCTGGCCAACACCGGCCTGCAGCTGCGCCTGCCGCATGGCGTCGCCCCGAACCTCTCGATCATTCTCGGCGGCGTCGGCGCGCGCATGGAGGATCTCGCCGGCGCCTACGCCGCGCTCAATCGCAAGGGCGTCGGCGGCATCGTGCGCTACACCGCGGACGATCCGCTGGTCGAGCGTCGCGTGTTGTCGGAGGGCGCGGCATGGATCGTGCGCGACATCCTCGAGGCCAATCCGCGCCCCGGCTATCGGCCCGGCACCTTCGATACCGGTTCGCGCCCACGGGTCGCCTGGAAGACCGGCACGAGCTATGGCTTTCGCGATGCCTGGGCGATCGGCGGCACGCGCGAATACACGGTCGCGGTCTGGATCGGCCGACCCGACGGTACGCCCCTGCCCGGCCAGTACGGTGCGGTCACCGCGCTGCCGCTGATGTTCCAGGTCGTCGACAGCTTGCCGCGCACGGCCCTGTCGCGGGTACCCGAGGCACCGCCGGCGAGCGTGCGCGAGGTCGAGATCTGCTGGCCGCTGGGCTTCGCCTTCGACGCGGCGAATGCCGATCTCTGCCAGCAGAAGCATGAGGCCTGGGTGCTCGATGGCGTCGTTCCGCCGACCCTGCCCGAACGCGATGCGCGCAGCTGGAGCGCCGGACTCGTGCATGTCCAGGTCGATGCGGCGACCGGCCTGCGCCTCGGCCCAGGCTGCAGCGCGGCGGCCACGCGCGAACTCGATATCGCGCGTTGGCCCTCGCTGGCCTATCCGTGGTTGTCGCGCGAAATTCGCAAACGCTCGTCGCTGCCCGCCTTGTCGCCGCGCTGCAGCAGCGACGGCCTCGCCGGCAGCGAGGAATTGCGCATCGATGGCATCGCCGACCGGGCCACCGTCGCCCGCGCGCCGAACAGCGACAAGCCGGCCGTGGTCCGCCTGCGCGCGCTCGGCGCCAGCGGCGAGGTCATGTGGCTGGTCAACGGCCGCCTCGAGACGACGACGACGGGCAGCCAGTCCTTCGAGCACAGCTTCGATGAAACCGGCGACCAGACGATCACGGCCATGACCGACCACGGCAGCTGGGCACGGGTCGACGTGCGCGTGCTGCGCTGACCCGTGCAGGAGCGGTCGGCGCGGAGGCCACACCCTGCGCTGCGGACAGGCGCGCCGGTGCGTAGAATTGCGGCTTTGCAACGGAGTTCCGGCATGCCTTCTTTCGATATCGTTTCCAAGCTCGATTCGCACGAACTGACCAACGCCGTCGACCAGGCCAATCGCGAGCTCGACAAGCGCTTCGACTTCAAGGGCAGCGGGGCGACCTTCGAACTGTCCGATGGCGTCGTTGTGCTCAAGGCTGACGCCGAGTTCCGGCTCAAGCAGATGCAGGACATCCTGCTCCAGCGCCTGACCGCGCGCGGCATCGACGTGCGTTGCGTCGACATCGCCGAGCCCGAGGTCAACCTCGCCACGGCGCGCCAGAACGTCACCCTCAAGCAGGGCATCGAGCAGCCGCTGGCGAAAAAGATCATCAAGCTGATCAAGGACTCCGGCAGCAAGGTGCAGGCGCAGATCCAGGGCGACCAGTTGCGCGTCACCGGCAAGAAGCGCGACGAATTGCAGACGACCATCGCCCTGCTGCGCAAGAGCGACATCGAGATGCCGCTGCAGTTCGAGAACTTCCGCGACTGACGCGCGACGGCGTCCGGAGCTGGCGCGTCTTCAACCGGGATCCTTCTTGCGGAGACGTGACGAAGAGCATCGCGCCTGAAGGCGCTCCTACGAGGAGTAGCGAACCGGGGCGCGGATTTCGGTGGCCGTCGTTTGCGCTTCGTTGCAGGAGCGGGAAATCCGGGACTTTGTGTATGATTTTGTAACAAGGGCGATGCGAGCGGCCCTCGGCATCGCCGCTTTCGGCGCGACCAGAGCTCGGGCGATTTTCAGCGCGGATCAGCGGGAATTTTCGCTGCCGGACTCGCGGGCGATCAGCTGCGCGAGCAGTGAGCGCAGGGCCAGCGGCTTGAGCGGTTTGTGCAGCAGGTGGCAACCGGCGGCGAGCACGGCGTCGCTGACCGCCTTGCCGTGATCGGCGGTGATGATCACGCACGGAATGCCCTGCGCTGCCGAGCCCAGCGATTCGCGAAGCTGCAGTCCGCTGACATGGTCGTCAAGATGGTAGTCGAGCAGGAGCGCATCGGCGCCATGGTCGGCAAACAGTTGCCGCGCCTGCGCCGGGGTCTGTGCAGGGCTGACCTCGGACTGCCAACCGGCCAGCAAGGCCTGCATGGCCTTGAGCACGGCCGGATCGTTGTCGACCACGAGCAGGCGCCGGCGCGGCAGCGCCTGCACCGGCGGAGCGACGACCGCCGGCGGCTGCGTCAGCGCGGCGGTCATCGGTATCTCAATCGAAAACACGGTGCCGTGGCCGGGGCGCGAGCGCAGCGAAATGCGGTGACCGAGCAGGCGCGCGATGCGGTCGGCGATGGCCAGGCCGAGGCCGAGGCCTTCGCCGGAATGGCCGAGCCGGCGAAACTCCTCGAAGATCAGTTCCTGGTCGGCCAGGGCGATGCCGGGCCCGGTATCCCAGACCTCGATCGAGACGTGCGCGCGAAGACGCCGGCAGCCGAGCAGGATGCGCCCGCTGCGCGTGTGCCGAACCGAATTGGCCAGGAAGTTCTGCACGATCCGGCGCAGCAGCTGCGGATCGCTGCGTACCCAGGCGCTGCAAGGCACCGCGTCGAGCTGCAGGCCGCGTTCGTCGGCCAGCACGCTGAACTCGGCGGCGAGGCCGCCGAGCCAGTCGCGTAATGGAAATGCCTCCATGCGGGCCCGGGTCTGTCCACCATCGAGGCGCGAAATATCGAGCAGGCCGCTGAGCAGGTCTTCGGCCGAGGTCAAGGCGCCGTTGATGTTGTCGACCGCTTCGCGGTACTCGGCATGACCGAGGCGCTGGGCCAGCGCATGCGTGAACAGGTGCGCCGCATTCAGGGGCTGGGCGAGGTCGTGGCTGACCGCGGCCAGGAAGCGCGACTTGGCACGGTTCGCCTTTTCCGCCTCGCGCCGCGCCATGTCGAGTTCGGCGGTGCGTTCTTCGACGCGCAGTTCGAGCGTTTCCGCGACCTGCATCAATTCGGCCTCGTTGCGGCGGAACTCGGTGACATCGGTGAAGGTGGCGACGAAGCCGCCGCCCGGCATGGGGTTGCCGCGGATCTCGACGACGCGTTCGCCATCTTCGGTCGCGAAGCTGCGCTCGGCAACATAGGGCGTCCCGGCGCGCATGTGGCGGATGCGCTTGTGCACTTCTTCATCGACCGAATGCGAAACGCTCAGTCGATGGGTCAAGTTCCAGCGCAGCAGGTCGGCGACCGGCACGCCGACCCGCAAGAGTTCGGGAGGGTAGCCGAACAGGCGTGCATAGGGCTGGTTCCAGGCGACCAGGCCGAGATCGCGATCGACGACGCTGATGCCCTGGCTCATGTTTTCCAGCGCGGCCTCGAGCACGCGCTGGTTGAAGCGCAGATCCTGCGAGGTTTCGCCGACGATCGCAGCGACCGCTTCGAGTTCGACGCTGCGCTCGCGCCGCGCCACGGTCAGCAGCAGGCGTGCCGAGGAGGCGCCGATGACCGCAGCCAGTTCGTGCTCGATGGCCGCGACCAGCGTTTCCGAGGCCGGCGAGTCGACCTCGTCCGTTCCGAACAGGGCCTGCACCTGCTCGTCGGCGAGGAATC
Organism: Dokdonella sp.; assembly: GCA_019634795.1. Classification (GTDB taxonomy): domain Bacteria; phylum Pseudomonadota; class Gammaproteobacteria; order Xanthomonadales; family Rhodanobacteraceae; genus Dokdonella. The sequence continues at coordinate 430,702 of JAHCAR010000001.1, forward strand.
GCGAGGCCAGCGCCCGCAGGTCGCCCAGGTCGACGAGGCCGCGATGCCCGGACTTCGCCGCATGCGCGAATCGCGAGGTCGCGACCAGTGCGATTACGGCCACGTTGGCGGCCAGGCTCAGGATCACCGCGCGCGCGAGCCGGCTCCAGTCGTCGAAGCCGAGCAGGTGATCGGGGGCCAGCCAACCGATGCCGAACGGGCCCTGGTCGACCCAGGCCAGTGAACCGTCGGCCACCACCGGCAACATCAGTGCATATAGCCAGACCAGGCTGCCGGCGAGGAGTCCCGCACCGACCGCGCGCGCGCCGAGTTGCGGCCGATAGACGGCGACGAGCACTCCGGGCGCGATTGCCGAGAGGGCCGAGAACGAAACCGCACCGATGTCGGCCAGCGCATCGCTGGCGACCAGCACGCGGCTGTAGGCCCAGGCCAGCAGGACCACGGCAAGGATGATCAGGCGGCGCTGCAGCAGCACCTCGCCGCGCAGATCGCCGACCGCGGCCCGGCCCCAGCCGGCGCGCACGCGCAAGGGTGCGATCCAGTGGTTGCCGATCATCAGGCTCAGGGCCAGGGTCGCCACGACGACCATGCTGGTCGCCGCGCTGAGTCCGCCGAGAAAGGCGACCAGGGCGAGCGTGCCATGGCCGTTGGCCAGCGGCAGGGCCAGCACGTAGAGGTCCGACGGCACCCCGAGCGGCGCGAGCAGGGCATCGCCGGCGCGGGCCAGCGGCAGGATCGGCAATGCGATCAGCAGCATGTACAACGGAAACAGCCAGCGCGCCGTGCGCACATGCTCGGGATCCCGACACTCGACCACGCCGGCATGGAACTGGTGCGGCAGCGTGAATACCGCGAACGCGCCGAGCATGATCAGGGTCGTGAATCCGGCGCTTCCGCCCGGCGGCGGCACCGGCGATGCCGCATCGGCCGGCACCGTGATGCCGAACCAGACCAGCAGGCCGAGGGCGAGCATCGCGGCGAGCTTGAACAGCGACTCGAAGGCCATGGCCAGGACCAGGCCGCGGTTGTGCGCGGTTGCACTGGCCCTGCGCGCGCCGAACAGCATGGCGAACAGGGCCATGGCCAGCGCCACCCACAGGGCGCTGTCCTGCCAGGCCGGCGCCATCAGTTCCTGGCGGCGCGCGAGCATGCCGTAGCTCATCGCCACCGACTTCAGCTGCAGGGCGATGTAGGGAACGATGCCGATCACCGCGATCGCCGTGACCAGTGCGGCAATGGCCGGGCTGCGACCGAGCCGGATCGCGACGAGGTCGGCCAGCGAACTGCTGTTGTGCGCGCGGGCGATCGCGACCAGGCGCATGAGCAGGCCGAAACCGAACAGGTAGATCAGGATCGTGCCGACGAAGGTGGGCGGCAGCCACCAACCCGAACGTGAGGCCTGGGTCACCGTGCCATAGAACGTCCACGAGGTGCAGTAGACCGCGAGCGACATCGAGTAGATCAGCGCCCAGTGTCGGGCAAAGATTTTCGGACGTCGGTCGCCGAGCACGGCGGCGCCGAACAGCAGGCCGAGCCAGAGCAGGCCGGCACCGAGTATTTTCAGGTCAGGCAGCATCGATGAGTTCTGTGGCGAGGCCGCTTTGCCCGGCTTCCGCGGTACGCGAATTGCTGCACCGACATCCTGCACAAGCCGCTTCCAGCGCGGAATGTGGCTCCGGGGCAGGAGCCACGGTGGGTTCCGCGAGTGGGGAGTCGACGGAACCTTTCCGAAACCTCGGGCCACGATCGTCTTGGGTCGACGGGCCGGCGGTTCCCCGGGCAGGATTGCACCCGGCGCTGGAAGCGGCTTCGGCCGCCATGTCGATTGGACGAACCGCGGCTGCGATTCGTCGCAGTCGCGGATTTATTCCAGAGGCGCGCCCAGCGCCGCGGCCGCATTGGCGAGCCAGCGCAGTTGCACGCCCTGGCGCGTGTCGTAGTCGGTACCGGAATAGCCCCACCAGTCCCAGCATGCCTTCGGATTCAATGGCGCGTAGCTTGCGCGGGTCTGAGGATATAGCACGACCAGACGGCGGGCATCGGCCCAACGGTTGTAGCCGGCATCGCGCACGAATGCCTCGCCGACCGCCTCGGCGTTCTGCTGGCAGCCATGCAAGGCGATGTGCAGTCCGCAGGTCTCGCCGGCGGCACAGGCCTTGGGCACGTAAACATAGCCGGTGTCGGAGAGCATCGCGTCCTTGCCCTCGGGCAGGTAGGCCTTCTGGTCGAAGCGGCGCAGTTCGCCGGTGGCCGCCTCGGCTGCCGTTGCCTCACCTGGATAAAGGGCCTGCAGGATCGCCCCGGCGCCGTCGAACCCGCACTTGCCGAGGTAGGGCGATTCACTGGTCTTGCAATCGCCACCCGCCGCGAGGGTCGGAAAAGTGTGGGCCATTTCTCGCCCGGCATCCTCCTCGACGACGGCGCCGCCGAGCGCACGATACAGGGCCGCGCCGGCCGCGCTGACGGCGCCTCCGACCGTGGTGTCGAGGGCGCCGTGCATGACCAGCACGCGATCGCCATCGAGTCCACTCAGCGCGGCGATCGCACCGCTTGCAGCCTTTCGACGGGTGCTTTCAGTCAGGGCGTCGACGTCAGGCAGCTTGTCGGCGGCCGGATTCAGGCAGCGCGACAAGGCCACCTCGAGACTGCCTTCCGCGCAGCCGTAGGGCCCGCCCGCGAGAAGGGCGACCCCGGCGATATGGTCGGAGAAGGCCATATGCGCCTGGGTCGCCATGTACGCCCCGGACGACAGTCCCGATACTGTGGTCCGTGACGGGTCCAGCTTCAGCCCGGGAAGCGCGGCTGCGGATTGCGGCGAGGAGCAGCCCATCGCCGCGAGCAGGCTCGTGGCGATGGCGCTTGCGGCCAGCAGGGAGAATCGGCTTGCATGGAGCGGCTTCATCGGATGATCGCGCATCGATCAGAACGAGTAGCGCGCAGTCAGCGTGTATTGCCTCGGTGGCCCGTAGAAGCCGGTGAAGACGCCCAGTGCCGAATTGATGTTGTAGCCGGTGGTGCGATATTCCTTGTCGGTCAGGTTGGTGCCCTGCAAGGAGAACATCCAGTCCTTGCCGGTCCGCCAGATCACGCCGGCATTGAGCAGGCCATAGCCGCCCTGGGTGATCGGATCCGCCGAGCGCGTCACTTCGGTGGTCGCAACGACGTGGCTCTGGTAGGTGAAGCCGACGCGGAAGGCCAGGTTGCCACCATCGCCGACGGCGGTGTTGTACTCGACGTTGACCGCACCGGATTTTTCCGGCGCGTTGGTGAACTCCTGCTCGTTGGCGATGTTCAGGCCCTGGAAGATGTACTTGTCGTAACGGGTCTTCAGGTAGGCCAGGTTGCCGCTGACCAGCCAGCCCTCGGCAGGCAGCCACTGGTATTCGAACTCGAGTCCCTTGGCCGTGCCCTTGCCGGCATTCGTGAAGTCGCCGAAGAATGCATCGTTGGTGCCGTCGCCATTGCTGTCGTAGGCGGTGAACACCGAGAGCTGGATGTCCTGGTAGTCGTTGTAGAACGCGGCGACGTTGAGGAACAGCGATTCATCGAGCAAGGACATCTTGCTGCCGACCTCGAAACTGTCGACCTGCTCGTCCTTGAACGGTTCGGCGGAGCGCGGCACCGCGGTAGCCTGGGCGCGGATGTTGTAGCCACCGGACTTGAAGCCGCGCGAGAACGAGGCGTACATCATCACTTCCGGCGTGGCCTGGTAGTCGAGCGAGATCTTCGGCGAGGTGTTCTTGAAGTTGATCGTCTTGTCGAAATCCGCGGCCACCGAGATCGGCGTGGTGTAGGTGCCGTCCGAGTAGCCGCGATTGAGCACGACCGCATGCTTGTCCTCGTCGGTGTAGCGGATGCCGGCGTCGAGCTTGAGGGTGTCGGTCAGGTCGAAGGTCCAGTCGCCATAGACCGCGATGCTGTCGGTGTAGACGGTCCCCTGGGTGTCGCCGAACAGCAGGTTGAAGAAGTTGTTGAGGACCTGGCCGCCGGCATCGCCGCTGAAGCTGTAGAGGCCGATGACGCCGCGCGAGCTGCCGCCGGCATCGTAGTTGACCTGAAGTTCGTTGGTCGTCTGGCTGTCGCTGTAGAAGGCCTTGACGTCGGCGATCGGCGCCTGGGTCGTGTCGAAATCGATATTGGTTTCGGTATCGGAGGAACGATGGGCGAGGATGTACTTCAGCGTCCAGGCGTCGCTCATGACCCAGGTCGCGGTCGCCGAGGCGCCATCCATGCTCGTGTCGTTGACGTTGGGCATGCCGTTGCGCACGTCGTAGCGTGAATCGAGCGGCGGCGCGGTCGGCACGAAACGGTTCGGCAGCAGCATCTTCGCGCCACGCACGCCGGACTGGTCGTCCATCCAGTCGTAGTTGAAGATGATGTCGAAGGTTTCGCTGGCGTAGATGCCGAAGCTGACCCGCGCGGCGTTGATCTCCTTGTCGCTGACCGGCTGCTTGGTGACGATGTTCTCGCCGAAGCCGTCGCGATTGAGGCTGGCCACGGCGACGCGGCCACGGAACATGCCGCCCTCGTCGAGGGCGCCGCCGACCGCGGCCTTGGCGTCGAGCTGGCTGTAGTTGCCGACCGTGATCTGGCCGTAGCCGCCGAACTTTGGACTGAGCTGGCGCGAGACGTACTTGATCGCACCACCGATCGTGTTCTTGCCGTATAGCGTGCCCTGCGGACCGCGCAGCACTTCGACGCGCTCGACGTCGAAGACATCGAGCAGGGCGCCCTGCGGACGTGCGATGTAGACGTCATCGAGGTAGATGCCGACGCCGGGGTCGACACCCCAGAGCGGATCCGACTGGCCGACGCCACGGATGTAGGCCGTGACGGTGCTGCTCGATCCGCGCGCGGCATAGATGGTCAGGTTCGGCACCTGGCCGCCGAGATCGCTGAGATCCTCGATGTTAAGCGTATCGACGCGCTCGGGCGTGAACGCGGTCACCGCGACCGGCACGTCCATCAGGGTTTCCTTGCGCTTGCGCGCGGTGACCGTGATGCCCTCGAGCTTGGTCACAGCGGCCGACTGGCCCTCGTCGGGCGAAGCCGTGCTCTCGGTGTCCTGGGCGTGGGCGCTGGCGTAGCACGCCAGGCCCAGGACCACGCTGATGGCCAGACTGATCTTGGTGCGTTTCATGATTCCCCTCTCTGTTCGGCTTCTTGGATTCGGCAATCGGTGACTCCGCGCACGCTCGACGGCAAGTCGCGGAGCCGGGCTTTGCGCAGTCTGAGGTGCCGTGCGCGAGCCGACACTTGTACCTTGGTACAGTGGGCCGATCCGGGCCACTCTGCCGATACTGCCCGGACGAAGCGCGCTGCGCGCCCCTGTCCGGAGTTCGTGGATGTCCCTGTTGATCGTGCTGGCCGCGCTGGCATTCCTGATGTTCGTGGCCTATCGCGGCTACAGCGTCATTCTGTTCGCGCCGATCGCCGCCCTTGGCGCGGTCCTGCTGACCGACCCGGGCCTGGTCGCACCGATGTTCACCGGTCTGTTCATGGAAAAGATGGTCGGCTTCCTCAAGCTCTATTTCCCGGTGTTCCTGCTCGGCGCCGTGTTCGGCAAGCTGATCGAGATTTCCGGCTTCTCGAAGTCGATCGTCGCGGCGACGATCCGCGTGGTCGGCGCGCAGCGTGCGATCCTCTCGATCGTGCTGGTCTGTGCGGTGCTGACCTACGGCGGCGTTTCACTGTTCGTGGTCGTCTTCGCGGTCTATCCGTTCGCCGCCGAGCTGTTCCGCCAGAGCGATATCCCGAAGCGCCTGATCCCCGGCACGATCGCACTCGGCGCCTTCACTTTCACCATGGACGCCCTGCCCGGCACACCGCAGATCCAGAACATCATTCCAAGCTCGTTCTTCGGCACGACCGGCTGGGCGGCGCCGCTTCTCGGCACGGCCGGCGGCGTGTTCATCCTGATCGTCGGCATGACCTATCTCGAATCGCGCCGGCGCAAGGCGGCCCGCGCCGGCGAAGGCTACGGCGACAACCTGCTGAACGAACCGGCGCCGTTTGCTGGCGAGCGCCTGGCCCACCCGCTGCTGGCGATCCTGCCGCTGGTCCTGGTCGGCGTGGCCAATTTCGCATTCACGCGCTGGATCCCGGAGCTCTACGGCGAGACCCAGTCCTTCGTGCCTTCGGTGATCGGGACGGCCGCACCGGTCGTGCAGGACGTCTCGCGGCTGGCCGCGATCTGGGCCGTGCTCGGCGCCTTGCTGGTCGGCATCCTCAGCGTGATCGCGTTTGCCTGGCGTCCGGTCGTCGCGAGTTTCGCCGAAGGCACGAAGAACGCGATCGGCGGCGCCCTGCTCGCGTCCATGAACACCGCATCCGAGTACGGGTTCGGTGCCGTGATTGCCGCCCTGCCCGGCTTCCTGGCCGTGGCCACCGCGCTGCAGGCGATTCCCAATCCACTCGTCAACGAGGCGATTTCGGTCACCGCCCTGGCCGGCATCACCGGTTCGGCGTCCGGCGGCATGAGCATCGCCCTGGCCGCCATGGCCGACAGCTTCATCGCCAACGCCAATGCCGCCGGCATCCCGATGGAAGTCCTGCATCGGGTCGCCGCGATGGCTTCTGGTGGCATGGATACCCTGCCGCACAACGGCGCCGTGATCACCCTGCTCGCGGTCACCGGACTGAGCCACCGGCAAAGCTACCGCGACATCTTCGCGATCACCGTCATCAAGACGCTCTCGGTGTTCGTCGTGATTTCGCTGTTCTACCTGACCGGCTGGGTCTGAAGGCTGCAGCCCGGGTAACTGGCGCAGCCTAAGGTCGCCGCAGCAAGCGCGCGGCGAATGCGCACGCCGCGAGGCAAGCTACTGGCCGAAGAAGCGGTAACGGTTCTTGCCGGCTCGCTTGGCCTGATACATGGCGACATCGGCCGCCTTCATCAGCTGGGCAGCGGTTACCCCGTCTTCGGGATACAGGGCCAGGCCGAACGAGGCGCTGAAAACCACTTCCTTGCCGTCGATTTCCGATGCCTGGCTGAATTCGGCGATCAGATCGTCGGCCAGCGCGCGAACCAGCTCGCGAACGGGTTGATTGGCTCCGGGGACCGCGCGTGCGATCAGGATGAACTCGTCTCCGCCGAGCCGCGCCGGCTTGGTCTCGATGCTCTCGTTGGCGTTGACGACCTGGCGGAAGCGCTCGGCGAAACGGATCAGGACCTTGTCACCGGCGTCGTGACCGAAGGCATCGTTGACAGGTTTGAAGTTGTCGATATCGGCGAGGATCAGGGCAAACTCGCCGATCCCGGGATCGTTGACGTAGGCGTCCAGGGTCTCGCGGAACGAGCGTCGATTGGCCAGCCCGGTCAGCGAATCGGTATTGGCGATGCGGCGGATATCGCGGTCTCGCCGCGCGATTCCGTCGGTCATGCGCTCGAAGGCCTGGACCAGCTCGCCGATTTCATCGCGCCGGTCATGCCCGGGCAGGTTCAGCGACAGATTGCCCGCTTCGATCTCGCGCGCGGCGTGGGCAAGGCGGCGGATCGGTCGGATCAGGACGCGCTGCATGACCAGGCTGATACCGATTCCGAGCACCAGGGCCAGCCCGAGCAAGGCGCCGACGCCGAGAACATAACGGCGGCTGATTTCGCCGAGCCGCCCGCTCAGTTCGTTCGACGCATCCGCCTCGTAGCGCTGCACGGAGGCCAGCGTGTAGCCGATACGCACGCCACCGAGTCTCTCGCCTCCGAGCAGGATCGGCGAGGAGACGTCGAGCACGTTGCCGCTTTGCTGGATCAGCAGCTCGCCGGACCGGATGATCGCAGCGGCGAGCGGGTCGGCCATGACCTGTCCATAGCTGGCAATGGCTTCGGTGCCGTCGTGGATGATCGCGCCTTCGGAATCATAGACCATCACGTACTCGACATCGGGCTGTGCGCGCACGTCATCGACGATGCGGCCGATCATTTCGAGATCGAAGTTGTACAAAGGGTTGATCAGCGCTTCGGCCGTGTTCGCGCCGACCGCTCGCGCCTGCTCGCGCAAGCGCTCGACAACCAGCCGCTGGATCGACTCTCGACTGAGCGACAGGACTTCGTCACGCATGGCCCATTGCCGCTGCAGCAGCGATCCCAGCGCGAGCACCGCAAGCAGCAGCGCTACCACGACGAGGGTCAGGAATCGGGCCTGCAAACCGAACCGGTAGGTCATTCGATTTCGGCCCCGATCTTGGTGATGCCCTTGCGCAGGCGCTTGAGGTCGCGACGATCGCGCTCGTCGAGATCGAAGAAGCGCATCGAAAGGTGGAACCGGTCGAGCAGGCCGACCGCGGCCGGATCGTCCTTCATCGCCAGCAGAACCTCGCGCAATCGCGCCCGCACGGCCGGATCGAGGTCCTTGCGCACCACCTCGACGCCGCGCGGCACCTCCCCGCTTTCGCGAAGAACGACGAAATCGCTCTTGAAGAACTCGGGCACGTGGGTCGGATTGGTCCAGTCGAGATTGCTGACCGCGCCGACATCGACGAGGCCCTTGTGGACCCAGGTGGCGATGTTGCGTTCGGTCCGCGCGAACACGTAACCCACCGAATTCGAGACCGGCGGATCGAACGGAGAGCCGAGGATTTCCATCGGCATGCCGCGTTCGAGCAGCTCCATCGACGGAATGAAATACGCGCTGGTCGAGGTCCGATTCTGGAAAGCGATGCGATGGCCCTTGAGGTCGTCGAGCGATTTCACTTCGCCATCGCGTCGGGCGAAATAGATCGTGTGGTAGCGGCGCACGCCGTTGCGGTCGGAAATCAGAAACGGTTCGGCGCCGGCCCGGCGTTGCAGCAGCATGGCGCCACCGGCCGTCTCGGCGACCCAGTCCACGCGACCGCGTCGGAGGTAGCTGGCCATCTGCAGGGGATCCCGCGCCATCAGTACGCGCCCTTCGCGGATGCCGACATCACCCATTCGCGCGACCACGTAGTCGAGCAGGGTCTTCATCGACTCGAAATTGGCCTTGGGGTCGTCGCTGACCCGGCCGATCACGAGCACGCCCGCTGATTCATCGGCGCGCGCTGGCGTCATCGCACCGAGGCAGGCGATGATTGCAGTCAGAACGGCGGTCAGGACGCTACGCAGCTGGACCTCCACGCTTCCGGGCTAGCCACTGGCGCCAGCGTAGCCGAATGGACTCGTGCGCGACACCGCTGGAGACTGAAGTTTTCATTGGGCACCCCCGGCGAGATCACCGATTCCGGACCCAATGCGCAGGCCATGCGTCCGGCGACGGTCCCGACGCGAATCGTTTCCGGCCCCGAGCGGGTCGATCCAGGGCAGGCGCGCCCACAAATGCTTCCGGATCTCTTGCAAACGGCGTGCCGTCAGCGGCGAGCTCAGCGCTTGTCCTCAATATCAGGCGAGCCAGGCCCGGCCGCAATTCATCACTCAGGGCAAACAAAAAGCGGGCCGAAGCCCGCTTCCTGTCTCAAGCCCGGGACGGAATTCAGGCGCTGACGCCCTCGCCCTCTTCCACGGCCTTCATCGACAGCCGGATGCGACCCTGCTTGTCGACCTCGAGAACCTTGACCTTGACGATATCGCCTTCCTTGAGCTTGTCAGAGACTTTCTCGACGCGCTCGTTGGAGATCTGCGAGACGTGGACGAGGCCATCCTTGCCCGGCAGGATCGTGACGAAAGCGCCGAAGTCCATCAGCTTGGCGACCTTGCCTTCGTAGATGCGACCCGGCTCGACGTCGGAAACGATCATCTCGATGCGCTTCTTGGCCTCGTCGGCCGCGGCGCGGTTGACCGAGGCGATGATGATGGTGCCGTCATCGGTGATGTCGATCGTGGTGCCGGTTTCCTCGGTGATCGAACGGATCACCGATCCACCCTTGCCGATCACTTCGCGGATCTTGTCCGGATGGATGCGCATGGTCAGCAGGCGCGGAGCGAACTCGCTCATCTCCGTGCGTGCGGCGCCGAGCGCCTTGTTCATCTCGCCGAGGATGTGCAGGCGACCCTGCTTGGCCTGGGCCAGGGCGACCTTCATGATTTCCTCGGTGATGCCGTCGATCTTGATGTCCATCTGCAGGGCGCTGATGCCGTCCGCGCTGCCGGCCACCTTGAAATCCATGTCGCCGAGGTGATCTTCGTCGCCGAGGATGTCGGAGAGCACGACGAAATCATCGCCTTCCTTGACCAGGCCCATGGCGATACCGGCCACCGGCGCCTTCAGCGGCACGCCGGCATCCATCATGGCCAGCGAGGAGCCGCAGACCGAGGCCATCGACGAGGAGCCGTTCGACTCGGTGATCTCCGAGACGACGCGCAGCACGTAGGGGAACTCTTCCATCGACGGCTTGACCGCGAGCACGCCGCGCTTGGCGAGGCGGCCGTGGCCGATTTCGCGGCGCTTCGGACCCATCATGCGGCCCGCTTCGCCGACCGAGTACGGAGGGAAGTTGTAGTGGAACAGGAACGGATCCTTCGACTCGCCTTCGACGGCGTCGATGATCTGGGCATCGCGACCGGTGCCGAGGGTGACTGTGACCAGGGCCTGGGTCTCGCCGCGCGTGAACAGAGCCGAGCCGTGCGTGCGTGGCAGCACACCGGTGCGGATCGTGATCGGGCGAACCGTGTCGAGTGCGCGTCCGTCGATGCGCTTCTTGGTCGCAAGCACCGAGGCGCGCAGCGTGGTGTACTCGAGCTCGGCGAATTCCTTGGCCAGGTCGCCGGCCGCCCAGCCATTGGCTTCGGCGTCGGCCTTGAGTCCGGCAATCACGTCCTTCCTGAGCGCACTGATGGCATCGCGACGCTCGATCTTGTCGACCACGGCATAGGCGGCGGTCAGGCGGTCGCCGACCGCGGCCTTGATCGCGGCGGTGATGGCCGGATCGCGCTCCGGCGGTGTCCAGCTGAACGACTTCTGGCCGACTTCGGCAACGAATTCGTTGATCGCCTGGATCGCCTGCTTGGCCGCATTGTGGCCGAACACGACGGCGCCGAGCATGACGTCTTCACTGAGCAGCTTGGCTTCGGATTCGACCATCAGCACCGCGTTGGCGGTGCCGGCGACGACCAGTTCGAGCTCGGAGGTCTTCAGTTCGGTCGCGGTCGGCATCAGGATGTAGTTGCCGTTCGCGTAGCCGACCTTGGCTGCGCCGATCGGGCCATTGAACGGCAGACCGGAAAGCGCGAGGGCGGCGGAGGCACCGAGCAGGGCCGGGATGTCGCCGTCGATTTCCGGATTGATCGACATCACGGTGGCGATGATCTGCACTTCGTTGCGGAAGAACTCCGGAAACAGCGGACGGATCGGGCGATCGATCAGTCGGGAGGTCAGCGTTTCCTTTTCGGTCTGGCGACCCTCGCGCTTGAAGAAGCCACCCGGGATACGCCCGCCTGCATAGAACTTTTCCTGGTAGTCGACCGTCAGCGGGAAGAAGTCCTGTCCTTCGCGCGCCGACTTGGCGCCGACCGCGGTGACCAGCACCACGGTATCGTCGATGCGGACGAGGACGGCACCGCTGGCCTGGCGAGCGATTTCGCCCGTCTCCAGTGTGACCTGATGATTGCCGTACTGGAATGTCTTGGTTACTTTCGCCACGTTATTGTTGTCCTAATGATTCTGCGCGCGAACATCCCATCGAAGGCATGCTCATGCGTCATATGAAAAGTGCGGCCACGGATGGCCGCTCTGGACTTGATCCAGACGCGAAGCGTTGGCGCATGCACCAACGGCTGAACTAGCCGCGTTCATGGACGAACGCACGAATACAAATTACCGACGCAGGCCGAGACGTTCGATCAGCGTCTTGTAGCGCTCGTTGTCCTTGCTCTTGAGGTAGTTGAGCAGGCGACGGCGCTGGTTGACCATCTTCAGGAGGCCACGACGCGAGTGGTGATCCTTGTCGTGATCGGTGAAATGCTTGGACAGGTGCTCGATGCGGGCGGAGAGCAGCGCAACCTGGACTTCCGGGGAGCCGGTGTCATTGGCGACGCGACCGTAATCGGCGATGATCTTGCTGGTGGTTTCTACGTTGAGCGACATGTTGATAAACCCTTATGGAACGAGGGCGAGGCTTGGGAACGGCCACCAGCCGGTGACGGTTTCCAAGCCCCGCAATGAAGTATTTGACGGGAAAGCTGCCCATTTTAGCTGGCAAAGGTGCGTTGCAACAAGTTCTATGCGGGTCTTGCGGTGCAAAAACCTGCCCGATCAGCCCAGATTGAACCCGCGCAGGACTCGCAGGCTGCCGTCCGGGCGCGCTTCGGCGAGGGCCAGCAAGCGGCCGGCGGCGGACTTCGCCACCCAGGTTCCGGGTTCGAGACGGCGCTGCACCGGCTGCCCCTGACGCAGGCGCTGGCTCTCGGAATCGTCCAGAACGACCGCGGGGTAGGCCTGCAGACCGACCTCGACAGGCAGCAGGCGCTGGTCGAGGGCCGCTTCGCCTTGACTGGCCAGTTGCTCGATTTCGGCCAATGTCGTCATTTCCGGCGAGTAAAAGGGTTCGACCCACAGGCGACGCAGTTCGGTCACGTGTGCCCCGCAGCCCAGGGCCTCGCCAAGATCGCGGACCAGGCTGCGCACATAGGTACCGGATCCGCATTCGACATGCAGGCGCAGGCGATCGGCATCGCGTGAAATCAGCTCGAAACGGTGTACCTCGACCGGACGCGGTTCGACCACCACGCTTTCGCCGCGCCGGGCCAGCCGGTACAAGGGCTCGCCATCGCGCTTGAGCGCCGAATAAACCGGCGGCACCTGCAGGATGCGGCCACGCAGCGCCGACAGCGCCTGCTCGATCTGCGCCTCATCGAGCTCGGGGATGGCGTGGGTCTCGACAACCGCGCCGTTGGCGTCGGCACTGTCGGTGACGATGCCGAGCCGGCAAACGGTTTCGTAGGCCTTGCGCGAGCCGAGCAACAGGCCGGCGATCTTGGTCGCTTCACCGAAACACAGGGGCAACAGGCCGGTGGCCAGCGGATCAAGGCTGCCGGTATGGCCGCCCTTGGCCGCCGCATAGAGATGGCGAACCTTCTGCAGGGCCTGGTTCGAACTGAGCCCTTGCGGCTTGTCGAGCAGGAGCAGGCCGTGAACGTCCCGCCAGCGCTTTTTCGCCGGTCTGGCCACGCGCGGACTCAATCGTCCTTCGGCGGGTTCTCGCGCAGCAGCGACTCGATGCGTTCGCCACGATCGACCGAGTCGTCGTAGTAGAAGCGGATCTCCGGCACGCGGCGCATCTTCAAGGTGCGCGAAAGCTCGCGGCGGAACTCGAAGGCCATTTCGTTGAGCGCCTTGACCGCGGCCGTCGACTGCTCGGAAAGCAGCGTGGTCACGAAGACCTTGGCCACGTCGAGATCCTTGGTCACCTCGACATCGGAGACGCTGACCGATGGCAATGCATGGTCGCGCACCGCCTGGTGCACGAGCACGGCGATCTCCTTGCGCAACTGCACGGCAACACGATCGGAACGGGTGAAATTCATGGGAACGGGAATAGGGAGTGGAGAATGGGGAATGGTTGGAAGCGGGATTTCGGCGAGTGGTTGGCGGCGCCGCATGAGCGAGAATACGCTTCTGCTTGCGCCTTTACCCATTCCCTATTCCCTATTCTCCATTCCCGGCCTTCAAAGCGTCCGCTGGACTTCGATGCGTTCGAAGCACTCGATCTGGTCGCCGGCCTTGACGTCGTTGTACTGCTTCACGGCGATACCGCATTCGGTGCCGTTGCGCACCTCGTCGACCAGTTCCTTGAAGCGGCGCAGCGACTCGAGTTCGCCTTCGAAGATCACCGTGCTGTCGCGCAGGACGCGGATCGGCTTGTTGCGCTTGACCGTACCCTCGACGACCATGCAGCCGGCGACGGCGCCGAACTTCGACGAGCGGAACACGTCGCGGACCTCGGCGATGCCGATGATTTCCTCGCGGATCTCGACGCCGAGCAAGCCGGTGGCGACCTGTTTCACCTGGTCGATCACGTCATAGATGATCGAGAAGTAGCGCAGGTCCAGCCCGCTCGATTCGACCACGCGGCGGGCCGCGGCGTCGGCACGCACGTTGAAGCCGATGATCGTGGCCTTCGACGAGGCCGCACGGGTCGCGTCGGACTCGGTGATGCCACCGACGCCGGACGAGATCACGTTGATCTTGATCATGTCGTTGCTCAGCGCGGTCAGCGACTGCACCAGCGCCTCGGTCGAGCCCTGTACGTCGGCCTTGATCACGAGGTTCAGCGAAAGCTGGCCCTCGCCACCCTGGCCCATCTGGGCGAGCACGTCCTCCATGCGGTTGCCGGCAGCCTGGACCAGGCGCGTCTCGCGGCGCTTGGCGTCACGCTGGCTGGCGACATCCTTGGCCAGGCGGTCGTCGGCCACGACGACGAAATCGTCGCCGGCTTCGGGCACGCCGGAAAGTCCGAGCAGCTGCACCGGAATGGACGGACCGGCTTCGTCGATCTGCTTGCCGTTCTCGTCGAACAAGGCGCGCACGCGGCCGTACTCGACGCCGCAGACGACGAAGTCGCCCTTCTTCAGGGTGCCCTGCTGGACCAGCACCGTGGCAACCGGACCACGGCCCTTGTCGAGGCTCGATTCGATCACGGCGCCGGATGCGCGGCCCTCGCGCACGGCCTTCAGCTCCATCAGCTCGGCCTGCAGCGAAATCGCTTCGAGCAGGGCGTCGACACCATCGCCGGTCTTGGCCGACAACGGCACGAACTGCACGTCGCCACCCCAGTCCTCGGGCACCACTTCGTGCTGGATGAGGCCCTGCTTGACGTTCTCCGGATTCGCTTCCGGCTTGTCCATCTTGTTGACCGCGACGATCAGCGGCACCTTGGCCGCGCGCGCATGCTTGATCGCTTCCACGGTCTGCGGCTTGACGCCGTCATCGGCGGCGACAACGAGGATGACGATATCGGTAGCCTGCGCGCCGCGCTGGCGCATCGAGGTGAACGCGGCATGGCCCGGTGTATCGAGGAAGGTGATCACGCCCTTCGGCGTCTCCACATGATAGGCGCCGATGTGCTGGGTGATGCCACCCGCTTCGCCGGCGGCGATCTTGGTGCGACGGATCGTGTCGAGCAGCGAGGTCTTGCCGTGGTCGACATGGCCCATGATGGTCACCACCGGCGGGCGCGCAACGGCTTCGCCGTTGACCTCCGCGTGGGCCAGCAGGCTGACCTCGGCATCGGTTTCCGCGGCCTTCACCGCGGTGTGGCCCATCTCCTCGACGACCAACTGCGCGGTGTCGTGATCGATGACCTGGTTGATCGTGGCCATGACGCCCATCTTGAACAGGGCCTTGACCACTTCGGCGCCCTTGACCGCCATGCGCTGGGCAAGATCGGCGACGCTGATCGTCTCGCCGATCTGGACCTCGCGAACAACCGGCGCGGACGGCCGCGAAAAGCCATGCGCGCCCGAGGAGCGCGATTGCTCGAGCGGACGGGCACGCGGCTTCTTGCGCCCGGTGCGGCGCGCGCTGCCTTCCTGGGACAGGTGCAGTTCGTTGCCGAAGTATTTCTTGGAGGGCGTCGCGCCGTCACCATCACGACCGCGGTGACCGCTGGCATGCTTGGGCTTGCCGTGTCGGCCGGCAGCTTCGCTGGCGCGATCGTCGCTGCGTCGCGGCCGCTCGACCGGAGCCTCGGCGACCGGCGCCACGGTCTCGGCGACCAGCGCGGCCGCATCGATCACCTCGTCCGGCTTCTTCGCCTTGGCTTCGGCGGCGGCCGCGGCTGCGCGCGCCTCCTCCTCGGCTTTCAGGCGGGCTTCCTCGGCAGCCTTCTGGCGTGCTTCCTCTTCCTGGCGGCGGCGCTCGGTTTCGAGGCGCGCCTGCTCCTCGGCATCGCGCTTGGCCTGCGACTCCTCGAGCTTGCGCAGGGCGTCCTCGCGCTCGGGATCGAGCACCTTGCCCTGGTCCTCGACCACGCTGCGTTTCACATAGGTACGCTTCTGGCGCACCTCGACGTTGACCGTCTTGGTCGCCGCGCCGCGCTGCCCCGGATTGACGGTCAGCTCGCTGACGGTGCGACGCTTCAGGGTGACCTGCTTGGGCGCGCTGTCATCGCCCGCGGTTTCGCGCTTGCCATGGTTGCGGCGCAGGAAGCCGAGCAGCTTTACCTTTTCCTTGCTGCTGATCGACTGCTCCGGGTCGGAGAACTTCATCCCGGCTTCCTCGAGCTGCGCGAGCAGCTTGTCGACCGGAGTGGCCAGCACCGTGGCCAATTGCTTGATTGTTACGTCCGACATACCTGTGTACTCCTGACCTACCCGCGATTGCCTCACCCTTGTCACTGCTCCGCGGCAAGCTTGCCTGCCGCGGTCGGTAGCGACGAGATCAGGTCTCGCGTGCTGCCATAATCAATTCCGCCGCGCGATCCTCGTCAACCCCATCGATGGCCAGCTCGACGAGTTCGTCGGTGGCCAGATCGGCGAGGTTTTCGCGGGTCACGATGCCATGCTGGGCCAACTCGTAGGCGAGCGCCTCGTCCATGGTGTCCAGTTCGAGCAGATCGTCCGCCGGCTTGTGCTCCTCGATCTCCTCCTCGACGGCCAGTGCATCGGTCAGCAAGGCGTCGCGGGCACGGGCGCGCAGTTCCTCGACGATATCCTCGTCGAAGCCGTCGATCGCGAGCAGTTCCGCGGTCGGCACGTAGGCGATTTCCTCGACCGTGGAAAACCCTTCCTGGACGAGGATCTGGGCGATCTCGTTGTCGACCTCGAGCTTCTCGACGAACAGCGTGCGTGCCGCTTCCTGCTCGCTCTCGCTCTTCTCGCGAACCTGGTCGGCGGTCATCACGTTGAGCTGCCAGCCCGAAAGCTTGCTGGCGAGACGCACGTTCTGGCCACCACGTCCGATCGCCTGCGAAAGCTTGTCCTCGGCGACGGCGATGTCCATCGAGTGCTTTTCCTCGTCGACGATGATCGACTGCACTTCGGCCGGCGCCATCGCATTGATGACGAACTGGGCGTTGTTCTCGTTCCACAGCACGATGTCGATGCGTTCGCCATTGAGCTCGTTCGACACCGCCTGTACGCGCGAACCGCGCATGCCGATGCAGGCCCCGATTGGATCGGTGCGATGGTCATGGGCGAGCACGGCGATCTTGGCGCGGTCACCCGGATCGCGGGCGCAGGCCTTGATCTCGACCAGCCCCTGGCCGACCTCGGGAACCTCGAGCTTGAACAGCTCGATCATGAATTCGGGGGCGGTGCGCGAAATGAACAGCTGCGGGCCGCGCGGCTCGGAGCGCACCTCGTAGAGATAGCCGCGAACGCGATCGCCGGCGCGAACCGCTTCGCGCGGGATCGCCTTGTCGCGCGGGATGAACGCCTCGGCGTTGCCGCCGAGGTCGATGTAGAGGTTGCCGCGCTCGACGCGCTTGACGATGCCGGTGATCAGCTCGCCGACGCGGTCGGCATAGGCGTCGACGATCTGGGCACGCTCGGCCTCGCGCACGCGCTGCACGATGACCTGCTTGGCGGCCTGTGCCGCAATGCGGCCGAACTCGGGATTCTCGATCTGCTCCTCGATGAACTCGCCGACCTCGCAGCCGGGCTTCTCGTCGAGCGCGTCCATCAGGCGGATCTGCCAGTCGGGCGATTCCATGACGACGTCGTCGGCGACGATTTCCCAGCGCCGGAAGGTCTCGTACTCGCCCGAATGCTTGTCGATCGAGACGCGCGCGAGGATGTCCTCGTTCGGATAGCGCTTCTTCGCCGCGGAGGCGAGCGCCGCTTCCATCGCTTCGAAAATGACGTCCTTGGGAACGCCCTTTTCGTTCGCGACCGCATCGACCACCAGCAACAATTCTTTGCTCATCTACTCAGCTCCCGAGAAACCGCCAGGGCGGCCTCACTTGTGTTTCGGACCGCGCTTGCGCGATCCGCTGTCCTCATTCCTGGCGCCCTTTGCGCCGATTCCAAGCGCCGCATAGTCCGGCACGAGCTTGGCCTTGACCACGTTGGCATGAGCGATCGCCACGTCCTTGCCATCCTGGTCGAGATGGATGCGATCGCCTTCCACCGCCTTGATCAGGCCCTGGAAACGGTGCCTGCCTTCGATCGGCAGGGCGACGTTGACCTTGGCCTCGCTGCCGACGAAGCGCGTGAAATGCTCGAGCGTGAACAACGGACGATCGATGCCGGGCGAGGACACTTCGAGCGTATAGCGCCCCTCGATCGGATCATTGACGTCGAGCAGCGCCGAGATCTCGCGACTGACCCGCTCGCAATCCTCGATCGCCACTGGCCGGCCCGGCGCATCGATGAAGACGCGCAACAGGCTGCTGCCCCGGCTCGGACTGAATTCGATACCGACGAATTCCAGGCCAAGATCGGTAACCAGCGGCTTCAGAAGTTCATTGAGTTTCTCGTTCGTCACTGCGACCGACCGCTCCGCTGCAAATCCCGCCAAAAAAAAATGGGCGCAAGGCCCATTCCATAGTTCACCGTTGTCTTGCTTCCCAGGCATCGGTGCTCGCGCTTCCTGCGCTTTCCTTGCAGAAGGGCCACCGAAGTGGCCCTTCGCAGGAAACCTGGTAGCGGGGGCAGGATTTGAACCTGCGACCTTCGGGTTATGAGCCCGACGAGCTGCCAGACTGCTCCACCCCGCATCAGAGCCGCGCATTGTAACGACGTGGCATGAATCGCGCAAGGCGATTGTCTTGAGGGCCATGCTTTCGCCGGCTTGCCTGTATCCGGCTGAGTTTCCGCAGTGTCGCCGAGTGCGCAAGGCATGAACCGGAGATGACCGCGTATCCAGGACGATCGCTGCCAGCGCGGTATCAAGTGGGGGTCCTGGCCATGCTATTCAAGCGGTCGACCGGCTCCGCAACGTCGCGGCTTCTTGCGAGCCGGTGATTGGCGCTCGAATCCTTTCCGATGGCTGGTACCCAGGTGGCCTTGGGCAATCGGCTTGCTGGCGCTCTGGGGAGCGAGGTGTGTCGCTGGTTGGCTATGGGAGCGCCCCTCCGACGAGATCGGAACTGACTATGGCGCGGTTTGGACTCAGGCCGCCGCGCTTTGCCTACAAATTCAAATTCCCGAAGTGTCGTCCCTGTCCTTCGACAAGCTCAGGACAGGCCGGACTTCGTCCGGGCAGGGACCCAGTGACTGTGCTTTGCGTACTCCTGCACATCGCTATGCGGCGCTTGATTGAGCATCTTATAGCAGAGCTTTCACTCGCCTGCGGCGAGCGAGTTACTTCTCTTTGCTTGGTCAAAGAGAAGTAACCAAGAGAAAGACCACCCCAAAGCGGTGGTCTCCGGGCATCCTGCCCTGCGACTGCGCGGCAGGACTACGGGGGTTCGCTGACAGCACCTCCGTGTGCTGGCAGCGAACTGGGCGCGATCCCTCGCGCCCACCCTGCGGGCCTTTCCTTCGCCCAGCCGCCACCGCTTACGGGGCCCGGTTGGCGCGCATCCTGCGCGCCAGAGCGAGGAGCAAAAGCAACAGCCAAAGCCCCTCATCCGCCTTCGGCACCTTCTCCCGCGAGCGGGAGAAGGAAGAGCAATCGCCACCATCAGCGCGAAAGTGAACACCTGCGTCCAAGTGCGCGAATGCGGGGATCCGCTTCGTCTTGGCTGCGCAGGAGGCGCAGTGAATGGGGCCCCTATGCAGCGGCGCAGTGGCGGAGACGAGGCCCGCAGGGTGGCTCGCAGGGATGCGAGCCAGTTGGCTGTCAGTCCACGGATGGACTGTCAGCCAACCCCGGAGCCGCTGCGCGGAGTCGCAGGGCAGGATGCCCGGAGACCGCTGCATCGGGGTGGCCTTCTCTTTGGTTACTTTCTCTTGGCCACGCAAGAGAAAGTAACTCGCTCGCCGAAGGCGAGTGAAAGCTTTGCTCTCACCCCAGGAATGCGCCGCGAAGCGATGTCCAACAGTGCGAACGGTACAGTCACTGGGTCCCGGCCTGCGCCGGGACGACGGCTCGGGGTGTTCCGCCTCCCTCGAACGCATCGCGCCTGAAGGCGCTCCTACAGTGGAATCGGAGTGACTCGCTCGCGTACAACCGGCCCCGAATATTGGAGTGACTCGCTCGCGTACAACCGGCCTCGAATATCGGAGTGACCGCCTCGCCGGCAACCGGCCCCGGCCGAAAAAAACTAGATGCCGAACGCCCGATTACACCAGTCGAACAAAGGCCCCCAGGCAAACCCGAGCACGATCAAGGCCAACCCGTTCAAGGAGATTACCCAACGCAAGGGCACGTCGGTCGGAAGCGGCAGTGCGGAGGTATCTGCTGCGGCGTCGAAGTACATGACCTTGACCACGCGCAGGTAGTAGTAGATGCCGATGATCGCGAACACGATCGCGACGATGGCGAGCCACAGGAAACCGGCGTCGATGGCGGCCTTGAGCACCAGCAGCTTGGCGAAGAAGCCGAACAGCGGCGGCACGCCGGCCAGCGAGAACATGGCGATGGCCATGATCCCGGCGTACCAGGGGCTGCGCTGGTTGAGGCCCTTGAAATCGTCGATTTCCTCGCACTCGAAACCCTTGCGCGCGAGCAGGCCGATCATGCCGAAGGCGACCGCTGCGGTCAGCGAATAGCTGATCGCATAGAACATCGCAGCCGAGAAACCGGCGGGCGACGCGCCGACGAAACCGAGCAGCAGGAAGCCGACGTGCGAAATCGTCGAATAGGCGAGCATGCGCTTGAGGTTGCTCTGGGCAATCGCGAACAGGTTGCCGATCGCCAGCGAGAACACCGAGAGGATGGCCAGCATCAGGGTCCAGTGTTCGCTGAGGCCGCCGAGACCGCCTTCGAGCAGGCGGTAGGCGAGGCCGAAGGCAGCCAGTTTCGGCGCCGAGCCGATGAATACGGTGATCGCGGTCGGGGCGCCCTGGTAGACGTCGGGCAGCCACATGTGGAACGGCGCGGCGCCGAGCTTGAAGGCGATGCCGGCGATCAGGAAGATCAGGCCGAAGGCGAGCCAGCCCGGATGCTCGACCTGGCCGATCGAGGCGCTGATGCGGGCCAGATCGAGGGTGCCGGTGGCGCCATAGATCATCGACATGCCGTACAGCAGCAGGCCCGAGGCCAGCGCGCCGAGCACGAAGTACTTGATGGCCGCTTCGGCGGAAACCGAGGAATCGCGATTCAGGGCGACCAGGGCATACGAAGAAAGGGCCAGCAGTTCGAGGCCGAGGTAGGCGCTGATCAGGCTGCCGGCCGAGACCAGCAGCATCATGCCGAGCGTCGCGAACAGGATCAGCAGGTAGTACTCGCCGATCAGCAACTGGCGCTCGCGCATGTAATGGCGACCGTAGAACAGGCTCAGGCCGCTCATCAGCAGGACGAACTGCTTGAGGACGACGCTGATGCCGTCATGCAGGAACATGCCGTTGAATGCGCTCACGCCCTGCCCTGGCGCCGGTGCTCCGTGCCAGACGAAACAGGCGGCAACCGCCAGCGCTCCGATCGACATCCAGTGCGTGAAATCGCGCTGGCTCGGCTTTAGGAACAGGTCGATCAGCAGGATCGCGCAGGTCGCGCCGAGCAGGATCAGCTCGGGGAGAATGGCGACCAGATCGTTGGGATTGAATGACATCATCGTTGGGGTCTCAGGCCTTGCTCAGCATCAGCGCATTGACGATCTGCAGCACCGAGCTGTCCATCAGGTCGGTCAGCGGTTTCGGATAGACGCCAACGGCCAGTACCGCCGCCGCGAACGATCCGAGCACGATCCATTCGCGTGCGTCGAGGTCTTTGAACTTGGCCACCTTCGGGTTGGTCACTTCGCCGAAGATCACGCGCTTGACCAGCCACAGCGTGTAGGCCGCACCGATGATCAGGGTGAAGGCGGCGACCGCGGCAATCCAGACGTTGTCCTGGAACGCGGCGAGGATGACCATGAATTCGCCGACGAAGCCGCTGGTTCCCGGCAGGCCGCAATTGGCCATGGCAAACAGGACGAAGAACGCACCGAACCACGGCATCACGTTCACGACACCACCGTAGTCGCGGATCATGCGCGAATGCAGGCGGTCGTAAAGCACGCCGATGCACGAGAACATCGCGCCCGAGACGAAACCGTGCGAGATCATCTGCACCATCGCGCCCTGCACGCCGAGACGCGCGGCATCGGGATTGCCGTGCACGCGGACCAGGGCCAGGGCGATGAACAGACCGAGGGTTACGAAGGCCATGTGCGCGATCGAGGAATAGGCGATCAGTTTCTTCATGTCGTCCTGGACCAGGGCGACGTAACCGATGTAGACGACCGCGACCAGCGACATCGCGATGACCACCCAGGCGTATTCCTGCGAGGCATCGGGCGTGATCGGCAGCGAGAAGCGGATGAATCCGTAACCGCCGACCTTGAGCATGATCGCGGCCAGAATCACCGAACCGCCGGTCGGTGCCTCGACGTGCGCGTCGGGCAACCAGGTATGCACCGGCCACATCGGCACCTTGATCGCGAAGGCGATCAGGAAGGCGAAGAACAGCCATGCCTGTTCGGTCGCGTCGAGTGGTGCCTGGGCGAAGGCCTGCAGCGAGAATTCGCCGGTCTTCATGTGCAGGTAGATCAGCCCGATCAGCATGAAGATCGAGCCGAGGAAGGTATAGATGAAGAACTTCAGGGTCGCATAGACCCGGCGCGGGCCACCCCAGATGCCGATGATGATGAACATCGGAATTAGCATCGCTTCGAAGAACACGTAGAACAGCAGCGCATCGGTCGCCGCGAAGACGCCGATCAGCATGCCTTCGAGGGCGAGCATCGCCGCCATGTACTGGGAAACGCGCTTGTCGATCGGGCCCCACGAACCGACGATCACGAGCACGCTGGTGAAGGTCGTGAGCACGATCAGGGCGACCGAAATGCCATCGGCGGCCAGCGCGTAGTGGACCTTTAGGGCATCGATCCAGGCGTGCGATTCGACGAACTGCATGCCGCCGGCCGCAGCGTCGTAGCCGAGATAGAGCGGGATGCTGGCGGCCAGGGTCGCCAGCGCGACGAGCACGCTGAGCCAGCGCGCGACGCGCGGATCGCGGCCGAGCCCGAGGACGAGGATGGCACCGGCAATCGGCAACCAGATCAGTACGCTGAGAAGTGGCCATTGAGCCATGGTGGTTGTCATTCCCTAACCCACACTATTCTTGAACGGGCGCGGATGATCGCGGAGGATTTTGTGGCGAGCGCAAGGCGCGCGGAGCTGGAATGGTGGGCCCATTGCGGCGACAAGCAACGCCGCGATCGCCGCAAAAGACCCGCGAGGGCCGTGCCAGCAGGGAAACGCAGCCGTATATTTTGTCGAAGCCATGTGATTTACGACTTGCATTGCCCTATCAAACATTTCGGCGTTTTCCTGCGACGTTCATGAATAGTGCGGGTTGAATCAGGCGGCGATACGCGTGAACAGCCACCACGATCCGCCGAGCAGCAGGATCAGGCCGAGAATCATCGCGAACGCATAGTGGTAAAGATAGCCGGACTGGACCCGGCGAACGATGGCAGACAGTTGATCGATGAAGCTGGCCGAGCCGTCAATGGCGCCGTCGATCAGGCCGGCATCGCCGCCGCGCCAGAGACCACGGCCGAGGGCGACGCCGCCGCGCGCGAACACCGCCTGGTAAACGCTGTCGAACCAGTACTTGTTGGCCAGCAGGGTATGCAGCGGCCGCAAGGCATTCTCGGCCTTGTCGGCGATGGAGGGCTGGAACAGCCAGATCCAGGTAGCCGCGGCGAAACCGGCCAGCGCGATCCAGAACGGTGGCTGCGAGAAACCGTGCAGGGCCATGGCCAGCGCGCCGTGGAATTCATGGCCGAGCTCGCCGAGCACGTTGTTGGCCTCGTGCACGAAGATGGCCTGGCCGAAATAATCGCCGAACAGCATCGGGCCGATGGTCAGGAAACCGATCACGACCGACGGAATCGCCAGCAGCACGAGCGGCACGGTGACCACCCACGGCGACTCCTTCGGCGCATGCTCGAGGTGACCGGGTGCATGGTGGCCATGCCCGGCGTGATCGGCGTCGTGGCCGTGTCCATGGGAATGGCTTGCATGCTCGACGACGAAGCGCTCCTTGCCGTGGAAGGTCATGTAGAGCAGGCGGAAGCTGTACAGCGCGGTGATGAAGACGCCGGCGAGCACGCAGAAATAGGCATAGCCCGCGCCGACGCGATGCGACTCGCCGACCGCCTCGATGATCGCATCCTTCGAATAGAAGCCGGCAAAGCCCGGCGCCCCGGCCAGGGCCAGCGAACCGATCCACATCGTGATCCAGGTCACCGGCATGTACTTGCGCAGGCCGCCCATGTGGCGCATGTCCTGCTCGTGGTGCATGGCGATGATGACCGAGCCGGCGCCCAGGAAAAGGAGTGCCTTGAAGAAGGCATGGGTCATCAGGTGAAAGACGCCGGCCGAATAGGCCGAGACGCCAAGGGCGACGGTCATGTAGCCGAGCTGGGACAGGGTCGAATAAGCGACCACGCGCTTGATGTCGTTCTGGACGACGCCGATCAGGCCGGTGAACAGGGCCGTGGTCGCGCCGATAACGAGCACGAAGGTCAGCGCCGTCTCGCTCAGTTCGAACAGCGGCGACATGCGCGCGACCATGAAGATGCCGGCGGTGACCATCGTTGCCGCATGGATCAGGGCCGAGATCGGGGTCGGGCCTTCCATCGAGTCGGGCAGCCAGACATGCAGCGGCACCTGGGCCGACTTGCCCATGGCGCCGATGAACAGGCAGATGCAGACGACCGTGGCCACGTGCCACGGGTGTCCGGCGATCAGCTCGACCGAGCGCGCGCCCATGTCGACGGCCGGATCCTGCGCATGCGCGAACACCGTGCCGTAGTCGAGCGAGCCGCCGAACCACATCAGCACGCCGGCGATACCGAGCAGGAAGCCGAAGTCGCCGACGCGGTTGACGATGAACGCCTTCATGTTGGCGAAGATCGCGGTCGGGCGCTTGAACCAGAAGCCGATCAGCAGGTAGGAGACCAGGCCGACCGCTTCCCAGCCGAAGAACAGCTGCAGGAAGTTGTTGCTCATGACCAGCATGAGCATCGAGAAGGTGAACAGCGCGATGTAGCTGAAGAAGCGCTGGTAGCCGTCGTCGTCGGCCATGTAGCCGATCGTGTAGACGTGCACCATCAACGAGACGAAGGTCACCACGACCATCATCATCGCGGTCAGGCGGTCGATCAGGAAGCCGATGTTGGCGCTGGTGCTGCCGACCTGGAACCAGGTGTAGAGGTTCTCGTTGAATGTTTCGGCACCGCCCCAGACCAGCTGGTAGAGCACGTGCATCGACAGCGCGCAGCTCAGGGCGACACCGACGATGGTCACGCCATGCGCGCCGACGCGGCCGACGCGCTTGCCGAACAGGCCGGCGATCACCGCGCCGACCAGCGGCGCCAGGACGATCACGAGCAGGATGTTTTTGTCGAGCGTCATGGGTCAGCCCTTGAGCGTGTCGATGTCGGTCACGTCGATCGTCGCGCGATTGCGGAACAGGACGACGAGAATAGCGAGGCCGATCGCCGCTTCGGCCGCCGCCACGGTCAGGATGAAGAAGACGAAGACCTGGCCCGACGGATCACCGAGGAAGCGCGAGAACGCAACGAAGTTCGTGTTGACTGCGAGCAGCATGAGCTCGATGCACATGAGCAATACGATCACGTTCTTGCGGTTGATGAAGATGCCGGCCACGGCGATGCAGAACAGAACCGCGCCGAGGGTGAGGAAATGGGCCAGGGTAATCACGGTGTCGCCTCCCCTTTCTTGACCGCATCCATCTTGACCAGGCGGATGCGATCCTCGCGCCTGACCATGACCTGACGGCCCGGGTTCTGGGTCTTGATGCCGGTGCGCTTGCGCAGGGTCAGCGGGATGGCCGCGATCAGTCCCACGGTCAGGATCAGCGCGGCGACCTCGAACGGCAGCAGGAAATCGCGGAATAACGTGCGGCCGAGCCAGCCCATGTTGGACATGCCGGCCAGCGCGGCCGGATCGGCGCTCACCGGCACCTGCAACGTGCGCACGCCGATCATCATCAGCATCTCGGCCAGCATGACCACGGCGACGACGATGCCGACCGGCAGAAAGCGCACGAAGCCCTCGCGGACCGGGGCGAAATCGACATCGAGCATCATGACCACGAACAGGAACAGGACCATGACCGCGCCGACGTAGACGAGGACCAGGGCGACGGCGAGGAATTCGGCCTGGGCGAGCAGCCAGACACAGGCCATCGAGAAAAAGGTCAGGACCAGGTTGAGCGCGGCAACGACCGGATTCTTGACGCTGATCACGGCCAGCGCCGCGATGGCGGCGACCGCGCCGAAGAAATAGAAGCAGACCAGTTCAAATGTCATCGGATTCTCCGTGGCCGCTCATCGGAACGCCGCATCCTGGGCGCGCGCCGCGGCGATCTCGCCTTCGAAGCGGTCGCCGATGGCCAGCAGCTGGATCTTGTTGACCACGTTCTCGCCGCGCTTCTCGAAGTGATACTCGTGCAGGTGCGTCTCGACGATCGAATCGACCGGGCAGGATTCCTCGCAGAAGCCGCAGTAGATGCATTTGAACAGGTCGATGTCGTAGCGCGTCGTGCGGCGCGAGCCGTCCTCGCGCATTTCCGAATCGATCGTGATCGCCAGCGCCGGGCAGACCGCCTCGCAGAGCTTGCAGGCGATGCAACGCTCCTCGCCATTGGGATAGCGGCGCAGGGCGTGCAGGCCGCGGAAACGATTCGACTTCGGAATGTGCTCTTCCGGATAGCGCATGGTGTACTTCGGCTTGAACATGTAGCGGATGGTCAGCCACATGCCGGCCAGAAGCTCGAGCAGCAGCAGACTCTTGAAATAGTGAGTGACTCTGTTCATGACTTGGCTTGGGGTCCTGGCTCGTTCATGCGCCGATGGTGACGATGCCGTAGTACTTCATGCACGCCGCGACCACGACCCAGACGATCGTGATCGGGATGAACACCTTCCAGCCCAGGCGCATGATCTGGTCGTAGCGATAGCGCGGGAACGAGGCGCGGAACCACAGATAAAAGAAGGAGAAAACGAAGGCCTTGATGAAGGTCCACTGCCAGCCGCCCTTCCAGAGCCAGTCGATCCACGGCACGTCGGCGCTGATCCATCCCTGCAGCGGGCTCAGCCAGCCGCCCATGAACAGGACCGAGGCGAGGAACGCGATCAGGATCATGTTCGCGTATTCGGCGAGGAAGAAGATCGCGAAGGCCGAGCCGGAATACTCGACATGGAAGCCGGCGACGATCTCGGACTCACCTTCGGCCACGTCGAAAGGCGCGCGGTTGGTTTCGGCCACGCCGGAGATGAAATAGATCACAAACATCGGCAGCAGCGGCAGCCAGTACCAGTCGAGGAAGCCCTTGCTGCCCTGCTGGGCAAGGACGATGTCGGTGAGGTTCAGGCTGCCTGTCATGATCATGACGCTGACCAGGGCGAAACCCATGGCGATCTCGTAGGACACGGTCTGCGCCGCGGCGCGCATTGCGCCGAGCATCGCGTAGCGCGAGTTCGAGGCCCAGCCGGCCAGGATGATGCCGTAGACACCGAGCGAGGTCATCGCCAGCAACAGCAGCAGGCCGACATTGACGTTGGCCAGCACCATGCCGACATCGAACGGAATCACCGACCAGGCCGCAAAAGCCGGCACCAGGGCGATCATCGGCGCAAGGTAATACAGCACCTTGTTCGAATTGGCCGGCAGGATCACTTCCTTGAACAGCAGCTTGAAGACATCGGCAAAGGCCTGCAGCAGGCCGAACGGTCCGATCTGGTTCGGCCCCATGCGCACGTGCATCCAGCCGATGACCTTGCGCTCCCAATAGACGAACATCGCCACGGCGATGATCACCGGCACGGCGATGGCGAGAATCTTGAGCACGGTCCAGACGACGATGCCGGTGTCTCCGTAGCCGAACAGGGCATCGCGCATTGCGTCGATCATGCCGAGGCCCTCGCGATGGTCAGTGCGGATCCGTGGCCCGGCAAAGCAGCCACTTCGGCGTAGCCAGCCTCGATCCAGACCGCACCTTCAGGCACGGCCGCATCGATTGCCGCCGGCAGGAGCGTGTCCTCGACGCGAACGCGATCGCCATCTTGCAGACCGAGTTTGCCGGCATCGGCCGGATTCAGCACCGCCATGGCGCCGCGCGTCAGCGGATGCGCATTGAGCGCCGGCGAGCGGCGCAGGACGGCGTCGGCACGATAGATGGCCGTCGTCGCGATGCGCTCGAACGTGTACGGCGAGCTGGCTGAAGGTGTCCGCGGTTCGGCATCGCGCGACGGCGTTGCGGTCTGTGCCTTGCCCATCTGCGCACGGACCTCGCCGATCTCGGTGAAGCCGAAGCCGTCGAGCGCCAGCGCCGAACCGAGTGCGCGCAGCACTTTCCAGCCCGGCCGTGCCTCGCCCGGCAGCCTGGCCGCCGCGGCGACGGTCTGCACGGTTCCGTCGATATTCGTGTAGCTCGCGTCGATTTCGGGCGGCAGGCCGATCGGCAACACGGCCTGCGCCTTGCTGCGCACGCCGGCGCAGGCGTAGGCGCCCATGTAGACGTAGAAGCCGGTCTCGCTGCGGGCGCGCTCGAACGCGGCCGGCTCGGCGAAATCGGCCGAACCGGCCTGGTAGACGATCAGGTTCTTCGGCGGACTGGCCAGCATCGCGGCTGCCTCGCGACCATCCTTCTGCGGTGCGACCCCGGCGTCGGCCAGGCCGATCGCGTTGGCGCCGGACGGAATTTCGTTGTAGCCCGAGCCGGTGACACGCGCGATGAACTTCGCCGCCGCGCGCAGCCAGGACGCCTCGGCGTGCTGGACCGCGGCCTCGCCAAGGATCACGGTAGAGACGCCGGCATCGGCGAGCCGGGCGATCCAGTCCTTCGCAGACTCGTTGGCGGTGGCCCGGGTCAGTTCCTTCGCCAGCGACGACGAGGCCGGCAAGTGCCCGGCGTCGTTAGCCGCGCGCGCGAGACCGAGCACGATGTCGACCATCGCCGCCGGCGTGGCGATGTGCTTGCCGGCCAGGTCGAAGTTGAATTCGAGATCGAGCGGATTGACGACGTAGACCTTGGCGCCTGCCCTCGCCGCCTTGCGCAGGCGGTGATTGAGCAAGGGCAGTTCGTTGCGCGGGTGGCAACCGATCAGCAGGACCGCGCCGGCCTTTTCGATGGCGGCGAACGGGGTCTCGAACGCACTCGCGCGTGGCGCATCGGAAAAATCCGCCTGGCGCAGGCGATGATCGATGGCGTCGCTGCCGAGACCGCGCAGCAGGCGCGCGAGCAGGTGGCCCTCCTCGCTCGAGGTCAGCGGCGCGACCAGGGCACCGATATCACCGCCCGATTCGCGCAGCCGATCGGCGACGAAAGCGAGGGCTTCGGCCCAGCTCGTCTCGACCAGCTCGCCGTTCTTGCGGATCATCGGCATCGTGGCGCGATCGGCGGCCTTCAGGCCCTCGTGGCTGTAACGATCGCGATCTGACAGCCAGCATTCGTTGATCGCCTCGTTGTCGCGCGGCACCGAACGCAACACCTCGCCGCGGCGCGTGTGCAGCCAAAGGTTCGAGCCGAGCGCATCGTGGTAGCCAATCGATTCGCGCGCGATCAGCTCCCAGGCACGCGCCTTGAAGCGGAATGGCTTGTTGGTCAGGGCACCGACCGGGCAAACATCGATGACGTTGCCCGAAAGCTCGCTCATCAGCGGCTTGCCGACATAGGTGCCGATCTGCAGGCGCTCGCCGCGCTCCATGCCGCCGAGCTCGTAGGTACCGGCGACCTCGGACATCACGCGAATGCAGCGCGTGCACTGGATGCAGCGGGTCATCTCGGTTTCGACCAGCGGACCGAGGTTCTCGTCGGGAATCGTGCGCTTGCGTTCGACGAAGCGGCTGACCGAACGGCCATAGCCCATCGACAGATCCTGCAGCTCGCACTCGCCGCCCTGGTCGCAGATCGGGCAGTCGAGCGGATGATTGATCAGCAGGAATTCCATCACGTTGCGCTGCGCAGACAGGGCGCGCTGCGACTGGGTGAAGATCTTCATGCCGTCGGCGACCGGCGTCGCGCAGGCCGGTTGCGGCTTCGGCATCGGCCGGCCACCCATCTCCACTTCGACCATGCACATCCGGCAATTGGCCGCGATCGGCAGTTTCTCGTGGTAGCAGAAACGCGGAATCGGCACGCCGATGCGATCGGCCGCCTGGATGATCATCGAACCCTTCGGCGCGAAAGTCTGCTTGCCGTCGATCTCGATCGTGACGTGATCGGGAGGCACGTCGGCTGTCACCGGCTGGGCGCTCATGCTTTGGCTCCTGTAGGAGCCGGGATTCGGGATTGGGGATGACCAGCCATTCGGCTGTTGAAAGCGGGGATTCGAAAAAGCATGGTGAGGCGGCTTCGCTTTGCCGAATCCCGAATCCCGAATCCCGAATCCCATGTCGTGAGCACAGCGAACGACATCATGCTGCAGCCTCCATCGAAGCCTCGACCATCGATCTGCCGTTCACGATGAAATACTCGAACTCGTGCCAGTAATGGCGCAGGAAGCCCTGCACGGGCCAGGCGGCGGCTTCACCGAAGGCGCAGATGGTGTGGCCTTCGATCTGTCCGGCGGCGGCTTTCAGCGTGTCGAGATCGCCGAGTTCGGCCTTGCCTTCGACGATGCGCGTGAGCATGCGGTACATCCAGCCGGTGCCTTCGCGGCACGGGGTACACTGGCCGCAGGACTCGGCGTAGTAAAAGCGCGCGATGCGCTGGCAGGCGCGGACCATGCAGGTCGATTCGTCCATGACCACGACCGCGCCCGAGCCGAGGCCGGAACCGGCCTTCTGGATCGCGTCGTAATCCATGGTGATCGCCATCATCGTCTCGCCCGGCAGCACCGGCATCGACGAGCCGCCGGGAATCACGGCCTTGAGTTTGGCGCCGTTGCGCATGCCGCCGGCCATCTCGAGCAGTTCGGCGAACGGCGTGCCGAGCGGGATCTCGTAATTGCCCGGTTTGGCCACGTGGCCGGAGACCGAGAATATCTTCGGGCCGCCATTGTTCGGCTTGCCAATGTTGAGGAACCAGCTGGCGCCCTTGCGCATGATCGCCGGCACCGACGCATAGGTTTCGGTGTTGTTGATCGTGGTCGGCTTGCCGTAGAGGCCGAAGTTGGCCGGGAACGGCGGCTTGTAGCGCGGCTGCCCCTTCTTGCCCTCGAGCGACTCCATCATCGCGGTCTCTTCGCCACAGATGTAGGCGCCGGCGCCGAGTGCGGTGTGGATGTCGACGTCGATGCCCGAGCCTCCGATGTTCTTGCCGAGCAGGCCGGCTTCATAGGCGGCCTTCAGGGCCAGCTCGAAATGCTCGAACGGCTCGTGGTGGAACTCGCCGCGCAGGTAGTTGTAGGCGACCGTCGAACCGGTCGCATAGCAGGCGATCGCCAGTCCCTCGATCACCGCATGCGGATTGAAGCGCAGGATGTCGCGGTCCTTGCAGGTACCCGGCTCGGATTCGTCGGAATTGCACAGGATGTACTTCTGTCCCGGCGCATTGCGCGGCATGAACGACCACTTCAGGCCGGTCGGGAAGCCGGCGCCGCCGCGCCCGCGCAGGGCGCTGTTCTTGAGTTCGTCGATGATCGTCGCCGGATCGGGCTTTTCGGCCAGGATTTTCTTCCACGCCTGGTAGCCGTCGACCTTGAGATAGTTCTCGAGCGTCCACGGCTGCTCGAAGTGCAGCGTGGTGTAGACGACCTGATGGTCCTTGGGAGCGGGTCCGAATGCCATGGTTATTCCAATGCGTCGAGGATCTTGTCGACCTTCGCGGTATCGAGGTTCTCGTGGTAGTGGCCGTTGACCACCATCATCGGCGCGCCGCAGCAGGCAGCCAGGCATTCTTCCTCGCGCTTGAGGTAGATGCGGCCGTCCGCGCTGCTTTCGCCGAGCTTGACACCGAGCTTCTTCTCGCAATGGCGGACGAGGTCCTCGGCGCCATTCAGCCAGCACGAAATGTTGGTGCAGATCGCGACATTGTTGCGGCCGACCGGCGCGGTCTCGAACATCGAGTAGAAACTGGCCACCTCGAACGCCCACACCTGCGGCAGGTCGAGATAGCGCGCGACGGCGACGATCAGTTCATCGGTCAGGTAGCCGCCGTTCTGCTCCTGGGTCACGAACAGGCCCTGGATCAGCGCCGATCGCTTGCGATCGGGCGGGAACTTGGCCACCCAGGCGTCGATGTGCTCGCGCGTATGCGGAGTCAGCAACGCCAGCGGATCGACGTCCTTGATCTGGTTGTAGGTGCCGGTCGGTTTCATGATTTGACTACCGAGATTCGGGATTCGGGATTCGGGATTGGTTGAAAAGCCGGGATTCGGGATTCCGGATTCGGGATTAGAAAAAGCGACATTCCGCATTCCGAGGATTTTTCGCATGGACGGAGCAGAACAGCAGCGAGCTGCCGCGAAGCGGCTCTTGCGAATCCCGAATCTCGAATTCCGAATCCCGGCCCCATCACCTGTCTATCTCCCCGAACACCACGTCATAAGTGCCGATCATGGCGACGACGTCGGCGAGCATGTGGCCGCGCACGACCGTGTCCATCGAGGAGAGGTGGGCGAAGCCCGGGGCGCGCAACTTGCAGCGGAACGGCTTGTTGGCGCCGTCGGAAACCAGGTAGCAGCCGAATTCGCCCTTCGGCGCCTCGACCGCGGCGTAGGTCTCGCCGGCCGGCACGCAGTAGCCTTCGGTGAACAGCTTGAAGTGGTGGATGAGGGCTTCCATGTCGTCCTTCATCTCTTCGCGCTTCGGCGGCGCGACCTTGTAGTTCTGCACGATCACCGGGCCCGGATTGGCTTTCAGCCAGGCCACGCACTGCTGGATGATGCGGTTGGACTGGCGCATTTCCTCGACACGGACCAGGTAGCGGTCGTAGCAGTCGCCGTTGACGCCGACCGGTATGTCGAAATCGACTTCCGCATACTTGGCATAGGGCTGCTTCTTGCGCAGGTCCCAGGCGATGCCCGAACCGCGCAGCATCGGACCGGTCATGCCCCAGGCCCTGGCCAGGTCCGGAGGCACGACGCCGATATCGACGGTGCGCTGCTTCCAGATCCGGTTGCCGGTGAGCAGTTCCTCGTATTCGTCGACCTTGCTCGGGAAGTCCGCGCAGAACGACTCGAGGTAGTCGAGCATCGAGCCTTCGCGCCACTGGTTGAAGCGCTTCAGGTCACTGCCCTTGTGCCAGCGGGATTCCTTGTACTTCGGCATCTGCACCGGCAGGTCGCGATAGACACCACCCGGTCGATAGTAGGTGGCATGCATGCGTGCGCCGGAGACCGCTTCGTAGCAGTCCATCAGCTCCTCGCGCTCGCGGAACGCATACAGGAACACGGCCATGGCGCCGAGGTCGAGCGCGTTCGAACCGATCCACATCAGGTGGTTGAGGATGCGCGTGATCTCGTCGAACATCGTGCGGATCCACTGCGCACGCTCCGGCACTTCGACGCCGAGCAGGTTCTCGATGGCGCGTACATAGGCGTGCTCGTTGCACATCATCGAGACGTAGTCGAGCCGGTCCATGTAGCCGATCGACTGGTTGTAGGGCTTCGATTCGGCCAGCTTCTCGGTGCCGCGATGGAGCAGCCCGATATGCGGGTCGGCACGGACCACGGTTTCGCCGTCCATCTCGAGGACCAGGCGCAACACGCCATGCGCAGCGGGATGCTGCGGGCCGAAATTCATCGTGTAATTGCGGATCTCTTCCATCACTTCGCCCCTGCCTCGCGCTCGGCCCTGGACTGCTCGTAGCGCGAGTCATCGCGGATCGTGCGCGGCACGAGCACGCGCGGCTCGATCGATACCGGCTCATAGACCACGCGCTTCTTCTCCGGATCGTAGCGAACCTCGACATTGCCGATCAGCGGGAAATCCTTGCGGAAGGCGTGGCCGACGAAGCCGTAGTCGGTGAGGATGCGGCGCAGGTCCGGATGGCCCTCGAAGACGATGCCGAACAGGTCGAAGGCTTCGCGCTCGAACCAGTTCACCGCGGGCCAGACCTCCACCAGCGAAGGCACGGTGGGGACGTCATCATCCTCGCAGAACGCGCGCATGCGCAGGCGCTGGTTGTGCGCGATCGACAACAGATGGACGACGACCGCGAAGCGGCGCGGGATATTGGTGTTGCGCGGCCGCTCGGCCCAGCTGAAGCGACCGGCACCCTTGCCTTCGACGCCGCGCGAGAAACCTTCCGAGGAAACGTCGGTGGTATCCCACTCGGTCTGCCCGTAGCTCAGATAGTCGACGCCGCAGACGTCGATGCACTGCTCGAATTGCCAGGCCGGATCGTCGCGCAGGGTCTGTGCCACGGAAATCCAGTTCTCGGGCAGTACCTCGATGGTCGTTTCGCCATTGCGCTCGACGCTGCTGACCACTTTCGAGCCAAGCTGGACTTCGAGGCGGCGCGCCAGGGATGCGGGTTCGCTCATAGCCGGTCCTCAGCGCGCGATGGTGTTGGTTCGGCGAATCTTCTTCTGCAATTGCAGAATGCCGTGGATCAGGGCTTCGGCGGTCGGCGGGCAGCCCGGCACGTAGACATCGACCGGAACGATGCGGTCGCAACCGCGGACCACGGCGTAGGAGTAGTGGTAGTAGCCGCCACCGTTGGCGCAGGAACCCATCGAGATCACCCACTTCGGTTCTGGCATCTGGTCGTAGACCTTGCGCAGGGCCGGGGCCATCTTGTTGACCAGGGTACCGGCGACGATCATGACGTCGGACTGGCGCGGCGACGGGCGGAAGATCACGCCGTTGCGGTCCAGGTCCAGGCGCGCGGCGCCGGCATGCATCATCTCGACGGCGCAGCAGGCGAGACCGAAGGTCATCGGCCACATCGAACCGGTGCGCGCCCAGTTGACCAGCTCGTCCATGCGTGCGGTGACGAAACCGCGCTCGAGCAGGGGATTGTCATCGCCCGGCCGCAGGATGTCGTCGACCGGACCGCCCGGGGTCGGGTTGTGCATGACCCGCGCGATGGCGTCGCTCATTCCCATTCGAGAGCTCCCTTCTTCCATACATAGATGAAGCCGAGCACGAGCAGGCCGATGAACATGCCCATTTCGGCGAGGCCGAACGCACCGAGCTCGTCGAAGACGATGGCCCACGGAATCACGAAGGCGATTTCGAGATCGAAGATGATGAACAGGATCGCGATCAGGTAGTAGCGCACGTCGAAGCGCATGCGCGCGTCCTCGAAGGCTTCGAAGCCGCACTCGTAGGGAGCCAGCTTTTCCGCTGCGGGCTTCTTCGGTCCGAGCAGGTTGCCGAGCACCAGCAACGCGATGGCGATACCGGTGGCGACCAGCAGGAACAGGAGGACCGGGAAATACTCGACTAGCACATGCACCTCCGCGCCGCCTGGCGCATCAGCGGTTGCCGCAGGCTGCGGCAACGACGGTTGTACAAGATGTTGGTGCCCAAGGGGGGACTCGAACCCCCACAGCTCTCGCCGCTACCACCTCAAGGTAGTGCGTCTACCAATTCCGCCACCTGGGCAACGCTATCAAGCTCCGTCCTTCCTCGCATTCTCCGGCTTCGCTGCATCGGATTTTACCGGCTCTGCTGCCGGTTTGTCCGCTGCGGGAGCAGGCATTGGCGCTGGCACGTCGGTGGAGGCCGGGGCCGCCGTCGTTGCTGCCGGTACGTCACCGGCAGCCGGTGCCGGAGCAGCCGGGGCAACCCCCGCCATCACGCCAAGGTCGTCCGAGGTTCCGCCAACGACGGATGGACGACTGTGATACATGCCCATGCCGAGGCTGAGCAGGAAGAACAAACCGGCAAGGACCGCCGTGCTGCGCGACAGGAAGTTTGCCGAACCGCGCGCACCGAAAACGGTCGAGGAAGCGCCACCGCCGAACCCGGAGCCTGCATCGGCACCGGCACCACGCTGCATCAGGATCAGCGCGATCATCGAAACGGCAATCAGCACATAGAAGACTTGGGCAATGATCGTGAACATTTGAATCAGGAATCCCGGTTTGCCGCGGCCGCAGCCGCATCGCATATCGCAAGGAAATCGGCCGCCACCAGCGAAGCGCCGCCGATCAGCCCACCGTCGATATCGGGCCTGGCGAACAGTTCGGCAGCATTGGCGGCCTTGACACTGCCTCCGTAGAGGAGACGCAGCGAGCTGGCTATTCTAGCATCCTGCCCCGCAAATTTGTCACGCATGAACGCATGGACCTCCTGCGCCTGCTCCGGCGTGGCGGTCTTGCCGGTGCCGATCGCCCAGACCGGCTCGTAGGCGACCACGGCATTCGCGAATGCGGCGACGCCGGCCAGGTCGAGCACGGCATCGAGCTGGGAACCGACGATCTTCTCGGTTTGGCCGGCTTCGCGATGCTCGAGCAGCTCGCCGATGCAGAGGATCGGAACCAGTCCCGCGGACTGCGCTGCGACGAACTTGCGCGCCACGACGGCGTCGGTTTCGGCATGGTACTGGCGCCGCTCGGAATGTCCGACCAGCACATAGCGGCAACCGATCTCGTGCAGCATCGATCCGGCCACCTCACCCGTGTAGGCGCCCTGCGCATGCTCGCTGAGGTCCTGGGCACCGAAACCCAGGGCACTGCCGCGCGCGGCGGAAATCAGCTCGGAGAGGTACGGAAACGGCGGAATGACGGCCACCTCCGCCGAGTTCGGCAGGTTTTCCGCCACGCTGGCCACGAGGCTGGCGGATTGCGCACGCGAACCGTGCATTTTCCAGTTGCCGGCAACGAAATTGCGACGCATCGATCGGGCCTGCTCATGCGGGGCGCGAAGGATAGCGACCCGCCGACGTGCGGGCAAATGACCGGGCTGCGCAGCAACCCGCGGCGCAGCCATGGGCGGCCAGCCAGGCGGGCCTGCCTTACGGATGCGCAGGCAGGAACGGAGCCAATGCCGTTCGACGCCCGGCCCGCCGAGGACTAGTCTTTGCGCTCCACCGAACAGGCGAAACAGGAATGACGCAGACCAGGGGCCATGCATTGATCACCGGGGCATCGGCCGGCATCGGCGCCGCGTTCGCCCGCGAGTTGGCCGCACGCGGTCAGCCGCTGGTGCTCAGCGCACGACGCGTCGACCGCCTCGAGTCGCTGGCGCAGACTCTGCGCAAGGAGTACGCCATCGACGTCCAGATCATTCCCGGCGACCTCGCCGAACGCGACGCGCCGCGCCAGCTCTGCGAGGAAATCGCGCGGCGCGGCCTCAGCGTCGATCTGCTCGTCAACAACGCCGGCTACGGCGTGACCGGCTACTTCCTGAGCCAGCCGTGGCAGGTGCAGGCCGACTTCATCCAGGTCCTGATGACGGCGCCGACCGAACTCTGCCATCGTCTGCTGCCGGCCATGCGAGAGCGTGGCCATGGTCGGATCATCAACGTCGCCTCGCTGGCCGGACACGTCCCGGGTTCGGCCGGCCAGACCCTGTATGCCGGCGCCAAGTCCTACCTGATCAGGCTCTCGCAAGCCCTGCACCTCGAGTACGGCGCGGATGGCGTCAACACCTGCGCGCTCTGCCCCGGCTTCACCTACACGGAATTCCATGACGTCACCGGCTCGCGCGCGATGATGTCGAAGCTGCCGAAATGGCTGTGGATGGATGCGCAGACCGTCGTGCGCCAGGGGCTGCAGGCGGTCGAACGCGGCGAGGCGGTCTGCATCAACGGCCGCATCAATCGCACGATCAAGACCCTGCTCAAACTGACGCCCGATCGCCTCGCCCTGGCCCTGATGGGACGCCAGTCCAGGCGCATCCGGAAAAAGAAGCCGGACTGAAGCGGCAATCAGGCGAATTCGCCACGTTTCTGTTGCCGATCGCGGCCCGGACCTGCGGACCAACCGGGTGGCTCAGCAGCGTGACCGCCGCATCACGGACACTCGCTCGGCGCGCGAAAGCAGAAGAATCGGACCGGCCGGCGACCCGACCTGACCTCCTCGCTGACGTCGACGAAGCTGCCGTCACGCCAGTCCAGGAAAAAGCTGCCCGGACCGAGCGGAGGCTTCGCGTCGGGGGCCATATTGAGGAAAACCAAGGCTCCGTGGCCGATCAGGATCGGCGCAACGGTGTCGCGGCCCGCCCGCACCGGCGAAAACGGAGGTTTCTGCGCGCGTGCGACTTCCGATCGCTCGATCAGGTGATACCACGGCGAGAACTCGGTCTGCACGAAGCAGCGGCCAAGCGTCGACAGATCCGGAACGAGGGCCTTGATCGTCGTATCGACATAGAATCCGAACAGCTTGCTGTCGGTATCGAGCAGGTAGATCTGGCAGTCATCGACGGCCAGGTCGAGCTTGTCGATGGCGGCCACGGCGGCGTCGGCGAAGCGAGCCTGTTCGAGGGTCGTCCCGCGGTAGCTGCGGGCCAGATGCTGGGACACGGAAAACAGCGGAATCACGAGCAAGGCTATGCTGAGGCCGGCCAGCAAGCGCTGGCGCAGGGTCATCGCCTGACCTGCGAACGCGAGCAGTGCAGCCATGACCATGGCCATGCCCAGGGCCGACATGAAGTAGTGACGCGCCGCCAGGACATCTTCGAGGGTATCGACGCCAAAATGCAGGTTCATCAGAACCAGTCCTGTTCGCGGCCACTGGACCAGCGCAGCGACTGCGATCAGGGCCAGGCCGGCCATGATCAGGGCGACCCGTTCACGACCCCAGGGGCGCCTCGATGCAGACCACACGAGCAACAGCAAACCCAGCGCGCCGAGCCCGAACAGGGTCGCGGTGACGCCGCCGAGCCGGGGCCACAGGAACAGGTAGCTCGGCAGCTTGAGGAACCAGGCGGCCATGCCCTCGCTGAACAGCACCCAGGGCGACTTGTAGGCGAACAGTTGCTCGGTGCCGGTGGCTGGCAGGACCCAGTGGCGAACCAGTAGCCAGGCTGCGAATACCGCGACCAGCCAGAGGCAGGCCAGCTGCCGGCGATCGAGCCAGCCCGGCCGCTCTGCGCTTGGCCACCACCAGAACACGAAGGCAGCGGAAATCAGGGCCGCGGTGTTTTCCTTTGCGCACAGGCCGAGAGCAAACAGAAGCAGCGTGCCGAGCAGGGCCCCGGCGCGCCGGGTCTGGCGATACTCCCAGGCCTGGGACAAGGCCAGCAGACCCAGTACCGAGGCCAGCAACTCGTAGCGATTCGAAAGCCAGACCGTGGTTCCGATCGCGATCGGGTGGACGGCGAACGCGAACGCGATGGCAAAGGCGCTTCCCTCGGCACCAACGAGCCGCACGAGCAGGCGCCACAGGGCCAGCACGACCGCCGAGAGCAGGGCCGCGTTGAGCAGGTAGTGCAGATAGGCATCTGCGCCGAACAGGCGCTCGCTCAGCCACCAGAGCAGCACGCCGAGCGGCCGGTAGTGCAGCCCGCCCTCGACGTGCTGGTGCCAGAACGGCTGCAGCGGATTGTCGAGAAAGCGCGGAAGCGCCAGCAAGGCGTAGTCGTCGAAAATGAACGACCCCGTGAGCGCTCCGCGCAGCGCGAGGAAGACCGCCCCGACCAGCACGATCGCGCGAACGACGCCCATGCCGAGGCCGGGCATTCCGCGACTGGACTTCATCAGATCAACTTGATTTCGCGCAGGCGTTCGAGCAGGTATTCGTGCGACGTGATCGGCGTCGGGTAGCGGCTCGGATTGGCGTCGCTGACGCACGAAGGCAGCACGTCGAGCACGACGTCGGGATTCGGGTGCAGGAAGAACGGAACGGAATAGCGCGGCTTGCGCGCGTTCTCGTTCTGCGGATTGATGACCCGGTGCGTGGTCGACGGATAGACGTGGTTGGTCAGGCGCTGCAGCATGTCGCCGATGTTGACGACGATGGCATCGCCCTCGGTGGTGATCGGCAGCCACTGGCCGTCGCGGGTCAGTACCTCGAGCCCTTCGGCGCTGGCGCCGACCAGCAGGGTGATGAAATTGATGTCCTCGTGGGCGCCGGCGCGCACGTTCGGGATGTCGTCCGCGGTGATCGGCGGGTAGTGGATCGGACGCAGGATCGAGTTGCCGAAGCAGGTCTTGTCCTCGAAGAAGTCCTCGGCCAGGTCGATGTGCAGGGCCAGCGCGCGCAGCACGCGGGTACCGAGCGCATCGAGCGCCTCGTAAAGCCCGTAGCCATGCTCGCGGAACCCGTCGATCTCGGCGGGCCAGACGTTGGCCGGCATCACTGCCGCGTATTTCGAATCCCGCGGAATTTCCCGGCCGATATGCCAGAACTCCTTGAGGTCAGGATGCGCGGAATCCTTTGCGGTTTCGATGCCGAATGGCGTGTAGCCGCGCGCACCGCCCGTTCCCGGCTGGTGGTACTTGAGCTTGGTCTCCTCGGGCAGGGCGAAGAAGCGCTGGAATACGTCGTAGGCCGCATCGATGCTGGCCTTGGGGATGCCGTGTCCGCTGATGCAGCAGAAGCCGAATTCGCGGTAGGCGGCGCCGAGTTCGGCGACGAAGGCGGCACGGTCGGACTCGTAGCGGCGGATGTCGAGCGTGGGTACGTGTTTCATCGCGGGCTCACGGGACGGTATCGAAGGAGGGATCGATTATCCCACGACCTGCGTGATCGGGCGGCTGCCTCGATTGCCGCAGGCAGCAGGGAAATGACGACGGCGACGGGTCAGCTGATTCTTGCCTGTGCTGCGCGCACCGCGTCGGCCAGTTCCTCGGCCAGGCGCGAAACGATCGCGGAATCCATCGCCTCGACGGTGACCCGGACCAGGGGCTCGGTACCCGACGGCCGCAGGACGACCCGGCCGTGACCGGCAAGCTGGCCCTGGACGCTGGCCAGCACGCGCTGGACCTCGGCGTCGGCGACGAGTCGCGAACCGCCGCTGGCGCGGACATTGACCGTGGTTTGCGGCACCTTGCGCATGCCGCCTGCCGCATCGCCCAGGCTGCGTCCGCTGCGCGCGAGTGCTTCGAGAACCTGCAGCGCACTGACGATGGCGTCGCCGGTCGATACGCGGTCCAGGCAGAGGATGTGTCCGGAGGTCTCGCCACCGAGCACGCCCGATTGCTCGCGCAAGGCCTGCATCACGTAGCGGTCGCCGACCCGCGTGCGCAGGAACGGCACGCCGATTCCGGCCATCGCCTGCTCGAGACCGAAGTTGCTCATCAGGGTGCCGACCAGGGGACCGCGCAAACGGCCCTGCTCATGCCAGTCCACGGCCAGCACATAGAGCAGTTCGTCGCCGTCGACGACCTGTCCACTGGCGTCGACCATCTGCAAGCGGTCGCCATCGCCGTCGAAGGCGATGCCGAGATCGGCTCCGGACTCGACCACCGCCCGGGCCAGCGCCGAAGGACTGGTCGAACCGCAATCACGATTGATATTGAGGCCGTCCGGCTTGTTGCCGATCGCGGTCACGGTGGCACCGAGCTCGGCGAACATCTTGGGCGCGATCTGGTAGGTCGCGCCGTGGGCGCAATCGACGACCAGATGAACTCCGTGCAGGTTGAACGACCGCGATACGGTCGATTTGCAGAACTCCAGATAGCGAGCCGAGGCGTCCTCGATGCGCATGGCCTTGCCGATCGCTTCCGAGGCAACCGTCGAGAACGGCAGGCTCAGCTCGGCCTCGATCGCCAGTTCGACATCGTCGTCGAGCTTCTCGCCGAACGCGGAAAAGAACTTGATGCCGTTGTCCTGATGCGGGTTGTGCGAGGCGCTGATGACGATACCGGCATCCGCGCGCATGGACCGGGTCAGGTAGGCGACCCCGGGCGTGGGCATCGGACCGAGCAGGCGCACTTCGGCGCCGGCGGCGAGCAGGCCGGCCTCGAGTGCGGACTCGAACATGTAGCCCGAGATACGCGTGTCCTTGCCGATCAGGACGATCGGCCTCTCGCCCTCGCGGGCAAGCACGGCGCCCATCGCCCGACCGAGCTTGAGCATGAACTCCGCGGTGATCGGCCACTGCCCGACCTGGCCGCGAATGCCGTCGGTTCCGAAGTACTTCCTATCCACGGGAATGGGGAATGGGGAATGGGGAGTGGCTGAAAGGCCGGGAATTCACAATGGCGAACGGGGAGTGGAAATAGCGGCTTCTCGCGACCGGACCATTTTGCCGACGCAACAGGCTTACGCCAGCAGGTACCGCATCACAGCGAAGACTGGCTTTACCTATTCTCCATTCCCTATTCCCTACTCCCGGCACCTCAATCGCCCATCTGTTTCTGGCGATGCTCCCAACGCTCCTGGGCATCGAGGCACAGGGTCGCGATCGGGCGTGCGTCGAGACGCTCGAGGCCGATGTCCTCGTCGGTTTCCTCGCAGAAGCCGTAGCGGCCTTCTTCGATGCGCTTGAGCGCCTTGTCGATTTTCGAGATCAGCTTTCGGTAGCGGTCGCGCGTCCTCAACTCGAGCGAGTTTTCGGTTTCGCGGGTGGCGCGCTCGGCTTCGTCACCGACGTCGCGGACCTCGTCGCGCAGGTTCTCGATCGTCTGCTTGGACTCCTCGACCAGATCCTCGCGCCAGCTCTGCAGCTTGCGCCGGAAGTATTCGAGGTGCCGGGGATTCATGTACTCCTCTTTGGCCGACGGGCGATAGCCCGCGGGCAATTCGATCGTGGTGTTGGTCGGCAGCGCGTAGCGGCCGTCCTGCATGGTCACGCCCTTCTCCTTCATGGAAGGAACGGCAATGGCCTTGTTCTTCGCATTCTTTTTCGATGATGCCGGTGCAGCTGTCGTGGTTTCGGTCACAGAAGACTTGGTGTTCTTGGAGAGAGGGATTGAGGACTTGCCGGAACGAGTCGGCTTGCCGACGGATTTTTTTGCCGAGGCCGGTGCGGGCGGGACGCGCTTCACTGATGCGCTGCCGGCTGCCTTGCCCGGTTTTGCCGATTTGACTGCCTTGTCCGGCTTGGCTGGCTTGGCGGGTTTCGCGGATCTGGCCGGTTTTGCCGGAGCCGCGCTCTTCTTCGCCTTGGCCACCTTCGCTGGCGTCTTGCCCTTGGCTGCGGCGATCGACTTCTTCGCCACCGGCGCTGATTTTTTCGAAGCAGCCGCCTTCTTCGACGTGGACTTCGGGACGGCCGGCTTTGCCTTTGCAACGGGCTTGGCTTTGGACTTGGCCGCCTTCACCGCGGGCTTGGCCTTCGGCTTGGCCGCGGTCCTGGCGCTCGCGGTCGTCTTGCCGGACTTTGCGTTCGCCTTGGGTTTCTGTTTGGTTTTCGCCATTTCCGTCCTTACCTTGTGACTCGGCGGCGGCGTGTTATAGCCTAAGTACCCCGCCCCGGCAACCGCTGCTTCATGCGCTGCGGTCGACGCCTTACTGCGCCAAACACTATCACCACCGTGTCCCGGCTTATCCTCTTACTGTTGGCATTTTACAAGCGCTTCATCAGTCCGTGGCTCGGGCCGCGCTGCCGTTTTCATCCGAGCTGTTCCGATTACGCGCGAGTGGCCGTGGCCCGATTCGGCAGCTTGCGTGGCAGTTGGCTCGCGCTGAACCGGCTGCTGCGATGCCAACCGATGTGCGAAGGCGGCCTCGATCCAGTGCCCGAGAATTTCAGCTGGCGACCGTTCCTGCGCGCCAGCCAACCCGATGGACACGACCATGAGTGACGAAGCGGCCGTGCACGCGCAAACCGCGATGCAAGGACATGGCTTCATCGCTCGAATGCTCCGAACCGCTCCCGGCGAGTCGCTGCAGGGAGTCGCCCGTTGAGGCTCCTGCATCTGCTTCTGGGCTGCGGACTGCTCGGCCTCGCCACGGCAACCCGTGCCGGCGACGCTGCCGATCGCATCGTTTTTCCCGAACAGGCCTCGCAGGGTGCGATGGTGCTCGGCAAGGTCCCGGCCGGCAGCATCGTCAGCTACGCCGGGCGGATTCTGCGCGTCACCCCCTATGGCACGGTCGGTTTCGGCATCGGACGCGATGCCACGGGTCCGCTGAGCATCGACGTGCAGGAGCCGGATGGCAGCCACCGGATCGCCCGGATCGAAGTGAGCACGCGCGACTGGCCGATCGAGCGGGTCAGCGGGGTGCCACCGAAAACAGTTGACCCGCCTCCGCAGATCGCCGCGCGGATCCGTCGCGAGCAGTCTGCCGTCGCTGCCGCGCGCGAGCGCGACGATGCAAGAACCGATTTCACCGAGACTTTCATCCGCCCGCTCGAGGGGCGCATCAGCGGGCGCTTCGGCAACCAGCGCATTTACGACGGCAAGCCGGGATCCGCGCATTCGGGCATGGACATCGCGGCGCCGCGCGGAACGCCGGTAAAGGCGCCGGCCAGCGGCATCGTCAGCTTCGCCGCCGACGATCTCTACCTGACCGGCGGCACGCTCGTCATCGACCATGGCCATGGCTTCAGCAGCAATTTCCTGCACCTGTCGAGGCTCGACGTGAAGGTCGGCGAGCGCGTCGAGCAGGGCCAGGTGATCGCGGCGGTCGGGGCCAGTGGCCGCGCCAGCGGTCCGCACCTGCACTGGGGCATGAACTGGTTCGATGTCCGCATCGATCCGCAACTCGTGCTCACGCGGACACACTGACCCGCTCTTGATCTAGCCTGTTCGGTGGGGAGGCTTGCGGCGCAGGAAGGGCTGCTCGATGAAGCGGTGCGACAGATGCGCAACCATAACGGTCGCCGGCACCACGAAGGCAAGAAGCGACCAGAATCGCGCCGCCGGGTCCATCGAGTCGGGCAGATGCGCGAGGATCGGGACCAGGATAGGCATATGCC
The DNA here is from genome assembly GCA_019634795.1 of Dokdonella sp. Taxonomy (GTDB): domain Bacteria; phylum Pseudomonadota; class Gammaproteobacteria; order Xanthomonadales; family Rhodanobacteraceae; genus Dokdonella. Next base: position 475,319 of record JAHCAR010000001.1, read on the forward strand.
ACAGGTAGACACCGAAGCTGATTTCACCGAGGTAGCGCAACGGTCGATTCGCCAGCAGCGCGGCGACCGGCGCCACGCCCCAGGCGCTGGCGAGCAAGATCGGCACGAGGCAGACGGAAAACAGCGTGTGCCAGACGAACAGAAGCGGATGGCCGCGCCAGTAGGCGTCGCCAACCCGGAGTATCACCGCGCCGAGCAGGGCAATGCCGACGAGACCGGCAAAAAGCCACAACGCCGGCTGCCGCGGCCGCCATTGGGCGAGGCTGGCGGCGACGAAGGCGGCGCCACCGAGCATGCCGATCACGAATTGGTCGAGGCGCCCCGGCAGGCGCTCGATCATGATCACGCGCATTGGTTCGGACACGCCCAGATAGGCCAGATGCAGGAGATAGCGCGTAACAAGAGTCACCGCCAGGGCTGCGATCAGTAGCCAGGGCCAGTATCGGCGATCGATCAAGGGCGCGATCAGTGGCAGCAGCAGGTAGAAGCCGAACTCGATCGGCAAGGTGAACCAGACTCCGAGCAACGGGTCGAAACGCGGTTCGCCGAGATTGAACCAGAGGAACATATGGGCGACCAGGGCCTTGCCGTCGAGCGTCTGCCCGTAGCCAAACACAGCGGCCACCAGCAAGAGCAGGGTTAGTTGGGCGATATAGGCTGGATAGATCCGTAGAACACGACGGAGCAGATAGCGCCCAGTGTCGGGGCGTGGCGCGCCGCCGTAGCGCCATTGGGCGAATGGCAGCACGAGCAGGAAAGCGGACAGGCAGAAAAATAGGTCGACACCAGCCCAGCCCAGATTCATGAACCAGCCAAGCTGGACCGAACCTGTTCCCGGAATGGCCAGGGCCGGCGCGCCGCTCAGTGCCCAGGCATGAAACAGCAGCACCCAGAGGGCCGCGAAGCCGCGCAATCCGGTCAATGCAGGCAATTCGGGGAGGCGTTCGCTCATGTGGATGAGGGACTCGGTGGGGCCGGCTAGTGTAGCCTCTGCCAATGCACCGAAAGCAGCTGCGCCGAGGCAGGCACACTCAGTAGGCCCGCTCGAGTTCCGAAACCGAGCGCTGCATCGATGGGCTCACCATTTCGCCGCCTCCGTCAAGCGGGGCAAAACCTTATCTGCCCGCCATCGGCGGATGGTGGCCTCTGCATTGTGCTCCACCACCGCCGGCTGTGTTTCATTCGGCGGGCCACGAGGCCGCGCCACTCACCCTTCTGGTTCTGGCCCGAGTCGGCGCCCTTGGCGTTGCCGCCCCACACAGGCATCGGTCGCCGTCGTCAGCTCCAAGAGGCCGCAGGGTCTGCTGAATCCTGGGTGCCGGCGCAAGCGTCGGGCCAAGCGTTGCTCGCCGCTGCGACGGGCGGTCTCGCACATCACAAAGGACTGACGGTGCGCGCCACTCAGAACCCGGGTTTATCCAAGCCCATTTCTGGTTGCGCACCGTCAGAATGTCATCCAAACAGGTGCGCGCTGTCGAAGCTGCCGCCATGGCCGAGCAGACCATCGGCCAACCAGTACCCGTTGTAGGTTACTCCACCGCAACCCCGACCAATTGCTCCCGAAACGGCTCCAGCGCCTTGAGCACGACGGGCAGGTCGTTCGGCAGGCCCCGCTCCAAGATCATCCAATCAACCTCGTCAATGACCGGCACGACCCGTTGTTGGAATGCAAATCGATTGCTGGGTAAAGTGACATTGCCGTCTCCTGCCCTTTGGACTCTTGAGCCGCGGCACCATCGTGAACCGATGGGGCCACCTGTGACTGGAAGCGGCGCTATGAGTTTTCAGATGGCAGTGGGAGTCGCAGGCCATCAGGCGGGCGTCGGCAAAGCGCTTCCGGCACCAGCCCGGTGGCCTCGGTATGAAACCTGCCATGTCGGCCTCGACCGGATCGCGCGAACTGAACAGTTCGATGAAGGCCAGGCCATCGAGCAATTCGGCGAAGCCCGACAGTCCGCGCACCAGTTCGGGAGCGCGCAAGTAGTGGAGGACGTCGGAACAGACGATCAGATCGAAGCGATGATCGAAGCGCAGTTCGGCCGGGTCGGAAGAGCGCGCCAGGCGCAGGTTGCGTGCGCCGCCGACGATCTCTACCTGACCGGCGGCACGCTCGTCATCGACCATGGCCATGGCTTCAGCAGCAATTTCCTGCACCTGTCGAGACTAGACGCGAAGGTCGGCGAGCGCGTCGAGCAGGGCCAGGTGATCGTGCCAGTCGGGGCCAGTGGCCGCGCCAGCGGTCCGCACCTGCACTGGGGCATGAACTGGTTCGATGTCCGCATCGATCCGCAGCAGGTACTGGACGCGGCCAACCATTCCATCAGCCATTGAGGCGGTTCATTGCCGGTGCGCCGGCTTGCGGCGCAGAAAGGGCTGCTCGATGTAGCGATGCGAGAACTGCGCAACGACGATACTGAGCGGAAAAACGGAAACCAACAAGGTCCAGAACTTCGCAGCCGGGGACCAGGATTCCGGCAAGTGCGGGAGAATCAAGAGAAGAATCGGCACGTGCCACAGGTACACGCCGAAACTGATATCGCCCAGATAGTGCATCGGTCGATTCGCAAACACGCGAATTGCCACCGGCGCGCCCCAGGCGCAGGCCAGCAGGATTGGTACGAGACAGATCGAGAACAGCGCGTGCCAGACATACAACAGCGGATGGCCGCCCCAATATTCACCGGCGACACTGATCAAGGCTGCACACGTGACAATTGCGCCAATCAGGCCAGCGCCAAACCACAACGCAAGCCATCGCGGCTGCCAACCCCGCAACCTGGCCGCGACAAACGCGGCGCCCGCCAGCATGCCGATGACGAATTGATCGATGCGCCCGGGCATCCGTTCCATTGCAATCACCAGCGTCGAAACCGGTTCATCGATGAAAACCAGATGCATGAAGTAGCGATAGCCAATGCTCGTCGTGATCGCAGCGATCAGCAGCCAGACCCAGCGACGTCGATCGATGAAGGGAGCGATCAGGGGCAGCACCAGATAGAACGAGAACTCGATCGGCAAGGTAAACCAGACACCGACCATCGGCGCAACCCAGTTCCAGCCAATGTAGAACCAGAGAAACAGATGGGCGATCAGCTCATGGGCAGTCGGTACGCGTCCATGGTCAAAGGCAGCGGCAGCGAACAACAGGATAGCGAGCTGGAACAGATAGGCCGGATAGATGCGCAGCACGCGCCGCAGCAGGTATCGACCCGTGCTCGGACGTGTCGCGGAACCATAGCGCCACAGCGCAAACGGCATGACGAGCAGGAACGCGGAGAGACAGAAAAACAGGTCGACGCCCGCCCAGCCTACGGAAAGCAGGTTGCTGCCCTGCATGAATCCGACTCCGGGAATGCGCAGCGGTGGACCGCCACTCATGGCCCAGATGTGATAAAGCAGCACCCACAAGGCGGCAAACCCGCGCAACCCCGTCAGCGCAGGCAATTCCGGCAGTCGATGCTGATCAGCATCGGAAATGGGTTCGCTCATCTGTCAGCGCGTTCCAGCTCAGATACCGACCGCTTCAGATCCGGCGCCAGATAACAATGCGAGCCACAAGCCATGAGCCCGGCCTCGGCAAAGCGTTCGCGATACCACCTTGGCGAGCGCGCAAAGAACCCTTTTGTATCCCCGTCGACAGGGTCTCTTGAGGTGAACAGCTCGATGAAGGCGAGACCTCCGAGGAGTTCTTGAAATCCCGACAGGCCCTTGCGCAGCTCAGCGGCTCGCAGGTAGTGGACAACATCGGAACAGACAATCAGGTCGAAACGCCTGTCGAAGCGCAACTCGGCCAGATCGGCGAAACGCGCCGGACGCAGATTTCGCGAGCGACCGTAACGGCGGATCGCATATTCGCTTGAATCCAGCCCCAGATAGTCGATTCCAGGTCGCAAGGCGCGCAAGGGTGCACGCCAGATCCCTTCACCACAGCCGATGTCCAGCACGTTGGTGACGGTTCGACCCAGATAGTATTCGGCCAGTCCGAGAACCATCTGCACCTTGCGCCGGGTTTCCCCGCTCGCCCTGACCCGATGCCTGGGATCACGATACCAGCGGTCGAAATAGGCGCGATCATAGGTTTTTTCTTTCATGGGTTCTGGTCAGGATGCTTGTCGCCCATGGTACAGAGTGCGAAGACAGCGGCGAAGAATCCGAGCGGACAGGGCCGCCAGCCCCTTGTAACCTGAGCGGCGGACCCGGCGGTCGGCCGGATCAGCCGATTGTGCACTTGCACATATCGCCGGAAGGGCTAAAGATGGGCGGATTCGCCATCGAAATCCGGGGCCGGCTCAATGCTCTACCACCTGCATGAACTGAATCGCTCGCTGTTGAATCCGCTCGTCGGCTGGTCGGGTGCTGCAGCGCAGCTACTGACCGGCAAGGAAAACTGGCTGTCCCAGCTACCCGGCGTCCAGCGCCTGGCCGCCGGCTACGAGCTGACCTACCGGCTCGGCAAGGACTATGAGAAACCGCCGTTCGCCATCGATTCGGTCATGGCCCACGGCCATGAAACGCCGATTTCGGAAAAGATCTCGATTGCCAAGCCATTCTGCAACCTGATCCGCTTCAAGAGATTCAGCGACGACGTCGAAACCCTCGGCGAACTGAAGAACGATCCGGTCGTGCTGGTCGTAGCGCCCCTGTCCGGGCACCACTCGACCCTGTTGCGCGACACCGTGCGTTCCCTGTTGCAGCACCACAAGGTCTATCTGACCGACTGGATCGACGCCCGCATGGTGCCGCTCTCGCAGGGCGATTTCGGCCTCGACGACTATGTCGCCTACATCCAGGAATTCATCCGCCACATCGGCGCCGAGCGCCTGCACGTGATCTCGGTCTGCCAGCCGACCGTACCGGTGATGGCTGCGATTTCCCTGCTCGCCTCGAACAGGGAGGCGACGCCGCTGACCATGACCATGATGGGCGGCCCGATCGATCCGCGGCGCAGCCCGACCAAGGTCAACGACCTGGCCACGACCCAGCCGATCGAGTGGTTCGAGAACCATGTCATCCATTCGGTGCCGTCGAACTATCCGGGCGCCGGGCGCAAGGTCTATCCGGGTTTCCTGCAGCACGCCGGGTTCGTCGCCATGAATCCGAGCCGGCACATGAACTCGCACTGGGATTTCTACGAAGACCTGCGCCGCGGCGATCTCGAGGATGCCGAAGCCCATCGCAAGTTCTACGACGAGTACAACGCGGTGCTCGACATGCCCGCGCCGTTCTACCTCGATACGATCAAGACCGTCTTCCAGCAGCACCTGCTGCCGCGTGGCCTATGGGAAATCAACGGCCAGCGGGTCAGGCCCGGCGACATCCGCGATTCGGCCCTGCTCACCATCGAAGGCGAACTCGACGACATTTCCGGGCGCGGCCAGACCGAGGCGGCGCACGAGCTGTGCTCGGGGATTCCGGCGACGCGCAAGCGCAACTTGCTGGTCAATGGCGCCGGCCACTATGGCATCTTCAGCGGTCGCCGCTGGCGCGAGACGATCTACCCGCAACTTCGCGATTTCATCGCCGAGCATGCGAAACCTGGCCAGGCCGCCACCGGCAGGGGCAGCCGCAAGCGCAGCAAACCGGTGGCTTGAGCGCCGCCGATCCGCAGCACCTTGGCCGAGCCGCGGCCTCTCGAATTCGCGGAGGCCGTCCGGCTGGCCGCTCCGCTCAGGCCGCCTTGACCAGCAGATGCTTGGCCAGCTGGCCATGCAACTGGCCGATGCCGCGCACGATGTGCAGCATGACGAAGAACAGCAGCACGCCACCGACGAAGAAGAAAGGCAGGCTCCAGAGCGGTGCAGACCAGGTCACATAGTCGCCGTCGACCATGACGATGCCGCTGCCGTAGGGACTGAACAGGTGCACGAATGGCGCCAGGGTCAGACCGATCGCGAACGTGAAACCGATCGTGACGATGCAGAAGTAGAGGACGCCGAGCGGCATCATCAGCAACATATAGAACAGCGTACTCCAGGTCCTCGGATCGGTGAACATTGCACCGATGCGCTGCCAGATCGAACCACCGGGCTGCATCGCCTGGGGCCGGCGCGGCATGCGCACGCCGAGCATGGCCTCGACGATCTTGCCCTCGACGAAGGACAGTGCGCGCACCGTGGCAAAGAACAGGATGATGAACGGAATGCCGATGATCAGGATGGCAAAACCCGCCGACATGCTGAGGCCGGTCACGACCCAGGTGAAATAGAAGATGCCGGTGGCCAGGGTCAGGACCATGTAGAACAGGGCCAGGTAGGCGCGCGGGTCGACCGCGACACCGAAGAACTTCGCCAGCACGGATTTTTCGGCGACCGGCTGGCGCCGCCGCGGCCGCAGGGCCTGCTCGACTTCGCCTTCCTTGACCCGGTAGATCTCGGCGACCTCGTCGGGTGCGCCGTAGCTGGTCGCGACCTTTTCGAGCATGGTCGCCTCGTCGAGTCCGGGATGTTCGGCCAGTTCGGCGCGCAGATGCTCTTCGGCGTCGTACAGGGCGTCCTGGATCATCGCCGGATCGGCGCCGCGCAGGGCGGAGCGCAACTGGTCGAGATATTCGGGGATGGTCCGTGGGATGGCTTGGCTCATGATTTCGCCCCTCGCGAAGTGTTGCGTTCGAGCACGCTGTCGACGAAATCGCGCGTCGTCGTCCAGCTTGCGGTCCATTGTTCGAGCACGGCGCGTCCGAGCGCCGTGATCCTATAGTAGCGGCGCGGCGGCCCGGCCACCGAAGGCTCGACCTCGCTGTCGAGCAGGCCGGCAGCGCTGAGATTACGCAGCACCGGATACAGGGCGCTCTGCTTGCCGGCGAGCACACCCTCGCCGCCGTCGGCGAGCCGCTTGGCGATCAGGTAGCCGTACATCGGTTCCTCGGCGCCGGCCAGCACGGCCAGCAGGACCAGCGAAACCGAGCCGGCCGAAAGCTCCTTCTCGAACTTCTTCAGGTGGATTTCGAGTTCGGTCACGGCCACTGCCATTCATTACGCTATAGCGTTGAATGAATCATAGTGTTTAGTTCGCACTAGTGAATGAGCCGGAAGTCATGGGCCCGCATCGATGCCGAAGCGGCTAGTCTTGGCTCTTCCATCCTTCCAGGTCATGAGCTGCCATGCCGATTCCCGCCAGCCCCGTATCGAAGTCCACGCATCCCAAGCCTGCAGCCAGGGCCAAGGGGCGCCGCCCGACCCCTTTGCGGGGACTTGGGATCTGCGCGTTGGCCCTGCTCGGCCTGGCCAGCGCAGGCCTGGCCCAGGCGGCCGACACGAAGGCGAAGAAGCCGACCATGCAGCAGGTGCTGGAGTCCTCGAAGCCGGCCGACTGGCGAGCGCTGGATCCGGCCAGCACGCTGTACATGGAGCTGCCCGGCGGTCGCGTCGTGATCGAGCTGGCCACGCAGTTCGCCCCGTTGCACGCGGCCAACATCCGCACCCTGGTCAAACAGAAGTACTTCGATGGCCTGGCGATCCTGCGCGTGCAGGACAATTTCGTCACCCAATGGGGCGACCCGGATGCCGACGATGCGACCAAGGCGCGCTCATTCGGCGCAGCGAGCAAGAGCCTCGCCGCGGAATTCAGCCGTCCGGCCCAAGGTCTTGCCTTCACGCGCCTGCCCGACGGCGATGTCTACGCTCCCGAGGTCGGCTTCTCGGACGGCTTTCCCGCCGCGCGCGACCCGAAAACCGGCCAGGCCTGGCTGGCGCATTGCTACGGCATGGTCGGCGCGGGGCGCGGCAACGAGGCCGAATCGGGCAGCGGCGCCGAACTGTATGTGGTGATCGGCCACGCGCCGCGCCAACTCGATCGCAACATCGCCACGGTCGGACGCGTGGTCCGCGGCATGGAGCTGCTGGCGGCGCTGCCGCGCGGCAGTGGCCCCGCCGGCTTCTACGAGAAGCGCGAACAGATGCTGCCGATCCGCAGTGTCCGCCTGGCCGCCGATGTCGCCGCCGCGGAGCGCAGCGACCTCGAGATCCTGCGCACCGACACGCCGACCTTCACGGCGCTGGTCGAATCCCGGCGCAATCGCAGCGACGACTGGTACCTGGCCCCGGCCGGGAAGATCGATCTCTGCAACGTGCCCTTGCCTGTCAGAGAGAAAAAGCGCTGACAGGCCGGGATTGGAGATTTGGGATTCGAGATTCGGCAAGGCTGGATCCGGAAACCCGGAACTCGACCGCAAGCGAAACGCTTGTCCGAATCCCCAATCCCCAATCCCGAATCCCTGCTCCAGTCAATGATGATGCCCACCGGCACCATGCACGTGGCCGTGCTGCAGTTCTTCGGCGCTGGCTTCGCGCACCTCGACCACTTCGACCGCGAAATGCAGGGTCTCGCCGGCCAGCGGATGGTTGCCGTCGACGGTGACTTCATCGCCTTCGATCTCGGTGATGACGACGGCGATCGGGCCCTGGCCGGTCTGGGCCTGGAACTGCATGCCGACAGCGAGATCGTCGATGCCCTGGAAGGACGTGCGCGGAACGACCTGGACCAGCTCGTCAATGTAGGTTCCGTAGCCCTCCTCGGGCGCGACGTCGACATTGAAACGGTCACCGGCGACATGGCCTGCCATCTCGCGTTCGAGACCCGGCACGATATTGCCGACGCCGTGCAGGTAGGCGAGTGGCTCGCGCCCTTCGGAACTGTCGAGCACGTCGCCGGCATCGTTGGTCAGGGTGTAGTGGAAGGATGCAACGCTGCGTTCGGCAATCTGCATGGAATACCTCGTAATCGGGAAGAAAAAAAACCCCGGGCGCGAACGCCCGGGGTCGGCGTGGATGATCGAAGGACGATCAGTCAGCGCGTACGGCTTCGGCCTGGGGTCCCTTCGGACCCTGGGTCACGGTGAAGCTGACTTTCTGACCTTCGGCGAGCGACTTGAAACCGCTGCCTTCGATCGAACGGAAATGCACGAATACGTCGGGGCCGGACTCACGCGTGATGAATCCGAAACCCTTGGCGTCGTTGAACCATTTGACAGTGCCGTTTTCGCGTTCAGACATGGCTTGATCCTTGAACAGTTGAAACATGATGGAGTGCGCGAATCCAGGGATTCGTCGCGGGTACTGGGTGTGCAAGGAGGAAGTAGCGAGACGCGGCAAACAGGCAGATCGGGAGATCAGCTGTGCCCATGTCACGATGCATTGTGACTCCGGCATACACAGTGCGGCGGAGTTTACGCGAGCTCTTGCACAATTGCGAATATTCCGATAGGGCCGGCCCGCCGGTGCCGCGTGACGACTGCCGCCGGCTCAGTCCGGCTCGAGTTCGCGGCCCGATTCGGCGTGGCGGCGGGCCAGTACCTCGACCACCTGGGCCAGGTCGAGGTTGCGCGCACGCAACAACACGAGCAGATGGAAGATCAGGTCGGCCGCTTCGCCGAGCAGCGAGGCGTCGTCCTCGACGACCGCCGCCAGCGCCATCTCGACGCCCTCCTCGCCGATCTTTTGCGCGATCGCCGGCAGGCCCGCGTCGAACAGGCGCGTCGTGTAACTCTGCGCGGGCCGCTCGAGCGCACGCCGTTCGACCAGCGCGTCGAGCGCGCCGAGAAAACCGAGCGGCAAGGGCGGCGCATCGGCAAAGCAGGTCGGCGTACCGGTGTGGCAGACCGGCCCGGCCGGCTCGGCACGAACCAGCACGGTGTCGGCATCGCAGTCGACATGCAGGGACTTCAGCAACAGGTGGTTTCCCGAGGATTCGCCCTTGGTCCAGAGACGCCGCCGGCTGCGGCTGAAGAAGGTCACCTTGCCGGAATCGCGGGTCGCCGCCAGCGCTTCGGGCGTCATGTAGCCGAGCATCAGGACCTCGCCACTGCGCCAGTGCTGGACCACCGCCGGAACCAGGCCGCCGACCTTGTCCCAGTCGATGCCCGGCACGCGGGTTTCGCTGTTCATGGCCGCACCTCCACCTGGTTGTCGGCGAGAAACCGTTTCAGATCCGGAATGCGGATGGCTCCGGAATGGAACACGCTGGCGGCCAGTGCGGCGTCCGCGTCGGCGACAGCGAACACCTCGAGAAAGTGCGCGGGCGCGCCGGCGCCGCCCGAAGCTACGAGCGGGACGCCGCAGCACGACCTCACTGCAGCAAGTTGCTCGATGTCGTAGCCACCGCGGACACCATCGGCATCCATGCAGTTGAGGACGATTTCACCGGCACCGCGTTGCTGCACCTCGACGACCCAGTCGAGCGTGCGCCGGGCCAGCGCCTGCATGCGTTCGGGATCGCCCGTGTACTGGCGGACCCGCCACTCGCCATCGGCCTCGCGCAGGCTGTCGATGCCGACGACGACGCACTGCACGCCGAAGGCGGCGGCCAGCTCGTCGATCAGCGACGGCCGCTCCAGCGCCGGCGAATTGACCGAGATCTTGTCGGCGCCGGCATGCAGGACCTGGCGCGCCGCATCGACGTCGCGAATGCCGCCGGCGACGCAGAACGGAATGTCGATGACCCGGGCGACGCGCTCGACCCAGGCGCGGTCGACGCTGCGTCCCTGCGGACTCGCCGTGATGTCGTAGAAGACCAGTTCGTCGGCGCCTTCGTCGCGATAGCGCAGGGCCAGGTCGACGATGTCGCCGACCACGACATGGTCGCGGAAACGCACGCCCTTGACGACCCGGCCATCGCGCACATCGAGGCACGGGATCAGGCGCCGGGTCAGCATGCCAGCGCCTCGCCGAGGTCGAGCCGGCCCTCGAGCAGGCTGCGACCAAGGATCACGGCAGACGCCGTTCCATCCAGGGATCGCAGGTCGTCGAGATCGCGTACGCCTCCGGAGGCCTGCACATGCATCGAGGGCGCAATCTGCGCGAGGTGCCGGTAGAGATCGAGATTGGGCCCCGACATCATGCCGTCGCGTGCAATGTCGGTGCACAGCAGGTGGCGCGCGCCGGCACGAGCGTAGCGCGGCGCCAGTTCGTCGAGCAGGACAGCAGCGGTTTCGGTCCAGCCGGCCACGGGCAGGCTCCAGCCGGCGTCCGAACGGCGCGTGTCGAGGGCGACGACGATGCGCTCGGCGCCGTGCCGGGCGATCCACTCGATGACCAGCGCGGGTTGCCTGACCGCGAGGCTGCCGATGACGATGCGGCGCACGCCGATATCGAGCAGCCGACGCAGGCCCGCTTCGTCGCGAACACCACCGCCAGCCTGCACTTCGAGACCGAGCCGGGCCAGTCCCTCGAGCACCTTGAAGTTCTCGAAGCCGCCATCGCGCGCACCGTCGAGATCGACCACGTGCAGCCAGCGCGCCCCGCTGTCGCGATAGCGCCGGCCCTGCTCCATGGCATCGATGTCGTAGCCGGTTTCGCGCGCGTAGTCGCCCTGGCGCAGACGCACGACGCGACCACCGCGCAGGTCGAGGGCAGGAATGATCTCGAGGCTCATGAGTCGAGGAAATTCCTGAGCAGACGCGCGCCGACCGCCGCCGAACGCTCGGGATGGAACTGCATGCCATGGAAGTTGCGATGGCGCACGATCGCGGCGAGGGCACTGCCGTAGTCGGTGCTGGCCAAGGTATGCGCGGCGCTGGCGACGGCATAGCTGTGGACGAAGTAGGCATGGGCATCGGCGCCCAGTCCGCCCAGCAGCGGATCGTCGGTAAGCACATCGAGCCGGTTCCAGCCCATGTGCGGGACGCGTCGCCGCGCACTGCCCTCGATCCGGCGCACCTGCCCGGGCACGACGCCGAGGCAGGTCGTGTCGCCTTCCTCGGAATGCTCGAACAGCAATTGCATGCCGAGGCAGACACCGAGCACGGGCTGGCTCAGTCCGCGCAGCACGTCGATCAGGCCGGCCTCGCGCAAGCGCTGCATGCCGGGTCCGGCGGCGCCGACCCCGGGCAGGATCACATGCGTCGCGCGCGCGATCCGCTGCGCATCATCGCTGACCTCGGCGAAGACACCGAGGCGTTCCAGCGCGTAACGCACCGAGCCGATATTGGTGCCGCCGGCATCGACCAGGACGAGTTCGACCGCGCTCACAGCACGCCCTTGGTGCTCGGCAGGTCGTCGCCCTCGACGCGGATCGCCTGGCGCAGGCAACGCGCGAACGCCTTGAAGCTCGCCTCGACCATGTGATGGGCATTCTCGCCGCGCACGCTGAGGTTGAGATTGGCGCCCAGCGTTTCGCACAACGAACGGAAGAAGTGCGCGACCAGTTCGGTCGGCATGCCGCCGACCTGGTCGCGCGGAAAGGCGCCATCGAACACGAAATAGGGGCGGCCCGACAGGTCCAGCGCGGCGCTGGCCAGGGTCTCGTCCATCGGCAGGGTGAAGCCGTAACGCCCGATCCCGCGCTTGTCGCCCAATGCCGCACGCAGGGCCTGGCCGAGAGCCAGCGCACTGTCCTCGATGGTGTGGTGCTCATCGACTTCGGTGTCGCCGGCACAGTCGAGGCGAAGATCGAAACCAGCGTGCTTGGCGATCTGTTCGAGCATGTGGTCGAAAAAGCCGATGCCGGTGCGGATCGACGCGTGCGGCGGCGCATCGAGATCGACGCGCACGCGCAGCTGCGTCTCGCGCGTGTCGCGGACCACCTCGGCCGTGCGCGGCGCGGCACACAGGGCATGGGCCACATCGCGCCAGCTCATCCCCTGCGCGCCGACGCGTAAGCCGCGCACGCCGAGGTTGGCGGCAAACTGCAGGTCGGTCTCGCGATCGCCGACCATGGCCGATTGCGCGCGCGACCAGCTATCGTCGGAAAGGAAGTGACGGACCATGCCGACGCCCGGCTTGCGCGTGTCGAGACCTTCGTGGTCGAAGCTGCGATCGATCAGGACCTCGCGCAGCGCAATGCCCTGCGAAGCGAGGATGCGCAGGAGCAGATCATGCGGCCCGCGAAAGTCGTCTTCGGGAAAACTCGGGGTGCCGAGTCCGTCCTGGTTGCTGACCATGACGATCTCGTAGCCGGCAGCCACGCAGCGCAGCAGTGCCGGAATCACACCCGGCATCAGCGAGAACTTCTCGAAACGGTCGATCTGGCAGTCTTCGGGTTCCTCGATCAGGCAGCCATCGCGATCGACGAACAGCAATTTGCGTGAATTCAAGCGGAAACCTCGCGGCGGATCAGCACTTCGAGCAGGCGCGAGTTCTCCTCGCGCGTGCCGATGCTGATGCGCAGGTAGCCGGCCAGGCGCGGGTAGCGACCGACATCGCGCACGATCACGCCGTTGGCCATCAGCTCGCGATAGACCTGTGGCGCATCGGCGAAGCGCACACAGAGGAAATTGGCGCTCGAAGGCAAGACGTCCTGCACGCCCGGCAGGCGCGCCAGTTCGACCGCCATGCGTTCGCGTTCGGCGATGACGAGGGCAATGCGCCGGCGGGTCAGGTCCATGCCCTCGGCGGTCAGCGCGGCCATCGCCGCCATCACGCTCGGCGTCGGCAACGGATAGGGCGGCATGATTCGGCGCAACACCGATACGACCTCGGCGCGGGCCAGCAGGCAGCCGATCCGCGCGCCGGCCAGGGCCCAGGCCTTGGACAGCGTGCGCAGGATGCCGAGGTTCTCGTGCGCGTCGAGCAGACTCGACGCACTCGGCACTTCGGCGAACTCGATGTAGGCCTCGTCGACGATGACCAGCGCACGCTCGCGCAAGGCGTAGGCGATCCGCTCGATCGCGGCAAGCCCGATCGCGCCGCCGGTCGGGTTGTTCGGCGAGCACAGGAAGACGAGCTTGACCGATCCAGGCAGGTCGTCGACCAGCGACTTCGCATCGATCGAGAAATCCGCGGCCAGCGGAACATCGATACGCGCGGCCCCTTGCGTGGCAGCACAGACAGCGTACATGCCGAAGGTCGGCGGCGACACGGCGATCGCGTCGACACCGGGGCGACAGAACGCGCGCACGAGCAGGTCGATGGCCTCGTCGCTGCCGCGTCCGGCCAGGACGCGGCTCGAATCGACCGCGTAGAGCGCGGCCAGGCGCTCGATCAGATCGCGCGGCTGCGGATCGGGATAGCGGTTGAGCGGAATGCCGCGCGCATCGGGCTGGGCGCCGGGCGGCGGCCAGGGCGCCTCGTTGGCATTCAGCATGACCATCGCCTGCCCGGCCTCGGTACGCGCCGACGAGTAGGGTTGCAGGGCGAGGATGTCGGGTCGGACCAGGTCGAGCACGCTCATGCTGCGTCCTCCAGCGACTGCAGGCGCAGGCTGACCGCGCTGGCATGGGCATCCAGGCGCTCCGCCGTCGCCAGCGTGACCGCGCAGGGTCCGATCGTACGCAGGCCGTCGGCCGACAGTTCCTGCACGGTCATCTGTTTCTGGAAGCTGGCCACGGACAGACCGCTCCAGGCGCGCGCCGCGCCGTAGGTCGGCAGGACGTGATTGGTGCCGCTGCAGTAGTCGCCGATCGATTCCGGCGACCATGGCCCGAGGAAGATCGAACCGGCGTTGACGATGGCGTCGAGCATGGCGCGCGGCTCCGCGGTATTGATGATCAGGTGTTCGGGAGCATAAGCGTTGCTGAGCGCAACCGCCTCGTCGAGCGAATCGACCCGGATCAGGCAGCCGTGTTCGAGCGCCTGGCCGGCGATGTCGGCGCGCGACAGGCGCAGGCGCTGCACCGCCAGGCAGCCGGCGACGGCATCGATCAGGCGCTCGCTCGGGCTCACCAGGATCGCCTGGGAATCGACGCCGTGCTCGGCCTGGGCGAGCAGGTCCGCCGCCACGAAGACCGGATCGGCCTGCCTGTCGGCAATGACGAGGACTTCCGATGGCCCGGCAGGCATGTCGACCGCGGCACCCTCGGGATCGGCCGAGACCTGCAGCTTGGCCTCGGTGACCCAAACATTGCCGGGCCCGAACAGCTTGTCGCAGCGCGGCACCGAATCGGTGCCGTAGGCCATCGCCGCGATCGCCTGGGCGCCGCCGATCTTGAAGACCTGGCGGATGCCGCACAGGCGCGCGGCGTACAGAACGGCCTCATCGCAGCCGCCGTCGGCACGCGGCGGCGTGCACAGGACCACGGTCGGCGACCCGGCAATGGCGGCCGGCACGCCGAGCATCAGCGCGGTCGAAGGCAGCGGCGCCCCGCCGGCCGGCACGTAGAGCCCGACCCGCCCGATCGGCCGCAGGATCCGCTCGCAACGAACCCCGGGCGCGGTCTCCAGCGACACCGGTTGCGGCGCACTGGCCCGGTGGAACAGTTCGATGCGCGCCTTCGCTTCGGCGATGGCTGTCTTCAACTCTGCCGGAAGCGCCTTTTCCGCGGCCTCGAATTCGGCTTCGCTGACCTGCAGCGAAGCCAGTTCGCAGCGATCGAAACGCCGGGTCAGTTCGAACAGGGCCGCATCGCCCTGCGCGCGCACCTGGGCCAGCAGACGCTCGACCGCGGCCCGCGTCTCGGCCGACTGCCGGCGCGCAGGCCGGCCCAGCACGGCCAGCCTCTCCGTTGCATCGAGCCGATTCCATTCGATGCGCTTCATGCGAGCATCTGCTCCACCGGCAGGACCAGCATCTGGCGCGCACCGGCGCGCTTCATGTCCTCCAGATGCTGCCAGGTGATCGCATCGTTGCAGATCGCCTGCACGGCGACTTCGTTTTCGAGGCCTTCGATCGAGGTCACCGTCGGACGCGGCCCGTTAGGCAACAGTCGCGTGATCTCCTCGAGCGCCGAGCGCGGCGAGTGCCACATGACCAGCTTGGAAACACGGACCTGGATGACCCCGTCGATGCGCCTGAGCAGCATCTCGATCAGCTCGCCGCGCTCGTCGCCGGGTAGCGTGGCGCCAGCCGCCAGCACCGCCTCGGACTCGAGGATGACGGCGGCCTCCTTGAGCTGGTTGGCGGCCAGGGTCGCGCCGCTCGAGACCAGGTCGCAGATGAAGTCGGCGGTGCCGAGCCGCGGCGCGATCTCGACCGAGCCGGACAGGCTGACGATGCCGGCCTCGACGCCGGCGCGTTCGAGCCAGTCGGCGAGCAGGTTCGGATAGGTCGTGGCGATGCGCTTGCCACCGAGCTGGATGGGCTCGACGTAGCCGAACTCCTGCGGCACCGCCAGGGACAGCCGGCAGCGCCCGAAGCCGAGCGCGCGCAATTCGCGGAAGGCGGCTTGCTGGCCGGCAGCGCGAGCCGAAAGAATCTGCTCGTCGAGCACATTGCGGCCGACGATGCCGAGATCGCAGACGCCATCGGCGATCATGTTCGGCACGTCGTCATCGCGGACCAGCAGCAGGTCCACGGCCAGGGTCTCACCGAAGCAGAACAGCTTGTCGCGGCTGCGCCGGAAGCTGAGCCCGCAGCGGGCCAGCAGGTCGAGCGAGGCATCGCTGAGGCGGCCGGATTTCTGGATGGCGATGCGCAGGCGGTCGCGAGTGCTCATGCCGAAGGCCTCCGCGCGGCGGGTCGTTTGCGCGCGGCTGCCGCACGCGAGGGATCACCGCTGGCATGCGCCAGCGCGGCGAGATAGCCGCCATTGCCCTGGCTCAGGAACCGCGCCACGCGACCGATCGTGGTGATGCTGACCGCGGTGCGGTCGTGGATTTCGCGATAAGGCACGCCCTTGAGGATGTACGGGACCACGCGCCAGCGATCGGTCAATGCCTCGAGCTCGGCCGGCGTGCACAGATCGCGCAGGAAGGCGCGCATCTCGGCCAGCGTATCGAGGGCCAGCAGGGCGCGGCACAGACTGTCTTCGGCGCGGGCGCTGGAAGTCTCGGCCTGGATGGATCGACGCTTCATAACGTATTAACGCGTTAATACAGAGGTGTGCACGATAACCTGCCGCGACGGCTTGCGCAAGCAGGCAAACCGTTCTCGTCGGGGAATTCGGGGGTCGCGCGAATGCGGCAGGCCGTCGCCGCGTCGGTGTCGCTCAGAGCAAGGGCTTGCTCAGCACCTCGAAGCGCAGGTCATCGCGGCGCGGGACGCCGAAGCGTTCGTCGCCATACGGAAACGGCTTGTGGATGCCGGTGCGCCGGTAGCCGCGACGTTCGTACCAGGCGATCAGTTCGGTGCGCAGGTCGATGACGGTCATGCGCATTTCCTTGCACTGCCATTCCTGCGCCGCGATGCGTTCGCTTTCGGCCAGCACGCGGTTGCCGACGCCGCTGCCCTGGCCATCGGGCCGGACCGCGAACATGCCGAAATAGGCGTTTTCGCCCTGTTTTTGCAGTTCGCAACAGGCCTTCAGCTCGCCGGCGCTCTCGGCCATCAGGACGCGGGCGTTGGAACCGCCGATCAACTCGAGGAGGAGCTGGCGGTCGATGCGCTGGCCGTCGAGCAGATCGGCCTCGGTGGTCCAGCCCTTGCGGCTGGTCTCGCCGCGATAGGCCGATTCCACGAGGGCGATGATCGCCTCGGCATCGGCGATGGTGGCGTCGCGAAAAGTCAGGGTGTCGGTGCTCATGGTTTCAGGCCAGCAGCTTGCGCACGCGGCCGATCGCCGCGACCAGCGCGTCGATCTCCTCATGCGTGTTGTAGAAGGCCAGCGAGGCGCGCAGGGTCGCGGCCACGCCGTAGAACTGCATCAGCGGATGCGCGCAGTGGTGGCCGGAGCGCACGGCGATGCCCTCGAGGTCGAGCAGCGTGGCCAGGTCGTGCGCATGCACGCCGTCGATCAGGAACGAGATCACCGCGACCTTGTCGGCCGCCTCGCCAATCACGCGCAGCCCTGGAACCGAGCGCAGCGCCTTGTTCGCATGTTCGAGCAATGCATGCTCGCGTGCCGCCATCGCCGCCAGGCCGATCGAATCGATATAGTCGATGGCCGCGCCGAGGCCGACGAAACCGGCCACGTTCGGGGTACCGGCTTCGAACTTGTGCGGCGGATCGGCGAAGGTCGTGCCTTCGAAGCGCACCTCGCGGATCATTTCGCCGCCGCCGAAGAACGGCGGCATCGCCTCGAGATGTTCACGGCGGGCCCAAAGCATGCCGGTTCCGGTCGGACCGAACATCTTGTGGCCGGTCAGGGCATAGAAGTCGCAGCCGAGCGCGCGCACGTCGATCGGCAGGTGCGGCGCCGCCTGCGAACCGTCGACCAGCAACGGGATGCCGCGACGGCGGCATTCGCGCGCGAGCCGGGCGATCGGATTGATCGTGCCGAGCACGTTGGAGACATGGGTCACGCAGGCCAGCTTGACGTCGGCCGTGAGCAGTTCGATGAAGCGATCGACGAGGAGCTCGCCCGATTGGCTGATCGGCGCGACCTTGAGCGTAGCGCCGGTACGCGCGCAGACCAGTTGCCACGGCACGATGTTGGCGTGATGTTCCATCTGGGTGACGAGGATCGTATCGCCGGGTCCGAGGCGTGGCAGGGCGAAGCTGTAGGCGACCAGGTTGGTCGCCTGGGTCGTGCCCGAGGTGAAGATGATCTCGTCGCGCGAGGGCGCATTGACGAAACGCGCCAGCTTGTCGCGGGTCGCCTCGTAGGCATCGGTCGCCTCGGCGCCGAGCGCGTGCACCGCGCGCGCCACGTTGGCATTGCTGGTCCGGTAGAAGCGATCGGTCGCCTCGATCACGGCCAGGGGCTTCTGCGAGGTATTGGCGTTGTCGAGGTAGACCAGCGGCTTGCCATGGACCTTGCGCGCCAGCAACGGGAAATCGGCGCGGATGCGCTCGATGTCGAGTGCCGGGGCGGACTCTGTGCTGTTCGCGTCGTGCGCGTGGCTCGTGCTCATGCTGCGGATTCACTACGGGAAAGGGGCTGGTCCGGGCCAAGGTCGGCGGGGCGATCGCAGACCCGGCCGATGCCGCGCGCCCAGCAGGGCGCCGCCTGATCAACCGACTTCATGGCGACGTCGGCTCCTGCCCGACCTCGTCCTCGTGCAGCGGCAGGCGTTCGAGCAGCATCGCATCGATATGCTCGCGAAGTGCTGCATTCTCGATCGAATCGAAAGCGACCCGGCAGAAGGCCAGGGTCAGCAGCGAACGCGCCTCGGCCCGGGAAAGACCGCGCGAGCGCAGATAGAACAGCGCGCGCTCGTCCAGCTGGCCGACGGTCGCGCCGTGCGCGGCCTTGACCTCGTCGGCGTGGATCTCGAGAACCGGCTGGGTGTCGATCTCGGCCTGGTCCGAGAGCAGAAGGTTCTTGTTGCTGAGCTGCGCGTCGGCACCGTCGGCGCCTGCGGCGACGACGATCGCGCCATGGAAGATGCCGCGCGAGCGCTGGTCGGCGACGCCGCGCCAGACGATGTCGCAGCTCGTGTCGCGCGCCGCGTGGCGCACGTCGAGGCGGGTATCGGCGTGCTGGCGACCGTGCAGGGCGAACACGCCGCGGGAGACTAAGCGCGAACGG
Source organism: Dokdonella sp. (assembly GCA_019634795.1). GTDB lineage: Bacteria > Pseudomonadota > Gammaproteobacteria > Xanthomonadales > Rhodanobacteraceae > Dokdonella. Next base: position 494,535 of record JAHCAR010000001.1, read on the forward strand.
TCACCGGTCATTTCGACGACGAGGTCGTGCCGCATCCAGCGCGCACCGGCCTCGATCGAGCGCATTTCCAAATGCGCATCGGATTCGAGCAGGGCCTCGGTGCGGCGAACCAGGCTCGCGCTTTCCGGCGTGTTCTGGACCTGCAGCAGATCGAGGCGTGCACCGGCCCGCAGCAAAATCTGGATAAAACTGTTGCCGAAGTGCCCATGGCCGGCTTCGCCGACATGGTGTTCGACCAGGCGCAACGAGGCGCCTGCGCCGAGCTCGACGATGCCGCGCAGCTGCCAGGCCAGGTCGGCCGAGGCGCTGGCACCCACGATGACCAGATGCACGAGCGGCTCGACCACGATGCCCGCGGCGACGCGGATCACAGGGCCGTCCGCGGCCAGCACCGTGTTGAGCCGGGCGAACACGTCGGCCGGGTCGGCATGGACTCGATCGAGGAATCCGCGCAGGCCGTCCGCATCGTCCCGCAGTTCCTGCGATAGCGTGCGCAGCTCGACTCCGGGCAGCGAGGGCAGGCGTGACAGGTCGGCGCGGAAGCTGCCATTGACGAAGACCAGGCGCGGCCCTTCGACGCCGGCCAGTTCGAGCAGCCCGGCATCGACATTGCGCGTCGCCGCGGCGGCGTCGCCTGGCTCGAAACGGCGCTGGCCCAGTGCGCGCAGGCTCGAGTATTTCCAGGCCTCGCTGCGCGGTCCTGGCAAGCCGTCGCGGGCAAGCTGGCGCAGCGCCTGTTCGCGCACCCCGGCCAGCCATTCGCGGTTCGTGCTGCCGCCCGACGCGGCCGCGGCCAGCAGCGGTTCGAGAAAGGCCGTAGCCATCAGGCCGCTCCGGCCAGCTTGCGCTCGGCGATCCACGAATAGCCATGCTCCTCGAGCTTCAGGGCCAGTGACTTGTCGCCGCTCTCTACGATGCGACCATCGGCGAGGACATGGACGTAATCGGGAACGATGTAATCGAGCAGGCGCTGGTAGTGGGTGATGACGATGAAGGCACGCGCCGGATCGCGCATTGCGTTGACGCCGTCGGCGACCATCTTCAGGGCATCGATGTCGAGGCCGGAATCGGTCTCGTCGAGAATCGCCAGCTTCGGCTCGAGCAGGGCCATCTGGAAGATTTCGTTGCGCTTCTTCTCGCCACCCGAGAAGCCCTCGTTGACGGCCCGATGCAGCAGTTCGTCCTTGAGGTGCAGCACGGCCAGCTTCTCGCGCACGCGCTTGAGAAACTGCATCGAGTCGAGCTCGCTCTCGCCGCGACGCCGGCGTTGCGCGTTGAGGGCCGCGCGCAGGAAATAGGTGTTGTTCACGCCGGGGATCTCGACCGGATACTGGAACGCGAGGAACACGCCGGCAGCGGCACGCTCCTCGGGTTCCAGCCCGAGCAGGTCCTGGCCCTCGTAGCGTATCGAGCCTTCGATGACCTCGTAGCCCTCGCGCCCGGCCAGCACATTGCCGAGCGTGGACTTGCCGGCGCCATTCGGCCCCATGATCGCGTGTACTTCGCCCGCCTTCACCTCGAGGCTCAGGCCGCGCAGGATGTCCTTGCCGGCGATGCGCACATGGAGGTTTTCGATCTTCAGCATGTCGTTGATTCCGTGATTCGGGCCATGCCCGTCAGTTTCCAGGTTCGGGGTGCGGCCGCTCGGGCCAGGACCCGGCCGCTGGCAACACCTTGCATTGCAGGCGATATACCACCTCGCCCTTGTCCGTCAGCTCGCCGCGCTGCCAGCCATTGCGCTGGTAGAAGTGGTCCGCGCGCGTGCCCTCGGCGGTGCCGAGCCGGATTTCGCCGACGCCTTGGTCGAACATCCATGCCGCGACGCGCGCCAGCAGGCCCTGGCCGATGCCCTGCCCTTCGTGGCGCGAATCGACGAACAGGGCCCAGATGTCGGCTTCCGCGATCCGGCCGGTGGCGAATCCGACCACCTGACCGGCGCGTTCGGCGACCCAGGTCGTGGCATTGCCGCTCGTCGACAGCGCACTGATCCACTTTTCGCGGGTCAGCCAGGCGGGATCCGGCAGGCGATTCTCCCCCACGCCGAGACGGATCGCCGTCATCGGCGCGATGTCTTCTTCATTGGCGAGCCTGTACCGCACCATCGCAAGAACCTCGTCAGGGCAACCGCGCAGACCCGCGACCGCTATTTCCAGCGGCGCAGTTGCGGTATGCCCGCACTCAATCGCCGGGCCAGGAAGCCAGGCATCTTCATTTCGCGCATCTTGCCGAGCACGCGGTCCTGCATCTGGCTGCAGGTCATCTGCTCGTCGACGAATCGTCCGCCGGCATAGCAGTGACTGCAGTATTCCGCACTCGGCGTTCCATCCGCCTCGGTTCCGCCACCTTTCGGATCGCGACTCAGCGGCATTCCGCAACTCTGGCATTTCGGACCAAACATGGCGCCTCCTTACCGAGCGTCAACCAACCGCACCTTCGAGGCTGACCTCGAGCAGTTTCTTGGCCTCGACCGCGAACTCCATCGGCAGTTCGCGGAACACCTGCCGACAGAAGCCGTCGACGATCAGCGACACGGCATCTTCCTCGGCGATGCCGCGCGAGCGGCAGTAGAACAGTTGGTCGTCGGAGATCTTCGAGGTGGTCGCCTCGTGCTCGACGATGGCCGAGGGATTCTTCACCTCGATATACGGAAACGTATGCGCGCCGCATTTCTTGCCGATCAGCAGGCTGTCGCACTGCGTGTAATTGCGCGCGCCGCTGGCCCCCTTCTCGACCTTGACCAGGCCGCGATAGCTGTTCTGGCCGCGGCCCGCGCTGATGCCCTTGGCGATGATCTTCGACTTCGTGTTGCGGCCGATATGGATCATCTTGGTGCCGGTATCGGCCTGCTGGTGGTGATGGGTCAGCGCCACCGAATGGAATTCGCCGACCGATTCGTCGCCGCGCAGCACGCAACTCGGATACTTCCAGGTGATCGCCGAACCGGTCTCGACCTGGGTCCAGGAAATCTTCGAGCGCACGCCGCGGCAGTCGCCGCGCTTGGTCACGAAGTTGTAGATGCCGCCGAGGCCGTTCTCGTCGCCCGGATACCAGTTCTGCACCGTCGAGTACTTGATGTCGGCGTCATCCAGGGCAACCAGCTCGACGACCGCCGCGTGCAACTGGTTCTCGTCGCGCATCGGCGCCGTGCAGCCTTCGAGGTAGGACACGCTGGCCCCTTCCTCGGCGACGATCAGGGTGCGCTCGAACTGGCCGGTGTTGATCGCGTTGATGCGGAAATACGTGCTCAGCTCCATCGGACAGCGCACGCCCTTCGGAATGAACACGAAGCTGCCGTCGGAGAACACCGCCGAATTGAGCGCGGCGAAGTAGTTGTCGCTGGTCGGCACGACCGAGCCGAGATAGGCGCGGACCAGGTCCGGATGCTCCTTCACGGCTTCGGACATCGAACAGAAGATCACCCCGGCCTCGGCCAGCTCCTTGCGAAACGTGGTGCCGACCGAAACCGAATCGAACACCGCATCGACCGCGACGCCGGCGAGGCGCGCGCGCTCGTGCAGCGGCACGCCGAGCTTCTCGTAGGTCTCGAGCAGCTTCGGATCGACCTCGGCCAGTGATTTCGGCCCTTCCTTCGGTGCCGCGAAGTAGCTGATCGCCTGGAAGTCGATCGGTGCGATTCTGAGCTTCGCCCACTCGGGCGGGATCATGGTCAGCCAGTGGCGATAGGCCTGCAGGCGCCACTCGGTCATCCATCCCGGTTCGCCCTTGCGCGCCGAGATCCAGCGCACCACGTCCTCGTTGAGACCGGGCGGCAGGGTGTCGGTCTCGATGTCGGTGACGAAACCGGCGCCATAGCGGCGATTGATCGCCTCGACGATGTGTTCGTTGCCTTCGCTCGAGACGGACTCGCGATCGCGAAGGACGAGCGGTTCGGATTCCCGGGTCATGTTCGTCGCCATCAGTGGGATGCCACCCTCAACGGGATTCCAGCCGGCCGCCGCGGCGGCGTCGCCACCATGTCGGCCAGGCTGACGCCCTGCAGCGCGCTGCGGATGGCCTGGCTGATGCGCTGCCAGTTCACGCGTACGCCACAGTGCGGCTCGTGGCCGCAGGCGCCGGCGTGCGCGCTGCATTCGGTCATGCCGATCGGCCCCTCCATCGCGGTGACGATATCGGCCACGCTGATCGCTTCTGCCGGCCGGGCCAGGCAATAGCCGCCGTTGACGCCACGTCGCGACGTGACGAGGCCGGCGTGGGCCAGTTGCTTGAGCAGCTTGCTGACCGTCGGCAGCTCGAGGCGCGCCGCATCGGCCAGTTGCTGGGCACTGGTCACCTCGGCCCCGGTCATGGCGAGGCAGGTCATGACGACGGTCGCATAGTCGGTAAGTTTGCTTACGCGCAGCATGGCGGCTCCATTCAGGACCGAAATTGTACTATTTAGGGGCGGTCGAGTACAAATCGGGCTTCGGGCGATCCCATGCAGGAGTGGGCGGGCGCTCCCGGTCTGGGCTGCGACGCGGCCTGCGGCACTGAAGCGTGGCGGCGGCACGGGCACGGGCGAGGTGGAAAACGTGGCTATCGCGCGTTTTCCACGCGCTCACTTGCGGCTTTGATTATACTTTGCAATCTTCCCCCGGCGAAGGAGTGAATCGTGGAGCCCACCCACCCTGCATCCTGCGCTCGCCTGATGCGAGGAGCGGGATTGCCTGCGGCGCTGCTGGTCGTGATCGCATTCCTGTTCTCTCCAGGGCCGGTCATGGCCGACATTTCGGCACCGGAGCGGGCGGCCCTGCTCGATCTCTACGCGAGCACCGACGGCGATCACTGGGTCAACAACGCGGGTTGGGGCGGCGCCGCCGGAACCGAATGCGCATGGTTTGGAATCACCTGCTCGGCCGACGGCAACAGCGTCGAACAGCTGTGGATGACCAACAACAACATGAACGGCACCCTGCCTGCCAGCCTGCAGGATCTGGTCCATCTGAAGCTGCTGTTCTTCGGCAACAACCTGCTGCACGGCCCGATACCATCGCTGGCCGGCATGACCGGCCTGCAGAATTTCGGCATCGGCAGCAATGCCATGGACGGACCGATCCCCGACATCGGCAATCTGAGCCAGCTCGGCCTGTTCGACGTCGGCAACAACGACCTGACCGGACCGATCCCGGACCTTTCCGGCATGACATCGCTGTACCAGTTCGACGCCAGCGACAATCATCTCGATGGCGGCATTCCGGAGCTTTCGACCCTGGCCGCGCTGACCAGCTTCAACGTCAGCGACAACAATCTTTCCGGAACCTTGCCGTCGCTCGACGGCTTGAACCAGCTTGAATCGTTCTACGTGTCCGACAACGCGCTGAGCGGGTTCCCGCCTGCGGTCCCGGATCCCAACGCACTGGTCAACGGCGCGAGCCGGCTTTGTCCGAACTTCCTGTTCGCCACGACGTCGCCCGAATGGGACGCCGCGACCGGCAGCAGCCCGTGGTACCAGGACTGCTCGAACGACGTGATCTTTCGCGACGGATTCGATCCGCCGGCAACCCAGGCAGCGATGCCGCCGGACTGAACCGCTACGCCCGCCCTCGCGCCGAGTCGACTAGACTCTGCCCTGGTCAATCGGCAGAGGTTTCACGCGTGACTTCCAATACCGAGCGCCAGTCGGCGATGCGCCGCTTCGCGCAATCGGCGCTGCAGCGCACCGACATCGCAGTGTCCAGCGCCTCCGCGGATGCGAGCTTCCGCAGCTACTGGCGCGTGACCGGCGGCGGCTCGAGCCCGGACGCCACCGCGGTCGTCATGGATGCTCCGCCGGACAAGGAGGATCTCGGCCCCTGGCTCGACGTCGATTCGCGCCTGCGTCGTGCCGGGCTGCACGCACCGGAAGTCCTCGCCGTCGATCGCGACCAGGGCTTCGTCCTGATGGAGGACCTCGGCACGCGCACCTACCTGCCCGAACTCAACCTGCATAGTGTCGATGCGCTCTACGCGGACGCTCTCGATGCCCTGCTGCGCATGCAGACCGCCGTCGACGTCGCCGGCCTGCCCGACTACAGCCGGCAGCGGCTCGTCGACGAAATGCAACTGATGCCGGCCTGGTTCCTCGAACGCCATCTCGGCCATGCGCTTTCAGGAACGCAACACGACATCATCGAGGCCGCCTTCACCGCCCTGGTCGATGCGGCCCAGGAACAGCCGCGCGCATTCGTGCACCGCGATTTCCACAGCCGCAACCTGCTCGTCATCGAGCGCAGCGGCGCGCCCGCCGACGCCGGACTGCTGGTCAATCCGGGCATCGTCGATTTCCAGGACGCCGTGGTCGGCCCGCTCAGCTACGACCTGGTCTCGCTGCTGCGCGACTGCTACATCGAATGGGATCCGGAGCACGTCGCCGGCTGGGTCGAGGCCTATCGCACGCGCCTGCTGGCGGCGCACCTGCTCGGCCCCGAAGTCGGCGAAATGCAGATGCGTCGCTGGTTCGACCTGATGGGGCTGCAGCGCCATCTCAAGGTCCTCGGCATTTTCTGCCGGCTCTGGTATCGCGACGGCAAAGCCCGCTACCTCGATGACCTGGCCCTGGTCTGGCGCTACACGATCGGCGTCGCGCGCCGCTATCCCGAAACCGGCGAACTCGCCGACCTGCTCGAGCATGCGCTCGGCGACTCCGACATCCGCGCGCCGCGCGAGTCCACTGCCTGATGAGCCTGCATTCGGCGATGATCTTCGCGGCCGGACGCGGCGAGCGCATGCGTCCGCTGACCGACGTCACGGCCAAGCCGCTGCTCGAGGTCGGCGGCAGGCGCCTGATCGAATGGCATCTGCGAAAGCTCGCGGCACTCGGCATCCGAGACGTGGTCATCAACACCTCCCATCTGGCCGCCCAGTTCCCGCAGACGCTCGGCGACGGCAGTCGCTGGGGCCTGCACATCCACTATCTCGACGAAGGGCCGGTCCCGCTCGAGACGGGCGGCGGCATGCTCAATGCCCTGCCATCGCTCGGGCCCGACCCGTTCCTGCTCGTCAACGGCGATGTCTGGACCGATCTCGACTTCGCGAAGCTCCCTGAACAGCCGCGCGGCGACGCCCATCTGGTTCTCGTGGACAACCCGCCGCACCACGCCGACGGCGACTTTGCCCTGGGCGACAATGGCGCAGTCCAGGCTGAAGGCGCAGCACGACTGACCTACGCCGGCATCGGCGTGTTCCGCCCCGGGCTGTTCCGCAACTGGCGCGCGATCGTCGGCGAGGTGGACGGCGTCGACCTGCGGCCGCCGCGCTTCCGCCTGCTTCCGCTGCTGGTCGATGCCATGCACCGTGGCGCGGTCAGCGGCCAGCACCACGATGGGCGCTGGGTCGACGTCGGAACACCGCAGCGCCTGGGCGAACTCGACGCCGGCTTGCGCCGCGCCTGAATTCACTGGCATTCGCTCAATCGGTCCCGTCGAGCAGCCGGCGCAGGAACGGGATCGTGACCCGACGCTGGGCAGCCAGGGTGGCCCGGTCGATGCGGTCGAGCAGCGGGATCAAGGTGCCGAGGTCGCGCGCATGGCGGGCGAACAGCCAGTCGAGCACGCTCGCGTCGAGCTCGATGCCGCGAGTCGCGGCGCGCTCCTGCAGGGCCCGACGCCGGCTGCCTTCATCGAGAGGGCGCAATGGCCACTGGGTGCAGGCAGCAAGGCGCGAGACCAGGTCGGGCAGGCCCAGACCCAGAGCGGCAGGCGCATCGGATCCGGCAAACAGCAGGGTCGAGCCTTCGGCGAGGCAGCGATTGTGCAGGTCGAACAGGGCGTGTTCGGCATCGCGCGAACCGACGATCGCATCGACATTGTCGATGGCGAGCAGCTCGCTGCCGCCGAAGCGGCGGATCGTTTCGGCCACGGGCACTGCAACCCGCTGCAGGTCCAGATACTGGGCGCTGCGCTGACCGGCCAGCGCTTCGGCGCAGGCGGCGATCAGCAGATGGGTCTTGCCGCTGCCCTTTGGTCCGGACAGATAGACCCTGTCGATGTCCTCGCCGCGGGCCGCGTGACGCAGGATGTCGATGCCGTCGGCGTTGGCGCCGACCAGGAAGGTCTCGAAGCGCTGGTGCGCCGGCCAGCGCAGGGCCAGCGGGAGTTGCTCGCTCATGCGTCGGGATGCGTATCCGGTCCGACCGGCGAGGTCGCTGCAGACTCAACAGCCGCGACGCCGGAAGCTTCACTGCTCGCAGCCTCGACGTCGGCCTCGAGCACGATCGGCGAACCGGGCGGCTTGTCGTGGTACATCTCGCTTTGCGTGTAGCGTTCGTAGGCATAGCGCAGCATGACCATGACCACGGCCGCCAGCGGCAGGGCCAGCAGCACGCCGATGAACCCGAACAGCTCGCCGCCGGCGAGGATAGCGAACATGACCGCAACCGGATGCAGGCCGATCTTGTCGCCGACCAGTTTCGGCACCAGCACGTAACCTTCGAGCAACTGGCCGACGATGAATACGACCAGCACGAAGATCACGTGTACTGTGTCCAGGCCCTGGACCACGGCCGCGATCACGCCCATGCCGACACCGACGATCGCACCCATGTACGGCACGAAGCTGATCAGCCCGGCGATCATGCCGATCAGCGGACCGACACTGACGCCGACCACCGAGAGCCCGACACCGTAGATCACACCGAGCAGGACCATCACGCTGATCTGGCCGCGCAGGAAGCCGCCGAGGGTCTCGTCCGACTCGCGGGCGAGGCGGACCACGACCGGCTCGATCGAACGCGGCACCATGGCATGGATGCGCTCGACGACGATGTTCCAGTCGCGCAGCAGGTAAAACGCCGCAACCGGCACGATCACGAGGTTCAGCAGCCAGGCGACGATCGCAAAACCGGACTTCGAAACTTTCGACAGCACGCTGGTGGCGAAGCCGCCGGCTTCCTTCCAGTGGCCCTGCAGCATGCTGACCAGTTCGCCGCTGTCGAAGGTATCGAGGCTGACGCCGAAGCGGGCCTCGATCCACGGCGTGGCCACGTCGCGAGCCCATGCGGTCCAGCGCGGCAGCTGGTCGATGAAGCGTGCGACCTGGCGCTCCATGAACGGAATCAGGATCAGCACGATCGCGACCACCGCGAGGGTCAAGACCAGGAACACGAGACTGACGCCCCAGGAGCGCCCGACGCCTCGCGCTTCGAGCCGCTGCACGAGGGGATTGAACAGGTAGGCAAACAGTGCGGCGATCGCGAACGGCACCAGGGCGGGTCCGAGCAGGTACAACACCCAGCCGATGAAGGCCACCAGGATCAGCCACTTGAGACGGATATCGATCGTGGTCGGGGGCATCAGCCGGATTCCTGTTCTCTGCGGTCGCGCAAGGCCTGGCGGGCACGCAGCGACCAGACGACCACGTAGTGTAGACCGCTGGCCACGGTCAGCGCCGCGGTGAGGAGAAGAAGCGGAAACAGTCCCGGCAAGCGCGGCAGCCAGGCCAGGCGCAGCAGTTCGGCGAGCACGAGCAGGATCTGGATCACGGTCGTGAGCTTGGACAGCCGACTCGGCTGGGCATCGAACGGGCCGATCAGGTTGTGATAGGCAATCGCCCCGCAGACGATCACGACATCGCGTCCGATGACCAGCGCGAACAGCCAGACCGGCAGACTGCCGATCAGGGTCAGCGCGGTGAAGCCGGCCAGCAGCAGCAGCTTGTCGGCAAGCGGATCGAGCAATCCGCCAAGCCGACTTTCCCAGCCGAAGTGCTTGGCCAGGTAGCCGTCCACGGCATCACTGACCCCGGCGATCGCAGCCACGAGCAGGGCCCCGGCGAATTCGCCGTGCGAGATCAGCCAGAACACCGGCCACACCATCAGGATGCGGAACCCGGTGATCAGATTGGGCAGGTGCCGCCACATCGGCGCTCACGGGCTCAACATGAGGGTGGCGTCGATGCCTTCGAGTGGCGGACTCGCGCTGTTGACCCGCAGGACACCTTCGCGATCGACCGTTTCGAGCCAGCGATCGAGGCCGCCGGCCACGCTCAGGCGCACGAGAATGCCATCACCGCGCGCCTGCAGGGGCCAGGCCTGGCGTACCAGCGACTGGCGTGCCAGATAGCCCATGCCGCGCGCGTAGTCGTCGGCGGAACGGATGCCGCTGATCCAGATCTGCCGTTCGACCGGCGTCGAATCGACGGGGGTGGCGGCACCCGCGCCGGCCAGGCCGAGCCCGGCCAGCATGCGATCCACGGCGCTGCTGTCGAATTCCGCGACCAGCACCAGCCGGGTCGTCGCCGCCCCGCTCGCTTCATCGATGCCGTTGTCGCGCCGGTAGCGATACTGCAGCACGTACTTGTCGGCGTCGGCGACGGCGCTGGCGACGTCGCCGCGGGCGAGAATACCGGGGTCGTTGCTGAGCCGGATCACGACATCGGCCAGGGCCGACTTGAGGGCGCCGGCGCGCTCCGCTTCGGACTGGCTCGTGACCGGCGCTTCGCCGCTGTAGGTGGCCGGTGCCGCAGCGACCTGCAGGCAGGCCAGCAGGGCCATCATGCCCGCGACCAGCAGCATCCGGGCCCGGCGACGAACGGCCGGGACCGCAGATGAGCCCGTCGGCGGCGGACATTCCGGCGCTTGCCGACATGCAGGCGTTGTAGCGTCCATCGCAATGCTGCGCATGAGGGAGTCCCTGACCCTGTGGTGTTGAGCGCCAGTCTGCACGAAGCCTCGCTACCTCGTCCATCCGGGCTGGTATGATTCGCGGCCCCGCGTACCCGGCTTTTCCCATGTCGAACGATAACGAGGCCCTCACCTACCGCGCCGCCGGCGTCGACATCGATGCCGGCAATGCCGTCGTTGAACGCATCAAGCCGCTGGTCGCCCGCACCTTCCGCAAGGAGGTCATGGCCGGACTCGGCGGATTCGGCGGACTGTTCGAACTCGGCGGGCGCTATCGCGATCCGGTGCTGGTGTCCGGCACCGACGGCGTCGGCACCAAGCTCAAGCTCGCACAGATTCTCGGCCGCCACGACACGATCGGCATCGACCTCGTCGGTATGTGCGTCAACGACGTGCTCGTGCAGGGCGCCGAGCCGCTTTTCTTCCTCGACTACTTCGCTACCGGCGCGCTCGACGTCGATACCACGGTCGCGGTGGTCGGCGGCATCGCCAGGGGCTGCGAGCTGGCCGGCTGCGCGCTGATCGGTGGCGAGACCGCGGAAATGCCGAGCATGTATCCGCCAGGTGAATACGATCTGGCCGGATTCTGCGTCGGCGCGGTCGAGAAGCTCGCCCTGATCGACGGCACCCGCATCCAGGCCGGCGACGCGATCATCGGCATCGCCTCCTCGGGCCCGCATTCCAACGGCTATTCGCTGATCCGGCGCATCCTCGAGCGCGCCGGCAGCCCCTACGACCTCGACCTCTCCGGCACCCGCCTCGACGATGCCCTGATGGCGCCGACGACGATCTACGTGAAGCCGGTGCTCAAGCTCATGCAGCAGCTGCCGGTGAACGGCATGGCCCACATCACCGGCGGCGGCCTGCGTGAAAACATCATTCGCGTGGTACCGGAGACGCTCGGCATCGACATCGATGGCAGTGCCTGGAAGGCACCCGCCGTATTCGACTGGCTGCAGCATGAGGGCAAGGTGGCGCGCGACGAGATGCTGCGCACCTTCAACTGCGGCATCGGCTACGCCCTGATCGTTTCGCGCGAACATGCCGGCTCGGTCCTCGATGCGCTGGAAACGCTCGAACTGCAAGCCTGGACGATCGGCGAGGTGGTCACCGCGACGGGCGACTCGCGCGTCCACATCCGCTGAAAGAAGCGGACGGAATCATGCGTATCGTCGTGCTTGCTTCGGGCCGGGGCAGCAATCTCGAGGCCTTGATCGACGCGCAACGCGAGGCGCGATTGCCGATCACCCTCGTCGGCGTCTTTTCCGACAAGGCCGACGCCCGCGCCCTCGACATTGCACGTGCAGACGGCATCGCCGCGGTCCATGTCGATCCGCGCGCGTTCGGTTCGCGCCGCGAGTTCGACGAGGCCCTGTTCGCCGCCATCGCGGCAGCGAAGCCCGACCTGGTCGTGCTGGCCGGCTTCATGCGCATCCTAGACCCGGCGGCATTCAAGCCTTGGCTCGGCCGCATCATCAACATCCATCCCTCGCTGCTGCCGAAATATCCCGGCCTGCATACCCACCGCCGCGCGCTCGAGGCGGGCGATCGCCTGCACGGCGCCAGCGTGCATTTCGTCACCGCCGAGCTCGACGGCGGCCCGGTCCTCGGCCAGGTCCGGATCGAGATACGCCCCGACGACACGCCGCAGTCCCTCGCCGAACGGCTGCTGCCGCAGGAACACCGGCTACTGGTGGCCTGTGTCGCGCTGCTGGCCGGCAACAGGCTGCGCTGGGCCGCCAACGGCGTGCATCTCGATGGCGCGCCGCTGGACCGCCCCCTGCAACTCGACGAAGACGGTGAGCTGGTCGTCGATGCACGCTGACCATGCAGCGTTCATGTTCGACAGTCCAGAATTGCGCGTTTCCGAGCGGAGTACCTGGCCTTGATCCGAGCCCTTGCCCTTTCCCTGTGCGCCCTGCTGCCGGCAACGGCGCTGGCCCAATCGCCGATCGCGCCGTTCAAGGCCGAATACCAGACCTTGCGCAACGGCAAGGAACTGGCGCGCACGACCATCAAGCTCGGCGAAAATGGCGATGCGACGACGACCCTGCTGACCACCACCGAAGGCACCTCGGGACTGGCCAGGCTGGCCGGACTCGAAGTCACCGAGGAATCGGTGGTGCGCTGGATCGCCGGTCGCCCGGAGACCCTGCATTACGATTTCCGCCAGGACGTGGCCTTCAAGAACCGCCGCCGCCACGGCGAATTCGACTGGACGACCGGCCAGGTGCACATGGTCGACGGCAAGAGCGATGCGCGCTATGCGCTGGTGCCGAACGCGATCGACCGGCACGCGCTGACCCTGGCACTGGCCGCCGACCTCTCACGCAACGCCGAGCGCTTCGACTACAAGGTCGCCATGAAGGACGCCATCGAGGACGTGCGCTACACGCGCTGCGGGGATGACGTCGAACTGACCGTGCCCGCCGGCACCTTCTCGACCCGCTGCCTCGAGCGCGTCCGCGCCAAACGCACCTCGAAAATCTGGTTCGTCGGCAACAACGGCTGGATACCCGTGCAGATCGAGCAGGTCGAACGCAAGGGCGACACGGTCACCCTGCGCCTGGTGTCGGTGGAGAAAGGCTGAAGCCTTGGGAATGGAGAATGGGGAATGGGAAAGGCAAAGCGCGACACGCTCCTGCTCCTCCCATTCCCCATTCCCCATTCCCCATTCCCCATTCCCCATTCCCCATTCCCGGCCCTCAAGAAGGCAAGCGCCGGATCCTCGCGCCGAGCGAGCCGAGCTTTTCCTCGATGTTCTCGTAGCCGCGGTCGATGTGGTAGATGCGGTCGATGGTCGTGTCGCCCTCGGCGACAAGGCCGGCCAGCACCAATGAGGCCGAGGCGCGCAGGTCGGTGGCCATCATTTGCGCGCCGGTCATGGTCGGCACGCCCTTGATGATCGCGGTGTTGCTCTCGAGCTGGATGTCGGCGCCGAGGCGCTGCAGTTCGAGGGCATGCATGAAGCGGTTCTCGAACACCGTTTCGGTGATCACGCCGACGCCCTCGGCGACGCAGTTGAGAGCCGTGAACTGGGCCTGCATGTCGGTCGGAAAGGCCGGGTAAGGCGCGGTCGTGATGTTGACCGCCTTGGGCCGGCGGCCGCGCATGTCGAGCTCGATCCAGTCCTCCCCGGTCGAGATGTGCGCACCGGCGTCCTCGAGCTTGCCGAGCACCGAGTCGAGCGTCTTCGGCCGCGCGTGCTTGGCCATGATCTTGCCGCCGGTGATCGCGGCGGCGACGAGGAAGGTGCCGGTCTCGATGCGGTCCGGCAGCACTTCGTAATCGGTGCCGCCGAGGCGCTCGACGCCGTCGATGACGATCGAATTGGTCCCGGCGCCGCTGATCTTCGCGCCCATGCTGTTCAGGCAATTGGCGAGGTCGACGACTTCGGGCTCCTGCGCCGCGTTCTCGATGACCGTGGTGCCCTGGGCCAGAACCGCCGCCATCATCAGGTTTTCGGTGCCGGTCACGGTGACCAGGTCGAGGACGATGCGCGCGCCCTTGAGGCGCTTGGCGCGGGCCTTGATGTAGCCATTCTCGACGCGAACCTCGGCACCGAGGGCCTGCAGTCCCTGGATGTGCAGGTTGACCGGGCGCGAGCCGATCGCGCAACCACCCGGCAGCGACACCTCGGCCTGGCCGTAGCGGGCCACCAGCGGCCCGAGCACGAGGATCGACGCGCGCATGGTCTTGACCAGGTCGTAGGGCGCGAAAAAGCGGTCGGTCGTGCGCGGATCGACGTGGATCTTCATGCGCTCGTCGACGACCAGCTGAACGCCCATCTGACCGAGCAGTTCCATGGTCGTGGTCACGTCGTGCAAATGCGGCACATTGGCGATGCTGACCGGCTCGTCGGCCAGCAGGCAGGCGGCCAGAATCGGCAGCACCGCGTTCTTGGCGCCCGAGATCTGGACGTCGCCCTGAAGCGGTTCTCCGCCGTTGATTACAATTTTGGCCATCGCCCGCGTGTTTCCTGATTTGAAATTGGATCGGAACCGCCCCGGCCCGCAGGGTCGAGGGGCAGCTCCGGATAGTGGACTTGCGCGACCGCTTCGCCGGGAACTCAGCCTTTGGCCGCTTCTTCCGGTGTCAAGGTGCGCAACGAAAGTGCATGTATCGCATTCCCCATTTGTTCACCCAGGGTCGCGTAAACCATGCGGTGGCGCGCCAGCGGGAGCTTTCCGGCAAACGCCGGGCTGATCACCCTGGCCTCGAAATGTACGCCGTCCGCCCCTTCCACGGTGATTTCCGCATCGGGCAGGCCTGATTGGATGAGATCGTGAATGGTCCGGGTGTCCATGAAGAGGCGAATTCCTGGCGATGCTGCGACGGATGGCCCGTCCGGGCCGTCTTGAGCGCCAGCAGGGGGTAACGGATACAATAGGGAGAGCCAATGTTACTCAAAATACCGCTTCGCCGGAATCAAGCGCCGGCCGACCCGGCCATTTCGCTGCTCAATCCAGTCCTGATGAACGCCCAACTGAACGCCCCAAACCTGAGCCTGAACAGCCCGATCCTCGACGAAACGACGATTCGCAACAGCGCGATGACCGTGATCGAGACCGAGGCGCGGGCGATCGCGGCCCTGCAAAAACGCGTCAACGGAAGCTTCCTTCACGCCTGCCAGCTCATGTTCCAGTGTCAGGGGCGGGTCGTCGTCATCGGCATCGGCAAGTCCGGGCACATCGCGCGCAAGATCGCCGCGACCCTGGCCTCGACCGGTACCCCGGCGTTCTTCGTCCATCCGGCCGAAGCCAGCCACGGCGATCTCGGCATGATCACCCATAAGGACGTGGTCCTGAGCCTCAGCAACTCCGGCGAGACCGACGAACTGCTGACCATCCTGCCGCTGATCAAGCGCCAGAACGTGCCGCTGATCGCGATGACCGGCAACGAGTTCTCCTCGCTGGCCAAGCTCGCCGACGTGCACCTCGACGTCTCGGTTTCCGAAGAGGCCTGCCCGCTCGGGTTGGCGCCGACGGCCAGCACCACCGCGGCCCTGGTCATGGGCGACGCGCTCGCGATCGCCCTGCTCGAGGCGCGCGGCTTCACCTCCGAGGATTTCGCCCGCTCGCACCCGGCCGGCACGCTCGGCCGGCGCCTGCTCGTGCGCATCAGCGACATCATGCATTCCGGCAAGCAGATTCCGGTGGTCAACCAGCACGACTCGCTGACCTCGGCCCTGGTCGAAATGACCCGCACCGGCCTCGGCATGACCGCGGTCACCGACGAACAGGGCCACCTGCTCGGTGTCTTCACCGACGGCGACCTGCGCCGCGCCGTCGACGACAACGACATCGATCTGCGCGATACCCGCGTCGGCACGGTCATGACCTCCAACCCCAAGACCATTACCGCCGACAAGCTCGCCGTCGAAGCGGCCCAGGTCATGGAAGCGTTCAAGATCCACGCCCTGCTCGTGGTCGACGAGGAAAACCACGTCGTCGGCGCCCTCAACATCCACGACCTGCTGCGCGCGCGGGTGGTCTGATTCTTCGGGAATCGGGAATAGAGAATGGTGAATAGGCAAATCAAGAGCGCCGACTTGCCTTGCTTCGACCATTCCCCATTCCCCATTCCCCATTCTCGGCTTCAAATACATGCCCCCCACCGACATTCCCGCCGAGATCCGTGAACGCGCCGGCCGCATCAGGCTGGCCATTTTCGACGTCGATGGCGTGCTCACCGACGGCCGCCTCTGGTATGCCGAGGACGGCCACGAGCTGAAGGCCTTCCATGTCCATGACGGGCTCGGTCTCAAGCGCCTGCGCGCCAACGGCATCGAGGTCGCGATCATCACCGCTCGCATCAGTCATCTGGTCGCCCAGCGCATGGCCGACCTTGGTGTCGTCCACCTCTACCAGGGCCAGAACGACAAGCGCGTCTGCTTCGACCAGTTGCTGCACGCGCTGCAACTCGGCGCCGATCAGTGCGCCTATACCGGCGACGACCTGCCCGACCTCTGCGTCATGAACCAGGTCGGCCTCGCCATTGCCGTGGCCAATGCCCACCCCACGGTCGCTAGCCAGGCGCACTGGAGCACGCGCAAGGAAGGCGGTTCCGGTGCGGTTCGGGAAGTCTGCGACCTGCTCCTCGAGGCCCAGGGCAAGGCCGAAGCGGAGCTGGCCGCGCATCTCGGGAAGCGCTGACTCCGTGTCCTCGCGATCGCCCATGGCAGCTTCGGCCGGGAACCGTCGATGAACATGGACCGGCGTTTCATCCTGCTCGTCATCGGCCTCGCCACGCTGGTCGCGGTCAGCCAGGTGATGCTCTGGCTGACCCGGCCACCTGCGCTCGAACCGACCTTCAGCGGACCGCCGCGCTCGAGCTACACGCTCGACAACTTCTCGATGAATGCGCTGGGCGACGACGGCAAGCTCAGCTTCACGGTCAGCGGCCCGCGCCTGACCCGACGCAGCGAAGACGGTTCGATCTTCGTCAGCACCCCCGACTACGTCATGGTCGACAAGGACGGCAATCCCTGGGTCGGCAAGTCGGATTCGGCCTGGGTCAACAAGGACGGCTCGCTGATGCTGCTCGAAGGCAAGGTCGAGATGGAGCGGGCCGGCGGCGATGCGGCGAAGGCGGCCACGCTGCACACCTCGGACCTGACCGCGCGACCGAAGGCCAAGACCTTCGAAACCGCCGCAGCGGCGCGAATCGAGCAACCGGGCTCTATACTGCGCGGCACCGGCCTGCGCGGCGATCTCAACACGAAAGTCCTGGAGCTGTTGTCCGATGTCAACAATACCTTTGAGCCAAGCCCCCGAAAGAAGTAGGTTTTCGCCACTGCACAGCCGGCTGGTGGCACTCCTGCTGCTGGCCCTGGCGCTGCCGGCGCATGCCCTGAGCACGGACCGCGACCAGCCGCTCGACGTGCGCGCCCAGTACAACAAGAGCACGTTCGGCACGCAGAACGTGACCCTCTTCCAGGGCAATGTGCGCATGGTCCAGGGCTCGCTGAAAGCAACCGGCGACGAAGCCCGGATCTGGGAAATCGATACCGGTGACGCCGATGCCTCGGCCCGGCGCCTGGTCCTGACTGGCAAGCCGGCCCAGCTCGAACAGCTGATGGACAACGACGGCGGCAAGCTGACCGCGCGTGCCCTGACGATCGACTACCGCTCCGACACCGGCCTGGCCGAGCTGACCGGCGACGTGGTCGTCGTCCAGGAAGGCCGTTCCGAATTCCGCGGTCCGCACATGACCTACAACACCAATACCGGCGCCATGGAAGGAGGCAGCCAGGCCCCCGGCAGCGAAGTCCACATGACCTTCAAGCCGAAGCCGAAGCTCGCAAAGAAAGCCGCAACGGACGCGAATCCCTGATGCTGCATGCGGCGAACCTGCGCAAGGCCTATTCGGGCCGTACCGTCGTGCGCGACTTCGGCTTCTCGCTCAAGCAGGGCGAAGTGGTCGGGCTGCTCGGGCCGAACGGTGCCGGCAAGACGACCTGCTTCTACATGGTGGTCGGCCTGGTTGCGACCGATTCGGGCAGCATCCGCATCGACGATCGCACCGTGACCCACATGCCGATGCACGAGCGCGCGCGGCTCGGGGTCGGCTATCTGCCCCAGGAACCCTCGATATTCCGGCGCCTGACCGTCGCCGACAACATCATGGCGATTCTCGAGTTGCGCGAAGACCTCGATGCGGCCGGGCGCGAAAGCGAGCTCGAAACCCTGCTCGACGAGCTGCAGATCAGCCACATCGCCAGCAACAAGGGGGTCAGCCTGTCCGGTGGCGAGCGCCGCCGCGTCGAGATCACCCGCGCACTGGCATCCCGACCGCGTTTCCTGCTCCTCGACGAACCGTTCGCCGGCATCGATCCGATCTCGGTAGTCGACATCCAGCGCATCGTGCGCCAGCTCAAGGCTCGCAACATCGGCATCCTGATTACCGATCACAACGTCCGCGAGACGCTCGGCATCTGCGACCGCGCCTACATCATGAACGAAGGCAGCGTGCTGACCCAGGGCGCGCCGGCCGATGTGCTGGCGAATGAGGATGTGCGGAATGTCTACCTTGGACGCGAGTTCCGCATGTAGGCGGCACCCTCGATCGGTAGCGGCGAGGGTTGGACACGAATTTCGAATGTGAGCGGCACCCTCGACAGGTAGCGGCGAGGGTTGGACGCGAATTCCGCATGTAGTCGACACCCTCGATCGGTAGCGGCGAGGATTCCACGCGAGTCCCGTCTGGGATCGGCCCCAGCGACGTCTCTCTCGGGCTCCGGACTGCCTAGCCCAAGTGCTACTCGCGGAACCGGCAGACGCCGTCGACAGGCCGGTTACGGGGGTGACCAATGTGGCGGGAAGCACCGGTTCATCGGGCAGCCGCCCGGGCCACCGGGCTCCCGGCAAGACCTGACAGCGCCAACCTGGGCCGGAAAATCCCTGCCGGCCGGCCGCCGATGCAATCAGCTGAGAGTGGACCCGGGCGCCAGCAGCGTCAAGACCTGCCGCTTGCAGGCAATTGGCGCTAGGATTGCATGAAGCTTCAAGGTGACCGTCCTACGGGCATGAAACCCGCTCTACAACTCCGCGTCCAGTCCCAGCTCGCGCTGACGCCGCAACTGCAGCAGGCGATCAAGCTGCTGCAGCTCTCCAGCGTCGAGCTCGAGCTCGAACTGAACCAGGCGCTCGAATCCAACCCGCTGCTCGACATCGAAGAGGACGATCCGGACGAGGCCGAAATCGAGGAATTCGTCCCGCCCGAGCACACGCTCAGCGCGCCGGTCGATGCCAGCGATGGCGCCGGCAGCGAAACGCGCGACGAAACGCCCGATTTCGACGACATTCCGCTCGATCTCGGCGAAGACCGCCGCGACTACCGCGCCTCCTCGTCGGACGACGAGACCCTCGAACAGCAGGACGCCGAGGCCGAGGACCTGCGCGACCACCTGCTCTGGCAGCTGAACCTGACCCCGCTTTCGCAGCAGGACCGCTGCATTGCAACGGCCATCATCGAAGCGATCAACGACGACGGCTATCTGGACGAAAGCAACGAGGTGATCTGCGCAAGTGTCGCCGATCTGTGCTCGGTGAACATCGAACAGGTCGAAGCGGTGCGCCATCGCGTGCAGCGCTTCGATCCACTCGGCGCGGCGTCGCGGACGCTCAGCGAGTGCCTCGACGTGCAGCTCGAGGCCCTCGACCGCGAAACTCCGGGCCTCGACAAGGCCCGGCTGCTGGTCGCCGACTGCCTCGACATCCTTGCCCGCAACGATCGCACGCGGCTGTGCCAGAAGCTGCGCGTCAACGAAGAGGAGCTCGACACGATCATCGACCTGATCCGCTCGCTGACGCCGAAACCCGGTGCCGGCTACTCCAGCGGTCCGGCCGAATACGTGGCCCCGGATGCCTATGCGCACAAGGTCGGCGGACGCTGGCAGGTTTCGCTGTCACCGCACTGCCAGCCACGCCTGGCCATCAACGAGCACTACGCGAGCCTGATCGCCCGCGCCCAGCGCGACGATGCCAGCTACCTGCGTGGCCAGCTGCAGGAAGCGCGCTGGCTGATCAAGAGCCTCAAGACCCGCGCCGAGACCGTGCTCAAGGTTGCCCAAGCGATCGTTCAGGCCCAGCAAGCCTTCCTCGAATTCGGTCCCGAGGCGATGCGCCCGCTGGTGCTGCGCGATGTCGCCGAGGAAATCGAGATGCACGAATCGACGGTTTCCCGGGTGACCACGCGCAAATACCTGCATACCCCGCGCGGCACTTTCGAATTCAAGTACTTCTTCTCGAGTGGCGTCTCGACCGTCGACGGAGGCGCGGCATCGGCCACGGCCATCCAGGCCATGATCCGCAAGCTCATCGACGATGAAAAAGCAGCCCGCCCGCTGTCCGACCAGGCGTTGGCGGTGGAACTCAATCGCCGCGGCATCAGCGTGGCACGTCGTACCGTCGCAAAGTACAGGGAGGCCCTCAACATTCCATCATCGAACGATCGTTGCCGGCTCGGCTGAACGGCAATCGGGCGAGCCTGCGGGAACGCCCCGGCGCCGTTGCGGTCGAAGCCGTCAGCAGGATCCAAAAAAAGCATTCCGGGACCACGCGCACCGCCGAAGGTCCCGAAACGGGCCGGTAACGACCGGCCTGCCACTGAAGGAGGTTGCCATGCAGATCACGATCAAAGGCCATCAGATCGACGTCACGCCCGCTCTTCGCAAGCATGCCGAAGGGAAGCTGGAGCGACTGACCCGGCATTTTGACCACCTTCACGAGTTATCCATCGTGCTCAGCATCGAGAAGCTGTTGCACAAGGCCGAGGCGACGATCCACGTGTCGGGCAAGGACCTGCACGCCGATGCCGTCGCACCGGACATGTACTCGGCGATCGACGCCCTCGCCGACAAGCTCACCGTCCAGGTCCGCAAGCACAAGGAAAAGCTGACCAACCACCATCCCGAAGAGGTTCGTGCCGCGCGCTACGAATAGAAAAACCTGCGGCCGGCCCGCCCTCCCGGCGGGTCGGCCGGCACTGCGACGTCCCTGCGAAACCGCGCCGCACCCCGGCCGGCAGCGCTGCGCAGCCCGGCAATGCGATACTGCGCATCCCGGAGGCTTCCAGAACCCTGACTGCGCATGCCATTCCTTGATCTGCTGAGCGCAGAGCGTGTGCGCACGGAGTTCATCGCCAGAGACAAGGCCAGCCTGCTGCGCAAGCTGGCTGCGCTGCTCGGCGGGAATCCCGCCGAACGCGAGCTGATCAGGACCGCGCTCGCCGAGCGCGAAGCCCTCGGATCGACCGGCCTCGGCCACGGCGTGGCCATCCCGCACGGACGCATCGCCGGTATCGACCGGGCCCGCGCGGCCTTCGTACGCCTGGCGCGCCCGATCGCATTCGGATCCGCCGACGGCGTGGCTGTCGATCTCGTTGCCGCCCTCGTCGTACCCGCACACCAGACCGACCAGCACCTGCAGTTGCTGGCGGAACTGGCCGAAGCGTTTTCGGACGCGCAGCTCATGGCCAGGTTTCGCCACGCCGCCGACAGCAGCGCGCTGCGCGCGGAACTGGCAGAATTTGGCCGTAACCGAAGCAAGGGCCCGGCATGGACAGACTGACTTCCCGCCAGCTATACGACGCGGTCGGCGAGCGCATGCAGCTGCGCTGGGTCGCCGGGCTGCGCGGAGAAGGCCGCGCCATCGAACCGGGCGACAAGAAATCGCGCCGCCCCTCGCAGATCGGTTATCTCAACATCATCTATCCGAACAAGGTCCAGATCATCGGCACCGAAGAGCTGGCCTATCTGGACGGCCTCGATTCGCGCCAGCGCTGGGAGACGATCGAGAAGATCATGGCCTACCGCTCGATCGCACTGATCGTGACCAAGGACCAGGCCATCCCGGGCGACCTGCGTGACGCCGCCGAGGAGTCGCAGACGCCGCTCTGGATCAGCCCCAAGCGCGGCCACGAGCTGCTGACCTACCTGCAATACCACCTCGCCCGCGGCCTGGCCCGCCAGGTCACCCTGCACGGCGTACTCATGGAGGTGAACTCGATCGGCGTGCTGATCACCGGCGAAAGCGGCACCGGCAAGAGCGAGCTGGCCCTCGAACTGATCACGCGCGGCCATCGCCTGGTCGCCGACGATGCGCCCGAGTTCACCCTGATCGCGCCCGACGTGATCGACGGCACCTGCCCGGAGATGCTTCGCGACCTGCTCGAGGTGCGCGGGCTCGGCGTGCTCAACGTCCGCGAGATGTTCGGGCATACCGCCGTCAAGCCGTCGAAATACCTGCGTCTGATCGTGCACCTGCAACCGATGGCGCAGAGCGGCGCCGACGACGAAATGAAGCGCCTCTACGGCGACGTCGGCTATCGCGAAGTGCTCGACGTGCCGATCCCGCAGATCGTCATTCCGGTCGCCTCGGGCCGCAATATCGCGGTCCTCGCCGAGGCCGCCGTGCGCAGCCACATGCTCAAATCCAAGGGCCTCGATCCGGCCCAGACCTTCGTCGACCGCCAGGCGCACCAGTTGCGCCGGCTGCCTCCGTGGTGAGCCCATGACCGAATCCGCGACCAGCCCCGGCAAGACCCGCCTGATCGTCGTCAGCGGGCTCTCGGGTTCCGGCAAGTCGGTTGCCCTGCGCACCCTCGAAGACCTCGACTACTACTGCGTGGACAACCTGCCGAGCGCGTTGATGCCGGCCTTCGTGCGCGCCGTTTCGGAAGACGCCGACGGCCTGCATCCGCGCCTCGCGGTCGGCGTCGACGTGCGCAATCGTGCCGACGACCTGTATCGCCTCCCCGGCGTGCTGGCCAGCCTGGCCGAAGTCGGCATCGACTACGAGCTGGTCTTCCTCGATACCCGCGACGAAACGCTGATCAAGCGCTATTCGGAAACGCGCAGGCGCCATCCGCTGTCGGCGGACGGGCTGGGCCTCGCCGACGCGATCGCACTGGAGCGCAAGCTGATGCGCCAGGTCGCCGCGATCGCCGATCGCGTGATCGATACCAGCGACCTCAACGTGCACCAGCTGCGTCGCCTGGTCATCGGCGAGCTCGGCATGAACGCCGGCTCGCTGACCCTGCTGTTCGAATCGTTCGCCTACAAGCACGGTGTGCCGACCGATGCCGATTTCGTCTTCGACGCGCGCTGCCTGCCGAACCCGCACTGGAATCCGCAGCTGAGGCCCCTGTCCGGACGCGACCGGCCGGTCAGGCTGTGGCTGGAAGAGCAGGCCGATGTCCGGCTCTTCCTCGACAATCTGCGCGACTTCCTCGATACCTGGCTGACCCGCTTCGAGAGCGAGGGACGCAGCTATGTGACGATATGCATCGGCTGTACCGGCGGACGCCATCGCTCGGTCCATCTGGTCGAGCGCCTGGCCGAGCATTTCCGCCAGAACTACGAACAAGTCCTCAGCTACCACCGCGAACTGGAATAATGGCCCCATGACATCTGCGACATTTGCCCCGACCATGCCCGCGGTCGGTTACCCTGCCGGCCGCAACGGCGCATCGCGCCGGGAAGCGCAGCGATGAGCGTCGGTGTCCTGCTCCTGACCCACGAAGCCATGGGTGCGGCCCTGGTCGGGGCCGCCCGCCACGTGCTCGGCAGGCTGTCCCTGCCGCTCGATGTCATCGAAGTGGATTCCGGGGCGGATCCGGACAGCACCCTGACCGATGCCGCCCGGCACGCGCGCGGGCTCGATCACGGCGATGGCGTGCTGGTCCTGACCGACCTCTACGGCGCCACCCCGTGCAATGTCGCCCAGCGCCTGCCTGCCTTGGGGCTGAACATGCATTGCGTGTCGGGGCTCAACCTTCCGATGCTGCTGCGTGTGCTCAACTATCCCGAACAATCGCTCGACGAACTCGCGCAGACCGCAGCCAGCGGCGGTCGCGGAGGAATACATATCGACCATGCTTGAACGCGAGATCACCATCAGCAACAAACTCGGCCTGCATGCGCGGGCCTCGGCCAAGCTCGTGCAGACCCTGCATGGCTACAAGGCCAGCGTATTCATGGCCTATCGCGGCAAGGAGGTCAACGCCAAGAGCATCATGGGCGTGATGATGCTCGCCGCCGGCCTCGGCGCGGTGCTGACCCTGCGCGCCGACGGTCCCGACGAAGAGGCCGCGATGGCCGCCCTGGTCGACCTGTTCGAGCGGAAATTCGACGAGGGCCAGTAGAACCCGATCGGCGCCGGAGGCGCCAGGCGGACTGCACGGCAACAGGCATGTGCAGTGACATGGAGAAGGAATCGGCGTGCGACTGATACTTGAAGGCAATGGAGCATCGCGCGGCATGGCGCTCGGGCGCGCACGTCTCGAGCAACCGAGCCGGTTCCTCGTCGATGAGACCCCGCTCGAACAGGCCGATGTCGACGCCGAGGTGCAACGCATCGACGAAGCGCTCGAGGTCGCCCGTGGCGAACTCAAGGCGCTGCGCGACAAGCTCGAAGGTCCGCTGGCCCGTGAAGTCGCCGAGTTCATCGATGCGCACAGCCTGATCCTCGAAGACCCCGTCTTCATCCACGGCCTGCACGAGCTGATCCGTACCGGCCGCTATCACGCCAGTGCCGCGCTGAAGATGCAGCGCGAAAGCCTGGTCGCCGTGTTCGAGGCGATGGACGATCCCTACCTGCGCAGCCGGCGCGAGGACATCGAGCACGTGATCGGCCGCGTGCAGGGCGCGCTGAGCCGCGAATCGAGCGCCGAGGAACGCAAGATCGCATCGCGTGTCGGCGAGATCCTGGTCAGCGATACCGTGGCGCCATCGGAACTGGTTCCACTGGCCGAGCACGGCGTGCTCGGCTTCGTCCTTACCGCCGGCAGCACGCTCTCGCACAGTGCGATCCTGGCCCGTTCGCTGCGCCTGCCGATGGTGGTCGGCTCGCACGACGCGCTGTCCCACCTGCAGGATGGCGACCTGCTCCTGATCGATGGCGACGAAGGCCGGATCATCGTCCATCCGACCGCCCAGGACCTGGCCGGCTACCGTCACTGGCAACGCGAGGTCGTCCAGCAGGACAAGCGCCGCGCGCGCCTGCGCGATGCCGATACGCGGACCCGCGACGGCGTCAGCGTGCAGTTGTACGCGAACGCCGAAATGTCCGGCGACGTGGCCCAGGCGCGCGCCTACGGCGCAGCCGGCATCGGCCTTTACCGCACCGAATTCCTGTTCCTTCAGCGCAAGGATGCGCCGGGCGAAGAAGAACAGTTCCTCGCCTATCGCGATCTCGTCCTCGGCATGGGCGGGCTGCCGGTCACGATCCGCACCCTCGATCTCGGCGCCGACAAGGTCGACAGCGCCGGACTGGTCCTGCGCGACGAACCCAATCCGGCCCTCGGCGTGCGCGGCGTGCGCCTCTCACTGCGTACGCCGCAGCTCATGCATACGCAGCTGCGCGCGATCCTGCGCACGACCAGCTACGGACCCGTGCGCATCCTCGTGCCGATGGTCAGCGCCACCGAGGAGGTCGTCACGGTCCGGCGCATGGTCGCCGAATGCGCGACCCAGCTGCGCTCCGAAGGCCATCACATCGCCGACAAGTTCGAAGTCGGCGCCATGATCGAAGTGCCGGCGGCCGCGATCGCACTGCCGAGCATGATCCGCAAGCTCGACTTCGTCTCGATCGGAACCAACGACCTCGTCCAGTACACTCTGGCCGTCGATCGCAACAACAACGAGCTCGGCGCCCTCTACGATCCGCTGCACCCGGCCGTGCTGCGTCTGCTCGCGCACATCATCGCCGTCTGCAAGCGGACCCGGCGCCCGGTCACCCTGTGTGGCGAAATCGCCGGCGACGTGCACTTCACGGCCATGCTGATCGCGCTCGGACTGACCGAGTTCAGCATGCATCCCGGGCTCCTGCTCGAGGTCCGCGAAGCCGTCCACGCCATCGACAGCGCGGCCATGCGCAAGCTCGCCCCGGTCCTGTTGCGCGCGACCGGTCGCGAGAGCATCCGCAAGGTCGTCGAGCGCATGCGTGCCGAGTGCCGCCCGATAGTGGAAAATGCGGGCCTCGAAAGCGCGCCAATCTAGAATCCCCGTTCCAATCCCCCTGAACCGCCCCGATGCCAGCAACCGTTGACCACCTGATCGACTCGCGCGTTCGCGCACAGACCCCGGAAATCGCCGCCCGGTTCGCCCGACGGGAGCCATTCCGGCATGTCGTCATCGACGATTTCCTCGCTGCACCTTTTGCAAATCGCCTGCTCGCGGAGTTCCCCCCGTTCGAGCGCGGCAACGCGCGCAACGAGGCCGGCGAGCTCGGCAGCAAGTCCACCGTCGAACGCATTCGCGAGCTCGGCAGTTCCTATTCGGAACTGGATGACCTGATCCAGTCGCGCGCGTTCCTCGATCTGGTCGGCAGGCTGACCGGAATCGACGACCTTCTCTACGATCCCTGGTACTTCGGCGGCGGCACCCACGAGAACCGGGCCGGACAGGACCTCGATCCGCACGTCGATTTCAACCGCCACCCGATCGAGAACTGGCATCGGCGCCTGAACCTGATCGTGTACCTCAATCCCGAATGGGAGGACACATGGGGCGGTTCGCTCGAGTTGCATACCGACCCGCGCTCGCCGGCCAACCGCATCGAGCTGGTCACCCCGCTGTTCAACCGCTGCGTGATCTTCGAAACCACCGAGACCAGCTGGCACGGCTTCAGCCGCATCGCTCCGCCCGCCGACCGCCAGGCGGCGAGCCGTCGCTCGATCGCCCTGTATTTCTACACGCGCGAGCGCCCCGCCGAGGAACTGGCCGACACCCACTCGACCATCTACGTCGACCGCCCGTTGCCGGAACACTTCAAGCCTGGCAGCGTACTGACCGAGGCCGACATCGAGGAACTGCGCATCCTGCTGGCCCGCCGCGACCAGCACAACCAGCGCCTTTACCGGGATATCACTCGACTGACCGCGGAACTCGAACAGGCGCGCGGAGCGCTCAACGCCGGTCGACTCGGGCGGCTGCGCTACTTCGCTCAGCGCCTGCGCCAGAGGTTCGGCCGTTGACGACGCGACATGAGCGCGAGAATGACGCTGCCGGTTTGCGTCCAGGGTATTCGAAGTTGAGCGCGGCCGGCTTCTGGGTCCTCGCGTTCCTGGCCTGCGTCGTTCCGAACGAACTGGCGTTGCAGGATGCGGCCATGCCGGATCTGCGCTTTGCCGGGTTCTTCGGCACGCTGGCCGCGGTGGCGCTCATCTTCGCGCTGTTCGGCTGGCTGCGGCCGCGCCTGGCATTGGTCCTGACCGCTGCCGTCGTATCGATCATGCTGCTCGTACGCTTCGCGTTCTACGGGCTGGCCGAATTTTCCGGTTTCGGATTCACCAACGATGTCTTCATCCACCTGGAGGTGGAGTCGTTTCGCGTCGCCTGGGAGCAATACCAAGGGATGATCCTGTCCTTGCTCGCAATGCTCGTCTTGCTGGTCGGCATCGTCACCCTGCTCGCCAGGCGCATGGCCCGGCCGTCGCGACTGGGCAGCCTGGCCATCGCAATCCCTGCGGCAATCGTGGCTGTGTCCTGCCACCAAGCCATGCCCGAATGGATGCTGGCCGAGTCCGCATACGTCTGGTACCAGCCCAAGCGTCTCGATATGCCCGAAGACGAGCAGCAACGCTGGCGCGAAAGCGGCCTGGTCAATGTCGACCTGATCCGGAAGGCCGACATGACCGCGGAACTGCCCGCGCACCCGCGCAACCTGATCCTTCTCTACATCGAATCCGGCGGCCTGCCGGTCATCGATTCACCGCAGTATCCGGACCTCATGCCGAATCTGGCCGCGCTCGTGCGCAGGCATTCGCTCGTCCCCTCCATCCACGCAAGCAGCTACATCACGATCGAAGGCATCGTGAATTCGCAGTGCGGCACGCTGTTTCCCTTCGAACGGGACAGCGAATCGCTGACCGGTCTCGATGGTGCCGCCGAGGAGATGCCCTGCCTGGGCGATGTGCTGCATGAGGCCGGATATCGCCAGAGCTACCTCGGCGGCGCGGGATTGAGCTTCGCCGGCAAGGGCAATTTCCTGCGCGCGCATGGCTACGACAAACGCGTCGGTTTGCGCGAATGGGCCGAGCAGGGCCTGTACCAGCGCCCGGGCACCTGGGGTGTCAGCGATGCGGATCTGTTCGAGCAATCGCTGATCGAACTCGCGGCGCTTCGCCAGTCGGGGCACCCCTTCAATCTCACCCTGCTGACCATCGGCACGCACCTGCCTGGTTTTTCCTACGCGGAGTGCGCACCCTACGGCAGCGGAGACGAGCGCTTCCTCAATGCCCTGCACTGCTCCGACCAACTGATCAGGCGTTGGCTGGATCGGCTCGAATCCGAGGGCTACATGAAGGACTCGCTGGTCGTCATCACCGGCGATCACAATGTGTTCCCGAATCCCGAAATGCAGCGCCTGTTCGGAAAGGAAGCAATCGCGGATCGCCGCCTGCCATTCATCGTGCTCGGTGACGGCGCCAAGGTGTCGAGCGAACTGGATGGCGCCGGCGTGGACCTGGCGCCGACGATCCTCGATCTGCTCGAGATCCGACACGATGCGCAATTCGCGCTGGGGCGGTCCCTGCTCCGGGCGACATCGCGTCGCGACTACTTCGTCTCGCGCTATATCGATATCTTCAAGAACAGCCCGGTCAACCCCGATGATGGACCGTGCAGCAGCATCGGAGCGCCATCGCCGCCGCTGAACATTTGCGACAAAAACAGCCTGCTGACTTTGTTGCGCATCCAGAATGCGGCGTTTTCACGACCCGGTGTCCAGCTCCAGTGCGACCGGGCCGAGCGCACCCGGGTCATCATTCCGCATTCCATCGAGCAGCCCATGCATGTGCTCGTGGACGGGATCGACCAGGCGTTGCGCTTCTCCTGGCTCGATCGCACGCTGCGTGAATCAAGACCAGGCTTCTACATGATCGCTTTCGATCCGCGCGGGAAACTCCTGAAACGCGCGTTCTATCCGGACATCGAGGACGAGGCGGAATCCGCGGCGCCGATCTGGTCCGACGGCGTTCGCGCCATCCTGGCCATCTGGCGAAGTGGCGATCCCTCCCGGCGCCCTCCGTCGTGGTTCGACGCTTCCGGGGATGCGATACCGGCAACCGCCAAGCTTTATGCCGGTCCCGACAAGCCCGCGCTGCCACTGGCGCGAAGCGAAACCGGAAACGGCAGCGAGTTCGTCCTTGATCGAGAAACCTGCACCCACCTGATCGCGCCCGCTGGCTGAACCCGGAACGTCTCTCTGCGCAAAGAACAGCGTATCCCGCCTGCCAGCAACCCCAATGCGTAGCCGAATCCATTCACTGACCGCCGAGCGGATTTCACTCGGCCGCAGCAGTGCAGCAACCGAATCGGCCAGACCTGCGCCCCTCATCCTCTTCGCCCTCTGAGACCCGCACACCCATGGCCGCAACCGTTCCCACCAGGCTCGATTCGCCTTCCAGGAGCCAGGATGATGTCCTGAATATCCGCAGTCGGAACGCCGGACATGCACGAGCGTGGCACAGAATTCCAATCGCGGTACTTGCATGGTCGGCCACTGCGCTTCTGCTACTCGAAGGCGCCTACTACGCATTGTGCGGGGTCCTTCAAGTCACGAACTTCGGCTGGCGCCAGCTGATGTTCGACCAGTACAAGATGTACCCCCATTACCTCGAGCTGCCGTTTCCGCAAAGCGTGATCCAGCTTGAAAATGGGCATCGTCCACTGCTGCCGATCCTGATCCGGCTCGCCGAAATCCGCTGGTTCTCCGCCGATCAGATCCTGCAACTCGCGGTGGGCGCGTTCTGCGCGTTCATGATTGCTGCGCTGGTCGCCATTTCGGCCTGGCGTGACCGCACGGTCTCGACACCCATCCGGGCCGCATGTGTCGCCACTGCCTTCGTCGGCATCTTCTGGCTCGGAAGCTCCCGCATGTTGCTGCATGGCAACGAGATACTCGTCGTCTATATGCTCGGCTTCCTGGTGGTGCTCGGGGCGCTGTGTGTGCAGCGCGCGGCAACTGCGGCACCAAACCGATGGATGCTCGGGGCGACAGTCGCGGCCACTGGCGCGACGTTCTGTTTTGGTTCGGGCATTGCCGCGTTTCCAGCCCTAGCTCTCGTCGCATGGATCTCGCGCGTTCCGTATCGCTCGATCGGCTGGCTCGCGCTTGGACTGGCTTTTTCACTCGTCATCTACCTTTGGGTACTTCCGGGAAACGATAGCGTCCGCGCCATGCTCGATTTCCGCCCACTCGACAGTATTGCCACTGCAGTCCGATGGATTGGGTCTCCCTGGATCAACGCATGGATCGGCTACACCGAACCGCAGCTCTTTCCATGGATGGGTCCGGGCAGCAGCCGGACTGCCACTGCGCAGTTGCTTGCCGGTTCGGCCCGCTTCCTGGACAGGATTGCCGGCGGCAACTTGCCGGCAACAGGGGCGCTAGTCACGGGGCTTTCGGGCTTTCTGATCGTTTCAGCGAATTTCGTGCGTCGAGCGCTCAGACCCATGCCGGTTCCCTGTATCGAGAATCTGGCCATGACCCTGTCCCTGTTCGCAGCGGCCGTTTCGATGATCATCGGAATCGGTCGACTGGACTACTTTGTCGACCACCCCAACCAGATCTTCGCCGACCGCTACCTGCCCTGGTCATGCATGTTCTGGCTCGGATGCGGCATCCTTGCAATGCGCGGGCTCGACAGGTCGGGAATGCCGGTCCGAATGGCCACGGTGATCGTCGCCATCGCTGTTCCTGTCGCCTTGCTGCCCAGCCAGAGGGGATGGGCTGGCTGGGGTGAAGCCGTTTTCCGCCAGAGCCAGGCATCGGCAGCGGCGGCGCTCTCCGATGTCTACGACGCAAAACTGTTTCCCGACAACGACGACGCGAAAACTGCCGATGTCGTGCGGACGCTGTCCCTGCTCAGAAAGAGGCAGCTCGGCATGTTCGCGACGACCGGTGCCGAACTGCTCGGAACCCAGCTGGTAGTTGAGGGTTCGACAGGCCAGACCGGGGTCTGGATCAGTCCGCCGGAGAGGCTGACCGACGCACGCAACGGCTTGGTATCAGCTCACTTCGAGGGCATTGTGGTCGATGGTATCCGCTGGGTGAGCCAGGGCGGAACGCTAGCGGTCGTGGATGCAGACAATCGCGTCAGCGGCTTCGCGTTGCCGAGCTTCGTCGGCAAGGCCGGAACGCACCCACGCCTCCATGTGCCCCAAAAACGCGGGTTCGACGGCTATATCCACGCGTTCGATCCCGCCAGGGACTATCGGCTCGTGCTTGTCGGTTCGGACTCCGCCGTCGTCCACGAGCTCGCCAAACTGCCAACGTCCCCGAAATAGCGGGCGGCGTCGCACCGTTGCTCAAGCGACCGGCGCGGAATCCCGCTGAACCGGATGGCTCAGTCGTCCAGCGAGATACCCAGGATCTTGAAAGCCAGCTCCCGTTCGTCGCCAGAGTCTCCCGATGAAGCGGGCACCCAGGAGCATGCAGCCGAAATTTGCAGGGAAATCTCGCGTCCCTTGGATGAATTGAGCTTGAGCTTGACCGTTGTCCTGCTCCCGCGCGCCAGCACCTGCGAATAGACCGAGCCGTCGATTTCGATGCGCAATTCCTGTTCCGATGGCAACTGCTTCGGCGACCACAAGTCCAGAATCAGCGACCTGGCGTTGCGCGTGGGTACGAAGCTTGCGGTCAGATGCGTCGATACCCAACCGTCCGGCCAAATGCCCGTTGCTCCGCGACTCTGGGTGGCATGGCCCTGGATTTCCAGGCGCATCGAATCTCGAACCTCCGAGAGGGCGGTTTCCAACCGGGCGATCTGCTTTCCGAACTGCTTTTCCCGATCGTAGAGAAAACGGAGTTGGGTCCGCAGGCGTCCAAAACGGTTGCGAAGCTCCGCGAGATCGCCGCTTTCCAGCGTTCGTCCCACTTGCCAATCCACCGGCATCATGTCAGGCACGTAAATGGTAGCGTGCGGCGGCGCGGTCTCGCTTGCAGGTCGTGTTGAGGTATACAGATAAATCGCGAACGACTTGCGTGAATTCGAGCGCGCGCCTTCGGGAAGCTCGATGCGCGAAAAACCGTGCCAGGAACTTTCGGTGGTTTCGAAAATGACGGCCCGGTTCATGAGCGGCGAGACTGCCGTCGTTCGATTCGCCGAGGCGTCCCACGGATCTGAATGCAGTTCCAGCTCACCGCCCCAGTCGGGCTCCCACTGCTCGTTGAGATAGACGATCAGGTTCAGGCGGCGATGCCAGCGGGTCCGCGGGTGATAGTTGAAATCGACATGCGCATCCAGCCCTTGACCATGGCGGTTTTCGTGCGTGCCGCCACCCACGTAGTCGGGA
Source organism: Dokdonella sp. (assembly GCA_019634795.1). Classification (GTDB taxonomy): domain Bacteria; phylum Pseudomonadota; class Gammaproteobacteria; order Xanthomonadales; family Rhodanobacteraceae; genus Dokdonella. Next base: position 526,931 of record JAHCAR010000001.1, read on the forward strand.
TCGTGGAGCAGGTCCGGAATTCCGGTCACGGCTGAGACGAAATCGAGGAATTCCTGCGATTGCAGGTGGCGATCCAGTTCCCGATAGGCGTCCGAAATGTCCCGCACATCCATGCGGACCGCCTTGCCGCCGACCTGTCCCATCTCGTTGAGGGCGTGGCGCTCCTCGAAATTGGGAAAGTCCGTGCGCAGCCGCCGGCAGAAATCCTCGTCGAGGAAGCCGTCGATCACCACATGCCGGAACGGCTCTGCTAGGCTGAACCTTCGGGCAAGATCGGACGCATGCTGCCGGGTCTGCGCGGATATCAGTGGCATCGAATCACCTGGGTCGACGAGACCTTGCATTATATGAAGTGAACCACTCCAGATCGCACGGAAACCAGGAATGTTCTTCAGACGACAGGCAGATACGCGATGCCGCGCATGCGGCGAGAAGTCGCACCTGAGCACGGTCGGCGACGTCGCCCCGACCCACCCAGGGCCGTTCCATACCGCCGAATTCAGTCTCATTCTTTGCCCCGAGTGCGAGTCGGTCTATCTCGATCCGGCGCCGGACACGGACGATTTGCGCGTCCTGTACGAGGAGTCGTTGCAGTTTGCCGACGATCACTACACATCCCCCGAACAGGTCGCACGCATCCTCGAGTACTACGGCAGTGCGATCCGGAACCTGGGCTTGCTGCCGGATCGAAACGCGCGCGTTCTCGAAATCGGCGCGGGCTTCGCCTGGGTTTCGAGGGCGAGCAAGGACGCCTCTCCATCCTGCACCACGGTTGCCCAGGACGTGAGTGCGGAATGCGCGGAGCGCTGCAGCTGGGTCGACCGTTACCATGTCGGATCGCTGGAAGAAATGCCGCAGATGGAGCCTTTCGATCTTGCCTCGATGACCCACGTGATCGAGCATCTGGTCGAGCCGGAAGCCATGCTGCGATCGGTTTCGCAGCGTCTCAAGCCGGCGGGCAAGTTGTTCGTCACCGCACCGTATCGCCCGACCGGCTGGAAGCCCGGCAAGGGTATCGAGCCGTGGAAGTCGTATTCCTATCTGCACGTTCCGGCGCACGTCACCTATTTTTCCCGGCAGTGGTTCACCAGGGTGGCGCCGCGCCATGGAATGCGGGTCGTGCACTGGGACGCCCGCCACGAAGACGGACAGGCGTTCGAGCTGGTACTGCAGCGCAACTAGCCGCCGCGCAAATCCAGGCTAGGGATGTTCTGCCGCGGCGCGCTCACGCGTCGTGAACGCCACCTTGTCGCGCAGATAGGTCGGCATCGCGAATTCGGCTGCGAGGCCTTTGCCGGCGGCCAGTTCACGGGCGGCAAGGCGGACCACACCTGCGGCCTGCGGAAAGCGCTGGCCTTCAGCCGAGACCGGAGCAAGCTGCATCTGCTCGCGCAGGGTTTCGCGGTAGCTGTCCCAGCCGCTGCCGATGACATGCCACGGGCCGGATTGCGGCAAGACCAATGTGTCCGCGGGGCCCACGGTTTCGGCCCCGATCGCGGCGACCAACCCGTCGCTGCTGCGCCCAAACAGGCCCACGTAGATCTCGCCCATGCGCGCGTCGATCACGGTCAGGATCGGATGCCTGTCGTGCGGCGCATCAAGGGCCAGGGCGGCAAGCGAGGACACCGGAATCACGGGCAAGTCGAGGGCCAGGGCCATGCCCTGCGCGGCCGAAATGGCCAGGCGCACGCCGGTGAACGCGCCGGGACCGCGGCCGACCGCGATCGCATCGAGCTGGCGTCGCGAGATGCCGGCTTCGGCCAGCACCGCATCGCACATCGGCAGCAGCAGTTCGGCATGGCGGCGCGGCGCGTACTCGCTGCGGACGATCAGTTCGCCGTTGACGCTGAGGGCCACCGAGCAGCATTCGGTGGCGGTTTCGAGGGCAAGCAGGTTCATGACGTCATTCTACCGGTTGCGCCGGGGCCGCCGACGCCGATGCCGTACCAGTCGATGCGCCGGGTCAGGTACATCAGCTCGGCAATCGCGACGAGCAGGGCGATCGCTCCCATCAGCAGGGAGTACTGCTCGCTGATCACGAGGCCGTAGAGCAGCACATAGACCAGGGCCAACAGGCCACCGAGCATTGCCCCGGCTCCGCGGCTGCGCGCAGCCGCAGCGGCGTAGCCGCCGACGATGCCGACCAGGGCGATCGCCGCCACCGTGTAGGCCCAGGCGAAGCCGATCTGTTCGGACAACGCGAGCAGGAGGACATAGAACGTGCACAGGGCGAGCCCCACCATCAGGTACTGGACCGGATGTACACGCCAGCGTCCGAGTGCCTCGAACAGGAACAGGGCAACGAAACTGAGGGCGATGAACAGGATGCCGTACTTGCCGGCCCGTTCGTTCTGCTGGTAGGTGCCGACCGGCTGGAACAGTTCGACACCAAAGCCTGATTGCTGGAGGGCGTAGCCATTCAGTTCGCTGCCCGTCCCGGTCTGACCATAACTGCGATTGAGATCGAGCACTTGCCAATGAGCCTGGAATTCGGTCGTGTTCTCAGTGTGGCTTTCCGGCAGGAAGGCGCCGGAAAAACTCGGATCTGGCCACGCCCCGGTCAGGCGCACATCGGTCCGGCGGGCCAGTGGCAGTACGCTGAGCGAGGCCGTGCCGGCCAGGCGCAGGTTGAACGAGAAATCGTGCGCCGACCGCGCCGCGTCGAGATCGATCGACCACGGCACCTCGGTGGCGCTCACGCCACCGAATCCACCGCTGCCGGGACCGAACGGCCGTTCGACACCGTCGAGCGTCAGCGCCGACAGGCTCCGGATTCCGCGCACGTCAGCGACCGGAACACGCAGCACGGCCTGCGCCCACTGCGGTTCGCCACCGTTGGCGCCCAGTACCCTGAGCGAATCGCTGCTGAAGCTGCCACTGACGGACAATGCAGCAGTGTAGATCGGTGTCGCGTAGATGCCGTACTGGCGAACCTCGGTGGCCAGACCGCCCTCGATGAGCAGCTGTTCGGGCAGCAGGTAGCGCTCCTCGTCGGCGAGGATCCATCCCTTTTCGCCTTGCACCTGCCTGCGCACAGGCACCACGAGCACGGGCCCACCGATGATTTGCTGCCGGCCCCAGCGCTCGGCGATGCGCTCGCGCGCTTCGCCTTCGAGGCCGCGGCGCTCACCGACCAGGGACTGCACCTGCGCCAGCGGTATCAGCATGACCAGGGCCAGCAAGCCGACGCCGATCGCCTTGAACGTGATGTTCTGGGTCCAGTTGCGCACCTGCATGATCGTTCCCCTCCGGTTGATGACCCGGAGTAGAACCCCGGCGTCGGGCACCGGGCAGGCGGGAAATGGCGAATTGCGGGCAGTTGCGGGCTTGCCGGTGCTGCCCCGCATGGCGCGGTCCGATGCAGCAGCGAGCCGCCTGGTCGCGGTTGATCGGGGCAATCGGAGATCGCGTGGTGTTGGCGGGAAATGGTGGGCCGTGAAGGATTTGAACCTTCGACCAATGGATTAAAAGTCCACTGCTCTACCGCTGAGCTAACGGCCCCCGCTCCAATCAAATACCTCTGTCGCGCAAAGCGCGACGATCACTCCCCCTCTCCCCTGGGAGAGGGTACGGGGTGAGGGTCCGGCCCACGATGACAAGCATCGAAGCCACGAACCTCACCTCTGTCGCGCAAAGCGCGACGATCACTCCCCCTCTCCCCCCGGGAGAGGGCAAGGGGTGAGGGTCCGGCCCACGACGACAAGCATCGAAGCCACGAATCTCAACCCTGTCGCGCAAAGCGCGACGATCACTCCCCCTCTCCCCCCGGGAGAGGGCAAGGGGTGAGGGTCCGGCCCGCGATGACACGCATCGAATCCTGAAGCCCCAGCCCGCTGCTGTAGGAGGAGGCTTCAGCCGCGATGCAATTTTTCGAATCGCAAGTGCATCGCGGCTGAAGCCGCTTCCTACAATCCCGCTCCGTCTCTGCCGATCAAATCGAATCGCGGAGCGATCTGATCGACTCGGCATGCTTTCGCGCGAACCGCGAAGTTTAACGGCATATCCGTTTCAACGATAGCGTGTCGGGTCGTCGATGCCGGCGGCGGCGAAGCCTTCCGCGCGCAGTCGACAGGCATCGCAGTGGCCGCAAGCACGCCCTTCGGCGTCCGCCTGGTAGCAGGAGACCGTCGCGCTGAAATCGATGCCGAGGCGCGCGCCGGCACGTGCGATGTCGGCCTTGCTCATGGCCATGAGCGGCGCGTGCACGCGGATGCCGGCGCCTTCGACACCGGATTTCGTCGCCAGGTTGGCGAGGCGTTCGAAGGCCTCGATGAACGCCGGGCGACAGTCCGGGTAGCCGGAATAGTCGACTGCGTTGACGCCGCAGAAGATGTCCGAGGCGCCGAGCACTTCCGCCCAGCCGAGGGCGATCGACAGCATGATCGTGTTGCGTGCCGGCACATAGGTGACCGGAATGCCCGCCCCACCCTGTTCCGGTACGTCGATGTCGGCGGTCAGCGCCGAGCCGCCAATCGAGCGCAGGTCGACACTGACGGTCTTGTGTTCGACGGCACCGAGCGTGCGCGCGAGGGCGGCGGCGGCCGCCAGTTCGGACGAATGGCGCTGGCCATAGGCCACACTGAGGGCATGGCAGGCGAAGCCGCCCTCGCGCGCGAGCGCCAGGGTGACCGCGGAATCCATGCCACCCGATACGAGGACGACCGCTGGTTTTCTGCTTGCGCTATTCATGTCGTTCCATCTGAATCTGTACCCGTTGCCGGCTGATTTCTCTTTTTCCGCCGATCAATTTCACGCAGCGAAAGTGCACAGTTCGCCCTTGCCTTTGCTATTCCCCATTCCCCATTCCCCATTCCCGCCCCTCAATCAGCGCCCGGGCTCGCTGCCCCAGAGCTGCTTGTGCAACTGCATCTGGAAACGCACGGGCAGGCGATCCGCGAGGATCCATTCGGCGAGCACACGCGGTTCGAGCTGGCCATGCACCGGAGAAAACAGGATCGGACAGCGTCCAGCCAGGGCGTGCTCGGCGATGCGGGCCACGGCCCAGTCGTAGTCGGCACGATCGGCAAGCACGAACTTGATCTGGTCGCGCGCACCGAGATGCCCGATGTTGGACCAGAGATTGCGCACGACCTCACCCGAGCCGGGCGGCTTGAGGTCGACGACGCGGCGCACGCGCGGATCGACCTCGCTCACGTCGAGCGCGCCGGAAGTTTCAAGGGACACTTCGTAGCCGCGATCGCAGAGCGCGCCGAGCAGGACGAGGCAGCGCTTCTGGGCCAGTGGCTCGCCGCCGGTCACGCAGACGTGGTGGGCTCCATGGCTGGCGACCTGCTCGAGAATCGAAGGGATATCCTGCCATTCGCCGCCATGGAAGGAATACTCCGTGTCGCACCAGACGCAACGCAGCGGGCAGCCGGTCAGGCGCACGAACACGGTCGGCCAGCCGACACTGTCGGACTCGCCTTGCAGGGAATGGAAGATCTCGGTGACGCGCAGACGCTGGGAGGAAGTCGTCGCGGGCGACGGATCGGGTGTCAGAGCAGTAGCGACCATCACATTGTCGAATCCGGAGCGGATTCAGCGCCGGTTTTCGAGCTTGAGCGCGCGCAGGCGGCCCTGGGCCAGGCGAGCCACGGTCGTGTTCGGGTAGGTCTCGACCACCGAATTGAGCGTCGCTTCGGCGGCATCCCATTGCTTGAGCTCGTACTGGCAGTAGCCGGTCTTGAGCAGGGCATCGGGCGCCTTCTGGTTCTGCGGGAAACGCGACAGCAGCGTGCCGAAGGTTTCCAGGGCCACGCGGTAATTCTGGGTGACGTAATAGGACTCGCCGAGCCAGTAATAGGCGTTGCCGGTCAGGTCGCCATCGGGGTACTGGGCGATGTAGGTCTGGAAGCGGCGTGCCGATTCGGAATAGCGGCCGTCCTTGAGTGCCGAGAACGCCTCGTCATAGGCGCGCTTTTCCGCTTCGGGATCGGCGGTATCCGGCACCAGATCCGCAGCGGTACTATCCGATGCCATGGGTGCGGAGGCGCCTGCGTCGTCCGGCGGCGCGAGCTGCGCGTCATCCGGAGTCAGCGAATTCGTGTCGCCTTGCGGCGGCGTGCCGAGCTCGATGTCCTGCAGGCCCTGATCTGCCGGGGCCGGACTGGCGGCCGGTGCCATGGCACCCCCGCTGCGGCCTTCGATGCGGCCGATTCTTGAATCGAGATCGATGTACTGATCCTTGGCCCGACCCTGGGCTTCGCTGAGCTGGTGGCGCAGCTCCTCGATCTGTCCCTGCAGGACCTGCACCTGCGACTGCAGGGCCTGGACCTGGTTGACCAGTTCGATGCTGCCCTGGGCGCCGCCCCGTCCGGAGGCCTGCTGCTCGAGGCGCTCGACGCGCTCGGCCAGGCTCAGGCGTTGCTGGGCGATTGCCGGCGTGGCGAGCGCAGCAGCGGTCACGAGGACCGCTGCTGCCAGACACCTGCTGTATCCAGGGTCGCTCACGAACATCAGTTGGCGCTGGTGTAGACGATTTCGACGCGGCGGTTCTTCGACCAGGCCGACTCGTCATGGCCGCGATCGACCGGGCGCTCTTCGCCGTAGCTGACCACGGTGAGCTGGCCCGACGAGGCACCGGCAGCGCTGAGGGCGCCGGCGACGGCATTGCCGCGGCGCTCGCCGAGACCGAGGTTGTACTCACGCGTGCCGCGCTCGTCGGCATGACCTTCGAGGGTCACGCGGGCGTTCGGGAACTGACGCAGGTACTCGGCATGGCAGGCCACCTGGGCCTGGAATTCCGGCTTGATCTCGGTGCGGTCCAGGTCGAAGTAGATGACGCGCTGGCGCAGGCAGGAATCGGTGTCGAGATCACCGACCTTGTACTTGCCGGTGTCGGTCATCGGTGCGGGTTCGGCAACGGGTGCCGGTTCGGGAGCGGGCGCAGGCTTGACGGCCTTCTTCGCGCAGGCGCCGAGACCGGCGACCAGCATTGCGGCAAACAGGATGCGAACAGTATTCTTCATGAGTGTTCCCCTCAATCGGTTGTTAAGGTCACGGTTAAGTTTTTGGGACAGTAGCAATACACACGTTCATGCCGGTGTTCCGGCCGTTCTTTTCTCTTCTGGCTTGTCAGCGCTGGCGAAAGGGTCCCCACGCCGGTTCTCGGACATCACCGTCGGCAAGAACCAGCCGCTGCCGCACCCTTCCATCGGCGGAGACCGCATAAAGCACGCCCCGGGGCCCTTCGGTCGCTGCGTACAGGACCATGCTGCCGTTCGGTGCGAAGCTTGGCGATTCGTCCACGTTGCCCGGGGAAATCTCCGTGTAAGTACCGGTCGTGCGGTCAAAAACCGTAATACGATACACGTTTCCATTACCCTGTGCCATGGCGATTTTCTTGCCATCGCAGCAGATCGTGGCACGCGCATTGTACTGGCCCTGGAAGGTCAATCGCGATGCATCGCCGCCCGCCGCCGACACCTCGTATAACTGCGGTTTACCTGAGCGGTCGGACGTGAACACCAGGCTGCGACCGTCCGGCATCCACGCGGCCTCGACGTCGATGGCGAAATGATTCGTCAGTTTGGTCGATTTTCTCGTCGCCAGATCCATCACGTAGATGTCCGGACTGCCGGCATAGGAGAGGTTCAGGGCGAGTTTGCTGCCGTCCGGCGAGAAGGCCGGGCCGCCGTTGATGCCCTTCTGCGCCGAGATCAGTTCGCGCGAGCCGGTCGAAAGGTCCTGCAGGTACACCGAGGAATTGCCGCGTTCGAACGAGACGTAGGCCAGGCGACGACCATCCGGCGACCACGCCGGCGACATCAGCGGTTCGCGCGAGCGGACCACGACCTGCGGATTGAAGCCGTCGGAATCGGCCACCATCAGCGCGTATTGCGTGTTCTGGCCGAGGCCGACCGAGGTGACGTAGGCAATGCGGGTCCAGAAGGCACCGCGCACGCCGAGGATCTTCTCGTAGATGAGGTCGGCGATCTGGTGCGCGACATCGCGCATGGCGGTGCGCTGGCCGCTGATGGCGAGGCCGATCATGCGACTCTGCCGGGCCACGTCGAACAGTTCGAACTCGACGCGCAGGGCGCCGTCGCCGGCGTCGGCAATGCGGCCGACGACGAGATAGTTCTGCTTGAGCAGGCGCCAGGTGGCGAACTTGACCTCGGACTCGCGGGTCGGGAACTCGACGATGTCGCGCCGGGCCAAGGTGAAGAACTTGCCCGAGCGGGCCAGGTCGGCACGGACGATTTCGGAAACGTCGGTCTCGGGCGGCAGCCCTGCGCCCTCGAAGGCGAACGGCACCACCGCGATCGGATCGGCGGTGCGGCTGCCATCGTTGATTTCGATCGTCAGACCCTGCGCCCAGGCGCCATTGGCACCGGCAAACAGAAGCAGGAGCAGTCCGAAGCGGATCAGGGTGCGGTTTCTCATCAGCATTTATCCTTGCCCGTCGTATTTGAAATTGAAGGTGATTTCGCGACTGAATACTTTCTCATAGCCCCTGTACGGCAGCGGAGCGGCGCGCATCACGGCCTGTTCGATCGATACGCGCGCCGCCGGATCGGCGTTGCAGGGCGAGGTCACGTTGGCCGAGATCACGTCGCCGCCCGGTATCTGCACGATGCGCAGGGTACAGCGCAGTCCCGGCGGCACCGACTCGGGCCGGTTCCAGTTCTGCGTCACCGCGGCCTGGATCGCCGCGGCATAGCGCGCGGTCAGGTCGTTGTCCTGGCCGCCGGCACCCGTCTGCGCCTGCCTGGCCTCCTCGTCGAGCAATTCCTGCATGCGCTCCTTCTCGGCATTTTCCTGTTCCGCAAGGCGCCTGTCCTGCAACTGCTTGAGGCGCTCCTTCTCGAGATTCTTCTTCTTCTCGGCCAGCGCCAGCTGCTTGCGCACGTCCTCGAGCTGCTTCTGACGCTCGGCCTCCTGTTTTTCCTGCTCGAGCAGGATCTGTTCGCGTCGGCGCTTTTCCTCCTGCTCCTTCTTGAGCTGGTCGGCCTTCTGCTCGGCCAGCGCGGCAACGCGTTGCTGTTCGATCAGGTCCTGCTTCGGCGGTTCCGGCGGCGGCACCGTGTCGGGCTTGGGTTTCGCTTCCTCAGGCTGGGGCGGCGGCGGCGGTTTCGGCGGTGTCGGCTTCGTCCTCGGCTTGCGCGTGCTCGGTTTCGGCGCGCTGGTCGGGCCGACCAGGCTCGCTTCGATGACCGGCCCGGGCATGACCACCACGCGCGATTCCCGGGTCCACCACAGACCGATGCCGATCAACAGGATCAGCGCGGCATGCAGCAGCACCGCATAGACCACGGCGCGAAGCTTGTCGGCGAAACTCTCCATCATCCGGCTCAGCGCTTCTTGTCGGGGGGTGGCGTGGGCTGGCTCATCAGGCCGACCTTCGGCGCCCCGGCCTGCTGCAAGAGCACCATGGCCGCATAGATCCGGCCGTAGTCGACGCGCTCGTCACCTCCGATCATTACCGGGACCTGCGGATTCTGGCGGACGAAAGCTGAAACCTTGTTGACCAGGGTTTCCTCGTCGACCGGTTCGCGCGTGCTGGCGCCGATGGTCAGGAACAGGGCGCCATCCTTGTCGACGCTGACGACGACCGGCTCCTTGTCGTTCTGGATTGCCGTGGCGTTGGACTTGGGCAGCTCGATATCGACGCCGAGGTTCATCAGCGGCGCGGTCACCATGAAGATGATCAGCAGCACCAGCATGACGTCGATATACGGTACGACGTTGATTTCGGCCTTGAGCTTGCGCCGCTTGCGATTGCGATAGCTGTGCTGCATCAGGCGACTCCGCTGGCTCGAATGCGCTTGGACGGCGCGACGCTACCGACATGCAACGCTGCGGCGCGCCGATCAGGGTTGCGCCGTGGCTCAATCATCGACATGGGCCTGGCGCTGCAGGATCGAGGAAAATTCCTCGAGGAAGGTCTCGTAGCGCAGGGCGACGCGCTCGACGCGGGTGGCGAAGCGGTTGTAGGCCCAGACCGCCGGAATCGCCGCGAACAGGCCCATGGCCGTCGCGATCAGCGCCTCGGAGATGCCCGGAGCGACCATCGCGATGGTCGCCTCCTTGACGTTGGCCAGCCCTTGGAACGCGATCATGATGCCCCAGACGGTGCCGAACAGGCCGACATACGGGCTGATCGAGCCGACGTTGGCAAGGAATTCGAGATTCTGCTCGAGGCGCTCGACCTCGCGCGACTGCGAGACGCGCATGGCCCGTTGCGCGCTTTCGAGCAGGGTGCGCGAATCGACGCCGCGACGCTGGCGCTGGCGGGCGAACTCGCGGAAACCCGATTCGAAGATCGCCTCAATGCCGCCGATGCGGTCGCCGCTGGCATTGACGTCCTTGAACAGCGCGGCGAGGTCGGAACCCGACCAGAAGCGCTCCTCAAAGTCGTTGGCGCCCGAATCCGCGCGGTTGATCATGGCCATCTTGCGGAAAATGATGACCCATGAGGCCAGCGAGAAGGCCACCAGCATGCCCAGGACCAGCTTGACCGGAAGGCTGGCGCCCCAGATCAGGGCGAAGACATTGAGTTCGTGATTCATGATTGTGCGATCTCTTGCAGCAGGAATTCGGGAATCGGGATGGGCCGCCAGCGTTCGACATCGAGGCAGGCGATGCGCACACGCGCATCGACCAGCCTGCGCTCGTCGGCAGTCCGGCGCAGGGACTGTTCTACCTTGAAACTGGCGCTGCGCAGTTCGGTGACGCTCACGCTGGCCTCCAGCATGTCGTCGAGTCGGGCCGGCTGGATGAAGCGCAAATCCATGCCATGGACCACGAACACGACGCCGTGTTCTTCACGCAAGGCCTGCTGTCCGATGCCGGCCGCGCGCAACCACTCGGTCCGTGCCCGCTCGAAGAAGCGGACGTAACTGGCATGGTAGACGACACCGCCGGCGTCGGTATCTTCCCAGTAGACACGCAAAGGCCAGATGAACGGCCCGTTTCGACCGCTCACCGCTTCGCCGCCTGCAGCTGCTGGCGGGGCGAGGCGATCACTCGCCCCCCGGGTCGAAAAGTTCTCCGGGAACAGGCACTTCCGCGCGTCGCGGCGGGCTCAGGCCGAGATGGCGCCAGGTGCGGTTGGTGACCATGCGCCCGCGCGCGGTGCGGATCAGGAAACCCTGCTGGATCAGATACGGCTCGATCACGTCCTCGAGCGTGCCGCGCTCCTCGCTGAGCGCCGCGGCCAGCGACTCGACCCCGACCGGGCCGCCATCGAAGAACTCGATGATCGTGGTCAGCAGCCGCCGATCGAGCGCATCGAAGCCTTCGGCGTCGACATTGAGCATCTTCAGCGCGTCGCGAGCCACCTCCGGTGTGACCTTGCCGTCCGCCCGGATCTCGGCGAAATCGCGAACCCGGCGCAGCAGCCGGTTGGCGATACGCGGGGTGCCGCGCGAGCGCCGCGCGATCTCGCCGGCACCGTCGGCATCGCAGGCCACGCCGATGATCTTCGCGGCGCGTTGCACGATCAGGGTCAGTTCGGAAGGCGAATAGAATTCCAGGCGCTGGACGATGCCGAAGCGGTCGCGCAACGGCGCGGTCAGCAATCCGGCCCGGGTCGTCGCCCCGATCAGGGTGAACGGCGGCAGATCGAGCTTGATCGAGCGCGCCGCCGGCCCTTCGCCGATCATGATGTCGATCTGGAAGTCCTCGAGCGCCGGATAGAGCACTTCCTCGACGACAGGCGAAAGACGGTGGATCTCGTCGACGAACAGCACATCGCGCGGCTGCAGGTTGGTCAGCAGCGCGGCCAGGTCGCCGGCGCGCTCGAGCACCGGCCCCGAGGTGCTGCGCAGGTTGACCCCGAGCTCGTTGGCGATGACATGGGCCATGGTCGTCTTGCCGAGCCCCGGCGGCCCGAAGATCAGCACGTGGTCGAGCGCCCCGGCCCGCCGGCGCGCAGCCTCGATGTAGATCGACATCTGCTCGCGCACGGCCTCCTGGCCGAGGTACTCGGCGAGGCGCTGCGGACGGATGCTGGCTTCGATCAGCTCGTCTTCGCGGTCGGCGCTGGCGGCGATCAGGCGGTCGGTCATTTCTGGGCCGGGAATGGGGAATGGGGAATGGGGAATCGGCAAGAGCGATTATCGGTGGCTTGCTGCCTCCGCGAAAGTAACGACGCGATTTCGAGCCGCGCTACGGCAGTAAAGCACATGCTACCGGCCCGCACCCATTCCCCATTCTCCATTCCCCATTCCCGGCCCGTCAGATCTCCACCTGCGTGCCGAGCTCGATCAGGCGGTTGCCGGGGATCTCGAAGTAGGCGGTGGCCGGCAGGGCATTGCGCTGGAGGAAGGCGAACAGCTTGTCGCGCCATAGCGGCATGCCGTGGTTGTCGGTGGCGACGATGCTCTCGCGGCTGAGGAAGAAGGTCGTATCCATCATGTCGAAAGGCAGCCCGCACTCGCTGATCGCCATCAGCTGTTGCGGCACGTTCTGGTCCTCGGCGAAGCCGTAGCGCAGGACGACCTTGAAAAAATCGTCGCTCAGCGTCTCGACTTCGACATGCTCGTCGGCATCGACCGTCGGCACATCGAGCGTTTCCACGGTCAGCAGCACGTTGCGCTCGTGCAGTACCTTGTTGTGCTTGAGGTTGTGCAGCAGCGCATTCGGCACCGCGCCCTGGTTGGCAGTCATGAAGATGGCTGTGCCCGGCACGCGCAGCGGCGGATGCGAGTTGATCGAGGTGATGAACGGTTCGACGGCGAGGCCGGCACGCTTGATCTGGCGCATGACCAGGTCGCGGCCGCGACGCCAGGTGGTCATGACCGCGAACAGGATGATGCCGAGCACCAGCGGGAACCAGCCGCCGTGCTCGACCTTGTCGGCATTGGCGCCGAGGAAGGCACCATCGATGGTCAGGAACAGCAGTCCGATCGCGAACACGCTGATCCGGCTCCAGCCCCAGATCCGCCGCGAGACGATCATGACCAGCACCGAATCGATCGTCATCGTGCCGACCACGGCAATGCCGTAGGCGGCGGCGAGGTTGGTCGAGGACTGGAATCCGAGCACGACCGCAATGGTCAGCACCAGCAACATGCGGTTGATCCAGGGCAGGTAGATCTGGCCACGCGACTCGGTCGAGGTGTGCAGGACCTGCATGCGCGGCAGGTAGCCGAGCTGGATCGCCTCGCGGGCGACCGAGAAGGCACCCGAAATGACCGCCTGCGAGGCAATCACGGTGGCCGCCGCGGCCAGGATGATCATCGGGAACAGCAGGGCCTCGGGAATCATCCGGTAGAACGGATTGGTCGACGCCGAGGGGTCCGAGAGCAGCAAGGCACCCTGGCCGAAGTAGTTGAGAACGAGCGCCGGCAGCACGAAGCCGAACCAGGCCATGCGGATCGGCTTCTTGCCGAAGTGGCCCATGTCGGCGTACAGCGCCTCGGCGCCGGTCACGGACAGCACCACTGCGCCGAGCGTGAAGAACCCGGCCGTGCCGTTGCTGAGCAGGAAATCGATGCCGTAGTGCGGGCTCAGCGCGGCCAGCACCTGCGGCGCCTGGATGATCTGGACCAGACCGAGCGCAGCCAGCGACAGGAACCAGACCGCGGTGATCGGGGCGAACACCGCACCGACCTTGCCGGTGCCGTGGCGCTGGAAGGAAAACAGGCCGATCAGGATCAGCACCGTGATCGGCACGACCCAGTGGTCGAGCCCGGGCGCCGCGACCTGCAGGCCCTCGACCGCGGACAACACCGAAATGGCCGGCGTGATCACGCCGTCGCCGAAGAACAGCGAGGCGCCGAAGATGCCGAGGACCATGATCAGCCAGCGCGCCTTGGCATTGTCGCGCACGCCACGCTGGGCCAGCATCATCAGGGCCATGATGCCGCCCTCGCCCTTGTTGTCCGCGCGCAGGATGAAGGTGGCGTACTTGACCGAAACGACAAGGATCAGCGACCAAAGGAACAGCGACAGCACGCCGATGATGTTGGCCGAGGAATGGCCGATGCCATGCTCGCCAAAAGCCTCCTTGAAGGCGTACAGCGGGCTCGTGCCGATGTCGCCGAAAACGACGCCGACGGCGCCCGCGGCAAGTCGCAACAGGCGGGTGCGGCTGGCATTGCTGGTTTCAGTGCTCATGGACTCGCATTCCGGATTCGATGTCGCTCAACGCAGTGCCGCCTTCAATGCCTTGCGGATGATGTCCTCGGCGCTGTCGCCGGGCGCGCTGGCATCCTTGACCAGGCGCGAAACCTCGACCGGCTTGTAGCCGAGCGACTGCAGGGCCACGCTGGCCTCGCTGACCGGGTCCTTGGCCACCGCGCCGAACGCACTCGACGCCGGCGTTCCGACCAGTCCGTTCACGCGATCTCGCAGTTCGACGATCATGCGTTCCGCAGTCTTCTTGCCGATGCCAGGAATGCGCGTCAGCGCAGCTACATCCCCGCCTTGCACGAATCGGGCAAAGTCATCGGTGTTGACGCCGGAAAGGACCGCGAGGGCGATCTTGGCGCCGATCCCGCTGACTTTCTGCACGCCGCGGAACAGGGCGCGTTCGGTTTCGCGCAGGAAGCCGTACAGGGCGACCGCATCCTCCTTGACCGCGTAGTGCGTGCACAGCGTGACCGGCTGGCCGACCTCGGGCAGATCGTAGTAGGTCGACATCGGCACTTCGAGCTCGTAGCCGATGCCGCCGACATCGACCATGATCCAGGGCGGCTGCTTGGTGACCAGGGTGCCCTTCAGTCGACCGATCATCGGCGCCTTCTCCATGCCGTTCGTGGGATGCCGAGCCGTTCGGTGCTGGAACGGGTATGAGCGTGGGTCAGGGCCACGGCCAGCGCATCGGCGGCATCGGCCTGCAGCCGGCCAGGGATGCCGAGCAGCACGCCGACCATATGCTGGACCTGGCTCTTGTCGGCGCCGCCACCACCGACCACGGCCTGCTTGACCTCCTTGGCCGCGTACTCGGCCAGGCCGAGACCGTGGCTGACCACCGCACAGATGGCCGCGCCTCGGGCCTGGCCGAGCTTCAGCGCGGAATCGGGGTTGCGCGCCATGAAGACGCGCTCGATGGCGACCTCGGCCGGTGCATGGGCTTCGATGATCGCTCCGACCTCGTCGAAAATGCGCTTGAGGCGCTCATGGAAGGTATCGGCGCCGAGCAGGTCGATCGCCGCATGGAAGACGTGATGGGAACGCCCGTCCTCGCCGACGTCGATGACGCCGATTCCGGTGCGCTGGCTGCCCGGATCGATGCCGAGGATGCGGATCATGGCCGCGCTGTCCCTTCGCGTCGGGTTCGAGCTGGATCACGCCGGCAGCTTCGGATATCACTGACCCCCATCGACGCAGCTCGTCCTTTCCTGTCCACGCCCGTGCCGCCACGAGCGGCTCGGCGCCGGACGGGCAAGTCGCGGATTTTAGCAGTTGCCGGCAGGCCTGGCTCGTTCACTGGCCAGCGCCTTCGTCCGCGGCAAAGCGCCCGCTGCGCAGGAAGCCAGCGGCCAGCGACGCGACCTCGGCGGAAAACAGCAATCCGGTATGCGTGCACTCGACCACGCAATGGTCGCTGACCCCCGGCAGCCGGGTCTCGGCGACACTGACCGTGCCGTCGTGCGGGCGCTCCAGCGGTGCGATCAGCGCACCGAGGCCGATCGGCGTACTGCCGGCAATGACGCCGACGTCGCGTGCGCCGTTCCAGGCTTGCAAGCCTTCGTGCAGGATCGAGGCGCTCTTGCCCATCAGCAGGCGCCCTCCAGGCAGCCCCTGCAGGCGACTGGCCGCGGTGCTTCCCCTGAGCGGAGAGCCGAGGCAGACGATGCGGCCCGCAGGCAGGTCCGCATCCTGCGTCGCCAAGTCCAGCGCGAGCATGCCGCCAAGGCTGTGGCCGACCACGTGGACGCGGCCTGCGGATCGTTGGCGCCAGCGTTCGCGCAGGCGCTCCAGCGAGCCGTTCCATTCACCGGTAACGCTGCGGTAATCGAAGGTCTCCACCGAGAATCCGGCACTGCGCAGCCGCCTGGCCAGCGGCAGCATGGCGATGCCGCGCATCCAGATGCCATGCACGACGATCACGTGCTCGGCCGATTCATTGCTCACCGGCACGGCTCCTCGTCGTATGCGTGAGTCGAACATGGACGCGCGCAATCCGGGGCAGGAAGGGGTACATCAGGCTTCGGACCGGCCGCTCAGACGTCCTTGGGCTCGACCACTCGCACGTGCAGCTCGGCCAGTTGCGCGTCCGGCACCCGCGACGGCGCAGCGGTCATCAAGTCCTGCGCACTGGCTGTCTTCGGGAACGCGATGATGTCGCGGATCGAATCGGTGCCGGCCATCAGCGCCGCGATGCGATCGATGCCGAAGGCGATGCCGCCATGCGGCGGCGCGCCGTAGCGCAAGGCCTCGAGCAGGAACCCGAACTTGCCCTGCGCCTCCTCGGCGCCGATGCCGAGCAGTTCGAACACCGCGCTCTGCATGTCGGTGCGGTGGATACGGATCGAACCGCCGCCGATCTCGTTGCCGTTCAGGACCATGTCGTAACCGCGCGAA
This sequence comes from Dokdonella sp., assembly GCA_019634795.1. Lineage (GTDB taxonomy): Bacteria > Pseudomonadota > Gammaproteobacteria > Xanthomonadales > Rhodanobacteraceae > Dokdonella. Next base: position 543,407 of record JAHCAR010000001.1, read on the forward strand.
ACCGCATTCGCCGCGTTTGCCTGGAGGTCGGCCACGTCGTCGATTTTCGGCGCCGTGAAGGGATGATGCAGGGCGACGAAGCGCTTCGCCTCGGCGTCGTACTCGAACATCGGAAAATCGACGACCCAGAGCGGCTTCCAGGCGTTCTCGACCAGTCCGAGGTCGCGCGCGACCTTGATCCGCAAGGCGCCGAGGACATCGCAGACGGTCTTGTAGTCGCCGGCGCCGAACAGGACCAGGTCGCCGCTCTGCGCAGCAGTCGCCGCGAGCACGCCGTCAAGGGCCGCATCGTCGAGGAACTTGGCAACCGGCGAATTGATGCCCTCGCGCCCCTTGGCGAGGTCGTCCACGCGAAGCCAGGCGAGGCCCTTCGCGCCGTATTTCGCGGCATGCACGCCGAGTTCGTCGATCTGCTTGCGCGTGAACGTGGCGCCGCCCGGCACGCGCAAGGCGGCGACCCGCCCGCTCGGGTCATTGGCCGGAGCGCTGAACACCTTGAATTCGACATGGCGCACGTGCTCGGCGACATCGACGAGTTCGAGGGCGATGCGCAGGTCGGGCTTGTCCGAGCCGTAACGGGCCATCGCTTCGGCATAGCTCATGCGCGGGAACGGCCCTCCAAGATCGACGCCGGAAACTTCCTTGAAGACATGCCTGATCATGGCCTCGACCGCATCCTGCACGTCGCGCTCGCCGACGAAGGCGAACTCCATGTCGAGCTGGGTGAATTCGGGCTGACGGTCGGCGCGCAGGTCTTCGTCGCGGAAGCAGCGCGCGATCTGGTAGTAGCGGTCGAAGCCGGCCACCATCAGCAGCTGCTTGAACAGCTGCGGGGATTGCGGCAGGGCGAAGAACTCACCCGGATGCACGCGGCTCGGCACCAGGTAGTCGCGCGCACCCTCCGGCGTGGCCTTGGTCAGGATCGGCGTTTCGATGTCCTGGAAGCCGCGCGCGTCGAGGTAATGGCGCAGGCCCGAAACCAGCCGCGTGCGCAGGCGCATCTTGCGCTGCATGTCGGCGCGGCGCAGTTCGAGATAGCGATAGGTGAGCCGGGTTTCCTCGTTCGGATTCTCGTGCAGCGCGAACGGCAGGCCTTCGGCCTTGTTGAGGATTTCGATGCGCCCGGCGAGCACCTCGACCTGGCCGCTGCGCAGCTTGTCGTTGGCGCTGACCCGGCGGCGGACCTTGCCCTCGATGCGCAGGCAGTATTCGTAGCCGACCCCCGAAACCTGCCGGAAGGCCTCCTCCGACTCGCGCTCGACCACGATCTGGACGATGCCTTCGTGGTCGCGCAGATCGACGAAGGCCACGTGGCTCTGCAGGCGGACGGTATCGACCCAGCCGCAGACGCTGACGCTCTGGTCGATCAGCGCCTCGTCGATGAGGCCGCAATAGTGACTGCGCATGGCAAGCTCCGGGGAAAGGCGCGGAATGCTATAGCCGATCATGCTGCACCGCAAACAAGAACGCCCACCATGCGGTGGGCGTTCCGGCTTCAGGTGAAGCTTTGCGAAGGCTCAGCGCCAGCGGCGATCGACCCGGAAAACGGCCGAGCATCCGCCGCTGACCCAGACTCCGGCGCGGTTCCAGCCCCAGCTGCGGCCCTCGATGCAGGCCGAATTCGAGAGCTGGCGGACGATGCGCACGTCACCGCCGCGGCCGACGTCGACCCGGCACATGCGATAACGGTAGTCCTCGCTCGAGCAGGTCAGGCTGATGTCGCGATCCCAGCCCGGACCCGGACGCCAGTCACCGCCGCCGTGATGATCGCCACGCCCGCGTTCGACAAATATGCCGGCACAACCGCGGTCGACCCAGAGACCGCGCCGGTCGATGCCCCAGGTACGGCCCTCGATACAACGCGCTTCCGAGAGCTGGCGAACGAGGTCGGCGGAGCGCCAGTCCACGTCGCAGCGGGTGTAGCGGTAGTCGTTGCTGCGGCATTCGATGCGGTCGCGACCGCCACCGTAACCGCCGCGTTGCGGCTCGGCCTGGACCGTCGATGTCATCAGAACCGACCCCGCAACGGCAATTCCGATGGTCAAAATCTTGCTCAGCATGCGCCTTCTCCTCTCTGATGGCGCCTGCAGTGTAGACCGCCCGAAGCTGAACGTCTGCCCTCTTGGCCTAGGTGTCGCTCGCGGCAGACGGTTTCGATTCAGGCTTCTTCGTTTCGGCCTTGGACGGCTCGGACTTGGCCGAAGTATCCGCGGCAGCCGGTTTCTCGGCGGACTCGGTGCTGGCCAGGTTGCGCTTGGTGTCGCCTTCCTTCTTGAAATCGGTTTCGTACCAGCCCGAACCGGCCAGCCGGAAGGCCGGTGCGGTCAGGCGGCGGCGCACGCCGCTCTTGCCGCATTCGGGGCAATCGCTCGGATCGGCATCAGAGACCTTCTGCAGACGCTCGAACCGGTGCGCGCAAGCGGGACATTCAAATTCGTAGATCGGCATCGGAAAAATCACCCGCAAACAAGGGAAGCTGGCCCGGCACATGGTGCCGTACGAGAGCATATCAATGCCTGTGAGGGTGGCGGAAATGTCATGTCCGCTCGCGTCGTGCGCAGGCTCGGGCCGGCCCGACCGACAACCCTGGACGAGACAACCGCGGGGCAGACCGATACTCTCGTGCCCTGACCACCCCCGGTCCGGTGAGAAATTTCGAGCCGCAGCATGTCGCGGAAACCGCCCGCACGCGGTAGCCGGATCCGCCGGCTACCGGCCCAATACGGCCGCAAACAGGAGCCTGAAAGCAATGAATGAAGTCATCGGCGCGATCAATGACCTGGTCTGGAGCAGGGCGCTGATTGCGTTATGCCTCGGCGCTGGCCTGTATTTTTCGATACGCACGCGTTTCATGCAGGTGCGCTCGATACCCGAGATGATCCGTTCGATCTTCACCGGCAAGACCTCGCCGTCCGGCGTGTCGTCGTTCCAGGCCCTGACCATGTCGCTGTCCGGCCGGGTCGGCACCGGCAACATCGCCGGGGTCGCCACCGCGATCGCCTTCGGCGGCCCCGGCGCGGTGTTCTGGATGTGGACGGTGGCCTTCTTCGGCGCGTCGACCGCGTTCGTCGAGGCCACCCTGGCCCAGATCTACAAGGAAAAGGACGATCGCGGCATGTACCGCGGCGGCCCGGCCTACTACATCGAAAAAGGCCTCGGCCTGAAATGGTACGCATGGCTGTTCGCGGTGGCGACGATCGTCGCCACCGGCTTCCTGCTGCCCGGCGTGCAGGCCAACAGCATCGGCGCGGCCATGCAGAATGCCTGGGGCATCGAGCCATGGATCACCGCGGCGGCGGTCGTCTTCGGCCTCGGCTTCATCATTTTCGGTGGGGTCAAGCGCATCGCCCACTTCGCCGAATTCGTCGTGCCGTTCATGGCCCTGGCCTACATCATCGTCGCCCTGATCATCATGTTCCTCAACATCGAACAGGTGCCGGCCGTGTTCTCGCTGATCCTGAAGAGCGCCTTCGGCTTGCAGGCCGGGTTCGGCGCGGTCCTCGGCCTGGCCGTGGAATGGGGCGTAAAGCGCGGTGTCTACTCGAATGAGGCAGGCCAGGGCACCGCGCCCCACCCCGCCGCGGCTGCCGAGGTCAGTCATCCGGCCAAGCAGGGCTACGTTCAGGCCTTCTCGATCTACATCGACACGATGCTGGTCTGTTCGGCAACGGCCTTCCTGATCCTCTCGACCGGCATGTACAACGTGCTGAATCCCGACGGTGGCATGCTCGTCGAGAAACTGCCGGGTATGGAGATCGGGCCGGGCTATGCGCAGGCGGCGGTCGAATCGATGCTGCCCGGCTTCGGCCAGGGCTTCGTCGCGCTGGCCCTGCTGTTCTTCGCCTTCACCACGATCGTCGCCTACTACTACATGGCCGAGACCAACATCAGCTACATCAACCGCAAGATGCACCGCCCGTGGATCGTCCTGGTCCTGCGCGTCGGCATCCTCGTCATGGTCACGATCGGCACGATCAAGACTGCCGGCGCAGCCTGGCAACTCGGCGACATCGGCGCCGGCCTGATGGCCTGGCTCAACATCATCGCGATCCTGATCCTGCAGGGACCGGCATTTGCGGCCCTGCGCGACTACGAGCGCCAGCGCAAGGCCGGCACCATCGAACCGACCTTCGATCCCGAGGCCCTGGGCATCCGCAATGCCGGCTTCTGGAGCGACAAGTTGCGCGAGGACGCGAAAGAGGCCGGCACCTCCTGAGCGCCAGCCGGCAGCCGCCGGGACCTCCGGGTTGCACATTCGAGGACCCCTGCGCGGACGACATCCGCGCAGGGATCCGGTGCCATGGCCAGACCTGACCGGCGCCGCTCTTACTGAGCTGGCGCGAACACGATCTGGCCGCCCTGCGCGTCGACATGGACCGTGTCGCCGGGCTGGAAGCGGCCTTCGAGGATCTGCCGCGCCAGCGGATTCTCGAGCTGCTGCTGGATCGCCCGCTTCAGCGGCCGCGCCCCGTAGACCGGATCGAAGCCGACGTTGCCGAGCAGGTCGATGGCCTTGTCCGAGATCTCGAGCCTGAGCTGGCGCTCGGCCAGGCGCTTGCCGAGGTACTCGGTCTGGATCCGCGCGATCTTGCGGATCTGGGCCTTGTCGAGCGAGCGGAACACGACGATCTCGTCGAGCCGGTTGATGAACTCGGGGCGGAAATGCGCCTGCACGACGCCCATCACCGAGGCTTTCATCTGCGTGTACTGCTCTTCGCTATCGCCGGACATTTCCTGGATGAACTGCGAACCGAGGTTCGAGGTCATCACGATGACGGTGTTGCGGAAATCGACGGTGCGGCCCTGGCCATCGGTCAGGCGCCCATCATCGAGCACCTGCAGCAGCACGTTGAAGACGTCCGAATGCGCCTTCTCGACCTCGTCGAGCAGGATCACGCTGTACGGGCGGCGACGCACGGCTTCGGTCAGATAGCCGCCTTCATCATAGCCGACATAGCCCGGCGGCGCGCCGATCAGGCGGCTGACCGAGTGCTTCTCCATGAATTCGCTCATGTCGATGCGCACCATCGCGTCGGTCGAGTCGAACAGGAACTCGGCCAGAGCCTTGCACAGTTCGGTCTTGCCGACGCCGGTCGGGCCGAGGAACAGGAACGAGCCATTCGGCCGGTTCGGGTCGGACAGGCCCGCGCGCGAGCGGCGGATCGCATCGGCAACGGCCTTGACCGCCTCGTCCTGGCCGACCACGCGCTGATGCAGCGCATCTTCCATGCGCAGCAGCTTGTCGCGCTCGCCCTCGAGCATCTTCGAGACCGGGATGCCGGTCCAGCGCGAGACGACCTCGGCGATTTCCTCGGCGGTGACCTTGTCCTGCAGCAGCTGGAAACCCTGCTGCTCGGTTTCCTGGGCGGCAGCGAGCTGTTTTTCGAGCTGCGGGATGCGCCCGTACTGGATCTCCGAAACCTTGGCGAAATCCTGCTGGCGCATTGCCGCATCCATTTCCTGGCGCGCCTGCTCGATCGATTCCTTGATCTTGGTGGTGCCGGTGACGGCAGCCTTTTCGGCCTTCCAGATCTCCTCGAGATCGGAGAATTCGCGCTCGAGCGTGTCGATCTCGCTTTCGAGGTCGGCCAGGCGCTGCTTCGATTCGGCGTCCTTCTCCTTCTTCAGCGCCTCACGCTGGATCTTGAGCTGGATCAGGCGCCGCTCCTTGCGATCGAGCTCCTCGGGCTTGGAATCGATTTCCATGCGGATCCGCGAGGCCGCCTCGTCCATCAGGTCGATGGCCTTGTCCGGCAACTGGCGATCGGGGATGTAGCGATGCGACAGGGTCGCCGCGGCGACGATCGCCGGGTCGGTGATCTCGACACCGTGATGCACGGCATAGCGTTCCTTGAGCCCGCGCAGGATCGCGATCGTGTCCTCCACGCTCGGCTCGCCGACGAACACCTTCTGGAAGCGGCGCTCGAGCGCGGCGTCCTTCTCGATGTACTTGCGGTACTCGTCGAGCGTGGTCGCACCGACGCAGTGCAGCTCGCCGCGCGCGAGCGCAGGCTTGAGCATGTTGCCGGCATCCATGGCGCCCTCGGCCTTGCCGGCGCCGACCATCGTGTGCAGCTCGTCGATGAAAAGGATCACCTGGCCTTCCTGCTTGGCCAGGTCGTTGAGCACGCCCTTCAGGCGCTCCTCGAACTCGCCGCGGAACTTGGCGCCGGCGATCAGCGCGCCCATGTCGAGCGCGAGCACGCGCTTGCCGCGCAGGCCCTCGGGCACTTCGTCATGGATGATGCGCTGGGCCAGGCCTTCGACGATCGCGGTCTTGCCGACGCCGGGCTCGCCGATCAGGACCGGATTGTTCTTGGTCCGTCGCTGCAGCACCTGGATCACGCGACGGATTTCCTCGTCGCGGCCGATCACCGGATCGAGCTTGCCCGAGCCGGCCCGGGCGGTCAGGTCGATGCAGTATTTCTCCAGCGCCTGGCGATTTTCCTCGGCATTCGCGTCCTCGACCTTCTCGCCGCCGCGCATGCGTTCGATCGCCGTTTCGAGCGCGGCCGTGTTGCCGCCGGTCGCCTTCAGCGCCGCGCCGACCTCGCCCTTGTCCTCGAGCGCGGCCAGGACGAACAACTCGCTGGCGATGAACTGGTCGCCGCGCTTCTGGGCCAGTTTGTCGGTCAGGTTGAGCAGGCGATTGAGATCGTTGCCCACACCGATGTTTCCCTCCTGCCCGGCGACCTTCGGCAGACGATCGAGGACCTGGCCGAGTCGGGTCCGCAGGGCGGCCACGTTGACCCCGGCCTGGGCCAGCATCGGTTGGGTCGAGCCGCCCTGCTGGTCGAGCAGGGCGACGAGGACATGTACCGGTTCGAGCATGTTGTGGTCGCGGCCGACGGCCAGGCTCTGTGCATCGGCCAGGGCCTGCTGGAAGCGCGAAGTGAGTTTGTCCATGCGCATGATTGAATGCCTTCTGGTGAAGTGGCAGCCAGGCCGCCGATGCGCACGAAATGGTGCCCGGGCGGCGCGGAATCAAGCATCCCGCGCGACGGCAGCGGCGCGCGGCCGGAACGCGGATCGTGCGCGGCGCGCTCAGCTCGCCTGGGTGGCGGTTCTCGCGGCCAGCGTCGCCGCCGGCGACAGGGTGATGCGGAAGCAGGCGCCGCCGCCGGCCACCGGCACGTACTCGAGCGTGGCCTGGCTCGACTCGCACATCTGCCGGGCCAGGTACAGGCCGAGGCCGGTGCCGTCCTCGCTGGTCGTGTAGAACGGATCGAAGATCTGCGCGGCGACCTTGGCCGGGATGCCCGGACCGCGATCGACGACTTCGAGCAGCGGCGGCCCCTTGTCGGTGGCCATGCGCGCCACCAGCACGACGCGCGCCACCGAACCGGGCTCGCGTCCGTAGCGGATCGCATTCTGGACCAGGTTCCAGATCACCTGCTGCAGATGCTGCGGATCGACCATGGCTTCGATCGTGCGGTTCTGGGTGATCGCGCGCAGGTGGTCCTGGCCGAGGTCGTTGCTCTGCTTGTACTCCTCGACGAAGGCCAGCGCCCAGGCATTGAGGTCGATGCTCTCGGGTCGCGAGCGCTCGCGCCGCGACAGCTGCAGGATGTTCTCGATGACTTCGTTGGCGCGCGTGCAGTGGTTGTTGACGATCTCGACGAGGCGCCGGTCTTCCTCGTGCATGTTTTCCGATTCGGCCAGCAGTTGCGCCGAATAGCGGATCGCCGCGAGCGGATTGCGGATCTCGTGGGCGATCGACGCGGACAGCCTGCCGAGCGAGGCCAAGGTCATTTCCTCGGCGCGCCTCGAGAGCAGCGAGGTGTCGTCGAGGAAGATCAGGATGTGTGTGTCGTCATTCGGCGACATGCGCGAGAAGCGCGGGATCACCTCGGGCACGTCGGCGGCCAGGGCGACCGGGTTCTGGTCGATGCGGCCGGAGTGGCGCCAGTGGTAGAGACGCCGCGACAGTTCGGGCGCGACCTGGCCGAGATCGCGCTGGTTCGGCGAGGGATTGCCGATCAGGTGCCAGGCCGACTCGTTGATGCGCAGGATATGGTTGGCATCGTCGACCAGCAGGACACCGGTCTTCATGCGCCGAATGATCAGGTCGTTGACCTGCTCGAGATTGAGCAGGTCGACGCCCCGCTGCTCGGCCAGCGCCTCGGTCTCGCGCATCTGCCGTCCGAGGTGGGCACAGAGCGCGGCCACGGCGATATAGGCGAGGCCGAACAGGGTCGCTTCGAGGATGCTGCGATCGACCGTTGCGGCGGTGAAGTAGGAAAACAGCGGCGGCGCCATGACCCCGATCGCGGCCAGTGCCGCCAGCAGCAGCGACTGGCGAAACGGCAGCAGCAGCGCGCCGACGCCGACGTTGACCATCAGCATCATCGGGATCGAGCTGTGCCCGCCACTGATCGAAAACAGGACCAGAGCGGCGGCCAGGGTGTCGAGGGTCAGGGCCAGGCCGATGCTGGCGCTGAGCCGTCGCCGCATGCGGTCGGTGGAAATCAGCAGGATGATGGCGACCGCGCAGTAGATCAGGGTCACCGAGCGGCCGAGGTCGGCGTGGCTGATGCGGATCCAGTCGACGGCGAGGGTGCTGAAAACCAGGCCCAGATAGACGACAGCCTCGAGCAGGCGGTACAGATTGAAGAAATAGAGTTCGCGCCGGGTGATGTCACCGGCCGCGTCCTCGGATCGCCGCGCCTGCCGCTCTGCCAAGATTTGTCCTCCAGTGCTGCCGAAGTATAGGTGCGCCGGCGGCAATGCTACAGCCTGTGCCGACCCTTGCCTGCCCACATTTGACCGAAAGTGACATCTCGACCCGGGCGAACCACGCCGGGAGGCGACGTCGGCGATGCCGCGGCTGGCGCGATCAGGGGTTTGCGGACGAGACCGCAGCCACCTGACGCCGGCAGCGCCGGGCGCGTCGGAGCCGCCCCGCACCCCCGACGTTTTGCAATCGCCCCGGGCTTTGCCCAAAATACGCGGCCATCCTGCGGGTCGACCCGGTTTCCCGGCGTCGGCGCTCTCCTCCTCCGCTCAACGGCTTGCGGCCTTGCCCGCCGGGCAATGTTGCATCCCGCGTCTTTCCCATGAAGGTGCCTGCATGAATTTCCACGAATACCAAGCCAAGGAACTGTTCGCCGAGTACGGCATCCCGGTACCGCCGGGCAAGGTCGCCGCGTCTCCGGAGCAGGCCGTCGATGCGGCCAAGGCGCTCGGCGGCTCGCAATGGATGGTCAAGGCGCAGATCCACGCCGGCGGCCGCGGCAAGGCCGGCGGCGTGAAGTTCTGCAAGTCGACCGACGAGGTCAAGGCGGCTGCAGCCGGCATGCTCGGACGCGACATGGAGACCTACCAGTCCGGCGGGCGTGCATTGCCGGTCAACCTGGTTCTGGTCACCGATGCCACCGACATCGCCAAGGAGCTGTACCTGTCGATCCTGGTCGACCGCGACAGCAAGGCCGTATCGTTCATCGCCTCCGCCCAGGGCGGCGTCGACATCGAGCAGGTCGCCCGCGAAACGCCTGAAGACATCCACACGATCGAGGTCAACTTCGTCGAGGGCCTGCAGCCCTACCAGTGCCGCAAGCTCGCCTTCGACATGGGCCTCGACGGCAAGCAGGCCAGCCAGCTGACCAAGATCATGCTCGGCCTTTACAAGCTGTTCAACGAGAAGGACCTGGCCCTGGTCGAGCTCAATCCGCTGGCGATCCTCGAATCGGGCGTGCTGATGGCCCTCGACGGCAAGGTCAATTCCGACGACAACGCCGAATTCCGCCACCCGAAGCTGGTCGCCATGCGCGATCTGACCCAGGAAGACGCGGCCGAGGCCGCGGCGGTCCAGCACAACCTCAACTACGTGACCATGGACGGCAACATTGGCTGCATGGTCAATGGCGCCGGCCTGGCCATGGCCACGATGGACGTGATCAAGCTCGCCGGTGGCGAACCGGCCAACTTCCTCGATGTCGGCGGCGGCGCGACCAAGGAACGCGTGACCGAGGCATTCAAGCTGATCCTGCGCTCGGACAAGGTGCAGGCGATCCTGGTCAACATCTTCGGCGGCATCGTGCGCTGCGACCTGATCGCCGAGGGCATCATCGCTGCGGTCAAGGAAGTCGGCCTGAAGATCCCGGTCATCGTCCGCCTGCAGGGCACCAATGTCGAAAAGGGCCGCGAGCTGCTGGCCAACTCCGGCCTTGCGATCACCCCCGCCGACGATCTCAACGACGCCGCCCAGAAGGCGGTCTCGTCGGTCAAGGCCGCCTGATCAATAAGACACTGTAGGAAGCGGCTTCAGCCGCGATGCTTCTGTCCTGGATCCCCAACGAAGCGCATCGCCGAAGCCGTTCCCGAACGAACAGAATTTTCGAGGATCGATCCATGAGCGTTTTGGTCAACAAGCACACCAAGGTGATCACCCAGGGCTTCACCGGCCAGCAGGGCACCTTCCATTCCGAACAGGCCGTCGACTACGGCACCAGGCTGGTCGGCGGCGTCACCCCGGGCAAGGGCGGCAGCGAGCACATTGGCCTGCCGGTCTTCAACACCGTGCACGATGCCGTGCAGGAAACCGGCGCCGACGCCTCGATGATCTTCGTGCCGCCGCCGTTCGCCGCCGACGCGATCCTCGAGGCGGCCGATGCCGGCATCAAGGTCATCGTCACGATCACCGAGGGCATTCCGGTGCTCGACATGCTGCGCGTCAAGAACGTGCTCAAGCAGTACCCCGACACCGTGCTGATCGGGCCGAACTGCCCCGGCATCATCACCCCGGGCGAATGCAAGATCGGCATCATGCCGGGCCACATCCACAAGCCCGGCAAGGTCGGCATCGTCTCGCGTTCGGGCACCCTGACCTATGAAGCCGTGTTCCAGACCACCAACGTCGGCCTCGGCCAGTCGACCTGCATCGGCATCGGCGGCGATCCGATCAACGGCCTCAACTTCATCGACTGCCTGAAGCTGTTCCAGGAAGATCCGCAGACCGAAGGCATCATCATGGTCGGCGAGATCGGCGGCAGCGCCGAAGAGGAAGCGGCCGAATTCATCCAGGAATTCGTGACCAAGCCGGTGGTCGCCTTCATCGCCGGTGCCAGCGCGCCGGCCGGCAAGCGCATGGGCCATGCCGGCGCGATCATTTCCGGCGGCAAGGGCACCGCCGCGGCCAAATTCGCCGCGCTCGACAAGGCCGGCGTGACCACGGTCAAGTCGCCTGCCGATCTCGGCACGACGCTGGCCGGGATCATGAAGTAAGCCGTGCCGATCGGCTAGTGAAAAGGGCCGCCGGAGCGCTCCGGCGGCCTTCTGTCTGGTTCCTGATCAGCCCTGACCTTCAGCCACCGACAACCGTTCGTGCTGAGCGTGGCTTGCGCCAGCAAGCGAAGATATCCGTTCGTGCTGAGCGTGGCTTGCGCCAGCAAGCGAAGATATCCGTTCGTGCTGAGCGTAGCTTGCGCCAGCAAGCGAAGTCGAAGCACCGACTCGCGCGACCCTTCGACTCCGGCCCTGCGGGCCTACGCTCAGGGCGAACGGTGTTAGACGGGCTGAGCGTTGAGGTCATCGGGAATCCGTGTGGATCCAAGGTCCTCATGGGCCCTGATGCTCAGCCACCGACAACCGTTCGTGCTGAGGGTGCCTTGCGCCAGCAGGCGAAGTCGAAGCACCAACCAGGGCACCCTTCGACTCCGGCCCTATGGGCCTGCGCTCAGGGCGAACGGTCATCGATGGGCTGAGCCTTGAGGCGAACCAGGCTGGTTTTTTGCCCGTAACCGGCCGACTTGTGTGATCGGGGTCGCCTGCAACCTGCGCGCGCATGAACGCTTGCGTTAGGCTTCATGCGCCACCCCGCGTGGACAGACCCTCCGTATCGAACGTCCGGGCCAGGCTCGATGCCAGCAAACGACCAAACCGATCGTCCCGAAAGCGTCGATGCGCGCAGCGACCTGCCGCGCATCGCCGGCTACCGCCTCGTGCGCCGGCTCGGGCTCGGCGGCATGGCGACGGTCTATCTGGCCGTGCAGGAATCGCTCGACCGCGAGGTGGCGATCAAGGTCATGCGCCCGGCGCGCCAGCTCGATGAGGAGCAGACGATCCGCTTCGAACACGAGGCGCGCATCATCGCCAAGCTCGAACACCCCGGCATCGTCGTCATCCATGAGGTCGGCAGGACGCAGGAGGGCGACCTCTACTACGTCATGCCCTACCTGGCCAAGGGCGACCTCAGCGTGCGCGACTATCGCGACGACGAACCGGGCCTGATCGCCCTGCTGCGCGCCCTGCTCGATGCCCTCGGCTACGCCCATGCCCGCGGCATCGTGCACCGCGACGTCAAGCCCGAAAACGTCCTGTTCGACAACGCGGACCGGCCGCAGCTGGCCGATTTCGGCATCGCCCTGGCCCAGCGCGAAGTCAACTCGCGGATCACCGGCGACGGCCTGGTCATCGGCACCAGCGCGCAGATGAGTCCGGAACAGGCGCGCGCGGACCCGGTCGACGACCGCTCTGACCTGTACAGCCTCGGCATCCTCACCTACGAGTTGCTGACCGGTCACCTGCCCTACCAGTCCGCCGATTCACTGTCGCTGGCGCTGATGCACGCGCAGGATCCGATCCCGAAGCTGCCCGAGGACAAGGCGCACTGGCAGGCTTTCATCAATCGGGCCATGGCCAAGCGCCCCGAGGATCGCTTCCGCAATGCCCAGGCCATGCAGCGCGCGCTCGATCCGATCGAGCGGCACGTGCGCCATGCGGCCGGTTTGCTCGGCCGCTTGCGCCAGGCACTGAACAAGCGACCCTCGGTGCTGGTCGCGATCGGCGCCCTGGTCGCGGTGGCGATCGTTGCCAGCGTGCTGCCGCTGGTGGCCGGCATGCGCGGGCACTCCTCCGCGGCACCGGCAGCGCCCGCCGCCGGGGTGCCGGAGCTTGCCGCCCAGCTCGCCGATGCGCAGGCCTTGCTGGCCAACGGGGCCATGCTGCAGCCGCCCGGAGCCAACGCCGCCGAGCGCTTCCTCGCCGTGCTTGCGGTCGACCCGGACAGCGCCCTGGCCCGGAACGGCCTCGAAGCCGTCCTCGCCGCGGCGACCGACCCGATCGTCGAGGCCGCCAATGCCGACCGCTACGACGAGGTCCGTGCAAGCGCAGCCAAGGCAAGAACTGTAGCCGGGAAGGCCGGACTCGGCGATTCGCCTGCCTGGCAGGCCCTGCGCGATCGCAGCGTCGAGGCACTCGCCGGGCGTGCCCGTACGCACCTGGCCAGCGCCGATCGCGAACAGGCCGGGCAAGCGATCACCCTGATGCGCGAACTCGGCGCCGCCGATGCGCTGCTGCAGCCGCTCGATACCGAATTGCGCGGCATGCCGCAGCCCGGCGTCGTCATCAGCGACCCGGGTGGCCCGCCGCTGCTGCTGGTACCGGCGCGTTACCAGGGTTCGGTGCTGGCGGCGGCAGTGCTGATGATGCGCAACGAAGTCAGCCGCGACGAATATGCGGCATTCGCCGCGGCCAGCGGGCGACCGGCCAGCCGCTGCCGCAACAGTCTGTCGCCGCTGCGCCTGTTCGACCGGCGCGACTGGAAGGATCCGGGCTTCCGCCAGTCCGGCAGCGACCCGGTCGTATGCGTCAGCTTCGACGACGCGCGCGCCTACGCGCGCTGGCTCGGCCGGCGTACCGGCAGGAAATACCGCCTGCCGACCAATGCCGAGTGGCTGCAGGCGGAGCGCTCGGCGGCGCGCAAGGCATCGGCCTGCGTGCTCGGTAATGTGCGCGACAGCAGCGCCAAGGGCATCGACCTGCACCACGAGTGCAACGACGGCTTCGCCAACACCGCGCCGGCCGGGCGTTTCCGGCCGAGCGCACTGGGCCTGCACGACCTGCTCGGCAATGTTTCGGAATGGTCGGCCGAGTGCGGCACGGCCAGCAACGCCCTGGCCCGTTCATTCGAGAGCGACACCTGCCCACGCCGCGCTGTGCTCGGACTTTCCTGGCAGGGCGGACCCGACGTCGACGCATGGAGCGTGCGCATGTTGCCCTCCGACCGTGGCTACGACGACGTCGGATTCCGCCTCGTCCGCGACCTGTAGCCCACCCTGCGCGTGGCATAATCGCAGGCACGCCGTAGCGCCCGTTTGTGAACCGCTTGAGCGGTCGCAATCGCGCCGACTCCTTCCTGAACCGACGACGATCCCCTCATGCCGACACTGCGCGTCGCACTGGCCCAGTTCGATTTCCCGGTAGGTGCGGTAACCCGGAATGCCGAGCGCATCAAGGCCCTGGCGGCCGAGGCGCGCGATCGTCACCAGGCCGACCTGATCGTCTTTCCGGAGCTGGCCCTGAGTGGCTACCCGCCGGAAGACCTGCTGCTGCGGCCGAGCTTTCTCGCCGAATGCGAAGCAGCGCTGCTGCGCCTGGCCGCCGAGATCGAGGGCATCGTCGCCATCGTCGGCTGGCCGCAATCGGCCGGATCGATCGTCTACAACGCGGCCAGCGTGCTTCGCGACGGCGGCGTGGAAAAGACCTACCGCAAGCGCGAACTGCCGAACTATGCGGTCTTCGACGAACGCCGCTACTTCGAGGTCGATCCGGACGGCGGCTCCTGCGTTTTCGAGGTGGCCGGAGTCAAGGTCGGCATTGTCATCTGCGAGGATCTCTGGTTCGCCGAACCGCTGGCCGATACCGCCGCGCACGGCGCCGAACTGGTCGTCGTGCCGAACGCCTCGCCCTTCGATCACGGCAAGCTGGCCCGGCGCGATGCGCTGCTCGAGACCCGCGCCGCCGAGTCGGGCGTGGCCCTGGCCTACCTCAACGTGGTCGGCGGGCAGGACTCGGTGGTCTACGACGGCGCCTCGGTACTGGCGGATGGCAACGGCACCATCCATGCCGCCGCGCGCGCCTTCGAGGATCACCTGCTGATCGCCGATTTCGACGCGGCGACGCGATCCTTCGGCTTCTGCAACTGGCCCGAAGAAACAGATGAGTGCCGCGAAAGCCTGGCCTGGCGCGGCATCGTGCGGGCAACCCGCGACTACTGCGCGAAAAATCGCTTCGACAAGGTCTGGGTCGGCCTGTCCGGCGGCATCGATTCGGCCCTGGTGCTGGCCATCGCGGTCGACGCAGTCGGTGCCGGCAACGTGACCGCGGTGCGCCTGCCCTCGCGCTATACCTCAGGGCAAAGCAACGATCTTGCCCAGGTGCAAGCCGAGCAGCTTGGCGTGCGCATCGAAACGGTACCGATCGCAGCCCCCTTCGAAGGGTTTCTCGAGGCGCTCGGGCCGCTGTTCGCCGGCCTGGCCGCCGACACCGCCGAGGAGAACCTGCAATCGCGCTGTCGCGGCGTGATCCTGATGGCCCTGGCCAACAAGCTCGGTGGCCTGCTCCTGACCACCGGCAACAAGAGCGAGTACGCGGTCGGTTACGCCACCATCTACGGCGACATGTGCGGCGGCTATGCGCCGATCAAGGATTTGTACAAGACCGAGGTCTTCGATCTGGCGCGCTGGCGCAATGCGCAGCAGTCCGGCCGCAAGCCGGCCTGGATGGTGCCGCAGGCAGTGATCGACCGCGCGCCCTCGGCCGAACTGCGCGAAAACCAGACCGACCAGGATTCATTGCCGCCCTACGAAACACTCGATGCGATCCTCGCCCGCTACGTCGATGAAGAGCAGTCGCGCGAGGATATCGTCGCCGCCGGCTTCGATGCCGAGACGGTGCGCAAGGTCGTCCACCTGGTCCGCATCAGCGAATGGAAGCGCCAGCAGGCCGCACCGGGGCCCAAGGTCTCGCGTCGCGCGTTCGGTCGCGAACGGCGCTATCCGATCACGTCGGGCTGGGATTGAAGGCGGGCGTTCGCGGCGCAGAGCGACAGGCCGCGCTGGCAGTCGCCGCGACGACTGCGCTAGGGAGGGTCTGATCAAGTAGCAAAGTCGTCATGGCGTTCAGAAGGTTTTCCACATGTGCCGCGTGGCGAAGTGAAGGCTGGTTGCCTTGACGAGGCGCGCGGTGCATGTGGGGAGCCTTCTGGACGCCACCTTTTCACCATCCAATCAATCGGTTAGGCGACGCCTGCCTGCGCGCAGATCAGATCTTTGTTGCGCCGACTTGAAAGACGGCCAGTCTGTCTGCGTCGACGCGTCGCGATCTGCACACAGGCAGGCGTCGTGACGACTTTGCTACTTGATCAGACCCTCCCTAGCGGACCCGGGCCCGGTCAGTCGTTCTTGACCACCGATTTGGCGCCGCGGTTCGAGAGCGGAATCAGCTTCCACCAGTTCGAACGCCAGGACGGCCAGTCGCCGGACAGCGAGGCATGGTTCGGAAAGTTCAGCTTAAGCACGCGCTCGGCATCCGCCGAGAGCTTGTCCTGGTCGAGTTCGTGGTAGCACTTGACCAGGATCGCCAGGGCATCGGCGACCTGGCGTGACTGGTCGTAGGTCTCGATGATCGCCTTGGCCCGGTTGGCCGCGCCGACGTAGGCGCCCTTGCGCAGATAGAACAGCGCCACGTTGAGCTCGGACTGGGCCATGCCGTCGCGCAGGAAGATCATGCGCTGCTTCGCATCGGGCGCGTAGCGGCTGTCCGGGTGGCGCTTGATCAGGGCCGCGAAGTCGTCGAACGACTGGCGCACGAAGGCCTGGTCGCGCTGGGTCATGTCGAGCCCGGCGTAGCGCTCGAGAATGCCTTCCTCGCGATCGAAATTGATCAGTCCGCGCAGGTAGAACGCGTAATCGATGTGCTTGTGTGCCGGGTAGGTCTTGATGAAGCGGTTGATCGTCGAGTAGGCCTCGTCCGGCTTGTTCATCTTGTACTGGGCATAGGCCTGGTCGAGCTGGGCCTGCTCGGTGTAGGGGCCGAACGGAAAGCGGCCGATCAGTCGCGCAAACGTCTTGTTGGCGCGTTCGTAATTGCCTTTTTCGATATCCAGCTTGCCCTTTTCGTAGAGCTGTTCGACCGCAAGCGTCTCCAGCGGGTCGGCTTTCTTCTTGCCGAAAAACGAGCAGCCGGCGACCAGGGTGACGGCGAGGAGGACAACGACGAGACGGGAAATGACCCGGAACTGACGGGAAACTCGCATGCGGAGGGGGGCTCTGCGATGATGGTGGACGGCGATCATACCGCAGACGCCATGGACGCCGGAAACCTGCGTCAACCCGACCCGAACTCCTGATTGACGCACATGAACCAAGCCCAACCCACGCTGAATGCGAGCATTCCGGTCGAATCGGCCGGCCGTCGCCTCGACGCCGCCCTGGCCGACCTGTTTCCGGATTTCTCGCGCTCGCGCCTGAGTGCCTGGATCAAGGCCGGCGATGTCCTGCTCGACGGCGAGCAGGTGGTGCCGCGGCATATCGTCCACGGCGGCGAATCGGTGGTCCTCAACGCACGCATGCAACGCGAAGTCAGCGCAGCGCCGGAGAACATCGAACTCGACATCCGTTACGAGGATGAAGACGTCATCGTCGTCAACAAGCCAGCCGGCCTGATCGTGCATCCGGGCGCCGGCAACCCCGACGGCACGCTGCAGAACGCCCTGCTCCACCACGAACCCGAACTGGTCGGTATTCCGCGCGCCGGACTCGTGCACCGGCTCGACAAGAACACCTCGGGCCTGATGGTCGTTGCGCGCAGCCTGCGCGCACACACCAGCCTGGTCGAACAGCTCTCGGCGCGCAGCGTGCATCGCCAGTACGAGGCCCTGGTCTACGGGCCGATGGTCTCGGGCGGCCGCATCGACAAGCCGATCGGCCGCCACCCGGTCGACCGGCTCAAGCAGGCCGTGCGCGAGGACGGTCGCGAGGCAGTCACCCACTACCGGGTGCGCGAGCGCTTCCGCGCCATGACCCTGGTCGAGTGCCGCCTCGAAACCGGCCGCACCCACCAGATCCGCGTGCACCTGGCCTCGATCCGGCATCCGATCGTCGGCGACCTCGCCTACGGCAACCTGCGCCTGCCCAAGGGCGCGACCGCCGAGCTGATCGAGGCCCTGCAGGGCTTCCGCCGCCAGGCCCTGCATGCCGAGCGCCTCGAGTTCACGCATCCGGCCAATGCCGAGGCCATGGCCTTCGAGGTCGCACGACCGGCCGACATGACCGCCCTGATCGATACCGTGCGCGCCGACTCGCAGGCCTGATTCGGGCATGGGCGGCGGCGCGAACTGGCTGGTACCCGATTGGCCCGTGCCGCGCGGTGTGCACGCACGGGTCACCACGCGGCAGATGGCCGGGCACTCGCTGGCGCCGTTCGATTCCCTCAACCTCGGCGATCGCTGCGGTGACGAGGCCGTGGCGGTCAGCGCGAATCGCGCGGCCGTGGTCGACCTGCTCGGACTGCCGGCCGCCCCCTGCTGGCTGCGCCAAGTCCACGGCCGCGGCGTCTGGGTCGCAGATTCGCCCGTGCAGCCGGTCGATCCGCCTGAGGCCGATGCAGCCGTCACGTCGCACAGCGGACAGGTTCTCGCCGTGCTGACTGCCGACTGCCTGCCGGTCCTGTTCTGCGCCGACGACGGCAGCGAGGTCGCGGTCGCCCATGCGGGCTGGCGCGGACTCGCTGCCGGCGTCATCGAGGCAACCCTGGCCAGGATGCGGAGCCGGCCCTCGGCCATCCTGGCCTGGCTCGGTCCGGCCATCGGCCCGGCTTCCTACGAAGTGGGCGACGAGGTTCGCGAGGCGTTTGTCGACGCCGATGCCGAAGCAGGCGATGCCTTCGCGGCCACGCGACCCGGGCACTGGCGCTGCGACCTCTGCCGGCTGGCCCGACTGCGCCTGTCCGCCAGCGGGGTGCAGCAGATCGACGGCGGCGGTTTCGATACGCGGAGCGATCCGCGCTTCTATTCGTACCGGCGCGATCCGCGCTGCGGGCGCTTCGCCAGCCTGATCTGGAAGGACTGAACCGACGCCCCGGCCCCGCTTCGTCGCCCCGACCGGCTGCAGCCCCCGGCGGTCGTCGGATCAGCCACCGGCAACGGGCAGATTGGCCTAATGTGAACTTGCGCATGTCCTCGCCGCCGCCGTGGGCGTAGGGTGGAGTTCTCATTCGGTGCACAGGGGCAAGCCGATGAAACTTCCGATGAGCCTGTTGCCGCTCGCGATCTGCGCCGCCAGCGCCATCGGCGCCGAGGTCACGGTCAAGAACGATTCGCTGGTCGACAACTCCAGCGCCATCATCGAGGCCGGTTTCGTCATCGGCGAAAAGGGCGCGAGCTGGCTGACCTCCCCATGTGACGGCAATATCGTCGCCGTCCAGGTGCTCTGGCTCTCGGCCGCCGGCAACACCGGCCAGACCCTCGGCGGTTCGATCGAGATCTATCGATCTGGCAGCTTCCCGACGCCCGGGACACTGGCCCAGCAGATCAACGGTCCGCTGCTGAGCGACGGGGTGATCAACGAATACCGCTATCTGGACGACAACAACACGATTCCGCTCGTCGTTCCGGTAGCCGCCAACGAGACATTCGTCGTCGCCTATGTATTCGATGCCAACCCACCGATGTCGGGTCCAAGCCTGGTGGTCGATGCGAACGGCATCGTCGCCGCCCGGAATGCGATTTACGCGAACATCGGCGGCTCGTTCTTCTGGTTTTCCTCGGAAACCTTCACGGTCCCGGGCGACTGGGTGATCCGCGCCGTGGTCGACTGCCAGGCTGGCGGCAGCAGCGCCGACGTGGCCACGGCGATCACGACCAGTCCGTCGCTGTACACGCCGGGCGCAGCGATCAGCCACACGATCACGATCAGCAACGCCGGGCCGGACGCGGCGCCGAGCGTGGTCGTCGTCGACGCCTTCCCGGGCGCCTACACCGGGGTCACCTGGAGTTGCGCGGCCAGCGGCGGCGCCACCTGCACCTCCGGCGGCAGCGGCAACATCTCGCAGGTGGTCAGCCTGCCCAATGCGGCCGAGGTCACCTACACCGTCAACGCCACTGTTGCCGGCGCCACCAGCGGTATCCTGTCGAACACGGTGACGGCGGTGGTCAATGCACCGACCACCGACCCGAATTCGGCCAACAACTCGGCGACCGCGAACACGGCACCGCTGGCCGACCGGATTTTCGCCGACGGTTTCGAAGCGCCGCCATGAGGACAGGGGCTCGCACGGCCTCGAGGCGGCTCGCAACTGCAACCTGAACCATGCCGCAGAGAGCCGCTTTCGACCCCTGCCGGAACCCTGCGGCCGCTGAATGCTTTGCCTTAAAGGGCGCCGCGGATTAACCTTGTGCGTCGCGACGGACACGCACCGAACGAGCGCATGAGCAAACAATTCGCACTGGTAATCGATGATGAGCGGGATATCCGCGAGCTGCTGACCCTCACCCTGGGCCGGATGGGGCTCGTCGTCGAGACCGCGGCCACGGTCAGCGAGGCCAAGCAGCGCCTCGCCGAAAACCGCTATGCACTGTGCTTCACCGACATGCGCCTGCCCGACGGTACCGGCCACGAGGTCATCGAACTGATCGCCGCCCAGTACCCGGACACCCCGGTCGCCATGATCACCGCCTACGGCAATGTCGATGCAGCCGTGGTCGCGCTCAAGGCCGGCGCCTTCGATTTCGTCTCCAAACCGGTCGACATCAACGTGCTGCGCCGGCTCGTGCAGACCGCGCTGCGCCTGTCCGAGGAGAAAAAGGCGACCGTCGATGCCAGCAGCGCCAAGCTGATCGGCGAATCGCAGCCGATGAAGGAATTGCGCGCCACGATCGCCAAGGTCGCGCGCAGCCAGGCGCCGGTCTACGTCGCCGGTGAATCGGGCGTCGGCAAGGAACTGGCGTCGCGCCTGATCCACGAACTGGGTCCGCGTGCATCGGCCGCCTTCGTGCCGGTCAACTGCGGTGCAATTCCATCGGAACTGATGGAAAGCGAATTCTTCGGCCACCGCAAGGGCAGCTTCACCGGCGCCCATGCTGACAAGGAAGGCCTGTTCCAGGCCGCCGATGGCGGCACCCTGTTTCTTGACGAGGTCGCCGAACTGCCGCTGCACATGCAGGTCAAGCTGCTGCGCGTGATCCAGGAAAAGGCCGTACGCCCGATCGGCGCGCGCGCCGAAGTGGCGGTCGACGTGCGCATCCTCTCGGCCACGCACAAGAACCTGGCCCGCCTCGTCGATCTCGGCTCGTTCCGCCAGGATCTGTTCTACCGGATCAACGTGATCGAGCTGCGCGTGCCGCCGCTGCGCGAGCGCCGCGATGACATCCCGCTGCTGGCCAGCCGCATCCTCGACCGCCTCGGCCGCGAGGCCGATCGCGCACCGGCGCGGCTGACCCCCGATGCGCTGAAGGCCCTGCAGGCCTACGAATTCCCCGGCAACGTGCGTGAACTCGAAAACATCCTCGAACGTGCCGTGGCCCTCTGCGAGGACGGCTCGATCAGCGCCGAGGACATGCGCCTGATCGCCCGACCGCCGGCGGCGATGCAGGAACCGGCCGCCACCACGCAAGCGCCCGCCTACCGGCCTCCCGCGCCACAGGCGCCCGCATCGGAAGCGCCCGGCGTCATGCTGCCCGATTCGGCCTACAGCGGCGACCTTGCCGCCACCGTCGCCGAAACCGAGCGCGCCGTGATCACCAAGGCGCTCGAGGCGACCCGCTGGAACCGTACGGCCGCCGCCAAACAGCTCGGCCTGACCCTGCGCCAGTTGCGCTACCGCCTCGAAAAGCTCGGCATCGAGTAGTCCGCGAGGCAGGAACGGAAACCCGCGGGCCCTTGACGCCGGATGCCGTTCGTCAAACCGCGGCAAACCGCATCGCGGCTGAAGCCAACAACGAAGCGGAAACGCGAGGACTGTGATCGAAGCCCGCGCCACCCGACCGGCCCTTCGTAGGAGCGCCTTCAGGGGCGATGCTCTTCGGCAAGATCCGGGGAAAAGGCCTCGCGGCTGAAGCCGCTCCTACAACGAAGCGGAAACGCATTGGCGCTTATCGACGCCCGCGTCGCCCGACCAGCCCTTCGTAGGAGCGCCTTCAGGCGCGATGCTCTTCGGCAAAATCCGGGGAAAAGGCATCGCGGCAAAAGCCGCTTCCAACAACGAAGCGGAAACGCATTGGCGCTTATCGACGCCCGCGTCGCCCGACCGGCCCTTCGTAGGAGCGCCTTCAGGCGCGATGCTCTTCGGCAAAATCCGGGGAAAAGGCATCGCGGCTAAAGCCGCTCCAACAACGAAGCGGAAACGCATCGCCGGTCATCGACACCCGCGTCGCCCGACCGGCCCTTCGTAGGAGCGCCTTCAGGCGCGATGCTCTTCGGCAAGAGTCGGGGAAAAGGCATCGCGGCAAGAGCCGCTTCCAACAACGAAGCGGAAACGCGAGAACCGTGATCGAAGCCCGCGCCGGCAGGTCGCACGCTCTTGTAGGAAGAACCTTCAGGTTCGATGCCCTTCGTCAAAACCACGGCCTACGCACCGAGCGGCAACGCACCAGGCATGCACCGCGTGGCCGATAGCCCCTATCGCCGCCGAGGCGGGCGATGCCGGGTCCCGAGCAGGTGATCCCACAACGAAGTGGTGACACCGAAGTTGCGATCGGGCAAATGGTGGTGGACGTGATGGCGCGCCGCCCACTGGCGCATCCAGGGTTGCCGGAAGCGCGTGGCGTGGATGGTGAAATGACTGAGCCCGTAGGCCACGTAACCGAATCCGATCGAGCCACCGAGCAGGCAGGCGTGCGCGGTCGGCATGAGCAGGGCAAAGACGACCACGAGTCCGAGCAGCAGGCAGGCCGGCAGGAAGAACGGCAGCGCATCGTAACCGTGCGGATCACGATGGTGCGCGTCGTGCCCGCGCCGATACATCGAGTCGGGGCCATGGAAGATCCAGCGATGGAACAGGTACTCGATGAAGCTGAACACGAACAGGCCGGCCAGGACCGTACCGAACGCGCCGACCCGGGAGCCATGACCAAGTCGCATCCCGGCCGCCAGCAGCGCCGCCGACAGGCCGATCGTGAAGGCGAATTCGAGCCAGTAGTTGGTCCGCGTCGACGACATGCGGATGATCGCGTCGAGCAGGTTCGGGCCGAGCCGGCGCAGGCCCGCCAGCAGCGTGCCTGCAGCAGAGGGGCCGGAATTGCGCGTTCGAATGTTCAGGGCGTCGACCGATGCGGCAGGGGTGGAAGGGCAATACGGCCGGGTACAGGCGACCCGCCGGCCCCATTATGACAATTCCGCGAAAGGCTGCATGGCCTGGCGTTAAAAAGACCTGCGTCCGTTCGGCCCGGGCGGCGGCAAACCCGCATCCGGCATTCCACCGACAGAGGCGGGCGGCGGCAAAGCACGGTATCATGGCCGCCGTTACACGCGGTGGGAGAAGCGGAACGGGACCGGCGGCGGGAAACCTCCTGCATGCCGTTCGCGCCGCTGCCGAAGGCGCAACGCCCGTAATCGCTCAGGCCCCGATACCTCCGCGCGCAGACAACTCTGGAGAGTCCGGTTCGAACCGGCGCCGAAGGGGCAAGAAGCGGGGCTCCGCTTCCAAACTCTCAGGCAAAAGGACAGAGGGGCGCCCAGCGTGCGGCTTCGCGCGCGAACTTCGGACGCACCCACCATGCCCCATTCTGCCTCGCCTTCCCTGCGCGACCTCGAAAACCATTCCGCCTTCGTCGAACGCCACATCGGCCCCAACGACGCCGAGATCGCGCACATGCTCGGCGTCATCGGCCACGACTCGCTCGACGCGATGACCGATGCCATCGTGCCGGGCAAGATCAAGTCGCCGCTCGCGCTGGACCTGCCGGACGCCATCACCGAAGTCGAGGCGCTGGCCCGCATCCGCCGCATCGCCGATCGCAACAGCGTCTTCCGCAGCTTCATCGGCCAGGGCTACTACGGCACGCATACGCCGAACGTCATCCTGCGCAACATCCTCGAGAACCCGGCCTGGTACACGGCCTACACGCCGTACCAGGCGGAAATCTCGCAGGGCCGCATGGAGGCCCTGATCAACTTCCAGACCATGGTCGCCGACCTGACCGGCATGGAGATCGCCAACGCCTCGCTGCTCGATGAGGCGACCGCCGCGGCCGAGGCGATGACCCTGGCCAAGCGCTCGGCGAAATCGAAGTCGAACGTGTTCTTCGTCTCCAGCGCGGTGCACCCGCAGACCCTCGAAGTCGTGCGTACGCGCGCCGACGGCCTCGGCATCGAACTGCATGTCGGCGACGATGCCGAGGCGGCCAGCGTCGACTGCTTCGGCGTCCTCCTGCAGTACCCCAACACCTTCGGCCAGATCAACGACTACACCGAACTGGCCGATGCCGTCCACGCGCGCGGCGCGTTGGTCGCGGTCGCCACCGACCTGCTCGCGCTGACCCTGATCCGCGCGCCCGGTGCCTGGGGTGCGGACATCGTCGTCGGCAACAGCCAGCGCTTCGGCGTGCCGTTCGGTTTCGGCGGCCCGCATGCAGCCTTCATGGCCTGCCGCGATGCCTACAAGCGTTCGATGCCGGGCCGCCTGATCGGCGTCTCGATCGATGCCGAGGGCAAGCCGGCCTACCGGCTCACCCTGCAGACCCGCGAGCAGCACATCCGCCGCGAGAAGGCCACCTCGAACATCTGCACCGCGCAGGTCCTGCTCGCCGTGATGGCCAGCATGTATGCGGTCTACCACGGCCCGGACGGCCTGCGCCGGATCGCCCGGCGCACGCATCGCATGGCGGCGATGCTGGCCAGCGTGCTGCGCCAGGCCGGCTGCACGGTCGGCCCGGACTTCTTCGACACCCTGCACGTGATCGGTGTCGACGCCGCCGCCCTGCATGCGAAGGCGCGCAGCGCACGCATCAACCTGCGCGCGATCGATGCGCACAGCATCGGCATCAGCCTCGACGAGACGACCACGCGCGCCGACCTGGTCGCCCTGGCTGCGCTGTTCGAGGCGCGCATCGACGACATCGATGCGCTCGATGCAACCACCGCCGACGCCCTGCCCGCTGCGCTGCTGCGTCAGTTGCCGTTCCTCCAGCACCCGGTATTCAACACCCACCACAGCGAGCACGAACTGCTGCGCTACATGCGCAGCCTGGCCGACAAGGACCTGGCCATGGATCGCACGATGATCCCGCTCGGCTCGTGCACGATGAAGCTCAACGCCACGGCCGAGATGATCCCGGTGACCTGGCCCGAATTCGCCAACATCCATCCGCTGGCGCCGGCCGACCAGGCCGCCGGTTACACCCAGCTGATCGACGAGCTCGAGGCCATGCTGGTCGAGATCACCGGCTACGATGCGGTCAGCCTGCAGCCGAACTCGGGCGCCCAGGGCGAGTTCGCCGGCCTGCTCGCGATCCGCGCCTGGCATCGCTCGCGCGGCGAAGGCCATCGCGACATTTGCCTGATTCCCGAATCCGCGCACGGCACCAACCCGGCCTCGGCGCAGATGTGCGGGATGACCGTCGTCGTCACGCGCTGCGACAAGGACGGCAACGTCGACGTCGACGACATCCGCGCCCAGGCGGAGAAATATTCCGATCGCCTGGCCGCGCTGATGATCACCTATCCCTCGACCCACGGCGTGTTCGAGGAGGACGTGGTCGCCATCTGCGAAGCCGTGCACGCGCACGGCGGCCAGGTCTACACCGACGGCGCCAACCTCAACGCCCTGGTCGGCGTGGCCAGGCCCGGCAAGTGGGGTTCCGACGTCTCCCACCTGAACCTGCACAAGACCTTCTGCATCCCGCACGGCGGCGGCGGTCCCGGCGTCGGTCCGTGCGCGGTGAAGTCGCATCTGGCCCCATTCCTGCCCTCCCTTCTCCCCGCGGGAGAAGGTGCCCGCAGGGCGGATGAGGGTACGAATGCACCGCGCGTCGGCATGGTCTCCGCAGCCAGCTTCGGCAGCGCCAGCATCCTGCCGATCTCGTGGATGTACATCACCCTGATGGGGCGGGCCGGCCTGCGCAAGGCCACCCAGGTTGCCCTGCTCAACGCCAACTACATCGCGCGGCGCCTGGCACCGCACTTCAGGACCCTCTACACCGGTCGCAACGGCCTCGTCGCGCACGAATGCATCCTCGACCTGCGTCCGCTCAAGGACGCCACCGGCATCGGCGCCGAGGACGTCGCCAAGCGCCTGATCGATTTCGGCTTCCACGCCCCGACCCTGAGCTTCCCGGTGGCCGGCACGCTGATGGTCGAGCCGACCGAAAGCGAATCGCTGCACGAACTCGATCGCTTCATCAACGCGATGATCGAGATCCGTGCCGAGATCCGCGCGGTCGAGGAAGGCAAGCTCGACCGCGAGGACAACCCGCTCAGGAACGCCCCGCACACGGCCACGATGGTCGCCGGCAGCGAATGGACGCATAGCTACACGCGCGAACTCGCCGCGTTCCCGCTGGCCGTGCTGAGGCAGCAGAAGTACTGGCCGCCGGTGGCGCGTGTCGACAACGTCTACGGCGACAAGAACATCATGTGCGCGTGCATCCCGATCGATGCCTACAAGGACGAAGTCGAGGCCTGAGCCGGCATCGGCCGAAACTGGAAGGCCCCGCATTGCGGGGCCTTTTTCGTTTCAGCGCTGCCCGTCGGGCAAGGCCGCCAGGCGCTCAGCCGGAATTCTTCTTCAACCAGGCATCGATCTGGGCGAGGCGCTGCTTGCGGATGCCGATGCGGTAGCCGATATCGGCGATCGCCGTCTCGGTGGCCCGGCGCGAACTCACGGCGACGTGGCGGTCGGCATAGTTCCTGAGCTTTCCGACCATCGCCGGATCGAGCGAGCCGCTGGCCAGGCGCGGGTAGTAGCGGCTGCTCGAGGTCGTGTCGATCAGCGGTTCGACCTGCTCGCGATGGGCCAGGGCGAAGTCGAAAGCGAGATCGGGATGATGCTCGCTGACCGCGCTGATCATGGCCGCACTGTTGGTCGCACCGGGCTCTTCGGTCAGGGCGAGGTCGAGCGCGCGCCGTGCCAGGGCCTCGTCGAGGGCGGCGGCCAATTGCAGGTAGAGGGCATCACGCAGCATCGAGCGCTGCTCGGAGCGGGCCTGCGCACGGAGGCGCTCCCAGGTCGCCTCGTCGGCATGGCTGGCAACGATGTCGAGCACGGTCTTGTAGAGGGCCGCCGGCAACAGCGCGGGATCGGTCTCGCGTCCGGCCTCGCGGCGGCGCGCTTCGCGGATCACCCCGGCATCGCCGAGCTCGCCGAGCACCTCGATCAGCCGCGTGCGCAGGATCGCCACGGTCTCGTCTTCGCCGTCCTTCGCATCCCAGCCCAGCGCACGCAATTTCGGCGCCAGCCTGGCCATTGCGTAGGCACGGAAGCGCGCCTGGCGCTCGGCGTCGCCCCTGTAGTAGCCGTCGATCTCCTGCAAGGTGTCGGCGATACGCTCCCAGACCTTGCCATCGGCATCGAACGGGGTCGCCTTGACCAGGTCGAGCACGTCCGCGGCCGGCTGCAGGCCAGCGAGGCCGAGGGCCAGGGCGTCGCCGATCAGGCCGAGCTGGTCGATCGGCGCGAGTTCGCCGAAACGATCGCGCAGCGCCGCGAATTGCGCCTGTGGGTAATGCGTGCGGTAGTAGCCGCTCTGGCCCGCGTTGAGCAGGACCGGGGCGCAGCCCGGCAACTGCAGGCTGCCCTTGCCGCCCTCGACCATGCCACGCACCGGCGCCCCGCCGAGCGTGCGCGCGATCACCGGCACGCGCCAGCGCAAGGCTTTCTTCTGCGGGCGGTCCTTGCTGAATTCGCCCTGGCTCAGGCCCACCGTGCTGCGACCCTCCTTGCAGTCGACCGCGGTGACTTCGAGCATCGGTACGCCGGGCTGCAGGGTGAAATCGTGCGCGATCGCCAGCACCGGCTGGCCCGCCGCGGCCTCGACCTCGCGCCAGAGATCGTCCGAACGCGTGTTCGCATAGGCATGCGCCTTCATGTAGCGACGCACCCCGTCGCGCCAGGCATCGGCGCCAACGTAGCCTTCGAGCATGGCGATCACGGCGGCACCCTTCGAATAGGTGATCGCATCGAAAGCCTGGCTGGCCTGTTCGACCGTGGCCACGTGCTGCACCACCGGGTGCGTGCTGGCCACCGCATCGAGGGCCATCGCGCGCTCGCGCGATTCGACCCTGCGCAGGTTCGCCTTCCAGCCGGGGTGCAGCTTTTCGGTGGTGCGCGCGGCCATCCAGGTGGCGAAACCCTCGTTGAGCCAGAGGTCGTCCCACCACTGCATCGTGACCAGGTTACCGAACCACTGGTGGGCGATTTCATGCGCGGCGGTACCGAAAATGCGCTGGCGATCGGCTTCGGTCGAAATGCCCGGGTCGAGCAGCAGACCGCGCTCGAAGGTGAAGATCGCACCCCAGTTTTCCATCGCGCCGAAGAACTGGCTGCGCCCCGGAGCGGCGATGTTGTCGAGCTTCGGCAACGGATACGGCACGCCGAAGTAGTCGTTGTACTCACGCAGCACCGTGCCCGAGGAATCGAGTGCGAACTGCGCCTGCGCGGTCAGGCCCTTCTGCGTGATCACGCCAAGCTCGACGCCTTCGGCACTTGCCGTCGCCCGCTCGAAGTCGCCGAGGCCGAAGAACAGCAGGTAGGTCGACATCCGCGGCGAAGTCGCGAAGCGCACGCGCTTCCTGCCGTCGCCGAGATCTTCGCTCTCGCTGACCGGCATGTTGCCGACCGCCATCTGCGCCGCCGGCACGACCGCGGCGAGGTCGAAGGTCGCCTTGTAGGCCGGTTCGTCCCAGCTTGGAACGAACCTGCGTGCATCGGAATTCTCGAACTGCGTGTAGAGCGCGCGTCGCGCGCCATCCGCGGTGACGTAGTCGAGGGCGAACAGGCCGTTGGCCTGGGTGCCGATGCGGCCGCTGTAGGCCAGGCTCAGCCGGTAGCTGCCGGCGGCCAGGGTTTCGGGAAACGTGAAGCTCGCGGTCTGCGCCGCGGCATCGACACTGATCTTCGGATCGCGGTAGACGCGCTTCTGCATTGTCGAGTGCAGGTTGGCCGACGAGAACTTCAGGTCGACCGCATTCAGGGTGATGCGGTCGGTCGGCTCGAGCACCTCGAGCGCAATCGAGACCTTGCCATCGAATTCGAGCGACTGTGCGTGCGGCTCGATCTCGATTTCGTAGTGCAGTGGGCGCACGTCGCGCGGCAGCTGGGTCGGCGCCGTCGCGTCGGCGACCGGCAGCGGCGCGCTCGCCGCCTGCGCTAACGCGACAGCGAAGAAGATGAGGGCGGATACGGCGGTGAGGATCGAACGCATGCGGATTCCCGAAACAGGTCGTCGATGAAGGACACGATGGGCGTGCCGGGGGACGGCCGGCCAAGCGACCAACCGGATCGCGGCGTTCCCCGTGCCACGCGAAAGGACCGCCGATGCTGGTTGGGCCAGCCTGGGGGTACCAGCGCCAGAAGTCATGGCCGGGACGTTTCACCACGACGGCCGCGCCACCGCGCTCAATACCCGCTAGCGCGTGTAGAAGCCCTGCAGGGCCTGCTCCTCGAGATCCTCGCGCACCACTTCGTCGACGCGCGCGCCGATCGGGCCGTGATGCAGCCACTGTTCGAGCTGGTGCAGGGCCTCGGGGCTGCCTTCGGCCAGCACTTCGACGCGGCCGTCACGCAGGTTGCGCGCGTGCCCGTTGATCCTCAGGCGAACGGCCTGGGCGCGCGTGCCGGCGCGGAACGAAACGCCCTGGACATGGCCGGAAACGTGGAAGCGCGCGCAGGCCATCGCGACTCAGGGGTGCTTCGCCGGCTTCGCCGCGGCGATCGCCCCAGCGAGGTCCCTGTCCTTGATCGGACCGAGGAAGTGCCGGGCGACGGTTCCGTCAGGCGCGATCAGATAGGTGGTCGGCAGGCCGCGTGGCGTATCAAAATCCTGCGGCGGCTCGTTGACGTCGACCTGGGCGACCGCATAGCTGACCGGATGCTGCTCGAGGAAAGCGATGATTTCCTGCCGATCGGTATCCTCGTAGGCGAGGCCGATGCCGACCACGTCCTCGCGCTCCTTGATGAAGGCCGACAGCTCGGGCATCTCGGCGATGCACGGCGCGCACCAGGTCGCCCAGAAATTGACCACGACCCATTTGCCGCGCTGGCTGGCCAGGTCGAACGTCTTGCCGTCGAGCGTGTCGACCTCGAGGGTCGGCTGGCGGGCCGCTTCGGCGTCGGCTGCGAGCGCTGTCGCATTGACGGCGAGCAGGCAGGCCAGGAACAGGCAATGGCGCAGGTTCATTGGGCGTTTTCGTCCGGGTCTGGAGGAGCGAGTTCGGCTTGCGCCAGCGGCACCGTGATCAGCGAGGCCAGTGGCAGATCGAGGCGCTCGTGCAGCAGCGCGGCCAGTTCCCGCAACGGACTGCGGCCGTGTTCGGCCATGGTCTGCCCCGGCAATGGCGTGTTCTCGACCGGCAAACGGTAATCGCCCTCGCGATAGAGGTCCAGCAGGGTCACCCTGGACAGGTCGCGGGCGAGGATCCACTCGCCCATCTCCGAGCGCCGGATCACCGACATCTCGCAGAGATCGCCGAGGTAGCGCTGCAACAGGTCATCGGTCAGATAGGGCTCGTTCTCGAGCAGCTGGGCGCTGTGCAGGCCGCGCCCGTCGCGATGCGCCGCAGCGAGCTGGCCGAGCACGTGCAGCATGCCGGCCAGTTCCTGGTCGCGCGAGATGCGCTCGCTGGCCGGGCGGTAGTCGAACGAACTGAGCGAGGCCGTGATCGAGGCGCCGAGCAGGACGATGATCCACGACAGGTACATCCAGAGGAAGAAGATCGGCACGATCGACAGCGCCCCGTAGACCTGCTGGTAGGTGGCCAGGGTGCCGGCGTACCAGGCGAAACCGTGCTTGGCCAGTTCGAACAGGACCGCGGCGATCAGGCCGCCGATCGCCGCGTCGCTGAAGCGCACGCTGCGGTTCGGAATGACCATGAAGCCGGTGATCAGGGCGGTCCAGACGATCAGGAACGGCAACGCAGCCAGCACCCGCGTCTTGATCGAGAACTGGGTCGCCGCAGCATCGATGAACGGCAGCGCGACCAGGTAGGAGCTGATCGCCAGCGCCGCCACCAGCAGCATCGGGCCGAGGCTCAGCGCGGTCCAGTAGATGACGAAGCGCGAAGCGGGCCCGCGATTGGCCTTGACCCGCCAGATCCGGTTGAAGGCGTCCTCGATGCTCATCATCAGCGAGATCGCGCTGAACACGAGGACCAGCACGCCGATCGTCGTGGCCTTGCTCGCATTCGCGGCGAACTCGGTCAGGTAGCTCTGCACGGTGTCGCCGGCGGCCGGCACGAAATTGTTGAACACCCACACGGTCAGCTTGTCGCGCCATTCCTCGAACACCGGGAACGCAGCGAGGATGCCGAGGATCGCCGCAGTCAGCGGGACCAGCGCGAACAGGGTCGTGAAGGCCAGCGCACCGGCGGTCTGCAGGCAGCGGTCCTCGAGAAAGCGCTGCCAGGTGAACTCGAGGAAGGCGAGGCTGCGCTCGCGCGTGAGTCGGGACGTGGCAAACTTCGGGATGGCCATCCGGCGAGGTTAGCCTAAGCGCCCTGTCCGGCCAATCCGGCCGCCTATGGCCGCCGAGGAAAACGAGCATCCATGAGTGAAGTGCTGATCCTGTACTACAGCCGCACCGGCAAGGTCGCCCAACTGGCGCGCCTGGTCGCCCGCGGCGTCGAGGAAGTGCCCGGCATGCGGGCGCGCCTACGCACCGTGCCGCCGGTGGCGCCGGTTACCGAAACCACGGCACCGCCAGTACCCGAGGAAGGCGCGCCCTACGTCACGGCCGAGGACCTGCGCGAATGCTCGGCCCTGATCCTCGGCAGCCCGACCCGCTTCGGCAACATGGCGGCGCCGCTCAAGCACTTCATCGACGGCCTCGGCGCGGAATGGGCCTCGGGCACTCTCGTCGGCAAACCGGCCGGCGTGTTCACGTCGACCAGCACCATGCACGGCGGCCAGGAAAGCACCCTGCTGTCGATGATGCTGCCGCTGCTGCACCATGGCCTGCTGCTGGTCGGCCTCCCGTTCACCGAGGCCGCGCTGAACAGGACCGTCTCGGGCGGCACGCCGTACGGGGCCAGCCATGTCGCCGGCAGCAGCGGCGACAACCCGTTCAGCGAGGACGAAAAGACCCTGGCCCGCAGCCTCGGCCGCCGCGTCGCCGATATCAGCGCCCGCCTGGCAGCCGGCGCATGACGCCGCTGCGCTGGGGATACCTGGCCTGGGCGGCCCTGCTCGTGCTGCAGCCGCTCTGGCACGGCTGGCTCGCGCCGCCGGCCAACGGCCGCATCGGCCTGGCCCTGCTGCTGACCGTGCCGCCGCTGCTGTTGCCGCTGCTGGCCCTGCGTCGCGGCGGCCGCCGTGCCCTGCTCTGGGTCGGCATCGTCAGTCTCGGCTACTTCGTGCACGGTGTCGTCGCGGCCTGGGCCGAGCCGGGCATGCGCACGCCGGCCCTGGTCGAAGTCGCCCTCTGCGTGATCCTGATCGGCACGCTCGGCTGGATCGCGCGCAGCGGCAAGGCCAGAGGGTGAACCGCGCCGCTCAGGCCACGCGCAGGCGCTCGGCGAGGAAGTCGACCATCGCACGCACCCCGGGCAGCAAGCCGCGCCGGGTCGGATAGACGAAGTGGAAGATGCCTTCGGGCATCGACCAGTCGGGCAGGATCTCGATCAGTTCGCCGCGCGCGATCGCCGCCGCGGCAGTCATGTCGGGGACCAGGGCCACGCCGATACCGCGCACGGCAGCATTGACCAGCACCGGAAAGCTGCCGCAGACGAGGCGCGGCTGCATGCGCACCTGCTCGCGTTCGCCGGCCGGACCGGCCAGATCGAGAGCCTGCAGACCATCGAGCTCGCGCATCGACAGCAAAGGCAGCGGCGCGAGTTCCTGCGGCGATCGCGGCGTGCCGTGGTGTTCGAGGAACCCGGGGCTGGCGACCAGGATCACCCGCGATTGTCCGATCGTGCGCAGGACCAGGGTCGCGTCGGTATCGATCACGTTGCGCACGCGGATTGCGATGTCGAAGGCCTCGCCGATCAGGTCGACGCGGCGATCGCTGACCAGCAGGCGCACCTGCATCTTCGGATAGCGGGCGAGGAACTCGGGCACGAGCTCGGCCATGACCGTCGGCGCCAGCGAGATCGGGCAGCTCAGGCGGATCCACCCGCACGGTTCGCTGCGCAGTTCCTCGACCACGTCGCGGGCCGCCTCGGCCTGCTCGATCATTGCCTTGCAGTGGGCCAGGAAGCGTTCGCCGACGTCGGTGACGACGAAACGGCGCGTGGTCCGCTGCAGCAGGCGCACGCCGAGCCGTTCCTCGAGTTTGGCCACGCGGTTGCTGAGGCGCGACTTGGGCACGCCGAGGGCACGCCCCGCGGCCGAAAAACCGCCGTGTTCGACCACCTCGACGAAGAAGCGCAAGTCATTGAGATCGCTGAGCGGATCGCCGTCCAGTCGCATCATCGTTCTCCTCAGTGAACGAACCATTCCATTTTCGGCTACTTATCGCCCGATTGTACAGGCCATAGTCTCTTTGCACCGCTGGCCACGCCAGCCTTCAAGCCGAGATTCCCATGAAACTGATCCATCTCGATTCGAGCGCCCTCGGTGCCCATTCGGTTTCGCGCGAACTGACCGCCGCGATCGTTGACGACTATCGCCGCGCCAATCCGGGCCTGCAGGTGCACTACCACGACCTCGTCGCCGATCCGCTGCCGCACTGGACCCCGGTCGCCGACGCCGACAACCCGGCGGTCGCCCGCGGTGGCGAACTGCTCGATGAATTCCTCGCCGCCGACGTCGTCGTCATCGGTGCGCCGATGTACAACTTCAGCATCCCGAGCCAGCTCAAGGCCTGGATCGACCGCGTCGCCGTCGCCGGCAAGACCTTCCGTTACGGCGAGAACGGGCCCGAAGGCCTGGCCGGTGGCAAGAAGCTGATCATCGCCTCCTCGCGTGGCGGCGTGTACAGCGCCGGTTCGCCGGCCGCAGGCATGGATTTCCAGGAAACCTACCTGCGCGGCGTGTTCGGCTTCCTCGGCATCACCGACATCGAGGTGGTCCGCGCCGAAGGCGTCAACATGAGCGCCGAGCACAAGCAGAAGGCGATCGATGCGGCGCGCGCCACGATCGGAAACGAGCAACGCAAGGCGGCCTGAACGCATCCGCCGGTCTCCCGCACGGGAGACCGGAAGGCCCGGCGGGCGGGGTCTATAATCCCGCCCATGAGCCACCCGCGCGCGCCCGACCTCGACAACCAGTACCGCAGCGACCGCGTCCTGCAGACCTGGCTGCAGCAGCATTTGCCTGTCGCCGTGCGCGAGGCGATCGAGGCCGACCTCGACGCCCTCGGCGCGCAGGCCGTGCAGGCCTGGCAGGACGCGCGTTCGCGGACGCCGCAGAAGCCGCTGCTGACCCAGTGGGATGCCTGGGGCGAACGCATCGATCGGATCGAATCGACTTCGGTCTGGCAGCAGGGTCCGGCCATGGCCGCGCGCTATGCCCTGGTCGCGGCCGGGCACGATCCGCAGCACGGTGAGTTCGCCCGCTGCGACCAGTTCCTGCGCGTCTACCTGCACCACATCGCCAGCGAATTCCACACCTGCCCGCTGGCCATGACCGATGGCGCCGCGACCGCGCTCAAGGCCTCGGGCAACCGCGCGCTGATCGAGCGCGCGCTGCCGCGCCTGACCGCACGCGACCCCGGCCAACTATGGTTGTCCGGTCAGTGGATGACCGAACTGATGGGCGGTTCCGACGTCGGCAACAGCGAGACCGAGGCGCGCCGAGACGAACTGGGCCAGTGGCGCCTGTACGGGCGCAAGTGGTTCACCTCGGCCGTGATTGGCGAGATGGCGCTGACCCTGGCGCGGCCGCAGGGCGCCGCCGAGGGCGCCGACGCGCTGGCCATGTTCTATCTCGAAACGCGTGATGCCGAAGGTCGCTGGAACGGCATCCTCGTCGATCGCCTCAAGGACAAGCTCGGCACGCACGAACTGCCGACCGCCGAAATCCACCTCGACGGTGCGCTGGCGACGCCGGTCGGCGGTCTCGATCACGGCGTGCGCCTGATCGCGCCGATGCTCAACGTCACGCGCACCTGGAACGCGGTCTGCGCGCTGGCCACGATGCGCCGCTGCATCGCCCTCGCTACCGCCTATGCGCGCCAGCGCGAAGCGTTCGGCCGGCCGCTGATCGAACACCCACTGCATGTCGCTACCCTGGCCGACATGCAGGCCGAGTTCGAAGTCGCGTTCCAGCTCGTCATGCACGTGACCCACCTGCTCGGGCGCGGCGAACATGGCCTGGCCAGTGCGCGCGAAAGCGCCCTGCTGCGCCTGCTCACGCCGCTGGCCAAGCTCTGGACCGGCAAGCTCGCCGTGCGCATCGCCTCGGAAACCTGCGAGGCCTTCGGCGGCGCCGGCTATATCGAGAACACCGGCATTCCGCAGTTGCTGCGCGATGCCCAGGTCTATCCGATCTGGGAGGGCACGACCAACGTGCTCTCGCTCGATACGCTGCGGGCGATTTCCAGTGTCGGCTCCGAGCCGCTGCTCGAAGCGGCCGCCGCCCTGCTCGACGAAGCCGATGCCAGCGACGCCGCGGCGCGCATGGAATGGCCGCTGCGCGAAATCCGCGCCGCCCTCGTCAGGATCCGCGAATGGTTGCCGCGCCAGGCCGCCAACAAGGAAGCCATGCAGGCCGGCGCGCGCGGACTCGCGATGAGCCTGGCCCGAAGCTTTGCCGCCGCTCTGGCCTGCCGCAACGCAACGCGCGCCGTGGCCGGGCACATCGATCCGCGCGCGACGCAGGCGCTGACGCGCTTCATCGCACCGGGCCTGACCGAGCTGCGCCCCTTCGATCCGAGCCGGGCCATCGACCTGCTCGATCCTGCCTCCCGTTGAATCCCGATTTTCCAAGGACTCCTCCCCATGCAGCACCTCTCCATCGTCACCACCGGCGGCACCATCGACAAGATCTATTTCGACGACAAGTCGGCCTATGAAATCGGTGATCCGCAGATCGGCAAGATCCTCGAGGCGCTCGGCGTCGCCTTCACCTTCGACGTGCTGCCGGCCCTGCGCAAGGACAGCCTGCACCTAGACGAATCCGACCGCGACCTGCTGCGCCGCCTGATCGAGGCGCAGCCGCATCGTCACGTGCTGGTCACCCACGGCACCGACACCATGGTCGAGACCGCCGCCGTGCTGAAGGACATCGAGGGCAAGGTCATCGTCCTGACCGGCGCCCTCAATCCGGCCCGCTTCCAGGGCTCCGATGCGGTCTTCAACATCGGCTGCGCAGTCGGCGCCGTGCAGACCCTGCCGGACGGCGT
Source organism: Dokdonella sp. (assembly GCA_019634795.1). Lineage (GTDB taxonomy): Bacteria > Pseudomonadota > Gammaproteobacteria > Xanthomonadales > Rhodanobacteraceae > Dokdonella. The sequence goes on from JAHCAR010000001.1 coordinate 579,618, forward strand.
CTACATCGCCATGAACGGACGCATCTGGAACCCGGCCCACGTGCGCAAGAATCGCGACGCGAACCGCTTCGAGTCGATCAGCTGAAGAGACGCCGGCTCCGGTCTGTTCGCAGCGTTGCGACCTCGGTTCGCCGTGCAACGCTGCACCGCAAGAACCGGAAAAGTGAACCATCGCCTAACCGGAACCCAGCGGACTCGCAAAACGCTCTTCCTTCTCCCCCCGGGAGACCAAACGGCAGGACTGCCGTTTTGCGCAGCGAATGCTGCCCGCAGGGCGAGCGCCATGGATGGTGCGAGTTCAGGTGCCGAAGGCGGATGAGGGTCCGGGCGAAGCGCAATGTTGACGCCACAGCCCACCCTCATCCGACGCTTCGCGCCCCGCTCTTCCTTCTCCCCCCAGGAGAAGGTGCCGAAGGCGGATGAGGGCCCGGGCGAAGCGCGATGTTGACGCCACGGCGCACCCTCATCCGACGCTGCGCGCCCCGCTCTTCCTTCTCCCCCCGGGAGAAGGTGCCGAAGGCGGATGAGGGTCCGGGCGAAGCGCGATGTTGACGCCACGGCGCACCCTCATCCGACGCTTCGCGCCCCGCTCTTCCTTCTCCCCCTGGGAGAAGGTGCCGAAGGCGGATGAGGGTCCAGGCGTAGCGCAATGTTGACGCCACGACGCACCCTCATCCGACGCTTCGCGCCACCTGAACTCGCACCATCCATGGCGCTCGCCCTGCCGGGCAGCTCCGCTGCGCAAAACGGCAGTCCTGCCGTTTGGTCTCCCGACGGGAGAAGGGTTAAAAGCTACAACCATGCGCTCGCGACACGCTGTTTCTTGTTCCGACGGGAGAAGGGTCAAAAGGCACAATCAAGCACATTCGCGCCCCGCTCTTCCTTCTCCCTCTGGGAGAAGGTGCTGAAGGCGGATGAGGGTCCGGGCGAAGCGCGATGTTGACCGCGGCCTCCGCGCAATGGCTGCGCACCCGACGGAGCTTATGGGATTGACCCAAGAAAGCGACCGGCATCGCTGCCGGTCGCTGAAGAGGCGGCGCCGTCCGAGGCGCCGCATGCCGTGTCCCGCGTTTACGGCGTGAAGCTGGTGCTCAGGGTGACCCCGGAGAACGTCGAGTAGGCGCGGATCCTGACGTAGTAACGGCCCGCGGTCGGAGCGCTGAACGTGCAGGTCTCGTTGTTCCCGTTCAGATACGGACGGCAGTTGTAGCTGCTCGTGGTCGGCGCCGAACCGAGACGGACATAGAGGTCCGCATCGCCCGATCCGCCGGCAATCGAGAAGCTCAGGTTGCTCGCCCCGGCCGGAACGTCGAGGGTGTAGGTCGAGGTCCAGTTGTTGCGGCTCGCCGACAGCCCGCTGACCGAAGACCCGTTGCACAGGGTCGTGCCCGAAGGCGTGCAGCCACCGCCACCGGTGGTGTAGCTGCCGGTCAGCGAAACGCCCGAGTAGGTCGCATAGGCACGCACCATGACGTAGTAGGTGCCGGCCTGCGCCGGGTTGATGTCGCAGGTCTCATTGTTGCCATTGAGATACGGGCGGCAGTCATAGGTGCCCGTCGTCGGCGCGGAACCGAACCTGACGTACAGATCCGCATCGCCGGAACCGCCGGCGATCTGGAACTTCAGGTTGCTGGCACCGGCCGGCACCGCCATCGTGTAGACCACGGTATTGCCCGTGCTTCCGGAAAGACCCGTCACCGCGACGCCGTTCTGCAGCACGTTGCCACCGCTGCTCGAGACCGTCACCGAGGAGGTCTTCGAATTGGTCGCCCCGTCGTTGTCGGTCACGGTCAGCTGCACGCTGTAGGTACCCGCGGACGAGTAGGTGTGCGAGGGGTTGGTCGAGCTCGACGAACCGCCATCACCGAAGTTCCACGAGCGCGAGACGATCGATCCGTCGCTGTCGCTCGAGCTGTCGGTGAAACTGGCGGTCAGTCCGCTCGTCGAGACGCTGAAGTTCGCGACCGGCGCGGCATTGCCACCGCCACCGAGCGACTGCAGGGTCGCCAGCGAGTCGATGATGCCGGCACCGCAACCGCCCGAGCACGAACCGGGCAGCGCACGCGCATTGCTGGTCATTGCATCGCGGACCTGGTCCGGGCTCAGGCTGCTGTTGATCGCCAGCATCAGCGCGGCCAGGCCGGCCACGTGCGGCGCCGCCATCGAGGTGCCCTGGTAGTAGGCATAGCCTTCCGAACCCTGGGTGGTGGTGCCGTTGTTGAGCGTCGACAGGATGCCGTTAGCCTGCGTGGCGGTTTCGCCACCGGGCGCCGACAGCGTGATGGTCGAGCCGTAGTTCGAATACGAAGCACGATTGCCCTGACGATCGGTCGCGGCGACCGCGATCACGCCCGAGCAGTTCGCCGGCGAGAAGCCGGAGACGTTGGCGTTCGAGTTGCCAGCGGCCACGACCACGACCGTGCCGTTCGCACGCGCCGTGTTCACGGCGGCCTGAAACGAGCCACAGGCGCCGCTGCCACCGAGGCTCATGTTGATCACGCGCGCCGGATTCGGATTCGATGGCACGCCGCTGACCGAACCGCCCGAAGCCCAGACGATGCCATCGACGATGTCCGAAACGCTGCCGCCGCATCGGCCAAGCACGCGCACCGGAACGACCTTGGCGCCGTAGGCAATGCCGGCGACGCCTTTGGAATTGTTGGTCAGCGCAGCGATCGTGCCGGTCACGTGGGTGCCGTGCCAGCTCGAGTTCGACGCGTAGCCCGTGCCGCATTCGGTCGAATTGAACCAGTCGCCTTCGTCGTTCGGATTCGAATCGCGGCCATTGCCGTCGCGTGCATCCGCCGACGTGCTGATGAAGTCATAGCCACCGATGGTCTGCCCGCTGAGATCGCTGTGCGGGGTGATGCCGGTGTCGATGACCGCCACGCGAACGCCGCTGCCGGTTGAAATGTCCCAGGCCGAAGTCTGGTTCATGCCGCCGGTGCTCTCGAACAGGTCCCACTGGTTCGAGTAGTAGGTGTCATTCGGCGACAACGCGACCTGCATGATGCGGTCCGGCTCGACATAGGCCACGGCCGGGTTCTTGGCGAAGGCAACCATCACGGCCTGGGCGCGCGCCTCGCGGCTGCTCGCGGCGAGCATGGATCCGCGTGCTGCGGTCGGCGTGACCGAGAGCAGTTCGGCACCGGTGGCGAGGGTGCGGACGTGCGATACCTTCATGCCCGTCTCGCGGGCGACTCGGGCAAGATCCGACTGCAGGGCGACGCTGCTCGAACGTTCGGCAGCGTCGGCGGCATAGGTGACGATGTAGCGGGTGATCTCCCGGCTCGAGAGGTCGGCGCTGAAGTTGGCCCGGTCCGCGTAGGCCTGGATGTCCGCCGATGCGGTGGCGGCGATGGCGGACGATGCGCTGAAGCCGATCATGGCGAACATGGCTGCAGCGAGGGAAGTACGACGTAATGCTGTGATCGAATCCGATTTCACAGTTATCTCCACGATAGAAGAATGATCGTATGAGCGCCGCGCAGCGGCGCCCCCAGGTAGGGCCTCCGTCCACTTCCCGTGCCGCATCCGCGGGTCTGCGCCCGCCTGCTGTTCCGTCCCGAAAGACATCGCGGCCGGCCATCCGAGTACCCCACGTCGAATGGCCTAGATGTACTTTTCCCAAGATTTCGGGTTTGTGGAAAGTCGGTCAACCTAAAGACATGAACCGACCCATAATGTGATGCGTATCACAAAAATGGTTATCGGCGTCTGCCGACCAGGGTCACTTTCTTCGGCCTGAATAGCCATAGCACGGCGTACAGGACGAGCAGCACGGGCGGTGCCCAGTAGAGCAGCTTTATCCAGCCATGGGTGCCATTGTTGGAGGCACCGAAAATCAGGTCCATGGCCAGGTTCGGCGCCTCGATCATGGCCGGAAAGGCGTCGGCCAGGCCGTCCTTCATGACAGCGCTGCCGAAGGCGCCGAGCGACGGCATGGCGCCATCGAGCACGCCGCCCGCGCCGATGTACATCGAGGCCAGGAACGCTTCATTGTGGGCCGACTGTTCGATCAGCGGTCCGGCCGTTTCAAGCTCCGGAACCGCGCCCCAGAGGACCAGATCGAAAAAAATGGAAAGCACCAACAGGACCAGCGCGATGTTGTGCAGGTGTTTTCTCATCGAAGTGCCTCCTTTCCCCACGTTTGCCAAGTATGCCGCAGGCCGCGCCGGCTTTGCGCGCAGGGCATTTGCCGGAACTGTGAACGGCAGCACCTATGCGGGCCATTGCAGGGGCATCGGGCCGGCGCACTGCACCGGCAGCCGGCGTAAACTGTGCACCAGTACACGGCTGTTGCCGGCCCCATCAGCCATTCTCGCTGCGCAAGTGCGCCCAAGTCGGCCGGTCGGTCAGGTCCGGGACGACCCGGTCCATCACCAACAACAACCAATAAACGTGTCGGGTAATGACGTACGTCATGACTGGAACCACTCCCAACCAGGGCATCTCGGACAGCACCGCGCGGGAAGCCCTGCGCGAACGCTGCCTGAGCCTGGTGCGTCGCTGGCAACCGCTGGCGCGCTCGGGCTGGGACCATCGCTCGGCGCGCCTGCTCGGCGAGGAGCTCGACCAGATCGCCAGCACCAGCGAGGCCCTGAACCTGCCCGGAGTGAACAATTCCGCGCTCGAGCTGGCCGCCTACCTGTGCTCGTTCATCGACGACAAGCTGGTCCCCAACGAGAACGCGCTCGAGCAGCTGGCCGGCATGGTCAACGCGCTCGGCAGCGCGCTCAGCGAGCTGTCCGGCTCGGCCACCGCCGACGTACGCTCGCTGCACGGTGATGCCGCACAGGCGGAGGCGCCGGCCGATACCTTCATTGCCGAGGAAAGCGTCGATCCCGAACCGCTGGTCGCCGACGCTCCGGCTCTCGCGCCGCGCGCCACCTGCCTGCTCGGCGACACGGTCCGCAGCGCGCCGGGCCTCGGCGCGGCCCTGCGCGAACGCGGCTACCAGGTGCACGAATTCGAGGACGTCGAGGGCCTGCTCGATTATCTGCGCGTGGCCCGGCCCGGCGCCCTGCTCCTCGATGCGCGCGCCCTGAGCCATCTCGGCCGCATCCGCGCGCGCCTCGACGAAGGCCATGAAGCCGAGCTGCACGCGCAACCAACCTTGCTCGTGTTTTCACCGAAGGGCGATCTCGGCGACCGCCTGTTGGCCATGCGCGCCGGCGCGGCCGGCCTGTTCAGCCTGCCGTTCGACTCGCTGCGCGTGCTGGCCTGCCTCGACGGCCTGCTCGTGCATGCCACGCAGACACCGTGGCGCGTGTTGCTGGCCGAGGTCGATCCGGTTGCCGCCAGCGAACGCGCACGCTGGCTGGCCGAGCGCGGCATGACCGTGCGCCTGGCCAGCAACGGCCAGGCCGCGCTCGCCGCGCTGCCGGATTTCCGCCCCGACGTGCTCGTGGTCGACCAGGAACTCTCCGACGTGCACGGCCTCGAATTGATCCAGCTCGTTCGCGACCAGCCCGACCAGGCCGCCCTGCCGATCATCCTGATGTCCTCCAACGGCGACATCGGCCAGCGCTTCGATGCGATCGCGGCCGGCAGCGACGAGGTCCTGCTCAAGCCGGTCAAGGCGCGCCACCTCGCCCACGCCCTGCTCTCGCGCCTGAACCGTGCGCGCCGCGTGCGCGAACTGATCGGCAGCGCCGGCGGACGCGATCCGCGCACCAGCCTGTATTCGCGCACGGTACTGATCGAGAAACTCTCCGCGGCCATCGGCGATCGCTCGGCAGCACTGATGTGCATCGCCATCGACCGCTCCCAGGCCCTGCGCGAAGGCATCGGCATCAGCGGCCTGGCCGGCCTCGACGCGCACATGGGCCAGCTCCTGCGCGGCCAGCTCGATGTCACCGACGTCGCCGCGCACTACCAGGATTTCCACTATTTCGTGCTCGTGCACCGGCGCTCGCGCAACGAAGTGACGATGGTCGCCGAAGACATCCGCAGCCAGCTCGCCGAGCAGCCGTGGATGTTCAACGGCAAGGACTACCCGCTGACCGCCAGCATCGGCATGGCCCTGCTCGGCGGCGAACAGGCCACGGTCGATGCGATCGTGACCAATGCCGAGGCGGCCCAGATCGCCGCCGCGCACATGGGCGGCAACCGCGTGCTCTGGTACGAGGCGCGCGAAGCCGCGCTGCTGCCGAGCGACCCATTGCTCGCCGTGCGCGCGGTCATGGGGCGCCCGCTGAAGGCCGAACAGGCCACCTACGACTACCTGCCGATCGTGCCGCTGACCGGCAAGCTCAGCGGCCAGTTCGACCTGCGTTTCCGCGTCCTCAGCACGCAGAACCCGGGCAGCTCGATCAGCTACGAGGACCTCGTCCCGGCCGCCTCGGAAACCAACCAGCTCGCCGAAATCGACCGCATGCTGCTCAAGCACACGCTCGAGATGCGCGGCCAGCAGCTCAAGAAGGGCCGCCAGCTGCGCGTGTTCGTGCCGCAGTCGGTCGACTCGCTGCTGACCGCCGACCTGTGCTGGTGGCTCGACCGCGAACTGAAGACCCATCACCTGTCTGGCACCGGCCTGACCCTCGGCCTGCCCTGCTCGCCGCTGATCGACGCCGGCGAACGCGCCCGCGAACGCCTCGCCGAACTGCGCAAGCTCGGCATCCGCATCTGCCTAAGCGACTTCGGCCGCGACTGGGCCGCCGTACATGCTCTCAAGCACCTGCAAGCCGATTTCGTCCGCCTCGACCCCACCCTCGTCCACGAACTTGGCAGCGCGCGCTCGATCGCCGACACCGTGCTCGCCCTCGTGCGCAAGGCCCACGCCGCCGGCGCCGCCGTGATCGCCCCGGAAACCGACAACATCAACCGCGCCCACCTCCTGCTCCGCCTCGGCGTCGACTACGCCGTCGGCCCAGCCTTCTCGCAACCCCTGCCCCAACCCGATTTCGATTTTAGCCGTCCGCTTTGGTAGGGGAGCCGGGAATGGGGAATGGGGAATGGGGAATGGGGATTCGGCAAATCCGCCGCTTCGCCGCAGAATCACCGTAGGAGAATCACCGTAGGAGCGGCTTCAGCCGCGATGCTCTTTCCACAACGCGCCAAAAAGCATCGCGCCTGAAGGCGCTCCTACAAGGAGCACGACAGAGGCCGCGGGCTTCGTTTACCCATCCCGCGTTACCTCTCCGTCGTAGGAGCGGCTTCAGCCGCGATGCTCCTTCGCAACGCGCCAAAAAGCTTCGCGCCTGAAGGCGCTCCTACGAAAAGCGCGACAGGAGCCGCGGACTTCGCCAACCCATCCCGCGCCACCACTCCGTTGTAGGAGCGGCTTCAGCCGCGATGCTCCTTCCGCAACGTTCCAAAAGGCATCCCCACAAAGGCCCCCCGCATCGCAAGGAAAAGCTTCGCGCCTGAAGGCGCTCCTACGAAAAGCGCGCCAGGCGGCGCGGTATCCAAACGCGAACGCCCCAAACACCCTCACCGTCACCCCGGCAAAAGCCGGGGTCCAGCGCCTTTCAATTCACATCCAGACAGGACAACGCCCACCCACCCGCCCTTCAGCAACAGGGGACGATCCACACATCCGCGAACCATTACAAACGCCAAAAAGCCGCTCTATCGAATCCCGAATCTCAAATCTCGAATCCCGCCCCTAAATCACCCCAACGCCCGCACCCGAGCCCGCGTCATCGGCCCAAGCCGCAAGCGATCGAACAAGGCCGAAATCGCCGCATCATCCGGCGGCCGGCGCCCATAGCCATCCAGCTCCAGCGGCACCGGCGCATCCATCGCGATCCCGGTCAGCTGGCGTGACAGGCGCGCCAGCGCCGCATGCTCGCGCAACTTCTGCGACACGCTGGCCGCGCCGCGCATGCGCAGGAAGGCAACCTCGTCCGAGCGCGCCAGCAAGGCATCAAGCGTCTCGAAGTGCGCCAGCAGAATCGCCGCCGTCTTCGCACCAATGCCTGGGATACCGGGAATATTGTCGATCGCATCGCCCATCAGGGCGAGATAGTCGGCCACCTGGCCCGGATGCACGCCGAGCCGCTGCTTGATGCCCTGCGCATTCCAGCGCTGGTCGCGGGAAAAATCCCATTGCTCGACCCGATCCCCGATCAGCTGGCCGAAGTCCTTGTCGGCCGACACGATCACCGCGTGGCAATCGAGCTTGCCGAGCACGCCGGTCGCGCTGCCGATCAGGTCATCGGCCTCGAAGCTCGAGTCGGTCAGCACGGTCAGGCCGAGCGCGGCCGCGACCTCGCGGCAATACTCGAACTGACGCTTGAGTTCCTCGGGCGGCAGTTCGCGGTTGGCCTTGTAGTGCGGATAGATTGCGTTGCGAAACGAAGTGGTCAGCGACTCGTCGAAGCAGATCGCCGCATGGGTCGGTTTCACGCGCTCGAGCAGGTCGAGCAAAAAGCGCGTGAAGCCATGCACGGCGTTGACCGGATGGCCGTCGACATCGGTGAAATCCGACGGAATCGAATGCCAGGCACGGAACACGTAGAGGCTGGCATCGACCAAGTAGGCCGACGGCCGCGCCTGCGCACTCATGGCGTCCACTCGCCGAGCACCTCGGCCAGCTCGACGCGCTGGCGTTCGACCCCGGCTTCGGCGGCCGTGCCGATATGCACGAAACCGATCACGCGCTCGCCCTCGGCCAAGCCGAGCAGCCCGGCTACCTTGCGGTCGTAGGCCGCCCAGCCGGTCAACCACTGCGCGCCGAAGCCGAGCGCCTGCGCCCCGAGCAGCAGGTTGTAGGCGACGCAGCCGGCCGACAGCAGCTGCTCCTGCTCGGGAATCTTGTGCCCGCTGACGATCCTTGCGACCACCGCGACGATAACCGGCGCGGCCTTGTAGCGCTCACGGTCCTTGGTCAGCACCGCCTCCGAGGCGGAAGCATCCTGCTCGGCATGGATCTCGGCCAGCCGCGCACCGAAACGCGCACGCGCCTCGCCGCGAATCAGCAGCAGGCGCCACGGCGAAAGCTTGCCGTGATCGGGCACGCGAATGGCGGTAGCGAGCAGCTCATCGAGCTGGGCCGGATCCGGCGCGGGTTCGCCGAGCTGCCGCGAGGGCACCGACAGGCGCTGTTTGAGAAAGTCCAGTGACATACCCGTCATCCGTATCAAATAGGCCCAGTCTAGCGAATGCGCCACGCCACACCCACACCTGCCGCCCGGCCGATGACGAGGCGCGGCTCGCGAGCAATGCCGAATCCACAGCTGCCCTCATCCGCCATCCGGGCACCCTCTCCCGCACGCGGGAGAGGGAACAACAAAAGCTCCCCGACCCCCGTTCGTCCCCGGATCGCAGTCCGGGGCAGGCTCCGAGCGGAGCGCAGCGAAGTCGAAGGACCGTTTCCCAACACCCCCATCCACAGCCCCCAAAAGTCGTCCGAGTCAGATGCTTCTCCCGCTGGCGGGAGAAGCTGCCGACAGGCTGATGACAAGTCCAGGGATGGAATTGGTAGAGCAACGCAGGGAGCAGTTGCCGAGGGTGGCCACGCGGAGCATGAAGCCCAAATCACGAGCGCCCCTCATCCGCCCTCCGGGCACCTTCTCCCGCACGCGGGAGAAGGAACAAAAAGCTCCCCCACCCCCGTTCGTCCCCGGATCGCAGTCCGGGGCAGGCTCTGAGCGTAGCGCAGCACCCCCGTTCGTCCTGAGCGTAGCGCAGCGAAGTCGAAGGACAGTCTCCCAGCAACCCCCATCCACAGCCCCCAAAGTCATCCGAGTCAGATGCTTCTCCCGCTGGCGGGAGAAGCTGCCGACAGGCTGATGACAAGTCCAGGGATGGACTTGGTAGAGCAACGCAGGGAGCAGTTGCCGAGGGTGGCCACGCGGAGCGTGAAGCCCAAATCACAAGCGCCCCTCATCCGCCCTCCGGGCACCTTCTCCCGCACGCGGGAGAAGGCACAGCCACGCCTGCCTCCATCGCACCCTCTCAACCCAAAAACCCAGCCAATTCAATGACCCATCGCAGACGTGTGTATTTCATGAATAAACCGGGCTAGGATGCACCCCGGACTTCATGTCGAGGGGGAGCCATGCCGGTCGTCGTTGCCGTATTGCGCGAATCTGCCGAGGGCGAGCGCCGCGTTGCGCTGACACCCGAAGTCGCGAAGAAACTCAAGGCGCGTGGCGCCCAGATCGTCATCGAGAAAGGCGCCGCTGCCTCGGCCTATTTCGCCGACGCCGCCTTTGCCGATGCCGAAGTCGTCGCCGACGGCCCGACCGCCCTCGCCCGTGCCGACGTGCTGCTGCGCGTGCAGCCACCGACGGTCGAGGAGATCGGCCATCTCAAGGAAGGCGCGGTCGTCATCGCCCACCTGCAGCCGCATCTCGGCCCCGAACGCGTCAAGGCCCTGCGCGACCGCAAGATCACTTCGTTCGCCATGGAACTGCTGCCGCGCACCACGCGCGCCCAAGCCATGGACGTGCTCTCCTCGCAGGCCGGCGTCACCGGCTACAAGGCCGTGCTGATCGCCGCCGAACGCGCGCCGAAATTCTTCCCGATGCTGACCACTGCGGCCGGCACGATCCGCCCGAGCAAGGTGCTGATCGTCGGCGCCGGCGTGGCCGGCCTGCAGGCGATCGCCACGGCCAAGCGCCTCGGCGCCCAGGTCGAAGGCTTCGACGTGCGCCCGGAAACGCGCGAGCAGATCGAGTCGCTCGGCGCCAAGTTCCTCGATCTCGGCGTCTCCGCCGCCGGCAGCGGTGGCTATGCGCGCGAACTGACCGCCGAGGAACGCGAGCAGCAGCAGAAGGCGCTGGCCGATCATCTCAAGGGCATCGATGTCGTCGTCACGACGGCTGCGGTACCGGGGCGCAAGGCGCCGCGCATCATCAGCGCGGCGATGATCGCCGGCATGAAGCCCGGCGCGGTCATCGTCGACATCGCCGCCGAATCGGGCGGCAACACCGAACTCAGCAAGCCCGGCGAAACGGTCGTCACCGACAACGGCGTCAGCGTCATCGGCACGGTCAACCTGCCGGCGACCACGCCGATCCACGCCAGCGAAATGTACGCGCGCAACCTCTACAACTTCCTCGAGCTCTCGCTCGCCGACGGCGTGCTCACGCTGGACTGGGAAGACGAACTGATCGCCAAGACCTGCCTCACCCACGCCGGCCAGATCAAGCACGAACCCACCCAGCAGGCGATCGAAGGAGCCTCGTCATGATCGATGGATTTCTCGCCCTCTACATCTTCATGCTCGCCGCCTTCACCGGCAAGGAAATCATCGGCCGCGTGCCGGTCATCCTGCACACGCCGCTGATGTCGGGCTCGAACTTCGTCCACGGCATCGTCCTCGTCGGCGCGATGATCGCACTGGCCCAGGCCGATTCGACCCTGGCCAAGACCATCGGCTTCATCGGCGTCGTGCTCGGCGCCGGCAACGCCGCCGGCGGCTACGTGGTCACCGAGCGCATGCTCGAGATGTTCAAGTCGAGCAAGGACAAGAAATAGGCGGCAGCGCAGCGAGCGCGCCGTTCATCGCGCGCACCGCGGATCCGCCGCCACACAGCGTGGCCGGCGCCATCCGCAAGCCGATCAAGAAACTCACCATGTAATCCGGGGAACTACGACATGGCCATGCAAGAAATGCTGATCTGGATCGCCAAGGCGAGCTACTTCCTGGCCGCCGTGCTGTTCATCCTCGGCATCAAGCGCATGTCCTCGCCGGTCACCGCGCGCAAGGGCATCATCCAGGCCGGCATCGGCATGGTCATCGCCACCCTGGCCACCTTCGCCATCACCGGCGCCCACAACATCGAGCTGATCATCCTCGGCATCGCCATCGGCGTGATCCCGACCTGGCTCTGGGGCAAGAAGGTCGCCATGACCGACATGCCGCAGATGGTCGCCCTGTTCAACGGCATGGGCGGCGGCTCGGCCGCGGCGATCGGCGCCGGCGAACTGCTCAAGATGTCGAACCCGAACTCCGGCGAGCATGCCCTCGTCACCGTCTCGCTGGCCGTGCTCGGCGCCCTGATCGGCTCGGTCTCGATGACCGGCTCGATCATCGCCTGGGCCAAGCTCGATGGCCTGATGGACAAGCGCTTCAACTTCCCGGGCCAGCAGGTCTTCAACTTCCTGGTGTTCGCCGCGGCCCTGGCCGCCGGCATCGCCCTGATCGCCTGGCACGTCGATCCGCGCCTGGTCGTCGCCTTCTTCGTGCTCGCCTTGCTCTTCGGCATCCTCATGACCCTGCCGATCGGTGGCGCCGACATGCCGGTCGTGATCTCGCTGTTCAACGCGCTGACCGGCCTCGCCGTCGCCTTCGAAGGCTACGTCATGCAGATCGAGGCGCTGATCATCGCCGGCACCGTGGTCGGTGCGGCCGGTACCTTCCTGACCCAGCTCATGGCCAAGGCCATGAACCGCCCGATCAGCGGCGTGCTGTTCTCGAACTTCGGCGGCGGCGGCAGCGGCGAAGCGATCGCCGGCTCGCAGAAGCCGATCGAAGCCAGCGACGCGGCCTCGCTGCTGTACATGGCCGAGAAGGTCATCATCGTACCAGGCTACGGCATGGCCGTGGCCCAGGCCCAGCACAAGATCTGGGAACTGACCCAGGCCCTGATCAAGGCCGGCAAGGAAGTGAAGTTCGCCATCCACCCGGTCGCCGGCCGCATGCCCGGCCACATGAACGTGCTGCTCGCCGAAGCCGGCGTGCCCTACGACCTGATCGCCGACATGGACGACATCAACCCCGAGTTCAAGACCTGCGACGTCTCGATCGTGATTGGTGCGAATGACGTGGTGAACCCGGCGGCGAAGACGGACAAGTCATCGCCGATTTACGGGATGCCGATTCTCAATGTTGTCGATTCGCGGCAGACGATTGTGATCAAGCGGGGTAAGGGGACGGGGTTTGCGGGGATTGAGAATGCGCTGTTTTATGCGGATAACACGCGACTCCTCTACGCCGATGGTAAGGAGGCGGCTAATCAGCTCATTAGCGAGTTGAAGGGGATTGAGGGGGGTGGGGGGCATTGAGGGGCCGAAACCATAAGCAGCCGAGCCCCAAGCCCAATTTCTGCATTGAAACCTTGATAAGTCAGTCAACGTGGATCTGACTTGCCAACTACGAATCGCGAATGCGGCAAGCTGATCAGCTTTAGGTACTTCGCAAAGGACCGTACATCAGTCCGCCTAGTCACGACACCACCCAAATGCAATCGCTCGAGTCGCGAAAAAGCAATGCACATGCTTAATCAGCCGACCCATGATTCTATTTCTACCAAAAGCTCCATCGTAGAAGCTGCGTCGATCAATGTGACGTAGCCTGCTCGAAAAAAGACTGATTGCCAAATTTTTCTGAGACACCATCCATCAAATGAGAGCGCGAAAAGAACTGAAGCCAAGCCGCTCTTCATAGCGAGGCAATACGAATGCGATTGATACCAAGCGACCCAGACATCGAAACGATCTTTGGGCGAATTGATCGAGGAGACCTTGATCTCCAGCCTGACTTTCAGAGAGGAGAGGTTTGGTCCGTCGCAAAACAACAGCGTCTCATCGATAGCATACTTCGAGATTGGCACGTCCCTCCCATTCACGTAATCCTGGACCCCAAAAGTCAAGATGTATCGGTTCTTGACGGCCAGCAGCGGTTGGTCGCCATACGCGATTTTATAAAAGGCAGATTCCCCATTGACGGGAAAATCGAACCGATTGACGACGACATCACTCGAATTGATAGAAAGAACTTTGAAGAGCTCCCAAAGGAAATCAAGCGTCGGATCCTCGGATTTCCTTTACGCCTATTCACACTCGTCGACTATGAGCCATCGGAGCCGGGAGAACTATTCTTTCGACTGAATCAATTAAGCTCTCTAACCCCCGCTGAACAAAGAAACGCATTCTTTGGTAGCGCAAGGAGACAAGTAAAGGATCTGTCTTCACATTTAGAACAGCTCAAGCTTGACGGAAGTGTCTTCGGATTTTCGAACGCGAGGATGGCTTACGACGACGTCATCACAAGAGCACTTTTCTTGCTCGACGCAAACACGCTACTACGAAAAACAACTTCAACTGCACTCGCAGACAAATACCGAAGCGGAGAGCCTTTTTCCCCTAGAGCCACAAAATCCGTCAAATGTGCTCTCGATATTATGGCCGCCGCGCAAGAACGAGCGAGCAGTTCCATAAGGCTGAACAAGGCGACCGCACAGTCGTGGATGGTATTTCTCTCCGTCGCTCCCCGATATGCCAATTCAGGAACAGATAGCTCAGCGATCTTTGCCGACTACATGCGCCAATTCGAATTACATAGAGCCACCATCGGACAAAATGCTTTATTTGCTAACAATAATACCGACAAAACTTATTGGGAGAGTTTCTCAGTTGCATTCGACGTCTATGAAGATCGAGCCACATCACGCGTTTCAGACATATCCTCGGTCGTCCTGCGCGATCTAGTCCTCTGGCTATGCTTTGCTGGATGGTGCAAACAGAAATCCGATTGGCTCTCCCCAAACGATCGCATACAGGCACTCTGCCAACTCGCAAATCGGAGCCCAATCAACGCGGCTGACATCGAGCGCATTGCTCAGGAACTAGACTGGGGAAGAACTCTGTGAAGCACGCCAAGATAGGAGATATCTGGAAAGAGGCGAGACGATACAATCGTCGCAGCGTTCTTAGCGTATACATAAAATGGAGCGGAAATCCACGCCTAAGCGACGGCGAACTGCGAATCACACATCCAATAACGATAATCTGTGGAGAAAATGGCGCCGGCAAGTCTTCCCTGCTTCATTCTATATTTCACGCACTCGTCGACGGAAGCGCGACTAATGAGGATGCATACGTCGCACGCCCTCAGACTGGCGTGATCGAAGATGTGATCGTTGAGGTTCGCTCCGCTGAAGACGAAAACGATATAGTTACGCTTCACCAAAAAGAGGTTCGCGCCCATTTTACACCAAGTGAAGCTCCTCGAAGGCTGACACTCATTGATCCTGGAATGCATGTTCCAAAGATCATCGATATTGTAAGCCGAGATGCCAACTTCAATGACCACATCGAAGGCGTTGATCCCAAGATACTCGACACAAAGGCCATCGAACAACTCAGCTATGTTGTTGGCCGAGCGTACGATCTTGTGGAAGTATATGAAATTGAGGGGATCGGCCCAAACGGTAGTGTACTTCCTTACTTTATTGTTAGTTCTAACGATGCTAAATACGATATCTCTGCAATGGGGTACGGGGAGATTGCTAGCTTGTATGTATTATGGTCGATTCTTCGAGCGACCCCTGGCACTTTGTTTCTCATCGAAGAACCCGAAGCCTTTTTGTCGCCGCGGTCGCAGGCAGCCCTTGTTGACGTGTTTGCCTCGTATGTCCGCGAACGCCAACTGACTTTTATTGTCACGTCGCACTCGGGCGCCATTGCAACTCGCCTGCGCTATGAAGAAATCATTTACACAACAAGAAGCTCCAGCAGAGTAGCTCTTCATTGTCCAGCAAGAAGAGTAGACCTCGTCTCACGACTCGGCTTGATCCCGCAACGCCCCTTCCTCATCTTTGTCGAAGACCCGGTAGCCGCCATATTCGCAGATGCACTTGTGTCGAACTATTCGACCCACTTGGCGGGAGCGGTCGAGTTCGCAGTCTGCAACGGCGAATCAGAAGTCGTTGGAGCATTGCGCTTGATACCACACACGGTACGTTCCGTAGTTCATGTAGGGTTACTTGACGGCGATCAGCGCGCGAATGGCCCCCACGAGCTAAGGATCTGCTATTTGCCCGGTGATGTCCCACCAGAGAAGTTACTGCATGACTTTTTAAGGTCGCATTCTGTCAGAGCGGGGGCGTCAATTCTTGAAGTTGAAGAGGATATTTACGTTCGAGCGGCCGCCCACGCGGACGGAATGAACATTCACGACTGGGTACACGAGTTATCCAAAACGCTCAATATCCACTTTGGGGAGATTCTGCGAAGAATCGCGTTGTCATGGTCTAAGACGAATATGGAACATACTAGGGAGTTCATTGCATGCATTGAAAGGCTTCTTCACTAGTTGCATGCACTCCCGGCATCCTAGATTGGACAATCGGGACACGCAATCTTTACCGGGACTATATCTGCGAGACATTCGCGGCACCCGGGACGAAGCCTCGAACTGAAAGGACTCGCACCGAGTATGCAGGCACGACTGGAAAACTCACCTTCTAGGATCGCCATCCAGGACACCCGGGAATGGATCTGGAAATTCCTCTTGCCAGTATCCAGAAGCTCGCGAACTGGACACTCAAGATTCGGTTTTGAAACTTTGGCTGTCTAGGTTGCTCGATCGGGTCGACATCGCATCTCGAGCCAGTCAGACGCCTCGCGAATCCTCAGCGACGGAATTTTGTTCTCTAACCACATCACTCGCTAACCACAAAGCCCCCCGCCCAAGCGTATGTTTTAGGGGCCCAACCTGCGCAGAAATTGCTGGTTCAATACAAGATTGTCAAGGCCCGAGCTAAGTTTCATTCGGAGGAATTGCTTCAAGAACGGCATTCGCCAAGCGTAGAACTCTTTGATAGTGTTCAATGTTCTTCTGAAGGACAGCGACCAGCTTTTTCTTTGATCTATTTGATTCCACGGTCATCCTCGGGAACTGCTCCATTGTGGATTTCATTTCTTCCACCGAATGCGCAGCTTCTTTAATGGTCTCTATGAGGGCCAGGATGTCAACCCGAAAGGCTTGCCTAGACTCTTGATCGTTTCCAGGATTCAGGGCTATTGCCCTTGCCATAGCGGAAAATCCTTCGTTTGCAGCTAGCTCCAGTTTCGAGATGCGCTTCTCAGCGTCCTCAGAGTAGGCATCCCAAATTTCCGCACCTCGCTTGATGATTCTGCGAAGTTCCGGAGGCTTGATTCCGGAATCATTTAGATTGCTGAGCTCCATTCGGTTTGCTTGCGTGCGCTCCGTCATTTGATTCAGTGATGCAGCCTGCTCCTCCATGAGGTCGGTGAGATCCGCGAACGCGGCTTCTTGAATGTCCATGTAGTCAAGAAATCCGAGTTCGTCTTGGTCAATTTCTTCTGGGGGGGATGAATCGGGACGTGACTCGTCTACTTCTACGAGTTCCTTCGAAAGGGACGTCACAAATGTTCTCACCGCTGTGGATAGCTCAATCAGCAAAAGGTTCTCGAATTCCGCTGGGTCCTTGAATGACTTGTAGAGCACGCCATTTTCACCTAACCAATCTTTGAACCGTTGCAATACGGACAATTGCTCGGCGTCAATCCGGGTCGGATCTAGCGGTAGAGTTTTCATGTAAACCATAACAAGAGGAATTCCACCTCCGCTTTTGTGCTCAACAACTGCAGCTTTTACCTCTTCGATGGAACCGGAGTCCCCTCTCGGGGTTGGCGTTCCGGCACGCGCCCAAAAGGTTGCGACGAGAATCTCGAATTTTCCATTCAATTGACGGTTAATCACTTCCTGAACGTCACCTCCGACACCAGCAACAACATCACGATCCCATCTAAGAACTTCAAGTCGATACCCGAGATCTTGACCTGCGGTGCGATTCAATCTGTCAGTAACGGTGTCCAGCAGCTTTGCCTCTTGAGATACGTCACTTGGAAAGCATGAGAAAAGTTTGATTAAGCGCACCTGATCCATTAGAGAATCCGTCCATAATATGGATAATGTGTATAGAATGGTATGCGCCTATGTCTATTGATGCAATATCTCGGAGGCGCCTTACCGCGGTCCGAGACTGTAATTTGTACTGTGGGTCCGCGATCCGGGACACCCACAATCTGGGGAGAGGCGATCCGGGACACCCATGATTTGGTCCGAGATCGCCTGACTGCCGAATCCGGCGAAGGCTAGGCTCGTAAGCAATGCAAGTTGACCAAAATCGGCGCTTTCCGACGTTCCAGCAAGCCCAATTCGACGAACGAGCGACTGATTTCCCGACACCGCCCGCCCTCCATCCTCGGAGAGCCCGAATTGTCGTGGAGTCCTGGTGGTGTGAGTCAGGCCGGCTGCGGTCGCGATAGCCGCTGAGCCGTTCCAATACCCTTGAGCCGCAACAACCGGGACATCCACAATCTCGCACAATCTCGTCAACGGACTACGCTCGGAGTAGGCAAATTCATACAAGGGACGAGATCTTAGACACCCACTCTCTTCACAGCTGGATCCTCACAGCCCAGTCCTGGCCTTGGAACACTCGTTGGGCTCCATACCTGCGTCGAGTCCGAGCAGATTCAACTCGGTTGGCTTCAGGTAGCCGCTCTTCCTTGCCTGTCTGAGGCTTGCAAGTCGCCGGCTCGCGCAAGTGCTGATTCAGCCTCGCACCCATGCAATACTCTGGCGAATCCGAATCCGAGAGCTTCCCATGAAAGACGTTGCTCTATTCTTGCTACTGATCCTCCAGTCCCCATTGGCTTTGGCTAATTTTTGGAACGCTTCCGATCTTCACGAGCACTTGCACGCGGCTGACGAAGACAAAGCAAATCGCGAGTACCATGAGGCCGTCCAAGGTTTGGCCTATGTGTTGGGGATTTCAGACTTTCTTTCAAGCGCGGGTGCGCTATGTCCGCCAGTCGGCACGAGCGCGGGCGATGTGGTCAACACGGTCAGACTTTACGTTGATGTACTGCTAGATCAGGAGGGCAAAGCAAGATTGCGCGAGAGTTCTGCCAGCGAAGTAACCTCTCGCGCGCTACTTGAGCGCTGGAAATGTAAGAAGTAGATGAGGAAAGAGACGCAGTCCACGATCCGGGACACCCATTTTCTTTACAGCTCGGCCCGCACAGCCCAACCCTGCCCTTCCTTCACTCTTCGGGCATCAGATCCGCGTCCATGGAGGTCAGATTCTCCCCACTCGGCTTCAGGTAGCCGCCCTTTGACGTCGATCGTCGATTTGCACCGAACAACCGGGACACCCACTTTTTGGACCGGTATGCTCGCCGAAATCTTTGGTGTCCTGGCTCACCCGGATCATCCCTCAGAACGGCAACCTTGCGACCCGATCCCGTGGCGACGCTTTTAAAAGTGTTTCGAACAAGGATCGCCGGCGCGATCCGGGACACCCACTTTCTGGTCCCGTATGCTTTCAGAATTTTTGACTTTCCCGGATTGCTCGAGGGGCGCAGTTGGCTGAATTTCTGACATGGATTGGTAGTGAGGCCATCGTCTTTGTCGCGATAGTGGCAGGTATGAGTCTGGGCGCTTTGCTATTTCGTAGATCGCGATCCGGGACACCCATAATTTGGTCCGAGATCGCCTGACTGAAGACAGCGCGATCTGGGACACCGCGCGATCTGGCGCGCGATCTGGGACACCCACTTTTTGATCCGGCATGCTTGCCGAAATCATGGATGGTCCTGACAATCTCTGCGGTCCACTATCCGCGAGCTGACCTGGGGGTTTTTGGCATGAAACATGCGTTTCGGTCGACCGCTTTTGCAATGATCCTCATGGGAGGCTTCGCCTATGCGTGCATCTCAATCGCGGAGCCTCCGGTTGACGGAAATCCGTACCGAATAACTGCAAAGACCGTGCGGTTTGTACCCATGGGAATGTTTGTGGACGACCCTCACTATGCCCTTGCCCTGGTCAATCTCGACAGCGAGCAATGCTTTGCGGTAACACCGCCGGGAGGCATGAAAATATTCACGGTGAGAAATTACATGGTCGTTGACGAGCCCCAGATACCCGGCGCGATAAGAACCGCATTGATCGACCTCTACCCTGAGTGCCGGATTGTCCGGTTGGCGGACGCGAACTAGAGGGCGCGATCCGCGACATCTGGGCGCGATCCGGGACATCCGCGATCCGGGACATCCACAATCTCGTCAATAATGCGATCCGGGACACCCATAATTTGGTCCGAGATCGCCTGACTGCACGGCAACTGGGACACCCATCAATTGTCCTGGAAGCCCCTGATGGCGCAATCCGCTGTCGGCTCGGTCGGAACCTTGGCCGTGAGCGGTGCGATTCGGCCAAAATCCGCTCAAGGCGCGATCCGGGACACCCATAATTTGGTCCGAGATCGCCTGACTGCTCAATCCGGCATCAACCGGCAACTGGGACACCCATCAATTGTCGCTACCGGAATCGCGAGGAAAAATGCTGCAACGAGGAACGTCAGTCCTTTGGTTTTCATAGGAATCCTTAGTGCATACGTGCGACAGTCGTCCCGACCAAGCCGACGAAGAGAGAAGCGGCATCGCCTAAACCCAAGACTAGAAGCCAAAGCCACCGCCCGTTCTTGAGAGCGGTGGCCAGCCAGATCGAAACTACTGGACCGAAGACAAGCCCGACGATGGACCAGATCGTGAAGGTAATGAACTGGACGTTGTCAACCTCACCGTTCTCCGGTCCAAACAAAGACCAACCAAAATAGGCGATGGGTGGCAACATCGCTGCCAGGCCGATACCGAGCAAAACGCGTGAAGTCGTGGTCTTCATCAGTACACCTACATGGAGTCGATTCGCCAGACTCCGTTCCGGTCACGAGCGACGTGGAGAGGATAGCCGTTTAGTTGACCGCCCACTTCTTGCCCCGATCCGGGACACCCATAATTTGGTCCCACGGTGCCCCGATCCGCGGCGCGATCCGGGACACCCACTTTCTGGTCCCGTATGCTTTCGCACGATCAGCGCACGATCAGGCGCACGATCAGGGACACCCACAATTTGGTCCGAGATCGCCTGACTGCAGTATCCGGCCTCGGCTCGGCTCGTAGGCAATGCCAATTGGCCCAAATCGGCGTTTTCCGGTGTTCCAGCTCGCGCCATTCGATAACACGCGATCCGGGACACCCATAATTTGGTCCGAGATCGCCTGACTGCCGAATCCGGCGTCGGCTCGGCTCGTACGCAACGCGAATTGGCCCAAATCGGCGTTTTCCGGCCTGCCAGAAAGCCCCATTCGACGAACGAGCGGCCGATTTTCCGACACCGCCCGCGCTCCATCCTCGGAGAACCCGATTCGTCGTGGAGTCCTGGTGGTGTGAGTCAGGCTGGCTGCTGTCGCAATAGCCGCTGAGCCGTCCCGATGCCCTTGAGCCAGCCCTGCCCCATCGCCACGGCTTTCTCGATCAGGGCCTGGGCGGAGCCGATCGCTCGCCAGTAGTTGGTTTCGGTGCCGAGCATCTGCTGATGCCATTGGCGTTCGCTCAGGCCAAGCTTGCGCAGGACGGGCGGTTCTTTCGCCTCGATGCGACCGCGCTTGTCGGCCCGGGTGAGTCGGGCGGTCCAGTCGATCAGGTCGAGGTAGTCTTGGGTGGTGATGGAAGCAAGACCGGACGCCACTGCGGTGCTGATCGAGGCCAGCGGCTGTTGCGCGCGATCGGGATTCTCGCGAAGGGTCGCGATTCGATGATGGGCGCTGGTGTGGATCGATGACTCGAGGTTCTCGGCAACACCGGCCCGGA
>JAHCAR010000010.1 GCA_019634795.1 Dokdonella sp.
GTGCGCTCTTGCCGGCGATGTCCCAGACCACGAGCTTGAGCGGATCGCGACCTTCGCGGGCGACTTCCCTGCTGTCGACCTTGACCCCGACCGTGGTCAGGTACTTTTCCGAAAAGGTGTTGCGTACGAAGCGCGAGACGAGGCTGGTCTTGCCGACGCCGAAATCGCCGAGCATGCAGATCTTGCGCGCCAGTGCACTCATGGCCGGGGCTCCCCGACGACCAGCTCGACGCTGGCACCACGAAACGTCGACGCGCCCTGCCCTGCCTCTTCAGCCATCCGCGACTCCTGCAGCAGCGGCGCCGCCACGCCCGCTTCGCGCAGTCTATCGCGAAGCCATTCGGCCCGCTGGGCCCGCAGGCGGCGGTTGATTTCCTCGGTTCCGCTGGCGTCGGTGTGGCCGATGATGCGCAGGCGCAGGCTCACACCCGCCTGGCCGGCCAGTTCGCGCGCTCGCGCGATCTCCGCGGCGGCGCGTCCGGCATAGGCCGTGGCTTCGGGACCTGCATCGAGATCGCCGACAAATTCGACCCGATCCGTGGCCAGCGTCGCCGCCAGCTTGGCCAGTTCGCTGCGTGCCGCTGCGCGGGCCGCGTCCTGCGCATCCGCTGCGTCCTCGACACGCGCGGTGACGCGCCAGTCGACCCCATGCAGGCCGGCGATCCAGGCTGCCTGCGGACGACGGCTCTCGATCCAGTCCTGGTCGGCAACGCCGACGACAGCGAGCATGCCCCGATCGACGCTCAGATCGACGCCGTCGGGTGGCGCCAGCAGCCGCCGGGCCCGGCGGAGCAGCACCGCGTCGGCGGTCGAAAGATAGCCGTCGAGCTCGAGTTCGGGTTCGACCCCGCCGAGGTCGACGCCAGCCAGCAGCGGCTGTATCGGCTCGGCGTCGGCATCGAGCAAGCCGTGGATGGCCAGCGCCTTCCACGGCCTCGAATCGATCTCACCGAGCAGGAAACCGGGATGTGCGACCAGGGCCGTACGCACGGCATCGACGCGCGCGTTCCAGCGCTCGACGCGCACGAAGTGCCAGGCCAATGCTCCGAGCACGAGCGCCAGCAAGAAAACCAGCGGCCAGCGCACGGTCTTTTTCGACGCCGAGGCGTCGTCGCGGTCGTTCATCTCGGCACTGGCGGCGACGATCGCGGCCGGGTTCAGCGCCGTCTCCAGCCCGGCGACCGGTTCCGCGCGCGAATCCGCGGGCAGCTGTGCATGGATCTGTTCGAGCCGGTCACTGAGCACCGCACGCAGGCTGTTCGGCGGCACGCCGGTGATGAAACAGGCGAGCGACGCGCGCGGTCCGTCGAGCACCCACAACAGGTGATCGCCGACGCGGGCGGCCTCGAGCGAATTGTCGCCATCGCGTCCGACCGAATCGCGCACGAACTCACCGATCGCGGTGAGCATGCCGGCAATCGCGTCGGCGTCGAGATCGGGCAGTCCCGGCGAGGACTGGCGGTGCAGGACCAGGCCCGAATCGCGCTCGATCAGAAACACATGGTCGATGCCATAGCGCAGGGTGTGGCGCAGCACGATTTGGGCGAACGGCACGCCGCTGCGCCAGGCCTCGATGCGCCAGCGAATGCCGCGCGGGCTGAAACCGTATTCGAGGACCCGGTTGAGATCGCTCATCAGCCCGCGCAGGGCCTCGGCAATGGCCTTGCGGATGATCGGTCCGATCACCGGAAACAGCGCGTCGACGATGCTCGCGCGGTTGTCGCGCACGGCGCTGCCGAGCGCGGCCGCGACCGGGCTGGCCAGGGCTCGGGTCATCGGCTCCTGCGGCGCCGCGCGCACCAGCGATGGCAGCAGCGCGGACAGCTCACGGTTCTTCTGTTCGAGTTCGGCGACGCGCTGTTCGGCGAGGCGCAGCTTCTCGCGCTCCTCGGCGAGCAGAATCTGCTTGAGCCGGTCGAGGTCGCTCATGGCGGCGGCAGGACCGGCCGGTCAGCTCTTCGGCAGTTCGAAATCGCCCTTCAGGCGCAGCGCGAGCTCGGTCAACAGGGCCGAAAGATCTTCACGGCCGACCTTGTCGGCACGCAGTTCGGCGCTGTTGCGGGCCAGCGATGCGGCTGCTTCGCTGGCGCGCTCGTTGAGTGCCGAACCGAGTTCGGCGAGAGCATCGCGCAGGCGCTCGTCGACCGCGCCGAGTTCGCCGCTGAGACCATCGAGGGCGTTGTTGATCTCGGCACGCGCCGTGCGCGCGGCCTGCTGCATGCGCGTCTCGAGGTCGTCGACGGCCTGGTTGCGGTCGCTGATTTCCTGGCGCAACTGCTTGGAGAGCTTGTCGAACTGCTCGTCGACGCGCTTGTCGATCTGGGCCAGGCGCTTGTCCTGGCTTTCGCGCAGGCGCGCCATTTCGGCCTCGAGGCGCTGGCCGAGCTCCTGGAATCGGCGCTCGTAGTCGCGCATCTGGCCGCCGAACAGGATGTCGCGGATCTGGTCGACATTGCGTTCCGCATCGGCTTCGGCGGGTTTTTTCGGCTCGGCCATGGTCCCTTTCCTCGCTTTCGGCTTGGCTTTCTTGTTGGCGGCCAGTTTATGCGAAGCGGACCGGGATCCGGCCTTTTTCCGTGCGGACTTGCCTGCAGATGCCATGCCCATCTCCCCCTTGTCGGTATCAAGCCAACGCCGTGAACCAGGAATTCCTCAGGTCTGCTCGAGCCGGTAGCCATGCTGGTAGACGGCCGACAATCGCCAGCCATGCTCGCCGTTGAGCTCGAGCTTCTTGCGCAGTCGGCTGACATGCGTGTCGACGGTCCGCGTCGAAACCGAAGCGTTCATGTTCCAGACGTTCTCGAGCAGGGCGTCGCGGCTGACGATACGCCCGTGACGACGGAACAGAAACGCCGCCAGTTCGAATTCGCGCGGGGTCAGCTCGATATCGCGGTCGTCGAACGCGATCCGCTGGCGTTTCGGGTCGATGCGGTAGGGCGGTACGTCGAAGCGGCCGCCCTCGCCGTCCTCGAGCCCGAAGCGACGCAGCACGGCAGCCACGCGGGCCACCAGCTCGTGCTGCTTGGCCGGCTTGACCACGTAGTCGTCGCCGCCGGCATTGAGTCCGCGCACGACGTCGGCCTCGCTGGACCGTGCGGTCAGGAAGATGATCGGCAGGCGCGCGTTGGCCGAGGAACGGATCCAGCTCGCCACTTCCGGGCCACTGGCATCCGGCAGCATCCAGTCGAGCAGGAGCAGGTCGATAGCTTCGGAACCCTGGCGCCGGCGGAAATCGGAAGCCGACGAATACAGGCGCGTGCGATAGCCGGCCTGTTCGAGCCAGTGGAGAATCAGGTCGGCCTGATCCGAGTCATCCTCGAGGAATCCGATTACCGCATCGAGCTTTTCCATGACGCCTGGGGCTCCCTGGGCACCACCGGTGCCGGCCACGCTCCTGCAGCGACGCGCCTATTCGACGACGAAGGTGATGCGCAGATTGACGCGCCATTCCTTGATGTGGCCGCTGGGATCCGTGATCACCTTGGTCTCGCTGACCCAGGCGCCCTGGATGTTCTTCACGGTTTCGGCGACTTTCTTCAGGCCGCTCTGCACCGCGTCCTCGACGCCCTTGGTCGAAGAGCTGCTGAATTCGATGACCTTGGCTACCGACATCGTTGTTTCTCCTGCGTCCGGGACGGACCGGCACTATAACAAAGCCGGCAACACGATAGCCCTCAGGCGGCCGCGGCGGGCTCGGCCCCCTGTTTCCTCGGCACCCTCGGAATGTAGCGCAGCCAGATCAGGAACACGATCAGGGCATCGAGCACGATCAGCGCCTGCCACAGGTACAGGTGAAACCATTCGAACCAGACATGGCTCCAGAGACCAAGGAAGAACAGGCTGACGATGCGCACGAGGTTCAGCACCTGCACGGCGAGGAAGCCGAACACGAGGCCGACCAGCCGGTGCTTCCAAGGTGCAGGAAAGGCGAGGATGGCCGAGATCAGGATGATCACGGCTTCGATGCCGTTGCAGCCGCGCTCGATCGAGACGATGAAACTGCCGTTGGCGTTCTGGATCAGCTTGCCGTGCGAGACCGTGCTGCCGTCGAAAAGATGAATGATCCAGGCGCTGGCCTCGGCCAGGACCGAAGTGAAGGGCACGATGACCCAGCGTTCGACGAAGGGGGTGAGCTCGGCGACGAACAGCACGACGAGCAGGAGCAGGAAGACGATGATGAAGCGCAGCATGGCAGAGGGATATTCGCGAAAACGCGCAGTGTAGCCCAAGCGGCGAGGGACGCTGATAGCATTCCCCCAATGAATCCTGCCGCGAACCTCTTTCTGGTCGGCCCGATGGGCGCCGGCAAGACCTCGATCGGGCGGCGCCTCGCGGCGCAGCTCGGGCTGGCCTTCGTCGACCTCGACCTGGCCTTCGAGGAGCGCGCCGGGGTCAGCATCGCCCTGACCTTCGAGATCGAAGGCGAGGCCGGCTTCCGCAGGCGCGAGAGCGCCCTGCTTGCCGAGCTGGTCGGGCGCCGCGGCATCGTACTCTCGACTGGTGGTGGCGCGGTGCTCGATCCGGCCAATCGTGACTGCCTGCGCAGCCACGGTTTCGTGGTCTGGCTCGACGCCGACGTCGAGACCCAGTTGCGCCGGCTGCATGCCGACCGCAAGCGCCCGCTGCTCGGCGTCGGCGATCGCCGCGAGCAGCTCGAACGGCTGGCGGCTCTGCGCAATCCCCTGTATGCCGAAATCGCCGACCTGCGCATCAACGCATCGGGGACCCAGGGCAGTGCCTCGATGGCGCGCCATGTCGGCGCACAGGTCGCACGCCTGTGGCAGCGCAGCCGCGAAGGAGAACAGGCATGACCCGCGTCGATGTCGCCCTCGGCGAGCGCAGCTATCCGATCCATATCGGCGCCGGCAGCCTGGCCGACGCCGCGCTCTGGCGCCCGGCCATCGGCGGTCGCCATGTGCTCGTGCTGAGCAATGCGGTGGTCGCACCGCTGTATCTGGATCGGGTCATCGCCGGCCTTGACGGCCTCGACCACACGAGCGTGGTCCTCGACGATGGCGAGCAGCACAAGACACTCGACAACGTCGCCCGCGTGTTCGACGCGCTGGCCGCGATCGGCGCCAGCCGCGACGCCACCCTGATCGCGCTTGGCGGCGGCGTGATCGGCGATCTTGGCGGCTTCGCCGCGGCCTGCTGGATGCGCGGCATCGACTTCGTGCAGATGCCGACCACCCTGCTGGCCATGGTCGATTCCTCGGTCGGCGGCAAGACCGGCGTCAACCTGGCCGCGGGCAAGAACCTGGTCGGCGCGTTCCACCAGCCGCGCGCGGTGTTCATCGACACGCGCACGCTGGCCACCCTGCCACGGCGCGAATACCTGGCCGGGCTGGCCGAGGTGGTCAAGTACGGTGCGATCGGCGATGCCGCCTTTTTCACCTGGATCGAGCAACACGTCGATGCCCTGCTCGCCCGTGACGAAGCCGCGCTGGATGAGGCGATCGCGCGCAGCTGCCGGCACAAGGCCGGCGTGGTCGCCCGCGACGAGCGCGAACTCGGCGAGCGCGCCCTGCTCAACTTCGGCCATACCTTCGGCCATGCGATCGAAGTCGAAGCCGGTTATGGCGAACTGCTGCATGGCGAAGCGGTCGCCATCGGCATGGTCCTTGCGGCGCGCCTGTCGGCGAACCTCGGGCGCGCCAGCGCCGCCGACGCAGAGCGCCTGGTGGCGCTGCTGCGGCGCTTCGACCTGCCGACCCGACTGCCCGCCGGCTGCCCGCCCGAGCGCCTGCTCGAGCGCATGCGCCTGGACAAGAAATCGGTCAGCGGCCAGTTGCGCCTGATCCTCTGGACCGCGCTCGGCGCCGCCGATGTCGTCGCCGGCATCGACGAAGCGCAGATTCTCGCCGAGCTGACCGACGACGTGGCCCGGCCCGCCTGAAGCGCTGCGACGATTGCACCACGTGATCAGAGGCTCCCTTGCAGCGCGCTCCGGCGAATGCGAGGTAAAATCAGCGCATGCGCATCTACATGCAAACGCGTCCGGATGAATCCGAGGCGCCCCGCTTCTATCAGCTCAGCCTGCAGCAGGACCTGCTCGGCGGCTGGACCCTGTATCGCGAATGGGGTCAGCAGGGCGCGCGTTCAAGCCTCAAGCGCGAGGTCTATCTCGACCATGACAGCGCGCTTGCGGCCTTCGAGAAGGCCCGCGACTCCCAGGTCAAGCGCGGTTTCCGCGTGGTTTTCAGCCAGGGCATGGACAATCCCCGTGCGCATTGAGGGGCGTTGCGCGAGCTTCGTGGCGATCGCCGGCCTGTGCCTGGTGACGGGGTCGGCCGCGCTGGCCTTCGAACCCGGCACCCGGCATGTCTGCGTGCCCTCGTCGGATGGCCAGAGCTTCGAATGCCACGACGTCTCGGCGCCGGCGAATACCGCGAACCCGACCGAATCGGCTGCCGAGACGGCGCCCGACAGCGACCGCTCGGTTCCGCCGCAGGCTGCTTCTCCGCAGGCTGCTTCTCCGCCGGTGACGCCTCCACCAGCCGCGCCTGCCAGCGTGCCGATGGCAAAACCAGTCGCGGCGGCGACTCGTCCGCCCAGCTATCTGTTGCAGCGGCCGAGCAGTTCCGGCGTGCCTGCCGCAGTGGCCGAGCCGGCAGCGAACGCCGAGGCGGTCCCGGCAGCCGAACCCGCACCCGTCGGTACCGAACCTGCGGTCGAAGCAGCGCCTGACGAGTCGCCCGCAGGTGTCGACGCGGACACCTCGCCGGCGCCAGCCGAAAACCCGGCGGCGAGCGCTGAAGCGGGCTTGCCGCCCGCAACCGAACCCGCTGCGTCGACGGCGCCCGAGCCACAGGCCATCGATAGCGACGCGGCCGAAACCGAACCCGTTGCGGCGGAATCCCCGACCGAGGATGCCGCGACGACCGCAAACGAACCCACCGCGCCAGCGCCGATGCCGCGCGGCGAGGTCCTCGGCGCCGATGAATTCGCCCGCCTGCCAGGCAGCCACTACACCGTGGTCCTTGCCAGCGTGCGCGATCCGGCCACGCTCGATGCGCTGATCGCGGCCATGTCCGATAAGCCCGGCGCGCTCTACCTGCTCAAGCTCGGCATGCCCGACGGCGACTGGTACAGCCTGTGCTGGACGGAATTCGACGACGTCGAGGCCGCTCGCGCGGCCCGCGTCGAGTTGCCCGACGTGGCCGGCCTGAGCTCTGGCTGGCCGCGCCGGATCGGCCTGCTGCAAGCCGAAATCGCCAAGAGGGCCACGAGCCCGTGACGCCATCCTCATGGCGCCGGCGCGCCGCCGTTTGCATGCCGGCAGGCGCCCGGTTATCTGTGCTACCCGTTCTGAGCCACCCCGGAAAATCCCAGGAGTTCCCGTGACCGATCACCGCTTCCTGCGCGCGCTCAAGCGCGAGCCTGTCGACACCACGCCGGTCTGGATCATGCGCCAGGCCGGACGCTATCTGCCCGAGTACCGGGCCACGCGCGAGCGCGCCGGCAGTTTCCTGGCCCTGGCCAAGACGCCCGAACTGGCCTGCGAGGTGACCCTGCAGCCGCTCGATCGCTTCGATCTCGATGCGGCGATCCTGTTTTCCGACATCCTGACGATTCCCGATGCGATGGGCCTGGGCCTGCATTTCATCGAAGGCGAAGGCCCGAAGTTCCAGCATCCGTTGCGTACGCGCGAGGCGATCATGAAACTCGGTGTACCGGATCCGGAAAGCGAGCTGCGCTATGTCACCGATGCGGTCCGCCTGATCCGCCGTGAGCTGGCCGATCGCGTGCCGCTGATCGGATTCTCGGGCAGTCCGTGGACCCTGGCCTGCTACATGATCGAAGGCGGCGGCTCGTCGAATTTCTCCAGCGCCAAGGCGCTGATGTGGGACGATCCGGCGACCCTGCACCACCTGCTCGAAATCAATGCGCAGGCGGTCACGCGCTACCTCGCCGCGCAGGCCGCCGCCGGCGCGCAGGCACTGATGGTGTTCGACACCTGGGGCGGCATGCTCGCGCCGGACGCCTTCATCGAATTCTCGCAGCGCTACCTGAGCGTGATCGCGCAGGCGCTCAAGGCCGACCCGGCCACGCGCGAGATTCCGCTGATCCTGTTCTCGAAAGGCGCCAACGGCCATCTCGAAGGCCTCGCCGACAGCGGCTGCGATGCGCTGGGCCTGGACTGGACGATCCGCCTTTCCGAAGCGCGCCAGCGCGTCGGCGCACGCGTTGCCCTGCAGGGTAACCTCGATCCGGCGACCCTGGCCGCGAACCCGCAGGCGATCCGCGAGGCGGTCCGGACCAGCCTGGCCGATTTCGGCGACGGCCCCGGCCATGTCTTCAACCTCGGCCACGGCATTACCCCCGACATCGATCCCGCGCATGTCGCCGTGCTGGTCGATGCCGTGCATGAATTCGGGCGGCGCTGAGCACTCGCCCGTGCTACGTGCAACGCCGATGGCGCT
Organism: Dokdonella sp.; assembly: GCA_019634795.1. Lineage (GTDB taxonomy): Bacteria > Pseudomonadota > Gammaproteobacteria > Xanthomonadales > Rhodanobacteraceae > Dokdonella. The sequence continues at coordinate 8,424 of JAHCAR010000010.1, forward strand.
GCGCCGTGGCGCGTCCTGCGGGCCTGGTCGAGTCCACGCCTGGCTGATCGCGCTCGCGCTGCTGCCGACGCTCTGCAGCGCTCGCGAAACGCCAGCCGAAGCCGCGACGCAGCAAGCCGCTCCGGCGGAGACTTCGACCCTCGAGACGATCGTGGTCAGCGGCGAGCAACCGGGGCCCGGCCTGTGGAAGGTCAGCAAGGGCGAGCACGTGCTCTGGATCCTCGGCACGCTGAGCCCGCTGCCCGAGAAGATGACCTGGGTCTCGCGCGACATCGAGGCGACGATCGCCCGCTCGCAACAGGTCATCCTCGTGCCGAGCGCATCGATCAGCGTCAAGGGTGGCATGCTGCGTGGCCTGTTCCTGCTGCCCTCGCTGATCGGCGCACGCAACAATCCCGACGACGCCCGCCTTGCCGATGTTGTCCCGGCCGACCTCTATGCGCGCTGGAGCACGCTCAAGCAACGCTACATCGGCCGCGACCGCGGCATCGAGAAGCGCCGGCCGATCTTCGCCGCCCAGGAACTCTACGTGGAGGCGATCAAGGCCTCGGACATGTCGCTCGACGACGTCGTCAGCAAGGCGGTGACAAAGGCTGCGCGACGGCAGAAGGTCGAACTGGTCGAGCCGCGCCTCGAGCTGCGCATCGAATCGCCCGGCAAGGCCGTTCGCGAATTCAAGAAATCCGCGCTCGACGACCTCGACTGCTTTGCCAAGACCATGGCGCGGCTCGAAACCGACCTCGAAGCAATGAAGCTGCGCGCCAACGCCTGGGCCAGCGGCGACATCGAAGCAATCCGCGCGCTGCCCTACGATGACCAGTTCCAGGCCTGCAGCGATGCCGTGCTCAAGGCCAGCGTGGTCGAGGAGCGCGGTCTCGGCGACCTCAGGGAACGCATTGCCCGGATCTGGCTCGAAGCCGCGGAAAGCGCCCTCGAGCGCAATGAATCGACCCTGGCGATCCTGCCGATCCGCATCCTGCTGCAAGCCGACGGGGCGCTCTCGGCCCTGCGCGAACGCGGCTACCTGATCGAAGAACCGCAGTAGCGCCCCGCGTTTTCGACGGGCTGGCCCCAGCCGGAAGGCGCGGACCGCAAGCCGTGTTTGGCGCTACACTCGCGTCACTCTCGGGGGGGGGAAGCGCATGCACGACGGCACTCGGCACGGCGGGATGACTCGGCGCCAGCTCCTCGGCATGATCGGCATGAGCGCCGGCGGTGCGGCCATGTACCAGGCCATGAGCAGCCTCGGCTTCGCCGCGGAATCGCCGTTCAACGGCGTGCCGCAGCTCGGCGCGGCGCCGAAGGGCGCTTCGGTGCTCGTGCTCGGCGCCGGCATCGCCGGGATGGTCGCTGCCTATGAATTGCGCAAGGCCGGCTATGCGGTGCAGGTGCTCGAGTACAACGCACGCGCCGGCGGACGCAACTGGAGCCTGCGCGGTGGCGACACCTATACCGAGCTCGGCGGTGAAACCCAGCACTGCGAGTTCGCGCCCGGCCAATACATCAATCCCGGCCCCTGGCGCCTGCCGCACCACCACCGCGGCATCCTCGGCTACTGCCGGCAGTTCAACATCCCGCTCGAGAATTTCGTCCAGGTCAACTACAACGCGTACCTGCACACGCGCTCGGCCGCCGACGGCAAGCCGCAACGCTATCGGGCCGTGCGCGCCGATTACCACGGCCATGTCGCCGAGCTGCTGGCCAAGGCTACCCGCGGCAACCAACTCGATGCCGCGGTCAGCAGGGAGGACCAGGAAAAGCTGCTGGAATCCCTGCAATGGTGGGGCGCGCTGGACAAGGACTTCCGCTACAGCCGCAGTCGCGACAGCAGCGACCGCCGCGGCTACGACAAGGACGCCGGCGGCGGCCTCTCGGGCGATCCGCTGCCGTCGACGCCGATGGGTCTCGGCGACGTGCTCGACGGGACCCTCTGGGGCCGGCTGCCGTTCGGCGATCTCTACGAAATGCAGACCACGCTGATGCAGCCGGTCGGTGGCATGGACCGCATCGGCAAGGCCTTCGCGCACGAACTCGACGGCTTGATCCGCTACCGGGCCAGGGTCCTCGACATCCACCAGGACGAACACGGCGTGCGCGTCGCCTTCGAGGACAGCGCCGAACCTGGCAGTCGCCACGAAGCCCGCGCCGACTGGTGCGTGTGCACGATCCCGCTGTCGATCCTCGGGCAGATCCCGATGAATGTCGGCCAGGCCATGGCCGATGCGATCGCCGCCGTGCCGTACGCGGCCGCGGTCAAGATCGGCCTGCAGTTCAAGCGTCGCTTCTGGGAGCAGGACGAGGCCATCTACGGCGGCATCAGCTATACCGACCTGCCTATCGACACGATCAGCTATCCGAGCCACGGCTACCACGACAGCGGCAAGGCCGTGCTGCTCGGTGCCTATGCCTTCGGCGCCAACGCGATGCAGTTCACCGCGATGAGCCCGGCCCAACGCATCGAGGCAGCGGTCGAACAGGGCAGCCACATCCATCCGCAGTACCGCGCCGAATTCGAGAACGGCATCTCGGTGGCCTGGCACCGCTCACCGTTCACGCTCGGCTGCTTCGGCCTGTGGACCGAAGCCGCGCGCGCGAAACACTACCGCAATCTGTGCGCGATCGATGGCCGCATCGCCCTGGCCGGCGAACATGCCTCGCAGTTGCCGGCCTGGCAGGAAGGCGCCGTGACATCGGCGCTCGATGCGATCGAACGCCTGCACCAGCGTGCCGTTGAACGGGGGGCTTCCGCATGAAGACCGCAATCACGGTTCGGCGTCTCGCGGCGAACCGGGGCGTCCTGATCTGCACCCTGCTGGCTTGCGCGACCGGCTCCGTGCAGGCCGCGGACCCGGGCGCACAGGGCATGTTCGGTTTCAGCGATGGCGAGCAGGTCTATGCGCATCTCTGCCAGGCCTGCCACATGCCGGACGGACGCGGCGCGCAGGGCGCGGGCCACTATCCGGCCCTGGCCGGCGACCCGGCCCTGGCCTCGGCCAACTTCGTCGCCGCGACCATCCTCAACGGCCGCCGCAACATGCCCTCGTTCCGGCATGTCGAGAACTTCGAATTCTTCTTTGGGCCGACCTGGCTGACCGACACCCAGGTCGCCAACGTCGTCAACTACGTGCGCACCCACTTCGGCAACCGCTTCGAAGGAGAGATCACCCCGGCCGAGGTTGCGGCACTGCATCCCTGACTCGCGAGGAATCCATCATGCGAACCATCCCCTGCCGCCTGATCGCACTGCTCCTGCTCGTTCCTTCGATGGCCGGCGCGGAGGGCGTCATCCGCCACAAGTTGCCCAACAACAGCACGTTTCCGATCGCCGCCGCGGTCGAGGTGCCTGCTGGTGCGACCACCGTCTACCTGAGCGGAAAAGTGCCGCCCGTGATCGACGACAAGGCGCCTCGCGACAGCGTGGCCGCCTATGGCGATACCGAACGCCAGACCGTCGGCGTGCTCGGCGCGATCCGCGACCAGCTCAAGGAGCTTGGCCTCGGCATGGGCGACGTCGTCAAGATGCAGGTCTTCCTGGTCGGCGATCCGGCGCAGGGCAACAGGATGGATTTTGCCGGCTTCATGAAGGGCTATACGCAGTTCTTCGGCACCAGCGAACAGCCGAAGCTGCCATCGCGCTCGGCGATGCAGGTCGCGGCCCTGGCCAATCCGGGATTCCTGGTCGAGATCGAAGTGACCGCGGTGCGCCCCTGACGGCTCGCCGGGCCGGCCACACCGGCGAGCACCGCCGGCTCAGCCATTCGATCCCGCGCGCTCGCGCAACCAGGGCGCCATCGCCCGTTCGAGGGCGCTGCTGCTGAGCGGCTTGCGCAGGAAGCCGTCCATGCCGGCGGCGCGCGCCTGTTCCTCCTCGTCACCGGTGGCCCGCGCGGTGATCGCAATCAGCGGCAGGTGGCGGCCCTCGCCTTCGCGGTCGCGCAGCAGTCGCGCCAGTTGCAGGCCATCGATGCCGGGCAGGTCGAGATCGACCAGGGCGAGGTCGATACCGGGGTCTTCCAGCGCGGCCAGCGCGGCCAGGCCATGCGCGGCATGCGTGCAGCGGTGACCGGCCGACTCGAGCATGCCGACGACGACCGCGGCGATCGTCGCATCGTCCTCGACGACGAGGACATGGGCGCGGGCGTCGGTATCACCTGACGCTCGCGTCGGCGAGCGCGGGCGGTCGTCGAAGCGCCGCGCCGGGGTCGTTTCGCCGGGCGCGCGCGGGGCCACTTCGGTCAGCGGCAGGCGGATGCTGAAGCGGGTGCCCTCGCCGAGCCTGCTTTCCACTTCGATGCGTCCGCCCATCAGGTCGACCAGTTCCTGGCAGATCGAAAGGCCGAGGCCACTGCCACCATAGCGCGGAGTCACGCCAGCCGATTGCTCGAAGCGACCGAACAGGCGTTCGCGCATGTCGGCATTCATGCCGGGCCCGGTGTCGCTGACGACGAATTCGAGGGAGCCGTCGGCGGCCTTGCCGAGATCGAGGCGGATCGTGCCGCGCTCGGTGAACTTCAGCGCATTGTTGACGAGGTTCAGCAGGACCTGCTTGATGCGCGTGGCGTCGCCACTGACCAGGGCCGGCACTGCCGGGTCGATCTGCGAGAGCAGCTGCAGGCCCTTGTTTTCGGCCAGCGGCCCCTCGAGGGCGACCACCTCGCGCACGACCTGGGCCGGATCGAGCGCACGCCGGTCGAGTTCGAGCTTGCCGGCCTCGATGCGGGCGAGGTCGAGGCTGTCGTTGACCAGGCGCAGCATCAGATCGCCCGAGCGGCTGATCGCCTCGGCGTAGCCGCGCTGGCGTTCGTCCAGCGGGGTCGCGCGCAGCAACTCGGCCATGCCGAGCACGCCGGTCATCGGCGTGCGGATCTCGTGGCTCATGGTGGCGAGGAACGCGGACTTGGCGCTGGCCAGCTCTTCGGCGGCGCGGCGCTGCTGTTCGGCCAGCGCGAACGCATGGCGCTGGTCGACACGGTTGCGCCAGCTGCGCAGCAGGAGCAGCAGGACGAGAGCAGCCACGACCAGATAGGCCAGGTAGGCGGCGGGTGTGCGCCAGGGCGGCGAAGCCACCGAAACAGAAAGGTTCGCCGTGGTATCGCTCCAGACCCCGTCGGCATTCGCCGCGCGCACCTGCAACTGGTAGTCGCCGGGCGGCAATTGCGAGAACACGCGCTCGCCGCGCGCACCGGTATCGACCCAGTCCTTGTCGAAGCCCTCGAGGCGGAAGCGGTAGCTGTTGCCTGCCGGATTGAGGAACGACAAGGCGCGCGCCTCGATGGTCAGGTCGCGATCGGCGTGCTCGAGAACGATCGGCTGATCCGGGGCCAAGCCGACGACACCGCTTTCGCGACGCACCGAAACCGCGGCAATGCTCAACGGGGGCGGTGGCGAATCCAGCGAGATCGCGGCCGGGTCGAAGGCGACCAGCCCGGCGCGCGTGTTGGCATAGACGACACCATCCTGGGCCACGGCGAAGCTGCCGATGATTTCCGCACTGGGCAATCCATCGCGCTCGCTGAAGCGCCGGATCGCATGACTGCGCGCATCGAGCCGCCACAGCCCGCGCGGACTGGCCGCCCAGATCGCCTGATCGGCGGCGGCCAGCAGATCGCTGACCTGCATGGCCGGCCAGCCGTCGCCGCTGTCGAAACGCTGGGCGAGCACGAGGCCCGCGTCGCTCAATTCGTAGCGCTCGAGCGCGCCGAGACGGTGCAACCAGAGCGAGCCCGCCTCGTCGAAAGCCAGCGCCTGGATCGAATCGTCCGGCGATCCGGCCGTACGCACGAAGCGGTCGGTCTTGCGATCGTAATGCTCGATACCCGAGGTCGTCGCAATCCAGGGGTCGGCAAGGCGATCGAGCACAATGCCCGCGATGTCGGCGTTGCCGATACCGCCGTTGGCCATCGAATAGCCATGGACGGCGAGCGTCGACGGATCGATCCGGGCCACGCCGCCGCCGCGCAGGCTGGCCCAGATCATGCCGTCGGGCGCGCGCAGCAAGCGGTTGACGAAACCCTGCGGGAGGCCATCCGAGGTGCCCTCGGCGACCGGCAGTTCGATGTGCGATCCGTCCGCGATCGCGTAGCGACGCAGACCCCGGTAATGACCGACCCAGAGTTGGTCGCCGACCCGCAGCAGTGAACGCAGCACGCTGCCCTGCGCGGCGAAACGCTCGCCGAGGCGCTCGACCCGGCCGCTGGTCGCGTCGATATGGTCGATGCCGTCGCGCCCGCTGCTGACCCAGATGCCGCCCTCGCTGTCGACGCTGACTGCCTCGGGAACCGAATGCTGCAGGCTGTGCACGTCTCCGGGGCGATGCCGCCAGGTCGAGAAATTGCGCCAGCGGGCCGGCAGCCGCGCGATGCCGCCATCGAGCAGGGCGATCCAGAGCCCGCCTTCGCGATCGCGCAGGATATCCATCACGCGTGCCGAGGGCAGCTCTCCGGGCAGGGCGTCGCCAACACCGAAACGCTGTCCGCCTTCGCCGTCGATGCGCCAGAGCCCGCCGGTGGTGCCGATCCAGAATTCCTTTTCGGATTCGGCGAGCACGGCCATGGTGGCGGCGCGCGACGGCGGAGTGAACAGGACACTGCCCTCGGAAAGATCGGGCATGACCCGGGTCACGCCGTAGTCGGTGCCGACCAGCATGCTGCCGTCGGCCTGCGGGCGCAGGCTGCCGATCTGCAGCTTGTCGGCGCGAGCGGCCAGTCCCGGCAGGGCGACATGGACCAGGTGTCCATCGGCCAGGCGCACGTCGAGGCCGTCGTCGGTGCCGATCCAGAGCCGGCCCCCGGCGTCGGCCGCGAGTGAAACCACGGTGGTCGAACGCAGGCTGGCCGCGTCGTCGGCATCGTGCTCGAAGCGCTCGAACGAACCGTCCGCGCGCAGCCGGTTGAGGCCACCGAGATAGGTGCCGACCCAGATCGTGCCGCCGGCATCCTCGGCAAGGGCGAAGACATCATCGCTGCTGAGACTGGCCGGATCGTCCTTGTCGTGCCGGTAATGGCGGAAACCGCCTGCCGGAAGCAGTTCGTTGAGGCCGCCACCCTCGCCGCCGCACCAGACCCGGCCACGTCGATCGATGAGCAGGGCCGAAACATCGTTGCTGGCCAGCGAACTCGAATCGTCGGGATCGTGCCGCCAGATGCGGAAGTCGACACCGTCATAGCGGGCGAGGCCGTCCTGGGTGCCGATCCAGACATAGCCATCTGCGCCCTGGCGCAACGTATAGACGGCATTCGAGGGCAGGCCATCGGCCACGCGCAGCGACTCGAACCATGGCGCTGCCGGCGGTGGTCCCGCCCAAAGCAGCGCGCTGCAAAAACTACCCAGGGCAAATGCGACGAATCGTCTCATTCTGCATTCCTTCGCCAGATCCACCCGATGGTGCCATGCGGACAGCCGGCTCGGCCAGCGCGGGGCCTTGGCAGCGCAGCCGGCACATCGACAGCCCCGCATCGGACTGGCCGGCACAAGCTGTAACACCTGGCATGGGTGCGGATATGCGAATGCAGGCTAGAATCCGCGGGATGCCGCAATCCCGCCTGCCCATGCGCTACCTCCTGTTGGCCATGCTGGCGATTGCCGCGCTGATCGTGATCGGCCTGGCCGTCAGCCTGGTCAACAGCCTGCTCGAGTTCTACGAGCGCATGGCCAATCTGCCCCTGCTGCTGCGCGTGCCACTGATCCTGGTCGCCGCTGCCGCGCTGTTCGGCCTGGCCGTGCTGGCCTGGAAGCTGCTGCGGCCGGCACCGGGCAAGCGGAGCCGCAGCGACAGGGCGCAACCACCGGACCGCGAGGCGATCGCGACCCGGGTCGCCGAACTGCGCCAGCGCGAGGCCGAGGCCGAGAGCCTCGAACAGGAACTGATCGAACTCGACCGGCGGCGCCAGAGCGGCGATTGCCACGTCGCCTTCTTCGGCGAGATCAGCACCGGCAAGTCGAGCCTGATCGGCGCCCTGGCCCGCGAGTCGGTGATCGACATCGATGTGGTCGGCGGTACGACGCGCTGGATACGTCACTACACCGGCACCCTGCCGGACCAGCGCGAACTCGTCATCACCGACATGCCGGGCAGCGGCGAAGTCGCTGGCGCCCAGCGCGAACAGCTGGCCCGCGACGAGGCCCTGCGGGCCCATGCGGTGGTCTATGTGGTCGACTCCGACCTGACCCGGGCCCAGGATGCCGAGCTGCGCTGGCTGGCCGGCTTCGGCAAGCCGCTGATCCTGGCCCTGAACAAGATCGATCGCTACGGCATGGACGAACGCATTTCGCTGCTGACCGCGCTCGGAGAACGCTACGCGTCGATTACCCGCGCCATCGTCGGCATCAGCGCGGGCGGCAATGAGAACTTCCAGCGCAAGCTCGCCGACGGCAGCATCGAGCGCGTCGTGCGCGAGCGCAAGCCCGATATCGGCAGCCTGCGCGATGCGCTGATGGAAGTCACCGCTGCCGGTGCCGAGGCACTCGAACCGGCGCGTGAGGCAGCCGTGCTGAGCAGCGTCGACCAGCGCAGCCGCGCCCTCGCCCGCATCGTCGCCGCACGCGAATCGGAAACCATCGTGCAACGCTACACGCGCCGCGCCGTGGTCGGTGCGATGGCCGCGGTCGCACCGGGCAGCGACATCATCATCCAGGGCGCGCTGGCCACGGCCATGGTGCGCGAACTGGCCCGCATCCACGAGATCCCGGTGCGCGACATCGATGTCGAGAACCTGCTCAAGCGCCTCGGTCTGAGCATCCGCAACACCACGGCGATCGTGCTCGCCATCGCCGGCAACGCGCTGAAGGCGTTTCCGGGGCTCGGCACGCTCGGTGGCGGTGCCCTGCACGCTATCGCCTACGGCCTCGCCTTCGACTCGGTCGGCCGGGCGATCGCCATGACCCTGGCCGAACACGCCCGCCTCGACGCCGACGAGACCGAACGCAACATCCGCGATCTGCTGGCCAAACCGAGTCGCGACCGCATCGAGCGAGTCGCCGGTGTGGTCGTCGAACGGCTGCGCCGGAAGGATTGATCCGTCAGGGAGGCCATGGACGGTTGCCACAACCGCCACGACAGCTGACTGCGCACAGATCGCGGCGCACCGACGCAGACAAACTGGCAGTCTCGGCAACGGCCTCTGCACTGCCCTGCTAGCCGCATCGCTGCAGTCGTTTCAAGCAGGCGCGACATCCCCCTGCGCATATACGCGGCGACCAACCGACGGATTCAAGTGGGAAAGGGTGGCGGGGCCCATCAACACCGCGACGCTTGCGCCACCCGCTCAGCGTCTCCCAGGACGAAACAATGCGTCAACGCCGTTGCGCTGGCGATCCGGTCGGGTTTTTGCCAAGCTGCAACGATGCTGCCTCGAACCCTGATTTCGCTGGCCACTGCGATGCTGCTTGCCGGCCACGCCGACCTGCGTGCGGCGACACTGCAGACCTATGTGCTCGATCCGGTGCATACCCAGATCGTGTTCTTCGCCGATCACCTCGGTTTCTCGCATGGCATTGGCCGGGTTCGCATTGCCCAGGGCTGGTTCCAGTTCGACGAGGATGACTGGAGCACGGCACGCGCCGACGTCGTCGTCGACATGAGCAGCCTCGACATGGGCGAGCCGGCATGGAGCGAAAAGGTCCGCTCGCCGCAGTTTCTCGATACCGCGCAATGGCCGACCGCGCGCTTCATCGGCAGGCGGCTCGAGAAGACGGCTGCCAGCGAGGGCATCCTGCACGGCGAGCTCTGGCTGCGCGGCGTTCGCCGCGACGTCGACCTGGCCGTGACCTTCAATCGCGCCGGCGGCGATCCGTATGCGTTCAAGGACAAGGCCGGATTCAGCGCGCGCACCGAACTGGACCGATTCGATTTCGGCATGCAGACCTATCGCGAGGTGGTCGGCGGGCCGGTCGAACTGCGCATCGAAGTCGAAGGCGTGCGCAGTGCCGCGCCACCCGGGGAGGCTGCAACAGATGCCACTGAAGAACACTGAGAATCGCTGGGGCGGCATGGCCCAGTCGCTGCACTGGCTGATGGCGCTCGGCATCCTCGGCAACGGCATCCTTGGCCTGATCATGGACGAGATGCCGCGCGGCATGGCCAAGCTCAACACTTTCGCCATCCACAAGTCGATCGGCCTGACCGTGCTCGCCCTGCTGATCCTGCGCGTGAGCTGGCGCCTGTTCGACCGCGCCCCGCCCGACGAACCGATGCCGCGCTGGCAGCGCTTCGCCGCGCACGCCACCCACGGCGTGCTCTACCTGCTGATGCTGGCGATTCCGCTCAGCGGCTGGATCTACAACTCGCTGCACGGCTATCCGCTGCAGTGGTTCAAGTGGTTCAACCTGCCGGCGCTGATGGAAAAGAACGAGGCCCTCAGCGACCTTGCCGGGGAAACCCATGAAGCGTTGTTCTGGGTGCTGGTCGCGGTGCTCGTCGCGCATGTCGGCGGCGCCCTCGTTCATCACTGGTTCGAACGCGACAACACGCTGTTGCGTATGCTGCCCTTCGTCCGCCTGCGCAAGCCAGGCCAAGGAGACTCGCCATGAAGACACTGTCCTGCCTGCTCGTCTCGCTCGCCCTGGCGCAACCGGCGCTGGCCGCCGACTACACGGTCGACGCCGACAGCACGCTCGGTTTCACGGCGAACTTCCAGGGCGAGGCCTTCGACGGTACGTTCAGGCACTTCGAGGCGACGATCCGCTATGACCCGAAGGATCTCGCCGCCTCGAAGTTCGATGTCAGCGTCGACCTTGCCGGCGTCGCCACCGGCGACAAGGATCGCGACGACACCCTGCCGACCTCCGAGTTCTTCAACGTCGCAAAATTTCCCAAGGCGCATTTCGTCACGACCGGGTTCCGCAAGGCCGGCGACGGGGTCGTGGCCACCGGCACGCTGTCGCTGAAGGGCATCGACAAGCCGGTCGAGCTCGAGGTCAGCTTCGAGCCGACCGAGCGTGGCGCGCTGCTCGATGTCGCCACGACCCTGCATCGTCTCGATTTCCAGGTCGGCACCGGCGACTACGCCGATACCTCGACGATCGGCGACGAGGTCAGGGTCAAGGGCCATCTCGTGCTGACCGCCAAGTAGGCCGGCATCCGCCGGGATGGCTTGACCCAGGCTCTGCGTCTACCATCGACCGGTGAACGACAACGACTCCCTCTGGCGGCGCCTGCTGCGCCGGTTCGGTGCCGCCCCGGCCGATCGCGTGGCCAGGCCCGATCCATCCGACCATCATCATGCCCAGGCCGAGGAAAGCCTGCGCGGTCTGCTCGAGGATCCGCATATACCGCCGGCGATCCGCACGTCGCTGGCGACGGACTTCGCCCAGCTCGAAGCCATGCTTGGCCGTCTCGAACGCGGCGAGCTGCACCTGGCCGTGTTCGGCCGGGTCAGTGTCGGCAAGTCGGCGCTGGCCAATGCCCTGCTCGGCGAAAGCGCGTTCGAGGTCGGCGTCCTCCACGGCACCACGCGCACGGCGTCGCCTCGCCCGTGGCAGGTCGTCGCCGGCAGCGGCGTGCACCTGATCGATACGCCCGGCATCGACGAGCTCGATGGCGAGGCGCGCGAGCAGCTGGCCCACGAGGTCGCGGGCATCAGCGACCTCGTCGTCTTCGTCGTCGACGGCGACATGACCACGCGCGAGCGCGACGCCCTGGTCGTGCTGGCCGGCACCGAGCGTCCGCTGCTGATCGCCCTGAACAAGGCCGATCGCTACGACAGCGCGGAACTCGAGCGCCTGCTCGGGCGCCTGCGCGAACATGCGGCCGGGCTCGTCCGCGCCGAGGACATGGTCGCGGTCAGCGCAATGCCGCCGCCGCTGAAGCGCGTGTCGCTCGATGCCGACGGCCACGAGCAGGTCGAGATGATCCGCCAGGCGCCGAACATCGATGCCCTGCGCGACCGCCTGACCGATGTGCTGGCGCGCGAGGGCCGCACGCTGTCCGCGCTCAATGCCAGCCTGTTCGCAGGGCGCCTGACCGATGCCGTGGCCCGGCGCATCGTCGTCGCCCGCCGCGAGCTGGCGGCCAGGGTCATCCGCCAGTACTGCCTGGCCAAGAGCATCGCGGTCGCCCTCAACCCGATTCCGGTCGCCGACCTGCTCGCTGCCGGCGCGCTCGATGCGGCCCTGGTCATGCATCTGGCCCGCGTCTACGGACTGCCGATCACGCGCCGCGAAGCCGGCGGCCTGATCGGCACGATCTGCGCGCAACTGGCGGCCCTGATGGGCGCGATCTGGGGCATCCACCTGGTCGCCTCGGCGCTCAAGGGCCTCAGCGCCGGCATGTCGACCGTGCTCACCGCAACCGCGCAGGGCGCGCTGGCCTGGTACGCCACCGAAATCGTCGGCCGAGCCGCCGACCGCTATCTGGCCGCCGGCAAGTCCTGGGGCGAGCTCGGCGCCAAGCGCGTGGTCGCCGACATCGTCGAAAGCCTCGATCGCGACTCGATCCTGCGCGAGGCGCGCGCCGAAATCCTGCGCCGGCTGCGTTCGACCGATGCAGTCAAGGCAGAGCCGCCGGGCGGCTGACGGCGGACACATCGAAGCGCCGTTGCAATCAACCGTCCGCAGCCAGGAATCGAGACACCGCCCCGGCATCGAATGGCCAGCCGAGGTCACGATCACGGGTGAGGTCATGCAGGACCGGTACGCGCACGCCATAACGCTCGTTCAGTTCGGCATCGTCCTCGACGCAGACGCATTCGAAATCCGGCGCCCTGGCTTCGGCCAGCACGGCAACGGCGCGATCGCAGAGCTCGCATTCTTCGGATACGTAGAGTCGCAGTGTGCAATCGCCTTGATTCACTCATATCCCCGGATTTCGCTGGACGTCTTGCAACCGCGCCGGCCAGGAACCGGAACCCGCGGTCGCATCGATGAATGATCGGGCCCAGGCCCGCACAGTGCAAACCGGAGCAGCCGCGCGGACGTCGGCGTAGAATCCCGGGCACCCCCTTTTCCGAACGGTAACCATGGCTGTCAGCGTTTTCGACCTGTTCAAGATCGGTATCGGCCCCTCCTCCTCGCACACGGTCGGGCCGATGCGCGCGGCGGCGCGTTTCATGACGCGCTGGCTCGATGAACGTGGGCAACTCGGGAAGACCGCGCGCGTGCGCGTCGAGCTGTTCGGTTCGCTGGCCCTGACCGGGCGTGGCCACGGTACCGACAAGGCAGTGCTGTGCGGCCTCGAGGGCGAATGGCCCGACCGGATCGATCCCGACATCATCGCCGACAAGCTCGCGCGGATCCGCAGCACGAAACGCATCCAGTTGCTCGGCAAGCACGCGATAGATTTTGACGAGAAGAAGGACCTCGTCTTCAACAAGCGCCAGAAGCTGCCGTACCACAGCAACGGCATGCGCTTCGCCGCCTTCGATGCCGAGGGCAATGAGCTGGCCTCGCGCGATTACTACTCGGTCGGTGGCGGCTTCGTCGTCAACCACGACGAAGCGGCCGACGATCGCATCGTCGCCGACACGACCCAGGTCAAGTACCCGTTCCAGAGCGGCGACGAGCTGCTCGCCCGCTGCGAGGAGTCGGGCCTCCCCATTGCCGGGGTGATCCTCGCCAACGAACAGGCCTGGCGCAGCGAAAAGGAAATCCGGGACGGCCTGCTGACCCTGTGGCAGGCCATGCAGGATTGCGTCGCCCGCGGCATGCGCGAGACCGGCGTGCTGCCGGGCGGACTCAAGGTCGCACGGCGTGCCCCGGCCATGGCCGCCGAGCTGCGCGCGCTGCCGGAAAAGGCCTTGCGCGATCCGCTGACCATCCTCGACTGGGTCAACCTCTACGCTCTGGCCGTGAACGAAGAGAACGCCGCCGGCGGCCGTGTCGTCACCGCGCCGACCAATGGCGCGGCCGGCATCATGCCGGCGGTCATGCACTACTACGACCGCTTCTGCCCGAAGGCCGACGAACAGGGCATCATCGACTTCCTGCTGACTTCGGGCGCGATCGGCATCCTGTACAAGGAGAACGCCTCGATCTCGGGTGCCGAAGTCGGCTGCCAGGGCGAAGTCGGCGTGGCCTGCTCGATGGCCGCCGGCGGACTCACCGCCGCGCTCGGCGGCAGCATCTACCAGGTCGAGAACGCCGCCGAGATCGGCATGGAACACAACCTCGGCCTGACCTGCGACCCGATCGGTGGCCTCGTCCAGATCCCGTGCATCGAGCGCAACGCGATGGGCTCGGTCAAGGCGATCAACGCCCAGCGCATGGCCATGCGCGGCGACGGCAAGCACCGCGTCTCGCTCGACAAGGTCATCAAGACCATGCGCGACACCGGCCGCGACATGCAGGACAAATACAAGGAAACCTCGCGCGGCGGCCTCGCGGTCAACGTCATCGAATGTTGAGGGTAGCTCGGCCGGGCGCCTCTAGAGTTTGTAGATCCCCTCCTCTCTCGCCGGGTGTTCGGGCCAGACTGGGCAAAGCGCCTCGATCGCATCCATCAATTCGATCCAGTCCGACAGGTCGGAATGCGCTGGCAGCGATGTAGAGGCGACATCGCTGCCCACCAGCTCTTCGCTGCGTCGCTCAGTCGTCACGGCTGGCAATTCCGGCAAGCAATTCATCGAGCAAATCCGGGCGCTCGAACAGCGCGAAATACTCACGTACCTCGGTCATATTGAGACGTCCGCGCTGCGCACGCAACAACGCGCGAATATCGGCAAGATCCCGATCACGGGACCGGTCACACACCTCGGCAAGCACCTCGAGAAACATCTCCCGATCCCCATCATCGAGATAGATGTCCTCCCGCCGGTCGCCCCGCGAAGTCACGTGATACAGCGCACCAGCGAACTCGACTCGAAGCGGTCGGGCCATGCTTAAAGCCTACGCTGCAACACGGACAAGTTTCATATTCAAGACCCCAGCCCATCATTATGCGCTAGTAGTGATAGCGCAGCTGCGCGATGAGCATTGAGTCATCCGCAATCTTGTACACGATTCGGTGTTCATCGTTGATGCGCCGGGACCAGAACCCGGAAAGTGCATTCTTGAGAGGTTCCGGCTTGCCGATACCCTCGAATGGCGAGCGGGAAATATCCTTGATGAGCGTGTTGATTCTTTGCAGAAGTTTCCGGTCGGTCTTCTGCCAGTACAAATAGTCTTCCCAGGCCTGCTCCGAGAAAAGGAGCTTCATTCGGCCAGCTTCCGCACCTTGCCGCGCCCTTCCTCAAGTCCCGCAATGGCCTCGAGTAGCCGGCGGGCATTCTTCGGGCTGCGCAGGAGGTAGGAGGTCTCTTCCAGGGCCTTGAAATCGTCGAGCGACATCATCACGACGGCCTGTTGGCCGCTACGCGTGATGATGATTGCTTCATGATCTTCGCAAACCCGATCCATCGTATCGGCCAGGTTGGCGCGGGCAGCGGTGTAAGTTATGGCATCCACAGGGGCAACTCCTGACGTGTACAGGATATTGTACATATCGGAGTGGTGGTGTCCAGTGCTCTTAGGCCCGCGAACAACAAGCTCGGCGAGCACCACATGAAACCTCGCCGGATCAGCCTCATCCCGGAAGACATCTTCACACCGCCCACCCCACGGGGCGAAGTGACGACGCGCCTGCGAAATCAACTCAGATAAGTCGGGTCGCGCCTGGAGCCCACGCCACGGCAAGGGCAAATTCAAGATTCAAGACCTGACCACGGAGCCGCAAGGTCATCAAGACCATGCGCGACACCGGCCGCGACATGCAGGACAAATACAAGGAAACCTCGCGCGGCGGCCTCGCGGTCAACGTCATCGAATGTTGAGAGCGCGAAAGTCCCCCGCATAAGCTGTGAGCCGGACCCGTCGACCTCGATGAATGTCTCATTCGCCGACGCTTGATCCGCATCGCGGTCTCAGTTCCCCAGCTTTTCCTTCTGTTGTCGTTTAAGAATCCGGCTGACCATTGAATAGTGCAGACCAAAGTGATCGCCAATGGCCTTCATGCTGTATCCGCCGCTGGCATAGGCAGCCGCAATGGCCCGATCCCGATCCGGTTTGGCGCTTGCGTAGTGCTCGAGCGATTGCGGAGGCAGCCGATGCTGAATGGACGGAACTTCATCGAGCGGGGCATCGCCTTCCAGGCTGGATAGCATCCGCTCGACGAAGGCCTCGTCACCCAGAAATACCTGACGCTTCAGTTCAGCCCAGGGGGCGCTGGCGCCTTTGCCTTCACTGATGAATTGCCGATACGCCTGCATGGCCGCCTTGCGACGCGTACCGAATGCAGACAGCAGCCAGTCGACGCTGAGCCAGGCAGGTGCATCCGACCATCCGGCCGTCGCACGATAGCTGCTCCACGGCCAGTCCCTGGCCGACCGCACCATTCCCGCACGTACCGGGTTTAGCACCACGTAGCGGGCCAACTCGCGCAGATACGATTCCTTCTGCACAATGATCGCCTTGTATCGCCCCTGAAACACATGCCCCACGCGCCGGTGGCGTCGATTCGATCGCTGGGTAAATACCCCGTTCAACTGGCGCATACCCAGGCTCAACGTGGAGTCGCGCGTCTCGACTACCAGATGATAGTGATTGCCCATCAGGCAATAGGCGTGGCAGACCCAGCGAAATCGATCGCAGACCTCAGCCAGCACTTCGAGAAACATCGCCCGATCCGCATCGTCCAGGAAAATGTCCTCGCGCCGATCACCTCGCGAAGTGAGGTGATACAGCGCGCCGGCAAATTCAATTCTCAGCGGTCGGGCCATGCCCCGAATCTACGCCCCAAATCGGGGCCATTCAAGATTCAAGACCTGACCCCTTTCTCCCTCTTGACCCCTTTCTCCCTCTAGCGGACATCATCTCCACTTCCACACTCGTCAATTCGATTTGGCCCCCTTGAGTACGGAAACGTCATCGCCTTCATTTCGCAGCCCTTCGATGGCACAAGCACAAGCTGCTCTCCATATGAATCAACCAGAAAATACCTTGAATTCTCCTTTGGAATACCCAATCGAACAGCATACTGCTCTACGCACAATATGATGTCTTCTAGGGTAGTCGCCTTGCTGTTGCATGAATCTAAAGCGTCCCTGACATTGAGAATCTTCGCATGTGTACTCATTCGTCGATTGTCAACCTGAGTACATGAGACCAAAACAGCAATTAGGATGGGCGTCAGAGTCAAATTTACAACATACTTTGAGTACATCATCTTTTCCCACTTCTGACAGCATCGAGCTGCGAATAGTAAGAGCGTATGTTTGCGGCAGCGGCAATAGGTGCTATTTTGTAGATCGCCCTATGTTCCCTAGTAAGCCACGCGTCCTCCCCCATATCGCCCTTGAACCATCGGCTAAATGTGTCAACCAGACCACCCTTCACTCGCTCAATGAAGTTCTGTTGGGTATGCGCAACTTCATGAAATGCATCCGTCAAAGCGTCTAATGCTGCATCTGGGTAGTCAAACTCGAAATGCGATGAATTGAAGGTGATGTGTCCAGTAAGGCTCGTGTGCCCGGAATATTCCAGCGGCATTTCTTCGAGGCTGAATCGAATCGGCAGCATACAATCAGAGCACGACTCTAGAACAACTGCCACAGCGGCGCTGGCCTTTTCTGAATAGGAAAGGTCTGAATAGGAGTCATAGGACTTGCCAGACAAAGTCCTAATAGTTCCTTTGGCATAGACGCCGAACTTCGTTCGGCTGCTCCTTTCGTGGCCACCTCTTATCGCCCTCCCCAACGCAAACTGAAACGCCGACGTTACCGCCCCATTAGCAAACTTCCCACCCCCGATCTCCGAGATAGTCCCCCCAACAACAGCCGCAACCACGGTCTGCATACCCGGACTCGAAGACGCCGCTTCCGGGATCGGAGCAAGGAACGTGCTGGCGCCGGCCGTGATGAAGGCATTGCCGAAGCGGCCACCCTGCATTTCGGCGAGGACGCCGCTAGTCACTCCTGAGGCCAAGGCCAGCTTGGAGTAGGCGGCCAAGCCTTCCCCGCTCGTGATGTTGAGGCCCTCGGTCGAGAACTTCTGTCCTATTCCGTAGAAGGCAACGGCGCTAATGCCTCCGACCACGGCGCCTTTCAAGGTACCCGATTGCACGGCCCCGGCAGCGAAGCCGCCGATGAACGAGGCGGTGTAGGCGCTGGTCGTAGTGGTTGCGATATTTGCCGCGTAATAGCCCGTGTAGCACGCGATCACGATCGCCACCACCGTCCTCAACCCCGCCTGCTCCTTCGCGCCCCAGTATCCGGTCGGATCGGTATAGGCCAGCGGGTTGTTGAACACGTAGGTGTAGCGATTCAGGCTCTGGCTGTTGCCCGGCGCCTGGATGAACGGATCGGCCTGCAGGAAGCGCCCGAGCTTCGGATCATAGATGCGCCCGCCCATGTGGACGATGCCGACCGCATCGACCTGCTCGTGGCCGGTATAGCCGTGACGGGTCGTATCGTTGAGCTCGTTGCCGAGGTTCACCGACCACGGCGTGGTCGCCGACCAGTCGACCACACGACGCTGGCCGAACGGATCGAAGCTCATGCGCGCGCTGGCGACGAAACTGGGACATCCAAAATTCCAGCAATACCCTACACCGCCAGTCAGAGATTTCCTACAGACTCCGCGTTCGCATGAGGGCATGCTGAGCGCATGACTACTGCACGTCGCCTCCTCGTCGATCCCGACACTCCTGGCTTCTATCACTGCGTTTCGCGGTGCGTGCGCCGATCCTGGCTGTGCGGGGTCGATCCTTACAGCGGCGTGTCCTATGAGCATCGGCGAGGATGGGTCGAGCAGCGCTTGCTGATGCTGGCCGAGCTCTTTGCCGTGGGCGTGTACGCCTATGCCGTCATGAGTAATCATGTGCATGTCGTGCTGCGGATCGATCCCACTGCGGCGGCCTCATGGAGTGACGAGGACGTTGCGATGCGTTGGGTGCGCCTGTTTCCGGCGACGATGATGGGCGAGGTCGATGAGGCGGGTTGTCGGCTGAAGGAGGAGAACCTGCTCGGCAACGCGGATCGTCTGCAGGCATGCCGGCAACGTCTGGGCAGCCTCGCCTGGTTCATGAAGTCGCTCAATGAGCCGATTGCTCGACGTGCCAACGGCGAGGACGCCTGTACCGGGCGATTCTGGGAAGGCCGCTACAAGTGCCAGGCCCTGCTCGATGAAGCCGCCGTGCTCAGCTGCATGAGTTACGTCGATCTGAATCCGATTCGCGCCGGCATGGCCGAGAATCTGGAGTCTTCGGCCCACACCAGCGCAGTTCAGCGTATCGAAGCCGTGCGATCCGGCGCCTCCCGTGCCAAGGCGCCACTGTCATCGCTCAACGTCGCCGTGACGGCTGCCTACCTGCCGATCACCACCGAAGACTATCTCGATCTCATCGACTGGACCGCCAGAATGAGCCGACCCGACAAGCGCGGCAGTATTGCTGCGACTGAACCCGCGATCCTGCGCAAGCTGGGACTCTCCGAACATCAATGGCACCAGCAGATGCTCGGCACCGAAACCCGCTACTGGCGGGCCATCGGCTCGACCCGCTCACTGATCGAGAAGGCCGCGGCCATCGGACAGTCCTGGCTCAAGGGCCTTGGTAGTGCCCAGTTGCTGGTGCGAAGACAAACGGCCTGAACGCGCCTGCCAACAGTCGGATGCCACGCGCGTCGGGGTTGGGGGTGGCCGCAGATGCGGGACCGAGCTGACAGTCCGAGGATATTCGCCTCGGTGACGCCGCTCTCTGTCCTTTCCTCACCCTCTCCCGTCACCAGCCCCTTGCCTGCAGCGCGCCGACTGCCGGCTCGGCTCTTTCGTCTTACAGCTTCCGAATTGTGCGTGTCCCGGTTGTTGCTCCACGGAACCCGCGTGAGTCAGCGTCTCGGCGGTCGCCGAGGTCGCCGTATGCTTGTAGAACTTTGCCTTCCAGTTGCCATCGGGCTGGAGCGCGGTCATGTTCGTCGCCAGCCAGATCGGTTTTCCCTCGTGCGAGTAGGTGAACAGAATGGCCTTCACGCTGAGGCGGTCGTCGCTATAGATGAACTCCCATCCCGTACCACCCCGCATGACGTTTGCCCAGGCACCGGGGTTGATGGCGGTCGAACCTGCTTCCCAAGGATCCGTATTCTCGTCCACGCAGGTTGCCGCGGCCGTGGCGGCGTCCGGGACCGACACATCTATTGCCCAGTTGTCCACAGCCCTCGCAGGATGCGAAAGCGTCAACAGGCCAAACAGGGCACCCACGGTCACATACGCCCTCAAAGTATCGACGGAAGGCAGACTCAGCCGGCGGATTGCACAAAGCAAGGTCGATTCAAACGGCATCTGAAGATCACTCCAAAAATTGATGTGCTGATCAATGGATAGCCATGCCCGTCCGGCCCGAACACCCGCGAGGCACTCGGATACCTATGGGGCCGGTATCAATTCAGGTGGTTGGGCAAGCGGATTTCCGGAAACCCGATCGGGGTCGGCCCAAGCCGAACTTTCCGTGAGCGCGATGCGCAGAGATGGGCGCCGGGACTTGCAGTGATTCGGGCAGAAGATGCCGAGCGGGCAAAGAATGCGCGACCAGGTTCCGTCCTGACGGGCAATGCTCGGCGAAGCGGGGATGCAGGTGCAGATGGATCAAATGTCCGCCGCGGCCAGGCAGGGAGGCATCTGGAGAGCACATGCGTGCAACGCGGTCGTGGGCACGACGACTTGCACGCGAGCCGAACGGATCGAGCAATCGCCCGCGTGGATTCGCCACCACCGAATGGCGAAGATTGAAAAGCGAAGACATGGAGGTCGTTCCCGAATCGAGATCCCGAAAATTTCCGGCTTGTTGCACCGGCCCAAATTCCGTTTCGTGAGGATCCTCCTGGAACTCTCGAAAGTCGCGGTTAGCACTCCCCCCTGCGCGACCGTCGAAGAATACCTTCGCCACTTGCATGAATCAAGAATTGATGTGTTTACCGTTTGTGTGCATCTGTATTGCAATACCGCTACTGCCAGCAACTGCCAGGCAAATCAAGAAAAAAGCCCGGGCATGCCCGGGCTTTTTGGGTTCAACTTCGAAAGCGAATCCTATTGGCGACGGACCGCCATCGTGATGTGCGCCGGTGGAGCAAGGCTGCCGGCTTCGGTGAAGTTGACCTGGCCAAACACAATCCCGCCAGTAGATGCCGTAGTGGTGGCGGTAATCGTGATGGTCTGGGTTTCGGGCGTGACCGGGTTGTCGAAATCACCGTTGAATATCGTGTCCGATGCGTGGATTCCCGCTCCGGTAAACGAGAATGTGGTTGGATTGACAACCACGTTAACGCCGGCCGGCTGATCCACAGACACGTTCCAGGTGGTCGGGCCTTGGTGCGCGTTGCGCAGGACACGGGTCCAGACGTAGGACGGCGTGCCGGCGCTGAGGCCGACATTGCGCACGGCCGGCAGGTTCAGTGTCTTCAGGTTGATCGAGCCACCACTCGGATTGGCCGCGAGGAAGTTGGCGACGGTTTCGTTCATTACGAAGCCGGCCCTCGCGGCGCGCGTCAGATCGACCCGACCGCTGCCGACGTCGTCAACGTTCCACGGCGTCACGCCGTCTTCCTTGGTACCGTTGGTCACGGCGGTCAACATCAGGGCCGACTTGACCTCGATCGGGGTCCAGGTCGGTTGGGCTGCGCGGACCAGCGCGGCGGCGCCGGCCGTGTGCGGGCTGGACATCGAAGTGCCACTCTCGATCTTGTAATCGGCGCCGCCATCGAGCGGCGTCCAGGCCGCCCAGATGTTGACGCCGGGCGCCGTAATGTCGGGCTTGGTCGTATCCTGCAGACCGCCGGCGGTTCCGGGAGTCGGACCACGGAAACTGAAGCCCGCCAGCACATCGCCCTGCAAATTCCCGATGGCCGGATCGACCAGGCTCGTGATCGTCGGCGTCGCACCGTTGGCATTGATGAATGCCGCCATGGCCAGACCATCCGCCTGGGTGATGCTGTAGGCGGGAATGCTCGACGTCTGCGAGCTGGTGTCCATGTTGATGAAGCCGAACGTGTTGTTGTAGATGAAGACGGCTGAAGCACCCGCAGCGGCGGCCTTGTCGATCTTCAGGAAGAACGAACAGGCTCCGCGGGAAATCAAGGCCACGGCGCCGTTGAAATAGTTGGGCGGATAGGCCGGGTCGGTATCACAGGCCGTCACCGGCTGGCCGGCATCGGGCAACTTGATCTGCACGTTGGAGAACGGCACCGGTGCGGGCGTGATCGAACCGGTGGTCGCGATCAGGTTCTGGGTATTCGCCGGTGGCGAACCGGGGCCGACTGCGCTGAGTCCGGCGCCGTAGTTCTTGTCCTGCTGGGACGCGGCCACGGTCATGGTCCAGGGGCCTCTATGGTTGACCTGCCCGACCGGGTTGGTGATTGATGCCGACGTGTTGCCCGCCGATGCGGCGACGAAAATGCCGGCATTGACCGCATCGAGGAAGGCACGATCTCCGTCGCCCGTCGTCCACGGACTGTTGCCGCCACTGATCGAGAAATTGATGGCCTTCACGTCGCCATCGGCAATCGCTGCATTGATCGCGGCGATCGTATCGGACGTGGCGCACTGACCGGTCGGCGTGTTGCAAACCTTGTAGCTGCGTATTCCGGCGCAGGGTGCAACACCCGAAATCTGCGTATAGGGTGCCGGCACATTGGGCGACGGCGATGCCGCATTGGTCACCGCATTGCCGCCAGCCGTGCTGGACGTATGCACACCATGGCCGGAAGAAACCGGATCCGCCTCCGGATTGGCGCCGGTGCAGGTCGAGCCGCTCGACGTTTCGCAGCTCACTGCACTGAGCAGCTTGTGGTTGCCCGGCCCGAATCCGCAGCTGGCATCGTCGGCATAGGACGGATGCGAAGAATTGATGCCGCTGTCGAGCACGCCGATGACGACGCCCTGACCGCGCGTGGACGCGCCGCCCGGTACCGATGTGCCGTTCCAGATCGTATCGGCGCCGATGAATGTCGGGCCTCGGTAGGTATCCATTGGGTAGGCCACGTCAACGACGACGGATTTGATACCCGGCAGCCGCGCGACCTTGGACGCTTCGTCGGCGGTCAACTGCGCGGCGATGCCGCTCTGGGTCAGATCGAAACTGTGCGTGATGGTCGGATTGCGACCCAGCGACTGCCTGATGGTGTCGATATGCTCGGCTTGCAGGGTCGCGAGTCGAGCCACGTAGGCGCGCACATCGCTGGACTTCGCATCGAAATGCGTGCCGTCGCCCTTGGCTGCGGTGGCGCGCAATGTGCCGTCGCCGCCCTTGTAGTACATCGCGCCAGGTTCCGTGAATTCGATCAGATACGACTGGGTGGCCGAAGTCGTGAATGCATCGCTCGCAGCTGCGGCGTCTGCCGTGGCTACCCAAGCGCTACCGCCGAGACACGCGCCAATGACGGCAGCGAGTGCCGTTACTCGAAAAGTTGTAGCCATTGCCAGACTCCAGGAAAGATGCTTGAAAGCGGGAGATATACCGGTCCGTCACGCCTTTCGGACAATCGCGAACGACCTGCAAGGACGCATTCTTATAGCACCCGTTACGGCACCGATCAAATGAACGAAATTGACCAGAAAGCGAGGAATCAGGGCACTCTTGCCATGCGCGGGAGTAGGGTCTGGCAGCGTCCGGCAATGGCTCCACCGAGCGACCGAACCGGAGCCCATGCTTGCGACGGACGGGTTCGATGTCGGACCGCCGCGCAGTAACGAACCAGAGATCAGCCGTTCAGAAAACGCAGGACCGGTTCGAGATCACGGGTTCGCGGAAACGCCGGCAGGCTGTTCAGGAAGATGCGGCCATAGCTCTTCGAACTGAGGCGCGGATCGCAGAGCACGAGCACGCCACGGTCGTTGATGTCGCGGATCAGCCGGCCGGCGCCCTGCTTGAGTGCGATCACGGCGTTCGGGATCTGCCATTCGACGAACGGGTTGAGACCCGACTCGCGCAGCGATTCGAGGCGGGCGACGAGGACCGGATCATCCGGCGCCGCGAACGGCAGCTTGTCGATGACGACGACGCTGAGGGCCTCGCCAGCGACGTCGACGCCTTCCCAGAAGCTGGCCGCGCCGAGCAGCACACCGTTGCCGGATTCGCGGAAGCCGCCGAGCAGCTGGTGGCGCGGTGCCGTGCCCTGCACGAACAGCGGGTACGGCACGCGGCCCTCGAGCAGTTCGGCCGCACGACGCAGGGCGCGATGCGAGGTGAACAGCAGGAAGGCGCGGCCGTTCGAGGCCTCGAGCACGGGCAGTACCGCCTCGATCATCCTGGCCGTGTAGTCGGGCGTGTTCGGCTCGGGCAGTCCACGCGGCAGATAGGCCAGGGCCTGCTTCGCATAATCGAACGGGCTGTCCAGGCACAGCGAGTGCGGGTCTTCGAGGCCGAGCTGGCGCGAAAAATGATCGAAGCGCCCGGCGATCGACAGCGTGGCCGAGGTGAAGATCCAGGCCGCATGGCTTTGTTCGCGCAGTTCGCGCAGCGGCTGCGACAGATCGAGCGGCGTTGCGTGCAGGGCGAAGCCGTGCGGACTGAGCTCGTACCAGTGCACCGAGTCGCGCGCGCTGCTGTCGCAGAGATGGGCCAGGCGCGCGTGCATCTGGGTGGCCCGTTCGTGCACGGCCGCGAGGCCGCGGCTGCGCTCGGCATGCGCGGCGAGGCCGCTGCCGAGCTCCTCGAGGGCGACCCGGACGCCGTCGAGTTCGCGCTCGACCTCGGCATCGCGTTCGATGACGAGGAACGCGGCCTTGGGCGGGAAGCGGTCCATGGCCAGGCGCAGGCGACGCACGGCCGGCGTGATCGCCTCGATCAGCGGCTGCAGGGTGCCGAGCGCGCCGGTCACTGCGGCGCACTCGGCGAGGGCGTCGCTGGCCAGTTCGGTCAGCTGGCGCGCGGTCAGGGTGATCGAGAAGAACTGGCCGGCCAGTTCGGGAATCTGGTGCGCCTCGTCGAGGATGAAGGCCTGCGCGCCGGGCAGGATCTCGCCGAAGCCTTCCTGCTTGATTGCGAGGTCGGCGAACAGCAGATGGTGGTTGACGACGACGAGGTCGGCTTCCTGCGCGGCTCGGCGCGCCTTGACCACGAAACAGTCGGCGAACATCGGGCACTCGCTGCCGAGGCAGTTCTCGGTGGTCGAGGTGACCCGCGGCCACAGCGGCGAGTCTTCCGGCAGTTCGGCCAGCTCGGCGCGGTCGCCGCTTTTCGTCGTGCCCGACCAGGCGTGGATCGTCTGCAGCTGGGCGACCTGCTCGCGGCTGGCGAAACGGCCATCATTGCGCGCCTGGTCGAGACGGTGCAGGCAAAGATAGTTCGCACGCCCCTTGAGCAGGGCCGTCGACAGGCGCGCGCCGAGCACGCTGCGCACGCGCGGCAAGTCGCGGTGGAAGAGTTGGTCCTGCAGGGCCTTGGTCCCGGTCGAGACGATCACGCGCTTGCCCGAAAGCAGGGCCGGCACGAGGTAAGCGAAGGTCTTGCCGGTGCCGGTGCCGGCCTCGGCGATCAGGGCATGGCGCTCGTCGATCGCCGACGCCACGGCGACGGCCATGGCCTGTTGCACGTCACGCGGCACGAAGCCCGGCACCTCGCGGGCGAACGGCCCGTCGGCACCGAGCAGTGCGTCGACGTGGTCAGTCATGGCCGGCGCATCCGCTCAACAACGGCGGCGGGTCGCGCCGGTGCTCACGCGCAGCCACGCAAACGGACTCCAGGCCTGCCTGCACGCCAGCGCGCCTGAGCGGCGCCGCTCAAAGGCGAACGGGCCGCTTGACCTTGCACTGATCGCGCTTGGCTTCGGCGACGGCGCGGTAGTCGGCATCGTTGAAGATCTTGCGCGCCTCGACGATGGTCTGCCAGTTCTGCACGCAGAGGGTGCCGACCTGCGGACCCTTCTTGAAACTGTCGTAGGCGAGCTTTTCCGCCTTGACCGTCTCGCCGCGCAGGAATTCGATCTCGGCTTCGTACTGGAGCAGGTCGGGCGCATCGGGGGCCAGGGCACGCGCCTTGCTGATGGCCGCGTAGGCGGCGTCGAGCTGTTGCTGCTTTTCCGCCGCCCGGGCCTGGGCCAGAAAGCCCTCCACGGCCGGATCACGCAGCGGGTTGACCTGCAGGGCGGAATCCTCGCCCGCGTTCGCCGCGCGGATCGCCTGCACGGCGGCGACCAGATCGGCATCGGGGCGCGTCAGGGCCGGCTTTTCCGTCTGGCTGCGGGTCGAACAGGCACCGATAACGAAGGGGAACAGGCACAGGATCGGCCAGCGGGCCGCGCGAATTGCGGGAATCATGAAAGGCAGGGTCTGGCTGTCGGACGATCCGCCTAGCATAGCGTCATTTGTCCTCGCCTCCGAACCACTGGCGCAGCTTGTCGAGGGCGCAGCCTTCGCGATCCTGCGGCTCGTAGCCGCTGATGAACGGCAGTTCGCGGGCGCCGCTGCAGGCCGCGTCGCTGCGCCGGCCGTTTTCGGGGTCGATCCAGGTGAAGCTCAGGCCGTCGCCGGGCGGCGCCAGCGGCTCGGCCGGCAAGCGCCTGAACAGATCGATCCAGACCTTGAGGGCGCCGGTCGATCCGTACAGGCCGGTCGGCTTGTTGTCGTCGCGACCGACCCAGACCACGCCGAGTTGGTTGCCGCTGAAGCCGGCAAACCAGGAATCGCGTTGGGTATCGCTGGTGCCGGTCTTGCCGGCCGCGTGCAGGCCACCGAGGCCGGCCGCGCCGATCGAACGCGCGGTGCCCGACTCGACCACCTGCTGCATGGCCCAGGTGACCAGGCGCGACGCCGCGACGTAGTCGCCGGTTCCGGCCTGCACGCCATAGCGCGACAGCGTGCGTCCGTTCGAATCGACGACGCCGCGCACCGCGCGCAGGGGCACGGCGTGGCCGTCCGCGGCGAAGTACTGGTAGAGCTGGGCAACATCGAAAGGACTCAGGTCGACCGCCCCGAGCAGCAGCGAGGGATTCGGATTGATGTCGCGGCCGAGATTGAACGACTCGAGCAAGCCGCGCACCTTGTCGACGCCGAGGCGCAGGCCGAGCTGCACGGTGGCGAGGTTCCAACTGTTCTTCAGCGCATCGATCAGCAGCACCTCGCCGTGCACGTCGCCATCGTCGTTCTTCGGCACCCAGCGCGAACCGTCGCGCTGCGGCAGGTCGACCGGTGCATCGTCGATGCGCGAAGCCAGCGAATAGCGTTGCGGCTGGGCCAGCGCAACCAGGTAGACGAACGGCTTGACCAGCGAACCGATCGGCCGGCGCGCATCAAGGGCGCGGTTGAAGCCCTGCGCGTCGGCATGCCGGCTGCCGATCAGGGCCTGCACTTCGCCACTCGGCACGGCCGTGACGACGACTGCCGACTCGACTTCGGCATCGCGCTTGCCGAGGCTGCCGAGCGCGTCCTGCATGGCCGTTTCGGCCTGCAGCTGGGCCGACGGCGACAGTGTGGTGTGGATGGTCAGGCCGGCGGCATCGAGTTCGTGTCCGGCGAAATCGCGCTTGAGTTGCTGGCGCACGAGTTCGAGGAAGGCCGGAAAGCGGTTGCGCGGCAGCGCGCCGCGCGCGCTGACGCCGAGCGCCTGGGCACTGGCCCGAGCCAGGGTCCTGGCGTCGATCAGGCCGGTCTCGAAGAACTGGTGGAGGACGAGGTTGCGCCGGGCCAGGGCGCGCTGCGGCGAACGGCGCGGATCGTAGTAGCTCGGTCCCTGAACCAGGCCGACCAGCAGGGCGATGTCGGCGCTGCTCAGTTCATCGACCTCGCGACCGAAATAGAACTCCGAGGCCGCAGCGAAGCCATGCACGGCCTGGCCGCCCTGCTGGCCGAGGAAGATCTCGTTGACGTAGGCCTCGAGGATGCTGCGCTTGTCGTAGCGCAACTCGATGAGCAGGGCGATCAAGGCCTCGTTGGCCTTGCGCACGAAATTCTGGCCGCGATCGAGGAACAGGTTCTTGACCAACTGCTGGGTCAGCGTCGAACCGCCCTGGACGACGCGGCCGGCGACCAGGTTGGCCCAGCCGGCACGCAGGATGGCGCTGACGTCGATGCCGTGATGGTGCTTGAAATCGCGGTCCTCGACCGCTTGCAGGCCCATCACGAGCAGGGCCGGCAGCTGCTCGAGCTGGACCAGGCGGCGCTCCTCCTGCTGCAGGCCGTACAGCGTGGCGATCCGGGCCGGGTCGATCTCGGCGTGCTGCAGAGCCTGGCCATTGGCGCTGTCGGCGAGCAGGGCGATGCGCCCGCCCCGCAGTTCGAGCGACAGGCGCTGGGCCACGTGACGGCCGTCGAGGCCGACGAAGGCGCGCCGGCCGATGACGAAGCGATCGCCGTCGCGGGCATAGGTACCGGGCGACAGCGCCGCCGCATCGGCCCGGTAGCGCGCCGCTTCGAGTTCCAGCATAAGGGTATCGGCGGTCATCGGCCGGCCCGGCTCGAGGGCCAACGGACGGGCGAAGACCCGGCTCGGTATCTGCCAGCTGAGATCGTCGAAACGTTCGCGGACCTGCTGGTCGAGGGTGATCAGATACGGCACGAGAAAGCCGGTCAGACCGCCGATAGCGAGCAGTAAGGGGATGCGCAGCAGGCGCCAGGACCATGCAAACAGGCTGAAGAGACGTCGAAACACGGACAAGCGGAGATTCCTCGGGAAAGCTGGCGCAGTCTAGCCGATGCCCGCGCGGCGTTTTCGGCCAAGCACCCGCCACCTGCGTTCGTGACACTGTCGGTCGCCATCGCCGATAATCCGCGTCCGCTTCCGAACTGGACGATCGTGCCGAAATTGTCGCCGGATCCCGTCTGCCTCTGCGTGCACGGCGCCACTCCCTGCAGCGAGGCCTGGCTGACGGCGGCGCGGGCGCAGCTGGCCGGTGCTGCGGAGCTCGCCCTGCTCGGCGCCAGCGCGGCCCTGCCCGGGCATGCGCAGGCGCTGCGCCTGGCCGATCTCGTCGACGAACGGCCCGAAGTGCTGGCCGAAGCAGTGGCCCGGCGACTGCCCGGGCGCAGCCTGGTGCTGCTGCGCAGCGACGCCGATTTGCCGGCGCTGGCCCTGCCGCGGCTGTTGCGTGCGCTCGAAGCCAACGATGTGCTTGCCGCCGGCGCGCTCGACAATCTCGATGGCGAGCGCTCGCCGTTGCCGGTCGGAGCGGACAGCGAAGCCGACGTGGCCCGCATCGACGCACTCTGTTTCGCCCATTCGCAACGCCGGCTCATCGATTGCGCCGAACTCTCGCCGCTGGCCTCCGCATGGCACGGCGCGCGCCTTGCCGCCGCCCTCGCCGCACGCGCAGACGCCGATCGCGAAGCTCGGGCGCAGGTGGGCCGAACGGTTCTGCTCGACCACTGCTACGTCGCCGCGCGCGATCGTGCCCTGCAAGGACCCGCAGCCGACGCCGACCCGCGCGATCCGCAGCCACCCTCGCCGCTGGCCGGCCTGCGCGAAAAGCTCGGCGCGGCACTGGCCCAAGACGTGTCGCCCGGACTGGCCGGCCTCGACCGCCGACCGGTCGTGCTGCACGTGCTGCATGGCTGGGGCGGCGGCGCCGAACGCTGGGTGCGCGATTTCTGCCGGGGTTTCAACGACGCAAGCCATCTGGTGCTGATCGCGCGGGGCAGCCACGCGCGCAAGCGCCACGGCGAATGGCTCGAACTGCATGACGGCGCGATGGCCGGGCCGCCGCTGCAGCGCGTCGCCCTGCCCTGCCCGATCGCCGAAACCGCCATCCACGATGCCGCCTATCGCGACCTGCTCGGCGAATGGCTGAAGGCCTGGTCGGTCGACGCGATCATCGTCTCCTCCCTGATCGGCCATAGCCTCGACGTCCTGCGCAGCGGCCTGCCGACCCTGCGCGTTATCCACGACCACTACCCGCTGTGGCCGGTCCTGCATCGCGACTTCAGCGATGCCGCGCTGGCCTTCGACGAGGCGCAGCGCCGCGCCGACCTGGCCGCGCTCGGCGCAGATCGCGAATTCGCCGAGACCGATGCCGGCTACTGGAAGCGGCTGCGCGACGAGACCGTGGCGGCCCTGCTGGCCGCGAAGGCGACCCTGGCCGCGCCGAGCCGCTCGGCGCTGGCCAACGACCTGCGCCTGGCCCCGCCACTGGCCGCGTTGCCCTCGGCGGTGATCCCGCACGGGCTGGCGCCATGGCCGGCAGCCGCGCCGCGCAGCGGCCCGGTTCCGGCCCGCCCGCGCCTGCGCCTGGTCATCCCTGGCCGCGTGCGCCGCGGCAAGGGTGCGCAACTGCTCGAGCAGGTATTGCCGCGCCTGCGCGAGCATGCCGACGTCTTCCTGCTCGGCGCCGGCTCTGATGCGCATGCGTTCTTCGGCCGCTCGGGCGTGCACATCGTGCTCGACTACAAGCGCGAGGAATTGCCCGGCATGCTCGCCCGCCTCGCCGCCGACGCCGCGGTGCTGATGCCGACCGTGGCCGAGACCTTCGGCTACACGCTGTCGGAGTTGCGCGATCTCGGCATGCCGGTGATCGCCACGCGCATGGGCGCCTATGTCGAGCGCATCGCCGACGAAGTCGACGGATTCCTCGTCGATGCGGATGCCGATGCGATCGTGGCCCGCGTCATCGAACTGTCGCAACAGCGCGAGCGACTGCAGCGCGTCCGGGAAAGACTCGCGGATTGGCGCGAACCCGACCTCGCGGCCATGGCCGGCGCCTATGCCGGCATCCTCGCCTTGTCCGAGCGTGAAGCGGCACGCTACCCGCTCGCGCTGATCGACACGGCCTCGCAGCAACTGGCCGCCAGCGAAGACGCGATCGAGCGGGCGAAACGCCGCGAAGCCCGGCTTCGTCGCGAGCTCGCCGCCAGCATTCGCGAAAGCCGCCGCCGTGGCGAGTGGGGCCATGGTCTCGATCGCGAGCTGGTCGCGGCGCGCGCGCAGCTCAAGCAGCTCGAAGCCGAGTTCGCCGAACGCACCGAGTGGGCGCTCAAGCTCGACGCCGAAGTCAACGAACTGCGTCCGATCGTGATGAGCCGGCTGTGGCGCTACACCCTGCCGCTGCGCCTGACCATCACCTGGTTGCGCGATCGCCGCGCCGGCCTGGCCTATCGCCGCAACCGGCTGGCCAGCCAGTACGCGCGCCTGCGCGGCAGCCTCGCCCAGCATGGCCTTGCCGGAACCTGGATGCGCCTGCGCCGCGAACTCGGCGGCGCGCGGCGACCGATCGCCGGCGAGACCTTCGCCGAACCGGGCGAAGAGTTCTCGCCGTTCGCGGTTCCGGCCAGCGATGCGCCGCGCGTGTCGATCGTGATTCCGGTGCACAACAAGTTCCCATATACCGCGGCCTGCCTGCGATCGCTGTCTGCGCACGCGGCATCGGTGCCGTTCGAAGTGATCGTGGTCGATGACCTCTCCTCCGACGTCACCGAAAGGCGCCTGCAGGAGATCAGCGGCATCCGCGTCCTGCGCAATGCCGAAAACCTCGGCTTCGTCGGCTCCTGCAATGCCGGTGCGGCGATGGCGCGCGGCGAATTCGTGCTGTTTCTCAACAACGACACGGTGGTCACCGCGGGCTGGCTCGAGGCGCTGCTGCGCGTATTCGACGAAGCGCCCGACGCCGGCCTGGTCGGCGCGCGCCTGGTCTATCCGGACGGGCGCCTGCAGGAAGCCGGCGGGATCATCTTCAGCGACGGCTCGGGCTGGAACTACGGGCGCTTCGAGGACCCCGACGACAGCCGCTTCGCCTTCCGTCGCGAAGCCGACTACTGCTCGGGCGCAGCGATCGTGCTGCGCCGCGAGCTGTTCGAATCGCTGGGTCGCTTCGACTCGCGCTATGCGCCGGCCTACTACGAGGACACCGACCTCGCCTTCGCCGTGCGCGCGGCCGGACTCAAGGTCTATTACGAGCCGCGTTCGCGCGTCGTCCATTTCGAAGGCGTCACCGCCGGCACCGACACCGGCAGCGGCATGAAGCGCTACCAGCTCATCAACCACGGCAAGTTCGTCGCCAAGTGGAGCGAGGCCCTGCGTGCGCAGCCGGCGCCCGGCACCGCCATCCACCTCGCCGCGAGCCATCGCGCGCGCCACCGCATCCTGATCATCGACGCGACGACGCCGGCGCCGGACCAGGATTCCGGTTCCTTGCGCATGGTCAACCTGATGAAGGTGCTGCGCCGCAATGCCTGCCATGTCGTCTTCATGGCCAGCAACCGGGCCTGGGTCGAACGCTATACACAGGACCTGCAGGCGCTCGGTGTCGAGGTGCTCTACCACCCATTCGACAGCGATCCGGTCGCGCTGTTCCGCGAGCGCGGTGCCGAATTCGATTCGATCCTGCTCTCGCGCCACTATGTCGCCGCCGAGTTCGTCGGCCTGGCCCGCCTGTATGCACCGCAGGCCCGGCTCGTGTTCGATACGGTCGACCTGCACTACCTGCGCGAGCAGCGCGCCGCCGAACTCGAGCAGCGCGAGGACCTCGCCCGCATCGCCGCGAAAACGCGCAGCCAGGAGATCGGCATCATGCGCGAATGCGATGTGAGCCTCGTGGTCAGCCCGGTCGAGCAGGAAATCCTGGCCGGTGATGCGCCCGGAGTCGCCGTCGACGTGCTCTCGAACGTGCACGAGATCCACGGCTGCCGGCGGCCGTTCGACGAGCGCCGCGACCTCGTCTTCGTCGGTGGCTTCCAGCATCCGCCGAACAGCGACGCGGTGATCTGGTTCGTCGGCGAGATCCTGCCGCGCATCCTCGAATCGATTCCCGAGCTGCGCCTGCACGTGATCGGCAGCAAGGTCACCGGCGCGATCCAGGCGCTGGCCAGCGAGCATGTCATCGTGCACGGCTATATCGAGGACATCGGCCCGTTCATGGATTCGGCGCGCATTTCGGTCGCCCCGCTGCGCTATGGCGCCGGGGTCAAGGGCAAGGTCAACATGGCCATGAGCTACGGCCTGCCGGTAGTGGCGACGCCGATCGCGGTCGAGGGCATGCACGTGCGCGCCGGCCTCGATGTCAGCGTTGCCGGCGACGCCGCGCAGTTCGCCGAGGCCGTCGTCGCCCTCTATCGCGACAGGACCCTGTGGGCGCGGCTTTCGGTCAACGGCCTCGGCAACGTGCGCAGCCACTTCTCGTTCGAAGCGGCCGAGAAGGCGGTTCGCCGGATCTTCCGGCTATAGGCAGGCCCTGACCAGGAGGCGCAATCGTCGCGACTCCTGCCTCGGGCGCCTCAACCGAGCCGCCATTCGCCTTCGACCTCGAGGCATTCCCAGGCGACCTCGCCGCTGCTCAGGCCCTGCGCGGCGAAACTGCGTTCGCGGAAGAACAGGCTGCCATCGTCGTGGTGCAGGACCAGCGAGCTGGCCCGCGTTCCATAGTGTTCGCCGCGGATGAAGATCGGCGCGAGCACGCGCTCGAGGTGGGTGCCGACGCCGGTATCGGGAAGCGCCTCGTCGGCCGGCTGCGATTCATCGGCGAGCAGGCCGAGCAGGCCCGCGTCGTCGCGCTGGCCGCTGCCGAGTGCGCGCCGGAACCCGGCCTCGAGGCGTTCGACCTTGGGCCAGCGGCTGCCGAGCGGGCCGTTGCTGACCACGTGGATGCCGGCCTCGAGCCGCTGCAGCTTTTCGTCGTGCCCGTCGATGACCAAGACCGCCGAACGATCGCCGAAGACGAGGTTGAACGGACCGTAGTCGTCGATGTGGGCGAGCACGCGCTGACCGAATTGCGTCACGCTCTCGCTGCCGACGACGAAGCTGCGCACCAGCTCCCCGCGCGAATGCGGCGCCTGCGCGGGCAATCCGGTGCGCCGGTTGGTGACAGCGGCGAAACGGCCGTCGTTGCGCTGGGCGAGCCAGCTGCCGCCACCGACCTGGTCGATGCCACCGAGGCAGTCCGGCGCGCCGCGCCAGGGCTGCGCAGCGCTGCTCGGGCGGGCGTGGAATTCATCGCGATTGCCGAGCAGCAGCAATGGCCATTCCGGCATCGCCTCGATGGCGATCAGCAGGATGCACATGGCGCGGCATGCCGCTCGCAGCGTTCGGCAACCGCGGCCTGGCGCGGTTCCATGTTCAACCGCCCGCAGGCGACAGTTCGCGCAGCGCCTGTTCGAGCCGGGCCAGGCGCGGATTCGCCGGCGCCAGGCTGCGCGCGGACTGCAGTGCGCGCGATGCATCGGCGGCCCGTTTCTCGCCGATCCGCTGGTCGGCCAGATCGAGCCAGGCATTGGCCAGGCGCTCCGACATCGAGGCGATCGATGGATCGGCCGGCGCGGTCTGGCGGACCACCTCGAGCATGCCCTCGGCGCGGTTCAGCGCACCGTCGGCGAGGAACAGGTCGAATTGCTGGCGCGCCCGCACGGGCAACTGGTTGAGGCCGTTCAGGGCATCCTGGTTGTCGCCGTCGATGGCCAGCGCGGCGCGATACTTGTCGTAGGCGCTGTTGCCGGGCGGATTGATCAGGCGACCGGCCTCGCTGGCCTGCGCGGCCTCGGCAATCAGGTTGCGCAGACGCTCGAGATCGGCCGGCGACGGCGGCGGCCGTTCGGCGGCGATGGCGAGGCGCTCGCGCAACTCGCGCAGGTCGACGCGCGCGGCGCGCAGGTCGCCGAGGTCCGGGGCGAGTGCGGCGGCCTGGTTGAGCAGGCGGTCGGCGCTGCCCGGGTTGCTGTCCTCGATCGCAGCCCGCGCCTGGACCACGAAGGACTGCGCGACGCGACGCAGACCGGCACGGGCGCGCGCGTTGTCGGGATCACGCTTGAGCACCGATTCGAACAGGGACTGGGCCGAATCGGCATCGCCGCTGATCCGACCGCCACGCAACTGCGCCTCGGCGCGGTCGAGATCCCTGGCCAGGCCGGCAGCTGCCGTTTCGCGCAACTTGCCGAGCTGGGCGCGCAGGTCGGGCAGGGCCGGATAGTCCGGCAGGATGCGCGCGATGTCGTCGATGCGCGCCGCCGCCGTGCTCATGTCGCTGGCGTCGAAGGCAGCCCGCGCGAGCACGGCCAGTGCGTCGACGCTGCGGCTGATGCCGGCCCTGGCCAGGGCATTGCCGGGGTCGCTCGCCAGCATCTGCTGGTAGAGCGCGATCGCGCCGCCCTCGCCGAGCAAGCGCCCGGCGTCGAACTCGGCCTGGGCCGAGGCCAGCAGCGATTCGGTCTGCGTGCCACGCGCCTCCCGCGCGGCGATCGCCTTGTCGATCTCGTCCACCGAGGCACCACCACCGAGCAGTTCGCGCGCCGCCGCCGCCGCCTGGCGGGCCGGAGCAAGCTCGCCACGGGCCAGCGCGTCGCGTGCCCGCGCCAGCAGCTTCTCGCCGACATTGCGCAGGCCGCGACGGGCGATGTCGTTGTCCGGATCGAGCGCGCGTGCCGCCTGGAACAGTTCGCGCGCGCTGTCGCCCTTGTCACCTTCGAGCCGGTCCGCGTCGAGCGCCTTCTGCGCGCGCGAGAGCATGTCGTTGAGCTCGGTATTCGGTAACAGCGCGCGCAGCCGGTCCTGGTGTTTCCAGACCATGAAGCCACCACCACCGAGCGCCAGCAGCGCAATCAGCAGGCCGACCCAGAGTCCGGTCCGCCGAGGCTTCGCCCTGGCCTTGCCGCGCGAGACGCGACTGGCGCGCATGATGTGGTCGTCGGTGGCCGCCATGATCTCCTCGAGCCGGCCCATGCTCGGATCGGCCCGACCGCGCGGGTCGGCATCGGCAGAAGCCGGTCGCGGCGAATGCTGGGTCACCGGGGTCGGCGAGATCCGCGTTTCGAGCGCGCGTGCTTCGCGCCCGAACTCGGAAGGCGATACCTCGAGGCCTTCGAGTTCGCCGCTGGCGATCGCCTGCTCGTAGCGCGCGATGGCGAGCGCCGCGTCGTTGCCGGTCTGGAAACGGTCGTTCGGATCCTTGGCCATGAAGCCGTCGACCAGCGGCTGCAGCACGGCCAGCGAATCGGGCAGGCGCGGCACCGGCTGGGTGATGTGCATGATGCCGACCGCGAGCGAATCCTCGGCATGGTAGGGCACGCGTCCAACCAGCATTTCGTAGAGCACGACGCCGAGGCTGTAGAGGTCGGCGCGACCGTCGAGCTGCTTGCCGCGGGCCTGCTCGGGACTCATGTAGTGCGGCGTGCCGACCACCGAGC
Organism: Dokdonella sp.; assembly: GCA_019634795.1. Lineage (GTDB taxonomy): Bacteria > Pseudomonadota > Gammaproteobacteria > Xanthomonadales > Rhodanobacteraceae > Dokdonella. Next base: position 44,412 of record JAHCAR010000010.1, read on the forward strand.
CGGTGCGGGTCATGCGCGTCGCCGAATCGTTGGCGCGGGCGATGCCGAAATCGGTCAGGGCCGAGGAACCGTCGTCGCGCAGCAGGATGTTGTCGGGCTTGATGTCGCGGTGGATGAAACCCTTCTGCTGCGCGTAGTTCACCGCACCGGCGATCTCGCGGGTCACGCGCAGGGCGAACGAGACCGGGCGCGGCGGGCCATCCTTGCTCAGGACCGGGCCACCGGCCAGGTATTCCATGGCGATGTAGTGATAGTCGCCGACCCGGCTTACATCGTGGATGCCGACCACGTGGCGGTGGTGCAGGCGGGCAGCGATCTTGGCCTCGCGCAGGAAGCGTTCGCCGAAATTCGGATCGACCAGCAGCGCCGGCGACATGATCTTGAGCGCGACTTCACGGTCCACGGATTCCTGGACCGCCAGATACACGGTAGCCATGCCGCCGCGCCCGAGTTGGCGCAGCAATCGGTATCCAGGAATTTCGATCACGAGCGGTCTGTACCCATGCACTATGCCGCGCTGCAGCGTGGGACGTAGCATATCAGCCCGATCCGCCTGCCGCTGCCCTTGTGCGGCCTCAGAGCTTGCGCTCAGCCTCGATCACGTTGGGCACCGCGTGCAGCTGCGCGAGCAGGCTCGAGAGCTGGCCGAAATCGGCGACGCGCAGAGCATAGTTCATGGTCACTTCGTTGCGTGCCGGATTGACCCGCGCGTCGACCGCGAAGATGTGCACGTTGGCCGCGGCGATGACGTTGCTGACGTCCTTGTGCAGGCCCTTGCGGTCGTAGCCGCGCACGAGCACGTTGACCTCATACGCACGCTGGTGCGCGCCGCCCCAGCTGACCTCGATGATGCGGTCCGGATCGAGTGTGCGCAGGCGCTGCAGTTGCCGGCAATCGGCGCGGTGCACGCTGACCCCGCGACCGCGCGTGATGAAGCCGGCCACGGCGTCGCCCGGCACCGGCTGGCAGCAGCGTGCCAGCACCGAGAGCAGGTTGCCGACGCCTTCGATGACCAGCGCGTCCTTGCCGGGCGCGGCCGGCTTGGGCGGCGGCGAGACGCGTGCCGAAGCGGGTTCCGGGTCGCGCCCGCCCTCGTGCAGGGCGCGCGCGATCTGGGTCGGGGTGACGTCGCCGAGAGCCAGCGCCTCGTAGAGATCGTCGACGCTGCGCAGATGGAAACGCGCCGGCAGGCTTTCGAGTTCGACATTGTGCAGGGCCAGGCGCTTGAACTCGCGATCGAGCACGCTGCGGCCGGCGGCGATGTTGAGTTCGCGATCGGCGTGTTTGAACCAGTTGCGTACCTTGTTGCGGGCCCGGCCCGTGTGCAGGAACCCGTGGTGGGTACTGAGCCAGTCGCGGCGTGGTTCGGCGATCTTGCCGGTGAGGATCTCGATGCGGTCGCCGCTGGCCGGCTGGTGGGTCAGCGGCACGATGCGGCCATTGACCTTGGCCCCTCGGCAGCGATGGCCGACATCGGTGTGGATGACGTAGGCGAAATCGAGCACGGTGGCCCCTTTCGGCAGGTCGATCACCTGGCCCTTCGGGGTCAGCAGGTAGACCCGGTCCTCGATGACATCGGTGCGGAAGGCGGCGAGCAGGGCCGAATCGTCCTCCTGCTCGTCGCGCCCTTCGAGCAGTTGGCGCATCCAGGCGATCTTGCGCTCGAAGCTCGCGTCGGCGCCGCTGCCTTCCTTGTAGCGCCAGTGCGCTGCGAAGCCGAGTTCGGCATAGGCATGCATGTCGTGCGAGCGGATCTGCACCTCGAGGGTGCGGCCTTCGGGGCCGACCACGGCCGTGTGCAGGGACTGGTAATTGTTGCCCTTCGGGCTGGCGATGTAGTCGTCGAATTCGCCGGCGATGAACGGCCACAGCGAATGCACGACGCCGAGCGCCGCGTAGCAGGCCGGTACATCGCGGACCAGTACGCGCAAGGCGCGGATGTCGTAGAGCTCGGAGAAATCGAGACCCTTCTTCTGCATCTTCCGCCAGATCGAACTGATGTGCTTGGGCCGGCCGGCGATATCGGCTTCGATGCCGGCCTCGCCCAGGGCCTTGCGCAAGGTCGCCGCCGCGCCGGCGATCCAGGCCTCGCGGTCGTTGCGACGTTCGTCGAGCAATTCAGCGATCTGCCGGTAGGTCTCCGGCTGCAGGTAGCGGAACGCGAGGTCTTCGAGCTCCCACTTGAGCTGCCAGATGCCGAGCCGGTTGGCCAGCGGTGCGTGGATGTCGGCGGTCAACTGGGCCAGCGCGCGACGGTCGTTCTCGTCGAGCTCGCCCGCATTGCGCATCATCACGAGCTGGCGCGCGAGCAGGATGAAGACGACACGCAGGTCGCGGATGATGGCGAGCAGCATGCGCCGCAGGCCCTCGGCGGCGCCGGCGCCGGAACGGACCGAATACAGCGACCAGACCTTGCCGGCCGCACGCTGGCCCTCGATCAGGTCGACCACCTCTTCGCCGAACACCTGCAGTTCGGCCGGCGCGAACTCGCAACCGGCCTGCATGGCCTCGTACAGCAGCAAGGCGCATTGCGCGTTCGACCCGGTCGCCAGCTTGTCGAGTTCGGCAAGGATCGCCTGGCGCACCGCTTCGCCTGCAAGCCAGCGTGCGCGCGCATCGCTCGAGCCGGCAAGTTTGCCGTCGATCCGGGCAAGCGCGTCGGCGGTCGGGTTGGACACAGGTGGGCCCATGGGCTACGGAAGCTCGGCGACCGCATTATGCGATCGCGGTGGCTGCGCCGATCAGGCTGTCCGCGGCGACCGGCGACCGGCCGCTGGTGGCAACGGCCGACGGATCATCCGGCGGATACAGGGATGCACGCAGTGGCCGGAAGCGCCGGCCGCTGCGTTTCCGACGCCAGGGTCAGTAGTTGTACCAGACGCTGTCTTCGGCGAACCAGTCCTGCAGTTCGTCGGCGACGCCCGGCATGCCGCCGCCGGTACGCAGCGCGGCGAAACCCTGGATCGGCGTGCCGACCGTCGGCGTGCCGCTGGTCGATCGCGAGACCAGCACATAGAACGGTCCTGGCGCAACACTGGTGAAGGACACCGAACGACGCACGAACGGGCCGCTTTCCGGACCGAAGCCCGGCATCAGGATCGCCGCGTCGTTGCACAGGTTCGCCGGAGGCGGCGTGCCATCGACCCAGTCCGAGCGCAACAGGCACCATTCGGCGTCGACCAGGGACGAGAGGGCGCTGGTGTTGTAGGCGTCGACCAGGGTCCAGTCGGTATTCGCCGGCACGCTCGCGTCGAACTGCATTTCGAGACGGACCACGCTGACCGACTTGCCGGTGAAACCGCCGAATGATTCGGCAACGACCTTGATGTTCTGATGCGGGCCGCTCGGCGGATCACGCGGGGGCGGGGTACCCAGCGCTGCGTTGGCGGCGCCGATGTAATCGCCGTAGCCCTCGTCGAACAGTCCGTGGCTGACATGCCAGGGCTCGAGGCTGGAGCCCGGGATCGCGCTCAGGCAGCGAAACTGCTTGAAGCCCGCGCTGGCCGCTTCGCCGATGCGCAGCGCCGGGGCGCCGCCGCCGCTATAGGCGAGGCTCTGCACGTAGACGTCCGGAAACTGCCAGACATCATTGCCGACCGAGGCCGGCAATTGGTAACGCGGCCGCAGCGACAGGCCGTTGGGGGTGCGCGGCGTTTCGGCGCAGAACACGTGCTGGCTAAAATAGGCCGTCGCCGTGGCCGGACCCGAGACCGGCTTCGTGTAGGAAAACGCGCTGGCAATCGATGCATCGAGCGCCAGCGTGGCCTGGTCACCGGACGCTAGATCGCCTCCGACCAGCGCAGCAACATTGTTGCCAGGCGATCCGGCCATGGCCGTGGCTGCACCCGCAACGAGGGCGACGGAGATTGCAGCGCGCAGGCTGCCGAGTAGGCACTTCATCTTCAATTTCATCGGGTCCGCATAAAATTGTGAAACAGGATAACCGTGTATACGCAAGGTTTGGGCCAATCCGGATACACGTACAAAAACCGGGCAACCGTAAGCGCGGCACCCGATGCTAAACTGGCTGGGTCGGCATTCTACCCCCTAGATCGTTGCAACGCACCTGTTAACCTCCCGTTAGACAACGAGTTTTCGACCAACTGGTCACGTTTTGACCAACGCACAGAGCCCATCGTCATGCCCTCCAGAGTCCTGCTCATTGCCGTTTTCCTCCTCTTTTCGCCGCTCTGCACGGTGCAGGCGCAATCCCAGGCGCCCACCCTCGAAGAGCGCATGTCGCAGGACGAGTTCACGGCGGCCGGCCTCGACAAGCTCAGCCCCGAACAGTTGAAGTTCCTCAACGACTGGATCCAGGCCAAGGGCGTCAGCGACATCGGCGCGCCGATCCGGCACAAGGACGGCACCACGAGCTTCTATGCCAGCGACAGCGATCGCGAGGTGATCGAATCGAGCATCGCCGGCGAATTCAACGGCTGGAACGGCAAGACCCGGGTCACGCTCGAGAACGGCCAGGTCTGGGAACAGGCCGAATCGGGCCGTTCCGGCTATCACCTGACCGCGCCGAAGGTGAAGATCAAGCCGATGAGCTTCGGCAGCTGGCTGATGTACGTCGACGGCTGTGGCTGCGACGTCCGGGTCAAGCGCATCAAATAGGCGCACCGACCGCGGCGGACCGGGCCGCGCTCAGTCGAGCGCGGCCAACGCCCTGGCCAGGCGTTTCGGCGACACCGGCTCGGCCGTGCGCAGTTCCTGCGCGAACACCGAAACCCGCAGTTCCTCGATCAGCCAGCGCAATGTCTCGAGCGCTTCGGGATCGGCATCGTTGCCGGAGCGGCGCTTGAGGTATTCGCGCCAGTAGCGCTGCACGCCGAGCATGCGCGCCTGGTCGCGGGCCGGATCCTGGCGCAGGCGCTCCGCGCGCAGGCGCATGCCGCGCAGGTATCGCGGGTAGTGGGCCAGCTGGGTCGGGTCGGTTTCACGCAGGAAACCCGGAGCCAGCAGTTCGTCGCGCTGTTCGATCAGGTCCTCGTAGTTGGCCGCGGCGAAGCCGAGCAGCGGCGGCTCCAGCCATGGAACCAGCTCGGCGTGGGCCTCGATGATCGCTTCGGCGAGGGCGAGCCGCTCGACCGCGGCGGCGAACAGCTCACTGCCGAGTTGCGCCCGCAGGTGCTCGAAATCGCCACGCGTGCGCACGTCGAGCGCATGCGCCTGCAGGCGCTCGGCCAGGGCCGCCTCAACGAGATCGGCGCGCAGCGTCTCGGCACTGCCGAGGGCGGCCCATTTCAGCGCCGTCGCATTGGCCAGCGGAAGTTGTCGCCGCGCCTGCTTGAGCTTGTCGGCGAGGGCGCGGCGCAGCAGGCGCTCGACGCCGCGGCGATGTTCGTCTCGCGCTTCGTCGGCATTCTCGAAAACGCGCAGGGCCACGCTGTCGCCGAGGTCGACCAGGGCCGGCCAGGCCACCAGGCCTTCCGGCGAGCGGATCGATTCGGGGATGTCCTCGATGTCGAAGCCGAACAGATCCTCGCGGGTCAGCTCGGCATCGGCGCGCTGCGAGAAGGCCTCGCGCGCCGCCGCGGCCCATTGCGCCTGGATCGCTTCGAGATCGCGGCCTTCGGCCAGAGTCCGCCCGCTGCCGTCACGCACGACGAAGCGCATGTGCAGGTGCGCAGGCAACGCGATGGCCGAAAAATCCCCGGCGCCGATGTCGACCCCGGTGACTTTCTTCAGATAGGCCGCAAGCGCCGCGGCCAGCGGGCGTTCGCGTGCCGCAGCCGGCGACGCGATCGACTCGGCGAAGGCGCGCGCGAAATCGGGGGCCGGCACGAAATTGCGCCGCAGCGACTTCGGCAGGCCGCGGATCAGCTCGGCGACCTTCTCGACCAGCAGGCCCGGCACCAGCCATTCGAAGACGGCTGCCGGCAGCGCATTGAGCAGGGCCAGCGGCACCTGGGCCGTCACGCCATCGGCAGGATCGCCCGGTATGAAGCGGTATTCGAGGCGCAGGCCGTGTCCACCAATCGACAGCTCGGTCGGAAAGTCCTGCGCGCTGATGCCCGGCGTCGTCGAAAGCACGTCGGCCAGCGACCAGCGCAAGGCCGCCTGCTCGGACGGGCTGGCGCGCCGGTACCAGGCGTCGAGCGCTGCGCTGCTGTGGATATCGGCCGGCAGGCGGCCGTCGAAGAACGCGGCCAGTTCCTCGCTCGACTTGAGCAAACCGGCGCGGCGCTGCTTCGCTTCGAGCTCCTGCGCCTGCATGAGGGTGCGCTGGTTGGCGCGGACGAAGTCGGCGCGTGCGTCGATCTCGCCGGTCGCCAGCGCCTCGCGCACGAAGATCGCATGCGCTTCGGCCGGGTCCTGCCTGCCGAACTGGACCGTGCGCTTCTCGACCAGGACGAGGCCGAACAGGCTGACCTGTTCGTGGGCGACGACGGCGCCGCGCTTTCGCGACCAGTGCGCATCGTGCCAGCTGCGCCGGACCAGGTGCGCGGCCTGTTCCTCGACCCAGCGCGGCTCGATGCGCGCGCACTGCATCGCATAGACCTTGCCGATATCGAGAATCTGCCCGGCCAGCAGCCATTGCGGCGGCGACTTCGCCAGCGCCGAACCCGGGAAGATCGCGAAGCGCCGCTCGCGCGTGCCGCGATAGACGTTGCGCTCGTCCTTGCGCCCGACCTGGGTGGGCCAGCCTGAGAGCAGACAACGGTGAATGGATTCACCGTTGTCGGGAATGGGGAATGGGGAATGGGGAATGGCGCTGTTGGCGCCGGGAATAGGGAATGGGGAATGGGGAATGGTTGAAGCGGCCTGAGGCACAACGAACCGGCTCGCACTTGCCGCAGCGCTTGTTTCGCCCCGGCCCTTGCCCTTGCCTTTGCCCCTTCTCCCACCTACTCCCGATTCCCGATTCCCGATTCCCGGCTTTCCAATTCCCGATTCCCCATTCCCCATTCCCGGCTTCAAAACAAGCAACTGCCGATGCAACTCGCGCCACTCGCGCATGCGCAGGAAGGAGAGGAAGTTCGAGCGGCACCAGTCGCGCAGTTTCGACTGGGTCAGGTCCTCGTGGGCGGCGGTGTAGGCGGCCCAGAGCTTGAGCACGCCGAGGAAATCGGATTTCGGATCGATGAACTGGGCGTGCGCGGCGTCGGCCTGCTGGCGGGCGTCGGCGGGGCGTTCACGTGGATCCTGGATGCTCAGGAACGAGACCAGGATCATCATCTCGCGGGACACGCCGAGACGTTCGGCCTCGACCAGCATGCGCGCCAGGGCGACGTCGACCGGCAGGTTCGCGATGGTGCGGCCGATCGCGGTGATGCGGTGGTGCTCGTCGATCGCTCCGATCTCGATCAGGCGCCGGTAGCCATCGCCGATCGCGCGCTCGTGCGGCGCTTCGACGAACGGAAAGTCGGCGACTTCGCCGAGCTTCAGGCTCAGCATGCGCAGGATCACCCCGGCCAGCGAGGTGCGCAGGATCTCGGGGTCGGTATAGCGTGGGCGTTCGGCAAAATCGTCCTCGGCATAGAGCCGATAGCAGATGCCGGCGGCGACGCGGCCGCAGCGGCCCTTGCGCTGGTCGGCGGCGGCCTGCGAGATCGGCTCGATGTGCAGGCGTTCGAGCTGGCCGCGCTGGCTGTAGCGCTTGACCCGCGCGGTGCCGGTATCGACCACGAAGCGGATGCGCGGCACGGTCAGCGAGGTTTCGGCGACGTTGGTGGCCAGCACGATGCGTCGCTTGGGTCCGGGCCTGAACACGCGGTCCTGCTCGTTCGCCGACAGTCGCGCGTACAAGGCCAGCACTTCGGTCTCGCGGTACTTGCGCCGGTCCAGGGCCAGGTGCGCATCGCGGATCTCGCGCTCGCCGGGCAGGAACACGAGCACGTCGCCGCGTGGGTCCTCGGCACTGATTTCGTCGACCGCGGCGACGATCTGCTCGACCGTGTTCGCCTCACCGCGCTCGGGTGGCGGACGCCAGCGCACTTCAACGGGCCAGGTGCGGCCTTCGACCTCGACCACCGGCGCGTCGTCGAAATGCGCGGCGAAGCGCGCCGTGTCGATCGTCGCCGAGGTCACGATCAGCTTGAGGTCACGGCGTCTGGCCAGCAGGCGCTTGAGATAGCCGAGCAGGAAATCGATGTTGAGGCTGCGCTCGTGGGCCTCGTCGAGGATGATCGTGTCGTAGGCGCTGAGCCAGGCGTCGCCCTGGGTTTCGGCGAGCAGGATGCCGTCGGTCATGAATTTGATCAGGGCGGCCTCGCCGACCTGTTCGGTGAAGCGCACCTGGAAGCCGACCAGGTCGCCGACCGTCGTGTCGAGCTCGCTGGCGACACGACGGGCCACCGTGCGCGCGGCGATGCGGCGCGGCTGGGTGCAGCCGATCATGCCCTGCACGCCGCGGCCGGCGGCGAGGCAGAGCTTGGGCAACTGGGTGGTCTTGCCGGAACCGGTCTCGCCGGCCAGCACGATGACCTGGTGTTCGCGGATCAGCCTGACGATCTCTTCGCTGCGTTCGGCGATCGGCAGCGACGCGTCGATCCGGATCGCCGGCAGCCGCTGCGCACGCGCGGCGACTCGCGCCACCGAGTCCTCGATATCGGTGCGCAAACGCGACAGCTGGTCCACGGGCGCGTCCGCTCCGGCCTTTTCGAGGCGCCGGAAGCGTCCGATCAGGCGACCGCGATCGCGCGTCGCGACCGCATCCAGCGCGGGCTTCAGTTTGGAGAGTTCGGACATCGGATTCGGATCTGGGGCCGACCGGCAGGCTGGGCCGGGGCAGTGGAAACAGTCGGAGCCGCCATGATAGCCGCTGGCTATCGCGCAAATCTGCCCAAACGATTTCCCAGCCTGCGTCGGCAGGCGCAGAATGGGCTATCCATTCTCCGGGAGAAAACGCCCATGGCCATCGATATCGGTATTTCAGCCAAGGATCGCAAGAAGATCGCCGACCACCTGTCGAGGTTGCTCGCCGACAACTATTCGCTCTACCTGAAGACGCACAGCTTCCACTGGAACGTGACCGGGCCGATGTTCAACAGCCTGCACGTCATGTTCGAAACACAGTACAACGAGCTATGGCTGGCCAACGACGTCATCGCCGAGCGCATCAGGGCCCTCGACGTGATGGCCCCGGGCTCCTATTCGCAGTTCGGCAAGCTGACCTCGATCAGGGAAGAACCGGGCGTACCGGAGTGGAAGGACATGGTCGCCCAGTTGGTCGAAGGCCACGAGACCGCCGCCCGCACCGCACGCGAGACGATCAAGGTAGCCGGCAAGGCCGACGACCAGCCGACCGCCGACCTCGCCACCCAGCGCGTCGAGGCGCACGAAAAGACTGCTTGGATGTTGCGGTCCTTGCTCAAGTAGCGCGCGCGGCGCGCTACTTGAGCAACGGGAATGGGGAATTGGGAATTGGGAATTGGTAGGAGCCGAAGCAGAAGCAAGGGCCAAGGCCGAGGCCAAGCCGAGCGGCATGGCAGGGTAGCGGAAAGTGCGAGTCGGGTTGTCGAACCTCAGATCGCTCGAACCATTCCCCATTCTCCATTCTCCATTCCCGGCGCCAACGGCGCCATTCCCGAATCCCGAATCCCAAATCCCGGCACTCAGAGCTTCCTCCGCGGCGGCACCAGCAGGTCGCCGAACAGCAGGCCGGCGACCAGGGCGACGAGCAGGGTGAGCAGGGTGATGCCGGTGTCGATGCCGAGCATGACATCGCGCTCAAAGACGAAACTCAGGGTGCGGAAACCGACGCTGCCGGGCACCAGCAGGATGATGCCGGGCTCGCGGATCAGCGCGCCGGGACGGTTGAACACGCGCGCGAACACGTTGCTGGCGGCGCCGAGAATCAGGCCGCCGGCGAACACGCCGAACGGGGCCGAGACATGCACGCCGCCGACCCGCGTGCAGATGTAGCCGGCGATCACCGAGCCGATCACGAGCGGGAAGAAGCGCATCGGGCTGCGGAAGGTGATCGCAAACGTGACGGCGGCCAGCGGCACGGCCACCCACTCGGTCCAGGCCGGAATGGCGAGCAGGGGCACCGGCGGTGGTACCAGCCCGAACAGCGCGCAGACCTGGGTCGCGGCAACCGTGCCGAAGGCCAGCTTGAGCAGCACCGCCATGGCGCCGGCCATGCGCGCCGTGCCCGAGACGAGGTCCTGGCTCGACAGTTCGCGCACGGCCGCGGTCAGGCTCATGCCCGGCAGCAGGATGATCAGGCTGGCGACGACCACCGAGCGCACCTGGATCGGCACGAGGTAGACCGCCACCACGGTTGCGATGATGGTCGCCAGCAGCGCCGAGATCGCTTCGAACGCCGCGGCGATGTTCGGTCGCTTGCGCGCGCTCAGCGCGGTCACGCCAGTGACGAAGCCGATCACCGCCGCGGTGGCAACCCCGGCCCAGCCGGTCAGCAGGATCGCGGCGACGCAGGCCGGGGCGACGGCATAGGCGATCAGCGTGAGAACCTTGGCGGTCAGCGAGGGCTGCAGGGCGCCGACTGCACGCAACTGGCGGCGGCCTTCGCCGAGATCGAGATCGCCATTGATCACCTTGTCGGCGATTTCGTCGACCAGGCACAGGCTCTTCAGATTGACCTCGCCGGGCGGCAGGCGCAGCACCTGGGTCATCTCGGCGACGCCGCTCTCGCTGTTGCCCTGCTGCGAGAACGACATGATGATCGAGGTCGGCGTCGACAGCACGTCGCAACTCAGCGACAGGCGCTGGCCGACCAGGCTGACCGCGGCTTCAAGGCGCGGTGCCGCGGTGCCGTATTCGTGCAGGCGGCGCGCCAGTTCGACGATGAATTCGACGCGGGTGGTGAAGGGTACGCTGGTCATTCAGGCAAACCGGGGCGACGGGGCGCCCTCATTATGGAGGCTGGACGCCCCAGGGTAGGCAAACTGACCCCGGCACATGGGCGCACTCGAGGACTATTCAATGACGGGCCGAGCGCTACCCAGCGAACATCGGGGCCTGGCGCCGCCGGATACGACAATGCGAAACCGCGCCATGGCTGAACGATGAACGGTGCCGAATGCAGACCGAACGCGCATTGCTGATAGTCTTTCGCCCATGAGCGAAACCGGAAGCGCGAGCATCGCCGATGACGGCGCCACGATCGTCGCCAGGGGCGACTGGACGCTCGAACACGTCTCCCGCCTCGATCGCCTGCGTGGCTCGCTGCAGCGCCAGGTGCGCGCGGAGACGCGCATCGACGGCAACGGTCTCGGCCGCGTCGATACGGCCGGCGCCAGCCTCCTGCTCGAACTGGTCGGCGACGATGCCGGTCGCATCGACCTGGCCAGCGAAACCATGCGCAAGCTGTTCGCGGCCGTGGCCAGGGCCGAGAACGCGCCGCCGGCGAAACCGCGGCGCAAGGATTCGGGCTTCCTCGCCACGGTCGCCAATGTCGGCGCCGCGATCGAAGGCATCTGGCGCGACAGCGTGGCCCTGGTCGGCTTCATCGGCCTGATCCTGGCCGCATTTGCGCGTACATTCCCCTTGCCGCGGCGCTGGCGCATCACCTCGACCGTCGCCCATATCGAACAGACCGGCCTCAACGCGTTGCCGATCGTCGCCCTGCTCTGCTTCCTGGTCGGCGCCGTGGTCGCCTTCCTCGGCGCGACCGTACTGAAGGACTTCGGCGCCAGCATCTTCACCGTCGAGCTGGTCGGCTATTCGTTCCTGCGCGAATTCGGCGTGCTGCTGACCGCGATCATGGTCGCCGGCCGTTCCGGCAGCGCGTTCACCGCGCAGATCGGTTCGATGAAGGCACGCGAGGAAATCGATGCGATCCGCACCCTCGGCCTCGAGCCGGTCGACGTGCTGGTCATGCCGCGCGTGCTCGCCCTGCTCGTCTCGCTGCCGATCCTGACCCTGGTCGGCATGCTCGCCGGCATCGTCGGCGGCGCTGCGGTCTGCGTGCTCACACTCGACGTGTCGCCGCTGATGTTCGTCACCCGCCTGCACGAAACGACCACGGTGCGGCATTTCTGGGTCGGCATGAGCAAGGCTCCGGTGTTCGCCTTCCTGATCGCGGCGATCGGTTGCCTGGAAGGTTTCAAGGTCGCCGGCAGCGCCGAATCGGTCGGCTCGCACACGACCTCGAGCGTCGTCCAGTCGATCTTCGTCGTGATCCTGATCGACGCGCTGGCGGCGATCTTCTTCATGGAGATCAACCTGTGAACGCGGAGGAACCGGTCATCCGCATCCGCGGCCTGCGCAACCAGTTCGGCGAGCAGGTCGTGCACGAGAATCTCGATCTCGACGTGCGCCGCGGCGAGATCATCGGCGTGGTCGGCGGCTCGGGTTCGGGCAAATCGGTGCTGCTGCGCTCGATCATCGGCCTCGGCCATCCGGCCGCCGGCAGCATCCGCCTGTTCGGCGAGGAGGTCGCGACGATGTCCGATGCGAAACGCGGCATGATCGAGCGCCGCTGCGGCGTGCTGTTCCAGAACGGTGCGCTGTTCTCCTCGCTGAGCGTGGCCGAGAATGTGGCCGTGGCCCTGACCGAACACCACGACATCGATCCCGGCATCGTGCATCGTCTGGCCCTGCTCAAGATCGCCCTGGCCGGCCTGCCGCTCGATGCCGCCGACAAGTTCCCCGCGCAACTGTCGGGCGGCATGGTCAAGCGCGCAGCACTGGCGCGCTCGCTGGCCCTCGACCCGGACATCCTGTTCCTCGACGAGCCGACTGCCGGCCTCGATCCGATCGGCGCGGCCGCCTTCGACCAACTGATCCTGACCCTGCGCGACAGCCTCGGCCTGACCGTTTTCCTGATCACCCACGATCTCGATACCCTGTACACGATCTGCGACCGCGTCGCGGTGCTCGCAAAAAAGCGCATCCTCGTCGCCGATTCGCTCGATGTCGTCGAGAAGTTCGACGAACCCTGGGTCCAGGACTACTTCCAGGGACCGCGCGGACGTGCCGCCCAGCGCGCCGCGGCCTCTTCATCCATATCGCAACCGCAAGGCCACTGACATGGAAACCCGCGCCCACCACATCCTCATCGGCACGTTTGCGATCCTCGCCTTCCTGCTCGGCCTCGGTTTCGTGCTGTGGCTGTCGAAGACCAGTGCGGACCGCGAGTTCCGTGATTTCGATGTCGTCTTCACCGAAGCCGTCACCGGACTCTCCAAGGGTGGGCTCGTGCAGTACAACGGCATCAAGGTCGGCGAAGTGATCCAGCTCAAGCTCGCTCCCGATGATCCGCGCAAGGTCGTCGCGCGCATTCGCCTCGATGGCGACACGCCGGTCAAGGTCGACACCGAGGCCAAGCTCGGCCTGCTCGGCGTGACCGGTACGGCCTTCATCCAGCTGTCGGGTGGCTCGCCCTCGAGCAAGCTGCTGCTGCCGACCGAGGAGCACCCGGTGCCGGTCATCCATGCGAGCGAATCGGCCCTTTCGAAGCTGCTTTCCTCGGGCGAGGACATCGTCACCAGCGTCAACCAGTCGCTGCTGCGCGTGGGCCAACTGCTGTCCGAAGAGAATGTCGAGCACGTTTCGGCCACGCTGCAGCACATCGACGACGTGGCCGCCACGGTCGCCGAGCAGCGCGGCGACCTGGCCAAGGCCCTGGCCCAGCTGGCCGACGCGAGTGGCGAACTGAAGTCGACTCTGAGCACGCTCAACCGCATGGCCAGCACGACCAGCGAACTGATCAACGACGACGTGCGCAAGGTCATGCAGTCGACCGACAAGGCGATCGCCGCGATCGAACGCGTGGCTGGATCGGCCGAACAGATGCTCGACCAGAACCAGGCGGCGATCGCGAATTTCAGCGACCAGGGCCTGCGCCAGGTCGGACCGACCCTTTCCGAGCTGCGCGAAACCCTGCGTTCGTTCCGCCAGCTCAGCGATCAGCTCGGCAGCTCCAACACCTTGCTGCTCGGTCGCGAACAACCGAAGGAGTTCAAGCCGAAATGAATCGCCCGATGCATTGGCTGGCGGCAGGCGCATGCCTGCTGCTCGGTGCCTGCGCCACGCTGAGCGGCAAGCACGGCACGTTTTCCGTCTATGCCCCTCAGCTGAGCCTGCCGCAGCAGGCGTCCACGCCCGCGGTCGACTGGCAATTGCTCATCGACAGGCCGCGGACCAGCGCCGCGCTCGACACGACGCACATTGCGATCATGCCGAGGCCCGCTGTCATCGAGGTCTTTCCCGAGGCGCGCTGGCGCGATCCGGCCCCCGACCTGCTGCGCAGCCTGCTGGTCCAGGCCTTCGACCAGGATGGCCGCATCGGCGGCGTCAGCGCGACCGAGTCGGGCCTGAACGGCGACTACTCGCTGGCCATCGAGTTGCGCGATTTCCAGGCCGAACTCGCGGATGGTGGAGCGCGCGCGGCGATCCGCCTGTCGGCCAAACTGTTCGACCGGCGCAGCAACCGCATCGTCGCCAGCCAGGCCTTCGACCAGGAAACAGCAGCTGCCGGCAGCGATGTGGCGAGTGCCGTGGCTGCCTTCGAACAGGCCTTCGACCAGCTCCTGCCCCGCATCGTCGAATGGACCGTGCAGGCCGGCCAGGAGCGCGTGCATGCGCGCGGCGCGGGCGAACCGGCCGCCGTCGACGGCGTCGAACCGATTCAGCCCGAGGGTGTCACCGGATAGTCAGGCGCGGCGTCGAGCCGCGAGGCGCAGACCTCGGCCAGTTCGAGCAGGCGCAGGTCGGAGCCCGGCGCGCCGACCAGTTGCAGTCCGACCGGCATGCCGTTTTCGAGGCGGCCCATCGGCAGGCTGATCGCCGGACAGCCGGCGACACTGGCGAAGCTGCAGAGATCGGCGTCGTTGGCGCGTTCGGTTTCGCCGATCCGGTAAGGGCCCTGGGACACGGTCGGCATGACCAGCACGTCGATCTGCTCGAACAGATGGCGCGCCTTGCGCACGGCGCGGTCGAGCAGGCGATCGGCCGCTGCATAGTCCACCGCCGACTTGCGCCGGGCGAATTCGAGCATGTCGCGCAGGCGCGGCGAAACCGGATGCATGCCGTCCTCGAGATCGGCCTCGAGCTCGCAGGCCAGTTCGCTCTCCATGATCAGCAGCGCGGCACGGCGCATGCGGGCGAAATCGTAGCCGCTGAAATCCGCGTCCATGCGCTCGCCCAGTTCGAGGCCGAGCGCGTCGGTGGCCCGCGCGAACGCAGTGCAGACTTCGCGGCTGACGCCGAGCGCGGCCAGGTTCGGCAGGAATCCGCTGCGCAGGCGTCCGGGCTCCCAGTCGGGCGGGGAGAGAGCGACACGGCGCCGACGCGAGCGCGCGTCATCGGCATCGTAGGCGTCGAGCACCTGCAGCACGATGGCCAGATCCTGCACCGAACGCGCGAGGATGCCGACGCTGTCGAGGCGGCGCGCGGCCGGCACCACGCCCGCGCTCGAGATTTCGCCGATCGTCGGGCGCAGCCCGTAGATGCCGCAATGGCTGGCCGGAATGCGCACCGAACCGAGGGTGTCGGTGCCGATCGCGAAGCTGCACAGGCCGGCCGCCACGGCCACGGCCGAGCCGGCCGAGGAGCCACCGGCATTGAATTCGGGTCGATGCGGATTGCAGGTCGGTCCGTTGGCCGCCGTGGTGCCGGTGGTACCGAGCGCGGCCTCGTCGACACTGGTCTTGCCGAGCATCAGGGCGCCGGCCGCGCGCAGGCGCGCGACGACGGTGGCGTCTTCGCTGGCCACGCGCGCCTTGCGCCCCTGCAAACCGAGCGCAGTGGGCAGGCCGGCGACATCGATGTTGTCCTTGATCGCGACGGCAAGGCCGTCGAGACGGCCGATCACGTTCTTTGCCGCACGCCGCGCATCGCTGGCCGCGGCCAGGTCGGCGATGCCTTCATTGATCGCGACGAAGGCGTTGAGCTGTGCATTTTCGGCGCCGATGGCGTCCAGGTAGATCGATACCAGGCGCCGCGAATCGACGCGTCCGGCGGCCATCCAGTGCAGCAGCTGGAAGGCACTGGCGCCACGCAGGCGCTCGTTCGAGAGTTCCGCTTGTTGGCTGTCGGTCATGCAGCAATCCTGTTGGTTACCCCGATTATGCCGCATCTGCGAATTGCTGCCCGCGCTGCGAACCCGGACAATGGCCGCTGGACCGGATCAGACAGGACCCCGCCATGAGCGAACGCGAAACGATGCAGTACGACGTCATCACGGTCGGCGCCGGTCCGGCCGGGCTGGCCTTCGCGATCCGACTCAAGCAGCTCAAGCCCGATCTGAACGTCTGCGTGATCGAAAAAGCCTCGGCGATCGGCGCCCAGATCCTGTCCGGCGCGGTCATCGAACCGCAGCCGCTCAATGAGCTGCTGCCCGAATGGGGCGCCAATCCGCCGCCGATCTGCGTGCCGGCCGGCAAGGACGAATTCTGGTGGCTGCGCGATCACGAACGCGCGACGAAATTCCCGATCGTACCGCCGCAACTGCACAACCACGGCAACTTCATCGTCTCGCTCGGCGCACTGTGCGCCTGGCTCGCACCGCAGGCCGAGGCCCTCGGCGTCGACGTGTTCCCGGGCTTCGCCGCCAGCGAAGCGATCTTCGACGACGCCGGCGCGGTCAGGGGCGTGCGCATCGGCGACATGGGCGTGGCCCGCGATGGTTCGCACAAGCCCGGCTACACCGAGGGCATCGACATCGTCGCCCCGATCACGGTGCTCGGCGAAGGCTGTCGCGGCAGCATCAGCAAGCAGCTGATCGCGCGCTACAGGCTCGATGCAGACAGCGATCCGCAAACCTACGGCATCGGCCTGAAGGAACTCTGGCAGTTGCCCGAAGGTCGCGGTGAACCGGGCAAGATCGTGCACACGCTGGGCTGGCCGCTCGATCCGGCGATCTACGGCGGCAGCTTCCTCTACCACCTCGACAAGGATCGCGTCGCGATCGGCTTCGTCGCCGGCCTCGATTACGCCGATCCCGAGTTCAAGCCTTTCGAAGCCTTCCAGCAACTCAAGAACCATGCCCTGTTCAAGCCACTGCTCGAGGGTGGCGAGATCCTCTCGGCCGGTGCGCGCGCGATCATCGAAGGCGGCTACCAGTCGCTGCCGAAGGTCGAGATGCCCGGTGCGATGCTGATCGGCGATTCGGCCGGCCTCGTCAACGTGCCGAAGATCAAGGGCACCCACCAGGCCATGCGCTCGGGCATGCTCGCCGCCGAGCACCTCGCCGAGACCGGCAAGTGCGCCGGCTGGGACGCGAAGCTGCGCGCCTCGGTGGTGATGAAGGAACTGCGCAAGGTGCGCAACATCCGCCCCGGCTTCAACAAGGGCCTCTGGTTCGGCCTCGCCAATGCGGGCTGGGAAACCGCGACAGCGGGACTCTCGCCGTGGACCCTGAAGAACCACGCCGATCATTCCGCGCTGAAGAAGGTCTCCGACTACGAATCGCCGAAGCGCGACTGGACCGAGCGCACGCTGCCGCCGCGCGACCGTCTGGCCAGCGTCTACTTCGCCGCGACCGAGCACGACGAGGACCAGCCGGTCCACCTCAAGGTCGCCGACACCAACGTCTGCATCACCCGCTGCGCCGAGGAGTACGACAACCCCTGCACACGCTTCTGCCCGGCCGGGGTCTACGAGATCGTCGAGGACGAGGCCGGCAAGCGCCTGCAGATCAACGCCGCCAACTGCGTGCACTGCAAGACCTGCGACATCAAGGATCCGTACCAGATCATCACCTGGACCACGCCCGAGGGCGGCAGCGGACCGAATTACCAGAACCTCTGATTCTCCAACGTCCCTTCGCGCCACTCTCCGCAAGGCGTCCGCCGACCCCGCCACAACGTGGCGCCCCGCACCAGGATGGTGGCTACCTCGCCGCCGGGGCGCGCGGTGCCGGGGTTCACCGGGAAGTGCGTGGGTCGCCGCCTTTCAACCGCGATCGACGCGGCACTGGAAGCAGTTGAACTTCGAGCGCACATGGACATACGCAACGGAAGGATCCGAAAGGATCGCTTCGCAGGCCGCCGTGATCTCCGCTCCACGCACGACGCGTGCGCTGTCGTAGCGGATCCAGTCGTCGGCACCATAGCCGCGGACCAGGGCCGGATCGAGGAAGGCGAACCAGTCGGGCAGGCGATCGCCCTCGTAGCGCGTGCACGGTTCGGCGTGCAGGAAGACCGGACCGGTCTCGGCATACGGCTGGAGGGCCTCGAACGGACGGTAGCCGAACACGAGCTTCGGGCTGCCTTCCGCGATCAGACCGAGACAGTGCCGGCACGGATTTGCACCGCCTTCGGCGATCCGTCTCAACGGTGCCTGTCCGTTCCAATCGAGACCTCCGCCCCACAGTCGTGCGGCGTGTTCATGCGGAATGCCTTCGATCCTCAATGTCGACATGTCGCCTCCTCCGACGGCACGGTTCGTTGAACCAGGAGTCGAATTGCAGCATCGGAGCCGACGCGGCGCCGGCCACATTCGGCCATGACAGTGACGGTCGGTGGCATCGTTCATGCGCTGCGTTCGGCCCGTGACACGGGCCGTCGAAATGCCCGCCCGATGCTGCGAGAATCCGCACAGGCACGCGACGCTTCCACTCGATGGTTTCCGCGCGACATGACCGCTTCGCAGCTGACCAACACGACGCAACTGATCCGCGGATATCGCGATGGCGACCTCGCTGCGCGCGACCGCCTGTTCGAACGCTACCTGCCGATCCTGCGGCGCTGGGCGCATGGTCGCCTTCCGGCCCACGGTCGCGACCTCGCCGAGACCGACGATCTCGTCCAGGCCAGTTTCCTGCGCGCGCTCGGCCGACTCGAGGAGTTCGAACCCGAACGCCCCGGTGCCTTCCTTGCCTACCTGCGCACGATCCTCATGAACCAGGTGCGCGAAGAGATCCGCCGACGCGGCGTGCGCGCACAGACCTCATCCCTGCTCGACTCGCTGCCGTCGCCCCAGGCCTCGCTGGTGGAACAGATGATCGGCCAGCAGACCCTGCAGACCTACGAGCAGGCGCTCGCACGTCTGCCCGAGACCAAGCGCCTGGCCGTCATGATGCGGGTCGAGTTCGCGATGAGCTACGAGGAGATCGCGAGCGAACTTGAACTGCCGTCGGCCAACGCGACGCGCATGATGATCGTACGCGCGCTCGACGAACTCGCGCAGGCACTCGGCACATGAACGAGCAGGCTCGCCACTTGGCCCTCGAGGCTCTCGCCAATGGCGAGCGACCGGACTGGAGTGCGCTGTTCGGAACCGAGCAGGTGCCAGCGGACCTTCGGCGCCTCGGCGAGATCATGGCGGCGTTTCGGCAGAACACCGCCGATCCCGAATCGACGGCCCGGCCGATGCTGTTCGCGTGGCGACACCTGCACGTCATCGAGAAGATCGGCGAAGGCAGCTTCGGCGTCGTCTACCGCGCCTACGATCCGGTCCTGCGCCGCGACGTCGCACTCAAACTCGCGCGCCTCGATGCCGCGCATGTCGATCCACGCGCGATCGTCAGCGAAGCACGCCGACTCGCGCGTCTGCGCCACCCGAACATTCTTGCCGTGCACGGTGCCGACCAGGATCAGGACTCGGTCGGCATCTGGTGCGACCTGCTCGGCGGCGTCACCCTGCAGCACGTACTCGACCGCAGCGGGACCCTGCCGGCGCGCGCCGTGCTGGATCTCGCCACGCCGCTATGCGACGCCCTCGCACTCGTGCATGCGCGCGGCTTCACGCACGGCGATCTCAAGCCGGCCAACATCATGCTCGAAGACGACGGCACGCCGGTGCTGATGGACTTCGGTGCCGCGCGCGATCCGATGCAGACGGGCTCGACGGTCGGCTCGCCGTTGCTGATGGCGCCCGAACAGTTCGACGGTGTGTGGAGTGCCGCATCCGACCTGTACGCCTTCGGGGCGATGCTCTTTCGCTGTCTCAGCGGGCGCTTCCCGCGCGTGGCCGCCGACATGGCCGAGCTCGAACGCCAGCACCGTGGGCGTGCACAGATCGACTTCGAACCGATTCCATTGCGCTGGCGTGCGCTGCTGCGGCAACTGCTGGCGCACGACCCCGGCGCACGCCCGAGCGCGGAGGAGACGCGTGCGCGCCTCGCACGCATGGCCAGTGCGCGCAAGCGGGTGGTCAGGCGCATCACGGTCGCGGGCGTCGTCATCGCCCTGACCGCCGGCATGCTCGCCGGTTGGTGGGCCTACCTGAGCGCCGAACGCAGCCGGCAGCGCACCGAACTGGTCAAGAACATCGTCGTCGAAGCGGTCGAGGGTACGCTGCCGAGCGGTCGCTCAGGGCCTTCCTCGGTCAAGTCGATGTACGAAAACCTCGGCTCGCTCAGCGAGTCGCGACTCGGCGAATTTCCCGATGCGCTGGCCGAGATGCAGCTCGTCGTCGGTTACGGTCTGGCCGAGCTCGGCGACGCCGAACACGGGCTCGAGGTCGCCGAGCGCGGCATGCGCCTGCTGCTCGACCAGCGCGCCGACGCTCCGCTCCAGATCGGCAAGGGCTGGCTGCAGTTGGGGTCGACCCGAGCTCTCGCCGCCCGCAACGCCGAGGCCGAAGACGCCGTGCGCCGCGCGCTGGCTTCGTTGGACCAGGTCGACGCGGTTGACGAGGCGGTGCGTCGGGTGCGCCTCGAAGCCCGCAACGAACTGGCCATTCTGCTCGGCTACCAGGGCAAGTGGGTCGCGGAAGTCGCGGCACAACGCGAGCTGTTGCAGGCACGCATCGACGCCTACGGCCCCGAAAGCGAGGAGGTCGCCGTCGATCACCACAATCTTTCCATGGCCTATACCCAGATCGGGGACTTCGACGCCGCAATCGAGCACTCACGGCGCGCCGTCGATCTGGTCAGTCGCCATGGCGGCGAGTCCTCGATCCGCATGGGCTATGCACAGTTCGGCCTGGCAATGGCCGAGCTCGAGCGCGGCGATTTCGACCAGGCACGCGCTTCGCTCTCGCACGCCCGCGAGCTCTACGCGGCCAATCTACCCGAGGGCCATCGCAGTTTCGCCTCGCTCGACATCCTCGAAGCACGGCTGTGGCTGCGCGAGGGCCGACACGACGCCGCGATCGAACGCCTGCGCGCGGTCAGCGCGCGTGGGGATCTCGGCAGCGAGCGCCAGCTGAATGCGCGTCGCTATCTCGCCGAAGCGCTGCTCCGCGCATCGCGGTGGGATGCTGCACGGACCGCCACAGCAGACGTGCTCGCTTCCCTGACCGAACGCCAGCAGCCGCTGCGACCGTTCCTCGAGGCGGCGGTTGCCTGGTGCGATTACCGGGGCAACGGTGCCCCGGCGCCGACCGAAGTCCTGCATCGCGCGCTCGAAAACCTGCAGGCACAGGGGCTCGAGCGCATGCCGATCCACGCCCTGCTGCAGGACTGGCAGCACGGTCTCGACGGCACCTGAGCACTCAGTCGAAGCCGTCTTCGAAGATCCGATCGGACAATTCGTAGGCACCAAGGTCGACGGCGGACCCGAGCACGCGCTGACGCCCGTCGAGATCGAGCGCGGACAACTGCCATGCGTCGCCCGGTTGCGGCATCACGCCGAGATCGATCAGCGGCGAGTCGGCAGAGGGGCGGAAACCCTGGACTGGAAAATCGAACAACGGATCGACCGAAACGTTCATCGAACTGCTCGCCGGCGGCGTGCCGCTGAGCACGAGGTAGTCATTGGCGACCAGGATTGCGTTGGGCGTTTGCAGGGCAAGATCGATGGCCTGGTTGTCCCAGAAGATGTTGTTCGCGATCAGCACTTCTGCCGAACCACCGATGCGCAGACCGCCGGACCCGCCGCTGCAGTCGGCGCGCAGAAAGTTGTAGACGACCGTGTTGTTGATGACGAAGGTCGGCACGAGGCTGTTGGCCGTCAACGAAGCAGCCGCGTTGCTGCAGGCGCTGTTGGCGATGAACAGGTTGTTGCGAATCGTGAAGGCGCCTGCCCCGCCAGCCTCGAGCCCACCCCCGAAAGTGTCGGCCCGATTGCGACGGAAGATGTTGTCGCGAATCGTCACATCGCCCGTAGAGGCCGACGTCGCCTGGACCCAGAGTCCGGCACCGCGCCCGTCCGGCTGCCCCTCGAGCATGCCGTCCTCGAAGGTCAGGCCTTCGACGATCAGATCGGTCTGCTCGCCGGGCCGGATCAGCATCGCCCGGGCCAGGTCGTTGCCCGATATGCGCGTGTCGAGTGCCGCGCCCGAGCGCGTTCCGCACGGGTTGAACAGAACCGGAATCCAACCGCCGCTGATGCGCAGGCTTCGTGGCGCCGTACTGCTGTCGAGATAGACGAACCCATTCGGCGGCGCGACATGGAGCCCGATTACGACACGAATGTCGTTGGACTCCCCGTTGGTCACGCTCGTGTCGAGCGCCTGCTGCAGCTCGGCGCTCGTGCCGACGCAGAACTGGGCGGCTTGTGCTCTATCGGCACCGAGCGCGACCAGCAAACAGATCAGTGCCACTTTCATCGTCGCGCTCCGTCGGAAATCCCGAATCGTTTCAATGCGCAGACGCGCGAATTCGCACAGCGTCACGCACGATCCGCGCGAGCGCGGCAACCGGACAGCAATGCGATGCAGCGAATCGGCCGGCGTTCGCTCATCCATCGAAACCGTCCTCGAAGATCAGGTCGGAGAGCTCGAAGGCGCCGAGATCGACGCTGCTGCCGATCACGCGCGGGTCGCCGTCGAGGTCGTAGCTCAGCAGTTGCCAGGGAAGACCCGAGGACGGGACGAGACCGAGATCGATCAGCGGCGAGTCGGCGCTGAGCCGGAACGGAAAGAACCCGTTGCCGGTGAACTGCGGAGACAGGTTGTAGTTCGGCCCGCCGGTGGCCGGGCCGAGCAGGTGCTGAAAGTCATTGCGGATCATCAGGCCACCGGAGTCGTTGACGAGGTCGAACTCCTCGTTGCCCCAGAGCACGTTATTGACGATCAGGACGGGCGAGATGCCGCCGATGCGCAGGCCACCTGCGGACGTCCCGATCTGGCAACCGCTGCGGATGAAATTGTAGGCGACGGTGTTGTTGATCAGGTAGCCAGTATCGTTGCCGCTATAGGTCAGCGATGCCGCTCCATGCCTGCATGCCGAATTGGTCAGGAACAGGTTGTTGTTGACGACGAGCCGACCACCGGCGGACGCGGCCAGGCCGCCGCCGTAGTCAAAGGCCGTGTTGTTGAGAAAGGCGTTGCCGCGAATCTGCACGTCGCCGGTCCAGCCGACGAATGTCTCGACTCTGAGGCCGGCACCCTGCCCCTGATCCAGGCCCAGTCCGAGCGTGTTGCCCTGCTGGAACGTCAGGCCTTCGACGATCACGTTCGTCGACGAGAACGGGCGAATGCGCATGACCCGGTCCTGATTGTTGCCGCTCAGCTTGGTCGAGAATGCCGAGAGATCCGATCGGACCCCGCACGGATTGCCGAAGAAGAACGACCAGCCGCCACTGATCGTCACGAGCGCTTCGGGATGGTCGAAGTTCTGGTAGACGAAGCCACCCGGCGGAGCCGGGTAGTTGCCGCTGCGCAGGCGGATCTCGTCGGACGCGTCGGTCACCGATGCACTGAGCAGGGCCTGGGCCAGCTCGGTTGAGTTGGAAACGCAGAACAACGCCGCGTGCGCTGACGGCACGAGGACGGACCAGAACAGGAACAACAGCGCGAGACGTTTCATGCCGGACTCCAGGAGGCGTGACATGAACTCCAATGCGTGTCGGTGCCGAATCGCACACGCACTCGCGCGGAATTGGCCACGCCCTCTGTGAAGCGGTCGCGATTCGGCGTCGGCTCGATGCCGGTATCGTGCCCTCCGTGTACCAAAAAGCGGCCCTCTCGCAACCTTTCGCCGCCGTCGTGGCACTGATGGAAGATGCGTTGTTCCGATTGACGCCGGCATTCGCTTGAACCGGTCGCAATCGATTTGCGACACCGACAAGGAGAACACTCGCCATGAGTCGCCTGATTCGGACCGGATTCGGCCTCGTCCTTTTGGCTGCCGCTTCGGCCGCACCGTGCGCCAGTTTCGTCGTCGATACGACGCTCGACAGCGTCGATGCGGCACCCGGCGATGGCCTCTGTGCCGACGCGCTTGGCCGGTGCAGCCTGCGCGCCGCGATCATCGAGACGAACGCACTCGTGGGCGCCGACAGCGTGACGTTGCCGTCAGGAGACTACCTGCTCGCGATCATGGGCGAGCCTGAGGATGCCTCGGCGAGCGGCGATCTCGACGTCACCGACGACCTGAGCCTGATCGGCGCAGGGGCAGAGGCGAGCATCATCGACGGTGCTGCGATCGACCGCGTGCTCGACCTCAGGCCCGCGACGGCGCGCACGATTTCCGTCGCGGCACTGACCCTGCGCAACGGGTTCATCGACAGCAACTTCTCGCTCATCGCGGGCGGTGCCGGCCTGCAGATCGGCAGCGGCGTGTCGCTCGACCTTGACCACGTCACGATCCGCGACAATCGCGTGGCCAATTCGGTGGCGGCAGCCGGCATCGCCAACGCCGGCTGCCTGCACGGTGCCTTCGTGCGGGTTCTCGACAACTTCGACATGGCGGCGCCCGGCTCGCGCCTTTCGGTCGCCGGTGGCATCCTTGCCGCCGGCAAGACCAGTTGCCTGGTCCTCGAGGACTGCGAGCTGGCCGGCAACCGCGGCGATCATGCCGGCGCAATCTACGTGACCGAAGGCGCCTCGTTGACCCTGCGCCGCTGCCTGCTGACCGCCAACGAAGCCCGCTTTTCCGGTGCAATCGAAATCAATACCGGGGGCGAAGTGCGCCTCGAAAGCAGCACGGTCAGCGACAATGCAGGCAACCCGGGTGCCATCCTTAACGATGGCGGCACCATCGTGACCCTGGTCAATTCCACGGTCACAGCCAATCACGGCAGCATCGGCCTGCCCGTGGTCGGCGGCATCCAGGACGTGCATGGCGGCTTCGGCCTGACCTTTCTCGCCAATACGATCGTCTCGGGCAACGGTCCCGGTTTTCTTGCCGATGATTGCAGCAACGCGCGTTCGCTGAGCGGCAGCAACATCGTCGGCGTCGGCAGCGGCTGCCACTACAGCGCGCTGCCTGGCGACCAGATCGACGCCGATCCCGGCCTCGGTCCGCTCGCCGACAACGGCGGATTCACGCGCG
The DNA here is from genome assembly GCA_019634795.1 of Dokdonella sp. Classification (GTDB taxonomy): domain Bacteria; phylum Pseudomonadota; class Gammaproteobacteria; order Xanthomonadales; family Rhodanobacteraceae; genus Dokdonella. Next base: position 69,433 of record JAHCAR010000010.1, read on the forward strand.
CGCATCGGCCCGGCCCGAATGCGATCGACCATGGCGATCCAGACACTTGCGTGTCGCCCGATCAGCGCGGCATCGCCCGACCACTCGACGGCGACGGCGACGGCACGGCTTCCTGCGACATCGGCGCGATCGAGTTCGATCGGGACGCGCTCTTTTTGGATGGCTTCGACCCCTCCTGAGCGCGTACGCGGCGAACTGCCGTATTGCTACGCGGTCCCAGATGCATGGCCGCAGCGGCCTGCATCCCGACTGGAGAATCCGGCATGATCAAGCTCATACCCGAACTTCCCGAAAACGTCCTCGGCGCCGTCGCCTCAGGCCAAGTCACCGCGAAGGACTACGAAACCGTGCTTATGCCCGCGATCGAAAAGGCCATCCACGAGCGCGGCAAGGTTCGCTTTCTGTACCACCTCGGGCCCGGGTTCGACGGCTATTCGCCCGCTGCGATGTGGGACGACATGAAGGTCGGCTTTGCCCACCTGAAAGCCTGGGAGAAGCTGGCCCTGGTCACCGACCATGAATGGATCGCCGGCGCCATGCACGTGTTCGGATTCGCCATGCCGTGCCCGGTGCGGGTCTTTTCGAATGCGCAGTATGCCGAAGCGGTGGCCTGGATCTCGGCGGACTGACGCGCACGGCGCGAGCGCCAACCGATGAACGGCAACGCGGTGGCCGGATGCGTTCGCAGCGGGCTTTAACCCGTCGCGCCCTCGAGAATCGGTGCCGGCCGTGCCCCGGCACCAGGCCGGGAAACTCCAGCGGCGGCCATGTCGCGGCGGATGCCATGTTCCGTCCAGGTGGCACGCAATCGGCGTGTCTCTCCGCGAATGGCCAGGCAGTTCTCGCGCATGCCGGGTTTGTTGTGGCCGCGCGCGTGCTCGAGGTGCACGCAGATGGCCGAATAGCGGATCGTCTTTCCACGCACGCCGGCGTGGTTCAGGCGTTCGCCGAGTTCGAGATCCTGACCGCCGTATTGCATGCGTTCGTCCCAGCCGTTCACGCGAACGATGTCGGCCTTCCAGGCCGATGCATTGTGTCCGTGGAAGCGCGGTGCGACCGGCGTCACGCGGTTGAGCAGCGCCCGCATCCATGCCTGGCGGGCGCGCAGCTTCAGGGTGTGCCGGCGCAACCCGTTGGCGGCAAGCCAGCGGTAGTCCGTGGCCCGCCCGCTGAGGATGTCCTCGCGCCGGATGCGGTGGCTCAGACCCAGAGGCAGTTTGCTGTAGCCGCCGGAGAGGAAATAACCCGGCCTGCGCTGGGCGAAGTGGCAGGCGACGAAGTCGGCTCGCGGCACGCAATCTCCGTCACTGAAGATCAGGTAGTCGGCCCGCGCCATCTCGATGCCGCGGTTCATCGCCGTGCACTTGCGATACCCCTGGTCGGGCTGCCAGAAATGCCGCAGATCGAAGGGGACCTCGGCCCGCAGCGCCTCGATGCGGGTGCGGGTTTCGGGGCCGGAGCCATCATCGACAACGATCACCTCGAAGTCGGCGAAGGTCTGGCGCGCATAGCCGAGCAGAACCCATTCGAGCCATTGCGGCTCGTTGTAGGTGGATATCAGAACGCTGATGGCGGGCATGGCCACGCTCTCCCCCGGGAAACTTCCACCTCATACTTGCGGGGCAATGGGTCAAGCGCGTTAAGGCCGCATTTCGGTTCGAAGACAGCGGGTCCGAGCATCGTTGCAAAACGGAGTAAACCGTATAAACTGTTTACATCCTTCTTCGAGCCACGCACATGAACAAGCCAGCCGTGCGCAAGTCCACTGTACGCAAGTCCACCAAGGCTTCCGCTTCCACCAAATCCGCGGCGCGCGCCAAGGCAGCAGCCAAACCGGCAAAGAAGGCCAAGCACGAGAAGAAGCCGACGCCGCCGGCGGTGATCGAGCACGGCAAGCACCGCATCAAGCTCGTGCGCGACAGTTTCACGATGCCACGCGATGAATTCGAGCGCATTGCGCGCCTCAAGGCTCGCGCGATCGACCTCAAGCGACCGGCCAAGAAGAGCGAACTGCTGCGCGCCGGCCTGCAGGTGCTCGAACGCCTCGACGACGCGAGCCTGCTGGCAACCCTCAACGCATTGCAGCCGATCAAGACCGGCCGCCCGAAGAAGCGCCACTGATTCCGACGCGCACGGCGGCGGCGATCGATTCGCCGCCGCCCGTCCCGTCCTTGCCACGATTCGACCGATGCCATTCTTCACTCTTTCGCCAATCCGGTTTTCGCTTCGCCGCTCGCGTTTGCGCACCGCGCTGATGGCTACGGCCCTGGCTGCGGCGTTGCCAGTACTCGTGAGCCCGGCCTGGATCCATGCACGAACCATCCAGGCGCTGCCGTCGGGACCTGAGCGGCCGAGCCCGGCATCCGAAGACACAAGGTTCAAGGTTACCGATCTCGAATGGTTCGATGCAGCCCGCCAGCGGCGCGTACCGGTGCGCCTGTTCTGGCCGGCCGCGGCGCAGGCCGGCAAGGTCCCGCTGGTAGTGTTCTCGCCGGGCATCGGCAGTTCGCGCGACGGTTACACCTACCTCGGCTGCTACTGGGCTGCGCACGGCATCGCCAGCCTGCACCTGCAGCACGTCGGCAGCGACCGCTCGCTATGGCAGGGCAGCCTGATCGGCCTGGTGTCGCGGTTTCGCGAGGCAACCAGCGAATCCGAGGCGATCGCGCGGGTCGAGGATGCCCGGTTCGCCCTCGATCGCCTGCTCGCGAGTCGGTTCGGCGCATCGGTTTCGCGCCAGCAGATCGCCGCCGCAGGCCATTCCTTCGGCGCCAACACGACCCTGCTCGAAGCCGGTGCCACGGTCACCCGCCACGGGCACACGCTGAACTTCCGTGACCCGCGTATTTCGGCCGCGATCCTGATCTCGGCACCGCCCTTTTATGGCGATGCGGACCTGCGCCCGATCCTCGCTTCGGTCACGATCCCGACCCTGCATATCACCACCGAGGACGACGTGATCCGACTTCCCGGGTTCGGTTCCGACGTCCGCGACCGGCAGGCAATCTTCGATGTGACCGGCAGCGCCTTCAAGGTGCTCGCCATCTACAGCGAAGGCAGCCACAACGTGTTCACCGACCGCCGCCATTTCGACACGGCGCAGGTCGCTGACGAGGTCAAGTCCGATGCCGCGGAACTGACCCTGGCTTTTCTCGATTCGTTGGACGGGCGTGCCGACGGGCTCGCTTCGCGAGTGATTTCGCGCCCGGGCCTGATCGCCAAATACGTGCTGCAGCGCTGATCCGCGCTGCGCGCGCCGCAATCGCGGCGCGCGCAGGCGTCTCGCCTTGTTGGCGAGCGTTCAGTCGAAGCCGTTGCGGAACAGGACGGCGCTCATCGAATACAGGGTCGTCGTGCCGCTGATCTCGTTGGCCACCGCGATCATCGAATCGCCCGTCGGGCTCTCGCTCGCGGGAATGAAGCGAATGCCTTCGGGACCGAGATCGCCGGCGGCCGCGGGGTCTGTGTCCAGGTCGATGACCACGCCGAAATCGCGATTGTTGGCGTAACCCATGTATTGGATCGCATACGGATTGGTGACATCGAACACGACGATGCCGCCGATCCTTTCGAGGCCGACGAAGGCGTAGCTGTGGCCGTCGCTGGCGACACCGACGGCCAGCGCTTCGGGCTCGGGGCCCTTGTTGTCACTGCGCGACTCGAAGGACTGGTTTTCCTCGTTGTCCGAGTTGAAATTGTCCGGATAGCGCTCGGCCGTGACCAGTTCGATGAGGTCACCGCTGTCATAGACCAGGTTGCCGTACTGGTCCCAGACGGCCATCGAGCGACTGCCGTAGGACTGCAGGCGGTCGAAATCGCCATCGCCATCGAGGTCGCCGTCCAGGGTCGAGATGCCGAGACGCCCCAGTGCCGCATTGTTCTTCAGCGCGGCCGCGTTCGGAAAGGCGGTCGGGTCGAGCACGACGCCCGCGCTGCCCACCCGCGCGTCTTCGCCTCGATCGTCGCCCTCGCCCGCGCTGGCATAGAAGCGTTCGCCGGCGGGGCCGGCAAATGCGGCCACCGTATCGGGCATGTGCATGCCGAACACGGGCCAGTTGCCAATGTTGATCGAAGGACCGTCACGATCGGACGGATCGAGGCCGCTGCCGAGATCGAAGTGAACCAGACCGAGTTGGATCGGCGTCGGCTCGGCATCGAGCGGCACCGTGCCGTTCGGCGGATTCGGCAGTGGCTGCGCGGCCAGGCCGAAATCGTTGTCGTTGAGCAGGGCCAGCTCGCCATTGCCGAGCACGGCCAGGCCTTCGAGCTTGTCGCCCTGGAAATAGCCGATCGACGGCAGGTTGGCGACCTTGACCTTGGCCACCGCGCGGATACCTGCGAGTGCCAGCTGGTCCGGCGTGTGCTGCTCCAGGGTCAGGCCAGGCAGCAGTGCGGGCGCGGCCGGTCCGCGCAGATTGGTTGCGCCGACGAGGTTGAACTCGAACAGCATCTTCTTGCCGCTGCGTTCGACCGAATCGTCGCGCTCGACGATGTAGAAGCGGCCATTGCCGGCGTACGCGGCGTCGCCGATCTTGTCGGTGTTCTGTTCGCGGAATGGCGACTTGTCGATCAGGTAGACGTACTCGGCGACCACGCTGCCGTCGGCAGGGTCGATGCCGAGCATGCGAATGACCTTCGAGCCATTGCTGGCCGCCGTATCCGGATTGGCCAGCGGGGTCTGGATGAATGCGTAGAGGATGCCGGCATCGCTATCGAAGGCCATGCCTTCGAAGCCGCGATTCGGGCGCCGCAGGCTGTACTCGGCCGGCAGCGTCTCGCTGCCATAGGTGCCGACCGCTTGCCCACCGAGTGCAGCCGTGCCCTGTGGCACGTAGCGTGCGAGCAGCGCGCCGGCGGGATTGAACTGGTAGATCGCCGGGCGGTACTCGTCGACCATCCAGTAGTTGCCGCTGCCATCGATGACCAGGCCCTCGAGATCGGCCCCGAGCGGATCGTAGTCGAGCACCGTGCCGAACAGATCGACGGGCTCTTCGTCGACGCCCGCGATATTGGGCAACCCGGTCATCGGCGTCGTGCCATCAGCACGCGTCAGGGCGAGCTGGTCGCCCAGCTCGATCTGGCCATTGCCCGGATCGAAGCTGAAACGGACCAGGCGCGGCTGGTAGGTCGGCAGCGCGAACGGGCGCTCCAGGGCGGGGTCGCCGTCGACATTGGTCGGCTCAGCGTTCGGCCCGCGATCCGGCACGGTGACGAAACGCAGCTTGCCGGTCGGTCCGTCGATGCCTTCGAACCACAGCGCCGAGAAGCCGCCGAGGCGAATGTCCTGGCCGCCGGCCGTGCTTCCGAGCACCGGCAGGGTCGGGAAATCGAAGGTCTGCACGCGCGGCAAGCCGCGCTCGTGGTTCTTGAGGCCGGCCGCAACGATGTCCAGTACGGTGCGCGAGGCCAGATCGATCACGGCGAACGCGTTGGCTTCCTGCAGCGAGACGAAGGCCTGGGCGTTGTCGGCGGAGACGGCGACGTATTCGGGTTCCAGATCGCGACTTGCCGACCGCCCCGGGAAGATGCGCACGCCACGGGCGCGCAATTCATTCTCGCGCCCGTCGAACGGCGTCAGCGGAATCTGGTAGGCGGTCGCCTTGTCGATCCCTTCGGCGAGGTCGATCAGGGTGATCGACCCGCGCGGATCGATGAAGTCCGGAGTGCCAGGGTCTCCGACCGGCTCACCTTCGTTGGCCGACAGGACAGTGTGGCCGTCCGGGCTGAAGACGACATTGTCCGGCAGCACGCCCGCAGCAAAGATTCGCCGCAGCTGGCCGTCCGTGTCGAAGAAGGCGAGCACGCCCGGCGTGGTGGGCGATGCATTCGGAACGGCGACGACGACGAGGCCGTCGTGCACGGCGACGCTGGTGACATTGTCGCCGTAGGGCGTCACGTCGATGCTGAACAGAAGGGCAGGCGCATCGACGTCGGCGGCGTCGATGACATCGACCTTGCGGGTCGCGCCGTTGGTGACGAAGAGGCGCTGGCTGGCGGAATCGTAGGCGACGATTTCGGATCCGGCAGTGGCGCCGGAGGAATAGGTGCCGCGCTTGATCAGGTCGAGCGACTGCGCGGCGACCGGCACGGATATCGCGCAGGCCAGCGCTGCAACCAGCCCTATGCCGCGGTGTCGAGGAAGGTTCATGGTGGCTCCAGGGGCAGTGAGTGTTCCGCGGCGGAGTGGATCATCCGAAAACGTCAGTGCCGTTACGCCCAAAAGTCAGCCGCCGCAAGCCAGGGAGCAGGGCGACTGTCGGCGACCTCGTCGGTAGCGGATACGGAAGCGTCGTCGGCATCACTGCGTGCGCAAGCGCGTGCTATGACATCGCGAGCCATTGCGGAATACTGCGTCGTCGGGGCATTGCCCCGACAGCGAATCTGTCCAGGAACCGGAGTCGGCCATGAGCATGGCAATCGAACGCGGCCACCAGATGTTTCCGACCCTCACGCCGGCGCAACGGCAGACCGCGCTGCGCTTCGCCAGCGCGCCGCCGCGCCGCTACGAGCCGGGCGAGGTCGTGTTTGCCCTCGGCAGCGAGGGAGCACCTGCCTTTCTCGTCACGGCCGGCAGCATCGATGTATTCCGCCGCACCGGCCTCGGCCGCGAAGAGCTGATCACTAGCCATCCCGAAGGCGCCCTGACCGGCGAGGTCGCGCAACTGGCCGGGCGGCCGACCCTGGCCGAGGGTCGCGCCGGCGCCGATGGCTGCGAGGCCGCGGCCTTCGATGCGGCGCATCTGCGCGCGCTGATCATCGGCTCGGCCGACATCGGTGAAATCGTCATGCGCGCCTTCATCCTGCGGCGCACGGCGCTGATCACCGAGGGAGGTGCGGGACTGATCATCGTCGGCCGGCGCACGGACCCGCGAATCGTGCGCCTCGAGGGTTTTCTCTCGCGCAACGGCTATCCCTATACGGTGCTCTGTCCGGGCGCCGACGCCGATGCACGGCTGCTGATCGAACGCCTCGCCATCACCGAGGACGAGATGCCGATCGTGGTCTGCCCGAACGGCAGCGTGCTGCGCCGGCCGAATGAAGCCGATGTCGGCAGGTGCCTCGGCATCACGCCGAAGCTCGATCCAGATACGCTCTACGACGTCGCCATCGTTGGCGCCGGCCCGGCCGGCCTCGCAACCGCGGTCTACGCGGCCTCGGAAGGCCTGTCGGTGCTCGTACTCGACGCGCGGGCGTTCGGAGGTCAGGCCGGCGCCTCGGCGCGCATCGAAAACTACTTCGGCTTTCCGACCGGCATCTCCGGCCAGGCGCTGACGGCGCGTGCTTTCACCCAGGCCCAGAAATTCGGCGCCGAGATCGCCGTACCGGTGCAGGTCGATCGACTCGAGTGCGACGAACCCAGTGGCAACGGCAGTCGCCGGCTACGCTTGCAGCTGAGCGACGGCCAGAGCATCGACGCGCGCAGTGTGGTGGTGGCTTCGGGTGTTCGCTACCGGCGACCGGATATCGCCAACCTCGCGGACTTCGAAGGCTGCGGGGTGTCCTACTGGGCATCGGCGATCGAGGCCCGGCTTTGCGAGGGCGAAGAAGTCGCCCTGGTCGGGGGTGGCAATTCGGCCGGCCAGGCCGTGGTTTTCCTCGCCGCGAAGGTGAAAAAACTGAACCTGATCATTCGCGGCGACGGCCTCGAAAGCTCGATGTCGAGCTACCTGATCGAACGCATCGCCGCACTGCCCAATGTCGAACTGCATCGACGTACCGAAGTCGTCGCCCTGGAAGGCGAAGCCGGTGTGGCCCTGGCCGCGGCCAGCTTCCGCAATCGTGACAGCGGCGAGGTCCGATGCACGCCGCTGCGCCATCTGTTCCTGTTCATCGGTGCCGACGCCCACACGAACTGGCTCGTCGATTGCCCGGTCGCGCTCGACGACCGCGGCTACGTGGTGACCGGCGCAACGCATTCGCCGGCCGCAGGCGCACGCGCGCGCTTGCCGCTGGAAACCAGCGTTCCGCTGGTCTTCGCGATCGGCGACGTACGCGCCGGCTCGACCAAGCGCGTGGCGGCGGCAGTCGGCGAGGGCGCGGCCGTGGTCGCGCAGATTCATGCCGCCCTTGCCGGCGTGCCCTGAGCACGACGCAGCCTTCGACTGCGGGTGATTGCCGATATGGCCCGGCGCGCTTCACGCGCTTGCACCGGAACGATGCGCAGGCGCCGCGCCCACACCGAATCCTGCGCCCTGTTCCGGACAGTGGAACTTCAATCGGCCCGACCGCTGGGTGACTGGAGTTGCTAGGCTCGCCCGCGAACGGCCATCCCGGCACGGTCCGTCAGCGGAGCAGGCATGAACGAACCTCGTCTCGAAACCTTTGCCGTCAATGGCATCCGCATGCGCGTGGCGATCCAGGGCGAAGGTCCACTGGTGATTTTCTGCCATGGCTTTCCGGAGTGCTGGATTTCCTGGCGCCATCAGCTGCAAGCCGTTTCCGCTGCGGGCTTTCGCGCGGTCGCGCCCGATATGCGCGGCTACGGCGGCAGCGATGCGCCGGCCGATCCCGATCAGTACACGATGCTGCATCAGGTCGGCGACATGACCGAACTCGTGCGTGTGCTGGGTGCATCGCAGGCCGTCATCGTCGGCCACGACTGGGGTGCGCCGGTGGCCTGGCACGCCGCCCTGCTGCGTCCGCAGGTGTTCCGCGCCGTTGTCGGCCTCAGCGTCCCGTATTCGCCGCCCGCCGATATCGACCTGCTCAGCGCGCTCGAAAAGCGCGGCGTGCACACTTTCTACATGCAGTATTTCCAGGCCCCGGGCGTCGCCGAAGCCGAACTCGAAGCCGATGTCGCCGCGACCCTGCGCAAGGTCACCTGGGGCCTGTCCGGCGAAGGCGCGGGCGGTGTCCCCGGCCTGCTCGGCCCCGGCGCCGGCTTCCTCGAGAACGCGCCTGATCCGGCGCGCATGCCGGACTGGCTCGATGCCGCGGATTTCGAGCATGCGGTCGGCGAATTCCGGCGCAACGGCTTTCGCGGCCCGCTCAACTGGTACCGCGCGATCCGCAAGTCGCACGAACTGCTGACCGCCTGGCGCGATGCGCCGATCGTCCAGCCGTCGCTGTTCATCGGCGGCGAAAAGGATGACGTGCTGAAATTCTCGAGTTCACGCTCGGGCATGGCCCGCTTCTCCGAGACCCTGCCCGGCCTGCGCGGCTGTCATGTGCTCGAAGGCGCTGGCCATTGGATCCAGCGCGAGAAGGCCGACGCAGTCAATGCCCTGATCGTGGGGTTCCTCGGCGCGCTCTGAGCGGACGCGCGGCGACATCCTGCGCCGCCGCGGTCCGGGCAGGCTGCAAACGGGATCGCTGGCGTCGCTAACAACCAGCCCCCGGGAACTTGGCATACTCTGCCGCTGCGCAGGCCGCGCGGAGGCCCATCCTGCGCCCTCGGGGGAACACGTGGCACTGCATACCACCCTGCGCCAGGATTCGTTCATCACGCTGCGCGACACGATCCGCTGGCGCGTTGCGCTCGTGCTCGCCATCCTGATCGTGGTCCTGATGATCACGCTGGGAACGATCAACACGATCCTCGGACTCACCGACACGGCTCGCCTGGCCTGGGCCGTGCTGGCAGCCGCCAGCGCCACCCTGATCGCCTTGCTGATGCTGTCGCGGCGACTCGGGGGCACGATCTTTTTCACCAGCATCGCGGCAATCCTGCTGATCGTGCCGGTCTACGGACTCGAAAACGATCGCAACATGCAGCACTGGGCGTACATCTTCCCGCCTCTTCTCGTGTTCCTGCTGCGCCCCGGTCCGTCACTGGCGGCCATGGTCGCCTATGGCGTCTACGTGTCCTGGATCACCGCGCTGCTCCTGCCACCGATCGAAGTCGTGCGCTTCTCCAGCGGTTACGGGCTCATGGTCTGCTTCATGTACACCTATGCCCTGCTCCAGGAGCAGGCGGCGAAGCTGTTGCGCTATCACTCCGACCACGATGCGCTGAGCAATTGCCTGAACCGCCGCACCTTCAACGAGGCACTGGATCGCCTGGCGTCCGGCCAGGGCGGCTTCCGCAGCTGCGAATTCCTGCTCATCGACATCGACCACTTCAAGGCGATCAACGATCGGCATGGGCACCTGGTCGGCGACCGCGTGATCACCCAGGTGGCCGCCGAGCTCGGCCGCCACCTGCTTGCCGACGCCCCGCTGTTCCGCTACGGCGGCGAGGAGTTCGCAGTCATGCTGGTCGATGCCGAAGAGGGCGCGGGTGGCGCCCTGGCAGAGCGCCTGCGCTCGGTGATCGAGCAAGGCGACTTCCAGGGGGTGAAGGTCACGATCAGTGTCGGCGTTTCGCGCTGGCATGCGGGCACCGGAAAGGTCGAGAGCGCCCTGCAGAAGGCCGACGAGGCGCTCTATGCAGCGAAACGGGCCGGTCGAAACCGTGTAGAGGTCGCGTCAGCCTGAGCGGCTGATCGATCGCCGCCGCGCGAGCGGACCGTATCGTCAGGCAGCCTGCGAGCCGAGTCCCAGCCAGGCCGCATAGAACACATATCCGCCGAGCAGGACCGCGCCTTCGAGGCGACCAATCCGGGTTCCACTGCGCAGGAAGAGCAGCACCAGCAGAGTCGCCGCGAGCAGGATCCAGATGTCGACCCGGGCGATTTCCGCAGGCACGCGGATTGGATGGATGACTGCAGTCGCGCCGAGAATGCCGAGCACGTTGTAGACGTTCGAACCGATGATGTTGCCGAGCGCGACTTCGGCATGCCCGCGGGCGGCGGCGACCAGGCTGGCGACCAGTTCCGGCAGCGACGTGCCGAGCGCGACCACGCTGAGGCCGATGACCGTCTCGGAAATACCAAACCGTCGCGACAGTTCGATCGCGCTTTCCACGAGCCAGTGCGCACCAAGTACGGTCAACGCCACACCGCCGGCGCACATGAGCAGCGAAATGCCGAGTGATCGCGATCGCGGCGCCGCATCGCCGGCGACCTGTTCGTGCACGGTCGCGCGCTCGCCGAGGAGCTTGCGCTCGCTGCGGTAGGCCCAGGCAACATAGGCGAACAGAACCGCCAGCAGGGTCGTCCCGGCCAGGATGTCGAGACTGCCGTAGAGAATGACTCCGGCGCAAACCACCGTCGAGCCCGCCAGGGCGATGCCCTCGCGGCGCAGGGCCACCTCGGCCAGCGGCAGCGGCGCGACCAGGGCGGCGCTGCCGAGGATCAAGAGCAGGTTGGCGATGTTCGAGCCGACCACGTTGCCGACCGCGATGCCTGGCGCCTCTTCGAACGCGGCGATCAGGCTGGTCACGAGTTCCGGCGTGGAGGTGCCGAAGCCGACGATGGTCAGCCCGACCACGAGCGGCGAAACGCCGAGCCTGCGTGCAGCACTCACTGCGCCGCGAACCAGCAGCTCGCCGCCGATGCCGAGCGCGCCAAGACCGAGCAACAGGAATATCAGGTTCATGCGGCTAGCGCGGGCTCGCGGACGGGTCCGATGCAGGCTTGCTTGTTCGAAGGATCAGGAAGCCGAGCAAACCGCCCGCCAGCGAGCCGGCCAGCACGCCGATCTTGACCTGCTCCATGGCCGCCGCCGAGTCGAAGGCCAGCGATCCGATGAACAGGCTCATGGTGAAACCGATGCCGGTCAGGCAGGCCAGTCCCCAGAGCTGGCCCCAGGAAACGCCGCCCGGCTTTCGCACCATGCCGAATCGGATCGCCAGCAGCATGAACCCGAACACCCCGACCTGCTTGCCGACAAGCAGGCCAAGCGCGATGCCGAGCGGTAGCGGGCCGAGCAGGTCGTCGGCGCGCAGGCCGTCGAAGGAGACGCCGGCGTTGGCGAACGCAAACAGTGGCAGCACGGCGAAGGCGACCCAGGGGTGCAGGCCATGCTCGAGTTGCTCGAGCGGCGATTTCCCCTGGGCGCCGGTGAGTGGCACGGCCAACGCGGTGACCACACCGGCCAGGGTCGCGTGCACGCCGGATTTGAGCACGCAGGCCCACAGGAAAACGCCGACCAGCACGTAGGCGGCAATGCGGGTCACGCCGAAACGGTTCAGCGCGACCAGCACCGCGATCGCGATCGCGGCCAGTCCGAGCGCGAAGACGGATACGTCGGCGGTGTAGAACACCGCGATGATGGCAATCGCGCCGATATCGTCGATGATCGCAATCGCGAGCAGCAGGATCTTCAGCGCCGCCGGTATCCGCTTGCCGAGCAGGGCAAGAACACCGAGGGCGAAAGCGATGTCGGTCGCCGCCGGAATCGCCCAGCCGGCCAGGTTCGCCGCAACGTCGCGATTGACCGCGACGAACACCAGGGCCGGTACGGCCATGCCGCCGATCGCTGCGACGATCGGCAACCCTGCCTTTTCCATGCTCGACAGTTCGCCCTGAACGATTTCGCGCTTGACCTCGAGCCCGACCAGAAAGAAGAACACCGCCATCAGGCCATCGTTGATCCAGAGCTGCAGCGGCTTGGCGATCTCGAAGGCACCGACGCGCAACTCGACCGCCGTCTGCAGAAGCCCGTCGTAATGCGGTGCGAGTGGCGAATTGACTGCGGCAAGGGCGAGCAATGCAGCAGCGAACAGCATGAACCCGGCTGAAGTCTCGCGGGCAAGGAACTCGTCGATCGCGTTGCGCACACTGGACAGCATCGTGGTCTCCTCGGCGGATCCGCCATGGCAGCGCCGCCGTGAACGGCAATCAGGTCAGGGGCCGCCCGACCCGGCGTGGCGCATTCGAGTATCGCCGCGGCCGGGTCCGGGTGTCCAACCGGTGCGGCAGGGCATACGTGGCAAACGCAAGGGTCGGCGTGCGCGCCGCGATTACGCGCGCACTTGCGCGCTACCGAGGGGAGCCGTCTGGCGTGTCCGCGGCAATGGCCGCGGCCGGCGGGATGGCCGCACCCTCGAATGCCGGACCGGCAACATCCTCGGCGCTCCAGCCGCGGTCGAGGTCGATGCCGGTGGTGTACCAGTCGTGGGCATCGATGCGCAGCGGCCCGCGCACGCGCTCATGGAAACGCACCGGCAACAGGTACGGGCCGACCCTTCGATACTCGAGGAAGGTCGTGTCGACGTGCGCGCCCTGGGTGGTCTCGAATCCGTTCAGGGTCATGTGCACGCGGAACAGGCGCGCGGTCTGCGCGTCGATCCAGAGCACCACCTGATCCTGCGCGGCCTCTCCGAATCCGGGCTGCACCGTGGCCAACAGGCGCCGGTAGTCGCGCCCGCCTTCACGCGCGTCGGCGATGCGCACGATTTCGGTCGCCCGCGCCTTGATGAAACTCGGTCCGAAATGGAACATGCGAAAGGCGTCGTTGGTCATCGCCGTGGCGCGGATCTTGACCGGGTCGGTTTCGCGCTCGCCGTTGTACCAGACTGCGATGGCGTCCGCCGTGCGCACCACCTGCTTGCTGCCGAGCGGACCTTCGTGATGGATCGAGTAGAGGCCATCACGCGGCCGGTAGCGCTCTTGCGAAGTGACCCGGAAGCCGGCGTCGCTGACGATCGGCTGGATGCGCTGGATCAGCCGGTACCAGTGGCCATCGGTGGACAGGTTGATGTCGCCCGGGTACTCGCGGATGTCGCCGCCATGGGCTGCCATGCAGGCATCGAAGATCTGCGCGGCGGAGAGGCCATCGTCAAACTGCAGCCCGGGGCGCGCCTGCGGAAACGAGGCGCAGGCCGACAGCAATGCGGCCACGATGGCGAGCAGAAAGCGCAGGTTTCGCAACATCATTCATTCCCCGATCGCCATGGCCGACCACCAGCCTAGCGCACTTGCGCAAAGCGAGTCAGAGCGATCCCGAATCGCCTCCGACCCTCGGCGCCGCTGGCTCACTGCCCCGAAGTGTCGTCGCTGGCGTGCGACGTGGTCCTGTTTCGCTGCGAGCGGGCCCGCGCGAGCTCCGCGCGCGTGGTATCGAGCAGCGGTGAGTAGCGCTCCGCGGCGAGCCGCAATGCGGCATCGAAAGCGGCTTGTGCCTCATCGAGGCGACCGCGGCGCAGCAGGTAGCGGGCGCGAACCAGTTGCACGAGGTGGCCCCCGGTTTCGGGCAGATCCGGTTCGCCGAGCAGGCTCTCGACGGTATCGAGGTCGCCGAGCTCGAAGAGCACGTCGCTGTAGTCGGCGAGCAGCTGCTGGTTGAGCGTTCCGGTCTCACGTGCGCGCGCCCAGACTCGAACGTACAGACCAGCCGCGGCCGCAGGGTCTCCGCGCCGGGCTGCAAGCAACGCGTCGGCATGCTCGGCGAAACTGGCCACGTCGGCGTCCGCCGAACGCGCGGCATCCGCGCGCAGGCGCGATGCTTCGGTCTCGGCGCGCTTCAGCTCGCCGGCATTCAGGGCCGCATAGACGATGGCCAGGCGCAGGCTGTCCGCGCCGACGCCGGGCGCCGATTCCGGCATCGTCTCGAGCGCGCGCTCCCAGGCTTGCATGGCATTGCGGTAGCGGCCACCGGCGGCCTCGATGAATCCGAGCAGGCTTTGCAGGCGCAGGGCCTGGCGCGGATTGTTGGCGGGATCGAGCAGGGCCAGTCCGGCATGCACGGCCTCGCGCGCTTCGCCGAGCCGGCCCGACTGCAGCAGCGACCAGGCCAGACTGTCGAGAGCATCGCGCAGAACGAGCGGATCCTGTTGGCGTGCGGCGCTGGCCTGGGCCGCACGCGCTGCCTCGCCGGCTTCATCGAAACGGCCGAGGTGGCTGAGTGCACGCGCCATGCGCGCGCCCGCCCTGGCCAGGCCGGCCTGGTCACCCTCGCGATCGAACAGGTCGTGTGCCTCGCGGTATGCGGCCAGGGCCTCGTCATGGTGTCCGTTCTGTGCGGCGAGATCGCCAAGGGCCAGTTGCGCCGCCGCCTGACCCGCGCGGTCCCCCGCCACCCGGAACAGGGTCAATGCCCGCCGCGCCAGATCGAGTGCGCTTTCGCTCTGATCCGCGGCTGCGGCGAGGTGCTGGCGGGCGAGGACGATGCGCGCCTCGAGCAGGTTGTCGGAGGTCGCATGGGCAGCCTGCGCGGCCGCTTCGATCTCGTCCCGGGCCTGCTCGAGACGTAGCTCGGCCAGCCGCCGCGTCGCGCGATCGAGATGGACGCTGGCTCTCGACCAGGCGCCGAGGCCCGGGTATGCCAAGGCCTCGTCGAGGTGTCGATCACAGTCCGCAGTCATCTCCAGCGCGCATTCGAGATGGGCCAGTTCGACCAGGATGTCGATCTGCGCAGGTGCCTCGGCGTGCGCGGCACGCAGCACCTCATAGGCGTCCCGGGTGCGCCCGCGCGAGGCCAGGCGCAATGCGTCGGCCAGCCGGTCACCGCCGTGGATGGCGCTGTCGCCGGCGCTCGTCGCCGCGGCATCGAGCTTGCCGAGTACCTCGTCGGCGAAGCTTTCCAGGGCCTCGTCGAGATTGGCGGCGCGAACCTGCCCGAGTGGCGAACGCGCATCCGCCGAGACGAGATTGCCGTCGATGCGATAGCCGATTGCATCGTGCTCGAGCCCGACCTCGAGAACATGACTGACGCGCAGCGCCTGCCGTACGTCCACCAACTGGCCTGGCGGTTTGCCGCGATTGGCGTTCAGGTACGAAACGACCGTCGCCGTCGAGAGCACCTCGGGTGCCCCGGACCGCGCCACCAGATGGCGGCGCAGGAGCTCGATCATGCCGGCATCTTCGAGCTCCTCGCCGGACTGCGCCGACGCGAATGGCAGGATCGCCAAGCGCACGTCGGCTTCGACTGGACTCGCTTGACGGACCCGGTTCGACGCATCGCGCACTCGGAACACCCCGATCAGGACGATGGCGGCCACGGCAACCAGCAGCGCGAGCAGCGCCGCGGGCGCACGACGGCGCGAACCCGACGGAGGCGGCGACGAATTCGCTGGCGACCCGGCAGCGGTCGAAACCGCAGGGTCTGCCTGGCCTCGCTCCACCTCGGCTTCGCCGCCGGCATCGACCGCGACCGATTCGGTCGGGGCGACCCAGCGATAGCCGTGACGGGGCACGGTGCGAACCGGATTCCCGAGCCCGTCCGCGATGGCCAGGGTCTTGCGCAGGCGCAGGATGGCCTGGGCCAGAGTGCCGTCGGCGACATCCGAGCGTCCCCAGACGGCGGAGATCAGTTCATCGCGACCGAGCGCGCGGTCGCGATGCTCGACCAGATAGGCGAGCAGGTCGAGCACCTTCGGCTCGATCGCGAGCGGCCGGCTGTCCAGCAGGAGTTCACGCTCGCGGACGCGCAGCTCAAAGGGGCCGAATCGGTAGTGCACTGTGTTTCTCGATCAGCCCGGTGGCGTCGCACGCGGCTCCGTGCAACGAATGCAAGCCGCAGGGAATGAAGTGGCCGACGCCCGACTCATGCCCGCGGCAGTCTATCGTTCCGTCATCGTTTCGTGAAGGATCGCTGATGCGCGACGAGGGCGTTCGCGTGATGCTCGGGCGTCATGATCGGCCCCGGCGGTGCCAAGCGCCTGCCCGTGGCCGGTTCGCCCCACCCGCTGTAGGAACATGCCCATGCCCACCCGTACTCTGCGCGAAATCGCGTGCCGCCCCTTGCTCCTGATCTTCCTCGCCGCGCTCTGCGTTGGCCGGGCCCAGGCCCAGACCAATGATGACTGGTCCAACGCGACGGTCATCACGACGCTGCCATTCAGCGATGCGCAGACGACCTCGGCAGCGACCACCGAAACGGGCGATCCGGAATCGATCTGCTTCATCGGTGCCGCCGGCAGCCAGGGCCGGGGGTCGGTCTGGTACCGCTATACCACCGGCGCCAGCGACGAATTCCTCAACATCTCGACCGCCGGCAGTTCCTACGACACGGTCATCAATGTCTACCGCGGTTCGCCAGGCAGCTTCCAGCCGGTCCTCGGCGGCTGCAACGACGACGGCATTTCCGGCGTCTTCCAGGCGCGCCTGTCGGGCCTGCGCCTGCGCGCAGGCACAAGCTACTCGATCGAAATCGTCTCGCATGGCAGCTCGACCTTTGGCGGCAGCCTGCAGCTGGCGGTCGCCAGCGCGCCGCAGTACCTCGTCACGCGCAGCGACGACCCGAATCCGCCCCTGGCCGCCTGCGCGCCGGGCGACTGCACGCTGCGCGCGGCGATCAAGTCGGCCAACACCACTCCGGGAGCGGTCATCGTGCCCGCCGGCACCTACGCGATCTCGCTCGGCAGCAGTGGCGAGGACGCCAACAACGGCGGCGATTTCGATATCCGCGCCGGTATGGGCATCTACGGCGCGGGACCGGGCCAGACCATCGTCAACGCAGGCAATCTCGACCGCGCCTTCGACATCGACCCGAGCGGAGGTACCGCTTCGGGCCGGGTCACCGCGATCATCGCGGATCTGGCCATCATCAACGGTGGCGGGCCCTCGTTCTTCGGCGACGGCGGCGCAATCCGCGCCTACGATTCCGGTGGCGGCAACCTGTCCAACGACTTCGTCGCCCTGCAGCGCGTCAAGGTCAGCAACAGCCGCTCGCAGCTCAACGGAGGCGCCATGGCGCTGTCAGCGCGCGGCATGATCCACGACTGCGAATTCAGCGCCAACTACGCCAACAGCACCGGCGGCGCCCTGACCCTGGGGCCGTCCTTCGGCGGTGGCGACACGACCATCGACATCGTCGGCACGACGATCGCCAACAACCAGGCACCGAGCAGTTTCAGCGGCGGCGGCGGCATCAAGTCGACCGCGCGCCTGCGCCTGACCAACAGCACCGTGTACGCCAACACCTCGGGCTACCACGGCGGCGGGTTGTATCTGACCGGCACCGGCAACGCCGAGCTGCGCAGCAGCACGATCGCGGCCAACGTCGCGCGCTCGGGCGGATCGGGCACGGCCAATGGCGGCGGCCTGCGCATCGACGGCGGCACGCTCAACCTGGCCAATACTCTGGTCGCCAACAATACGACCGGCAGCGGCGCCGGCGTCGCCGACGATTGCACGGCCGGCGGTGGCACTCTGGGCGCGAACTACAGTCTGGTCCGCGACGGCAGCGGCTGCGTCTTCGGCGGAACCGGCAACCTCAGCGGCAGCGATCCGCTGCTCGATGCTGGACTGGCCGACAACGGCGGCCCGACCCGGACCCTGGCCCTGCTCGCCGGCAGTCCGGCCATCGACGCGGGCAATCCGGCCGCTTGCCTGGACCGGCTCGGCCAGGCCCTCGCTTTCGACCAGCGCGGCCAGGGCTTCCCGCGCTCGAGCGGCGCCGCCTGCGACATCGGCGCCTACGAGCGCTCGGCGACGGACGTCGCCGCGCCGGACATGCCGGTGCTGGCCAGCGCATCCGACAGCGGCAGCTCCGATAGCGACGGCATCACCAACATCGCCCAGCCTCATCTGCTCGGCACCTGCACCGACGACGACACGATGACCCTGTCGGTCGACGCCACTCCGATCTCGCCGACCGCCGTCTGCGCTGCTTCGGCCTTCGACATCGTCCCCGCCACGCCGCTCGCGGACGGCATGCGCGCAATCACGGTCACGGCGACGCGCAACGGCTCGACCTCGGCGGCCTCGCCCGCGCTCGATATCGTCATCGACACGCTGGCTCCTGCAGTCGCGATCAACACGGGCCCGAGCGGGACCGTGGTCGATGCTGCGGCAAGCTTCACGTTCGGCATCGGCGACGGCCTTGCGGCGGAGTGCCGGCTCGACACTACGTCGTTCGCCGCCTGCAGCAGTCCGGCCAGCTACAGCGGCCTCGAAACTGGCCCGCACAGCTTCGATGTCCGCGCCTTCGATCTCGCCGGAAATATCGGCACCGACACGCGCAGCTGGACCGTCGCCGCGCCGAGTGCCCCGGCTACGCCGCTGCTCGATGCAGCCAGCGACAGCGGCCGCTTCGCCGACGACGGCGTCACCAATGCCGCGAGCCTGGTCTTCACCGGCAGCTGCGTCGACGGCGATCTGGTCAAGCTTTACGACGGATCGGACCCGCTGGCGGGCGCGTCGGCGAGTTGCAGCGGCGGTTACGCGATCAGCGTCTCCGGAATTGCCGAAGGCGCCCATGCAATTGCGGCGAGCGTGACTCGCGGCGGCCTCGAAAGCGCGCCGAGCAGCGCCCTGGCCGTGCTCATCGACCGCACCGCGCCAGCGGCGCCGACGATACTCGGCCCGACCGGCCCGAGCGCCCCGCGGGTCGATGTCAGCGGACAGGCCGAAGCCAACGCCGACGTCTCCGTGCGCGAGGGCTCCACCACACTCTGCACGGCGATCTCGGACAGTAATGGCGACTGGGCCTGCCAGGTGCAGTTCCAGAGCGGCGGCAGCCATACCTTGACGGCCACGGCGACCGATCTGGCCGGCAACGAGGGGCCGGCTTCGAATGGAGTGGCGATCGATGTCGACCTGATCTTCGCCAGCGGCTTCGACGACTGAAGGCGGGATCAGGCCCAGCGGGCGCGCGCCCGGCCACGACAGCATTCGTGGTCGATCGCGCGCCGGTCGTGGTACGCCTATTCGAGAGGCTTCGGGAATGCCGGCATCGCGGCGAAATCCTCGGCGACATGCTGGCGCACGACACGCGCACCCGTAGCTTTGGCCAGCGCCTCGACCTTGTCCATCGAGGCGAGGGTCTGCTCGCGGTTGAAGTTGAAGGACGGCACGAGGCGCTTCTCGCGCGACTCGGCCAGGTGCCACATGTCGCCGGTCAGCAGCACCGGGCCGCTTTGCGGCAGCTTGACCAGCAACACCGTATGCCCCGGCGTGTGTCCGGGCGTCTGGTGGATGGTGACGCTGCCATCGCCGAATACGTCGTAGTCGGCATCGCCTTCGATCTGCACGGTCCTCGCGTTTTCCAGCGCGCTGTAGTTGGCGAACTCGTCGGAGCCGCGCGCCTTGTCCGAAAACATCGCGGCGCGCTCGTCGGCATCGACGATCCAGGTCGACGCGGCGAACAGGTTGGCATTGCCAGTGTGGTCGAAGTGCATGTGCGAGAACGAAAGATATTCGATGTCGGGCGGGCTCAGGCCGAGTTCGGCGAGTTCATCGACGAGCTTCCTCGGGCGCGTGACATGGACCGGAAAACCCTCCGGGCGCACGCCATCCGGCGCATCGGCGACGGCGTCGGGTACGCCGCTGTCCCAGAGCAGGTCGCCACCGGGATGGCGGATCAGATAGCAGGGATCGGCGAGGGTCCGGGCCACACCTTTCATCGAGCCGTCGTCGGCGAACATGTCGACGTCGGCGAACTCGAGTTCGCCGCAGTTCATCGCATACAGCTTGAGCGCCGGGGCTGCGGCTGCCGCAGGCGCGGGGCTGTCGGCCGGCGCGGCAGTATCGGCCGTTGTTGCAGCGGGCGGGGTGTGCGTCTGCGAGCAGGCGGCCAGGACAACGCAGGTCGCGAGCAACAAGATCTTCTTCATGCAATGGACTCCGGCAGGGATTGAATCGGCGGGCACTTTGTACGGCACGGAGCGAGGCGGTCAAGTGACGAGGGCATGACACAACCTGAACGACGCAGATCCTGTCCGCGCACATTGGGGTGCCCGGAATGGCATAGTGGGTATGCGCCGGCCGTCGCAACCGGCAGGGAATCCAACCCGCGCGAAGATGCCGATCGTCGTCCTGCCCATCGACATTCCGACCCTGGCCCTGAGCCGTGGCCTCGTGCAGATGATGCTCGGCGGATTGCTGCTCTATCTCGGCAGTCGCGACGAGGCCGCCGGCGCGGCGCGTTTCTGGGCGCTCGGTTTCCTGCTCAATGGTCTTTCGCTCTTCATCTTCCCGCTGCAGATTCCGCAAGCCTGGGAGCAGACGCGAACGGTCCTCAACCATCTGACCCTCGGCGCCTCGAGCGTGTTTTTCCTGCTCGGATTCTGGACGTTCGGCGATCAGCCACGGCGAATCTGGATCCTTGTCCTGATGCTGGCCATCCCGATCGGCAGCCTGCTCGCCTGGGAGGTGCTGTGGCCGAACGCGCGCCTGCGCGTGCTCTGCACGGCCAGCGGGCAGGCCCTGTTCCTGCTCGCTCTGCAGCACAGTCTGGGCAGGGCGCCGCGCAGCGAGATAGCACCGATCTGCCGGCGCCTGCGCTACGTCGTGATCGCCTATCTGCTCGTCGTGGTCTGGTCCTACGCGAGCATCGCCAATGTCCTGCCGACCTCGGCGCAACTCGATACCGGTTACCACCGCTCGTTCTTCAGCGTGGCCTCGCTGCTGTTCATGCTGTCGCTGGCGGTCGGTTGCCTGGCCCTGCAGTTCGCCCTGCTCGCAGCGCGCAATGCGGACCTGGCCATGGTCGACTGGCAGACCGGCCTGCTGAATCGGCGCGGATTCTTTAACGCTGCCAGCCGCAACACGCAATTGCGCCGTGACCGCGACGCACCCGCCAGCGTGATCGCTCTCGATATCGATCATTTCAAGCGCATCAACGACGAATTCGGACATGCCGCTGGCGATCGGGTGCTCGTTACGTTGGGCAGGTGCCTGCGCGAGTTGGCTACCGACCCCGCCTACCTGCTCGCGCGCATGGGTGGCGAGGAGTTTTGCCTGGTCCTGCCGGCCAGCGGACGACAGCAGGCTTCCACGCTTGCCGAAGCGATCCGCGCGCGCTGCCGGGAGATGCCGGTGCCCGCGGACGACGGTCGTGCCATCGATTTCACGATCAGCGCAGGCATCTGCGAAACCATTCCGGGCCAATCGCTCGAACACGCGCTCGCCCAGGCCGACGAAGCGCTCTACTTTGCCAAGCGCAATGGTCGCGACCAGGTCGTCGTCAGCGCGCCGATGAGCGCGACGCACTGAAACCGATCGCACGCGGACATCAGTCGAAACCGTTCTCGAACAGGCGGTCGCCACCACGAAAGGTGCCGACGATCAGCGAACGCAAGGGGTCCGCCGGAGGCGGTGGATCGACACCCATGATTAGGGCGACCACGCCGCCACTCAGGGTGCCGACACCGTCCCAGGCGCCGTTCTGCTCGACGATCGCACCGGGGAGCGCGCCGAGAAAGAAGGTATCCGCGTCGATCGGATTGCCCGCGGGATCCTCGTAGGCGACCGCGGCGGTCGTGTCGAAAGTCAGGCCGAGCACCGACAACAGCGGCCGGTTGACACTCTCGACCGGACCTACGGCCCGCGAGTCGGCGGCATTCGGACCGCCGCGCAGGCGCGCACGCGTGGCCCAGCGGTTGCCTTGCCGATCCATGTATCCGCGCACCTCGACCTGGCGGGCCTGGGTGATGCCGTTGGCGTACACCAGATCTTCGTCACGCAACTGCGCGGCACGACGCACCGTATTGGCGAGGACATGCACCGTGCCATTGCCACCCGGCACGACATCGGCGGGAACGACCGGACCCTCGATGCGAATGGTCGGTGCGTCGAACTGGACCCCCTGGGCGGTGAAGGTCAGGCCGGGCCCGAACACGCCGTCGATCTCGGCAGCCGCCCCCGGGGCCAGGTCATCCGCACTGCCGAAGCGGAATTCCGTGTTGGCGTCATAGCTCACCGCATACGGACCGAACTGGAACGACGTGTTCGAGAGGATCGTTCCGACGATGCCGGTCAGTGCGCCGAGGGCGCCCGGCGTACCCAGCGGAACCGGCACGACGCAGGTCAGGCGTGTGACGGTATCGAGCACGCTGCCGGCCGTGAAGTTGGCGATCGCGTCGGCGCGGATTTCGACGAACTCACCGACATCGACCGTCGCGCCGCAATCGATCGGACTGACCCCGGCAAGACTGACGTGCTGCGGCCCGAGCGTGATTTCGTTGCCATTGACGCCGGTGACATAGCCCGACAGCAGCCAGCGCGGCGTCGGCGTTGGCAGGTACTCGATGAACGAAGCCAGCAGGCTCGAATTGGTGTCGACGTACCCGCTCACATCGAGGTGATCACCGAGCGCGATGTTGGCGATAGTGCCTCCAGGCAGGCCGGTGGCACCCGTGTCCGCTGTCACAGTGACTTCCTGACCGAGCACGCGCAGTGGAACGGTCGAGGTCACCGACCCGCGGACGGCATAGGAAAAGACCACGGTCGCCGCGGGCACCACGCCATGTGGCCCCGGTTGGGCCATCAATGCTTGCGGGTACCGGACCTCGGTGCGCAGGCCGGGCTTTTGCGGAACGGCGCTGCCGGGGGGCAGGACTTCGTCGTCGACGACGAGCGTCGTGCCGTTGTCGACCCAGACCGCATGTCCCTGCACATCGATGAGCTCGTCGGCAGCAACCGGCGCGACCGCCGACAGCAAGGAGATGAAGAGAATCGGGCGAATGTTCATGAGGATTTCCAAAGGTCTTCAGACATATCGTGCGTTGCGCCAGCTCGGACTCAATGGCCGACCCCAGCGCGCCCCGCCGACGGCACCCTCTCGAATGCGGCCGCCTCTTCGGTTCGGGCGGCGGCGAACGCAGTGTGCGCGCAAGGAAAGGAGCGAACGGCACGAGCCTCCGCCTGAATCGGCGGAGGCCCATGCCTGTCGACGGCTATCGGCGTGGACCACCCGACGCCGGTCAGCCGTGGCCACTGCCGTCGTCACCGTCATCATCGCCACCGCCGTGGCCACCACCGTCATCGTCACCGGAGTCGTCTCCCCCGCCGTGGCCGCCACTGTCGTCGTCACCACCTCCGGCGCTGCCATTGGGGACGTTTGGAAAGAGTCCGCTCAACACGACGCTTCCGCTGGCCGAAGTAATGTCGATCGACAGTCCGCGCGGATCGAAATCGAGCAGGTCGTGGCCAGGCTCGGAGGGATTGCGGAATTCGCGCTCGCCCTCGGTTCCGCCGGGCACGGCACGCACGACGATGTTGCCGTGGTCGATTCCGCCGACGCTCAGGCCGTAGGTTCCGGCTGGCACGTCCTCTAGCTCGACATTGAAGTCGACGCGGTTCACACGCTGTTCGAGCCGGGCCTTCAGTTCCGGGCCGTCATTGCCGGACGGCTCGACGCTGAGGTGATAGACGGCGTCACCGAACGGCGGCGAACCCGAGCCGCCACCCGTCGGCGGCGGCGGAGGGGCGGCCGCCGTGCCGAGGGTGGCGCTCAGGAAAACGCTGGCACCCTGGCGGATCTGAACGACCTTGCCGCGCGGGTCGAAGTCGAGCAGGACCTTGCCGGGCTCGACCGGGCTGCGGAACTCCAGCTCGCCGTTGGTGCCGCCAGCGACGGTGGCGACCGCAATCGTCCCGCGCTGGATGCCATCGACGAACAGCGCATAGGCACCGGCCGGCAGGTCCTCGGCTTCGGCGCTGAACTCAGCGCGGCCCGGTAGCTCTTCGAACTTGAGCTTGCCCGAGGCCGCCGGAACGAGGCCGGTGTTGGTCATGAACTGGACGATCTCGCCGCTGCCGGATGTGGCGCCGCTGTCGCCCGAAATGCCGCCGCTGCAGCTGGAGTTGTAGGGAATGGTCAGGCGCGTGATCGGCATGCTGCCGCTGGCCAGCGCGGGATTGCCCGGATTGAACTGGACCGTACCCTGGGTGCAGCTGCTGAAGCGCACGGTCAGGGTTCCCCAGGCCTGCGTCTGCACATTGGCCGGATCGAAACTGTTGCCGAAGGCGCCGCCGCGCGTCGACCAGGCATTCAGCACGGCGACATCACCGGTGACCGGCCCCATGGCGGAAACCCATGTAGGATTGCCGGCGTTGTCGTAGGTGTACCAGGAACCGAGGATGTTCTTCTGCGGGCCCGAGCCGATGACTTCGAAATTGAAGCCATGGCCGGAGTGCGCGGGGTCGTACCAGGTTCCGGCGAATTCGCGCGTGATCGTGAGGGCGCCTGCGTCACCGGCCAGCATGCCCGCCAGGGCAAGAGCGAGCAGTGAGAGATGCCGGGGCAAGGGGATGTTCATGGGGGGTCTCCGTGGATCGGGTACTGCGCCGCCGATTGCGACGTATCCACGTTAAACGGCGCACCGGCATCGGCCTATCGGGGCTTTCACCCAGCGGCGGGCAGCTCCAGACCCCAGCCCATGCCGGGACTGTTGCGGGGTCCGATTCACCGGGCCCTCGCTCCGGGATTCCGGAAGGTCGATGGCGTGCGGGTATAGTGGAGCTTGACGGTCGCGGGACTGGACAGGGTTAACCGCAGTCGCGGGGATCGCCCCGGCGCTTCGGATTCCTGTCCTGAAGGCAGGCTGGAGATCGCCGCTGGGTGTTTCCCCGGATTGACCGGCGGGGCCTGGAAACGCAGATTGATGCATGGACGCATCCGCTTTGACGCGCAGACGGAGCAGCCCGGGCCGGACGTCCAATGCCGTCACGAATTCGATCTTGCGTGCGAGGACTCCGTGCATACACATCGCGCAAACTTGCTGATCCTGCTTTCCCTGGCGCTGCTGTCGGCACTCGCACCGCTGCCACGCGCGCATGCCGGAGGGCCTTGCCAGGTCACCACGAGCATCGTCGACGGAACCAAGTTCAAGGCCGATATCTGCCTGCCCGATCCGAATGGCGGCGCGAATTTCGAAATGAGCTTCGACCTCGAATTCAAGCTCGATCCCGCGGATCCGACCAGCTTGCAGAACCTGACCGTCCCGTGCGTCGGCTTCAGCGTCGAAGTCCTTGATGCGGCGGCGATCGCCAATGTCGAAAGCCGCCTGCCCGATCCGGTCAACCAGGCCATCGATCCGGCCCTGCCCCTGCGCGTCACGATCGAACCGCCGGTCGCCTGCGGCCTGGCCTTCGAAGACGACTACGACGCCGAAATCAAGGGCGACAATCTGGTCTGGGTGCCGTTCTCGCCATACCGGCTGATGAAGGCGCCGATCGGCGGCAGCTACCGCGACATCACGAGCTCGGTTATCGCCGGCAGCGTGCGTTCGCGCGGCTGTGGCGGCACGTTTTCGGAGTTCGTCATGGTCGTGGACCAGGCCCAGAACTATGCCAGTGAGGTCGCTGCTGCGTACGCCGATCTCGGCGCGAAAATTGCCGATGCCGCGGTTGGACCCACCGCCAGCGCCACCCTCGGCAGCGACCGCAGTCTGAGCCAGGCCGCCTACGAGGCCGGCAATTTCAGCGATGCGATCACGCGGCTCGATGATCTGGTCGCTCATTGCGGCACGCTGGGCGGGCCGGCACTGCCGAATCGCTGGCGCAGCGCACGCGACCTGCTCAATCTCGAGGGTGAGATCGTGGCGCGTTCCAACCACCTGAAGTTTCTGCTGGACCGCCTCAACGGCAATCCGTAAGGTTCGCGGCATGGTAGCCCGGCTCAGTATCCACATACCCGACGAGGCCGTGCACGTTCATGAACTCGGGGCCGGGCAGGAAGTGATGCTCGGGCGCGATCCCCGTTGCGATGTCGTCGTATCCCATCACTCGATTTCGCGTCGCCACGCGTGTCTTGCGCAGGACGCCGCGGGCCACTGGCAATTGCGCGATCTCGGTTCCAAGAACACCACCCGGGTCGACGGTAGGCCATTGTCGGCGTCGCAGGTGCTCGACAACGGCGCGTGGTTCGCCATTGGAGATGTCTATATCCGCTTCGAGCTTGTCGACAGCACTGCGCAGGACACGAGTCGCACCGAGCACGGGCGCCGTCGCCATTCCTCGATGATCTGGAACACGCGGCTGCGCCATGGCACCCAGGCTCAGAAGCTGATCGCCGACCTGTTGCGCGGCATCGTCGAAATCGCCGAGGCCAAGCGCGCGTTCCTGCTCAGCACGGACCACCACGGCGAATGGCGCGTACGCGCCTGCTATGCGATCGACCCCGAAGAGATCTCCGGGCGCAGGTTTTCCGGCAGTCGCGGCGCGATTGACCGCGCAATCAGCGCGCGCCGACCGGTCTACCTGAGCGACCAGCGCGACCAGGCCTGGCTGCGGCAGCAGGCCAGCGTGCTCGATGCCGGCATCCGTGCCCTGCTCGCCATACCACTGCTGCGCGACGGCAAGGTGCTCGGCGTCGTCTATGCCGATACCGACGACGCAGAACGCGTCTACACGGATCTCGATGCACAACTGCTCGACGCGCTGGTCGATCATGCCGGCAACGTCATGTCCGCGCTCGAACTCGAAGCGAGCCTGGCCGAAGTGTCGGCCTTGCTGCGCGTCGGCAGCGACGGCGCGAGTGCCGAACTCGGGCCTGCACCGCACTGGTCCGGCAGCCAGCTCGCGCCTTGCCGGGAGACCCGCACATGACCGCCGGTACGCGGGATTTCGGGCACGACCCGAACGTCGCGGCGACCGTCACCGGCATGATGGCGCAACGGGAACTGGTGATCGGCGAAGTCGTTGCCGGGCGCTTTCGCATTCTGCGCATGCTCGGCATGGGCGGCATGGGCCTGGTCTACCAGGCCCATGACCTCGAACTCGATATCGACGTCGCCCTCAAGCTGTTGCGGCCGGAACTGGCCAGCCGCCCGGATGCGTTCGAACGCTTCCGCAAGGAACTGCTGCTGGCACGCCAGGTTTCCTCGCCGCATGTCGTGCGCATCCACGACCTGGTCCGTCACGACCAGGCCTGGCTGATCAGCATGGATTTCGTCGCCGGGCAGTCGCTCGAGCGCCTGCTCGGCGAGCAACGCACGCTGCCGCCCGAACGTGCGCTCGACATCACCCGGCAGCTGGCCGAGGGACTCGCCGCCGCCCATCGGCGCCATGTCATCCATCGCGACCTCAAGCCGGCCAACGTGCTGGTCGACGAGAACGGCGAAGTCCGCATCACCGACTTCGGTGTGGCGCGGACCGCCGGCGAGACCGGCATCACCGGCAGCGGCGTCGTCATCGGCACGCCCGAATACCTCTCGCCCGAACAGGCGCGCGCCGAACCGCTCGACGCGCGCAGCGATCTTTATGCACTCGGGCTGATCCTCTACGAGATGCTGACCGGCACGCTGCCGTTTCGCGGCGGCACGCCGGCGGAAATGCTGGTCCAGCGCATCGTTCGCGATCCTCCGCCGGCCGACACGGTCAACCCCGCGCTGCCGCCGTTCGCGGTCAAGCTGTGTGCCTGGCTGCTCGAGCTGCGCGTCTCGCGCCGGATTCCCTCGGCCGAAGCCGTGATCCAGGCGATCGACAGCGGCAAGCTGTCCGGGCGACCGCGGGCGCGCTGGCGGGCCAGGCAATGGGCCGCCCTTGCGGGCGTCCTGATCCTGATCGGCGCGGCGGGCTGGATCGGGTACCAGCAAACGAAGTCGGCCCCGGCTGTCGAACAGACGGCACCGACCGCCGCAGCTCTCGACCTGCTGCCGCTGCCTTGGGCCAGCGACAACGCGGCGGATGACACGGCACTGGCGGCTGGCATCCGGCAGTTGCTCGGCGTCCGCTTCAGCGACGACCCCGGCTTGCGCAGTGCCGATCCGTTGCGCGTGGACCGCGCCCTGGTCGAGCTCGGCTACGACGCCTCCGCTGCCGACCGCCAACATCAGCGCGTCCTCGAAACCATGCATGCGCGGCAGGCCCTCGAAGGCGAGATCCGGCGCGACGGCAACGGCTGGCTGCTCAAGCTGAGGCTGGTCAATGCCGAATCGACCACGCCGCAATGGAGCACCGAGCAACGAGCGGCCAGCGACAGCGCATTGCCCGCCGCACTGACGACCTTGATCGGCAAGCTGGATCGACAACTGGGCCGGCCGTCGGGCACGATCGACTGGCCCTCGACGGCCGAACTGCGCGCGCTCGGCATGGCCAGTCTCGGCCATGCCCCGATCGAGGATCTCGAGGCCATGCGTGCCGAGGCACTGCGTTTCCACAGCCCCGAACTGTGGTGGCAGCTGTTGCGCAGGCTCGATCGCGATGGACGCAGCGCCGAAGCGGCGGATCTCGCCGCCAGTGCCAGCGAAGACCTGAAGTCGCTCGGCACGCCGGCCGCGCACCGCTCGCTGGCCTACGCCGAACTGCTGATCGGCGACGCACAGGCCGCGCTGACCACACTGGCTGCCGTGACCGGGAAGGCGCCGAGCGATCATCCGGCGCGCCTGCTGCAGGCGCGCTGCGAGGCCGAGCTCGGCAACTACGACGCGGCCATCCTGCAATTGCGAAACATCGTGGCCGAAGACCCGCGCAATATCGATGCGTGGTATTCGCTCGGCAAATTCTCGATCCAGGCCGGCGACGCCAAGCCGGCGGTCGATGAGTATCTCGTGCGCGCCGAAGTCCTTGCCAATCGGCTGAACGACAAGTCGATGCGCGCCGACATCAGCCATGCCTACGGCATCGGCTACCGGCGCCTCGGCCAGATGGACGTCGCCGCCGAGCAGCTGCGTCGGGCGGTAAAACAGAGAGAGGCACTGGGCGATCGCCGCGGTCAGGCCGCGAGCCTGCGCAATCTCTCGACCGTGCTGTCGATGCAGGGACTGTTCGACCCGGCCGAGGAGGCCCTCGACCAGGCCCGCAGCATCACCGAAGCACTGGGCGACAGTCGCGCCCTGGCCGATCTCGCCAATGCCAGGGGCGCACTCGACGAGGAACGCGGAAACTACCGCGGGGCGCTCGACGCCTATCGCGACAGCCTGCGTCTGCGCCAGACCCTCGGCGACGAGCGCGCGATCGGCGAGAGTCTCAACAATGTCGGCTACGCCTACTACCAGCTCGGCGAATTCGACAACGCGCAGACCTACTGGCAGCAATCCGCGGCGACCTACGAGAAGATCGACGATCGGTACGGACTCGTGCATGCGCACCAGAGCCAGGCCCTCGCCGAAATCGCGCGCGGCGACTGGAAGGCCGCACGCGATCTGCTCGAGGGCAGCCTCGCCACGGCCGAAACCCTGCAGATGGCGGAAGAACACACGGTCAGCCTGGCTACGCTGGCCGAACTGGATCGCCTCGAAGGCCGGATAAGCTCGGCGCTGCAGGAGTCCGAATCCGCGCTCTCCGACTTCGCGCAACGCAAGGACCCGCGCGGCATCGTCGAGATGAAGCTGCTGCGCGGCGCCATTGCCGCCGATCTCGGCGACTTCGCCGGCGCCCGCCAGGCGATCGGCGAGCTGGGACCGGACAACGTCGCCGAACAGGCGAGCACGCTGCGCTGGCGCCAGGCCGAGGTCGTTTTCGGCCTCGGTCATGCCGAGGATGCGCTGAAGGCCGTCGACGAGGCGATCGCCGCCGCCGTCTCGGCTCATAGTTATGCGGCCGAGTTGCAGGCCCGCCTGCTCAGAGTGCGTATCCTCGGCGTATTGAAGCAACCGGTCGCGGCGGCGAAGGAATTGCGCACGGTCAAGGACGGCCTGGTTCGCTATGCCAGCGTTCCGATGCGTCTGGATCTCGCCGAAACCGCACTGCGTCTCGGCGGCCCGACTGCCGCCGCCGACTACCAGCAGGCACGCAACCTGCTGGCCCGTTTGCCCTCCTACGTGCGCGCATTCGCCATCCATCAATACGGGTCGCACTCGGCGCCGGCCGGCAGCGCGGCGCAGACGCAAGCGCGCGGACTGGCCAAAAAGGCGTTCGACGATCTGCTCGCGAATACTCCGCCGGAACGGCGACAGAGCCTGCGCGAGCACGCCGGCGCAATCGGCGTTGCAATGGATCCGGCCCGATGAAGACACCGGCACCGGGGCCAGCGCCATCGAATGGTGACGAAAACCTGCGGATGCGCAGCGAACTGCAGCGACTCTCCGAACAGCAGAATCGCCTGTTCGCGCAGCTGCAGGCCGGCGAAGAGCACTTCAAGCAGTTGGCGCGCTCGGTCTGGCGCGTCCAGGAGAACGAACGGCGACGCCTCGCGCGCGAGCTGCACGACGGCATTGGCCAGCACCTGACTGCGTTGCGCCATCGCCTCGAGGGCCTCGGCCGGAATGCTTCCTGCACCGGAGATGCAAGACTGCGCCAGGCCTTCGACCTCTGCGAAATCGCGATCGCGGAGGTGCGCGCCCTGTCGCGCCTGCTGCGTCCGCAGATCCTCGACGACCTCGGCCTCGACGCGGCCTTGCACTGGCTGGCCCGACACAGCTCCGAAGACACCGGCTGCACGATCGACGTCAACGTCGGCGTGCTGCCGGCGCAGCTCGACAGCGACCTGTCGACCCTGATCTTCCGCGTCGTCCAGGAAGCCCTGGCCAACGCCATCAAGCATGCCGAGGCGCGGCAAGTGATCGTCAGCCTTTCGCAGCGTGGCGGCAGCCTGTTGCTGCTGATCGTCGACGATGGCCGCGGCTGCGACGTCGACGACGCCCTGAGGCGATCGAGCGAGAGCGAAAGCACCGGACTGGCCAGCATGCGCGAACGGGTGCGTCTGTTCGGCGGTCAGCTCGAACTGCTCTCGCAACCCGGCGAAGGCCTGCAGTTGCGTGCGCGCCTGCCCTTGACGATGGAGCCCGAAGACCGATGAAACTCATACGCGTCCTCGTCGCCGACGACCACACGATCCTGCGCGAAGGCCTGGTCGCCCTGCTCAACGGCAGCGGCGACTGCCGCGTCGTCGCCCAGGCCGCCGACGGCATGAGCGCCGTCGAGCTGGCCCTGCAGCATGAGCCCGACGTCATCGTCCTCGACATCTCGATGCCCAAACTCAATGGCATCGAAGTGATCCGGCGCCTGAGCAAGGAGCTCGAGCATTCGCGCATCCTGGTCCTGACCATGCACGCCGAGGAGGAATACGTCCTTCACGTCGTGCGTGCCGGTGCCTCGGGTTTCCTGCTCAAGGACAGCGCCAGCGAGGAACTGATCGACGCCGTGCGCATGCTCGCCGGCGGCCGCGGCTATTTCGGCTCGCATGCCTCGCGCGTACTGGCCCAGCAGGTCAAGCAGCCGAACAGCCGCATGGAGGATCCGTATCGCGACCTGACCGACCGTGAGCGCGAGGTGTTTCATCTGATCGTCGAAGGCATGACTACCAAGGAAATCGCCAGGCACCTGTCGATCAGCACGAAGACCGCGGAAAACCACCGGTTCCGGGCCATGGACAAGCTCGGCGCCCGCAATTCCGCCGAACTGATCCGCTATGCGGTGAAACACGGGCTGCTCGACTGATTCGGTTTTCCGGCGATCGGCGGGTGGATCTCGGAATTTGCGGATCGCGGGTCAGTCGGCGGCAGCGCAGGCCGCGGCACCGACATCATCGTAGCCGTCGATGAATATCGCGTCGGCGGAATCGCGCCAGTAGGCCGCGCCGACATGACTCGGCGCGCCGCTGTAGCCGGGCACTCCGACCAGCCAGCGCTGCGTCTGGGCGCCAACCGACCAGCCGACGAGTCCGCCCGGCGTCGTCTGCGCAAGCCCTGGTCCGGCCGCAGCCAGCCAACTCGCACCATTGAAAACAAAGCGCGTCACGCCGCCGCAACCGGCCAACGCAAAGGGCGCGCCGACCAGCAACTGATCGCCATCGAGCGAAACCGACCAACCGAAGCGGTCGCCGGCCAGTCCACCCGGCGCGGCCAGATGCGCCTGCTGCGTCCACAGCTGGGCCGAGCGCGTGAACACGAACGCGCCGCCAGCGCCGGCGTCGGCCAGCGGCGCACCGACCAGGGCACGGTCGCCGGAAAGGCTGACCGCGCTGCCGAACAGGTCGCCGTTGGCAGCGGTCAATGGCTGCAGGCGCGCCTGTTGCGTCCAGTCCGCTGCGATGTTCTCGAAGACGTAGACCGCGCCGCGACCGTAGCTTCCGGCCACTGCCGGTGCCCATTGCGGGGCGCCACCCAACAGCGTGCTTCCGCTCAGGGCGACACCGCTGCCGAGCGCGTCACCCGGACTTGCATCATCGGCCTGCAGGCGATCGGTTTGCGCCCATGTGCCATTGCTGCGCTCGAACACATAAAGCGCGCCGGCCCCGTTGTCCGCGGCCGGCGCGCCGACAACGAGGCGGTCGACCTGGGCGGCAACGGCGGCGCCAAAACGCTCGTCTGGCAGGGTCGGAGTGGCGCCGAGCTTCTGCTGCAGCAACCAGCCGGATCCGTCGTGAACGTAGACGTAGACGGCCCCTGCGCCCTGGCCGGGGGCACCGATGGCCAGCGTATCGGCCGACAGCGACAGCGCGGCGCCGAACAGGTCGCCGGGAGCGAGATCGATCGGGATCAGGGCCACCGGTGCCGTGCAGCTCTGACCGACGCAATGGTAAGCATGCACGACACCGCTGCGCGAAAAATCGCCCGGAGCGCCGGCGGCCAGGCGCGGTCCGTCCAGCG
This sequence comes from Dokdonella sp., assembly GCA_019634795.1. Taxonomy (GTDB): domain Bacteria; phylum Pseudomonadota; class Gammaproteobacteria; order Xanthomonadales; family Rhodanobacteraceae; genus Dokdonella. The sequence continues at coordinate 102,395 of JAHCAR010000010.1, forward strand.
CTGTCGCATAGGCCAGCTCGGCGCCGGGCTCGGTATCGGCCAGCAACAGGCTCTGCGCGTCGCTGTCGCCGCTGGCCAGCCCGCAAACGAGCACGGCGACTTCCAGCGCTTGCTTGCAGGCGGACGAAAAGCGGCGCGGGGGCGCGGCGCCAAGTCGGGTCTCGATGGAATGACGCGGTTTCATGAGCGCACTACGCCACGCGCCGATGGGCGCGGTCAAGCGAACACTGGGTGATTTGCCTCAGCTCGCAGATCGACCGGCCGTGGACGCGGCGGCATGAGCCCGCACTGTGCAATCCCCCAGTCAGCACGGGTGAAACAACCCATGCCGCCCCTTGGCCGGCAATGGCTGGCTAGCCTCGCTTCGAGCCGGCTCCCTGTGCCGGCGTACCGCCGATGCGTCGTCATCGAGCGACGTTTCGGGAAAACAACGAGGAGCAAACACCATGTATCCCTATCCGTACCACCGCGTTCGGTGCTCGTCCGCGAAGATCACCGGGCTTCTGGTCCTGATCGCGGCGCTCGCCACCGCACCCGCCCTGGTCGCGGCTGCGGCCGAGAGCGTGACCATCAACGGTCAGCGGACATTCGCCATCAGTCCGCAGACCACCTACAGCCTCGATGGCGTCGCGATTCCGGCCGAGCAAGCGGCGCGCATCGGCGCCGGCTACAGCGCCCAGGTCGTGGCCGGCAATGTCGCCCCGGATGTCAGCAGTGGCGAGGCGACCCACATCGACCTGCGCACCCTCGCTCGCGGTCCGGTGACCTCGGTCGATCCATTGAGCGTGCTGCGCCAGCCGCTCGTGATCACCGCCGAGACCGTGCTCGTCGACATCCCCGGGGGCGACCTCGCCAACATCCAAATCGGCGACCTGCTCGACGTCAGCGGATTTCTCGACAGCAACGGCGCCATGGCGGCGTCCCGGGTCGCCCTGCCCGGTGATCCGACCACCGACTGGAAACTGTTCGGCCAGGTCTCCGCACTCAATGGCGTGCAGTTTTCGATCGGCGCGCAGGCGATCGACTCGACCGGCGTGACCCCGTTCGGATGCGTGCCGGCGCTTCAGAATGGGCAGTTCGTCGAGCTCGAATCGCTGCCGAATGCCGGCTACGCAAGCGGATCGGTGCTCGGGCAGCTGACCCGTCTGGAGTGTGAGGATCCCGACTTCGACGATCCGCCACAGGGCACGATCGCGGCGTCGCTCGAGGGCATCATTTCGGCATTGCCCGATCCGCTGCCGACACCGCCGAGCTTCAGCATGCTCGACGTCGAAGTCGTCACGAGCGCCCAGACCGAATATCGCGCCGGCACGATCGACGATCTCGATGTCGGCGTGCGGGTCGAGGTCGAAGGCGTCTTCGACGCGACCAGCGGAATACTCACCGCCCAAGAGGTGCGCTTCGTCCAGGGCCAGGTCCGCTTCGAGGCGCCTGTCGACCCGGCCGATATCACAACCGGAGAATCGATCCTGATCGTGGGCAGCGGCGCTGCATTCACTGCGCAGACTCGTGATGAGGACGGCATTGTTTCGGGCCTTTCGGCACCGACCCAGGTCGAGCTGCGCGGACTCATGGACCGTGACGGTCAGATCTTCGCGACGCGCGTGCGCGAGCGTGGCCAACCCGATCTTGCCGATACGCGGCTGCGTGGACCGGTCGCCGAAATCAACGAACCGCAACTGACGATCCTTGGCATTGCGGTCGATACCAGCACGGCGCAATTCCGCGATCATGCCCAGAATGTCATTTCTTCTGCGGAGTTCTTCACCCGGGTCTTTCCCGGCACCCTGGTTTCCGCCGAGGACGCAGTCTACGACCCGATCAGCGCGACCCTGGTCGCCGGTCTCGTCGAACTCGAGGAGAACACGGTAGCGGCACCGCCCAGGGCGGCTGCGGGTTCGCCCGGACAAGGCATCTCACGCGGCACCGTGAGCCGATTCGGCGCCGATGCGATCTTCACCAATGGTTTCGAATAGGCGACTGGGCATTCGCCAGCGCGGCCTGTCGATGCCTTCCGATGTGCGGGAGGCGTCGGCAGGGCGCCGGCGCTTGGAGTGGCTGCAAGCGTGTGCCCTCCACGGAACATCGAACTTTCGTACCATTGATCAGCTCGCCCCCGAAAGCCATGGTGTCCGGCAGTTGCGCGCGGTGCGCAGCGTCGGCGACCATCGTGCGTGATCGACACGCGCCGCCGGTTCGAATGCCAACGGAAGATGCCATGCCCGTGCACTATGTCAGCGTCGAGGAAGCCAAACAGTGCGATGGGTTGCGCATGGTCGTTGTCGGGGGCGTGCCGAGCCTCTGGGGCGAGGCGGCCAAGGGCATCCTGCACATCAAACGCATTCCGTGGACGGCCGTGCGCCTGACCTACGACGACGAGGCGCTGGTCGCATGGGCCGGACAGCGCAGCGGTCCGGTCGCCCTGCTCGACGACGAACCGCCCGTATCGAACTGGCAGGATATCCTGCTGCTCGCCGAACGCCTTGCGCCGGATCCCGCACTGCTGCCCGATACTGCCGACGCCCGCGAGCAGGCATTGGAGATTTCACGGGGCATTTGTGCCAGCGGCGGCCTTGGCTGGATGCGCAGACTGCAACTGGTACAGGCCTCGTTTCTAAACCAGGGCGGCTTTCCCGAACGTGTCGCGAAATACCTTGCCGCCAAGTATGGGTATGAGGCCGACGCAGCCGACTCCTACTCCAGCCGTGTCGCAGAAATGCTCGGCGGGCTGTCGAAGCGCCTGCACGCACAACGCGTGGCCGGCAGCCACTACTACGTCGGCGGCTCGGTCACCGCCGCCGATATCTACAGCGCATGCCTGATGGCCATGTTCCGCCCGTTGCCGGCGCCGCAGTGCACGATGAACGAATCGACGCGGCAGGCATTCGAACTCGTTGATGCGGTGACTGAAGAGGCGCTGGACCCGATCCTGTTCGAGCATCGCGACTGGATGTACGCGCAGCACCTGGAGCTGCCGCTGTCACTCTGAACCGGGAGCCGAAGGCAGCGACGATCCGTGACCCTTGAGGCGACGGCAGTCCGACATCGCAGCGATGAAAAAACGGGAGGCCCGATCGGGCCTCCCGCAACGGCATGGTCCTGGCAGCGATGCGCGAGATCAGCTGCCGACCATCGGCGACAGCGTGATGATCGTGCTGGCCATCAGCTCGCGACCGCTGAAGAAGTCGTGGTCGAGCGTTCCGGCGACACTCACGCGCTGGCCCTTCTCGATCTTCTGGAAGCCCTTGTCGTCCATCGGGTTGTAGGCCATTTCCGAGGTATCGACGGTGATCTTCGTCGGACCGGCGTCAACCGTGAACTCGCGTCCGTCGACGCTGGTCACCTTGCCGGCCACGACGGTCTTGGAGACCGCTACCGGAGTCGTGATCGAGACCAGCATCGGATCCTCGTCGTCGATCGCGCTGGCATAGAAGTTGGTGCCAAGGCTCTCGACGTAGACGCTGGATGCCTCGATGGTGGTTTTCTCGAACAGGTCGTTGTCGATGGCGCCAGAGACCGAGACCTTGTCGCCCTTGACCAGCTTGTAGCCGCTCTTGCTGCCGCCGGGGCTGTCCATTTCGACGTTGATCATGCCGTCGCCGTAGTCGAGCAGGAATCGATCGGGACTGACGCTTTCGACCGTGCCGCTCAGGGTGATCCAGCTGTTGTTCGGCTTGCTGTACGGATCCTTGGCAATGGCCGGCATTGCGCCCATCGACGCGATGGCGAGTGAAAGTAGCGTTTTCGTATACATGATTGCCTCCTTTTTTGCAGTGAATCAATCACGTCCTGTGATGCCAGCTCACGCTGGTGCGGTTACCGTAGCGAGCGGCGGCTTAGCCCAGGATTAATCCTGCATTGTATAGTTTTTATGCATTCATCGAAGGGCGCGCCTAAATACAGCGCGCCGGACACCGGCGACGCGCCGTTGCAAAGTGGAATGTCGCCCGGGCCGTCGACCTGGCACCGGCTTGCCGCGACCGGCGGCGCCGCCGCTTCGCGGGCACACGGCTCGGCCCGATCCATGCTCGCGCGTCGACGATCGTCGCCGGGCCAAGGATTCCCGTCTATTCGAATGGCGTGCAGAAGATCAGATCGTCCAGGTAAACGTAGGCGCGACCGATGCGGCTGCCTGGCGCGAACGAGGGATGGTCCGAAAGCGGATCACCAATGACGGCAAAGCCCTGGTCGTAGTCGAGCGAGGCGCCGAAGTTGCTTCGATTGTTGTTGCTGCCCGAAAAAAGCTTTTGCGTCCTGCCCCAGTTGCCGGCACCGCCGACATCGCGCTGGAACACGTAGGCGGCCCCGGTCGCACCGGTGATGCCGGCGACGGCGGAGGCGCCGACCAGCAGTTCGTTTTCATGCAGATGGATGGCCTTGCCGAATTCGCCACCGGAAATGCTGTCTCCGCCGGCGTCGACCTCGACTACCGGGCCCCAGGCGCCACTGCCACCCTGGTTGCGTTCATGCAGGTGTACGCGCCCGGCGCCACCGAGGCTGGCGATGGCGAGGCGATCCTTCCACAGGCTGATCGCACTGCCGAACGCCGTGATCCCGGCGGGCGCGTCGATGCGCGTGACCAGTCCCCACTGCCCCGGACCACCCTGGTTGCGGTCGTAGACGTAGACCCGGCCCTCGAGGCCGCTGCTGACCGGATCGACGTCGTACAGGGGGTCGCTGACGATCACGGTATCGCCGTACACGGCAACGTAGTCACCAAAGTGGTCGCGGTCGACATCGGTCGGCGGACTGACCAGCGATTTCACCTCGGTGAAGTTGGCACCGACGCCGCTGCGCTCGTAGATGACGACCTTGCCCGTGCCGGAGTCGGCATCGCGATCGCCAACCAGCAGCCGGTTGCGATCGAGCGCCACCGAAACGCCGAAGCTGACGTATCCGGCGCTCTCCTGGGCGATGATCGACTGGCGTGGTCCCCAGGCGTCGGTTCCGCCAAGATTGCGTTCGAATACATGGACCGCTCCGGCGTCGTTGCTCGGCACATCCCCGGCCTGGATCGCGCCGACGACGAGCGTATCGCCATCCATCGCCAGCGCACCGCCGAAATTGTCACCGACCTCGGAAAACCCCGGCTCGTCGATGCGCTTGAGATACTGCCACTGGTTCGGCGCCGCGCCGCGCCTATACAGGTAGACCTCGCCCGCCTCGGTGGTCGAATGAGCCTGCTGCGACAATCCTGCCGCCATGAACTGGCCGTTGGTGGCGATCGCTTCGGCGAAGCGGTCCTCGCTCTGGGCGACGACCGAGTCGGCATGGCTGAAATCGGCCAAGTCGGCAAAGGTGTCCGGCGGACAGGCTGCCAGCGCCGGAAATGCCGCGCCGGCAAGAATTGCCGAGAACAGACGCAATCGCGTGCTGGCCAAGCGGGGTTCGATCGACATCGTTTCAACTCCTGTTTCTGGGGGTGGGTATCTGCCTATCGGCGATCGAGGCGAAATCCGGACATCGCCAAACGCCTTTCCTCGGCCCGGTTACAATCCGGCGAGATTCGAATCCGCGGCACGAGCTGGTGACCGATCGCCCCACACCCGAGCAATTCATCCGAATCGAGGCTGCTTTCCACGACGCGCTGGATCTTCCAGCCGCGCAGCGCGATGCCTTTCTCGAGAGCGTGCTCGATGGCGAACCCGGACTGTGCGCGCTGGCGCGTCGCTGGTTGCGCGCCCACGAAAACGAAAATGCGAGCCTCGACCGCCCCGCCCTCGCCCGGACCACCGATGCCGCAGACGGCTCGATCCCTTGCGGGAGCAAGGGGGGACTTGATGCGGGCACGAGCGTTGGCGTCTGGCGAATCGTCCGTCGCTTGGCCCGCGGTGGCATGAGCACGGTCTATCTGGCCCAACGCGATGGCCCGGGCTTCCGGCAGCTGGCGGCGTTGAAACTCATCGCTGCCGACGCCGATGCGCGACGATTCGCCGACGAGCGCCGTTTGCTTGCAGGACTCGACCATCCCGGCATTGCCCGCCTGATCGATGGCGGCATCACCGATGAGGGACGTCTCTGGCTGGCCACGGACTACGTAGAAGGCGAACCGATCGACCGCTATTGCCATTCGCACCAGCTCGACATTCGCGCCCGGGTGGCGCTGCTGATCGAGGTCGCTGCGGCAATCTCCTATGCGCATGCGCACTTGATCGTGCACCGCGACATCAAGCCGGCGAACATCCTCGTGACCAGCGACGGACGTGCGCGCCTGCTGGATTTCGGTATCGCCAAGCTGCTCGAGCCCGGCACCGAATCAACGACGCGAACCGGCACGCTTGCGATGACGCCGCAATACGCTGCTCCGGAACAGATCCTCGGCCAGGCGATCACCGCGCAGACCGACGTGCATGCGCTTGGCGTGCTCGCCTGCGAGCTGCTGAGCGGCTGCAATCCGTTTGCCGTCGATGGTGATTCATTGATCAAGGTGACCCGCGCGATCGTAGATCGGGAAGCGCCGCCGCCGAGTTCGCTGTGCACGGACGCCGCGCGGGCCCGGGCCCTGCGCGGCGACCTCGACGCGATCCTGCTCAAGGCCCTGCGCAAGAAGCCGACGGACCGTTATGCATCCGCAGCGCGGTTCGCCGAGGATCTGCAAAACCATCTGGCCGGCGAGGCGGTCAGTGCCCGCCGGGGCAGCCGCAGCTATCGCCTGGTTTCGACGCTGCGCCGGCATCGCTGGGCGTTCATCGCAGCCAGCGCGATCGTGGTCCTTGCTGCAGCCGGATTGAGCTGGCGACTGCAGCAGTTGACCGCCGAGCGCGACCGCGCCAACGCCGTGGCCGGGTTTCTGGGCGGGCTCATCTCCGATCTCGATCCGGGCGCGCGCAACAGCGAAGATGCCGGCCGTCTTGGCCTGGCCGACGTGCTCGATGCAGGCCGCGTCCGTCTGGCCGCCAGTTCCCTGCCCGATCCACTGCGGGCGCAGCTGCTGACCCGACTCGCCGAGGGCTACAACGGCATCGTCGCCTGGGACAAGGCGGCGTCGAGCGCTCGAGCGGCGCTCGCCCTCGCCGATGAATCGGACACGGCGAGCCGACTGCCGGCCACGCTGGCCCTCGCCATGGCGCTCAGCGGCGCCGAGCGATTCGCCGATGCCGAGCCGATCTACCGGCAGCTGGAAGCGAACCCGGACCTCGATCGCGCCCGGCGCAACCAGGTCGCAACGGACTACGGCAGCATGCTGCTTGCCGCCGGTCGATTGCCCGAGGCGCTGGCGGCCTTCGATCGGGCGCAATACGACCCCGTGTCCTCTTTCGATGCTGTCCAGCAGGCCGCCAACCTGCGCTTCAGGGCCACGGCCCTGTCGCGCCTGGGTCGCACCGACGAGGCCATCGCGAGCTCGCGCAAGGCTCTCGAATTGGCCAACGAGTACTTTGCCGGGGACGAAATCCAGCGCGGCATCTGCGAAGCGAACTTCGCCGCGACCTTGCGAGATCGGGATCCCGAACAGGCTGCGCCGTATTACCAAAGTGCGCTGCAGCGCTTTCATCGCGTGCTCGGGGCCAACCACCCCAATTCGATCAATGCCGAGAACAACTACGCGCTCGTGCTCGCCCGCCTGCAGCGCTTCGGCGAAGCGGAAGCGCTGTTGCGCGCCAATATCGCGCGGCGCATCGAGCGTTCCGGCGCGGACAGTCGCGAAGTGGGCGAAGCGCAGCAGAATCTGGCCGCGCTGCTCTGCGATCGACAACGCTACGATGCCTGCATGACGGCCGCCCGCGAAGCGGGCCGGACGCTGGCCTCGAGCTTGCCGGAGGAACACTATCTGCGCGCGTTTCCGCTGTTGACCCTGGCCGGCGCACAACTGGCGACGGGAGCCGCGACCGATGCACGCCGGACCCTCGATCGTGCCGACTCGATCCTCGCCGTGGCCATGCCAGCCGATGCCTTGCCACGGAAAATCGTGAGTGCTCGCCAGGCCATGGTCGAGGTCGCGCTCGGCGATTGCGGGGCGGCCCTGGACCGTCTCGAAGCGGCACGCGGCGCCCTCGATGAAGATTCGCGGAAACGCTATGCGGCGGAATTCGACCGTGCTTCGGCCCGCTGCGTGAATCCCTCGCCGCCACCATGAACGAGACTGAGAGCGGATTCGAACGGGGCATTGCCGAGGCTGGCCTGTCCGCCAGGCTCGGCCCCGAACAGCGGCAGCTCCTGTACGCCGAATTGAAAGCGGCCGCTCGCCGCCAGCGCCGCAAGCTCGGCGCGCCGGGCACCTTGCAGACCACGGCCGTGGTCCACGAGGCGTGGTTACGCCTGCGCAACCACGCCGAGTTCGTCGACGAAGCGCATTTCATGGCCAGTGCCGCCTTGGCCATGCGCTACGTGATCATCGACTACATTCGTGCTGCGCGGGCCGGCAAGCGCGCTGGCCAGGCCGGGCCGAACATCGAGGACTTCATGCTCGTGGAGGATGCTCGTCATGCCGAGGTGCTTGCCGTGCATGAAGCCCTCGGCGATCTGGCTGCGCTCAAGCCGCGCTGCGTGCATGTGGTCGAGTGCCGCTACTTTGGCGGCTATACCGACGCCGAGACCGCCGAGGCGCTGGCCGTCGACGAACGCACGGTCCGCCGTGACTGGCTGTTCGCACGTGCCTGGTTGCGCGATCGGCTTGACGAGATGCCGCGCGAATAGGCTACGCAGCCGATGCATGCGGCGATGGCTCATGTTCGGTGGGTGGCATGGCTGACCGCGCGGCCCGGCAAGCGGCACCGGGCCGGGTCAGCGGATGCCCTCGCTGCCATCGCCGGTCAGGGACGGATCCGACCGGCACTGCGCCGCGCCGCGCCGGAATGCCGCGCGCTCCTCGTCCGACATGTGCGCCCAGCGATCGTGCAGATGACCATGGCGGTGAGGCCGACCGGATTGGCCGCGAAAGCCGCCGAACAGGATCTTGCTCAGCACGAACAGTCCCCAGGCCTGCCAGAAGCCGATCGTCGGCAAACCGAACAGGGTCGGCATCAGCCAGTTCCAGAGCAGCATCACGACGAATCCGAACAACGGAATCAGCAGGATGGCCAGGATGACGAATTTTACCACGCGGCGGGCGCGCTCCTTCTTCATGTTCATGTTCGATGGTCCTCGTTCAATTCAGGATCTCGTGGTAGATCGCCTGCAGGCGCCGGCGCAGGTACAGCACGGCATAACGCTTGCGCGACAACAACGTGTTGACGCCGACGCCGGTCTCGGCGGAAAGGGATGTGAAGCTGCGACCCTCGAGTTCGTGGGCGACGAATATGCTGCGCTGCTCCGCCGGCAGTTCGTCGAGCGCGGCATCGAGTTCGTCGAGCAACAGACCTCTCGCGAACGCGGCCTCGGGCGAGGCGGCAGGGTCGGGCAGCAGCTCGAATATCGACAGTTCCTCGCCGTCCGCCGCCGACGTCGACACGGATGCCTCGAAGCGGCGGCGGCGAAAGCGGTCGTTGATGCGGTTGCGCGCCACCCGGAACAACCACGCCCCGACCTGTTCGATCGGCTTGAGCAGGCGCGCCGCTTCGACGAATTCGAAGAACACCTCCTGCACGATGTCTTCGGCATCGGCGAGGTCGGGCACGAATCCGCGCACGAAGCGCCGCAAGCGGCCGTGTTCCCGATCGAAGGTCTCTGTGATCGAGCGATCCTGTCTGGTCATTTCCAGCGCATTGTCCGGTTCTGCGTGCATCCATCCATGCGGACGTATGAGCGCGGCGGATATTGTGCGGCAACAACGAGCGTGACCTTCCATGGTGCCGCCTGCGCCTTCGCGACTCGTGCACTCGGGGTCGGTCCGGCATCCTCACCTCATCTTGGCGGAAGCGCCATGCGTCGGTTTCTTTTGAAACAAACATGGCTGCGGCGGCTGGCGAGCTTGTGGAGTTGACTGAAGCCAGATGGTTTCGCGATCGCGAAACCATCTGCGAAAATACCGGTCGTATACGGACACCCGCGGAAAATCGCTGATGATTGCTGCGTTTCACAATTTTGCAAAGCGCGTTGCGCAGCCACTGGCCGTCACGATGATCATCGCATCGTCAACAGTTTTCGCTGCGTCGCAGGCTGATCCGCAGCATCGAACGCCCGAGCTCGATCGACTACTCGCCGACGTCTGCAAGAAGCAGACGGTACTGATCGGGGAGGACAGCCACCACGGCAGCGGAGCGACGCTCTCGCTGAAGGTCGACCTTGTGAGGCGGCTGATCGAGAATTGTGCGTTCAATGCGGTCTATTTCGAAAGTTCGATCTACGATTTCATCGATCTTGAGCGTCGGATCCATCAGGGCTCGGCATCACCCGATATGCTTGCCGATGCCATCGGCGGCCTCTGGTCGGTAACCAGCGAGGCCGACCCCCTGGTCACCTACCTGTACGCCAAGGCGAAGTCGGATCAGGTATTCCTGGCTGGGCTTGATCTTCAGTTCGGCAGCGCGACTTCAGTGTACTCGCGAACCCGCTTTCCGCATGAACTCGCTCATTTTCTCGACGATCCTTTGCGCAAGGAATGTGAATTCGAAATCAATCGACTTGGCAATTGGGGTTACGACGACGATCAGCAATACCTCGATGCGCGGGGTCGCCTGGGCGAGTGCGCCATTGCAATCGAGAAGGGAATCGCCGCGCAGGATCAGAGCGATCCGGTCGGAACGGCGGCCATCATGGCCAAGAACTTCCGTGGCCACCTCGCCCTTTCATCGGGCGACTCGCTGAACAAGCGCGACAAAGCAATGTACGAGAATTTCCTCTGGCATCGATCCCATCGACCCGACAGGAACAAGATCATCATCTGGTGCGCAACGGTCCATGCGGCAAAGGATCTTTCGTTCCTCGACAGCGATCGCCGATCACTGGGTTCTTACATACACGCACTGCAGAAGGACGAAGCCATTGCGCTGGGGTTCACGGCGCTGGCTGGCAGCTATGGGCGCACCCCGAGTGCGCCGAACCAACTCACTCCGGCAGCAGCCGACTCGCTCGAGAGTCGCGCGTTTTCAGGCGTGCACGATGACCTGGTCTACCTCGACCCAAAGCAACTCGAATCTTTCGGAGTCAGTACCGCCCGACCCCTCGACTACGCCAAGCCGACTCGAGCGCAATGGTCCGAAGTCGTCGATGGACTTGTCGCGCTGAGGGAGGAGCATCCGCCACACATTGTGCGCAGCGCGCGCCCTCGCCAGGCCATGCCTGAACCCTGAGCGACGGAGCGAGTCCGCTCAGTCCTTCGCGGCAGCACCCTCCAACAACGGCTTGATCAGGTCCATCGGCAACGGGAACACGATCGTCGAGGAACTGCCGTTGTTCGAGATGTCGGCCAGGGTCTGCAGATAGCGCAACTGCAGGGCCTGTGGCTGCTGCGACAGCATCGCGGCGGCGTCACGCAGCTTTTCCGCGGCCTGCATCTCGCCTTCGGCATGGATCACCTTGGCCCGGCGCTCGCGCTCGGCTTCGGCCTGGCGGGCGATCGCGCGCACCATGCTCTCGTTGAGGTCGACGTCCTTGATCTCGACCGTGGTGATCTTGATGCCCCAGGGATCGGTCGCCTCGTCGAGGATCTGCTGCAGGCTGTGGTTGATCGAATCGCGCTTGGCCAGGATTTCGTCGAGCTCGTGCTGGCCGAGCACCGAACGCAGGTGGGTCTGGGCGAGCTGGCTGGTCGCCTGGTAGAAATCGGCGACCTGCAACATCGACTTTTCCGGCTCGACGACGCGGAAGTAGACGACGGCGTTGACGCGTACCGAGACGTTGTCGCGCGAGATCACGTCCTGCGGCGGCACGTCCATGACGTTGACGCGAAGATCCACGCGCAGCATGCGCTGCACGACCGGAATCAGGATGATCAGGCCCGGTCCCTTGGTGCCGGTGTAGCGGCCGAGAGTCAGGACCACGCCACGCTGGTACTCCGGCAAGACCTTGATCGACGAGAACAGCAGGAACGCGCCGAGGACGACGATCACACCTGCAAATCCGAACATGACTTTTCTCCTTCGCTGGGGAATTATTCCGGTATCACCCACAATTGCAGGCCTTCGCGGCGGACCACGCGGATGCGCGCCCCGGCCGGCATCGGCTGGTCGCAATGGACGCGCCAGCGCTCGCCAAGGACGCGCGCCCAGCCTTCGCCTCCCGCAGCCACCGCGCCGAGCAGCTCGCCGCCGACGCCGAGCATCAGGGCATCTCCACCGATGCGCGGCGCCCTGCGCGCGCGCAGGACCAGCCATGTCAGCAGGGCCAGCAGCGCAATCGCGCAGAAGGCGATGCCGGCAATGACGCCGAGATTGACGGCGAAACCGGGCACGTCGGTGTCGAAAAGCAGGATCGAGCCGAACACGAAGGAAACGACGCCGCCGATGCCGAGCGCGCCGACACCGGGCGCGACCACTTCGGCGATCAGCAATCCGATGCCGAGCCCCATCAGGGCAAGTCCGGCATAGTTCACCGGCAACAGCTGCAGGGCATACAGGCCGACCAGCAGGCAGATCCCACCGACGATGCCAGGGAAGAAGCTGCCCGGATGAAGTGCCTCGAGAACGAGGCCGTAGAGGCCGGCCAGCAACAGCAGGTAGGCAAACGTGGGATTGGTGATGACGGCCAGGAAGCGCGAACGCCAGTTCGGCTCGTAGGCGCGCACGGTCGCATTGGCGAGCCGCAGTGTCAGCGCCTGTTCGCCGACGCGCACGTTGCGTCCGTTGGCCTGGGCGAGCAGGTCCGGCACATCGCTCGCGACGATTTCGATCACGCCCTGCTTGAGCGCCTCGCTCGCGGTCAGGGTCGCGGCATCGCGCACCGCCGCCTCGGCCCAGTCGGCATTGCGCTGGCGCAGTTCGGCCAGCGAGCGGATGTAGGCCACCGCGTCATTGCGGACTTTGCGCGTCTCGGCCGAACCTGCCGGTTGTTCCGCGGAAGCACCGTGCTTGTCCGCGTCACCGGAATCGGGCTTTTCCCCGGGCTCGGGCATGACGCCGCCGAGCGAGACCGGCGTCGCCGCGCCAAGGTGGGTCGCCGGGGCCATCGCCGCGACCTGACAGGCATACAGGATGTAGGTGCCGGCGGAAGCGGCACGCGCCCCGGCCGGCGCCACGTAGCCGAGCACCGGCAGTTTCGCCGCGAGAATGCGGCTGACGATCTGGCGCATCGATTCGGCCAGGCCGCCGGGAGTATCCAGGTGCAGCACGATGGCCGTGGCGCCGTCGGCTTCGGCGCGGCGGCTGGCCTGCTCGAAATACTCCGCGGCAGCCGGTCCGATCGGGCCCTCGAGGTGGATTTCGGCGACGACCGGATTTGCAGGGGGCTGCGCATCGGTCGCGGCGGCCGACGCAAGCGAAGCGACGCCGGCGATCATTGCCAGCAGCGTGCAGCAGAAGCTTCGGATCCATCGAGTCATCTTGCCGACCTCGCAGAATCGAATGATGCGCCTGGACCGCACCGGCCGCGGTCAGCGGCGCTGCCGCCCGGACGGCCCGCCATGTCAGTTGGGAGAAAATTGACGCGCCTCGTCCCAAAGATGGGGGCGTCCGGATGGGCAACAAGTGTCCGCGTGGCTCGCAGCGCCCGTTTTCACACGCCAGGCGCGCGCCGCACCGCTGCCACCGACCGCCGCGGTGAGCGCGGCGGTCCGGTCGACGTGCCCTATGCGTTGCCGCGATCGCGCCGCACCGCTGCCAGACGCATCGATGCCGCAACGACGCCGACCAGAAGAGCCATCAGCAGCAGGCTGCTCCAGCGCCCGCCGGCGGGCAGTTCGGCCGGCGCGACGAACGGCGTGCCGCCCGAAACGAGGCTGATGAAGCGGGCACTGACGCCACTGATCTTGGTTTCGACGAGATTGCCGGCGCGATCGATCTCATGGACGCCGCTGCCATTGGTCGTCAGGATGTTGCCATCGGGCAGCTCGTAGACGCCTCGGTAGCCACCCAGCGCTGCCGGATCGTAGATGCCGACCAGGGTGCCGGTCGGCGTGTATTCGACCACGCCTTCCTCGGTGCCGGAAAAATTGGCGACGAGGATGTTGCCATTGGCGGCCAGTGCGATCTGCTCCGGAAACGTGTTGATCGCGACGAGATCGGGATTGGCTGCACCGCTCAGGTCGTAGCTATGGATCTGGTCGCTGGTGATGCCGCCGACCAGATAATCGTTGCTGCGCAGCAGCGCATCGAACGGCGAAACGAGTCCGGCCGCGCCATTCGCGATGAAGTTGCCGAGGTAATTGCCACTGGCGTCGAATTCGGCCACGGCGTCGGCATTCGTGCCGCCGCCAACGGTGACCAGCAGGTTGCCATTGGGCCTCATCTCCATGCCGCGGACATTGTCGAGAATGGAGTTGTCGACACCGCCCGTCGGCGCGAAGACACCGACATAGGTGCCGGTCAGGTCATATTCCTGGACGACGTCATTGATCTGGTCGGAAACGAGGAAGCCCGAGCCGTCGCCCTTGAGGATGGCGTGGATCGGCGTGCTGAGGTTTGTCGAATCGGCCGGAATGTAGTCGGCATTGACCAGGTCGCCGGTAACGGGATCGAAGGCCATGACCCGGTCGTTGGTCGATTCGGGAATCAGCAGCAGACCGCCGGCCGGGATGCCCGCACCATGCGGAACAACGGCGGAGGTGGCGCCGGGACCGGCGATTTCGGCGCCGGACATTTCCGACGCGATGGCCGACCCCGTTTGCGCGTGGGCGGTTCCGAGCGCCAGCGTGCAGACGATAGCGCAGGCGGACATGATGAGGGAATCTGCAATGCGCAGCATGGTGGACTCCGGAAAAAGCGCGCCCCTGGACGCTGGTCGGGCCACCTTGCACGCGATGGGCGGGGCGGTCAAGTTTGCACGCGATCCCAGCGGGCGAGGCGTGCTCAGACCTTGAGTCGATGTCGAAACAGTTTCTCGTACAGGGGACGGCACGCGTCGGCGACACGCGCTGCTTCGCCTTCGAGCCGGATCTCGCGCGCATGCGCTGGCTCGAAGCCGGTCGAATTCCACACCGCCGCATACCAGTGCGGCGCCCAGATGCCGTCGCTGGCACGCGGGCCGGCCGGCCACTGCAGCATCGCGGCAGTCCATGGAATGCCGAAATGCACGCACAGGGCGCGCAGTTGCGCTTCGGGATCGTGCAGGAATTCGTCGGCGTCGATCACCGGTGGTGCTTCGCCGAAGCGATCGCAGACCTCGTCGAACAGGCGCAGCTCTTGCGGCAGGCCGATGTCTTCCTCGGAAACGGTGTCACGCGAACGCAGGTAGGAAGCGACGACCTCGGCCGGGTCGCGGATCAGGAAGGCATGGCGCACTCCGCGCATCCAGTCGTGGCCGATGTGCGGCAGCATGTGATGGCACATGTGCTTCTGGTACCAGAGCGGGCGGCCGTCGGGAATCGGTCCGATCATGGTCTCGGCCACCTTGCGCCAGTCGGTCTCGCCGGCGGCGATGATGTCCTCGCGCAGCGGATGTTCGAGTCCGCTTTCGGCGAGATAGTGGGCGTAGAACGGCTCGTCGCTGACTGCGCAGTCGCCACGGTTTTCCCAGGCCCGCATCATCGCTGTCGACAGGTTGCGCGGGCCCGACCACATGGCGATGCGCACAGGGCCATAATCGGCGCTCATGCGGACAGGGTCCTCGCCTTGCGCGCGGCGATGTCGCGCGCCACGTGGGCCTTGTACAGGGACTGGATGCGCTCAACCATCGGTCCGCGCCGGCCGTCGCCGACCACGCGGCCGTCGATCTCGCGGACCGGCACGACGCCGGCGAAGGTGCCGGTGACGAAGGCCTCGTCGGCGCCGTAGACGTCGGTCAGGCTGAAGGACTTCTCGACGGCGGCGATGCCGGCCTCGCGGCAGACCGCCAGCACGTTCGAGCGGGTGATGCCGCCGAGGCAGTATTGGCCGGTCGAAGTCCAGACCTCGCCCTTGCGCGCGATGAAGAAGTGGGTCGAATTGCAGGTCGCGACGAAACCGTGCGGATCGAGCATCAGGCCCTCGTCGGCACCGGCCGTATAGGCCTGGATGCAGGCCGTGATGCAGTTGAGCTTGCTGTGGCTGTTGAGTTTCGGATCCTGCACGTCGGGATAGCCGCGACGCACGTGCACGGTGAACAGCTTGAGGCCGCGCTCGGCCGTCTCGGGCAGCGGATTCTTGTATTCGGGAATGATCACGATCGTGGCCGGGCCGATGACCACGCGCGGGTCCTGGTAGGGCGTGCGCTTGAGGCCGCGCGTGACCATCAGGCGCACGTGCACGCCGTCCTGCATGTCGTTGGCGGCCAGTGTCCTGTAGATCGCGCCGGTCAGCGCTTCGCGGTCGAGGCCGATGTCCATCGCGATCGCCTTCGCGCCTTCGTAGAGGCGGTCGAGATGGGCATCGAGGAAGGCCGGATGGCCATCGACGATGCGCAAGCCCTCCCAGACGCCGTCGCCGAGCACGAAACCGGAATCGAAAACCGAGACGGTGGCTTCCTCGCGGCGCTTCATGGCACCGTTGATGTAGATCAGGATGTCGCGATTGCGCGGATCGTCGGCGTAATCGTGGCTGCCATGGCTCATGCTCGGGCGTCCTCGCTGGGGGCGTGGCGAGCATACGCCATGCGGCCGTCGGCATTCACGCGCATCGCAGCTTGAGGCCGGGCCGGGCACAGGGCAGGATGGCGGCCCCGTTCCGGAGTCACGCCGATGCCGCACATCGCCCTGGTCACCGCTGCCGTCGCACGAGGCTCCGACGAGGACCTCGCTCCGCTGCAGGACGCGCTGCAGGCGCTGGAGGCCGAGGTCTCGATCGTCGACTGGGACGATGCCTCGGTCGACTGGGCGCGCTTCGATGCCGCGGTGCTGCGCTCGTGCTGGGACTACACCGAGCGCGTCGTCGAATTCCTGATCTGGGCCGAACGCGTGAGTCGGCTGACCCGTCTGATCAATCCGTTCGAAGTCGTGCGCTGGAATACCGACAAGCACTACCTGGCCGAGCTCGCCGAGGCCGGCGTGGCGATCGTGCCGAGCCGCTTCGTCGAACCGGGCGACGACGCGGCGCGCGCGCTTGAGTCGTTTCTCGCCAACCATGCCGACGCCGCCGAGATCGTGGTCAAGCCGGCGATCGGCGCCGGCTCGCGCGATACCCGGCGGCATGATCGGGCGCGGACCGACGCCGCCCTCGCGCACATGCGGCGTCTGCTCGACGCCGGGCGCAGCGTCCTGCTGCAGCCCTACCTCGAGCGCGTCGACGAGGCCGGCGAGACCGCGCTGATCCATTTCGACGGGCAGTTCAGCCATGCCATCCGCAAGGGCCCCCTGCTCCGCCCCGACGAGGAGGCGACCAGCGAACTGTTCGCCCCCGAACAGATCGAGGCGCGCGAGGCGGATGCCGGCGAACGGGCGCTGGCCCGACAGGTCCTCGCTGCGATGCCATTCAAGGTCGAACTGGCCTACGCGCGCATCGACCTGATCCGGTCCGCCGCCGGCGAGCCCGTGCTGCTCGAACTCGAGCTGACCGAGCCGTCGCTGTTCTTCGCCCACGCCGACGGTTCGGCGATCCGCTTTGCGCGCTGCCTGCTCGAGCGCTGCCGATCCGCGGCGGCAGACTGAGCGCTCGCAACGAGACCGCACTGTTCAGTCCGTGATCAATCCGAACCGCGAACCAGCATTCGCGCGGAACGCAGGGTGCTCATGCACGAGTTGTCCACAGGGCTGTCCACGCCGACTGTGGATAACCGTTGCCGGCGATTCCGTGTCCGGCCCTGATGCGCCGCGCGCGCGTCGCATCGATTGATTGCAAGGGCAACCATCCGGGACGAATTGCCACACAGTTTCATACCCGGCGGATGCCCTACGTTACAATCGGCGGGTTCTGTTTCCCCGTGAAGGAATCCCGCAACGATGAAAATCCTGGTCGGTTACAAGCGCGTCGTCGATTACAACGTGCGCATCCAGGTCAAGCCTGACGGTTCCGGCGTGGTCACCGACGGCGTCAAGCTCTCGGCCAACCCGTTCGACGACATCGCCCTCGAAGAGGCCCTGCGCCTGCGCGAGAAGGGCGTCGCCAGCGAAGTCGTCGTCGCCACGATCGGCCCGGCCAATGCGCAGGCCCACATCCGCAACGGCCTGGCCATGGGCGCCAACCGCGCCATCCACGTGGTCACCGAGGAGGCGATCCAGCCGCTGACCGCGGCGCGCGTCCTGCTCAAGCTGATCGAGAAGGAGCAGCCCGACATCGTCCTGCTCGGCAAGCAGGCGATCGACGACGACTGCAACCAGACCGGGCAGATGCTGGCCGCGCTCTGGGATCGCCCGCAGGCGACCTTCGCCTCGAAGGTCGAGATCAATGACCGGACCGCGCGGGTCACGCGCGAAGTCGATGCCGGCCTCGAGACGATCGAGGTCGACCTGCCGGCCGTGATCACCTCGGACCTGCGCCTCAATGAGCCGCGTTTCATCAAGCTGCCGGACATCATGAAGGCCAAGGCCAAGCCGCTCGAGACGATCGCCTTCGCCGATCTCGGCGTCGAATCGGGCGATCACCTGAAGACGACGAAGCACGAGCCGCCGGCCAAGCGCAGCAAGGGCGTCATGGTCAAGGACGTGGCCGAACTGGTCGCCGCGCTGAAGGCCAAGGGCCTGGTCTGACGTCGTGGCCGCGCCTGGCGCGGCCTCCACCCGAACAAAGCCTCGAGGAACACCCATGTCGAAGATCCTGATCGTTGCCGAACACCTGGACGGCAAGCTCAATTCCAGCACCGCGCGCTGTGTCAGCGCGGCGCTCGCCATCAAGCCCGAAGCCATCGAAGTGCTCGTGCTGGCCGCCGACGCCGCCGGCGTCGCCGCCGAGGCCGCACAGATCGAAGGCGTCAGCAAGGTTCTCACCGTGAGCCGCGCCGAAAACGCGCATGCGCTGGCCGCGGTCCTGGCGCCGCAGGTCGCCGCCGTTGCCGGCCAGGGCTACAGCCACGTGTTCGCGCCGTCGACGACCTTCGGCAAGGACCTGATGCCGCGCGTCGCCGCCCTGCTCGGCGTGGCCCAGGTCTCCGATGTCATGAGCGTCGAATCGGCGCAGGTCTTCAAGCGTCCGATCTACGCCGGCAATGCGATCGTCACGGTCGAGGCACCGGCCTCGGGCATCGTCGCCGCGACCATCCGCACGGCCTCGTGGCCGGCCGCGGCAAACGGATCGGCGAATGCGCCGGTCGAAGCCGCCAGCGTCGAAGTCAGCCTGCCCTCGCATACGCGCTTCGTCGAACTGGCCCAGGGCAAGAGCGACCGCCCCGACCTGCAGGGGGCAAGCAAGGTCATCTCGGGTGGCCGCGCACTGGGCTCGTCGGAAAACTTCGAGATCATCTACAAGCTGGCCGACAAGATCGGCGCCGCGGTCGGCGCTTCGCGCGCCGCGGTCGACGCCGGCTATGTGCCGAGCGACCTGCAGGTCGGCCAGACCGGCAAGATCATCGCGCCGGAACTGTATGTCGCGATCGGCATCTCCGGGGCGATCCAGCACCTGACCGGAATCAAGGACGCCGGCACGATCGTCGCGATCAACAAGGATGCCGAGGCCCCGATCTTCGAGATCGCCGACATCGGCCTGGTCGGCGACCTGTTCAAGATCGTGCCGGAGCTCGAAGCCGCGCTCTGAGCCCCGCGATGGCGGCCTGCGCGCACGACGCGCACCGCCATCAATGGAACCTGGCCGCCTGCGCTACCGGCAAGGGCGGCCGATCACCCGGAATCGGTCCCTCGCCCAGCCGGGTTGTCCGGGTTCATGAACCACTGTCGACTGCGTCTTCGCTGTCTTCGTATTCGTCCGCCTCATCCGAATCGATGCAGGCATCATCGTCGCAGTCATCTTCGTCCGGGCATATTCCCTCGGCAACGCAAGGGTCGTAGCCCGGCGTTTCGCGCACGAGCTCGGGATGGGCAGTGATGAAGGCCGCGCCGGCGGCCTCGGCCGCGGCGATCCGGTCGGCACTGCGCGGGTGGCTCGACAGATAAGCGACGCCGGCATCGTCGTCGCCATCGCTATCGTAGTGCGCATCGAGCCTGCGCATCGCCGAGGCGAACCAGGCCGGCGAAATCCGATGCGCAGCGAGCGTGTCGAACGCGTAGCGATCGGCTTCCTGCTCGAAGCCGCGCGAGTAGTGGCTCTGCAACAGAAAGGTCGGTACCGCGACGACGACCGTGCTGGCCGAACTGACGTCGCCGGTAAACAGCGCCGCAATGACGAGCACGAACGAGCTGCGCAGGGTTTGGCGCAAGGCGTGCTGATGCTGCTGGTGGCCGATCTCGTGGGCGACGACGGCATCGAACTCGCGGTCGTCGCCGAGCAGGTCGACCAGCTGGTCGGTGACGACGACGATGCCGCCGGGCACGGCCAGCGCATTCGGTCCGACGCCTTCGGCGTCCCTGAACACCACGCGGTAACCCGTAGCGTCCGGAAGGCCGGCCACGAGCCGGTCGAACCGCGCACCCAGCTCGGCCTGGCGGGCGCCATCGAGCTTGCTCGCGGCGAAGCCGAGGTAGCGATCGAGCTGGCCGAGCACCTGGTCGCCGAGACTCGCCTCGATCTCCTTCGGCACCTTGGCGGCGATATGGTCGGACAGCCACGGCACCCCCCAGACGAAGGTCACCACGGCCATGACCAGGCAGAGCAT
The DNA here is from genome assembly GCA_019634795.1 of Dokdonella sp. GTDB lineage: Bacteria > Pseudomonadota > Gammaproteobacteria > Xanthomonadales > Rhodanobacteraceae > Dokdonella. The sequence goes on from JAHCAR010000010.1 coordinate 122,978, forward strand.
GATCGAGGCGGCAACCGCCTGGGCATGGCGTTCGAGGCGATCGACCAGGCGCTGCAGGCGGTCGTGGTTGGGGAACCACTGGTCGAGCCGCTCATCGTGGCTGGCCATCACGCGCGCACCATCGGCCAGTTCGATCGTGCGCAGCGTGCGTGCCAGGCGCGGGGTCAGACGCAACGCAGCGGCGTCCTCCTCGCGATCGACATCGACACCGACGATGCGGATCCGGCCGCCGTCGAGACGCCTGACCTCGACTTCGTGCAGGCGACTGCTCAGACCATCGAAATAATGGGCGCGGAATGCGTTCACAGGCCGATGTCGATGTCGAACAGACCATCCACCTCCGCGGCCGTGGCATCGACGTCGCCGCCGCGTTCGGCGCGCATGCCGTTGAAGTCGTCGAACGCGATCAGGCTCAGGCATTCGGCCCGATAACGGGCCAGGCGCACCTTGGCCCACGGAATCAACAGGCCGGCGCTGGCCAGGATGGCGACCGTATTGCTGAAGTAAAGCCAGAGCAGGCGACGACCCTTGAGCGTCGAGTGAAAGCGTCTGCCGCCGATTTCCACGTGGTTGTAGACCAGGTTGGAGATTGCCGCGGCGAGGAAGGCGAGCACGACGAAGTAGCCGGAATACATGAGGATCGGCAGCGCGAGCATGAGCCAGGCGGGTGGCGGCCCTCCGCTCTCGCCGCCCGCGGCCAGGCCCGCGATGATGACGCCGACCATGAGGAAGCTCATCAGGAACATCCAGCCGGTGATGACGCCCCAGGCGATCAGGTAGGGCGGATAGAACTGGCCGGGCCGGAGCAGGAAACGAAACCAGCTGCCGCCGAAACGATGGTTCTCGACGATGAATTCCTTCTGCTTGCCCTTGACCCACGGATACAGGATGCCGAGGGTCAGGATCAGCGGAATGCCGAGCACGAGGAAGCGGATATAGGCTTCGCCGTAGTCGGCTACGAAACGGAAGTTGAGACCTCGCCACGATGAATAGCGGGCGCGGAAAGCAGCACCGCGCACGATCAGCCACGGGGTCAGCACGGCGATCAGCAGGGCCAGGCCGAGTTGCAGGCCGACGCTGTACTGCCCGGCGATCACGTAGGCCGCGAACAGGGTCACGGCGATGATGCGGCCCTTGAGGATCGGCAATGGCCGGGCCAGGTACTCGAACGGCACGCCGGCCAGCCGCGTGTTGCCGTAGAAATAGCGTTCGCTGCGCACCTTGGCCCAGGCCGAAAAGACGCCGAGGCTGAGGATGCTGAGGGCCAGGTTGACGATCCAGATACGGAAATATTCGGTCGCCGAACCATCGAACAGGAACGGATATTCGAGCGCTTGCGGAGGGCGTGGCGGCGGCATCGACGGAACAGGCGGCAGCGGCGGTTCCGGCAGCGGCGGCAGCGCCGCGATGACGTCCTCGTGCATGTGGATTCCCTGCCCGCCTCCCCGTATCGGCCGCAGTGTACGCGATCTGCCGGCGCTACCTAGTGTGGTGTCCCACAAACAACGCGAAGAAATTCCGGATGGATTTCATGGCGACGACGAGCAACGCAGTATCGCCGTGACAGACGCCGGAATTATTTGATGGTATTTGTAGGACACCACACT
>JAHCAR010000011.1 GCA_019634795.1 Dokdonella sp.
GCTCTCGATCCGCGACGCCTGCGTTTGATCTCGATCGACTGGCTCGGCGGATCCGGCGCATCGAGCGGACCGCGCGACGACCGGGAATTCCCGCCGGTCGACAGCATCGACCAGGCACACGCCATCCTGCTCCTGCTCAATCATCTCGGCATCGGCCGGGTCGAGGCCGTGGTCGGAGCTTCGTACGGTGCCTGCGTCGGTCAGTGCCTGGCCAGTCTGCTCGGCCATCGCCTGGCACGCCTGGTCGCGATCGGCGCGGCGCACCGGGCCAGCCCGTGGGCGCTCGCCTTGCGCACCCTGCAGCGCGCCGGCATCGAGTCGGCGGCGACGAAGCAGGGTCGACGCGACGCCTTGATCCGGGCCCGCCAGCTCGCGGTACTCGGCTATCGCACGCCCGCTGAGCTCGAAAACCGGTTCGGCGAGTCCGATCCGGCCAGCGGCGTCCTCGGCTGGCTCGTCGCGCACGGCGAACGCTTTGCCTCACGCTTCAGCGCCGCGAGTTTCCTGTGCCTGTCGCGCTCGCTGGACCACCATTTGTGCGAACCGGAGACGATCGCTGCAGCGACCACCGTCGTCGCCATCAACGAGGATCTGCTGGTTCCGCTTGCGCTGGCCAGGGAATTCGTCCGCCGCATCGGCGGCCATGCCGAACTGGTCCGCATCTCATCGCCATTCGGGCACGACGCCTTCCTCAAGGAAGAAGGCGCGATCGCCAGCATTCTCGATTCCTGCCTGTCTTTGGAGATCCCGGCATGAGCAATTCAAACCTTGCCACCACGGCCGTTCGCGCCGGTGTCGATTGCGACAAGGCCCACGGCGCGGTGATGCCGCCACTCTATCTGTCGAGCAACTTCAGCTTCGCCGGATTCGGGGTCAAGCGTCAGTATGACTATTCGCGCTCCGGCAATCCGACCCGCGACACGCTGGCAGGGGCCCTTGCCGAACTCGAAGGCGGGCAGGGCGGGGTAGTCACCGCGACCGGCATGGCCGCCGTGACCCTGGTTGCGGCCTTGCTCGAACCGGGAGACCTGCTGGTCGCCCCGCACGACTGCTATGGCGGCACCTGGCGCCTGTTCAACGCGCAGGCCCAGCGCGGCCTCTACCGCGTCGCCTTCGTCGATTTCCACGATCCGCTGGCGCTGGCCGCGGCGCTTGCCGAAAAGCCGAAGCTGGTCTGGATCGAAACGCCGTCGAATCCGTTGCTGCGCATCACCGACATCCGTCATGTGGTCGAAGCGGCGCATGCGGTCGGAGCGCTGGCCGTGGTCGACAACACGTTCCTGTCGCCGGTCCTGCAGCAACCCTTTGCGTTCAATGCCGACATCGTCGTGCATTCGACGACCAAGTACATCAACGGTCATTCCGATGTCGTCGGCGGCGCGGTGCTCTGGCGCGACCCCGCCCTCGGCGAGAAGCTGGCCTGGTGGTGCAACTGCCTCGGCCTGTCCGGGGCGCCGTTCGACAGTTACCTGACCCTGCGCGGTTTGCGCACCCTGAAGGCACGATTCGCCGTGCATGAAGCCAACGCGAGGGCATTGGCCGACCTGCTCGACGCTCATCCGGCGGTGCGCATCGTCCACTATCCGGGGTTGGCTGCGCACCCAGGGCACGCGCTGGCGAAGCGCCAGCAGGCGGGGTTCGGGGCCATGCTGAGTTTCGAACTCGAGGGCGGAGAAACCGCGGCCAGGATCTTCGTCGAGGGGCTGCGCTGCTTCACCCTCGCCGAATCGCTGGGCGGCGTCGAAAGCCTGATCTGCCACCCGGCCGGTATGACCCATGCCGCGATGGCGCCCGAAGCGCGTCATCGCGCCGGGATCGCCGATGGCCTCCTGCGCGTCTCAGTCGGCATCGAGGACGAGTCGGATCTGCTCGCGGACTTCGAGGCGGCGCTGGAGCGGGTTTCCACGTCGATCGGCGCAAAGGAGTCGGCCGCTGCGCTGGCCTGATTGGCCAGCTGAGGCTGATCGTCGGCGGCATGGGCCTCGCTTCGGGCACGCGAATGAACGTGCTCAAACCTGGCCGCGGAATCGGCCTTCTGTTTACCTTTGGCGCAAGCCACAAGTCCTGTTCCGAAGGGTCCCGAACGACGTCTGGTGGTAGCGCTCGAAGCTGGCTGCTGCCTGCGCCCTCTGCCTTGGCTCGAACTGCAGTTCGATGCGAATCGTTTACTTGCGCGCCGCATCCGCGGGGCTGCTCGCTGGTTGTGTGCCGCATCCGTGGATCTCGAGCGTGTAGGGGATGTACAACATCAATTCCGATGTCGACACGCGCTGCCACTCGATTCGACTGCCGAGTCCGTTGATCGAAATATCGCAGCTTGTCCCGAGTTCCGAACGGATGCTCGCGGTATCCTGCGCGATTGCCTTGATCAGCTCGAGTCGAAAGCGCTCGGGGCGGTTCAGGCTCAACGCGGTTTCCTTGTCGGCGTCGATCTCGGTGCGTCCGACGCGCTCGGACCGGGCGACAAAGTCGCGAAGTGCGCGCGTCATCTCCGCGGCGCGCTGCGGTGCGCCATCGATGGCGGTACGCACGAACAGCGAAACCTTGCTGACATCAGGGCGCTTCTCGTCGCGTTCCAGCGGCAGGCGGGCAGCGGCGTCGACACGAGTGACGAAGGTCTCTCCGTAGACCAGTTCGAAACGGCTGCCCGCGTTGGCGAGCATCTTGCGGATGGTGGCCTGTATCTCGTCCTCGCGACCTTTTTCGCTGCGCGTGTCATTGGTCAACGTGACCCGCAGGAGCAGGTAGTCACCGGGCCGCGTGATCGACACGGCCGGCGTATCGAGGAGGTCACGGTAGCTGATGTTCGAGCCGGTGACGACGATCGTGTCGAGTCGCTCGCTCCCGTCCTGGGCGTGGGCAGAAGTGGTGCCCAAAGCCATGCCGGCGAACAGGCACAACGAAACCAGACCACTCGATACGGGGGTGTTCATCGGCATCTCCCAGGCGTCAGTCGCCGTCGATGCAGATTACACTTTGCCGCGGCGGTCGCCCAGTGGCCGGGCTTCGATACGATATTCAGTCGAAATCGGCGAGCAGGGTCGTGCGCGTCGCGCCGCTCAGTTCGGTCCGTTCGAGGTAGGCCGGGTGGCTGCTGGCGAACTCGACGCGCGCGCCGGCGCGGGCCGCGGCGATCATCGCTGCGCTGAACTCGAAGCGCAGAAAGTGCACGGCCGAGGTTTTGCTCTCGTTGCTGCGCTCCATGTCCTCGTCGGCGATCGCGCGGACCGGCGGATGGCCGTCGACGGTGACCGTGATGTGGTCCTCGATGCCGATCAGGCGGGCCAGTTCGATCTTGCGCTGCTCGACGTCCTCGTATTCGATCAGCATGGTCGCCTTGAGGTTGCCGCCATCCGGAATCAGCGGGTTGTAGGCGTCGAGTTCTTCCTCGATCGCGGCGGCTTCGAAGATACGCTCGATGCGCAGCATCTCCTGGATCTGGTACTGGATCGTCAGGCGGTCCTCGAACAGCAGGCTGACATGCTCGCCGAGTGCCACCTTGCGGTCGTGCTTGTGGGCGAGCACGAGGGCCCGGAACGCGGTGCGTTCGGCGGCATAGGCCTCGAGGGTGAACAGGTCGGTGCGCTTGAGCTTCTGCATGCGGGCTAGATTCCGTAGGCTCTGCGCAACAGCGAGAGCGGACTTTCGGCGCCCGGCGCATCGCCGAGGCCGTGGGCGATATGCGAGGCGGCCATCGGGCAGTCGCTGGCGAAGTGGGTGGCCTCGGCCTGACTGACGCGGTTCTCGACCGGCTTGGCGATCTTGCGCGAGATCGCATAGGTCGCCTTCTTGACCCCGTAGGTGCCGTCGTGACCCGAGCAGCGTTCGATCATCTCGATTTCGGTACCGCCGATCAGCTTGAGGATGTCGCGGGTCTTCGGCCCGATGTTCTGCACGCGCTGATGGCAGGGCGCGTGGTAGGCGATCTTGCCGAGCGGGTTGGCGAAATCGAGCTTGAGCAAGCCGGCCTGGTGGCGCTGCCAGAGGTACTCGAACGGATCGAACAGGTGGCGCTTGACCAGCTGCACGTCTTCGTCGTCGGGGAACATCAGCGGCAGCTCCTGGCGGAACATCAGCACGCAGGAAGGGATCGCCGCGGTGATGTCCCAGCCCTCGCGCACGGCGGCGGCGAGCACCGGGATGTTCTTTTCCTTGTAACGCGCCACCGATTCGAGGTCGCCGAGTTCGAGCTTGGGCATGCCGCAGCAGACCTCGCGCTCGACCAGCTTCACGGCCACGCCATTGTGGCGCAGCACGGCCGCCAGGTCCTCGACGGCCTGCGGATAGGAAAAGTTGCAGTAGCAGGTGGCGAACAGGGCGACCTTGCCGCGCGTGCGGCCGGCCGGCGTGATCTCGGCAACGCCGCCATCCATGCCCTTCATGCGCCGGCGCGCCGTGTCGGCATGGTATTCGGGAACGCGCGCATCACGATCGACGCCGAGGGTCTTCTCGAGCAGGGCGCGCGTCGGCTTGGCGCGGTTCGCAGCATTCACCGCCTTGACCACGAGCGGGATCGACGCGAGCTTGCCGACCGCAGTCGTGCTCGACAGCAGTTTCGCCGCCAGCCTCGTTTCGCCGTTGCGGTGCCTGACTGCCTTGGCGCGCAACATCAGGTGTGGAAAATCGACATTCCACTCATGCGGCGGCACGTACGGACACTTGGTCTGGTAGCAGAGGTCGCATAGATAGCACTGGTCGACGACCTTGGCGTAGTCGGCCTTGGCCACTCCGTCGACTTCCATGGTCGGGGATTCGTCGACGAGGTCGAACAGGGTCGGGAAGGCGTGGCAGAGGCTGACGCAGCGGCGGCAGCCATGGCAAATGTCGAAGACGCGCTCGAGCTCCTTGTCGAGGGCGGCCTGGTCGTAAAAACCGGGGTTCTTCCAGTCCAGCGGGTGGCGCGTCGGCGCTTCGAGGCTGCCTTCGCGGGAACCTGAGGATTGATCGGCCATGGGAGTCCTTGCAGTCAGTTCCGCGCTGCGGCGCACTCGCAGCCCCGGGGGGCCGCGGGCTCCTTGGGTGCGCAACCCGCCGCGGCGGGTTGCGCCGGGGTCGTGCGGTCAGGCGGCGACTTCGCCCAGTGCCTTGGTGAAGCGGTTGGCATGCGAGCGCTCGGCCTTGGCCAGGGTCTCGAACCAGTCGGCGATTTCGTCGAAGCCTTCTTCGCGCGCGGCCTTGGCCATACCTGGGTACATGTCGGTGTACTCGTGGGTCTCGCCGGCGATCGCGCTCTTCAGATTGGCGACGGTATCGCCGAAGGGCAGGCCTGTGGCCGGATCGCCGACCGCTTCGAGGTACTCGAGATGGCCGTGCGCATGGCCGGTCTCGCCTTCGGCGGTGGAGCGGAACACGGCAGCAACGTCGTTGTGGCCTTCGACATCGGCCTTCTGTGCGAAGTAGAGGTAGCGACGATTGGCCTGCGATTCGCCGGCGAACGCGGCCTTCAGGTTTTCTTCAGTGCGGGAGCCTTTGAGCTTGCTCATGGTGTGTACCTCCTCGAGTGGGGTCGGACGACGAAACGCATGTGGAAGCGGGAGTTTGCCGGAACGTAGCATCACGCGCGGCAAGGTGGAAATAGACTGTGCCGATGGAATCCATCGGCATTCTCAATGACCGCTCGAGGGCAGCTTGTTCGATGCCTTGCCGCGCGACTTCCCCGCTGCGGGCTTGCCGGTCGGAGCGCGTGGCGAGGATTTGTCGAAGAGATCGTCCGGATCGAGCAACTGCGCCGGCAGTTCGCGGAACAGCCGGGCGAATTCGCCGAGGAATCCGTTCAGGGCCGAACTCTTGCGCCAGACCATGGCGATGTGACGGCTTGGTGCACGACCGCTGAAGCGGATCAGGCGCACGTGATCGACCTGCGGCACCGGCGGCTTGACCGCGAGGGTCGGCAGCAGGGTGATACCGACGTTGGCGGCGACCATCTGGCGCAGCGTTTCGAGGCTGGTCGCGCGGAACCCGGCCTTCTCGCCGGCGCCGGCCATCTGGCAGACCTCGAGCGCCTGGTCACGCAGGCAATGCCCGTCCTCGAGCAGCAGGATGCTCTGGTCGGCCAGGTCCTCGAGCTTCAGCGAATTGCGCCCGACCAGCGGATTGTCCTCGGGCACGGCCAGCACGAAAGGTTCCTCGAACAGCTTTTCGACATGCAACTGGTGATCGTGCACGGGCAGGGCGAGGATGCCGGCGTCGATGCGGCCTTCGCGCAGCTGGCGCAGTACGTTTTCGGTCTTCTCTTCGAGCAGCAGCAACTCCAGGCGCGGAAAGCGCGCGCGGATCCGCGGCACCATATGCGGCAGCAGGTAGGGGCCCAGGGTCGGGAAAATGCCGAGGCGCACGGTGCCCGATTCGGGGTCGAGGGTCCTGCGCGCGATCGCCCTGATCTGTTCGACCTCGTTGAGCACGTCGCGCGCGCGCAGGGCGATCTCGCGTCCGACCTCGGTCAGCAGGACCTTGCGTGGCGTGCGCTCGACCAGGGCCACACCAAGCTCGTCCTCGAGCTTCTTGATTTGCGTCGACAGGGTCGGCTGGCTGACGAAGCTGGCTTCCGCGGCACGACCGAAATGCTTGTATTCCGAGAGGGCGACCAGATATCTGAGGTCACGCAGGTTCATGCTGCAGGGCCATTGTCTGTGACTATCGAACGGATACTATCAATCAATTGGATTGATTGAAACCGGGTCACTAGACTGTCCCCATCGGTCGCTTCCGGCCGACCCCGAACCCCGTTTTCATTCCACTTCCGAATAGGAGCGATTCATGCTGACTGTTGGCGACAAGTTCCCCGAATTCAATCTCAAGGCCACCGTCTCGACCGAAAGCGTCGAGAAGGCATTTACCACGATCAACAACCAGACCTACGCCGGCAAGTGGTTGCTGGTGTTCTTCTACCCGAAGGACTTCACCTTCGTCTGCCCGACCGAGATCAAGGGTTTCGGCGACCTCAACAGCCAGTTCGCCGATCGCGATACCCAGGTGCTCGCGGCGAGCACCGACAGCGAGTTCGTGCACCTGGCCTGGCGCAAGGACCACAAGGACCTCAACGACCTGCCGTTCCCGATGCTGGCCGACACGGCCAAGCGCCTGACCACTGCGCTCGGCATCCTCGACGAGGAAGAGGGCGTGGCCAAGCGTGCGACCTTCCTGGTCGATCCGGACGGCGTGATCCAGTTCGCCTACGTGACCGCTGGCAGCGTTGGCCGCAACCCGCAAGAAGTGCTGCGCGTGCTCGATGCGCTGCAGACCGACGAACTGTGCCCGTGCAACTGGAACAAGGGCGACGACGTGCTAAAGGTTGCCTGAACGAAATCCGGAGACGCCCAGCGGCGCATTGTCGCGGTCCTTGTAGCCGCGAAAGCCGCCCCCAGATCAGGGGGGCGTTCTCCAGGGTGATGCATTGACGCAATCATTGCCCGACTGTCAGGACGGCGCCGTACCTCCCCTCCCCACGGCGTCGTCCCGGGCGGCGGGTTCCTCCCCGAACCCGCCGCCCCCTTTTTTCAACGACGAATTCGAATTCCGGCCTTGGCTGGATGTATCCGGCTGCCGACCGAAACCCCAGGAGAACCCGATGAACCTCAACGACATCAAGGCCCAGTTGCCCGATTACGCAAAGGACCTGCGTCTCAACCTCGATTCGGTGCTCAGCGAATCGGGCGCCCCCGGACTGAGCCCGAAGCAGGTCGCGATCATCGCCATCGCCAGTGCGATCGCATCGCGTCACGCGCCGCTGACGATGGCGGTCAGGGCGCACTTCGACGGCAAGCTCAGCGACGCTGAACTCGACGCGGCACGTGCGGCCGCCGCAATCATGGGCATGAACAATATCTACTACCGCTTCGTGCACCTGGTCGGCGACGACGAGTACGCGAAGCTGCGCGCCGGCCTGCGCATGAACGTGATGGCCAATCCGGGCTGCGAGAAGGTCGACTTCGAGCTGGCCTCGCTGGCCGTCTCGGCGATCAAGGGCTGCGGCATGTGCCTGGAGTCGCATGAAAAGACCCTGCGCAAGCACGAGGTGGCGCCGGTCGCGATCCAGAGTGCGGCCCGCATCGCCGCGGTCATCCACGCCGTTGCCGTGGCCAGCGAGCAGGCCCAGGCCGCCGCCTGATTTCGCCGGGCCTCGATTGCGCAGGCCTGCGGGGGGAGGACCCGCACTTCATGACGGAGTGCGGGTCCGGTTTATCGGTCTCTGACCCCGTTCCCGGGTCTCTGACCCCGTTCCCGTTTCGGCCGCGTTGGACGATCCTGCAACAGCTGCTGTTGCACCCTGTCTCCAACGGACCGAATCCGATGAACCGAACGATCGCGACCTGCCTGTTTTCGGCGCTGCTTGCCTGCTGCGGCATGGCCATGGCGCAAAGCCCCCGCATTTTCATCGACCCGGCGCCATTGCCGCCCCCGGTCCGCCTCGACATCGGCCAGCGCGGACAGCCCATCGAGCTGCAATCAATGGCCGTGCGCAGCGAGATCGCCGGTGGCCTGGCGCGTACCCGGGTCGAGATGCTGTTCTTCAACCCGAATGATCGCGTGCTCGAAGGCGAGCTCAGGTTCCCCTTGCTGGCCGGGCAGGAGATCGACGGATTCGCCCTCGACATCGATGGCGAACTGCGCGAGGCAGTGCCGGTCGAAAAGGCCAGGGGCAAGCAGGTTTTAGAAGAGGTGATCCGGCGCCGCGTCGATCCGGCCCTGCTCGAGACCACTGCCGGGGAAAACTTCCGCCTGCGCGTCTACCCGCTGCCGGCGCGCGGCACGCGCCGCGTCGTCATTCACTACAGCGAGCCACTGGCGTCGGCCCAGGGTCGCTATCGCTACCGCTTCGCCCTCGCCCAGGCCGGGCGGCTGGCGTCCTTTTCGCTGGACGTGCGGGTCGCTTCGCCGGCCGGAACACCGAGCGGCCTGGCCATCGACGGCCGCCCCATCGAAATGGCCCAGAGTGGAATCTGGTACCGCGGCACGATCCAGCGCAAGGATTTCGCCGCCCGTGGCTGGCTCGAGATTTCGCTTCCGGACGGCAGCGCGAAAACCGCCGCTATCGCCGCGGTCGCTCAGTCCTGGGGCGGTGAAAGCTATGTCCAGCTGGACATGCCGATCGCCTCACGCCGCGCTGCGCGCGCGTTGCCCTCGCACGTCGCGATCCTCTGGGACAGTTCGATGTCGGGACGCCTGCGCGACCACGACGCCGAGTTTGCCCTGCTCGACGCCTATTTCAAGGCCATGCGCAATGGCACGGTTAGCCTGGTCCGCCTGCGTGACGTGGCCGAGCCGGCCGCCTCGTTCGCGATTCGCGCCGGCGACTGGAGCGCCCTGCGTCGCGCCCTGCAGGACACCGTCTACGACGGCGCCTCGAACCTGCACGACTGGCCGCTCGCGCGCGACATCGACGAGGTCCTGTTCTTCAGCGACGGCCTCGACAACTTCGGCGCCAAGGTCGAACGCGAACGCCTGGCGAATCCCGATCTGCGCATCTATCCGGTGGTCGCCTCGGCCTCGGCCAATCGCGCCTGGATGCGTCATTTGATCTGGAACGGTCCGGCGGCCGCAAGCGGTGCATTGATCGATCTTGCCGGCGACCGCGAGGCAGCCATCGACAACCTTCTGAAGGCCCACACCGAAATCACCGCGAGCGCGGATTCCGGCGACGGCGAGCTGCTGATCGACCGTCGCATCGTCGGCAATGGCCGTCTGCGCATCAGCGGAAAGTTCCGCGACGGCCTGCCGGCGGCGATCGAGGTCCAGCTGCGCGACCCGGACGGCAGGCAGCGGCGCATCCGCGTGCCGATCCGCGACGAAGGCACGGCCGTTGGCGCGGGCAACGAGGCGCCGCTGCTTGCGCGTCAATGGGCCCGACTCGAGATCGACCGGCTCGACGGTGACAACACCGCGAACCGTGAGCAGATCCGTCGCCTCGGCCTCGAGTTCGGCCTGCTCACCGCCGAGACCTCGCTGATCGTGCTTGATGACGTGGCCGACTACGTCCGCCACGAGATCGAGCCGCCGGCCTCGCTGCGTCAACGGTATGTCGAATTGAAAGCAGTCCAGGCGCGCGAGGAAGGCAACCGCCTGAAAGCCCATCTGGACCAGATCGCCGCGCAATACGCCGACAAGATCGCCTGGTGGAAGCGGGATTTTCCGAAGACCAAGGAAGTGCATGTCCTGGCCAAGGATCTCGCCCGTGCCGAACGCGAAGTCGATGACGCTCGGCAGCAGGCCCCCGCCTCGCGGTCAGCCGCTGCGCCGCCGCCCGCACCGATGGCCGAGCCGGCGCCGATGGAGGCCGGTACCGTCGCCGACAGGGCGATCGCATCATCGGCCGAGAGCAAGCAGGATGCCGACGCGCGCGGGAATTCCGCCAGCAGCGACGCCGCGTCGCCGCCGATCAGCATCGGCCTGAAGAAGTGGACACCCGATGCGCCCTACCTGGCCCGCCTGCGTGCCGCCGGCGACAGCGATCTCTATGCGACTTATCTCGATGCGCGTGCGGACTGGCTCAACAGCAGCGCCTACTATCTCGATGCCGCCGATTTGCTGTTCGAACGCAAGCAGGACGCACTCGGCCTGCGCGTGCTGTCCAATCTCGCCGAAATGGATCTCGAGAATCGCGCGATCCTGCGCATCCTTGGCTATCGCCTGCTCCAGGCCGGCAAGCCGCAGCTCGCGGTGCCCCTTTTCGAGCAGGTCCGCGACCTCGCTCCGTTCGAACCGCAGTCCTTCCGCGACCTCGGCCTTGCCTATGCCGATATCGGCGCGCTGCAGGATGCGGCCGACGCGCTGTATGAAGTGGCCCGACGCGAGTGGGACGGACGCTTCGCCGAGATCGGCCTGATCGCGCTGACCGAGATGAATGCGCTGATTGCCACGCATCCGGGCGCCATCGACACCTCGCACTTCGACAAGCGCCTGCTGCGCAACCTGCCGGTCGACCTGCGCGTGGTTCTGAACTGGGATGCCGACAATTCCGACATGGACCTGTGGGTGACCGATCCGAACGGCGAGCGCGCTTACTACGGCAATCGCCTGACCCGCCAGGGCGGACGCATGTCGGCCGACCTGACCTCGGGCTACGGGCCCGAGGAATTCATGCTCAAGGCAGCGCTGCCGGGTCGTTACAAGGTCGAGGCGAACTACTACGGCAATCGTCAGCAACTGATCTCCGGCAGCGTGACCCTGCGCCTCGCCCTGATCACGGCCTTCGGAACGCCGCGCGCCCGCGAGCAGTCGACCATCCTGCGCCTCGAGGATCGCCAGGAAACCGTGCTGGTCGGTGAATTCGAGGTCGGTGCGGCGGGCCAGGGGCAACCCTGAGCCGTCGCCGTGTCGGTCCGGGCTGGTCGATCCTGCGTGGTGGCCGGTCCGGAAGGCGTTGGCGGCGTGCCAAAAAAATCCGTGCCCAAAGCAGTAAGATGCCGGTCAGCCACCGACCCGGATTGTCCGTATGAGCGAAACCCCGCGGCCCCCGCTGTCCTACGACCAGATTCCGGAGCGCAATACCGCGGACAACGTGATGCGCACCGCGCAGCAGCATCACGTGCAGCTGTCGGCGATGGCCGATACCAAGGCCAACATCATCATCACCGTGTCCTCGATCGTGCTGACCCTTTCGCTGGGCCGGCTGACCGATCCCGAGCTGCGCGTCTCGGTGCTGACCCTGGCCGGTTTCACCCTCGTCGCGCTGCTGCTGGCCATCCTCGCCGTGCTGCCCAAGTACCGGCCGATCCGGCTCAAGGACGAAACCCTGCCGCCGCATTTCAACCTGCTGTTCTTCGGCCATTTCGCCGAGCTGTCGCGCGAACGCTACCTGGCCGAGATGAACAAGGTGCTGATGCCCGATGGCACGCCCTACAAGACCTGGGCGCTCGACCTGTATTCGCTGGGAACCTACCTTTCCCACCACAAGTATCGCTACCTGCGCTACAGCTACCTGTTCTTCCTGACCGGCTTCATCCTCGCCTGTCTCGAACAGGGCTGGCGCCTGCTCACGCATTGAAGGAGCGTCGCCGCTGCCGGCGGCGCCGCAAAAACCCCGGGCGCCCGCCGTGGGCGTTGTACGGCAGTGCCGATCCGAATCGCAAGGAGTCGTTCATGCGTACATTGATCGTGTTGCTGGGCCTGCTTTGCTGCGCGAGCGCGCAAGCCGCGGCTGGCGCCATACCGGCCAGTCTCGAGGCCTGGCGCGGCTGGGTCATGAAGGATCGCGAGTACCGCGAATGTCCGCTGCTCGCTGGCGCATCGGCGACCAACCCGGGCGATTTCGCCTGCCTGTGGCCCGGCACCCTCGAAATCTCCGCCGACGCGCAAGGCGCCACGCTGCATCAGCGCTGGCATGTCGAAGTCGACGGCTGGGTGCCGCTGCCCGGCAGCGATGCGCACTGGCCACAGCAGGTTACCCTCGATGGCAAGCCGGTCGCCGTGGTCGACCGTGGCGGCCCGCGCCTGTGGATGAGCGCCGGTGACCACGAACTGCGCGCACGCATGGTCTGGTCGGAGCGCCCGCAGGCACTCGAGGTGCCGGCCGCGATCGCGCTCGTTGCGCTCGAGGTCGACGGCAAGCGCGTCGCGCCGCTGCAGCGCACCGGCGACCAGCTCACGCTCGGTCGCGGCAAGACCACGACGGTCGAGGCCGACAGCCTGGACCTGCGCGTGTTTCGCAAATTCACGGACGGCATCCCGGGCGAACTGACCACCCAGATTCGCCTCTACGTTTCGGGCCAGGCACGCGAGGAAGTGCTCGGTCCGGTCCTGCCCGAGGGCTTCATCCCGCTCGCCCTCGGCAGCCCGCAATGGTCGGCGCGGCTCGATGACGAGGGTCGCCTGCACGTGCAGGTGCAGCCCGGCAGCAGTACCGTCAGCCTGAGCGCGCGCGCCGCCAAGCCGATCGACACGCTGGTGGCACGACTTCCCGAACACTGGGTCGAGCAGGAGATCTGGAGCTACGAGTCGGTGCCGAGCCTGCGCGTGACCAGCATCAGCGGCGCGATCCAGGTCGATCCGCGCCAGGCCGATGTGCCGCCCGCGTGGAACGCACTGCCGGCGTATGCGATGAACGATGGCGACACCCTGAGCATCGAGCAGCGCTCGCGCGGGCTCGACGACCAGGTGGCCAACCGCCTGAGCCTGCGACGCGAGGCCTGGCTCGATTTTTCCGGCGATGGCTGGTTCGCCCGTGATCGCATCAGCGGCCAGATGCTCAATGGCTGGCGCTTCGACGTCGCCGCGCCGTTCCGCCTGCAGCGCGCGCAGGCCTCCTCGAGCAACGACGATGCCTTGCTGATCACGCGCGGCGCCTCCCCGGATCTCAGTGGCGTCGAGTGGCGCAAGCCGGATGTCGACCTCAATGCCGGCGTGCGCATCGACGCGGCGGGCGCATCGATGCCGGTGACCGGCTGGCGCGCGGTCTTCGACCAGGTCACCACGACCCTGCACCTGCCTTACGGCTATCGCCTGATCGCCGCGCCCGGCACAGACGTGGCCAGCGGCAGCTGGCTCTCGCGCTGGACCCTGCTCGACGTGTTCCTGGTCGCGATCATCGTTCTCGTCGCCGGGCGCCTGCTGGGCTGGAGTGGTGCGGTCCTGGCCGCTGTCTACCTGCTGCTCGCCTACCAGGAGGGCGGTTCGCCGTTGTGGACGCTGCTGGCCGTGGTCGTGCTGGCGCTGATCGCGCGCGCCCTGCCGGCCGGGCGCCTGGCGAGCGTCGCGCGCGGCTTGCGCGTCGCCGCGCTGGTCCTGCTCGCGCTGATTGCGCTGCCGTTTGCCGCCAACCAGTTGCGCGAGGCCTTGTATCCGCAACTCGAGTCGGGCACTGCCGCGGTCGCGAGCGCGATCGTCGAATTCCAGGAGCCAAGCGATGACTATGCTGGCAACGCGGTGGGTGAAGCGGCCCGCAGCGCGCCGATGCCGGCCGCGGCGCCGCCACCTCCACCGGTGCAGAGCGAAGAGCGGGGCATGCTCGATTCGCCACAGGGCGTCATTTCCTATGCGAGTCGGGCGCCGCCTGCAAAGCGCGCAAAATTGAACAATCGCTACAGTCAGTCGACCGTGGTCCAGACCGGTGCTGGCGAGCCGGGCTGGCAGCTCGGCAATCGCTACCAGCTGAACTGGAGTGGCCCGGTCCTGGCCGATCAGCAGGTGCGCCTGCTGATCGCGCCGCCGTGGCTCGTGCGCCCGCTGCGCGTCATTCTCGTCGGCGTACTCGGCCTGTTGCTCTGGCGTTTGCTCGGCGACGCCCGCATCCGTTTGCCCGGGTTGAGATCGCGTGCCGGCGTCGCCGTGCTCGTGCTGGGTCTGGCCGGGCTCTCGGTGCCGCAGGCGCGCGCGCAGGAGTTTCCGCCGGACAGCCTGCTGCAGCAGCTGCAGGCGCGCCTGCTCGAGGCGCCGCCCTGTGCCCCAAGCTGCGCCCGACTGGCCAACGCCGAAGTCGATGCCAGCGGCGACCGTCTGCGTATCGCCCTCGAGGTGCATGCGCTCGATCGCAGCGCCGTGCCGATTCCGGGTGACGAGGCCTCGCTGCGGCTCGAGTCGATCCGCATCGACGGCGTCGCCCGCGATGCCGTGGCCGGCATTGCCGGCAAGTCCTGGATCGCGGTCGAACGCGGCGTGCATCGCGTCGAGATCGACTTCGCCACGCTCGGTGATCGCGTCGCCCTGGCTTTTCCGATGATGCCGGCGCGCATCCGGGTCGTTGCCGGGGGCTGGCAGGCCAGCGGCATCGCCGACGAGCGCTTGCTGACCGAAACCCTGACCCTGGCGCGTGCGCGGGCCGGCTCGAGCGAACCGACCGCCGCCGCGGAACAACGCTTCCCGCCCTACGTGCGCGTCTACCGGACGATCAACCTCGACCTCGAGTGGAGCGTCGAGAACGTCGTCGAACGCCTCGCCCCGCGTGAAGGCGGTTTCACGACCAGCGTGCCGATCCTCGCCGGCGAACATGTCTCGACGCCGGGCTTCAAGCTGCGCGACGGCAAGCTGACCCTGGCGATGGCTGACCGCGAAAGCCAGACCGGCTGGAGCAGCACGCTCGAGCAATCCTCGACGCTCGCGTTGAGCGCGCCCGAGCTCGGCAGCCATGCCGAAGTCTGGCGCATCCTCGCCGGTCCGACCTGGCACGTCGAATTCAGCGGGGTGCCGGAAACGGCCACGACCTCGGCGGATGGCGACGGCTTCCACGAGTTCGAATTCCACCCGCTGCCCGGCGAGACGCTGACCGTGCACGTCACCAAGCCTGCGGCTGTCGAAGGGGCGACCCGCGCCATCGATCGCTTGAACCTGGCCAGCGAGTTCGGCCTGCGCGCACGTTCCTACACCCTGCAGTTTGACCTGCGCGCGAGCCAGGGCGGCGACCAGGTCATCGCACTTCCCGCCGAGGCCGAATTGCTCGGCGTCAGTCGTGATGGCGCGAGCATCGGCGCGCGCATCCTCGATGGCAAGCTGAGCCTGCCGGTGAATCCGGGCTTGCAGAAATTCCAGGTGCGCCTGCGCGAGAATGCGCCGATGTCGACGCATGTGGCGACGCCGCCGATCGCGCTGGGCCTGCCGGCAGCGAACATCGCACTCGAGATCAGCCTGCCGAATGATCGCTGGCTGCTCGCCGCGTTCGGTCCCGCGGTGGGTCCGGCGGTGTTGTTCTGGGGGGAGCTCGTCGTCGCGATCGTCCTCGCCTGGCTGCTGTCGCGCTGGCGAAAAGGTCGCCTGCGCTTCCATCACTGGCTGCTGCTCGTGCTCGGATTTTCGACCTTCTCGTGGCTGGCCCTGGTCGTCGTCGTGGCCTGGCTGTTCGCACTCGACTGGCGCGGACGCAACGCGCCCGAGACGAACTGGCACTTCAACCTGGTCCAGCTCGGCCTCGCCGTGCTCAGCCTGGTCGCCCTGGTCTGCCTGTTCGAGAGCATCCGCAACGGCCTGCTCGGCAGTCCCGACATGGTTGTGCGCGGCAACGGGTCCTGGGCCAACCACCTGCAGTGGTTCGCCGACCGCAGCAGCGATGCCTTGCCCACGGCCAGCGTGATCTCGCTGCCGCTTTGGGTCTACAACCTCATCATGCTGGTCTGGGCGCTGTGGCTGGCCTGGGCCGTGGTCGGCTGGCTGCGCCGGGGCTTCGCGGCATGGATGAACGGCGGCTACTGGCGGCCGTGGCGCAGGCCAGCGGAGCCTGCGGACATCGACCTGCCGTCCCGGCCACCACCTCCAGTGGCCTGAGTCCGCGATGCCGGCGGTTCGCGAGTTGTTGTCGGAGTGGGCGACGCAGGGCGACATCGAGTCGCGCCACGAGGCCGAGATCCTGCTCGCCCATGCGCTCGGCACCGAACGCGCCTGGCTGTTCGCGCACGCCGACTATGTGCCCGATACGCAGGCCGAGACGCGATTCCAAGAGCTGATGGATGCACGCCGGCATGGCCAGCCGATCGCCTATCTGCTCGGCCAGCGCGGCTTCTGGACGCTCGATCTGAAGGTCAGCCGCGACGTGCTGATTCCGCGTGCGGAGACCGAGTTGCTGGTCGAACTCGCGCTCGAACGCATCCCAGCCGATGTCACCTTCGAGGTGGCCGACCTCGGCACCGGATCCGGCGCGATCGCCCTGGCCATCGCCAGCGAGCGGCCTGTCGCCCGGATCCTCGCCACCGACCTCTCGGCGGCCGCGCTCGAGATCGCACGCTCGAATGCGGCCGATCTCGCCATCGACAACGTGGAATTCGCCCAGGGCGACTGGTGCGCGGCACTGGCCGGCCGGCGCTTCGACCTGATCGTTTCGAACCCGCCCTACATCGCCGCCGATGACGTGCATCTCGCGCAGGGCGACCTGCGCTTCGAGCCATCCTCGGCGCTGGCATCGGGCGCTGACGGTCTTGATGCCATTCGTGCCATCGTCGAGGCCGCACCGATGCACCTTCGACCGTCAGCGTGGCTGCTGTTCGAGCACGGATACGACCAGGGCGAGCGCGCCCGGGCGATACTCGAACAGCATGGATTCCTGTGCATCGAAACCTGGCGCGACATCGCCGGCAACGACCGCATCAGCGGTGGGCAGCGCGCCTGATCAGAGGCTGGATCCACCGTGTCCCGCGCCACCCTTCGCCGCCTTTGTAGGAGCGCCTTCAGGCGCGATGCTCGTTGGTGGTGTAGCGAAAGCCGCATGGCTCGATATGGGCCAGCCCAAAGGCTGCGGTAAGCACCAGCGCACCCAACAACGTAGTGGAAACGCGAGGCCGGCCGTCGAAGCCTGCGCAGTCTCCACGCGCACCCCAAGGACCTCCGCACGCAGCGAACCAACATGACGACGTTGGGGTTCGCATACGCTAACCAACAACGGAGCAGTAACGCGAGACCCGCCATCGAAGTCCGCGCACTTTGCGCGTGCTCTTCGTAGGAATAGCCTTCAGGCTCGATTCCTTTCGGCAAGTTGCGGGAAAGAGCATCGCGGCTGAAGCCGCTCCTACAACGAAGCAGCAACGCATCGCCTTCCATCGAATCCCGAGCCACCCTTCGCCGCCCCTGTAGGAGCGCCTTCAGGCGCGATGCTCCTTGGTCGTGTAGAGGAAGGCCGCATGACTCAAATTGGGCCAGCAACGAAGCGCTGCGTGCAATCGCCCAACGACGCCCGCTCAACCCGTGCTGCGAATCGCCGAAACCGGGATGAATTCGCCGAAGCGCGCGCGGACCGAGGCCTCGATGCCGGCGGCGTCGAGGCCCGATTCGGCCAGCAATTCCTCGCGGCTGGCATGTTCGAGGTAGCTGTCGGCGAGGCCGAGATGCAGGATCGGCAGGACGACACCGCGGGCAGCCAGCAGTTCGCCGACGCCAGCCCCGGCGCCGCCGGCGATCGCGTTGTCCTCGAGGGTGACGAAGGCGGCATGGCTGCGCGCGAGTTCGAGGACCAGGGCCTCGTCCAGCGGTTTGACGAAGCGCATGTTGACCAGGGTCGCGTCCAGCGTTTCGGCGACTTTTGCAGCCGGGGCAAGCAGCGCGCCGAAGGCGAGCAGGGCGATGCCCTGTCCCTCGCGTCGCAGCTCGGCCTTGCCGATCGGCAGGGTGGCCAGATCGTCGTCGACGGCGACCCCCGGCCCACTGCCACGCGGGTAACGGACTGCGGCCGGGCCCTGGTGCTGGAAGCCCGTGCTGAGCATCTGCCGGCATTCGCGCTCGTCGGCAGGCGCCATGACGACCATGTTCGGGATGCAGCGCAGGTAGGAAAGATCGAAGCTGCCCGAATGGGTGGCTCCATCCGGCCCGACCAGGCCACCGCGATCGATCGCGAACAGCACGTCGAGGTTCTGCAGGGCGACGTCGTGGATGAGCTGGTCGTAGGCGCGCTGCAGGAAGGTCGAGTAGATCGCCACGACCGGCTTGGCGCCTTCGCAGGCCATGCCGGCACCGAGGGTGACGGCATGCTGCTCGGCGATGCCGACATCGAAGTAGCGCGACGGCCAGGCCTTGGAGAAACGCACGAGGCCGGAGCCCTCGCGCATGGCCGGGGTGATCGCGTAGAGAGTCGGGTCGGCGGCGGCCTGGTCGCAGAGCCAGTCGCCGAAGATCTCGGTATAGGTCGGCTTGGCCGCTCCCTTCTTGGCCAGGCCCTTGTCCGGATCGAACGGGCCGACCGCGTGGTAGTCGATCTGCTCGCGCTCGGCACGGGCGTAGCCCTTGCCCTTGGTCGTGATCACGTGCAGCAGCTGCGGACCCTTGAGCTCCTTCAGCGTGCGCAGGGCGCCGACCAGCTGCGGGATGTCGTGGCCGTCGATCGGGCCGGTGTAGTGGAAGCCGAGCTCCTCGAACAGCGTGCTCGGCATGAACATGCCCTTGGCGTGTTCTTCCCAGCGCTTGAGGAATCGCCAGAGGAAGCCTTCGCGCTTCATCATCTTCTTGCCGCTCTCGCGCATGCGATTGAGCGTTCGACTCGACATCAGCCGCGCCAGCATCTGGGTCAGCGCGCCGACGTTCTCGCTGATCGACATCTGGTTGTCGTTGAGGATCACCAGCATGTCGGGCTTGACGTCGCCGCCGTGGTTGAGCGCCTCGTAGGCCATGCCGGCGGTCATCGCGCCGTCGCCGATCACGGCGACGATCTTGCGCTCGTCGCCCTTGCGCTGGGCCGCGATGGCCATGCCGAGCGCGGCGCTGATCGAGGTCGAGGAATGGCCGACGCCGAAGGTGTCGTATTCGCTTTCCTCGCGACGCGGAAACGGAGCCAGGCCATCCTTCTTCTTGACCGTGGTGATGCGGTCGCGACGGCCGGTCAGGATCTTGTGCGGATAGCACTGGTGGCCGACATCCCAGACGATGCGGTCGACCGGGGTGTCGTAGAGATAGTGCAGGGCGACGGTCAGTTCGACCACGCCGAGGCCGGCGCCGAAATGGCCGCCGGAGCTGGCCACCGACTGGACCAGGTAATCGCGCACTTCGCGGGCGATCTCGCCGAGCTCGTTCTCGGGGAATTCGCGCAACCGGGCAGGGTTGTCGATACGCGACAGGCGCGGATAGCGGGTGGAATCGATCATCGGAGGCCAGGACACCAGACAGGGGCCTATTTTCGGCTACCCGGGTGGGCGGGGCAAGGAACCGCTTGCGGCAGGTTGTGGCGCATTCATGGCCTCTTGCGGGCAGGATTGCCGGCCGATGGGGTTAACGGGACAGGGGACCATGGCCTGAACAGGCCTCCCGGCGGCGTGGCCTTGCGGCAAATCGACGCGCGCAGCGTGCCGGCATTGCGCCGGGAAATCATCCCGCGTCGGGCAGGAGGCCTGTGCGATTTCGCAATTCTTGTCAGACTAGGGCGCATCCAGTCTCACGCAGGGAGGGCCGCCATGCCATCCGAAAAGAACGCCACCTTGAGCGTACGCAATGCCAAACCGGGGGACATCGACGGTCTCGTCGCGCTGACCGCCAAGGTCTATGGCGTCGACCTCGGCCATTCCGCGGACATGCTGCGTGGACAGCAGGCGCAGTTTCCGGAGGGGCAGTTCGTGGCCGAGTACGACGGGCGCATCGTCGGCTTCTGCGCAACCTTCCGCATCGACGAGGCGACCGCGATGGGGCCGCACACCTGGGCCGAGATCACCGGCGGCGGCTATGCCTCGCGGCACGATCCCGAAGGCGACTGGCTGTACGGCATGGAATCCTGCGTCGATCCGGAATTCCGCGGCATGCGCATCGGCCGGCGCCTGTATTCGGCGCGCAAGAAGCTGTGCCGCAAGCTCGGCCTGTACGGCATCGTGTTCGGTGGCCGCCTGCCCGGCCTCGAGAAACGAATCAAGGCCATGGGCTCGGTCGATGCCTATGTCGAGGCCGTACAGGAAGGGCGTTACCGCGACCCGACCATGAGCTTCCAGTTGCGCAACGGCTTCGAGTTCATTGGCCTGCTGCCGCGCTACGTGCCGAGCGACACCGAATCGATGGGCTATGCCGCGCACCTGGTCTGGCGCAATCCCGATCGCCACGACCAGCCACGCACGCCGACACCGCAGGGTTCGAGCGGGCTGCCCGAACGCGTGCGCGTCGCCACCATCCAGTACCAGCAGCGCCGCATCCGCAGCTTCGAGGAGTTCGCCGGCCAGATCGAATATTTCGTCGACGTCGCGGCCAGCTACGAATCGGATTTCGCCGTCTTTCCCGAATTGATGACCCTGCAGCTGCTCTCGATCGAGAATTCACCGCTGCCCTCGGTCGAGGTGATCCGCCGCCTCACCGACTACACGGCCAAGGTCAAGGACCTCTTCAGCAGCCTCGCCGTCCGCTACAACATCAACATCATCGGCGGCTCGCATCCGACCCTGACCGAGAGCGGGGCGATGCGCAACATCTGCTATGTCTGCCTGCGCGACGGCTCGATCCACCAGCAAGAAAAGATCCATCCGACGCCGAACGAGCGCACCTGGTGGGGGATCAAGGGCGGCCATCGCGCGGCCGCGATCCAGACCGACTGCGGGCCGATCGGCGTGATGATCTGCTACGACTCCGAATTCCCCGAACTGGCCCGCCACCTGGTCGACCAGGGCGCCCTGATCCTGTTCGTGCCGTTCTGTACCGACGAGCGCCAGAGCTACCTGCGCGTGCGCTACTGCTCGCAGGCGCGGGCCGTCGAGAACCAGTGCTTCGTGGTCATGTCGGGCAACGTCGGCAACCTGCCGGGGGTCAACAACTTCGACATCCAGTATGCGCAGAGCTGCATCCTGACGCCCTGCGATTTTCCGTTCGCCCGCGATGGCATCGCCGCCGACTCGACGCCGAACACCGAGATGGTGCTGTGGGCCGACCTGCGCCTGCAGGACCTCGCCCGCGCGCGCAACAACGGCACCGTGCAGAACCTCAAGGACCGCCGCCACGATCTCTACCTGCAGCGCTGGAGCAAGCGCGATTGATCCGGAATGTACCGATCACCGGGAGCAAATTGATGGATACGGGAATCACGGTCCACAGAGGGCCACGAGTCATGAAACCTGCTTCGAAAGGTCTTGCGGCGCTCGTTGCGTTGGCCGTCTCGCTGCTTGCGTTTGCAGGTGGTTCGGCGAGCCCTCTTGCCGACGCCGACAAGCTGATGACGCTCGACTTCAGCACCGGATCGGTCCTGGACTGCAGGACATCCGAAGCAGGAAGTCCCGAGCGGACCGCGACCATCGTGAGGCGGTTCACGCGCCTGCACTTCGACAATTGCCTGTGGAACGCGAAGGTCGACCGGACGGATCTCCGATCAAATGCCGTCCTCGATCGGGTCGGAGCCGACGTTACCTGCGTGCTCGAGGAGACCGAGATGAAATCGATGCCGGAACCTGATGAGGTGATGCTGCAAGCCCACCTGCGCAGCAAGGGTCTCGAAGAAGTGAGCCTGATTTCGTCGACTCGAGACATACGCAATCTCGGGATACTCCGGCATCAGGTCGCACGCGGCCGCATGCCGCCGAGCTTTGGCCCGCAGCGGCCTATCTATGAAATCAGCGCATGGATCTGGAGTGGCCTCGATCGGCTTGCGGTATTGTCCTGCCTCGGCCCCGAAAACGTCATGCAGGCCGATGCCGAAGCTCTTTCTGCAGTCGGCGCTGCACTCGAATTCGGTGCATTGAAGTCGGGAACCGGTGCATCAATGGCCGTGAAAGGCGCACCTGCATCTCATTGAAGTCGAGCGGTTCAGGCGTTCGGGCGCCGCTTCTTCGGCAGATGGTTGACGAGGAATTCCATCTGATCGGCGAGGATGTTGCGGTTCGAGAGGATCAGGTGCTCGACCCAGCTCGGCCGGTAGGGCACGGCCAATAGCGGCATGTGCGCCTGCTGCGGGGTGCGCGAACCCTTCCTGACGTTGCAGTGCAGGCAGGCGGTGACCACGTTCTGCCAGATGTCGCGCCCGCCCTTGGAGATGGGCACGACATGGTCGCGGGTCAGCTCGCCGCGCGAATAGTGGTTGCCGCAGTACATGCACAGGGAACGGTCGCGGGCGAACAGGGCGGCATTGGTCAGGGCCGGCGCCGGGTCGATCGCGCCGGGGCGGGCATGCCCGGTCGTGGCCACGATCGGATGCAGGAGCAGGATGCTCTGTTCGCCGGTATGCCGGCTGGTGCCGCCGTGGATGGTCAGGCAGGGGTCGCCAAGCGTCCACGAGACCGCACCGCGGACATACAGGCAGGTCGCGTCCTGCCAGGATATCCAGTCCATGATGCGACCGCTCGCGTCGAGGGAAAGCACGCGGGTGCCATGGATCGATCCTATCGTTCGAACTTCCGCCAGCATTCATGGCTCCTTATCAGGGAGAACGGCCAGCGGCCCAGCGGCCGCTGTCATGCATTGCGCGAGCCGCAGCATAGTCCATGTGCATGGCATTTGTGCAACAGCGGCGGTTCCGGCCGCCTCCGGTACTACCCAGCCGGGATGGACACGACCATGCCTGGCTTGGCGCAGGAATAGCCTTCAGGCTCGATGCCGTTCGGCCAGGTTCGCGAACGGCGTCGCGGCTCGAGCCGCTTCCAACGGCGCAGCGGCAACGCCTCAAAAGCCATCGAAACCCGCACCGCGCATCAGGCGCCTTCGCGCAATGGATCTTCGCGAAGAGACAAGCGCGCTCGATTCGGCCCCGCCCCGCGGCCCTCAGGGCAGCGGCTTGACCATGCGCAATGTCTCGACGCCGAAGCCATGGCCTTCGTACATGTCGATGGCGCGCTGGTTGCCCGGGAAGACGGTGAGCTGCAGATGCCTAAGTCGGTGCTCGCGGGCCCAGCGTTCGGCGTAGGCGAGCAGGGCCCGGCCGACGCCTTCGCCATCATGGCTCTTGTCGACCGCCAGGTCGGAGATATGGCAGTTCTGTGCGCCGCTGAAGAAATCCTTGACCGTCTGCAGGTGGATGAAGCCGACCCGCTCGCCGTCGTCGTTCTCGGCGACGAAGACATGCGATCCGGGCGGCTGCACCGAGAGATTCCGGGCCAGGTCGAGGCGGATGTTGTCGGCGCATTCCCCGCGTCGTCGCCAGGCCGGCAGCTCGAAGCCCTCGACGAAGCGGTTGACCAGGCCGAGGATGAAGTCGTCGTCGTCGGCGTCGGCGAGGCGGATGTGGATATTGGCTTCCGAATCCATGGTCTCTACCTGGGTTTCAAGCGAACTGCGATTCCGGCATGGCCATCAGTGTATCCGCACCGGCGCGAATTGCGGCGCCGTGGGCATGGATTCTCGGCAGAATCCGGGTGAAATAGAAGCGTGCCGTATGCCGCTTGGCCTCCTTGAAGTCCTCGGTGGCCGCGGAATCGGCCAGCGCCGCCACGCTGCGCGCCCAGCAGTAGGCGAGCGCGACGTAGCCCGAATAGAACAGGTAGTCGACGGCGGCCGCGCCGATCTCCTCGGGGTTGTCCTGGGCGCGCCTGGCGATTTCCTGGGTCAGTTCGCTCCATTCCTTGGTCACGATGGCCAGCGGCGCGATGAACTCGCCGAGTGCGGTATTGCTCGCGCCTTCCTGGCAGAAGGTCGAGATCTCGCCGAGGAAATGCTTGAGGCCGGCACCGTTGAGCTGCAGGATCTTGCGTCCGAGCAGGTCGTTGGCCTGGATCTGGGTGGTGCCTTCATAAAGGGTGGTGATGCGCGCGTCGCGGGCGAACTGCTCGATCCCGGTTTCGGCGATGTAGCCGTGGCCGCCGAAGATCTGCACGGCGTCGTAGGTCGCCTCCTGGGCCAGCTCGGTGAGCAGGCCCTTGACGATCGGGGTCAGGAACGAAACCAGTTCCTCGCCGCGCTTGCGCTCGTTCTCGTCCGGCGAGTGGGTCGAGATGTCGTGCTGCATGTAGGCGTACAGGGCGAGCACGCGGCAGCCTTCGGCGAAGGCCTTTTGGGTCAGCAGCATGCGCCGCACGTCGGGATGCACGATCAGCGGATCGGCCGGCTTGTCGGGGTACTTGGCCCCGCTCAGCGAGCGCATCTGCAGGCGGTCCAGCGCGTAGTTGCGCGAGTTCTGGTAGCCGCGCTCGATCAGGCCGAGACCCTGCACGCCGACCGCGAGGCGGGCCGTGTTCATCATCGTGAACATGGCCATCAGGCCCTTGTTCGGCGCGCCGATCAGCCAGGCTTCGGCCTGGTCGAAGTTCATCACGCAGGTAACCGAGGCCTTGATGCCCATCTTGTGCTCGATCGAACCGACCGCGAGCGAGTTGCGCTCGCCGAGCTGGCCGTCCTTGCCGACCTTGAACTTCGGCACGATGAACAGCGAGATGCCCTTGACCCCGGGCGGTGCGTCGGGCAGCCGAGCGAGCACGAGATGGACGATGTTCTCGGTCAGGTCGTGTTCGCCGGCGGTGATGAAGATCTTGGTGCCGCTGACCCGGTAGCTGCCGTCGGCCGCCGGTTCGGCGCGGGTCTTGAGCAGGCCGAGGTCGGTGCCGCAATGCGGTTCGGTCAGGCACATGGTGCCGGTCCAGCGGCCTTCTGTGATCGGCTTTAGGAAGGCCTCCTGCTGCCAGGCTTCGCCGTGCGCCTTGAGGGCCTCTACCGAGCCGTGCGAAAGCATCGGGAAATTGCCCCAGGAGACGTTGGCCGAATCGATCATCTCCTTGACGATCGCGCCGACCGTTTCGGGCAGGCCCTGGCCGCCGAACGATTCGGGCGTGGTCAACGCCGGCCAGCCGCCCTCGACATACTGCGCGTAGGCCTCCTTGAATCCGCCCGGCGTGCGCACGCTGGCGCTGGCCTTGTCGAGTTCGCAGCCTTCCTGGTCGCCGCTGAAATTGATCGGGGCGAGAACCTGTTCGGCGAATTTGGCCGCTTCCTCGAGGACGGCGTCGAGGATGTCGGGCGTCGCCGATTCGAAGCCCGGCAGGCGTTCGAACAGCGAACTGGCGCCGAGCACGTCCTGCAGGGCGAAGCGGATGTCCTTGAGCGGGGCGTTGTACTGGGTCATGGAGATTCCTCGGGAGTGGGGACTGTGCGCTCGGGCGCGCAGCGGGCGCTCAGCGCCAGGTGTCGGGCAGGCCCGGTACCGGCGACAGCCGGCTCTTGCGTTCGAAATCGAATTTGCCGGTCGGTTCGCTGCTCTCGATGCTGCCGTGCAGGCGATAGGCAAAATCGGCGGGGCCAGGCCGCGTGCCCGGCGCCGGTGCCAGGCTCGTCTCGAAGACGTCGGCACTGGCACCCGGAATGTCGAGCTTGAGCGGCACGGCAATGCGCCCGGCTTCGCTGCCGGCGATCTCGAGGCCGGCGTCGATCGCGCTGAAGGTCATTTCGACATTGCTGAAGTTCTGCACGCGCACCAGCAGGTGCCAGCGTCCATCGCTGCCGACCTTGAGCTCCTGGATGCTCGCGGTGGGCGGGCTGATGCGTTTGACCGGGCCGCTGCCGCAGGCGGCCAGCAGGAGGGCGGCGAGCGAGCCGAAAACGAGATTGCGCAATGTCATGGCCATCCTCAAACGATCGTTTCAACCGGCCTAGCGTAGCGTGTCGCGGCCGGGCAGAAAAGCGCGGCACACTGCTGGATCAGAGTCCCTGGCTGCGGCCAAAGGCCGCGACATCGAGTCTTCCCGCCATCTGGCCGGCCCTGAGCAGGATCACCTCGTCGGCCAGGGCGACCACTTCATCGGGCTGGTGCGAGACGATCAGGGTGGCGATCTGCAGGGCCTGCTTGAGCCGGCGCAGATGCTCGAGCACCTGCACGCGCGCTTCGCGGTGCAGGCCGGTCAGCGGTTCGTCGAGCAGCAGGATGCGCGGCGAGGACAGCAAGGCGCGGCCGATCGCCACGCGCTGGCGTTCGCCGCCGGACAGGCTCGACGTGGGCCTGCCGAGCAGGGCGCCGAGCTCGAGCAGGTCGACCACGGCCTCGAAGCGGTCGGTCGCACGACCACGCGCGCGCGCGCCATAGAGCAGGTTGGCGCGCACGTTGAGATGCGGGAACAGCCGGGCATCCTGGAACACGTAGCCGACTTCGCGGGCAGCCACGGGCATGTCGACCTGGCCGGCGCGATCGAACAGCACCTGGCCATCGAGCACGATGCGGCCCTGCTGCGGCGAAAGCAGTCCGGCGATCGCGTTGAGCAGGGTGGTCTTGCCCGCGCCGGAATCGCCGAACAGGGCGACGCAACGCGAATCGGCGACGAATTCGACGTCGATCGCGAGGTCCTCGAAGGCGTGCCTGACGGCGACCTCAATCATGGCGGCCGCGTCCCCACATCGCCCCGCCGAGGAGGGCGGCCGCCAGCGTCGCCGCGAAGGCCACCGCCAGCGCGACCAGGGTCAGGCGTTGCACGCCGCCTTCGCCGCCGGGCAGGCTCATCAGTTCATAGATCGCGATCGGCAGTGTGCGCGTCTCGCCCGGGATGCTCGAAACGAAGGTGATCGTGGCGCCGAATTCACCGAAGGCGCGGGCGAAGGCAAGCACGCCGCCGGCTACGATGCCGCGCACCGAAAGCGGCACGACGATGGTGACGAAGCGTCGCCAGGCCGATGCGCCGAGCGTTTCGGCGGCCTGTTCGAGGCGCCGGTCGACGCCGTCGAAAGCGACCCGGATCGACAGCACGAGGAGCGGAAAGCCCATCACGCAGGCGGCCAGCACGGCGCCGGTCCAGCGAAAGGCGAGGACGACGCCGATCTGCGCCAGCCATTCGCCGATCCAGCCATGCCGGCCGAACAGGACGAGCAGGGCGTAGCCGGTCACCACCGGCGGCAGGGTCAGCGGCAGAAACAGCAGGGCCTCGACCAGCAGCCGCCCCGGAAAGCGCTTCCGCGACAGCAGCCAGGCCAGGCCGAGGGCAAACGGCAGCGAGACGAGCACGCTGAGCAGGCCGATACGCAGGCTCAGGGCCAGGGCCTGCCATTCGTCCGGTGTAATCGGGCTCATCATTCGCGCGGGTCGAATCCGAAGCTGCGGAAGATGCGGCCGGCTTCCGGGCCGTGCAGCAAGACGAGCAACTGCCGCGCGGCCTCGTTGTCTCCGGCTTTGATCAGGGCAATCGGGTAGACGACCGGCGGGTGCGAGCTGGCCGGAAACGTGTCGACCACGCGCACCGAGTCTTCCGACAGCGCATCGGAACGATAGACGATGCCGAGCGGCGCCTCGTGGCGAGCGACGAAATTGAGCGCGGCGCGCACATGCACGGCCGGCACCAGGCGTGCTTCGACCCCCGGCCAGACGCCGAGCGAGAGCAACGCGGCCCTGGCGTATTTTCCGGCCGGCACGCTGCCGGGTTCGGCGATCGCAAGTCGACCGGTCTCGCCTAGGGCGCCGGCGAGGTCGAAGCCCGGCGCGATCGGGAGTTGCAGCGTCGAATCGGCCGGCGAGATCAGGACCAGCGCATTGCCGAGCAGGTCGCTGCGCGAGCCGGCGACGATGCGACCGCTGCGTTCGACCGCGTCCATCCAGTCCTCGTCGGCCGAGATGAACACGGCGGCCGGTGCGTCATGCACGATCTGCCGGGCCAGTTGCGAGGAGGCTGCGTAGCTCACCGAGAACTCGCCGATCGCGCGCGCCTGCGGAGTGGCGAGAATCGTGTCGAGGGCCGGCTTCAGGCTGGCCGCCGCGAACACGAGGGTTGCGCTCGCCGCGGCCTGAGCGCTGGCGAACGCGAGCATCAGGATGAGCAGGATGCGCAGCGTGCGGACGGTGCACCGGCGCGCTCGGCTCATCGAGGCATGCCTCGCGCGCGCCTCGCTTCGCCTGTGGTTTCAGCTTCGTCGGGAGCGTGCACGGTGCGGCCTAGTCGTTGCCGCTGTTGGCCTTGAGATTGAGGAACGGCACCGTGCCGCCGGGCACCATCGTCGCCGGCAGCACGCCGTTCCATTTCTCGGCCTGGGTCAGGGCGATCAGCTGGGCGTTCTGCTTGAGCGCCTCGCCGCGCGCCTTGATCGCATCGGCTTCGGCGATGCCGCGCACGCGGATCGCCTCGGCTTCGGCCTGCGCCTTGGCCAGGGCCGAGTCGGCCTGAGCCTTGGCCTGGGTCACCGTGATCTCGGCGTTGATGCGCTCGGTCTCGAGGTTCTGGCGCTTGGTCTGGATTTCGACCTCGGCCATCATGCGCTTCTCGATCGATTGCTCGTAGGCGTCGGAGAAGGTCACGTCCTCGACCTGCACGCTGTCGATCACGACCGGGCCGACCACCGATTTCTTCAGGCCCTCGTTGACATCGATGCCGAGCTTGGTGCGGTCCTGGATCGCGGAGATTGCGGTGTAGCGGCCGAATACGTTCTTGACCTCGTCCGGCACCTTGCGGCTGATCAGGCGGTCGACCATCTTCTCGATCGTGCCGTACTGCGAATAGAGTTCCTCGACGCGCGCTTCGGGCACCCGGTAGCTGACCGAAATGCGCAGCGCCGCCGGCTGCTGGTCCTTGCTGTAGGACTCGAGGCGGTCGTAGAGGATGGTCTGGTTCTGCACCGACACATGTTCGACCGTGTCGACGAAGGGCACCTTGAAATTGAGGCCGGGCTCGGCGATGCCGACGATCGCGCCATAGCGCAGTTTCACACCGCGTTCGCCCTGGTCGACCGTGTACCAGCTACCGAACACGACCGAGAGCAGGAGCAGGGCGATGACGACGCCGACGATGCCGGCGGAAATGAAACGGTTGGACTTGCCCATGAAGGCGGCAGGACGGTTCATGCGGTTCCCCTCGGTGAAGGTATCTTGCGGGCAGGCTGCGCCCGGCTCACTTGCGCGTGAAGTCCTGGTAGAACGCGATCAGGCCACGCACGATCAGGGCGACGATGACGAGGCCGCCGACGACTTCGATCAGTACTCCCATGTCTGGATCTCCCTCATGGGCGGCGGGTGCCGCCTGCCTACGATGGCGGTGGCCGCGGCGATGTTCAAGCGCTTTCGCTGCGGGCTAGTCGCATGCCTCAGTCGATCGGGCGGTGGTAAACCTTCTCGCCGGCAGTGATGCGCAAGGCCAGGCGGTTACCTGCTGGAGCGGTCGGGCAGACCACGTGCGGGGACAGTGCGCAAGGCGGGTTGAAGGCCTTGTTGAAATCGATCACGACCTTGCCGTCCACGGCCGGTTGCGAATAGATGAAGCGCGCTGCGCCATAGGTTTCCTTGCCGCTGGTCTGGTCGGCGAAGATGAAAAACAGGGTGCCGTCGTCCTCGAGCACCGGCTCGAGTTCGAAGCGCTGGCCGTCGCGCTCGAAAACGGCCTTGCCCGGCACCGGCGCCTTCTCGAGGGTGTTGATGATGGTCACCAGCTCGATCTCGTGCGGCGGCTCGTAGGGCTGCCAGTCGGCCTCGATGCGCCATGACGGATCGATCGGGAATCGCTCGATGCCGGTGAATGCCTTCAGCGCTGGCGAATCGGGATCGCGGAAGCGCCAGCCGATCACGTCGCCCATGCGCACGAGGTAAAACCAGGCATCACCCACGTAAACCCGCGTCGGCGTGCTGTCGTTGATGTTGTCCTTGAGGACGACCTTGCCCTTGACCGGCTTGCCGTCGATCGTCGCGCCGCTGCCACGCTCGGCTCGGAACTTCGCAACGCCGGCCTTGTTGACGGTCAATGTGCCGAGACGCGGCGGCCCCTTGGGCAGCACGATCGTGTTGTCGCTGGCCGAGCCGATTGTGCTCCTGCCGAGATTGACGATGCCGGAACCGGCATAGCTGAACCAGCCATCGGGCTTTCTCAGCGACGCATCGCGCTTGGCCTGCCAGGCCTCGATCGATTGCCGGTAGTCGTCCGCGGCCAGCGCTGGCGTGGCGGCGCAGGCCAGGGCGATGAGCAGGAGCGGCATGATGCGCATCGGGGCAATTCCTTCGGTGCGGAGGGACTCCCGAGTATAGGTGGCCACCGGATTCGGCGAAACGCGCGCCACCGACCGCCTCTGGTCAGGCTTCGTGACGATTTCGCCGCAAGCCCGGGTTTGCCCTACGGAACGTTCTCGAAACCATGTTCGAAGATCAGGTCCGGCACCGTCACGTTGCTCGGCACGCAATCCCAGGTTTCACCGATGCGCGCACCGGTGTCGACGACTTCGAAGTGGCTGACCAGGACCGGTGTCGAGCCGTTGGCACCATTCCAGAACGTCTGCGCGGTGATGCCGAGGGTGTTCCATTTTGCCGTCGTGTAGCGGTCGGTCTCGAAGGTCAGGGCGATGTTGCCGCCATCGGAAAGGACGATGCCGTAGCGCTGCATGGTGCGCAGGATGACCTGGGCCGCGGCGCTGTAGCCGGCCATGTTGAAGTTCGACTTGAGGCGCATGCGCACGCCGTAGGGTACGCTCGCGGTCGGTCCGGACGGGCTGCCGGCGTGCGAGGCCGGATGCACGTAGAGGCGGCCGCCGACGCCGCCCAGCGAGGCATCATTGGCCATGCGCGCATTCGGCAGGACGAAGCGGATGGCGTGGCCGAGATCGGAATTGGCGACCCCGGCATTGGCGGCGACTTCATCGGCATTGACCAGCAGCGGCGCGATCGGAAAACCGGCTGCATCGGCGCTCGAGCAGTGTTCGCCACGACCTTCGGGCGGATAGACCGCATTGAGCTTCCAGATCGCCAGGCAACGCGCATTGAGAACGCCGCCCGAGTAGTTGCCCGAATAGAGTTCGTAAAGCAGGTTGCCCTGGCGCACGAGCAGGTGGCAGTCCTCATTGTCGTTGTCGCAACTGAGGCCACTCTGGCCTTCGAAGGCGGCATCGGCAGGTACCGGCATCGAGGCCGGCAGGGGCTCACAATCGGGCGAATAGTATTCGCCCGAGCCGGCATGTGGGACGATCGTCCGCATCGGCGTGCCAGGCGCCGCCTCTGGGTAGGTCTGCAGCGAGAAGTCGATCTGGAACTTGTTGCCGTTGCCCCAGCCGCCGAGACCCACGAGGGTGTTGATCATCGAGGTCGAGTTCGGATGCAACGGCGCCGAGGCGATGTTCTGGTGCCAGACCGCGCCGGCCGGAAAGCGCGGCGGCGGGTTGGCACTGGCCGCAATGGACGCCAGGCAGAAGGTGGCAAGCAGGAGTCGGTGTGTTGCGTTCATGTGGGGCGTCCCACGGTTGATCAGGCCCGATTTTGAATGGAATCTGCGCCGATGGGTGCGGACGAGTCGTCTGTTTCCATGATGCGCCGCAGGCGCGGGGTTGCGCTATTGATTCGGCACATAAATGTACCTGATTGGCCTCAAGGCCCAGCCAATCGATGACCGTTCGCCCTGATCGCAGGTCCGCAGGGCCGGTACCAACAACCGTTCGCCCTGAGCGTAGGCCCGCAGGGCCGGAGTCGAAGGGTGCCCTGGCCGGTGCTTCGACTTCGCTTGCTGGCGCAAGCTACGCTCAGCACGAACGGTTGTCGTTGGCTCAACGACAGGGTAATTGGGACCCTGGATTCATGCGGATTCCTGATAAGCCTCAAAGCCCAGCCAATTGATGACCGTTCGCCCTGAGCGCAGGTCCGCAGGGCCCCTACCAACAACCGTTCGCCCTGAGCGCAGGTCCGCAGGGCCCCTACCAACAACCGTTCGCCCTGAGCGCAGGTCCGCAGGGCCGGTACCAACAACCGCTCGCCCTGAGCGTAGGCCCGCAGGGCCGGAGTCGAAGGGTGCCCTGGCCGGTGCTTCGACTTCGCTTGCTGGCGCAAGCTACGCTCAGCACGAACGGTTGTCGGCGGCTGATTGGGCGAGCGCGGACGGAACGAGCGGGAGGCCACAGTGTGAGTGCCTCTGCCGCCGGCGGAAGCCACGCGTCCGTTAGTCTCCCCGGACCTGATCCGGGGGCGACCGGTATCCGGTGGATGGCGGGACTGCAGGCGGGCAACTTGCACATTCGCATCTCACGACCGAACATCGGACCCAGGACGTTTGCCGGCAACTGATAGCATGGACCGCATGCCCGATTCCGCATTGCAGCTGCTCAACAGCATTTTTGGCTATTCCTCGTTCCGCGGCGACCAGCAGGCCGTGATCGAACGCGTCAGCGGTGGCGGCGATGCCCTCG
The DNA here is from genome assembly GCA_019634795.1 of Dokdonella sp. Taxonomy (GTDB): domain Bacteria; phylum Pseudomonadota; class Gammaproteobacteria; order Xanthomonadales; family Rhodanobacteraceae; genus Dokdonella. The sequence goes on from JAHCAR010000011.1 coordinate 32,344, forward strand.
TGATGATGCCGACCGGTGGCGGCAAGTCGCTTTGCTACCAGATCCCGGCCCTGCTGCGACCCGGCACGGCGATCATCGTTTCGCCGTTGATCGCGCTGATGCAGGACCAGGTCGAGGCCCTGCACCAGCTCGGCATCGAGGCGGCCTTCCTCAATTCGAGCCTCGACGCGATGGCCCAGCGCGAGATCGAGCAACGCCTGCTCGGCGGCGATCTCAAGATGCTCTATGTCGCCCCCGAACGCCTGCTGACCGGGCGCTTTCTCGACCTGCTCGAACAGACCGAGGTCAGCCTGTTCGCGATCGACGAAGCGCATTGCGTGTCGCAATGGGGTCACGATTTCCGCCCCGAATACCGGCAGCTGACGATCCTGCACGAGCGCTTTCCGCAGGTGCCGCGGATCGCCCTGACCGCGACCGCCGATGCGCCGACCCGGCGCGAAATCATCGAACGGCTCGGTCTCGAGTCGGCCGAGTCGTTCATCGCCAGCTTCGATCGCCCGAACATCCGCTACAGCGTGGTCGAGAAGGACAATCCGCGGCGCCAGCTCAAGGACTTCCTGCTCGGCCGGCACGGCGAGTCGGGTATCGTCTACTGCCTGTCGCGCAGCAAGGTCGATGCGACCGCGGCGGCACTCGTCGAGGACGGCTTCCAGGCCCTGGCCTACCACGCCGGCATGGATGCAGCCCGGCGCGCGGCTAACCAGAAACGCTTCCTGCGCGAGGACGGCATCATCATGGTCGCCACGATCGCCTTCGGCATGGGCATCGACAAGCCCGACGTGCGCTTCGTCGCCCATCTCGATCTGCCCAAGAGTCTCGAAGGCTACTACCAGGAGACCGGCCGCGCCGGGCGCGACGGGCTGCCGTCCGAGGCCTGGATGACCTATGGCCTCGCCGACGTCGTCACCCTTTCCCAGTTCATCGCCAAGTCCGAAGCCGGCGAAGAGCGCAAGCGGGTCGAACGCAGCAAGCTCAATGCCCTGATCGGCTACGCCGAGAGCACCGGTTGCCGGCGCCGCCAGCTGCTCAGCTACTTCGGCGAAACCCCGCCCGAGCGTTGCGGCAACTGCGACAACTGCCTCGAGCCGCCATCGACCTGGGACGCGACCGTGGCCGCGCAGAAGGCCCTGTCCTGTGTCTACCGCACCGGCCAGCGCTTCGGCGTCAAGCACCTGATCGACGTGCTGCGCGGCGTCGACGGCGAGAAGGTCGGCAAGTTCGATCACGACAAGCTCAGCACCTTCGGCATCGGCGCCGAATTCGATGATCGCCAGTGGAGCGCGATCTTCAGGCAACTGGTCGCGGCGGGCTTCCTGGTTCCCGACGACGAAGGCTACGGCACCTTGCGCCTGGCCGATGCCAGCCGGGCGGTCCTGCGCGGCGAGGTCGAGGTGCGCATGCGCCATGTCGCCGACCGGGTCGAGCGCAAGGCGAGGCAGAAGTCCTCGCGCAGCGCACGCTCGCGCCAGGCAGTGGAGATCGCGCCGCACGAGGCCGCGCTGTGGGATTCGTTGCGCGAGACGCGGGCGCGCCTGGCCAAGGAGCAGGGCGTGCCGGCTTATCGCATCTTCGCCGATGCCACGCTGCTGCAGATGCTGCGCGAACAGCCGCAGTCGCTCAGTGAACTGGCCACGATCAGCGGCGTCGGCGAAATGAAGCTGGCCCGTTACGGCGAGGACTTCCTCGGCGTGCTCACCGCGTTCTGAGCGAGCGCTTCAGGCGTCGAGCGCTTCGACCTCACGGACCGCCGGCACAGCGCGCCCGGCCAGCGCCGCGACTTCGCCGATCGCGATCGGCGTGCTGGTGTCCTCGCGCCATTCGATCAGCTCGAGGCGTCCGTCGTGGTGTTCGACGATGGCCGTGCAGCTGTCGACCCAGTCGCCGCAGTTGACGTAGTCGATGCCGTCGACCTCGCGCATCGCGGCCACATGGATGTGTCCGCAGATGACCCCGTCGAGGCCGCGCTCGCGCACTGCGCGGGCGACCGAGCTTTCGAAGTCGCCGACGAAGCTGACCGCGAGCTTGACCTTGCGCTTGGCGTAGCCAGCCAGCGACCAGTAGCCCGACACGCCGAGCCGGCGGCGCAGCCAGGAAAGCCAGACATTGATCCGCACCAGCCATTCGTAGGCGACGTCGCCGAGCACGGCGACCCAGCGGTGGTAGCGCGTGACCTGGTCGAATTCGTCGCCATGGATGACGAGGTAGCGCTTGCCGTTGGCCATCGTGTGCACGTGTTCGCGGACCAGGGCGATATCGCCGAGACGGATGCCGACATGTTCGCGCAGGGCCTCGTCGTGGTTGCCCGGGATGAACATCACGTTCTCGCCGTGTCGCGCGCGGCGCAGGATCTTCTGCACGACGGTGTTCTGCGCCGGCGTCCAGCGCACGTCGCGCTTCATCGCCCAGAAATCGACGATGTCGCCGACCAGCAACAGGTTCTCGGCCGGATAGGCGCGCAGAAAATCGAGCAGGCGCTCGGCCTGGCAGGCGCGCGTGCCGAGATGCACGTCGGAGATGAACACCGAGCGCACACGCGGCAGGCTCATGGCTTGCGCCCGATGAAGGCATACCAGGGCACGCGCAGCAGTGGCACGTAGGGCACCGGCGCACGCGCCTCGGTCAGCTCGCAGGTCGGCAGCACGCTGCACAGGGTCGGCAGGTGCTCGCTGTCGAGATGGACGCCATCGTGGCCGAACCAGGCCGGCCAGAATTTGCGAGTCAGCCAGGAGTGTCGTCCAAGCCCGGCCAGCGGCTTTTCCGCGGCGACATAGAAATCGACGACGCCAAGCACGCCGCCCGGCTTGAGCATGGCGATCGCGTTGACGACCGCCGCGCGCCAGTTCGGGATCATGGTCAGGGCATAGGAGAGGATCACCACATCGACCTTGTCGCGCGGCTGCCAGCTCGTCGCGTCGCCCTGCACGGCATGCAGTTGCGGAAAGCGGCGGCCGCGTTCGCGGGCGCGCTCGACCATCGGCAGGCACAGGTCGACGACCTCGTAGCGTGCGATCCGCGACACGCGTTCGCCGAAGAACTCGATGTTGCGGCCGGTGCCGCCTCCAAGGTCGACGAGGTGGGCGTTGTCGGGCAATTGCAGTTTCGCGATCAGCTGCTCGCGACCCTGCAGCAGGCGCTCGCGGAAACGGTCGTAGTGATCGATCTGCGGCGCATAGAAGGCGGCCAGGCGCTCGGCATGGCTGCTCGCCTTCGGCATGCCACGGGCCATCGCGCGCAGCACGGAGAAATCGGCGCGCAGCGCTTCAAGCCGGCGCATCGGCGATCACGAATCCGGCGTAGGTGTGCACGCGATCGCCGGTCTGCAGGGCGTCGGCCATGGCCTCGTGGAAGCGCAGGACCTCGCGCAGCGGGCGGTTGTCGCTGCCGACCTCAATGGCATCGAGCCAGGCCGGACGCGCCTGCGCGCTGCGCAGCAGGATGCGCGCACCAGGCGTCGCACGTTCGAGGATCGCCTCCCACTCCTCGCGCAGGGCGCCCGGATAATACGAACTCATCCAGTCCATGTGGTCGAGCAGGACGAAGCGGCTGATGCGTTCCTGCGTACCCTCGAGGAAGCCGGTCACGGTCGTCGTGTGTAGATGAATGCTGTCGACCAGACCACTCTTGAGGCGCTCGAAATTGTCCGCCTTGAGGTATTCCGGGCAGCAGTCGCGGTCGTAGCGGCCGGTCAGGTAGAGGCGCCAGAAGTAGTTGTCGCTGAGCGGCAACTGGCGGAACACGTACTGCACCGACTCGCGGATGAAGCCGGCCACGCCACCGGCATGCTGGGCCTCGACGAGGCGGCGCTGCGGGTGCGGCACGCCGAGCAGGGTCATGACGAACTGGCGCGAGATGGTCCAATTGACCGCACGATTCCACAGCCTCGGCGAGACGCGCTCGTCGTAGATGCGGCGTTGCTCCTCGACGTCGCGCGCATCGAGCAGGTCGATCGTGGCCGCATGCAGTTTCGGCTGCGAGCGGAACCAGCCGCGCACGCAGCGCGCGACAACGCCGGAAAGCCCGTGGAAATAAAAGCTGCCGCGCCGGCTCGTGAACCAGTGCCGGTGGCGGTCCCACCAGTCGCGCGCGAACGGCGACAGTTCGGTGCGCAGGTGCTCGAGGTAAAGACATTCGAAGCGCGGGTGGTAACCCTCGCCGAAGATGCGGAAGAAGTCCTCGAACGCCAGCGTGCGGATCGCCGCGAGCTTGAGCTCGAGCAGCGCGTTCTGGCGCGGATTTGCATCGACGCAGTGGATCCGCTTCGGGCCGCGCAGCGCGTAGTCGAGGGCATTGCAGCCGGCACTCGTGATGACCAGCACGACATCGTCGGCACCGAGCTGCAGGGCCTGCCGGTCAACCGCCGGATCTTCCCAGCAGGTGTTGTAGACGAGGTTGCGCGACCAGATCGCATTGAACAGGCGGCGATCGAGACGGTCGCGAAGGCTGTGCCGGGTAGCCTGCGGTTCGATGGTCGCTATCGGCGGAGCAGGTGAGAGGCGTGCGGCCATGCGTTGCGTCCGAAGTCTTCGTTCGGGACGTCATCCTGCGGGGCCACTGTGACAACGATGTGATGGCATCCGTCATCGCCCTGAAACCTGCTCTGGACAGCATGGCGCGCATCGCCCCGACCGACGAGTACTCTCCGGCATGCTCAATCTCGAATCGAGAATCGAAGCGCGCTTTCCGCACTGGTTCGCTGGTCGCCGTGGCGACATTGCCAGGCCGCTGGTGCGTTCGTTGGCCAGGCTCTCGCGCATCGATGCGATCGAAGGCTTCCTGCGCGACAACGCCCATCTGCGCGGTCTGGCCCTGGTCGAGGCCGCGCTGGAGTGGCTCAACTGCCGCTTCCTCGTTGACCAGGTCGAGCGCGAGCGCATTCCCGAAACGGGCCGGGTCGTGATCGTCGCCAACCATCCGCTGGGCGGACTCGACGCACTGGTCCTGCTCGCCCTGGTCGGCAGCGTGCGTCGCGACGTGCGCATCGTCGCCAACGATTTCCTGTCCGCGTTCGAGGGCCTCTCGGACCTGTTCATTCCATTGCGCATGCTCGGCGCCAAACCCGGTGCCGAGAGCCTGCGCCTGATCGACGCCGCTCTCGAGCGTGAAGAAGCGGTCATCGTGTTTCCGGCCGGCGAGGTCTCGCGCATGACCCCGCTCGGCATCCGCGATGCACCGTGGCGGCACGGCTTCCTGCGTTTCGCCGACCAGGCCGGTGCGCCGGTCGTTCCGGTGCGCATCGAAGGCCGCAACTCGGCACTGTTCTACGGTGTTTCGGCCCTGTTCCGTCCGCTCGGCACGACCCTGCTCGCGCGCGAAATGTTCAGCGGCGAGAAGCGCCTGGTCATCCGTGTCGGTGCTCCGCGACCGGTCGGTGAAGTCATGAGTGGCGCCACCGATCGGCGCCGGATCAGTCGCGACGTGCGCAGCGCGGTCTATGCGATCGGTCGGCGCAACGACCGCTGGACCTCGTCGATGGCGCCGCTCGTCCACCGTCCGCCGATCGCGGCGATCCGCGCCGACCTCGATCGCCTCGAACTGCTCGGCGAAACCGCCGACGGCAAGCGCATCCATGGCGGTCGCCTGTCCAGCGATTCGCCGCTGCTGCGCGAGATCGCGCGCCTGCGCGAACTGACCTTCCGCCGGGTCGGCGAAGGCACCGGCAAGCGCATGGACACCGATGTCTACGACAGCTGGTACGACCACATCGTGCTCTGGGATGCCGACGAAAGCGAGATCGCCGGCGCCTATCGCGCGGTGCCCTGCGCGCGGGTCCTCGACAGCATCGGCCAGAAGGGCCTGTACACGGCCAGCCTGTTCGAATTCGACGGCCGCCTGCTGCCGACCATCGAGCGCGGCATGGAACTGGGTCGCAGCTTCGTGCCGCCGAAATACTGGGGCTCGCGCAGTCTCGACTATCTCTGGTACGGCATCGGTGCGTGGCTCGGCCAGCACCCCGAAATCCGCTATCTGTTCGGCCCGGTCTCGATCAGCGCCAACCTGCCGCTGGAAGCACGCGAGTGGCTGGTCGCCTACTACACGCGCTACTACGGACATGCCGAACAGCTCGCCCGTTCGCCGCATCCGTTCCGGCCCGGCGCCGCCGCGCCGGACTTCGGCCCGCTCGATGCCGAGGCGGCCATGCCGCTGCTGCGCGACCGTCTCGATGCGCTCGGTGCGCGCATCCCGACCCTGTACAAGCAGTACACCGATCTCTGCGAGCCCGGCGGCACGCGTTTCCTCAGCTTCGGCGTGGATCCAGCCTTCGCGAATTCGATCGACGGCCTGATCCTCGTCGACCTGGCCATGCTCAAGGCGAAAAAGCGCTCGCGCTATCTCGGCAGGTTCCTCGGCGAGGCAGCGGCCGGCCGCGCCGGCCCGGCTCGAGGAACGCCCCTGCAGGTGCTGCGCGCCGGCTAGGTTTTCGTTCGTCAGCGGCGCGGTGGCTATACTCGGGGCATCCTCCCCGCTGGAAAGCGCATGTCTCCCGAAATGCCTGCCGACCCGGCCGCGCTGCGGCCCGAACAATTCCTCGGTCATCCGAAAGGCCTCTACATCTGCTTCTTCACCGAGATGTGGGAGCGCTTCTCGTTCTACGGCATGAAGGCGCTGCTGCTGCTGTACCTGGTCAAGTACCACCTGTTCAGCGACGACTACGGCTACAACCTGATCGGTGCCTACGGCGGTCTCGTCTACGCGATGCCGGTGATCGGCGGCCTCATCGCCGATCGCTGGCTCGGCATGCGCAAGGCCGTGGTCTTCGGCGGCATCCTGCTCGTGCTCGGCCATCTCGGCATGGCCATCGAGGGCGACCAGGCGACCCTGGTCGACGGCGTCGTCGTGCGCGATACCGCCGCCCTGCAGGTGTTCTATTTCTCGCTGTCGCTGATCATCATGGGCGTCGGCTTCCTCAAGCCGAACATCTCGACCATCGTCGGCAAGCTCTACCCCGAAAACGACCCGCGCCGCGATTCGGGCTTCAGCATCTTCTATGCCGGCATCAACATCGGTGCGACGGTGTCATCGCTGTTCTGTGGCTGGCTCGGCGAGACCTACGGCTGGGGCTGGGGCTTCGGCGCGGCCGGCATCGGCATGATCGCCGGCCTGGCCAATTTCCTCTACGGCCAGAAGCACCTGATGGGACACGCCGAGCCGCGCGACCCGGACAAGCTGCGCGAGCGACTGCTCGGCCCGCTCTCGCGCGAGCACCTGATCTACCTCGGCGCGCTGGCCGGCCTGTTCGTGGTCTGGCTGCTGATCCAGGCGCACTCGCTGATCCTGCACATCGTGCCGGGTTTCTTCGAGCCGACCCCGGTCGTGCTGGCCATGCACTTCGTCTCGGTCTGCCTGTTCGGCGGCATCCTCTGGTTCATGTTCAAGCATTGCAGCAAGGTCGAGCGCGACCAGATGTTCGCCGTGCTCTGCTTCATCGCCTTCTGCCTGGTCTTCTTCACGCTCTACGAGCAGACCTACGGCTCATGGGTGCTGTTCTCCGACCGCGCAATGAACCATCAGGCGCTCGGCCTCGAATGGACGGCCAGCCAGCTGACCTTCCTAGGCGCCTTCTTCATCCTCGTGCTGGCGCCGATCTTCGCCTGGCTCTGGCCGCGCCTCGAGCAGCGCGGCTGGAATCCGAGCAAGCCGGCGAAGTCGGCCTACGGTCTGATCCTCGCCGGACTGTCCTTCCTCGTCCTGGTCTGGAGCGCGCGCAATCCGCAAGCCAACGGCCTGACCAACATCTGGTGGTTCGTGCTGGCCTACTTCGTGCTCGAGATCGGCGAGATGATGCTGTCGCCGATCGGCCTGTCCGCCGTGACCCAGTTGTCGGTGCCGCGCGTGGTCGGCCTGATGATGGGTGGCTGGTTCCTCGGCACCTCGTATTCGGAAATCCTCGCCGCCGAACTCGGCAAGCTGTCCTCGATCGAGATTCCCGAAGGCACGGCGCTCGACGTCGCCGAAGCGCTTTCGAAGTACGACGACCTGTTCGTGTTCTCGGCCTGGATCGGCATCGGCAGCGGTCTGTTCGTGCTGCTCATGACGCCGCTGATCCGGCGCTGGATGCACGGCGTGCGCTGAGTGGCCGGGGCCGGGCCGGCACGACGTATTGCCGGTTTGGCGGGTGGCGAGCATCATGCACCGCATGGACAAACCCGCCAGCGCCATCCTCGCTCCGGCCTGCAAGTCGCCCGTCGACGCCGCGGCCATGGTCGCCAACTGCGTGGCCTACCACGTCGACGGCAAGCGCATCGGCGACATCACGCTCGATGAAATCAGCGACGTGCTCGAGCGCCCGGATACCTTCGTCTGGGTCGGCCTGGTCGAGCCCGACGAGGCCCTGCTCGAGAAGCTGCAGGAAGAATTCGGCCTGCACGACCTCGCCATCGAGGATGCGCACAACGCCCACCAGCGACCCAAGATCGAGGCCTACGGCGACTCGCTGTTCATCGTCGCGCAGACCGCCCAGGTCGTAAGCGGCGGCATCCAGTTCGGCGAAACCCACATCTTCGTCGGCAAGCGCTACCTGGTCACTGTCCGCCACGGCGCCTCGCTGTCCTATGCGCCGGCCCGGCGCAGCTGCGAACAGTCGCCGGACATGCTCACCTACGGGCCGAGCTATGCGCTGTATTCGGTGCTCGATTTCATCGTCGACAACTTCATGCCGATCGTGCGCAGCTTCCGCGAGGACCTGCAGGAACTCGAGGAGGACATCTTCGAGGACACTTTCAAGCGCGAAACGATCCGCCGCCTGTACACACTGAAGAAGGAACTCGTGACCCTGCGCCTGGCGATCGGCCCCTTGCAGGACATCCTCAACCAGCTCACGCGCATGTACCCGGGCCTGCTGCGCGACGAGGTGCGACCGTACTTCCGCGACGTCTACGACCACGCCGCGCGCATAAACGAATCCACCGACACGATGCGCGAGATGCTGACCGCCGCGCTCAGCGTCAATCTCTCGCTGGTCACGGTGGCCCAGGGCGAGGTGGTCAAGCGCCTCGCCGGCTGGGCTGCCCTGTTGGCCGCGCCGACCCTCTTGACCAGCTGGTACGGCATGAACTTCCATCACATGCCCGAACTCGACAAGCCCTGGGGCTACGCGGCAATGATCGGCTTCACGCTGGCCATCTGCGGCGGCCTGTTCTGGCTGCTGCGCCGGGCCAAGTGGCTGTGAACGAACTCCCGGCCGATTCCGCAACCCGCGGTCGAAGCACACTCGGTGCCCGGCTGCGTGAAAAGCTGCCGGAAATCCTGATCGAGGCGGCCTCGGTCGTCGCCGCCTTGCTGCTGGCCCTGGCCATCAACAATTGGAGCGAACAGCGCCAGGTGGACCAGCGTGCCATGGCCGCGCGCGCGGCCATCCTGGCCGAGCTGCACGAGAATCGCGAGGAGCTGAAAGGTGTGCAGCCCGAGCTCACGAAGATCCTCGACCGGCTCAGGTCGGTAGCCAGGGCAGAGGATGGCGGGCCCGGCGAGATGAAAGTCGACCTCAGCATCGCCCTGCTGTCGTCCGCGGCCTGGAACGCGGCGACGGCGACCCGAGCCAGCCAGAATCTCGAGCTTGGCTGGATCACGCGCATGGCCAAGGTCTACGAACTGCAGGAGAACTACCTGCGCGCGCAGAACCTGGCCGTGGACCAGCTCAGCTCGATCCCGCCCGACAGTAGTCTCAGTGGACGGCAGGTCGCCCTGTCGATTATTCCGAGACTGAATGCGCTCTCGCAAATTGCCGACGGGTTGATGCGCAGTTATGACGAGGCGCTCGAGGCGGCGCCGCATTGAGAGAAATTCGCAGCCGGGCATGAAGCCGCTGCTGCGCTGCTGTCTGCTCCAGGCGCGGCGATACAAGGCTTTGCGATCGTGCGCTGCAGCTTGACCATCCGCTGACGCACAGCGACGCTGCCCGCCCGCAGTCCCGTCGGTTCCGGAGGCTTCATGAACGCTGTCGTGGCAAGGCTCGGCTGGCTCGCGCTCGCCGTGCTCGGCGCATTCAGCCTCGGTGTCGTCGCCCTCGACCGCGGCGAGACGATCAATTCGGTCTGGCTGGTCACGGCGACCGCCTCGATCCTGCTGATCGCCTACCGGTTCTACAGCCACTTCATCGCCGAAAAGGTATTGCAACTCGATGCGACGCGGGCGACCCCGGCCGTGCGCAAGAACGATGGCCTCGATTTCGTGCCGACCGACAAGAGCGTCGTGTTCGGTCATCATTTCGCGGCGATCGCCGGCGCCGGGCCGCTGGTCGGTCCCGTGCTCGCTGCGCAGATGGGCTACCTGCCGGGAACCCTGTGGATACTGGTCGGCGTGATCTTCGCCGGTGCCGTGCAGGACTTCATGGTGCTGTTCTTCTCGACCCGTCGCGACGGCAAGTCGCTCGGCGACATGGCGCGTTCCGAGCTCGGTCCGGCCGCCGGCATCGTCGCCATGATCGGCGTGCTGATGATCATGTTCATCATTCTCGCCGTGCTCGCCCTGGTCGTGGTCAAGGCCCTCGCGGCGAGCCCCTGGGGTACCTTCACGGTCGCCATGACGATTCCGATCGCCGTATTCATGGGCGTCTACCTGCGCTGGCTGCGGCCCGGCCGCGTCCTCGAGGTTTCGATCATCGGCCTGGTCCTGCTGCTCGCTTCGATCTGGCTCGGCGGCGTGGTCGCGCAGGACCCGGTCTGGGCCGCACGCTTCCATTTCGAGGGCCGCGAACTGGCCTGGATGCTGATCGGCTATGGCTTCTTCGCCTCGGTCCTGCCGGTCTGGATCCTGCTCGCCCCGCGCGACTACCTGTCGACCTTCCTCAAGATCGGCACGATCGTGCTGCTGGCCGTGGCCATCCTGATCGCCGCCCCCGAGATGCACATGCCGGCGCTGACGCGTTTCATCGACGGCAGCGGTCCGGTGTTCGGCGGCAGCCTGTTCCCGTTCCTGTTCATCACGATTGCCTGCGGCGCCGTGTCGGGCTGGCATTCGCTGATCTCCTCGGGCACCACGCCGAAACTGCTCGCCAGCGAGACCGAGGCGCGCGCGGTCGGCTACGGTTCGATGCTGATGGAGGCCTTCGTCGCGATCATGGCGCTGATCGCCGCCTGCGTGCTCGATCCCGGCGTCTATTTCGCGATGAATGCGCCGACCGCCCTGCTCGGGACCACGGTCGATACGGCCGCCCAGGCGATCAGCCAGCTCGGTTTCGTGATCACGCCCGACGTGTTGAGCCAGACCGCCTCGCAGATCGGCGAAACGACGATCCTCTCACGCACCGGCGGTGCGCCGACCCTGGCCGTCGGCATGGCCCAGATCATCCACGGCATCCTGCCCGGCGAGGGCATGATGGCATTCTGGTACCACTACGCGATCCTGTTCGAGGCGCTGTTCATCCTGACCACGGTCGATGCCGGCACGCGCGTGGGCCGCTTCATGATCCAGGAGCTGGCCGGCCTCGTCGTGCCGGCGCTGAAGAAGACTGAATCATGGGCCGCGAACACGATCGCGACCGCGCTGTGCGTCGGCTTCTGGGGCTACTTCCTCTACCAGGGCGTGGTCGATCCACTCGGCGGCATCAATACGCTGTGGCCGCTGTTCGGCATCGCCAACCAGATGCTCGCCGCGATCGCCCTGACCGTGTGCTGCGTGATCCTGATCCGCATGAAGCGCGACCGCTACGTCTGGGTACCCCTGCTGCCAACGGTCTGGCTCGTGATCTGCACCTTGACGGCCGGCTGGCAGAAGGTCTTCGATGACAACCTGCGCATCGGCTTCCTCTCGCACGCGGCGAAATACAGCGATGCGCTCGCCCGCGGCGAGGTGCTGGCACCGGCGAAGACGGTGGCCGAGATGCAGCGCATCGTCAGCAACGACTACGTCAATGCGGGACTGGCCGCGTTGTTCATGGGTATCGTCGTGAGCGTCGTGCTGTTCGGGCTGCGCGCGGCACTGAAGGCGCGCCGGGTTGCGACGCCGACGGCGGTCGAGACGCCTTATGTGGCGGTGTCGGCGGTGGCGAGGTGAGGGTGGGTGGTTGGTTCGACGAAAAAGCAACTCTCGGGGGGACATGACTTTGTTGATGCTTCGCGCTTGGGTTCCAATATTTCTCACTTGTTGGCGCAAGGCCGTGCAGATGGCGCGTCGTTGCATCGGCGTGCCCGACTACGAGACCTATGTCGCCCACGTTCGCAGGCATCATCCCGAACGCAGCCCGATGAGCTACGAGGCCTTCTTCATCGAACGCCAGAATGCGCGCTACAAGGGCGGCGGCGGTCGCTGCTGCTGAGGCCGGCTCACGGGTGCGCGAGAGCCGTCTCGACGGCCGCTTGGGCATGGATGGCGGTGGTATCGAACAGCGGCACGCTGGCGTCGTCTGCGCCGACCAGCAGAGAAATCTCGGTACAGCCGAGGACGACGCCTTCGGCACCCTGGTCGACCACGTCGGCGATGATGCGCCGCATCTCTTCGCGCGAGGAATCGAGAATCCGGCCGAGACAGAGTTCCTCGTAGATGATCCGGTGCACACTGTCGCGGTCGACTTCATTCGGAACGATCACCTCGGCGGCGTGAGGAAAGGACAGGCGATTGCGGTAGAACGGCTGCTCCATGGTGAAGCGGGTGCCGAGCAGGCCGACCCGGCTGATGCCGGCTGCATGGATGGCCTTGGCCGTGGCATCGGCGATGTGCAGCAGCGGAATCGTCGTTGCCTCCTCGATCGCTGTGGACACCTTGTGCATGGTGTTGGTGCAGAGGACGAGGAAGCGGGCGCCGGCGGCCTCGAGGGCGCAACCGGCGTCGGCCAGCATCTGGCCCGCGGCTTCCCAGTTGCCGGACAGCTGGTGGCGTTCGATGTCGTGGAAGTTGACGCTGTAGAGTACGAGCCGGGCCGAGTGCAGGCCGCCGCGCCGCGACTTGATGCCCTCGTTGATCAGCCGATAGTAGGTCAGGGTGGATTCCCAGCTCATGCCACCGATCAAGCCAATCGTCTTCATGCGGACCTCTGATGTCAGGGAATGCAGGGCCAAGAATCGGAAAAATCGCATGCAAGAAAAACGCCAGATTTGTTCCAGTCGCGCAGCCCGCTGGCGTTCCCTGCCTGCATTTCCACGGCGGCTGGCGAAAGTGGGGTGAACATGGATCTGTTCGGTCGAGGCGACGACGTAGTTCGCCGGGAGGACCTGGCCCCCGGGGCTGCCGTATTGCGCAACCTGGTCACGGCCAGGGCGCCCGCCTTGCTGGCCGCGATCGACGGCGTGCTGCAGCAGGCGCCGCTGCGGAACATGGTCACCCCTGGCGGCCTGACCATGTCGGTGCGCATGAGCAACTGTGGCGCGCTCGGATGGCTCAGCGATCGTCGCGGCTATCGCTACGGCGCCGTCGATCCACTGAGCGGTCAGCCCTGGCCCGACATGCCTGTCCTGTTCCGCGAACTGGCCGCCGAAGCAGCGGATCGCATCGGCATTGTCGACTTCGTACCCGATGCGTGCCTGATCAACTGCTACGAACCGGGCATGAAACTGTCTCTGCACCAGGATCGCGACGAACGGGATTTCAATGCGCCGATCGTCTCCGTGTCGCTCGGCCTGCCGGCTGTGTTCCTGTTCGGCGGAGAGTCCCGCAGCGATCCAGCCCGACGTGTCCCGCTCGGGCATGGGGACGTGGTGGTCTGGGGCGGACCGTCGCGACTGCGCTTTCACGGAGTGCTGCCCATAAAGGAGGGCGTGCATCCGATGACCGGGCGTTTTCGATATAACCTGACCTTGCGCAAGGCGGGGTGAGGGGTCAGTTGATGGTGTTCGATTTGGGGTGGGGGGTTAGTTGATGTTGTTCGATTTGGGCTGCCGGGCAATTGCCGGGGATCGTGGTCGGCTCGCTTCATCCATTCCTGGATGGGTCCACGGTACGTTGCTCGCGCAGGAGCATGCCCTCCAATCCGCATTCCTGTGCGGGTCACTCCGACTCCACTGTAGGAGCGCCTTCAGGCGCGATGCTCTTCTGCACGGTTCGGAATTCCACATCGTCGTCCCTGCCCTTCGACAGGCTCAGGACAGGCCGGACTTCGTCCGGGCAGGGACCCAGTGATTTTGCTTTGCGCGTTTTTTTGCATCGCTACGCGGCGCACTTTTGGGGAAGAAGCAAAGCTTTCACTCGCCTTCAGCGAGCGAGTCACTTTCTCTTGCGTGGCCAAGAGAAAGTAACCAAAGAGAAGGCCACCCCGATGCGGTGGTCTCCGGGCATCCTGCCCTGCGACTTCGCGGCAGGGCTACGGGGTTCGCTGACAGCACCTCCATGTGCTGGCAGCGAACTGGGCGCGATCCCTCGCGCCCACCCTGCGGGCCTTTCCTGCGCCCTGCCGCCACCGCTTACGGGGCCCGGGTAGCGCGCATCCTGCGCGCCAGAGCGAAGAGCAAAGGCAAAAGCCAAAGCCCCTCATCCGCCTCCGGCACCTTCTCCCGCTGCGCGGGAGAAGGAAGTGCAAACGCCAAAACAAGAGCCAACGCCAACGCCAACGCCAACACAAAATTGCACGGGTGCGGGAAATCGCTTTGTCTTGGCTGCGCAGGAGGCGCAGTGAACGGGGCCCCTATGCAGTGGCGCAGTGGCGTAGACAAGGCCCGCAGGGTGGCTCGCAGGGATGCGAGCCAGTTGGCTGCCAGTCCACGGATGGACTGTCAGCCAACCCCGGAGCCGCTGCGCGAAGTCGCAGGGCAGGATGCCCGGAGACCGCTGCATCGGGGTGGCCTTCTCTTTGGTTACTTTCTCTTGGCCACGCAAGAGAAAGTAACTCGCTCGCTGAAGGCGAGTGAAAGCTTGGGACTAGATGCCCACATCTCGCGCCGCGCAGCGATGCACGAAGCGAAGCCAGAGCCAAGTCACTGGGTCCCGGCCCGGACGTAGTCCGGCCTGTCCTGAGCCTGTCGAAGGGCAGGGACGTCGATGTACAGGTTCGAACCGTGCAGAAGAGCATCGCGCCTGAAGGCGCTCCTACAGTGAAAATAAAGTGACTCGTTCGCCGAAGGCGAGTGAAAGCTCTGCTCCTAACCCAGGAATGCGCCGCGTAGCGATGCATGTGGCAACGCGAGCAAGGCGCCGAGCGACCAGCCCACCAAGAAGACAACCCCCGCGATCCCGAAGCTCGCCCAGGATCCGCGTACCCCCACCGGTCCGTCACCAATGCGACCATTGCCAACCTGATCACCGTGTCAGGCATCCCCGCCGACACCGGGTGCGGCAATGTCGCAATGCCCGATTCCGGCGAATGCGGCCAAAAGCGGGCCGTGCAGGGCTCGCCCAGTCGCCGGGCGGGAGGCCGGCGACGACCACGGCAGCACCGCATCTGCCGGCCAGTGGCGCTGCCGAGGCAAGCCGGGCGTGGCGCCCCCAGGTCCCGAAAATCGCGACCGGCAGGGCCCTGCGCCGTGCGCCGGGGCGGCTGCCATGGCATAATCCGCGACCTTTTTGGCGACCCGGAATCTTCCGGGCCTACCGCAACTCCTTGGAGACACAATGGATTTTCTGATCAGTTCCGCGTATGCGCAGGCCGCACCGGGCGCCGCCGCGCCGAATCCCCTGATGTCGTTCCTGCCCCTGATCATCATCTTCGGCATCTTCTACTTCATGCTGATCCGTCCGCAGATGAAGCGCGCCAAGGAGCAGCGCGCGATGATCGCAGCCCTCGCCAAGGGTGATGAGGTGCTGACCAACGGTGGCCTGCTCGGTCGCATCGAGGACATTGCCGATACCTTCGTCACCCTCGAGATCGCCGACAAGGTCAGCGTCAAGCTGCAGAAGAGCGCGATCACCGCAGTCCTGCCCAAGGGCACCATCAAGCAGGCTTGAGAACAGCTCGGGTATCCCCACTAGGTGCAGGGGCAGGGCGGGGCGGATGGTGTTTGTCCGTGCATCGCCCGGCAGTCGCGAGACCGGCTGCCGGTACCTGCATGCAAGAGGCCATACCCGGATCCCCGGCAACAGCGCAAGAACGGATTGAACCGTAATGAACGATTTCCCCCGATGGAAACACATCCTGGTCGCCCTGGTGGCGGTGCTCGGCGTGTTGTTTGCAGTGCCCTCGCTGTACCAGAAGCAGCCTGCCGTGCAGGTCCTCGCGAACAAGAGCGGCATCGTCGATGAAGCGCTCAAGGAGCGCGCCCTGCAGGCCCTGCAGCAGCGCAAGATCGAGTTCCAGGATGTCGAGATCAAGGACGACCGCCTGCTCGCGCTGTTCGGCAACACCGACGCGCAGCTGGCCGCGGCCAGTGCATTGCGTACCGACCTTGGCGACAACTACACGGTGGCCCTGAACCTGGCCTCGACCGTGCCGCAGTGGATGCGCATGATCGGCGCCAACTCGATGCCGCTCGGCCTCGACCTCCAGGGCGGCGTGCATTTCCTCATGCAGGTCGACCAGAAGAGCGTGCTGCAGAGCCAGGAGCAGCGCTATGTCGATGACATCCGTTCGCTGCTGCGCGACAAGGAAATCCGCAACGCCAAGGTCGACCGCGGCGCCCAGGGCATCGTCATCCAGGCCAGCAACGCGGCCGACCGCGACAAGATTGCCGCCGCCATCGGCGCCGACCTGATCGATCTCAATGTCACCGACGGACCGTCCATCGGCGATTCGCCGACCCTGATCGCCAAGGTCAAGCCGGAGCGCATCAAGCAGATCGCCGACAACACGATCAAGCAGAACGTCAGCACCCTGCGCAACCGCATCAACTCGCTCGGCGTGGCCGAGCCGCTGATCGTGCAGCAGGGCGACAGCCGCATCGTCGTCGAGCTGCCGGGCCTGCAGGACACGGCCGAAGCCAAGCGCCTGCTCGGCGCGACCGCCACCCTCGAGTACCGCGCGGTCGATGAAAGCGTCAACGTGGCCGAGGCGGTGCGTACCGGATCGGTGCCGCCGGACTCGCGCATCTATTACTTCAAGGACGGCCGCCCGGCCGTGCTCAAGAAGAAGGTCATCGTCACCGGCGACGAGCTGGTCGATGCCTCCAGCGCCGCCGATCCGCAGACCGGCGAACCGGCCGTGTCGGTCGCACTGAATTCTGCCGGCGCGCGCAAGATGCTCGACTTCACCTCGCAAAACGTCGGCAAGGGCATGGCCGTCGTGCTGGTCGAGCGCATTCCCGAAGTGCGCATCGTCGACGGCAAGGAAGTGCGCAGCGCCAAGATCGAGGAGAACATCATCAGCCTCGCGACCATCCGCGGCGTGTTCTCGAACAAGTTCCAGACCACCGGACTCGAGAGCATGAAGACCGCCTCGGACCTGGCCCTGCTGCTGCGCTCCGGCTCGCTGGCCGCGCCGGTCGACATCGTCGAGGAGCGCGTGATCGGCTCGACCCTCGGCGCCGACAACATCCGCAAGGGCGTCACCGCGGTCATCGTCGGCCTGCTCCTCGTGGTTGGCTTCGTCGCCGTCTACTACAAGGTCTTCGGCCTGATCGCCGACGTCGCGCTGATGATGAACCTGGTCCTCCTGGTGGCCATCCTCAGCATTTTCCAGGCCACCCTGACCTTGCCCGGCATCGCCGGCATCGTGCTCACGCTCGGCATGGCCATCGACGCCAACGTGCTGATATGCGAGCGCATCCGCGAGGAGCAGCGCAACGGCATGACCCCGTTCGCAGCCATCCGCGGCGGTTACGAAAAGGCCTGGGCCACGATTCTCGATGCCAACGTCACCCATCTGATCGCCGCCTTCGGCCTCATGACCTTCGGTTCCGGTCCGATCCGCGGCTTCGCGATCACGCTGACGATCGGCATCCTCACGTCGATGTTCACTTCGGTGACCGGCACCCATTCGCTCGTCGCATTGATCTTCGGCCGCTCGGCCAAGCTCAAGTCGCTGCCGGTCTGACCTCAGGGATTCATCCATGGAACTCTTCAATCCGAACAGCAAGATCGACTTCATGCGCTGGCGCAAGGTTGCGCTGGGCATCTCGGCGATCCTCATGGTCATCTCCGCCGCGATCATCTTCGTGCGCGGCCTCGACTACGGCCTCGACTTCACCGGCGGCGCCAATATCGAAGTCAGCTACGACAGCGCGATCGACGTCGCCGACGTGCGTGCGGCATTGACCGCCGGCGGCTTCGACAAGGCGGTCGTGCAGACTTACGGCGGCACCAATGATTTCGCCATCCGCATCGTCGCCGACGAGCAGGCCGAGACGACCGAGGAGGCGACTTCGGCGGCCAACGACAAGATCGGCAACAACGTGCTCAAGGCGCTGCGCGCGGCGCGCTCCGACGCCAAGGTCAAGAGCAGCGAATTCGTCGGCCCGCAGATCGGCGACGAGCTGCGCAACGACGGTCTGGTCGCGGTCATCTTCGTCATCGCCGGCATCTCGATCTACCTGTGGATCCGCTTCGAATGGCGCTTCGCGGTTTCGGCGGTGGCCTCGGAAATCCACGACACCCTGCTCACCGTCGCAGCGTTCGCGCTGACCGGGCGCGAATTCGACCTGCCGGCCCTGGCCGCGGTGCTATCGGTGGTCGGCTACTCGATCAACGACAAGATCGTCGTCTTCGACCGCGTCCGTGAAATCTTCCGCTCCTCGCGCAAGGGCGACCCGGCCGAGATCCTCAACCGCTCGGTCAACTCGACCCTGTCGCGCACGATCATGACCGGCGTGACCACGGCCCTGGCCGTCGGCACCCTGTACTTCCTCGGCGGCCCGGCCCTCGAGAACTTCGGCCTGATCATGCTGATCGGTATCTTCATCGGTATCGCTTCGTCGATCTTCTTCGCCAACCCGGTGCTGTTGCTGCTCGGCGTATCCAAGCAGGACCTGATGCCGGTTTCGAAGAACGACCCCGAGCTCGAACGGCGTCCGTAGGCGACGCAAGCGGCTAGACTCGACGGGGCGCTTCGGCGCCCCGTTTTCGTCTGGAGCTACGGAACTTGTCGGAACGATCGCCGCGCCGGTCCAAAACGCATCCGCCGCCAGGCTCCGGCATGGCGAAACACGGCCTCGCCCGCGTGATTTCCAAACGCGGGATCTGCTCGCGTTCGCAGGCCGAAGCGGCGATCCGGGCCGGTCGCGTTCGCGTCGACGGGCGCATCGTCAGTGACCCCGAAGCACGCACTGAATCCGATGCCCGCATCATCATCGACGAGGCATCGGCAGAGCCGGGCCCCTATCGTTATCTGATGCTCAACAAGCCGCGTGGCGTCGTCACCACGGCATCCGACGAGCACGGGCGCGCTACGGTCTACCAGGCATTCGAAGAAGCAGGCATCGGCTGGGTCGCCCCGGTCGGTCGCCTCGACAAGGCCAGCGAAGGCCTGCTGCTGTTCAGCAACGACAGCGCATGGGCGGCACGGATCACGGCGCCCGAATCGCAGCTCGAAAAGACCTATCACGTGCAGGTCGACTGCCTTCCCGATGCCGATCTGCTCGCGCGTATCGCGGCCGGGGCCGAAGTCGACGGCGAACGCCTGGCAGTGGTTGCGATTCGCGAGCTGCGGCGCGGGGCGAAGAATGCCTGGCTCGAAGTCGTGCTCGACGAGGGCCGCAACCGGCAGATACGCCGCTTGCTGTCGGTATTCGACATTGCGGTGCTGAGGCTGGTGCGGGTTGCGATCGGGTCGCTTCGGTTAGGGGAGTTGGGGAAGGGGCAGTTTCGGGTTCTGGATGAGGGGGAGGTTCGCGCGCTGGCTTCTCCGACACGTTGATCGAGGCCAGCTGTCCTCCCGACGACGTCAGGGGTCTCAGTGACTCTGCTGTTCGCGCTGTCGGATATCCATGCGCGGCGCAATCCAGCAGCCGGAGCAGAGCTTCGACTCGCCTACGGCAAGCGAGCCGTTACTGTTCCAGTCACTCCGATTCCACTGTAGGAGCGCCTTCAGGCGCGATCGGCTCCCCGCGCCAACCGATTCCCCCTCACCGTCGTCCCGGCGCAGGCCGGCACCCATTGCCTTGGCTCCTCCGCTTGTCCGTGCATCGCTACGCGGCGCATTCTTGGGTTGCATGCAGAGCTTTCACTCGCCTTCGGCGAGCGGTTCACTCCGATTCCGGTCACTCCGATTCCCCTGTAGGAGCGCCTTCAGGCGCGATGCTTTCCCGCACGTTTCGGAATTCCACATCGTCGTCTCTGCCCTTCGACAGCGGTGATCATCGCAACCCGTGGAACTGCACGAGGCGCGGCGATTAGCCATGTATGAAAGGTCGCCGTTGGCTGCGGTCGTCGCCGCCACCACGCTCGAAGGGATCACTGGAAACCGCTGGTGAAGATTCCAACAGAAGACCGGCACACCGTACATGCTGCTCGGAGAACGTCTGCTATCGGCGCGTGCTGGCAGTGCTGGCGATGGAGGTCACACGCGTTTGGCGAATGTATCTGGAAGGTGGCTACGAGCACGACTCCAGGTGGTCAAGTTCCCAACTTCGCGACCTGGCCAGGCCCTATGGCGGCGGTGTCGAATTCGGCGCTATAAGGTCGGAAGCGCGTTGGCGCACCGACCACTCGGTACGCCGCAATGGCGACCTTTATCCGAGCCACGGCGTATCGGCCCGTGCGCGATGTGGGCCGACATCCACCGCGGCAACCGCTTCACGCCTGACCAGCTATGCGCGAGCAAGGCGCGCGGCCTGCATCGGCATGTCGTCGTCAACGGCGGTGAGCAGCATCCGAATGCTAGCGATGGCGCTTCTGCGCTGGGCGACATCGTCACTTCACGCAGATCGCCTTTGCGAGAATGGCGAGACGATCCCTGTTGACCCACGACACCTCTTCTGCCACGCCCGTACTGCTCGGGTTCCGTGTGCAGGGCACGAAGGGAGTCATGGCTGGACATCAACCAGTCGATCCACATCGAAGGCGAGAGCCCTGCACATGCGCGCGGGGAGCCCGCACAGGCCTGGCTCCAGGCGAGTGAAAGCTTGGGACTAGATGCCCACATCTCGCGCCGCGAAGCGATGCACGAAGCGAAGCCAGAGCCAAGTCACTGGGTCCCTGCATGCGCAGGGACGACGATGCAGAAGTTCGAAACGTGCAGAAAGGCATCGCGCCTGAAGGCGCTCCTACAGTGGAATCGAAGTAAACCGGGAATCGAAGTAAACCGGGAATCGAAGTAAACCGGGAATCGCAGTGAACCGGGAATCGCAGTGAACCGGGAATCGCAGTGAACCGGGAATCGGAGTGATTCGGGAATCGGAGTGAACCGGGAGTCGGAGTGAACCGGGAGTCGGAGTTAACCGGGAATCGCAGTGACTCGCTTGTCGAAGGCGAATGGACGCTCTGCTCGCAATCCCGAAATGCACCATGCAGCGATCTGAAATACCGCGAATGGCCCAGCTCCTCGGACAAACTCGCACGAATACCAAACCCGTGCCAAGAACAGGACGACCCGCGAATCCGATCCCAAATCAGATCACGCCCAATTTCTTCCCGACCTTGATGAACGCCTCCACCGCGCGATCGATCTGCGCGATCGAATGCGCCGCGCTCATCTGCGTGCGGATGCGCGCCTGGCCTTGCGGCACGACCGGGTAGAAGAAGCCGATCACGTAGATGCCTTCTTCGAGGAGGGCGCTGGCGAACTGCTGGGCGAGTTTGGCGTCGTAGAGCATGACCGGGACGATCGGGTGGTTGCCGGGGCGCAGGTCGAAGCCGGCTTCGCTCATGCGCTGGCGGAAGTGCTTCGCGTTGGATTCGACCTTGTCGCGCAGGGCGTTGGAGCGCGAGAGGATTTCGAAGACCTTGATGCTCGCGGCGACCAGCGGCGGCGGCAGGGTGTTCGAAAAGAGGTAGGGGCGCGAGCGCTGGCGCAGCAGGTCAATGATCTCGCGACGACCGGTGGTGAAGCCGCCCGAGCCGCCGCCGAGGGCCTTGCCGAGGGTCGAGGTGTAGATGTCGACCTCGTCCATGACACTGTGCAGTTCGGCCGAACCGCGGCCGTTCGGGCCGACGAAGCCGGTGGCGTGCGAATCGTCGACCATGAGCAGGGCGCCGTACTTCTTCTTCAGGGCGACGATCTCGTCGAGCTTGGCGATGTAACCATCCATCGAGAACACACCGTCGGTGGCGATCAGGCGCGTGCGCCTGTCTTTCGTCTCGACGAGGTGCTTTTCGAGTTCAGCCATGTCGCTGTTGGCATAGCGCCGGCGCTCGGCCTTGCACAGGCGGATGCCGTCGATGATCGAGGCATGGTTGAGCGCATCGGAGATCACCGCATCCTGATCGGAGAGGATCGTCTCGAACAGGCCGCCGTTGGCATCGAAGCAGCTCGTGTAGAGGATCGTGTCCTCGGTGCCGAAGAACTCTGAGATCTGTGCCTCGAGCTGCTTGTGCAGGTCCTGGGTGCCGCAGATGAAGCGCACGCTGGCGAGGCCGAAGCCGTGGGTGTCGAGGGCCAGCTTGGCCGCCTTGATCACTTCGGGATTGTCGGCCAGGCCGAGGTAGTTGTTGGCGCAGAAGTTCAGCACCTCGCGGCCGTCG
Source organism: Dokdonella sp. (assembly GCA_019634795.1). Lineage (GTDB taxonomy): Bacteria > Pseudomonadota > Gammaproteobacteria > Xanthomonadales > Rhodanobacteraceae > Dokdonella. Next base: position 54,754 of record JAHCAR010000011.1, read on the forward strand.
GTGGTGCGGATCGCGGCTGATTGCGGAGTGGCGATGATGCGTTCGGTCTTGAACAGGCCCTGTTCGCGGATCGATTCGAGTTCGCTGGCGAGACGTTCGCGGGTTGCGGAATCCATGGCGTTTTCTTCGGCGAAAGGAGCGTAGTTTCCTTGAAAGTGGCCGCGAAGCCTACCCGGATCGGGGCTGGGGTGGAGCGAAAACCCGGCCGGGCCGCTAGACTGCCCGGCGGGCAAGCGGAGTGCAGACAATGCAAAGACGCGTTTTCATCGGGGTCGTCCTGTTCGGCCTGTTCGCCATGGCCGACCTCGGCGCGGCCATGCGGCGTGCCGATCCGGCCTATCTGGCAACGATCCGCGACGACGATCCGGTGCGCCTGCCGCGCAATCTCGCGCCCGCGGAAATCCATCTGCCAGCGTTGCCGCTTCCCGAGCGGCCGCAGGTCGCGCCGACCGGGCCGGTTCGCGCCCAGGCCGAGTACGAGGCCAACGCCGGCATCCTGATCCGCTGGGGCAGCTACAACGCGCTGCAGACCGAGATGGTCGTGCCGCTGACCACGGCGACGCCGCCCTCCGATGTCTGGATCGTGGTCAGCGGGGCCAGCCAGCAGGCCTCGGCCAGCAGCGTGCTGCAGAACGGCGGCGCCGACCTCGACCATGTGCACTTCATCGTCGCGAGCACCGACTCGGTCTGGATGCGCGACTACGGCCCGCGCTTCGTCAACGACTATGGCCGGCGTGCGATCGTCGACCACACCTACAACCGGCCGCGACCCAACGACAACCTGTTTCCGTCCACCTACGGCGCGCAGATCGGCGAATCGGTGTATGCGCTTCCGTTGATCCACGGCGGCGGCAACTTCCATCTGTTCCGCAATCGCGATGCCTACATGACGCGGCTGATCGCGAACGAGAATCCGGGGCTGAGCGAAACCCAGATCACCAATTATTTCGCCCAGTACGAAGGGCTCGAGGTCACCCTGACCGACCCGTTCCCGAGCAGTTACGACTCCACCCAGCACATCGACATGTGGATGCTGCCGTTGACCGACGGCAAGGTGCTGATCGGCGAATACACGGCCGGCGAGGGCGGCGGCGTGCCCAAGGCCGTGACCGATGCCACGGCCAGCCTGATGCAGGGCCGCGGCTACACGGTCTACCGCACGCCGGGCTGGCGCAGCGGCGGCACGCATTACACCTATACCAATTCGGTGATCGTCAACAACGTGGTCCTGATCTGTCGCTTCAACGGCGAGACCACGCGCAATGCCCAGGCGCTGGCGACCTACCAGAGCGCGCTGCCCGGATACGCGATCGTTGCCGTGGATTGCAGTTCGATCATCGGCCAGGCCGGGGCGATCCATTGCATCGTCATGCACATGCCCGACCTGCTCTATCGCGACGAATTCGATGCGGCGGATTGAGTCAGCGCGCGATCTCGCGAACACCATTCGAGGTGATGTGCTCGTGACCGTCGCACGATGAAGCGTTTCGGCCTGCTCGACACCGCGCAAATTCCGGGCGGCGGCGAACTGCGCCTGTTCGAGGACGGCGAGCATTTCTCGATCAAGATCGCCGGCGGCGGCGACCTCATGTCGACGCGCATGCACGGATCGGAAGATGCACTGGCGCGAATCGCCTGCGAACGGATATCCAGCGTGGCCAGCCCGCGCCTTCTGATCGGCGGACTCGGCATGGGCTTCACCCTGGCCGAGGCGCTGAAGGTGCTGGGTGCGACCGCCCGGCTGCAGGTCGCGGAACTCGTGCCCGAGGTCGTGCGCTGGAATCGCGGTCCGCTCGGCGCCCACGCGGGCAGGCCGCTCGATGATCCGCGCGTGGAGGTCGTCGAAGCCGATGTCGCCGCCCTGATCCGCGCCGCATGCAGCGCCTACGATGCGATCCTGCTCGATGTCGACAACGGCCCGGACGGACTGACCCAGGCCGGCAACGACTGGCTGTATTCCCATGCCGGGCTCGCCGCCGCGAAGGCCGCGCTGCGCGGCAAGGGCGTGCTCGCGGTCTGGTCGGCGCATCCGGACCGGCAGTTCGTCGAGCGCCTGCGCCAGGTCGGCTTCGACGTCGACGAGGTGAGCGTGCGCGCGCATGGCAACAAGGGGGCGCGGCATCGGATCTGGCTGGCGACGAACGGGGCGAGGCCGGCGCAGGAACGAAAAGGCAGGACGCCGGCTGCGAGGACGTCGCGCAGGCGACGCTGAATTGCCGAGCAGGGTTCGGGCTCGGTCCCGGCCGTAATCGGCGTTTCGCAGCCGAGGCTCAGCAGTGGCTCTTGGCTGCGCCCGCTCCGGGACGGCAACTGCGATCCGCTCCGGCCAGAGCGAGGTGGCCCTGGCTGCCGCGCAGTCCGGTCTCGATGCTCCAGCCGCGATCGGTCAGTTCGCGCAGGCTGCGCGGCGTCGCCGTGCCGGTGATGGCCACGGTCTTGCGCGGGTCGCGGAATTCGTCGCGACCGATGAACTCGGCCACATCGTCGGTCCAGGCCAGGTAGTCGACCGGCAGCGGCAGCAGGCGCTCGCCGTCGTTGCTGTCGTAGGCAAGGCCGGCACCGACGATGAGCAGCGAGCCGCCGTGGGCGCGCGGGCCGAGGCGATCGACGATGAGTTCGAGCGAATTGACCAGGTAGCGCGCCTCGAGTTCGGAATGCGCCGACATGGCGAGTTCGAGCAGGGCATCGCCGCCGGCGTGCGGCTGCAGCGCATCGAGCGCGTCGACCAGTGCGGTCTGCAGGGTCGGCGTGAACACGCCGCGGCGCAGGAACTCGCGCATCAGCAGGGCGTCACGACAGTGCCGGTTCAACACGCGCGCATTGCGCTCGCGGATCTGCCCGGGGTCGAGTTTCCATACGATCTCGTTGAGCCGGCCACTGTAGGCCACGGCGAGGCCGCCGGCACCGCCGATCGAACCGATCGCGGCACTGGCGGCGAAGTGACCACCGGATCCGGCCCAGGCCAGCTGGTCGAGGCGCTCTGAGAGATACGGGTTGCTCGTGTACGGATCGATGCCGAGCCGCTCGGCCAGTTCACGGCGAACCTGCCCGTACTTGACCTGGCGCTTGAGCTCGCGCCCGGCTTCGGCGCCGGCGCGCTCATACCAGGCCTTGCCGCCGCCCGGATCGTTCGCCGCGGCTTCCTCGCGATCGATGTCGCGCGCCTCGGTCATCGGTCCGTCGGCGCGCGGATAGGGATTGCCGTCGCTGCCGAATTCGCGCGCGGTGCGATCCGACAGCGACTGCGCCTGGCGCCCAATTTTGCCGATGCGCTTGCCGAAGTAGCGGGCGACGCCGGCCGGAATGCCCTTCAGCGTGGCGATCGGGTGGCGCAGGGCCTGGCCGATGCCGCGCGCCGTGTGCCGTGCGGAGTCGCTGGCCACGCCAAGAAACGCGTCGGACTGGCTGAGCTTGGCTAGCGCTTCGAGGGCCGGCAGTTCGGCGACGCGATCGGCGAGGATCTCGACACTCTCGGCCTGTAGGGGGCCTACCGGCGTATCGAGGGTGAAATGGGCCATGTAGCCGCGGATCTCGACGTGCGGATCCACCTCGAAGCCGGGGCCGGACATCAGGGCCGGCTGCACGAGCGTGGTCGCGCCGAGCACCGGCTCCGTCTCGTAGGCCGGCATCCTGGACGCGGCCGGCACCGGCGCCAGTGTGGCGAGCAGCAAGGTTGCGGCATGGAAGCGGTAGACGGGCATCGTCTGCAGGTATCGATAGGGCAACGCGGCGCGCGATTCGCAGGCATTGCGAAACGACCGCGGTCAAATCCGGACCGCCAGTGTAGCCGGCCTGCGGGCGGGAGTTCGCGGCACATGGCAAACTCGTTCATCCGGGAGTCGGGCAGGCAGGGCATGCAGGCAGCGCAATTCATCCATGGAAACCGGCTCGAGCTCCTCGCCGACCGCCTTATCGACGACCTGACCGCCACGGGCCACGACGATCCGCTGCGGCCGCATGTCGTCGTCGTCGCCCATCCGGCCCTTGGCCGCTGGCTGCAGGAACGCATCGCCGCGCGTTGCGGGATCGCCGTCAATATCGAATTTCCGCTGCCTTCGACCTTTGCATGGGAGGTCCTGCGCGAGGTCTCCGGGCGGCTGAAGCGCGAGTCGGCGTTCTCGCGCGAGGCCCTGACCTGGCGCATCCACGCGGCGCTGCCGGCGTATGCGGAGCGGCCCGGATTCGACGCCGTCCGCCACTATCTCGGCTCCGCTGGCGAGCCACGCCAGCGCCACCAGCTGGCCGCTGCCCTGGCCCAGACCTTCGATGAATACACCATGGCCCGGCCGAGCTGGATCCGCGCCTGGCATCGCGGGCGCCTTGTCCTCGAGGATGCCGACGAGCGCTGGCAGGCCGAACTCTGGCGCGCGCTTGCCGACTCGGTCGACGAGGCCGATCGCGCCAGCCTGATGCAGGAGGTCCTGGGCGGCCTGCTCGGAGGTGCGCCGGTTCCTTCGCGGCTCGAACGCGGTTTCAGCATTTTCGGCGCCGCCCACCTGCCGCCGCTGCTGCTCGAATTCTTCCTGACCCTGGCCCAATGCGTTCCGCTGCGCTTCTATCAGCCCAATCCATGTCTCGATTACTGGGGCGACATCGTTTCGGCGCGCGAGCAGGTGCGCCAGCGCCAGTTGTGGAACCGGCATGGCCGTCGCGAAGACGAGGCGCACCTCGAATCGGGCCATCCGCTGCTGGCTTCGTGGGGCGGCATCGGCCGCGAGTACCTCAAGGCCATCCATGCTCCCGAACTGGTCGTCCACGACGACGATGCTTTTGCGGCGCCGACTTCGAGCGGACTGCTCGGCTGGCTGCAGGCCGGCATCCTCATGCTCGACCCGGCGCATGCGCCGCCACCACCGTTGGAGGCGGCGCCGAGCGTACAGGTGCATGGCTGCCCGAGCCGGCGCCGTGAAGTCGAGGTCCTGCGCGATGCGCTGTTGCCGCTGTTCGAGACGCTCGACGACCTCAAGCCGCACGAGATCGTGGTCATGTCGCCACGCATCGAAGAGTACGTGCCCTACGTCGCGGCCGTGTTCGGCGACGGCGACGATCCCCTGTCGATTCCCTACCGCATCAGCGACGTGGCGTTGCGCGCGACCCATCCTCTGATCGATGCCTTCGCGCGCATCCTCGCCCTCGGCGAAAGCCGTTTCGCGGTCAGCGAAATCCTCGGCTTCCTCGCCGAGCCGGGGATCGCGCGCCGCTTCGGACTCGACGGCGAAGCGCGTGACTGGCTGCGCACCTGGATCGCCGACGCTGGCGTGCGCTGGGGCCTCGATGCCGATTTCCGCGCCGCACTCGGTGCCGCCGCGATCGATGAAACCACCTGGCGCTTCGGCTTCAATCGGCTGCTGCTCGGCTACGCGCTCGGCAATGACGCGGAAATGCTGGCCGACGTCGTGCCGGCGACCAATGTCGAAGGCAGCCCGGCGCAATGGCTCGGCCAGTTCGCCCGCTTCGTCGATGCGCTCGCGCGCACGCGCGCCGGCTTCGCCGTGCCGCGCGGTGCGGCGGAATGGAAAAGCTGGCTGATCGACCGGCTCGATGCGCTGTTCGACGGCGAAGGCGGCGATGCCCTCGAGGCCGCGGCGATCCGCGACCTGCGCGAGGCGATCGCCGCGTTCGGCAACGAGGCCTCGCGCTGGCTCGGTGCGGAGGCACTCGACTTCGCGGTCGTGCGCGGCGCGCTCGATGCGCAGATCGCCGCGCCGCGCGCATCGCGCGGTGGCCGCTTCGGCATCACCTTCTGCGGCATGGTGCCGATGCGCAATGTTCCGCATCGCGTGGTCTGCGTGCTCGGACTCGACGCCGGCGAATTTCCGCGCCGGCAGGCGCCGGCCGGTTTCAACCTGATGCGCAGGCATCCGCGCGCCGGCGATCGCAGCATCCGCGAGGATGACCGTTTCCTGTTTCTCGAAAGCCTGGTCGCCGCGCGCGACGTGTTCCATCTCAGCCATGTCGATCGCGACGCAAAGACCGGTGCATCGAACCCGCCTTCGCCGCTGGTCGAGGAACTGACCGGATTTCTCGCTGGCGCGTACGGCGCCGAGGCATGGCCCGCGGTGCGCGCGTCCATCGTCCGCCAGCATCCGATGCATCCATTCGCGGCCGCCTGCTTTCGCGCCGATTCACCCACGCCGAGCTACGACCGCCGCTGGTGGAACGCGGCGCGACTGCAGGGCGAGGCCTGGATCGAACCATCGCCGTTCGTCCCCGCGGCTGCACTCGTCTCCACGCTGCAGGAGTTCCATGCGCTCGAGCTCGCGCCGGCGGAGGACTGGACCGAGCTCGACATCGGGGAACTGCTGGGCTGGCTCGCCCACCCCTTGCGTGCGTACTTTCGCCAGCAGCTTCCGCTCGAGCTGGCCGAAGCCGAGCGCGACGAGGACGTCGAGGCTTTCACCCTTGGCCGGCTCGCTCGCTACCAACTGGCCGACCGCCTGCTCGGACCTGAGGCCTCGCGCCCCGATCTGCACCGCGTGCAACGCGAAGGGCAGTTTCCGATCGGTGTGGTCGGTGAGCAATCCTGGCAGGAACTGCTCGGCCAGGTCGACGCACTCGAACAGAAGGCGCTGCACTTGCTCGGTGGCGAATTCGAAACCGTCGCGGCCGAAACCCGCAGCGTCGCGTTCGAGGACCTGCGCCTGCGCCTGACCGGCGCGGTCCGGCACAAGGTCCGCTGCGCGGACGGCCAGACCGCCCTGCTGCTCGCCAGACCGGGCCGGATCCGCGGCATCGACCTGGCCCGGCTGGCGCTCGAACGTTTCCTGCATGCTGGAGCGGAGTCCGATTTGCCCGTGTTCCTGATCGGATTCGACAAGGATCAGGTCAAGGCGCTCCGCCTGGGTTCGTTCGACACTGTCGGGCAATGGATTCAAGACCTGCTGATCTGGCGCGCACGCGGCCTGAGTCGGCCATTGCCCACTTTCCGCAAGAGCGCCGAGGCATTTGCCGCCTCGTTCCAGCGCTGGGGAGACGAGGGCCGGGCGCGACGGGCGGCGCTGACCGCCTGGTCCGAAGGCGATTTTCCCGAAAGCGCCGATCCCCACCACCAGCTTTTCGCCCGGCATCGCGAAGATTCGATCCTCGGCGAGGTTTTCGAAGCCTTTGCCCATGTCGCCTTCGTCCCGCTGTATGGCGCGGCCGCGGAGATCGGGCCATGAGTCGCGAGCTCGATGCCGCCAGCCTCGCCCTCGACGGCCTGCACCTGATCGAAGCCAGCGCCGGCACTGGCAAGACCTACAACATCGCCCTGATCTACCTGCGCCTGCTGCTCGAACGCAAACTCGGCGTGCGCCAGATTGCCGTGGTCACCTTTACCGAGGCAGCCACGCGCGAACTGCGCGGACGCTTGCGCGAGCGCATCGCCGAGGCGATCGGGCGGCTGGACGGAAGTCGTCCCGAGGCAGGGGATTTGTTGGACCGGATACTTGAAAAGCACCGGGCCGACGCTGCTTCGCTGGGCGCTGCGATGAACGCCTTGTCATCGGCACTGGTTGGCTTCGACGAGGCACGCATTTCGACCTTGCACGGCCTTTGCCGGCAACTGCTGGCCGAGCATGCATTCGCGATGGGCCTGCCGTTCTTCGAACTCGATAACGACGAGGGCAACGAGGCGGCCCACGAACTGGTCCGCGACTTCTGGCGTCGCCATGTGGTCGCCGAGGCCGACGAGGCCGTCGGCGCCGTGCTCGATCGCTGGGATACGCCCGAGGCCCTGGCCGCCGACCTGTTGCGTTCGCAGGTACTGGCCTTGTCGGCGACGCGTATCGATCCGCAGGACGCGGCAGCCTGGGTCGAACGCTCGCGCAGCGCGCTCGATCGCGATCTCGGGGAATGGCGTCGCCTGTACGCCGAGGGTCCAGTTGCAGCCGCGTTGCAGCAGTTGCAGGAGGCCATCGCGCAGAAGTGGCTGAAGTCGGCGAAGACGACGCCGCTCGGCGTCGAGTCGATGCAGCGTTGCGTGCAGGCCTGCACCGGGGGCGCGGTCGAGGTCGACATCGATGCGCTCGCCGCGCTTGCCGCCAGCGCGATCGCCGATGCCGTGTCGGAAAAGGCGAACAAGGCCGGCTGGACGGTGCCGCCCGAACTTGCCGAGGTATCGGCCTGTGTCGAGGCCTTGCGGACCGCTTCGCAAACGCTGCGCAACGCAGTGCTGGCACGGTTCACCGGCGCCGCCATCGCCTTCGTGCGCGAAGGGCTGGCGGCGCGCCGCGAGCGTCTGCGCCGACTCGGATTCGACGATCTGATCGGCCTCCTGCACGAGCATCTCGAAGGCGATACCGGCGCGCGCCTCGCGCGGGCGATCGCCACCGACATTTCGGCCCTGCTGGTCGACGAGTTCCAGGACACCGATCCCCTGCAGTACGCGATCCTGCGGCGCATCCATGCGGCGCGCGAGGATGCCGTGTTGCTGCTGATCGGCGATCCCAAGCAGGCCATCTACCGCTTCCGCGGCGGCGATATCCACACCTATCACACGGCGGCCCGGGATGCCGGCGCCAACCGCCATACCCTGCGCGACAACTGGCGCTCCGATGCGCCGCTGATCGCCGCGGCCAACGCGATCTTCGATGGGGTCGAGGATCCGTTCCTGGTCGACTTCATCGGCTTCGAGCCGGCCCGCTTTCCGTCGGCCAAGGGGGCCTCGGCGCACTGGCTGGCCAGTGCCACGCCGCTGACCGTATGGCGCCTGCCCGATCGCCTGGAAAAGAACAAGGCCAAACCGTGGACGTCACCGGCATTCAGCGAGCGCGTGCTCGGCGCGGTTTGCGCCGAGGTTCGCGGACTTCTCGCCGAGGCGAGGGAAAATGGACACGCACTGCCGGAAATCGCCGTGCTCGTGCAGAGCAATCGTCAGGCCGAACAGGCGGCGCGGGAGCTGGCCCGCTGGAACATCGCCTGCGACTACCTAAGCGCAGCCAGCGTTTACGCGAGCGCCGAAGCGCTCGAGATCGAGCGCCTGCTGGCGGCCCTCGATGCACCGGCCGACGCGGCCCGCGTGCGCGCGGCGCTGGCGACCGAACTGCTCGGCCATGACCTTCAGGCCCTGCTCGAAGCCCAACAGGACCTGAGCCGCTGGGAGGAGCAACTCGCGCAGATCGCGCTGCTGCGCCAGCGCTGGCTCGAGGCCGGGCCCTACGCCGCGATCGCGCATTGCGTGCAGGCCGCCGCCACGCGCCTGTTGCCGCGCTGGGACGGTCGCCGTCGCGTCACCAACCTGCTGCACCTGGCCGAGCTGCTGCAACAGGAAGCGGCGCGGCGTTCGACCCCGGGCGAACTGCTGCACTGGCTCGGCCAGCGCCGCGCCGAGGCCGACGAGGGACGCGGCGCCGGCCATGCCGAACAGCTGCGTCCGGCCGACGATGCCGGCGCGGTGCAGGTGCTGACCGTGCATCGAAGCAAGGGCCTGCAGTACGACGTGGTGTTTGCGCCATTCGCGATGGGTACGTTCTGGAAGCGGCTCGAGTCCCTGCAGCAGGCCGACGAAGCCGTGGCCTGGCATGCCGGCGATGAACTGCGCATCGACATCGGCGGTCCGCACTGGCAGGCGCATGCACTGGCCCAGCGCGACGAGCAGTTCGCCGAAAGCCTGCGCCTTGCCTACGTCGCGATCACGCGGGCGCGCCATCGAGTCTGGCTGGCCTGGGCCTGGGCCAACACCGGCCACCACAGCACGAGCCTGACCGGTCCCTATGCCTGGCTCTGGTTTCGCACCGCCGACGTGCGCGAGCCGGCCATGCTCGACGCACTCGGCAGCCAGCTCGAGCGCATCGATCCGGCGCTCGATGCGCTGGCCGACCGCTCCGGCCAATGCATACGAATCGAAGCGCTGACGCCCGAGGCGCCGCCGATCGAGCCGCTGGCCGAGGCCGTCGATGGCGCAAACCTGATCGTCGCCGAATTCCGTGGTCGCATCGAACGCGGCCTCGAGACCTCGAGCTACAGCCGCCTGTTCGGCGGCGGCCAGCATGCGCCGGTCGCCGACCACGACGAGACCAGCGCGGCGGCCGTCGCGCTGCCCGTGCTGCCCGTGGCCGATCCGGTGCCGCAATGGCCGCGCGGTGCGGATTTCGGCAACTGCGTGCATCAGGCTTTCGAGGAAGTGCCGTTCGAGGCGCTGGCCCAACCGGGCCTGCAGCCCGAGCTCGTCCGCATCTGCGCCGATCATGGCTACATGGGCGACGATGCGGCGACGATCGCTGCGATCGCACGCGCCAGCGTACGTAGCGAACTGATCGCCGGATCAGGACTGCGCCTGATGACCCTGCCGCGCGGCGAGTTCCTGGCCGAGCTCGAGTTCCTGTTTCCGCTCGGCGGCGCGCGGCTCGATGCATTCGAGGATCTGCTTTCCGCCTATCCGACCCATGCGCGCGCGCGCGGCGAACTGGTCTCGCGGCGCTCTGGCATCCGCGGTCTGATGACCGGCTTCATCGACCTCGTCGTGCGCTGGCAGGGCCGCTACTACGTGGTCGACTACAAGACCAACCTGCTCGGCCCGGCGCGCGCCGATTACGCGCCCGAACGCCTGCCGGCGGCGATCCGGGCCAGCGATTACGACCTGCAATACCTGATCTACCTGGTCGCCCTGCAACGCTTCCTGCGCAGCCGGCTCGGTGCCGCCTACGACTACGAGCAGCACGTCGGCGGCGCCCTGTATCTGTTCGTGCGCGGCATGCGCGAAGGCGACCTCGCCGGCATCCATCACGATCGCCCGCCCGCTGCGCTGATCGACGCGCTCGATGCCTGGTGCAACGGAGACCGGCCATGAACGCCTTCGACGCGATCCGCGAGGACGGATTCAGCGCCCTCGATGCGGCCCTGATCGAAGCCTTCCGTTCGATCTGGCCGGACTGCGACGACGAGGCCCTGCACCTCGCCGCACTGGCCAGCTGGGCCACCGCGCGCGGGCACAGCTGCTTCACGCCGGATCTGCTCGATGAGTGGCCGGTCCACGGCGAGCCGGCTGCCGGCGAGCGCCGCATCCAGGCCTGGCATGCGCAGCTGCGCGAAGGCCACTGGCCGCAAGCTGAGTTCATCGGCACGACTGACAGCCAGGCACCGATCGTCGTCGAAGGCCAGCGCGCCTGGTTGCGTCGTTACTGGCGCTACGAGCGCGAGATCGAGGCGGCATTGCGCCAGCGCGCGATCGCGTTTTCCGACTTGCCGACCGCTGCCGATGTGGCTGCGGCGCTCGACGCCGTGCTGCCCTCCGCCGATGAGGACGAGACCGACTGGCAAAGGGTCGCTGCTACCGTGGCCCTGCGCGCGCCGCTGACCGTCATCTGTGGCGGGCCCGGCACCGGCAAGACCTTCACCGCCTTGCGCGTGCTGGCCCTGGTCCGGCATTTCGCGCCCGGGCCGCTGCGCATGGCCCTCGCCGCGCCGACCGGCAAGGCTGCACAGCGGCTCAGCGAATCGGTGCAGCTCGGCTTGCGCAAGCTGCCGCTGAGCGAGGCGCAGCGCGCCGATCTGCCGTCCGAGGCGACGACCCTGCACCGGCTGCTCGGCTTCCACGCACAATCCATACAGCCGGCCCGCGATCGTGCGCGCCCGCTCGAGCTCGATGTGCTGGTCGTCGACGAATGCTCAATGGTCGACCTGCCGCTGATGGCCAAGCTGCTGCGCGCGCTGAAACCCGAATGCCGGCTGATCCTGCTCGGCGATCCGGACCAGCTGCCGGCGGTCGAGAACGGCGCCGTGCTCGCGGCCCTGGCCGCCTGCAATGCGGACAACCGCTTCGCGCCCGAGACGGCGCGCTGGATCGGCCAGGCCAGCGGCGAACGCGTCGCCGCGATCGAGGGCCGTGGAGCGCTCGCCGAACGCATCGTCCGCCTCGAACGACCGCGCCGCTTCGGCGGTGCTTCGGGCATTGCCCGACTGGTCCGCGCGATCCGCGATGGGGACGCCGGGACGGTCTTCGACATTCTCGGCGACAGCGACGACATTGCCTGGTCGGAATGGCCCTGGCGCATCGACGCGACCGCAGTCCGACGCCAGCTGCACGACAACTATCGCGTGCTCGCCGAGGCCACGACACCCGCCGAGGCCCTCGAAGCACTCGGTCGCTACCGGATCCTGTGCGCCCTGCGCGAAGGCCCGCAGGGCGTTTCAGGGCTGAACCGTGCCGTGGCCAGCGCCTTGCACGGTGCCGTGGCCGACCGCGAGTTCGTCCACGGCCGGCCGATCCTGGTCACCAGCAACCATCATGCGCTCGGTCTCTACAACGGTGATGTCGGCATCTTCTTCGGCGAACGACCCGAATCGCCCTTGCGTGCCTGGTTTGCCCGCCGCGATGGCGAGGTCCACGCGCTGCTGCCGGCGCAACTGCCGGCCCACGAAAGTGCCTACGCGATGACCGTACACAAGGCGCAGGGATCGGAGTTCGACACGGTCGAGCTGGTCCTGCCCGAGCAGCCGCATCCCTTGCTGACCCGCGAATGGCTCTACACCGCAGCCAGTCGCGCGCGCTCGCGCTTGCGCATCCATGCAAGCCGCGAGGTCATCGGCGCCGCGCTCGCCCGGCGCACCCGCCGCATCAACGGCCTCGATCTGCTCGACTGAGATTCCGGCTTCGTGGCTGCCGCATCGCCGCGACTTCGGGCGACACCTGCCCGTTTCGAGTGACGAATCATTTGCGAACCGCCTCGCGGTTCGTTCGCATGCGCCTGAACTGCCCATGCCGTCACGCATTTCGTGTCGACATCGGACCAAGGCCGGGTTCCCCGCATCCGGGAGCCCGCAACCTGCCATCCCGAATAGCGTGACGCGGTTCACGACGGGCAGGGCGGTAACTGAATGGGATTTTGTACATAGCGTGCATTCGTCACGTATTCACCATTCCGCTGGCGCACTTGTGTCGACCCGGTCACAGGCGACCCGCGCACTGGCCCACGCATTGCTGAGTACAGCGTGCGTCGACCCGGAGTTCCTTCCCGAGCCGTTGACGATCCGGTTTTGCTTCGCGCACCGGATGTCGATTCGGTGGAGAGGAAATGGGCGCCTGACGGAGAAACGATCATGAGGATCACGATGAACATCTTGACAAGTTCCACCCATGCGGTCGCGAAGCGCCTTCTGGCTACCGGCACGTCGATGCTGGTCCTGTTGCTTGCCGCATCGGTTCCGGCCCTTGCCAACGGCGGCGGTGAAGTGATTCGCAGCGGCAAGGACGTCAGGATGACATTCACGGGTCCGGCGAGCCCCAATCTCGGCGTGGCCAGCCCGGGCTACCAGATGACGGTGACCAATGCCGATCCGGTCGAGGTCGAGGACAGCGTCCGCATCCATCTCGAGGTTCTCGGCGATGAAGCACTGGCGCCGCAGGATGTCACCATTGAATTCGAAACGGCGCCGGGCTCCGGCATCTACGAGCCCTTGCCGGTCGCCAGCTGCTGGACCGACCTGTGCGCCGACTATGGCGACGTCGAAGGCTTTCCGGTTGCCGCGGACTACGATGTATCGACCGCACTGCGCTTCACCTTCAAGCGGAGCGGGCAGTTCACCCTCAGGGCGAGCGTGGTCGGCGTCCACACCCTCAATTTCTACGCCAGTGCGAGCCTCGATCAGACCGTGGTCGCGCCGGACGTGTCGATGACCTTCGACGGCCCGACCAGCATCGACCGTGGCGTCGAGGCGGCGGGCTTCATGTCGACCGTGGTCAACGACGGCAACGGAGCAGTTCCCGAGTCGATCGCGTTCCGCTTCGAAATCAGTTCGTCACAGCCAGTCGTGGAAGGCACGGCCAAGATCATGGTCGAAACGGAATCGGAATCCGGATTGTTCTTGGCCGTGCCGCTTTCCAGCTGCGGCAGCAATCTTTGCGGCAATGCGGGGCCTGACACGGCCCTCGACCTCGCGGCCGGGACCTCGGCGCTGGTCGGCCTGCGTCCGACATTCGAAGCCGTCGGCAGCTACCAGATCCAGGTCAGGGCGATCGGTGCCGACAGCGGCATCGAATACGCCAGCGCCAGCCGCGTGGTAGAGGTCGCGAGCGCACCGGCAACTGTCATCGTCGTCGCCGGCGACGACCAGACCGCACTGGTCGGCCAGCCGATTCCGGTTGCGCCGACCGTTCGCATCATCGATGCCGGCGGTGCGCCGGTCGAAGGGGCCAGTGTGGTCTTTCGGGTCGGCCTCGGCGGCGGCAGCGTCAGCGAATCGAGCGTGCTCAGCGGCTCCGATGGACTCGCAGCGCCTACCCGTTGGACCCTCGGCATGACGCCGGGCAGCAACACGCTTTCGATCCAGGTTCCGGGCTCCTTTGCCAGTGGCGTAACGGTCGATGCGACCGCGATGGAGCCCGCGGAAATTGCCGTGTCGATGGCCACCCAGGTCGCGTTCGTGACCTACGGCGATACCCAGGAGCATGTTGTCGTGGTCAGCAACGCCGGTTCGGTTGCCGCCAGTCCGGTCGCGGTTTCGGTTCCGGTTCCCGCGGGCTATGCCGCCGAGTCTGCGCATTGGACCTGTCTTGCGGTCGACAACGCCGTATGTCCGGCCGACGGCGACGGCGGAATCGACGCGGAGCTCGACCTCCCAGTCGGCAGCAGCGCAATCTTCGTATTCTCAGCGACGGTGGCCGAGAACGCCGGCGATGCGATCGATTTCCTGGCCCAGGCCACCTATGCGGGCGACGTCACGCCGCAGAACAATGTTTCCGTCTCGACCACACCCGTCGTGCTGTCGCGGTCCGGCTTCGAGGCCGGCGATCCGGGTGCCGGCCACCTTGCCGGCATCGCCGTGCCCCTGGCCACGCTGGATGCCGGGAACGAACTCATGGTCGATCTCGACAGCGTGCCGGTCGGACCGGTGCTGACCGTTGCCAAGGGAGCGACCGCAGCCGGCGACCGTTTCACGCTCGCCCTGGTCTTCGCCGGGCAATCGCGAGTCGCCCTGCTCAGCGTCTCGCGCGCTGGCCAGCCTGCAACCTGGTCGCAGACCCTGCTCGGGCCGTCGGCGATCCAGGCCGGGATCGGCCTGGTCGACGGTGGCGCGCCGGAGGCCGACCGACTGCTGGTGGTTGGCGAAGGTTTCGAGCTCGAGCCTCCCTTCGATGCCCTGCAGGCGATCCAGGTCACCGGCGTAGCACACTGATGGCGTGACGCGGATTCGGCGAGCGTCCAATCCGCGTTGCGTTGACTCGGACCCGGCTTGCCCGGGCGCGATCGGCGCAATTGGGCAAGCCGCGGTTCAAGACCGGGCCGGCACTCGGGTATCCTGCCGGGATGAACGACACGAACTCCCACGACACTGTCCGCTCCGTGCTCTGGCGCGGCGATCGCCTGCGCATGCTCGACCAGCGCAAACTGCCGTTCGCCGAGGACTACATCGACTGCACGACGCCCGAAGAGGTTGCCCAGGCCATCCGCGACCTGGTCGTGCGCGGGGCGCCGGCGATCGGCATTGCCGCGGCCTGGGGCGTGGTCCTTGCCGCCCAGCGTGGACGCGCTGCGATCGACGCAGCCTTGCCGCTGCTGCGCGCGGCGCGACCGACCGCGGTCAACCTGATGTGGGCGCTCGACCGCATGCAACGGGCAGCGGCGATCGACGCCGACGCCCAGGCACTCGAAGCCGAGGCCCAGCGCATCCAGGACGAGGACCTCGCGGCCAACCGGCACATGGGCGAACTCGGCGCGGGCTTGCTCGGCGAGAACGTCGGTGTGCTGACCCATTGCAATACCGGCTCGCTGGCCACCGCCGGCTACGGTACCGCGCTCGGCGTGATCCGCGCCGGCGTCAGCAGCGGCGATATCGCGCGCGTGTTCGCCGGCGAAACGCGACCCTGGATGCAGGGTGCGCGCCTGACCATGTGGGAACTGGCCCGCGACGCCATTCCGGCGACCCTGGTTTCCGACTCCGCGGCCGCCCACCTGATGAAATCGGGGCAGGTGCAGTGGCTCGTGGTCGGCGCCGACCGGATCGCCGCGAACGGTGACGTCGCCAACAAGATCGGCACCTACCAGCTCGCCATCGTCGCCCGCCATCACGGCGTCAAGGTGATGGTGGTCGCACCCTCGTCGACCGTCGACATGGCGACGCCGAGCGGCGAGTCGATCGAAATCGAGATGCGCGATCCTGACGAACTGCTGTCCCACGCCGGGCAGCGCACCGTGGTCGAGGGCGCCACGGCCTGGAATCCGGTCTTCGATGTCACCCCGGCCAGCCTGATCGACGCCATCGTCACCGAACGCGGCGTCATCGAGCATCCGGACGAGGACTCGATGCGGACGCTGTTCGCTTGATCCGAACGCGGCCAGCCGCAGCCTCGCGCCGCCCCGGCTTGCTGCGCTGACGGCAGCGCGCATGCGCCAGGTCGTCCTGTTCGGCGTCGGCGGCTTCATCGGCTTCCTGGTCGATGCCGGCCTGGTCCAGTTTCTCGTCTCGTCATTCGACGCCAACCGCTACGCATCGCGCCTGCTCTCGTTTCTCGCTGCCGCGACGGCCACCTGGTTGTTCAATCGTCGGTTCACCTTCGGCGGTGTCAGGCACTACGGCCGCTTTGGCGAATGGTCGCGCTATGTATTCGCCATGTGCGGGGGATTCGCGATCAATTTTTCGGTCTATTCGTGGCTGGTCTACCAGTACGCGCTGGTTCATCGCCTGCCGGCCCTCGGTGTCGCCATCGGTTCGCTGGCGGGATTCGCGGTCAACTTTTCGGCGTCGCGATTCTGGATCTACCGGCATCGCGGCGACTGAGCGGTGGGCCGTTCCGGCAGTGGCGCAGAGCTCCGGACTAGGGTCACCTTCGCATCTCTACGCCCGATCGCCGCGGAAGCTCGGGAGCAGGTGGATTTGGGCGCCACCCGCCGGCCCGGAAAACGAGCCAGGGCGCGGTGTTTCGTGGTAATATTTCGTGTTTTCGCCGCGGCCAAACCGGCGTCAAGAAGCGATCATGGTAGCGATCGTAAATTCCTGATTTGCATGGAAAAAATACTCAATGGCTGAGTTCGCCAAAGAAGTCATACGCGTCAATATCGAAGACGAGGTCCGGCAGAGCTATCTCGACTACGCAATGAGCGTCATCGTCGGGCGTGCCTTGCCTGATGTCAGGGACGGACTCAAGCCCGTGCATCGTCGCATCCTGTACGCGATGCAGGAGTCGAGCACGGTCTGGAACCGGCCCTTCGTCAAGTGCGCGCGCGTGGTCGGCGATGTCATGGGCAAGTACCACCCGCACGGTGACGCGTCGATCTACGACGCCCTCGTGCGCATGGCACAGGACTTCTCGATGCGCTACATGCTCATCGACGGCCAGGGCAACTTCGGCTCGGTCGATGGCGACAACGCCGCGGCGATGCGCTACACCGAGTGCCGCCTGCACCGGCTCAGTTCCGAACTGCTCGCCGACATCGACAAGGAAACGGTCGATTTCCAGCCCAACTACGACGAGAAGGAACTCGAGCCGAGCGTGCTGCCGGCGCGCATCCCGAACCTGCTCGTCAACGGCTCGGCCGGCATCGCCGTCGGCATGGCGACCAACGTCCCGCCGCACAATCTTTCCGAGGTGCTCGGCGCCTGCATCGCCCTGATCGACGATCCCGATCTTTCCTTCGAGGACCTCATGCGGATCGTGCCGGGGCCGGATTTCCCGACCGCCGGCATCATCAACGGCTCGGCTGGCATCGTCGAGGCCTACCGCACCGGGCGCGGCCGCATCCTCGTGCGGGCCAAGGCCGAGGTCGAAGTCGAGGCCAACGGCCGCGAGACCATCATCGTCAGCGAGCTGCCGTTCCAGGTGAACAAGGCGCGCCTGATCGAGAAGATCGCCGAGCTGGTCAAGGAAAAGAAGATCGAGGGCATCTCCGAGCTGCGCGACGAGTCCGACAAGGACGGCATGCGCGTGGTCATCGAAGTGCGCAAGGACGCCATGGGTGACGTCCTGCTCAACAACCTCTACCAGCAGACCCAGCTGCAGGTGACCTTCGGCATCAACATGGTCGCCCTGGTCGACGGCCAGCCGCGCACCCTCGGCCTGCGCGAAATCCTCGAGGCCTTCATCCGCCATCGCCGCGAAGTGGTCACCCGACGCACGATCTTCGATCTGCGCAAGGCGCGCGATCGTGCCCATATCCTCGAAGGCCTGACCGTTGCGTTGGCCAACATCGACGAGATGATCGAGCTGATCAAGACCTCCGCGTCGAGCGACGAGGCGAAGCAGCGCATGCTCGCGCGACGCTGGGAACCGGGCCTGGTGCGCTCCCTGCTGTCGGCGTCCGGCGCAGACGTGTCCAAGCCCGAGAAGCTCGATCCGGGTGTCGGCCTCGGCGACGACGGCTACCAGCTCTCCGAAGCGCAGGCGCAGCAGATCCTCGAAATGCGCCTGAGCCGCCTGACCGGTCTCGAGCAGGAAAAGCTCACCGACGAATACAAGGAACTGCTGAAGACGATCGTCGCGCTGATCGAAATCCTCGAGGATCCGGCACGCCTGCTCGCGGTCATCCGCGAGGAACTGGTCGCGCTGAAGGAAGAGTTCGGCGACGAACGGCGCACCGTGATCCAGGCCAACCTCGACGAGCTCGACATGCTCGATCTGATCGAGCCCGAAGACGTCGTCGTCACGCTTTCGCATACCGGCTATGCCAAGCGCCAGCCGGCCAGCATTTACCGTGCGCAGAAGCGCGGTGGCAAGGGCCGTTCGGCCTCGGCCCTGAAGGACGAGGATTTCGTCGAGCGCCTGTGGATCGCGAATACCCATGACACCCTGCTGACCTTCACCAGCACCGGTCGCGTCTACTGGCTCAAGGTCTACCAGATGCCCGATGCCGGCCCGAATGCGCGCGGCAAGCCGATCGTCAACCTGCTGCCGTTGCAGGAGGGCGAGAAGGTCCAGGCGATCCTGCCGGTGCACGAATACTCGGAAGACCTGTTCGTGTTCTTCGCCACGGCCAACGGTACGGTCAAGAAGACCCCGTTGACCGAGTACGCCTACCAGTTGCAGAAGGGCAAGATCGCGATCGGCCTCGCCGACGACGATGCCCTGGTCGACGTGCAGATGACCAACGGCGAAAGCGACATCCTGCTGTTCGCCTCGAACGGCAAGACCGTGCGCTTCGACGAGAACACCGTGCGTTCGACCGGGCGCACCGCCACCGGCGTGCGCGGCATGCGCCTGGCCAAGGGCGAGAAGGTCGTCAGCCTGATCGTGCGCGACGGCGATGGCGACATTCTCACCGCCACCGAGCGCGGCTACGGCAAGCGCACCGAACTGGCCGAGTACCCGCGCAAGGGCCGCGGCACCCAGGGCGTGATCGGCATCCAGTGTTCAGAACGCAACGGCGCCCTGGTCGGGGCCGTGCAGATCACCGAAGAACACGAACTGATGCTGATTTCGAACCAGGGCACCCTCGTGCGCACGCGTGCGGCCGAAGTCGCCAAGGTCGGCCGCAATACCCAGGGCGTGACCCTGATCCGCCTGCCCGAAGACGAAAACCTGGTCGGCCTGGTCCGTCTCGATGCGATCGACGACGAGGATACCGATGTCGGAGCGGACAGTCCGGCCAGCAACGGCGACGCGGATTCTGCCGGGGATTCCAGTCCCGCTGCGGAGTAGTCGTTCGCGCTCGTCCGCAGCAGACCAACGCCGAAGCCGCGGTATCGAACGCCTCATCGGCCGCCATCAACGGCAGGAAGCGATCGTGGTTCAATGTGGAATGCCTCTCCCGCTGGCGGGAGGGGCTGCCGACAGGCTGGTGAGGGTGGTTGGGCGGAGCGCAATCGGCACGCGCCGTAAACAAGCCCAAAGCGAAGCGCAAGAGCCCCTCATCCCCCTGCGGGACCTGAACTCGCGCCCTCCGTGGCGCTCGCCCGTTGGGCAGCATCCGCTGCTCAAAACGGCTTTCCTGCCGTTTGGTCTCCCGCAAGCGGGAGAAGGACAGGCGGAAACGGTTTCACGCAAGCACGGCGCTCGCGGCGAGGTTGGGCTGCGGAATGCCTCTTCCGCTGGCGGCAGAGGCTGCCGGCAGGCTGGTGAGGGGCTTTTGCGAGGACTTCACTGAGCGACGCATGGCGCCAGCTACGGTGCTGCCGTCTAGAACATCCCCGTTTCGAGCTTGGCCGCGTCCGACATCATGCTGTGGTTCCACGGCGGGTCGAACACGAGGTCGACATCGGCCTCGCTGACGGTCGGAATCATCTCGAGCTTGCTGCGCACATCCTCGACGAGGATCTCGCCCATGCCGCAGCCCGGTGCAGTCAGGGTCATGCGCACGTTGACCTTGCGCTGGCCGTCCTCGGTCCTTTCGAGATCGCAGTCGTAGACCAGGCCAAGCTCGACGATGTCGATCGGTATTTCGGGATCGAAGCACGTACGCAACTGCGACCAGACCAGCTTCTCGACATCCTCGTCGGCGGCATCGGGCGGCAATTCGAGCGGCGCCGGCGGGGTCTTGCCGATCGCATCGGCGTCGCTGCCGGCGATGCGGAACAGGTTGCCGTCGACGAACACCGTGAAGCTGCCGCCGAGCGCCTGGGTGATATATCCGGCCTGGCCGGCAGGCAAGGTCACGCTCTCGCCCTGCGGAACCATCACGGCCGGGCAGTCGCGCTCGAAGCGGACCGGTTCTGAGGTTGAACTGTAGCCACTCATGTCGAGGCAGTCTTCGTCGATTTCATCGGCATTGGCCGGCCATTATGAGGCCTTGGCGGTGATTACACTTCATATCGGGGCTCGGTCCGCACGATCAAGCCGAGAGGCCGGTTTCGCGCAGGCAGCGGCCGAGCAGGCGCAGGGCTGCTTCGATGTCGGCCGGCGGCAAGCCGGCATAGCCGAGCAGCAGCCCGGGCCGTGCCGCCGTGCGCAGCGAATACGGCGCCACCGTGTACAGGCCCAGTCCACGCTCGCGCGCGTGCGCGGCCAGTCGCTCGCAGTCGGCGTGACTGCCGGACCTGAGCCAGGCGGTCAGATGCATGCCGGCGTTCGAGTCGACCACTTCGAGTGCCCCGCCGGCGTGCTTGCGCAGGCCGGCCAGCATCGCCGCCCGGCGTGCACGCAGGCTCTGTGCAGCGCGGCGCAGGTGCCGCTCGAATCCACCGCTGGCCATGAAATGCGCGAGCGCTGCCTGTTCGAGCGTGTTGCTGCCGCGATCCTCCAGCCATTTGGCCGCGCGGAAAGCCTCGCGCAGCGAGGCCGGCAGGACCATGTAGCCGAGCCGCAGCGCAGGGAACAGCGTTTTTGAATAGCTGCCGATATAGATGACGCGGCCATCGCGATCGAGCGACTTGAGTGCGGCCAGCGGCCGTCCACCGAAGCGGAACTCGCCGTCATAGTCGTCCTCGATGATCCAGCAGTGCTGCCGCGCAGCCCATTCGAGCAGTTCCACGCGTCGCGCCAGCGGCAGCAGGGCGCCGGTCGGGAACTGATGCGAGGGCGTCACCACGGCCAGCCGGGCCTGGTTCGGCAGGGCCGATGGAACCAGTCCTTCCTCATCGACGCGCACGCCGCGCACGCGAGCACCATAGGCGGCGAAAATCTGCCGCGCGCCGCGGTAATGCGGATCTTCGAGGACCACCGAATCGCCGTCGTCGAGCAGCACGCGCGAAGCCAGCGCAAACGCCTGCTGCGTGCCCGAAATCACCAGCACGTCGTCCGCCGACGCCGCCACGCCGCGGCGTCGTGCAAGGTAGTCGCAGATCTGTTCACGCAGTGCCGGCAGGCCTTGTGCGTCGGGATAGTCGAACTCGGCACGCTCGACGGCACGGTTGATTTCACGCCGCCAGGCGCTGGCCAGGGCCGGATTGGTCAGCGGCACGCCGTACTGCAGGTTGTAGCGCAGACCCTTGTGCTCGTGTCCGGGCACGAATGCACCATCGCTGGCATTGAGGGCACGCCGCGCGTAGTCCGACAGCGGCGCCACCGGAACCGCACCGAGCCGCGGCGGCGTCGGCAGGCGGTTGCCGATGTCGGCCACGTAGCTGCCCGAGCCGACGCGGGCATGCAGGAAGCCCTCGGCCTGCAGCTGTTCATAGGCCGCCAGCACCGTGTTGCGCGATATGCCGAGTTCGTTGGCCAGGTTGCGGCTGGCCGGCACGCGCGAGCCTGGCGCGAGGCGGGCTTCAAGGATCGCCGACTTAAGCGAGCGGATCAGCTGCGCATAGCGCGGACCCTGCCCATCCAGTTCCATGTACATGATTGGTCCTATTCAATTGCCGATGGGTGGCACTCGAAGGGGCCAATTTCCACTGCCATGATGCGTTCGTCAAGTCGCACTTCCGAGGTTCGGTCATGTCCAGCCACCCCCGCCACAAGGTCCGGCGCGTCGCCCAGCGCGGCCACTACGACGCGCCGACCATCCACGCCATACTCGATGCGGGTTGGGTGGCGCACGTCTCGTTTGCCGACCCGGGCGGACAACCCTTCGTCATCCCGATGCTGTATGCACGCGAAGGTGAATCGATCTATCTGCACGGTTCGATCGCCAGCCGCCTCATGAAGACGGTGGGCGAGGGCATCGCGACGTGCCTGTGCGTGACCCATGTCGATGGCCTGGTGCTGGCGCGCTCGCATTTCCATCATTCGATGAACTACCGCTCGGTGGTCGCCTTCGGCAAGGCCGAGCCGGTCGTCGACGCGGCGGAGAAGGCCGTCATCTTCGCGCGCTTCGTCGATGCGCTGATTCCCGGTCGCGCCGCCGAATCGCGCGCAGCCGACAGGAATGAACTCGCCGCGACGGCCCTGCTGCGATTCACCATCGAAGATGCCAGCGCGAAGATCCGCACGGGCGGGCCGAAGGACGATCCGGCCGACCGGGATCTGGCGGTATGGTCGGGGGTGGTGCCGATCAGCCAGCACTACGCCGAGCCCATCGCCGCCGAGGATGCCGCGCCCGGCGTCGCGGTTCCGGCCTCCGTCCAGAGGCTGCTCGCCATCTGATCGGGCAGCGGGTTTCCGCGCAGTGACGACGAACCAGCGACTTCTGGCGGTTACGCGAAACGGTGCCGGCCGGTATCATCGCGCACTCATTTGTCCCGGCGTTCCCCTGATGAGTCATCCCCGATACCGTTCCAGCGCGGCTGCCGTCGATGTCCGTTGACGCCGAAGGCAAGCCGACGCCGAATCTCTTCCTCGGAATCGCCACGGCCCTGATGTGCGCGCTGGCTGCCGGCGCGGTCTGGTGCGTGTTGCAGCTCTACCTGCGTTTCGACCTGATCGGCGTCGCCTTTGCCGTTGCTGCGTTCATTGCCTGGGTGCTTCGGCGCCAGGGCTTCGGCCGTCGCCCCAGCGGCGCCCTGATTGCCGCGATCAGCACGATCGTCGCCTGCGTCTATGCCGGCTACCTGCTGGCCGCCGCGCGCGTGGCCTCGTTCCTCGGCATTCCGATGCGCGAGACCCTGCTGACCATGGGCCGCGACATGGCCACGGCCGTGGCCTGGGCCAATCTCACCGGCTTCCACATCGCCACCCTGATCCTCGCCGTTTTCCTCTCGGCCTGGCTGGTCTGGCGCAAGGCCTGAAGCGACAGTATCCCCGTCAATCAGCGGAGCACGTCAGCCAGGGAAGGAATGGACAGGCGGCGAGGTCCGGGCGGGGTTGCCTAGCGAATCCGCCGTGGATGCGCGCGGGTATGATGGAACGGAACTCTTCGACAAGAATTTTGGGACTACCCGACCATGGCAAAGGCGAATCCGCTCCAGGAACAGCTGCTCAAGGCGGGTCTGGTCAAGAAGTCGAAGGTCGCCGAAGTGGCACGCGAGCAGAACAAGGCACGGCACGCCAGGGGCACGCAACAAGCCAATGAAATACAGCTCGAGGCGGAGCGTGCGCGCGCCGAAAAAGCCGAGCGCGACCGGGCCCTGGCCGCCGAACACAAGGCAGCGCGTCGGGTTGCCGAACTGGCCGCCCAGGCGCGCCAGATCATCGCGGACAAGAAGGTGCCGTGTTCCGGCGAGATCGAATATCGTTTCACGGTCGACGGTGCGATCCGCAGCGTGCTCGTCGATGAAGCAACGCGCAAGTTGCTGGCGTCCGGAGCCCTGGTTATCGCGGGTCTGGACGGTCGCTACGTGTTGCTGCCACGCTCGGCTGCCGACAAGGTGCGCGAACGCGACGCCGGACTGATCGTGCTCGACCACGGCCAGGACGCCGGCGCCGAGCCTTCCGAAGCCGAAGACGATGCGTACTACGCCCAATTCAAGGTGCCCGACGACCTCGTCTGGTGAGCCCGGTCAGATTGTTGGCGTCGCGTCGGGGCCATCACTTGACACCCGCCTCGCCGGGGACCACCGATCCGCATACCGCGTCGAACCCCAATGGCCGGAGAACGATGGCGCGGAAGAACAGCTCGGAAACAGGATCGCTATTCCTGGCGCGGTACTTCGACAGCAGCCCGGCTAGCCCGCGCGCCGCAGGGCGGCGGCAAATCGTGTCATCGAGGCTGAAATGTCCCCGGCATCAATGACGCCGTAGCCGAATGTCAGCGCCGGGGCGCCGATGCCGGACATCGCATACTCGGCGACGGATTGCGCACCTGGCGCATGCCGACGCATCGCTTCGAAGATTCGGCCCTGCAGGTCGGGGTCGCGGATCCGTGCCGCGAGATGAAGGCCGGCCTCTGAAGGAAACGGTTCGAGCCATCGGCTCAAGCGACCCTCGAGCGCGTCGAGCAGGGCCTCGCGGCGCTCGGCGTAGATCGGTCGCATGCGCCGAACGTGGCGGGCGAGGTGGCCCTCTTCAATGAATGCGGTGAGCACGCTTTGGGTGATCTCGTCGCAGTGCGCATCGGTGCATTGCCTGATTGCGACCAGGGTTCGGCGAGCCCATTCTGGCGCGACCACGAAGCCTTTGCGCAAGGACGGAAAAAGGCTCTTCGAAAACGTGCCGACATAGAAGACGCGGGCGTCGCGGTCGAGGGTCTGGAGTGCGTCGAGGGGGCGGTCGCCGTAGCGGAATTCGCCGTCATAATCGTCCTCGATGACCACGCATTGCCGGCGTTCGGCCAGCGCCAGCAAGGCCTGTCGACGCCGCGCCGAGAGCACGACACCGGTCGGCGACTGGTGCGAGGGCGTCACGCAGATGATGCGTGTGTCATCAGGAATCCGCTCGACGCAAAGGCCCTCGTGGTCGACCGCAACGGGCGCCAGGATCGCGCCGGCGGCGGCAAAGGCGGCCCGGATCGGCGGATAGCCCGGATCTTCGATCGCAACCCGGGTGCGGCCCGGCTCGACCAGCAGTCGGGCCAGCAGGTCGAAGGCCTGTTGCGCTCCCGAGGTGACGACGACGTCGTCCGCCCTGCACGACACTGCGCGCGCAAAGGCGACATGGTGCGCGATCGCTTCGCGCAAGCCGGGCAGGCCCTGCGAGGGCGAATAGAAAAAGCCATGTCGGGACCAGCGACGCTGCGCCCTGGCCGTCAGCCGGCGCCAGACCTCATGCGGGAAAAACCGGTGCTCCGGGATGCCGAGTCGGAAACACCGTGGCGGCAACTCCCGGGCTTCCGGCGACGGCAGCTCGATTGTTTGCCACAGCGGATTGCGCGGAAATGAAGCCGGCTTCGTGACGGCTCGAACCCTGTTCAGGCGCTGGCGCCCGACCACATCGGCCACCACCGGTACCGCACCCGAGCGCGGCAGCAGGTAGCCCTCGGCGATCAGCAGATCGTAGACCGCGACCATCGTGTTGCGGGCGATTCCGAGCGCCGCCGCCGCCCTCCGGGTCGCTGGCAGGCGAGCCCCGGCGGCGAGCCGTCCATCGAGGATCGCGGTGCGCAAGCGGCCGTGCAATGTCTGCGTGATCGTGCCGGTGTCACGCTGATCAAGGTTCAGGTCGAATGGAAAAACTGGTTCCATCATCTTTGATAAATCTGGATCAAACAATGATCCAGATTACGCCTAAATTGGGCGACGGGAAATACGGCTTCCGAGCATCGGATCTACCCCTGCGATCGGCGGACCAGCCCGAATATTCCGCCATGCGAACCTGGAGCGAGGAATGAACGTGACATGCTTTATTTGCGAGACCTGCGGAACCCAGTTTGCGGCATCCAGCGAACCGCCCGATCAATGTCCGATTTGCGAAGACGAGCGCCAGTACGTCGGCCAAAATGGTCAGGCCTGGACCACGCACGAGCGGCTTGCGACGTCGCACGGACTGCGTATCGAACAGGATGCCGGCCTTCTGGGCATCGGCGTTGCCGGGGATTTCGCCATTCCACAGCGCGCACTGCATTTGCCGACGCGAGACGGCAACGTGCTCTGGGAAACCGTCAGCCTGGTCACCGAAGAAGCCGTTGCCACCCTGAAGGCAAACGGCGGCGTGGACGTGATCGTCATCTCGCATCCGCACTTTTACGCGTCGATGGTGGAGTGGAGCGAAGCCCTGGGCGGCATACCGATCCTCTTGCATGCCGACGATGCCGAGTGGGTGATGCGGCCGTCGCCGCGCATCGAGTACTGGCGTGGCGATCGACATCGACTGCTCGATACGGTGTCCCTGATCCGCTGTGGCGGACACTTCGCGGGTAGCACTGCCCTGCATTGGGCTGATGGCCCACGTGCCGGCGGAGCGCTGTTTCCCGGCGATGCATTGCAGGTTGCCCAGGATCGCCACCACGTTGCTTTCATGTACAGCTATCCGAACTACATCCCGATGCGACCGGCGGATGTGCGCGCCATCCGTGAAAGGGTCGCCATGCTCGAGTTCGACGATGTCTATGGCTACACATGGGGCCGCAACATTCTCGGCCATGCCCGGAACGCGGTGGATGCCTCGTTCGAGCGCTACCTGCGCGCAATCGCAGCCTGACCAGCCCTTCAATCCTTCTGTCCGGAATCCTGGAGCATACCCATGCAACGATCGAATCATGCCCCGGCCCTGCTGCCGTCACGCTTCATGCCCGCCTGCATCTCGCGCAGCGACGCATTGCCCTGGGTTCCATCGACGACGCCTGGCAAGTCGTCGAAGCTGTTGCGGTTCCTGCCGGACGACAGCGGTTTTGTCGAATTGCTGCGCATGGAGCCCGGCGTCGCCATGCCGCTGCATCGCCACACCGGTGCCGTACACGCATGGAATCTAAGCGGTAGCCGAAAGCTGTGCACCGGAGAGGTGATCGGACCCGGTGACTACGTGTTCGAACCGCCCGGCAATGAAGACTGGTGGAAGATCGTCGGCGACGAGCCGCTGCATGCCCTGGTCATCGTCATGGGCGAAGTCGAGTTCCTCGGACCGGGTGGCGAAGTCCGCGCACGCGCCTCGGCGAAATCGCAGCGCGAGGCCTACGAGGCCCATTGCCGCGAGCATCAGCTGGTCGTGCAGGCGCTCATGTAGCGTTGAGCGACGAGGCCCGGTGCTCGCGCGAGTACTGCCTGCAGATCACAACGATCGTTGCCACTGCACATTGCCGCGTAGCCTGCGTGCAGTCAGAGAAGACCTTGGGTGGAACGAAGCCTCGATACAGGATGGGTGGGCTGGGCGCTGTCGCTTCCTGCTTGAACGGCAGCCTCCCTTTCACGGTTCGCCGGTGGGCTCGACCGTGCCCGGGGGAAGCAGGTCTTCGAGGAAGAAGGCGGACAGCTCCGAGCGGCCGCCGAGGCCCGATTTCAGATAGATCGCGCTGGACTGCACGCGCGCGGTCTTCTCCGAAGTGCGCCGGGCTGCCGCGATTTCCTTCAGGCTCAGGCCCTTGAGCAGGA
Source organism: Dokdonella sp. (assembly GCA_019634795.1). GTDB lineage: Bacteria > Pseudomonadota > Gammaproteobacteria > Xanthomonadales > Rhodanobacteraceae > Dokdonella. Next base: position 82,375 of record JAHCAR010000011.1, read on the forward strand.
GGAAGGCGACCTCCTGCTCCGCTGCGGACAACTGCCACTGGTCCATTTGCAGGCTGATCGAGCGCGATAGCCCGTCCAGATACCGCTTCGATCCCGCGCGCCATGCCTCGGCCTGCTTCCTGAAGGCCGAGAAGTCCCGATCCTGGGCAGCCAGTCGCTTGCGCAATTGCCAGGCGCCACGCAGCAGGCGGAAGGCACCGAAGCATGCGACCACGGCGACCATGGCCTCGGCCAGGACGTGCCACGCGGCGACGCCCTGGCGCTGGTCGACCAGCAGGTCAATACCCGCCAGCAGCGCAATCAGGGCGAGCACGCCCGCGATGAGGGCGCGCTCGCCGATCTGCAGAGGGCCTTCCGCGGACCCTGCGCGGTCGTCGGCCTCGGTCTGCGCGGTCGGCCTGGTCGCGTGCCTGTCAGTCACGATCGTGATCGTCTCCGTCTCCGTCGCTGTGGCCGTCTGCATGTTCATGCTCGTTTTCGCCCAATTGCAGGGTCGTGCCGAACAGGTTCAGGCTGCGCGTCTGCGCATCATAGTGCTGCAGCAGGTATCCCATGAACAGTCCGGTCAGAATGACGAAGGCCAATCCTGCCAGCGGGACAGCGCGTACCGGTTGCTGATCTTCGGCCGATGCCTGCTTCTTGCCCGTGATCATGCTGGTTTGCAGATGGTCGCGGTGCCGCAGCACGTGCGCCGCCACGCCGGCAATGTGCAGGAGGACCACGACCAGGAATGCATGGGCCAGGATCTCATGCGTCTCCTCGAGCCAGCCGCTTTCGGAACCGGTGGCCATCAGGTAGCCGGTGACGCCCAGCCCCAGTCCGAGACCTACCATCGCAACCGCGGCCCAGCTCGAGGCCGGGTTGTGGCCGATCCAGCGCCGGCTGGCGGATGAAAACATGCCCTTGAAGTAGGCCAACAGCTGTACCGGGTTCAAGGCAAGGTCGCCGAGACGCGCATGGCGCGTTCCGACCAGCGACCAGACGATCCGCAGGATGATCACGAACACCATGCCGATACCGGCGAGCATGTGCAGCGAAAACCGGGCCGAGTCGTCGTCGACCAGGTTGGCGATCGCATAGGCGGTGATGAAGAAGCCGGCAAACAACCAATGGAAGAGGCGCGTCGGCAAATCGTAGACAAGCACCTTGCGCATGGAAGGATCCTCGGGAGTGATGGTTCCCGAAGCATCCACGGACAAGCGCGGCCCGCCCATAAGGCGAATGACCTAGACCGAGAAAAATCAGTGGGATGAGTCGCTTGGACCTTCTGGATTGCGCCTGTGTGGCAACACCGCGCTGTGCTGCCCTCGAAATCGGCGCTTGAGCATCGCGCTGTTTACCCGATTGGATCGAACACCGATTTCAGATCTGCAAGTACCCTGCACGCGGCGCGGCCCTGGCACAGCCCAGGGCGTTCTCGTGCTGGCGCCTGAATGACTGCCAGCAAAACGGGTTCCCCCACACTCTGCCATGCAAGAATGTTCGAGCGTGCCCTCGTTCGTTACGAGGAGTGGCGCGAGCGGCTCTTTCGGGCCGCATCCGAGCGGTGCAAGAACGCAACCGCCATGAACAAACAGGAGAACCGATCATGCTGAAGCTGGCCATCATCTTTGGAATCATTTCGCTGATCTCCGGCGCGCTGGGTTTCACCGGCATATCCGGGGCCAGCGCCGGTATCGCAAAAATTATTTTTGGGATTTTCCTGTTCCTGCTCGCGCTGGCTGTATTGGCCATTGTGCTCGGAATTGCCGTCTTCTAGGCGTGCAATCCGGTGTCCGACCACATGCAGGGCATGCGGCCGCTCGGGTCGTTTTCGTTTCGCCCTCGCTGCGGCCTGAAGTCCAGCCTGGCTTAGGTGCAGGCGGCGATGCTTTCCCGGTTATCGTTGCTGCCGGGGAGCAGGCTAAGACTCGCCGGCCGAGGCGCTATTAACGTTGCCTTCGTCATCCGAGTGGCAAGTCCAGGGCCTCTTGGTATTGGGCACCCTGATCGAAACCGTGATGCCATCGACCGACTGCACCGCAATGATGTCGAGCTTAGCGACCTCGACATTGGCGGACTTGGCAACGGCTGCAAGACAGGCATCCTGTGCCGCGGCATGCTCCGTGCCCAGCCTTTGCGAAGCCATGGGGCCCGCGCTGTCGGCGGCATGTGTCGCTGCTGCCAGACCCAGCACGCCGAGGATCGATACACAAAAGAGTGAATGCCGGATATACATTCGTTTCCCTCCTGCTACATCTGCCTGTTCGGTCGACGAAGTATACGACGATCGACCTTGCGATGCCGGACACAGGAATCACCGCCGTGCGTCGCCAGGCGCGTTGTTGAATTGCGCGCGGGTGAGGGTATGAATTTCGGGATTTCGCGCTGGCGCAGCACAGATGGGGCAGGCCCGAGTCGGGTACGCCAAGGCCTCGAGGTCGCTGCTGGATGTTGCGGACAAATGGGACTTGTCGGCTAAAATCCGGCACACCGGATTCGTCGCTGCATTCTTGATGCCAGGGTGACCCGGGATGAGTGCCATATTTGCCAAAGCGGAGTATTCCCCGTCCCCGATCAACTGCGCGCTTGTGGCAGGGTTAAGGGTAGGGCGAGTTCGGACCAGGCATCATCTTCCATCCTTGGCCAGGCCAAGGATGCGGGCAGAACAATGCTCGGTGTGTCCATTTGTCGAATGAGTGCGTGATCCGTGCAACCCGTCAAGCCGATCCATCTCGAGCCCTACGTCGCGACCACCCTGGGTAACGCCGCCGAACGCAGGACGATAACTGCAGAACAGGTCCAGAGCATCGTGCCGGAACGCTATCCGGTCTATGCGATTGTCGCTACGCCGAAATCAGGTTCGACCTTCCTCGCGAGCGTGCTGGCCAAGTCGCTGGACCTGCCGCTCATTCCGCTCTGCTACGCGTATTCAAGCAACGAACATGATCTGTACCTGCCCGCGCTCGTGACGGCCACGGCATGCGGTGCGGTGAGCCAGTTGCACATGAAGGGCACGCCGCACAACGTGCAGTTGCTGAACCTGTTCGGCATCCGCCCCATCGTGCTGACGAGGAATCTGTTCGACTCTATCGAAAGCCTCGCGCGCGACTTCCGCAAGAAGTGCGAAATGCCCGGTCTGGGGCAGGGCATGAGTGGCTACTCGTTCGCCTGGCTGACCCGTGACGTGGCCGGCTTCGATGAAGAACGCATGATCGATTTCGTCATCGACTTCGCCATGCCCTGGTACGTCAACTTCTACGTGTCGTGGCAAAACCTTGCGCGCGCCAATGCGATCGCGCCGATTTTTCTTCACTATGAAGACCTCATGAAGGACAAGGGCGGCGAGATTTCGCGAATCGTGCGCGAAATCGGTGGAACCGAAGTGCGCCTCGAAACCGAGGTCCTCGGCCAGGACTTCATCTCCGATGCGAGCACGAGCAACCGTGGAAGCGGTGAATCCGGGCTCGGCCTGAAGTGCCTCAGCAAGGCACAGGTCGCCGCGGTTCGCCGTCTGCTTTCATACTATCCCGATGCCGATTTCGAGAGTTGGCTTGCATGAACGGCGAGGGCAGTGCGGCGCGATGCGCTCTGCATTGATCCGCGGACAAACTCGGTTCCGCCCAGGTGTCCGAGCCAATGGCGGCATTCCGGTCGGGTTCGCCGCGAGGTGTGTCGCCAGATCTCCGCGGTGCCCCGATTGCTGCTCGACCATACCCGCAGCCACCCGGTTGGCGTCGGGAGATCGCACCCATCAGGTCGACAACTCCGCATCGCCTTCGAGCACCTTCTGCTCGAGGTGGGGCTTCTCGCCGCTCTTCCAGAGTCTTGCCGTGTGCACGACCCGATAGCGAAGTTTGCCGCCATCCGGTGAGGTCGAACGGCGGATCGGGCGAGGGATGCAGACGAACTCCGTTTGCATGGCCTCGGCCGATGCATTGACCACGGAATAGCCATGGCCTCCCATGTCGATGAATTCGAGGTGCGGTGACAGATCCGGGTTCGTCAGTGCCTTGGCCGCAGCGAGATCTCCGGACTTGGCATACTCGAGCGCGCTGCGAACGCCGCGATGCAAGGTCAGGTTGACGGTCGCCTGGGTGCGCTTCTGGCCTGGCGCCTCGGCCAGGAACAAGGGCCGCAGCGGATGATCCTTCGGCAGATTGTGTTCCTGGGCTTCGACCATTCCCGGTGCAGAGATCGACCCGGTGATGAAAGCGACGCCGACCGGTTCGAATGCCTTCGGCGGCAAGGCCTTGGCTGCGTAGCCGGCCCAGAAACTGTGGCGATCTCCGGAAACCACGGCAAAACCGGTGATGCCGCGATCGCGAACGAAGTCGTAGAGTTCAGCACGTTCATGGTAGGCCGATGAGAAATCGTTGCCACCGAAACACGCATATCCGGGGACAGGCCACGGCTTGGTCAGGCCTTCCGGAAGATTCTGCGGATCCGCACGCCAATCGAGCGTGCCACCTGTCGCCGCCCACAGCTTCCACGTTGCGGTCGAACGCGCCAGCGTTGTCTTGAACCAGGCCTTCTGCGTCTTGCCGAGGATCGTGACCGGTGCCTCGTCCTTGCGGTAGTTGGGGATGTTGACGATTCCATCGGAAATGGAATCGGGTGGTTTGCCATCCGCGTAGGCCCGGCCGGCATCGATGATTTGCATCGGCTCTTCTGGAAACATGCCGAGAAAGTCCGGGCTGCCGAGGGTCGACGCTTCCGGCCGATCGGTTTGATCCTGCATGCGATAGCTGAAGCGATCGGTGATGACGATTTCGACATGCCGGCCATAACGATAGGCGCGATAGGCGGTCAGGCTTTCGATCGCCTTGAGATTGTTCGGCTCGGTACCGAGGCCATCGTCATCGTGCGTTTCGATCGGTACCTTGACCACGTGTGGCCCATCGAACCGATCGAGCCCGGGCCCTGACGACTTCCGGATGCGGGCCGGAATGAATTCGAACCAGGCCTGGTTCGCCGCGACCTTGAGCGGCTGGGCCGGTTCGGTTTCGCCCGTGTAACGGATGTTGCTCTGCCAGCCCTGCCAGGAAAACTCGTGGTTGTCCCACATGCAGACGAAGGGGAAGCGTGCGCGCGCATCCTGGATATCGGGGTCACGCAAGTACGCGCGATAGACATGCCGATAGCCTTCGAGCGTGGTCGGCACGTGGAAGTTGAGGACCTTGCGCGAATCGGGGATGCGGCCGATGTCGTAAATCGTGCGGTCGTAACGCGTCTTGACCTCGTCAGGGTATTCGACGACTTCGTAGATGAAGTCACCGAGGTGCAGGACAAATCCGAGCTGGCGTGAGCGCGGTGCCTTCTCGTCTTCATGGATCATCCGGCGGTAGGCGTTCTGCGCGCCCTCGTTGACCGACTGGCACGAGACGAATGCGAACCGGATCGGGCGTCCATCGCGCTCGCGTGGCGCTGTCAGCGTGCGGCCGATGCGGCTGCCATTGCCTTCGTCGTCGCTGAAGCGATACCAGTATTCCGTTGCCGGCCTCAGGCCCGCCGCCAGCACGCGACAGGTCCAATCCGATTCGGCCGAGACAGTGACGGCCGTCTGGCTGACTACCTGCGTAAAGGCCTTGTCCTCGGCCACTTCGAGGTGCAGGCGTCCGTCCTTCGCATTCGCGAACGGTCGGCGGGTCCACAGGATCACGCTCTCGGCATCCGGTTCAGCGGAGGCCACGCCTTCGGCATAAAGATCACGCCGCTCGCGCCACGGCAGCTTCGAAGCGGCGGGTGCCTTGCGGCTCCAGGCCAGCTCCGCGCCGATCGCTGCGGCCACGGCCAGAAATTCTCGACGGGTAATTGTGGGCATGGCGGCAGAACCTCGGTTGCGACCCGCTGCAGAGATAGCACGGAGAGCAACAGGGCCCATGTCCCATTGGTCAGTGGCACAGCTTCCGGGAAGCCGGGCGCCGGGTGTACCCACTCAGCTGCTTGGTCTCGACAGCCATGATCGGCGCTGCGAAGCGGATTGCCTGGCCCGGCATGCTCGCGTCGACCCATTCGGCAACATCACACGGCACTCCAAGGACGGGCCGATTTCAGATAGCCCCGGCCGTTGGTGTGCGCTTATCCGTGCCCGGTCTGAGCCTGTGCTGACCGGTGACGGGATTCGCTGGCGGCCCTTGGGCTACGTGCCAATGCACGTTGAGCCCATAGCATCAGCAGGCATGCTGCAACCAGCGCAATGCCGAGGTAGCCGACCCACCCGAACAGCGCCTCTGACGGCGCGGCGGAAGCCGGGGCGCCGGTCATCATGGCCAATTTTGGGGTAGCGACGAGATATGCCTCGTAGACGTCGGTCAGCGGATTGACGAACGCATTGACGAAGAAACCGTAAATCGTCATCCCGACGACGAAGAACAAGAGACGGTTCATGTTGGCGGCAAAGGGACGCAGTCCGAGCCATGCGAGCCACACCAGCGGCAACACCATGGACACGGAATAGACGATGTCATTGAGGTTCATCACGAGTACTCCGGGATGCATTGGAACATCATAGTGCGTGGGCCCACGGACGTTCCAGTCTCCCTAAGTTCGCTATGCGACAGGTCCGAAATGATTGTGCCCGAAAGGAGTGCCTTTTTCGAAGCGACAGTCGCTCATCGGAAGCGCGACGGATCGCTGGTGCGAAGCTTCGTGGTGCATGTCCCCCGGCCCTCGCATTATTCGTTTCCATGTATGCAGGACAGGGCAACGGCGCTGTCCAATCCGAGGAACAAAAGGAGTCGAAGATCAGGTGGACAAGCAACTCTACGCATCCCTCGCCAGCCGGGCATCCGAGCTGGTCGAGTCCGGCAACCGTGAACAGGCCATCGGGATACTGGAAGAACTCGTGCGCAGTGATCTGCCGGTATTCGATCGGGCGATGATGTGCATGAACATCGCCATCGTGTACGGGCAAATGGGCGAGCCGGAGAAGGCGCTGGAAAACTATACGCGCGCAGTTGATCTGGAGCGAGAGACGGATTCGTTCTTCATCGCCCAGAGCCAGGCGGCCTACCTTTCGCAACTCGGCAGGTATGACGAAAGCAGACGCTCGTACGAGGCGCTGCTTTCACACGCGCATCTCACCTCCGATTCCCGGGAGATGTTCCTTAAGAACATCGAGACGTTGAAGCGAATGGCGAGCCAGCCGTGACGGCTGGCCGCGCCAGGTCATCTTGCCCGTCTACTGCGCCGGAATCGCGCGGAACTCGTTCTGGCCCGCGGTGGCCAGGCTGACGAAATAAATCGCGGCCCAGGCAGCCGCGAAGCCCGGAATGATTTCGTAGATGCCGGGTCCGCCCATGAAGCTTGCGTCCCAACCCAGCGCGATCCAGGCGATCACGGTCAGTGCCCCGACCACCAGGCCGGAAACTGCTCCGGTCCCGGTCATCCGACGCCAGGTAAGGGCCAGCACGATCAAGGGACCGAATGCGGCACCGAAACCGGCCCAGGCGTGGCTGACCAGGCCCAGGATCTTGGACGTGGGGTCCCATGCGATGACGGCAGCGACGATGCCGACCACCAGCACGCTTGCGCGACTGACCAGCACGGCCTCCTTTTCACCGGCCTGCTTGCGCAGGAACAGCCGATAGAAGTCCTCGGTCAATGAGGAAGAGGCCACCAGCAACTGGCTCGAAATGGTGCTCATGACCGCGGCCAGCAGCGCGGCAAACAGGAAGCCGGTCACCAGCGGATGGAACAGCATGTCGGCCAGCACGATGAAAATCGTTTCGGCGTCTTCGACCTTGATGCCGTTGCGCACGGCATAGGCGCGGCCGAACACGCCGAGGCTGATCGCGCCGACCAGGGAGATGATCATCCACGACATGCCGATGTTGCGCGACCGCGGCACTTCCCGCAGCGATCGTATGGCCATGAAGCGCACGATGATGTGCGGCTGCCCGAAGTAGCCCAGGCCCCAGGCAATGGCCGACAGGAAGCCGACCACCGTCAGCCCGGAAAACCACGACAGGTAATCAGGACCTAGTGTCGCGAGCGTCTCCGACGCCTGTGACACGCCACCACCGCCCGCTCCGTAAAGCACGACCAGGGGCATGATGATCAGGGCCAGCATCATGATCACGCCCTGGCAGAAATCGGTCAGGCTGACCGCAAGAAAGCCGCCGATGACCGTGTAGACGAGGACCACGCCGAGCGTCAGGGTCACGCCGGTCGCGTAGGTGCTCATCGGGCTGAACTGCAGCACGCTACTGAATGCGCTTTCCGCGAGCTTGCCGCCGGCCACCAGGCCCGATGCGGTATACACGGAAAAGAACACCACGATGATCACGGCCGAGACAACGCGCAAGGCCATGGCCCTGCTCGGAAAGCGGTTGGCGAGGAATTCCGGAATGGTCAGGCTGTTGTCGTAGCGCTCGGTCTGCTCGCGCAGGCGCGGTGCGACGATGATCCAGTTCGCCAGCGCGCCGAGAGTCAGGCCGATACCGATCCAGGCCGAAGCCAGGCCGCTGACGAACAACGCTCCGGGCAAACCCAGCAGCAGCCAGCCGCTCATGTCCGATGCCCCGGCAGAAAGCGCCGCTACGGCCGGAGAGAGATTGCGTCCGCCGAGGATGTACTCTTCGGCAGATGCCGTCGAGTTGCGGTAGGCGTAGAAGCCGATCGCAATCATCAACGCGAAATACAGACCCAGGCTGACCCAGACGCCAATCGCCATAAAACCCCGCTCTCAATAGCTTGTGGGCATGTGCCCAGAACGGGCCAGTCAATCACACCCTGCGTCGAAGAATCAATGTATTCCGGGCTGCCTCGGCTCGCGAGGACAGCCGAAAGCGCGGGGTTCGGTCGTTTCATGCCGAACTCGGCGCAGGTGCCTCCAGTGCGAATTTCGGACATTGGCCGCAGACGATTTTGCGGCTCGTCTCACTGTCGCCGTGTCTTGCGTTGGCCCCGGGTGCCATGCGACTGCCGTGCCTGGCTTCTGTTCACCTACGAACTGGCAAGTGCTATCCGGCTCTGCTGGTCGGGTGCTACCGGCACGCAGCGGACCATCGCGAATCGGCCCTCGTCGGCATCGTGGTCCCACTGTTCGACGACGAGCACGCGGCAGCGTTCGGCGTCGTAGCGGACGAGGTGGACCGAATTCGGCTGTTCGCACCGGGTTCGCCGCGAAACCGCCGTATCGGCCTGGACGATTCCCATCGGTCGCGCCGGGTCGAGCGCGGGCCCTAGGGTCGGGCACATCCAGTGCAGATGCGGATCTCCTCGCAGCACCAGGTCGATCCCGGATTCAGCGAATTCGACCAGGGCCCCGCGACGGCCAATGGCGAGCTTCGAGATACCGGAGCCGGTAATTGCCCTTGGCGGGTGGTGCATGGCGACGACGTGCACAGCCCCGATCCGGAGGATTGTGGCCGAATCAGGCCGTCAGGGGATGAATTGGTGCTTGCATGCGTCCAGGATGCCCGAGGTCGGGATGGCGCCGGCCGTGGTATTTTTCTATACTTGCCGGACGATCCTGATCCGTCGGGACGGCTGCCGGGAATTTCCTGAGCCGAGGTGGAGTCGATTGGCGTTGGAAATCTGGCAGGGGAAGCGTCATCGATAACAAGGTCGCGGTATTCCTATTGAGAATGTCCCTGTTGCTGGGCCTGATTCTCGCTGGTCTGTTTGCAGCCGGGCCGAGTTTGGCCGATGCCGGGCATTCGGGCGCACAGGTGCGAAGCAAGGCACTTGGTGACCCCGGTACGTTGGCGGCGGGGAGTTACCATACCTGCACGATCACCGACATCGGCACGATCAAGTGCTGGGGCTACAACTACAATGGCCAGCTCGGCAATGGCAGCACGATGCAGAGCAGCACGCCGGTTACGGTGAGTGGCATCAGCGACGCGACGGCATTGGCTGCTGCAGGGGCCTCCACGTGCGCGCTCACGGGCAGCGGCACGGTCAAGTGCTGGGGCTACAATGGGAATGGACAGCTCGGCAATGGCAGCACGACGCAGAGCAGCACGCCGGTCACGGTGAGCGGGATCAGCGACGCGACGGCACTCGCTGCGGGAAATGGCCACATTTGCGCGCTCACGGGCGGCGGCACGATCAAGTGCTGGGGCAACAATAGCAGCGGCGAGCTCGGCAATGGCAGCACGACACAGAGCAGCACGCCGGTCACGGTGAGCGGGATCAGCGATGCGACGGGCTTAGCTGCAGGAGGTAGCCACACGTGCGCGCTCACGGGCGGCGGCACGGTCAAGTGCTGGGGCAACAATAATGTTGGCCAGCTCGGCAATGGCAGCACGACGCAGAGCAGCACGCCGGTCACGGTGAGCGGGATCAGCGACGCGACAGCATTGGCTGCAGGAGGTCTCCACACGTGTGCGCTTACCGGCGGCAGCACGGTCAAGTGCTGGGGCTACAACCTCTTTGGCCAGCTCGGCAATGGCAGCACGACGCAGAGCAGCACGCCGGTCACGGTGAGCGGCATCAGCGACGCGACCGCGTTGGCTGCGGGCTATGTCCACACGTGCGCGCTCACGGCCGGCGGCACGGTCAAGTGCTGGGGCAAAAATAGCAGTGGCCAGCTCGGAAATGGCAGCACTACGCAGAGCAGCACGCCGGTCACGGTGAGCGGCATCGGCGACGCGACGACATTGGCCGCAGGAAATTCCCACACGTGCGCGCTTACGGGTGGCGGCGCGATCAAGTGTTGGGGCGACAACTTGTATGGGCAGCTCGGCAACGGCAGCACGACGCAGAGCAGCACGCCCGTCCCGGTGAGCGGCATCAGCGACGCGACGGCGTTGGCTGCAGGAAATGGCCACACGTGCGCGCTCACGGGCGGCGGCACGGTCAAGTGCTGGGGCTACAACGGCGATGGCCAGCTCGGCAATGGCAGCACGACGCAGAGCAGCACGCCGGTCACGGTGAGCGGCATCAGCGACGCGACGGCATTGGCTGCAGGATATGGCCACACCTGCGCGCTCACGGGCGGCGGCACGGTCAAGTGCTGGGGCGACAACTGTATGGCCAGCTCGGCAATGGCAGCACGACGCAGAGCAGCACGCCGGTCACGGTAAGCGGCATCAGCGACGCGACGGCATTGGCTGCAGGATATGGCCACACCTGCGCGCTCACGGGCGGCGGCACGGTCAAGTGCTGGGGCAGGAACGCCAATGGCCAGCTCGGCAATGGCAGCACGACACAAAGCAGCACGCCGGTCCCCGTGAGCGGCATCAGCGACGCGACGGCGTTGGCTGCGGGCTCTTCCCACACTTGCGCGCTCGCGGGCGCCGGCACGGTCAAGTGCTGGGGCCACAATCTCTATGGCCAGCTCGGCAATGGCAGCACGACGCAGAGCAGCACGCCGGTCACGGTAAGCGGCATCAGCGACGCGACGGCATTGGCCGCAGGAAATAGCCACACGTGCGCGCTCAGGGGCGGCGGCACGATCAAGTGCTGGGGCAACAACTTCTATGGCCAGCTCGGCAACGGCAGCACGACGCAGAGCGGCACGCCGGTCACGGTGAGCGGCATCAGCGACGCGACGGCATTGGCCGCAGGATATGGCCACACGTGCGCGCTCACGGGCGGCGGCATGGTCAAGTGCTGGGGCTACAACTTCTATGGCCAGCTCGGCAATGGCAGCACGACGCAGAGCAGCACGCCGGTCACGGTAAGCGGCATCAGCGACGCGACCGCGTTGGCTGCGGGCTATTATCACGCTTGCGCGCTCACGGGCGACGGCACGATCGGGTGCTGGGGCTTTAACCTTTATGGCCGGCTAGGCAACGGCGAACCCGGTTTCTATACCGCGCCCCAGGACGTGATCGGCTCGCCCTTCCTGACGTTCTTCCAGCTCACATACACGTCCGGGGCGAATGGCAGCCTGAGCGGGGACGTATCTCAAACGGTCGCGGCGGGTATGGACGGTACGCCGGTGACCGCCTTGCCGGACATCGGCTATCACTTCACCGAATGGGACGATGCCTCAACGGAAAATCCGCGTACGGACACGGCCGTCGCCGCCGATATCTCAGTGATGGCATCGTTTGCGATCGACCAGTTCAGCGTATCGGCGTCGGCTGTCGGCAACGGCAGCATCACTCCGGCCTTGCAATCCGTCGATTACGGCAGCACGGCAAGTTTCACCGCCATTCCGGATGCCAACCACCATCTTCTCAGCGTCAACGGCGACTCCTGCACGCCGATCGACCTCGGCGGCGGCAGCTGGAGCGCAAGCAATATCACGGCCCCTTGTGCGGTGACGGCGACCTTTGCGATCGACCAGTTCACGCTCGCTTATTCCGCAGGCCCGCACGGCACGATCACGGGGATCAATCCCCAGGTCGTGGATTACGGATCAAGTGGATTGCCTGTGTCGGCCGTGGCCGACATTGGCTACCACTTCGTCCAATGGAGCGACGGTTCGACCGCCAACCCGCGCACCGACACGAATGTCACGGCCAACCTCAGCGTCAGCGCCAGCTTCGCGATCAATACCTATGTCGTGACGGCCGCATCCTCCGGTCATGGTGCGATTACCCCCGCATCGCAAGTGATTGATCACGGCGAGATGGCGAGCCTTGAGGTGACGCCCGAGGCCGGATACGCGGCAGCCGTGAGCGGAGACACCTGCGCCCTGAGTCCAACGACCGGGTCCACCTGGATCAGCACGGCGATCGAGGCCGATTGCCAGGTCACGGCGACCTTTACCTTGATCCCGGTGCCCGTCCTGGAAATTGCTGTCGATGACAATCAGAACTTTGCACGCTACGGAAGCCTGCTCAACTACATCGTGACTGTCACCAATGTGGGGTCCGCCGATGCGGCCAATGTCTCCCTGGCCAACTCCGTTCCAGCACAGATCGATGCAGCATTCACGACCTGGATATGCATAGGCGCTGGTAGCGGAGCAATTTGTCCCGCTTCAGGCACGGGCAGCCTGGACTCGACAGGGATCACCCTGCCGGCGGGGCGATCGCTGTCCTGGCTGGTCACTGCTCCGGTACACCCTCAGGCGACGGGCGAAACCGTCGAATACGTGGTTGATGCTCAATTGAGCACGGCCGAGACCGTCAGCGATAGTGATATCGACACCCTGGTGATCTATCGCGGAGGCTTCGATGCGCCGCATGAGGATGGCGGCAATGTAGTCGAGCCGGTCCTGAATGATTGCGGCCTCGATGCGCCGTTCGCGACGTTCGATGATGCGAGTGTGTGGACATTTTCGCCTTCGGCCATGACCGCAACGCATCCGATTCAAGTGTTCGCCACGGCACTCGACAGCAGCGCAATGGGCATCCGCATCGAGCAGTCGAACATGGAGCGGACCCCGCGCATTCGCATCGTCTCCATTGCCAGAGATGGCAGTCAACGAGCGAGTGCCTGGGTCGACGCAGGTGCAGGCACCCCGTTGGCACTGACGACCATTGATTTGGCCCAGGGAGGGCGAGCCGTGATGCTGGTCGGCGCCAACGAACCCCTGGAAGTCCCGTTGCCGGCGGGTATTGCGGAGACGCTTCAAATCCGGGCGCCGTCTTCCGCGAATGCGCCATGCCAGTAGCAGAGCGCTGATTTTGCGTGGAATCGTGTGGATCCTTACGTTTTCATCGCAATTGGAATGTGCAATCAAGTAGCCGGGTCCAATCGATGGGTGGCGTGCGCCACCGGCACGCAGCGGACCATCGCGAATCGACCCTCGTCGGCATCGTGGTCCCACTGTTCGACGACGAGCACGCGGCAGCGTTCGGCGTCGTAGCGGACGAGGTGGACCGAGTTCGGCTGTCCGCCACGGGTTCGCCGCGATACGGCTGTGCCGGCCTGGACGATCCACATCGGTCGCTCGGGGTCGAGCACCGGTCCTGGCGCCGGGCGTACGTAGGGTAGATGGATATGACCTCCGAGCACGAGGTCGACGCCGCACGCGGCGAAGGCGGCCAAGGCCTCGCGATGGCCATGGGCGAGGTTTGCTACATCGGACTCGGTGATGGCCAGTAGCGGATGGTGCATGACGACGACGCGCACGACACCGGGCTCGGAAGCCTCGAGTCGCTCGCAGGCACGTCGGATCGTGCCTGCATCGAGCTCGCCGTCCTTGTGCCGCCGCGGTGTGGTCGAATCGACACCGACGACATGCAGTCCCGGTGCACGATACTCCGGTTCGAGATTGCCGAAGCTACCAAGGAAGCCCGCATACGGCTTGCGCCAGCGCGCAAAGAGATTGAACAATGGGATGTCGTGATTGCCGGCAACCACGAGCGCCGGTAGCCCGAGGCGGTCGACGAAGCGCCGCGCCGCGGCGAACTGGCTGCGCCGTGCGCGCTGGGTCACGTCGCCGCTGAACACGACCAGGCCGGGCTGTTGCGCGGCGACCAGGGAGACCAGGTCTTCGACGACACGGGATTCTTCGGTTCCGAAATGCGTGTCGGAGATGTGGATGAAGCACTTCATCCGGGATCGTCCTCGCTCGTGGCCGGATGCGGCGCCCGCAATCGCAGCGCTCGCTTCGCGATCGAGAATTCGAGCGGTGTGCGCATCCGCGTGATCTCGCCATCGAGCGCCACCTTGACGCGCCGTTCTCGGCGACCTAGCGAAACCGACAGGGATCGAACGAGGCGGACCGAGACATCCTCGGCCTCGCCGAGACGGCCCAGCGCTCCGCGCAGGATCAGCCCGAACAGGCCGAGCTTGCCGATCGCGCGAAGGGTGACCGCGGCGAGCGCGTCGCGCCCGATCCGGCTGGCCCCCTCGATACCGAGGCGTGCGAACTGCAGTGGATTGTTTCCGACGACAAGAGTTGGCGTGCGCAGCTGGCGCTGGCCGTTGCCGTCGTCGATGCCGATCGACCAGAGCCGATGATCGCGCATCAGCGTGTACAGGGCGGAAATGATTGCCACGGCGCGGTGTCGTCCGATGCGGCGTTTCCAGCCTTCGCGGTCCTCGAGTACTTCGGGATAGAGGCCGATGCTGGCATTGACGAGGAACGGACGGCCATTGACGAGACCGACCTGTGCCGGTCGTTCCGGTTCGCTTACGAGGATGTCGAGCGCCTTTTCGAGATCGGACGCTATGCCATGGACCCTGCCGAAATAATTGAACGTGCCCCTCGGCAGCAGACCGAGCGGCACATCCGCCTCCAGCGCCTCGCGTGCCACGGCATTGATCGTGCCATCGCCACCACAGGCGACGAGGACGGCGCCCTGCTGCTTCGCGTCCTCGGCCGCGACCTTGCACGTGGAGCCGACGTCGCCATCGCGGTCGAGTTCGTGGATGCGCACACGATGCCCGCGCTCGCCGAGCGCACCGCGGATGCGGGAGGGCAGGTCGCGATCCTCGTCGCGGCCAGACGCTCCGTTGACGACGATGACGAAATCGACCGCCTGTTGCGTTTCACCCATGATCTGCCTTGCGTTTTCGATGGGCCCATTTCATCGCATCGCGATGAACGTCATCGAAACGTGGCCGTGCGCAGACGGCGCACATTAAGTCAGGCTTGGACCACGAGGGTGCCGGCAATGGAATCGTGAGGCGTGAAGAGAGTTGAATGCGGAACGGGCGGGAGGCGCAGGGTGGACCCGATGTGGTCCACCTGCGCTGTCCTCAAGGTTTGCTGCCAAGCTCAACAATCGGCTCGAAACCACCGAAGATCAGGCGCTTGCCGTCGAAAGGCATCGGGTTCCGGGCCGGATCCATGCGCGGGTCGGCTCTTTCCGGATGTTCCATCCACTCCTTCATCCTGGCAAAGGCCGCGTCGCGTGTCTGCTTGTCCGGCCACTCGATCCAGGAGAAAACGACTGTCTCGTCGTCCCCGGCCTGCACGGCCTTGCGGAAATCCGTGACGTTTCCGTCCGGCACGTTGTCGCCCCAGCATTCCAGAATGCGCGTTGCGCCGAGCTCCATGAACACGCTGTCACCCAGATTGGCATGGTCGATGAACTTCTGCTTGTTGGCGGTGGGTACCGCGATCACGAATCCGTCGATGTAGCTCATCTCAGGTCTCCCTCAATTTGTCTTGACGGCAGCCTCGAGCGCGGCGATGTCGATCTTGCGCATCGTCATCATTGCGTCGAAAGCGCGCTTTGCCTTTGCTCCGTCGGAGCTCGTCGTCAGGTCGAGCAGCAGCTGGGGCGTGATCTGCCACGAGTAACCCCAGCGGTCCTTGCACCAGCCGCAGGCGCTCTCCTTTCCTCCATTCCCGACAATGGCATTCCAGTAGCGATCGGTTTCCTGCTGGTCCTGGGTGACGACCATGAAGCTGACCGCTTCGTTCGGGATGAAATTGGGTCCGCCATTGAGGCCAACGAATCGACGTCCGAGCAGGGTGAACTCGACGGTCAGTTCGCTGCCTTCCTTTCCTCCGGGAAAATCGCCCGGCGCGGTGTTGACACGAATGACCCGGCTGTCGGGAAAGGTGGCCGCATAGAATTCGGCCGCCTTGCTCGCTTGGCCGTGGTCGAACCAGAGGCAGGTGACGAGATCGGTCATTTCGGCTACTCCTTGGCTATGGAATTGGCGGGTTGGTTCCGCCCTGTCGAGGCGGCGTTGAAAAAGGCACGTTGGGCGTCATACGCCCGCCTGAAGGCAGGTCTTGCTTCGCCGCGAGCGACAAAGCCCTTCAGGTTCGGAAACTCGTCCAGCAAGCTCGTATCGGCCAATCGGCGCAGAACATCGACCGTCATCAGATCGCCGGCGCTGAATGCCCCGTCGAGCCAGTCTGCTTCGCCGAGGCGGTGCGACAAGTCCTTCAGTCGAACGCGAATCCGGTCGTCAACCGCACTCAGGCGCTGTTCGAACCACGTTTCCCCGTGTTCGCAATATTCGACCACTTCACGTTCTACGATCGGAGGCTCGATCGTGCTGAGTGCCGCGAATACCCAGCTTGTTGCACGCGCCCGTGCATTCGCAGCCTCCGGCAACAAACCACGGAAGCGGTTCGCGATATGCAGGACGATCGCCCCCGATTCGAACAGGACGAGGTCGCCCTCCTCGTAGGTCGGGATCTGGCCGAAGGGATGGCGCGCCCTGTGTGCGGCTTCCTTCATCGACTCGAAGGAGACCGGGCGGACATCGTAGGCTTGGCCGACTTCCTCGAGTGCCCAGCGAACGCGCATATCCCGCGCCATGCCCCTGCCCTGGTCAGGCGAGTGTTCGAATACGCTGATGATGGGTCTGGAGTTCGCGTTCATCGTCCTGCCTTTCGCTTGGAGGGCGCGGTCTGGAACAGCAGCTCGACGTAGCGACGCAGGTGGTCGACGCTTTCCCGAGCTACTTCCCGATCACCCGTGGCCTTGGCCAGGATGAACGCACCCTGCAGGACCGCCTGGGTGTGGCGCGCCAGGCTCGCCGGCGTCCAGTCCGCTCGAATGCCCCGCGATGCCACGGCCGCTGCGATGTCGGATTCGAGGGTGACGGCATGTCCGAGGATGCTGGCCGCACAGGCGTCGCGAATATCGGGATGGGTGCTGTACACCTCTTGCGCCATGGTGCCGACGAGACAGGTGAACTCGGCAAGTTCACCGTCGATGATCGCGCCGCGAAAGTCGATATAGCCGAGCACACGGTCGAGCGGATCCTTGTGCGCGTGGTAGGGCGCGGCACGAAAGAATTCGGAGGTCGTCTCCGCCCAGTACTCCGCCGCCGCGACGCCCATGGCCTCCTTGCTCTTGAAGTTGTGAAAGAAGGCGCCCGAGGTCACGCCCGCAGCCTCGCAGAGGTCGCTGACCGTGGTTGCGGTAAATCCCTTGCTGCGGATGACATCGCGGGCCGCCTCGAGAAGGCGGGTTCGGGCGTCACCGCGTTCGGGTTCCTGTTTGGTCGGTCTCGGCATGGATCGAACATACCAAGTGCTCGGTATGTTCGTCAATTCCGGATCAATGCCGCCTCGTCGGTGCGGTCAGGGCGCGATGCAGCGGAGTCGTGCCGGTACGCGCCTGAGAGGACCACGCCGGGATTGACGGCTGAATATCGACAGCGATGAATTTGCAGAGCATTCGGAGCCGGGTAATGGATGTCCCGAATTGCCCGGATGTCCCGAATTGTCCGCGACTCGACTGTTTCCGTGCCGGCGCCAGCTTGGGGCATCCGGCGCTTTCAGTCGAAATCATGGGTGTCACCGATTGCGCCGATTGCGATTTCCGACCAGGGGGAGGGCAACCAAGCAACTGCGCGGCACGTATCAGTGGTAGGAAGAGGGTGTAAGCTCCAATTCGCAGACTATCAGCAGCAAGCCATACAGGCCTGTAATCGAAATCTGCAAAGGCCGCCGGGAGACGAAAAACAGCCAAAGGGGAAGAATGGCGAGAGCGACCAGCATCGTGCCCTGCGCGCTCAGCAAATTCTCCGACCACCAGACTGCGTCGGCAACACAGGCGAGTGCGTTGTAGAGTGCGAGCGCGAGCAAAGAGAGCCGGCCATCGCGTTCGAACCCGATGCGTAGCGCAAGATCCTGCTTGCGCGGTTCGTAGGGCAGGACCAGCGCTGCAGCAACGAAGAGCAACAACGGCATCGAAAGCAGGAGCAGGAAATTTCCCAGAGTCCAGACGCTCATGGTCGTGGATAGCTCGATGATGCTCCACCAAAACTGGATTTGCGCGACGAAGACGAACGCCGCCCATGCCACAGGCAGAAAGTCGAATTCAAAATCCCTGCGGTTGCGAAGAATCATCACAGCGGAACTGAGCAGGCGCGTGACGCCGATGCCGAGAACCATCGAAATTGCGACGGCTATCCACCTGAATGAATCCATGTTGCAGCCTTCTCCTGGCGCCGCTCAGAGGCGGTACCGAATCAAATTCTCGCGCTGGCGCTCCATGCGCATGGGGCAATGGAGTGTGGCAACTATACCTTCGTCAGGCGTCCCGGGAACGATTTGTGGGTGCCCCGGATCGACGCCCCGCATCGACGCCCGATCGAGGTGACCTGGACCACTGATCAGACTCACCCGTTTTCGCGGCGATGCGCGAACGTCACGAAACCGACTGCCGTGATGACCAGAAACCACGAGACTGCCAGGCAATGGAAATCAGGATCGGGATTGGCTGCCTTGGTGTTCGGAGCGTGCTTCAGGTAGCTCAGCATGGTGGCGGGGTCGATCCGCACGACGGAATGTGGAAGCGCGACATCCAGGATCGCGCGCGAACTGGTGTCATGATCACACTTTGACTCTGCGTGGGTCTGCATCATCCATGGTTCACAACCGGGGTTGTTCTCAATGTCGCAGCAATGCCGACGCGATCTTGCATCGCGGGTCCTTATTCTTGTCTTGTGTCTTGTTTCAACCTCCATTCGTGCCGCTGATGTTCCCGATGCGGCCCTCCGCGGATCCACTGTTGTCGTGGTGCGCGTCGAGGGACTGGCGCTGGGTTCCGAGGTTCAACTGGGTCGGGCCGGCGAGCTGCTCACCGCGAACCTGAATGATGAATACCGCTTTGCCGCTCCAGCGTTGCCGGGGTCGGCGCTGGGTATCGAGGTGGTTGCACAGCCACCGGGTCAGACCTGCGCGATTTCGAATCTCGCACCTGGCACGGTGCCGGCCGATTCGTCGCCGGTGTTCGTCCGTTGTCTCAGCATTCCCGGCGCCTCGGTTGTCGTTCCGGAAACGTTACCCGGAGGTCCGCTGCGCGTACTGCGCGGCGAGTCCGCCGTGCGCGGCATCGCCTATCCTGGGCTGCCGTATGAATCGAGGCTGGGCGTCGTCGGTGGCACCTTTCCGTATGAGTTTCGGATTATCTCGGTGACCATGGGCGGCACGCCGATGCCGCCCTCCAGCGTGTCGATCGATTTCCGCCACGGCACCTTGCGTTTCACCCCTGCGACCGAGACGTCGGTCGCGATCGAGGTCGAGATCCGAGACAGCGCGACGCCCCAGCGCTTGCTGACCCACAGTATCGCCATCGACGTTGCAACTGCCCCATTCGTATTCGTCGCAGAGGATGGAATCGACAGCGCGGGCCGGGGCAGTCTCGAACAGCCGTATCGCACCCTGGGCTATGCCTTGCCCCGGACCAGCCCCACTCAGGCGATCATGTTGCGCCGGGGAAGCTACCTGACCGGCGGCATCATGATCGGCGATACGCATGCGAAGACGATCCTGGCCTACCCGGACGAAGTGCCGGAGATCGATCTGGACTACGCCGGCTCGATCACGGTCCGCATCGACCAGTTGCCCGGGGCGCGCCTCGAAGGTCTCGATATCCGTCACGTCCAGCAATACGGCATCTTCAGCGATCCGAGCACTCCGGGTCTGGTCCTGCGCCACCTGCGCTTCGTCGAGGGCCGTGAAGGATCGACACCGAGCGAGAATCCGGCCTTTGTGCATGGTCGAGGCGATACGGGAAGCAACTCGCGCCACGCCCTGATCGTGCAAGATTCCGATTTTGGTCCGTTCCAGATGCTGAGCTCGGGTGCCTTTGCGTTCACCTTGTTCGATGCCGGCGATTCGCTGATCGAGAACAACCAGATCCGTCTCGGCGCGACCTCGGGTGGCATCCACGACAAGGACAACTCGCAGGGGAATACCTATCGCGAAAACTACATCGCCTTCTCGGCGGCGAACGCGACCGCGGCTGGCATTGCCGTATCAGCGCAATACAACTCCATCGATGTCCATATCCATCACAATCTTCTCGTCAATGCAGGCGTGCGTCTCGGAGTGCAGTGCTTCCAGGAAGTCTGCTACATGCGCAACCATGACGTCCACCACAACACGCTCGTCGGTGCCGGCCTGACCTTCAGCTGGGGGGTGTTCAACCCGACCAGCTTCGGAAGCCGCTTCAGCCACAACATCGTCAGCAGCGGAAGCGGGGCTCCCTACGCGTGGCATTCCTGCCTCGGCAGCGTGCCGACCGCATTCGACACGCAACTCGACATTGGTGAAAACCTGATCGAGACGACGAGTTCGCTCGCCATGCGCGATACCGAATGCGGTGGAGGCCCGATGAACATGAGCTGGCCGACTTGGCGCGACACGCACGGAATGGATACGACAGAGTCCGGCAGTATCGTCACTGCAACAACCGCACTGACCGGATCCGGACCGACCCTCGGATTGCCGGCCACCGACCCGCGTCGTCCGGCGTTGGGGCACCTCTATCAGCCGGCTCCGACGCTGGTTGACATGATTTTTGCCGACGGCTTCGAGTAGGGAGCAGCCGCGCAGAGCTTGCATGACGAGGCAGATTTCGCAATCCGCTCGGGCGTGATTCCGCCAGATTTCTTTGCAACGAGTGGACGATTTCCCGCGGACACGGCGCAGTCCCGGCGCCACGCGAACCTCGCCTTTTTGCCGCGCGCCTGTTAATCCGCCTACAGTTCAAATCAGGTGAATCTCAAGCCGGCTGCACGACCTTGCGTCGCCGTGTGACGGACTGGGCCAGAAGTCGACCGAGTTCGATGCACGGCTTCTCGATGTATACGAACACGGCTGTTGCGACGAGGATCGTGAGGGCTGTGTTGATCCCGATATAGACGGCCAGGTGCTGGGTTCGCCACCAGGAATCCATGGGCAGGCGGGAGAGCAGCCAAAGCAGGGGATAGAAGACGACCGGATGGAACAGGTAGATCGAGTAGCTGATCTGGCCGAGCCATGTCATGACCGGATTGCGTATGCGAAGGATCGTCGCGCCAATCAGGACGAGGGCGACGCCGATCGAATACGGGACTGAATAGCGCCAGGGAAGATCGGCGAGAAATGTCGAGACGAGAGGATATCCGATCAAATAAAAGAGCAGGATTGCGTAGAAGCCTGCGCGGGCAACGGAAGTTTTCAGTTCCCGGTCATACCAGGCTCGAAACAGGGTGCCCATCGACATGATGGACAGGTGCACGAGCCACAAGGTGCTCGTGTACGGGAACAGGTCGTGGCCCTGGCTGTGTGCAATCAGCCATGTCAGAACGACCAGCGCGAGGCCGCCGGAAAGCGCGGTGATAGACAAGAAGTTTCGAATCTGGCCGGCCAACAGGAAGGCGAGGCAGATCGCATAAAACGTCAACTCGACGAGCAGCGTCCAGTACAAGCCGATGGCGGGCGGCACGCCAACGAGGTCCTGCATCAAGCTCAGGTTGACCAGGAAGTCCGTTGCGGTGAATTGCCTTCCCCAAAGCCAGTAGCAAGCGAACGCCCCGGCGGGTACCGAAAGCCAGTACGCCGGGTAGATCCGGAACAGCCGCCTTATCGCGAAATCCCATCCTGCGCCGGGCAAACCCGGCCGGGTACTGAATGGAATCACGAAGCCGCTGATGACGAAGAAGGCGACGACGCCGATGCGGCCGAAGTCCCAGTAGTGCGAGACGTCGTAGAGCCACCCCGTGGACGTGGTCTGCGGGCTGAGCGTGTTGAACGCTTCGCTGACATGAGTGCAGAGAACGAGCAGGGCAGCGATCGCCCGCAACGCATCGATGTGTTGCAGGCGATCCGAGTGAGGTGCCGAATTCATGCAGCGTTGGATTGGAGAGTTCGGATGCGCCCAGCGAACATTGGAGCCCTCCGCCCCCGTTCAATCATATTCAGCCCGGCAATGAGCGGGTTGGTCGCTTCCATGCCATCGGTATGCAGGAGCCGCGCGTCATCCGCATGAAACGACGCATTTTCGATACCGGCAGACCCCGCTTCATGGGCAAGTCTTATCACATTGGTCTGCCGTGGTTCCCCGATAGCGGAAGGTATAAACCACCGCTGCCTCAAATGCAATTCGTACACGGACCATGTTTGCCCGGCTCGATGAGGCGCGCTGCCATGACGAGGATTTCCGTGTTGCCGATGGCCTTGCCGGCGCGTTCTTCAGGGTTCAGGTGCCCGGATTGCTTTGTGCGGTAAAGCAGGACATCGGACAGGACAGCCGTTCAATGGCGCTCGCCGAAGCGAGGCAAGGCACGGACCTGGGCCGATTCGCCCAGCTATTGGCCAGCGCGCCGGCCGTGCCGGCGCCAGATCCTGGCGTCCGGCGTTTGCGGTTCGGATTGGAGGTGTTCCGGTTCGGCTCCTGCGTCGTACCCGTGCCCTGGGCAATCCCTCGCGCCAGGGCCACTGAGGCCCCCGAATCAGAACGCGTCCTCGAAGCCATCCACAAAGATGCAATCGGCCGAACAGTCAATGCGATGGTTGCTGTACAGCACGCCCCGGCCGTTGCCGGCGACGTAGATCCGTCCGTACAGGTTCTGGTCGGCCGCGATCACGCCGATGCCGCCGAACTGGTGCGCATCGTCGTTGAAGCGCGTCCAGGTCATGCCGCCGTCGTCCGAGCAGTACACGCCCCACACGCCATCGACCACGCCGACCACGTAGATCGCGGCCGAGTAGCTGGCGCCGGGCGCCGACTTGCCCAGCGCGACCGCCGTGGCGCCTTGCACATCGGGCCAGGGGTTGCTGCCCCAAATGGAGGCAAAGGTGCTGAGATCCTGCCAGGTCGCGCCGGAATCCGTCGAGTGGTACACGGCATTGCCGTCGACCAGCCACAGATCGCCCTCGGCATTCGGGTTGACCGCCAGAGAGGTGTCCTCAAAGTAGTTGGCCGCGAGTCCCGTCGCCACCGTGCTCTGCGTGAAAGTGTGTCCGCCGTCCGTCGAGACGTAGACCTTGCCCTCCGTGCCCCACCAATGGCCACCCGAATCGTAGGCATACACCTTGTTCGGATTGACGCGATCCGCGGCCAGGTGATAGCCACGGCCAATGCCTGTTCCAATACTGGGAAGCGTCGGCAGATTGGTCGGCGTCCAGGAGGCGCCGTTGTTCGTGGTATAGGACGGCACGGAGTTGGCCGGCGCCCACACCACGTTGTTGGGTGCGGTAACGGCGATGCTCGCCGTGTAGCTCGGGTTCGTCACGGCGTCTGAAGGCAAGTTGGCGAACGCCGTCCATGTCTGGCCGCCATTGCTGGACCAGAAGCCATAGGCGCTGTTGTTGTTCCAGTTCGCCGCGCCGATGGTGACGACATACTGCGAATTCGACCACGCCACGTCGGCGGCGAAACCGCTGTTCCAGTTGGGGTCCGGGCCGAGCGTCGGTGTCGTCGCGAGGTTCGTGTGAACCCAGGTGCCGATGTCGCCCGCACTATTGATCACCTTGTAAGTCGCTGAACCGGCCGGTGGCGTGACCAGCCATGCGACGGCGTTCTCCTCGATGCCGTCGACGACGCCGTTCCAGGTCGGCGACGTCGAGGAGGCATTGCGGGTTTCCATGACGCCGCCGCCGTGGACGTGCAGGATGTGGTCGGGGTCGGACGGATCGATCTCGATGTCGTCGACCCAGCCCGAGGCGATTTCGCCGGACGTCGCCGCTTCGATCTCGTGCCAGGTGAGGCCGGCGTTGTCGGACAGTTGCACGATCTGCTGGCCGGTGTAGTTGCCCCAGGTGCCGCTCACGCCCAACGCGATACGCGTGGTCGCGCCGCTGCCGTGCACCGACACGCCGCCGTAGCCGCCGGCACTGGTGCTGGCGAGCAGGGTCCAGGTGCTGCCGTCGAATTGGTAGAAGTGGCCGGGGCCGCCGTCACCCGGGCCGGTGCCCTGCGTGAACGCCACGTAGAACAGGCCGTCCGCGGCGCGCACCATATGCGGGATGTGGTAGCCCGATACCGGGGTCGGGACCGGACTCCACGACGCACCACCGTTGGTGGACATGTAGAGGTTCGAGCTGAGACCGGCCACGCTCACATAGTCGGGTGCGACAGCGGCGTAGATCGTCGGGGTCGCGGTTCCGGTGCCATGGGTCCCGGTGTCGTAAACGACCAACTCGACGCCCATCGCGCTGCCGCCGGCAGCGCTGATCTGCGCAGCGGTCATCTGGACGCTCGACAGTGACGTGACCTGGGCCCAGGTCTGGCCCGAGTCGGCGCTCTTCCACAGGCCGGCAGTGCGCGAACCGTAGAACAGGATCGACGGCTTGTTCGGATCGACCATCATGCGCTCGCCGATGGCGCGGCCCGGATTGTTGGCCCCGGTCGAGAACGGCAGGTTGACGGATGTCCAATGATCGCCGCGATCGCTGGAGATGTAGAGGCGCGCGGTCGCGCCGTCCGAGTTGTACAGACCCGTGCTCATGTAGACCCGCTGGTCGTCGTTGGGATCCAGCGCGATGCTCTCGGCGCCCTGGAAAAAGCTCTCGGCGGCACCGAAGCCGTCGGTGGTCGGCTTCCACTTCGAGTTGCTCTGGTCCCAGCGATAGGCGCCGCCGATGTCGGTGCGTGCGTAAAGCAGATTGGCCGTCGTCGGGTGGAAGATCAGGCCGGTGACGTAGCCGCCACCGCCGATCTTCGCGTTCGACCAGGTGGTGATCCCGGCCGTACCTGAGCCCCTGGAGTCACCAGCGGAACCGAAACTGCCGGTTGTGCTACCGCCTGCGCTGCCTGCCAGAAGGATCGCCGCGAGGAATGAAAGGACAATGAGTGGTTTGCTGTACTTGATCATCATGGATACCGATTTTGGATTCGTTACTGGAGTTGCGTTGCGGCGCGAATCAATGGGCCGGCTGCGGCAGCGGCTCGAGCACCACCGCGGCGCCGCCCGTGACTGTGATCCGCAGCACTCGCTGCCCGGTGCGCGCCCCGTCGGCGATCAACGCACGCCGCGTTCGCGCAGTGGTGGCCGGCCGAGGATGCGCAAGCGCTTCGGTGAAGACCATTAGCCGATGGTCTATGACAATTGAGGCAACCTCTCACATGACATCCATGCACTACATCTGGATGACCGTCATGTGACAGACATCCAACCCAATCCATGCGACATCCACGAATCCGACAATTGCCTGCGCTCGATGTCGGAAGTTTCCTGCAGACACGAGGCGGTTCTTACGCCACGTGACTCGCATGACCACTGCCCGCAGCCACCTCGTCGATCTGCACGCGCGCGACTTCTGCCACTGCATCTCGCGCTGCGTGCGCTGTGCGTTACTGTGCGGAATCGATCTGCACGACGGAAAGTCCCATGAACATCGGCGCGAGTGGGTCGAGCATGGCCTGCTCGAACTGGCCGGGCTCATTGCCGTCGGCATTCATGCCTATGCCGTGATGAGCAGACATTTGCATGTCGTGCTCAGGATCGATCCGCTGACTGCGGAGGCACGGAGCCCGGAAGAGGTAGCGCGTCAATGGTCCACCTGCTTCTCGCCACGCAGGATGGCGAAGCCAATGAAGCGGGCCATCTCGTAGATGACGAGACGCTTCTGTGCAATGCCGATCGTCTCGCTCTCTGCCGTCAACGGCTCGGCAGCCTTGCCTGGTTCATGCGCAGCCTCAATGAGTCGATCGCACGCCGGGCGAATCGCCAAGCCGCCTGAACAGGACGCTTCTGGGAAGGGCGCTACAAATGCCAGGCCTTGCTCGGTGACGCTGCCGCACTCTCCTGCACAAGCTGCGTGCATATGGCGCGCGCATGCATAGACACCAAATCACGTTCAACCGAGTACGGGCAACCTGATGGATGAAATAGTCAGCGTTCCTGAGAAGAGCCCTGTCGGTACAAGTGCCATGAGTACGCGTGGGTGTTTGGGCCCCTCAGGATCGAAGCCCATCACGGCGCGAGGCGCATCCAGCCTCAACCACGACGCCGAATAGTTGTCCGAGCAAAGCAACCCTTCGTCGCGATGGCTTGACCAGGAGGAGGCGTCAATAGATCTCTCGGTTGTCGCGTGGGTGTGCCGGGTGTAGAGCGTTCGTCGGACAATGCGCTTTGGTACGCCACAAAGGGCGAATTCCGCTGCGGTGCAGTGTGTTGGGTCAGGTTTGCACCGGGCTCGACGGCAGGTTCTGCCACCACTCTGCCCGGATCAACCGGACGACAAATACCATCACCTATTCCACCCCCACCCACCCCGTTCCCGTAACCAGCAACCGCCAATCCTCCGATCGCGAATCCTTCAAATCCAGGTTCGCGGCAAGATAGTGCAAGCGCTGCGTATCAACAATCGGCGTGCCATTGGCATGGGCAGCGGTGCAGTAGCGATCCTGCTGGTAGAACGGCGGAATCGATTGGTAGTAGAGCGTTGCGCTGACGCGGGCGGGTTTGTGCCCGAGATCGCGGACGACATAGAGGATGTGGTCCGTGCCTGATCCGTTCTGGTAATCCGGATCGTCGGCGGCTTCGCCTTCGGGGCCGACCGCTACGCCGAGGTTTTCGTCCATCGGGAAGGTGCCGGGAGGGTGAATCGGCGTCTTGTCTCCGAGGGCTGCGGCGATGGCGATGCGCTCGGCTTCTGGCAGAAAACCATGCGGTTGCAGTCGATTGTCTTTCGGGTGCGCGTTGATGCCCAGGAAACTCGTGGTCAGTTCGCCGGCGGCATTGGTGATGAGCTCCTGATAGATCTGCACCTGGTTCTGTGCGTCGATCGTCTGATAGTGCGGCTGCCAGGCATTCGGCAGGCGAGCGCTGCAATCCGGCGTCCACCAGAACTCGCCAGCGACCGGCTGGCGGTTCTGATCGATAAGGGTGCCTGCCCCATTGCTGCGTCCCGATGCCCACAGCAGCTTGCCCTCACCGTCTTCCACCTTGAATTCGATGAAAGCGCGACGGAAGCTGACACCGGAAGGAAATTTGTGTCCGGCGAGATTATCGAGACTGACCTCGGCGTTCAGCACGCCGCTGCGCGCATCCCACTTCGGCGTGACGGCAAGTTTGACCGTGTGCTGATCGGCCTGTTGAACCATGGCGTTCTCGGTCACCTGCAACGGCGCCACCGCCATGTTGCCCACTCCCGGCCCCTGCGAGCGGATGCCGAGTACTTGCGGGAACTGCTGCGCCATCTCGATCAGGAACGTATTGAGTCCGACGAGCTGATGCTGGGCGTAGTTCTCGCGCAGCGGGAGATCGATCGCTTCGGCGGGAAGGCGATAGTCGGTCTGCGGATAGTTGCTGTATTCCTCGATCGAGGCGATCTTGCTGACCAGCGGCTTGCCGGTGGAATCGGTGTTCGGCATATGGCACTGCTGACAGCTCAATGGCGTCGCCCCGGCGCCGCCCGGTAGTTCCTGAGAACCGAGCTTGCCGGTGCGATAGGCGCTGAATACCCATTCGGGATAGGTGGTCTGCTCGTAGCGCTTGGGGAAGCAACGGAACGGATCGGGCGGGTCGGTCTGCGGCAGGCACTGCGCCTCGGGTTGCTCGCGATCGAGCACCGGCAGATGGATGCTGTGGCAGGCGCCGCAGACTTCCGAGGTCTGGATATCGGCGTTGTGCTTGGGCGTCACGCGCAGCGAATTCTCCATTGGCTTGGTCAACGGATCCTTGAAGGGACCGTTCAACTCATCGGCCGCGCCGACCGGAAAGCTGCCGCTGAACGTGGCCGCGAATCCGGTGAAGGTTGGATTGAGACTCTTCTGCTTTTGCGTAATGCAGGTGTTCCAGGGGGAATCGGCAACTTTCGCCGCCTGCTCGTTCAAGGCCAGTTGATGACAACTGCTGCACGAAATTCCATCGCGTGCAAGTCCGGCGTAGCTGGCCTGCTGGGCCAGATGCGGCCAGCTTCGATCGTCGTTTGGGAACGGAACGACATTCAGGTCCTCGCGCGAGAACTGGCCGCACGCTCCGGTCTCGGCGTGGTTGTCGATCGCGCGCTGACGCTGGCCCATGTTGCCGTGGCATTGCAGGCAGGTATCCTGGATTACCGCGCGCGTCGCGGCCTTCTGTTTGGACGAAGCCTGCTTGTTCATGTCGGCGTGCAGGATCTGCTCGCTTTCAAGCTGGGCGAAGAAGATCGGATCGCGCCCGGCCAGGCCCATGGGCGAACTGCTCCATTGCGAATACGGCGCGATATTGACCGGTTTGCCGTCGCCATTCACACCGAGTGGACCCGGCGTGAAATCGAGCATGTCGAGCTGCAGGCCGGTGCCGTTGGCCTGGTGGCAGCCGACGCACTGGGTCGAACTCATGAAATGATCCAGCGGACCCTGCCCCGAGATCAGCACGCTGTCGTAGGTTTGCGAGGGCATATTGTTCGGTACCGTCGGCATCGATGAATGCTTCGACTGCGCGCGATCATGCGCCGCGATGCCGGGTGTGCCGCCAAAGGTATGCAGGAATTCCGCATTCGGCGCGGGCAGGGCTCCGTCGACCGGAACCAGCTTGGCCAGCGGAATCGCGTTCTCGCGGTGATGATCCGGAATCGATGCCGGATCAAAGGTCGACATCGGCGGCAACTGCGTGACAAAGGTTGCCGGATGCCCGGTGATGTTGTTGATCGAGGCAAACGTGTTGCCGGAGACGGTCGAACCATGGCAGTTCATGCAGAAGCCCTGTCCGCCATCGCCCATCGAGGTCAGCGGATTGCTCGATGCCGCGGGCCAGTCGAGCTTGCCACCCTGGCCCCACCAGCCGGTGAACCAGCCCGTTGCGAAGCTTTTCGAATCGCGTACGAAGATCACCGCGCCGCTCGTACCGGGGGCCATGCAGTCGAAGCAATCGCCGTTGTACAGCGAGCGCGGCGATGGCCACATTTCCTTGACCATGATTGCGCCATCCGGAACCGGCGGCGGATTCGGCGGCGCGGAACCTTCGTCGGCGGGATGGTTCTTGCGCATCCACTCGAACATTTCGGGCGAATACCAGACCCGCGCCACCACATGCGTGCTCAGGGCCTGCGAGACGAACTTGCCACCCTCGAAGCGCGTGAAGAACGGCCCGGTATCGCGCGCGGTCGCGTCATGTTGCCACGCGTAATCGTTGCCGTCGCTGCGCAACCGCCGATAGCAGAAGTTCTCCATCCACTCGGAGACGATGGGTTCATAGCGATTGAGTCGGATCTGATCACCGGCGACGAATGCGCCGGGTGTCTTGAGCTGCGCCTCCAGCTGGAGGCAGCGCGCAGGATTCTTCGCGACCACGCGTGAACACTGGGATTCGACCGCACAGCTTGGCGGCGAATCCGCGAATGTCATCTGTGAAATGCAAACCGAGGATGCAGCCGTTGCAGCCGCCAGGAAGAATCGTATCCAAGTGCGCATCGCGCTACCCTCCCCAAGAGAAACCGTAGAGTCGCATATTTATCCAAAGCTTGCTATTGGTGTTTTGATGTGGCAATGGAACTTTGGGGTCGACATTGCGCGAAGGGGTGATAGGCGCGTTCGCGCAAGGGGCGTTTGCAACAAAACCGTCAACATCCCGCGCCGAGGGTAAGCGGGACATCCAGGATTCCGGCTCGCTCCTGGTTTCAGGTCAAATCGTGGGCGAGCCCGATCGGCGCTGCTTCCCGCTATGGCCAGTCAAGCAGCGGCAAGACGATGGGTTGCGCCGCCCCATCCAACAGCACGAGCGTCCCGGCTCGCGGATCGCAGTTGCGGGTCGCAGTTGACGCTTCTTTCCCGGTTCGCCGCACGCGTTATCCGATCGTGGTTGTTCCGGTCATGGCTCCGCGGAACACTCTGTCGGGGTTTCGCTTGAAGGGGCGCTCGCAGCGGCAACCACAACACTGCTTTCAGCAGTCTCTGTCGACATGGGGTGCGGGGCATCCAGATCCGATATGAAGTGCGGCGCGCGTCCCGGCGACTCCCTGCCGAGGACCTTGCCCCAGGCCCGGAGTCGCTCGAGCCCCAAAAGGGCCAGTACCACGGCGGCCACCGCCAGCCCGATGCCCACGCCGCCCAATGCCGCCTGTTCCGCGTAGCAGGTCCAGACGAACTGGCCCACGCAGAGAACGGCGACGAACAACAGGGTCGGCTTGCGTCCGATCAATTCGACGGCAAATGCGCCGAGCGGAGCACCGAGCGCCACGACCGGCGCCGCCGCCAGCCAGTTCTCGTAGACCCCGGGCTGGACGCCCGTGAACATGTTCTTGAAGGCGATGCCGATCACCGAGGTGAAGGCCATGATGACCACCGAGGTCGGGATCGCGATCTTCAGGTCCGCGCGGCACAACAGCACGAGCGCCGTATAGAGCACCATGTCGATGCCGACCCCGGTGACGGACGCGACCGTCGCGCCGGACAGCAGGCCGACGACGAGTCCGACCCGGAAATCCCAGCGCTCACCGGGGCTGGTCATCCCGGAGTGCGAGGCGATTTCGCCAATCCTGTACAGGTGCAGCACACCGAAACTGGCCCACACCACGGCAAAGACAACCTTGATCCACAGCGCGGGCACCAGCGGTGCGATGAAGACGATGCCGAAGGTCGTGCCGAGCAGGGAGCCGGCGGCCGCGCCCTTCAGCATGGCCCAGGCCAGCGGCTGACGACGCGCCATGATGAAGATGCTGGCGCTGGTCATGCCGATGGCCTGCACGGCAAAGCTGAAATCGCGGCCCAAAGTGGCGGGCTGTTCGAAAAACAGCACGAGCACGGGGAAACCCACCGTACCGCCACCCATCGGCGTGGAACCGGCGACATAGCTGCCGAATGCCATGGCCATGGCCATCGGCCAATGCGCCTTGGCCGTCGGCCAATCGCCCTGGACGAAAACGAGCCAGACCCAAACGGAATAGAACAGGACCAGCCAGGCCAACCAGATCCAGAGGCGCGAGCGAGGTCGATTCAAGGGGGCATTCCGCGGCGAATGGAGAGAGGGTGATCCCCGATTATCGCATCATGCAGAGGGTCGGACGCTTGGACGCCGATGGCCTTACCCCGCAGTGTAGGAATTTGGCTACTCCCTGAGTGGTCCATTGACGAGATTGTGGATGTCCAGAATCGCGTCGCCACCAGCGAGAAGACGACTACCACTGATCGTCGAATTTGGCGTGACCTTGTCGCCGATCCGGGTACGGAAGTCCTGGCTGTTACCCCTCCCGTATCGGGCTCTACGCGTAGGAAATTGCCGATTGGGCAGGTAGGAGATTGTAGGGATTGTGGATGTCCCGGATCTCCTCGCGAGGATGGAGCGCGGGCGGTGTCGGAGAATCGGTCGCCCGCTTGTCGAATGGCGGTTGATGGAGCGCCAGAAAACGCCGATCTGGGCCAATTCGCACTGCTTACGATCCGAGCCGACGCCGGATTCTGCGGTCAGGTGATCTCGGACCAAATTGTGGGTGTCCCGGATCGGTCCGGATCGCGTGCCGATTGCTGCGTGCGCTCAATGCGAATTGGCGGGGCCCGCGAACGTCCGGGCTCGGATCCGGGGTCACGGATCTTTGTCTGCTGATGGCGGGTATCGCGGTGGATAGGAATGGCATTGGCGACGCGGCGCGGCATCCGAAAGCCGAGTGAATGGCCGCGCGATCGACCAGGTGCGCGCCCGTGGCAGTCGGAGCTGCCGAATTGCGTAGAGGTAGGGAGTCTTGCCTCGAACGTGCCTCGCCATGCCCCATCCCGGACCGATCCATGCCAGCTCGGCGGCTCCGTTCCATTGTGAAATCACCCGAAGTCGCCCGGTCGAGCCGGGCCTTCGAATCGACGGTGCACGTGCCGACGCCGACGCGGCGGCTTGCCGATCCAGACGTCGAATTCTCGCAACGGAACGCGAGACGGGGTGCGCGATGTGGAATCGGCAATCGAATCCGTCCGCGAAACGCGCGGAGCGTTCGATGAGCACCGATGGCGTGTGCGAGGTCGGCGCGGTCGGACTCGGCTGCGTCGTGATGGTCATGGCGTGCGTCACGCAGGCCTGGGCGGGACAAGGTCAGGGCGGGTCCGGGCATTCCGTGCCGGTCGCCGCGGCAACGAATCAACAAGTCGAATCAAGCAGGAGGAAATCGATGAGCTTCGTGGAACGCTTCAATGAGTCGCTCGACGCCGCGCCGTTCGTGGATGAGGACTTGCGGGATTGGTATCGAATCGAATCAAAGGGGCCTTCGCCGCTTTCCGACGTGGGGGCGCTGGAGGCGAGACTGGGGTTTGCGGTTCCCGGGGACCTTCGGACGTTTCTTCTCGAGCAGGGCGGCTTCGAGACTAGGGGCTTCATCGACGCCTGGAACTCGTTCAAGGTGTTCTCGGCACGGGAAATCAGCAGTCATGGCGGCGGACTGATCGAGTCGATCGAAGACCAGTGGGGCGGGCGCCCGGAATTCGCCGAAAACCTGTCGGCCGACACGATTGCCGCCGTGAACCGTGACGTCGTGCTGTGGGGCATTCGATGCATCGACGACAACACCTATGTGTACTACTACTTCGATCGCGCCGGCCACATCGGCGACCTGTACCTCGACCAGGACGACATGAAGGGCACGCTCATCGAGTTGAAGCGCATCGCGAGCGGGCAGCCGGGGTCGACGAAGTCGCTGGATCAGCTGCTGACAGACGAGTTGAAGGCTGGCCTCGAGATCCCGATCGAGTAGTCTCCCGCACCATTTTCGGCGCCGTGTCGGAGCATCTTGTCCGGCACGGCCGCTCGATTCTGCGGGTCGATGGCGCCTGTTCGTCGTGGACGTGTGGATAGCGAGAAGCGGGACATCCATGATTCCGCTGGCATCCTGGCTGTTACCCCTCCCGGATCGGACTCGGCACCGAAACCAACTACTGGCGAGCCATCGGCTCGGCCCAGGCCTTGCTCGAGAAGGCCGTGGCGATGGGGCAGGGCCGGCTCAAGGGCATTGGGACTGCTCAGCGGCTATTGCGACCGCAGCCAGCCTCACTCACACCGCCAGGACCACACGACAATTCGGGTTCTCCGAGGATGGAGCGCGGACGGTGTCGGAAAATCAGTCGCTCGTTTGTCGAATAGGGCTTGCTGGAACGCCGGAAAGCACCAATTTTGGCCAATTCGCATTGCTTACCAGCCAAGCCGACGCCGGATTCGGCAGTCGGGCGATCTCGGGGACCGAATTGTGGGTGTCCGGGTTGTTTGCGCCCGTGAACGCACCACGTGATTCATACTCTTGGCGCCACGCAAGATCATCGCAATCCCAAATACTATCTGCAGGAGCAACACTGTCCACACAGCGTAAGGGACGTCACTCAACGATTCAGGCTCTTCAGTCAAAACCAATCCTGTGGCTACTGGTTGCGACAGGTTGTAGAGCATCGCTGCCTCACCCAGTAGCGGTGCGTTGAGGCTATCGGACAGCAACATCGGAACGAGCAAACGACCGTTTGGTAGTGGCCAACTGGCCGCGATGGCCTGAAGGGACAATTTGCGCGCTTTGCGGGTGTCGCCCATGCTCCGGGTGGCACCGATGCCAAAGGCACTGGCGGATGTGCCCAGTCCTCCAACAACAGGCCCCGAGTCAACATCCATCTCGAACCAAGGTTGATCAAGCTGATCGTATTCCCGATATCCCGCAAGCCAGCCCGAGGGTTGCCAGAAACGACGGTTGTGCGCCGAAAACCAAAGTCTCGCAGCATCGGGCCAAAGAAAGGGTGCGTGATGCAACAGCCAAGCATTGGCGGAACCGCGCACCGGCGTTGCAACAATGGGATCGCCAAACCACGCGTAGGGTGGCAACTCGCCATCCGGTGCCATAGTGCCGACGAAGCCGCGAATCGCGGTCTTGGCCATTTCGTCGTGGTCAGTACCCAGAAACTTATCGGCCCGGCGGATCGCATGCCAGGCCGCAGCTACATCGGCCGGGAAGGTCTGTTGCGGATAATCGGCAAGCAGGCCATTTGCCGACTCAGCGAGTTCGGTGGCTAGCCCGGTGACTTGCTCGCGGAGCAGATCCGCATGAGGTGTCGATCCGAGCAGGCTCCATTGGCTCGCCAGCCCATCGATCAACAGCATGCGATAGAACACGTTCTCCTTTTTTATGTAATCCGATTTACCCCAATGGCGTACAACCCAATCCGCCTGAGCCGGATCAGCGAGCAAATCCGCAGCAGCATCAATTGCTCTGCGCGCATATTTCGAAGGCTGTTCGCCGCGAGGCGATCGTTGCCAAGCCTGATCCAGGTTTTCAGTGGCCCGCAAGTAGTAGACGGCGCCAAACAGTGGCCACTCGGTCCCGGAGATGTTGTTCAGCGACAGATGCTTCGCTGCGTCATTGGAGCGGCGCGCTCTGGCCCACTTCTCAAAAGCCGGAGTAAGTGCCCGGTGCCAGCGCCAGGATTGCGCAGCCGGTTCCGGGCCGCCGAGTGATGAATCACGAATTGCCTCAACCAGCGAGCCACCCGCCCAAACAAATAGGAATCCCAAAATCATGAGCGCGGCGCCAAGAAGGAAACGCAATACGCGGCGCATAAGGCAATCTCCAGTCGCCAAAACAATATCAAAGTACACTCGCGCCATGAATGCTCAGGAAGCGGAATGTTCACAAGATTCGCGCTTGGCAAGCGCGCCATCGGGTGACGGCATCAACACATGATTGATTCTGGTCATTCGCATGCCAGTTCGCAATCCTTGGCAGTTTGTGGGTGTCCCTGTAATTGCCTTCCATATCAATTGATGGGTGTCCCGGATCGTGCCGCGGATCGGGTACCACCGCACGAATCAGGCAGTTCAATCGAAGCCATTGCGGAACAGGCTCTCGATCAAGGTCGTGCGTGCAAAGTTATTGATCGTGTTGGGCTCGCTGAGGCTATTCGGACCATAGGTGCCGACGCCGAAGTAGTTGGTCTCCTCACCGGCCAGAGCGTGCACGACGCCATCAACTGTTACAGAGCCTCCGGGTTGAACGTCGAAAGTGACATCGAGGCCGCCAAAACGACTATCGACGACGCAATTGCTCGCATTGATCGTCGAGCACGTCAGCGCGCTGACGCCGCTCTGCCAAGGTAGATAGCCGAGCAGGTGCGCAGCCGTGATCGGCAGGTCTCCAGAGTAATTGACCGTCATATGGAAACCTACGGCTTGACCGGCGGTGGCAACGCTGTCGTCGACACTCAGGCTGGTAGACAAGTCGCCGTGCTGTGTAATCGTCATGTCGACTAACGCCGCGCCAGTAGTCGCCGAGAGAACGCAGCGAGAGAACGCAGGACATCCATGATTCCGGTAATTCCCTACGCGCCAAGTAGGAGATTTCCTACAGACAAGGCGCTGCCCTGACGCCACGCTGCGGGCATGACCACGGCCCGCAGCCAGCTCGTCGATCCGCACACGCCCGGCTTCTATCACTGCATCTCCCGATGCGTGCGGCGGGCGTGGCTGTGCGGGATTGATCCGTACGATGGAAAGTCCTATGAACATCGGCGGGAATGGGTCGAGCAGCGCCTGCTCGAACTGGCCGGGATCTTTGCCGTTGGCATCCAGGCCTATGCCGTGATGAGCAACCATGTGCATGTCGTGCTGAGGATTGATCCGCTGACCGCCGCGGCCTGGAGCCCGGAAGAGGTCGCGAGCCGTTGGGTTCGCCTGTTTCCGGCCATGCAGGAGGGCGAAGTCGATGAGGCGGGTTGCCGGCTGAAGGAAGAGACGCTCTTGGGCCATGCCGATCGCCTCGCCGTTTGTCGACAACGCCTGGGCAGCCTGGCCTGGTTCATGCGCAGCCTCAACGAACCGATCGCACGCCGGGCCAATCGCGAAGACGCCTGCACGGGCCGCTTCTGGGAAGGCCGCTACAAGTGCCAGGCCCTGCTCGATGATGCCGCCGTGCTCACCTGCATGTGCTATGTCGACCTGAATCCGATCCGGGCCGGTATTGCCGAGAACCTCGAGTCATCGATCCACACCAGCGCCCATCATCGAATCGCGACCCTTCGCGAGAATCCCGATCGCGCGCAACAGCCGCTGGCCTCGATCCGAACCGCCGTGGCGTCCGGCTTGGCTTCCATCACTACCGAAGACTACCTCGACCTGATCGACTGGACCGCCCGGCTCACCCGGGCCGACAAGCGCGGTCGCATCGAGGCGAACGAACCGCCCGTACTGCGCAAGCTCGGCCTGAGCGAACGCCAATGGCATCAGCAGATGCTCGGCACCGAAACCAACTACTGGCGAGCCATCGGCTCGGCCCAGGCCTTGCTCGAGAAAGCCGTGGCGATGGGGCAGGGCTGGCTCAAGGGTATTGGGACGGCTCAGCGGCTCTTGCGACCGCAGCCAGCCTGACTCACGACACCAGGGCTACACGACGAATCGGGTTCTCCGAGGATGGAGCGCGGGCGGTGTCGGAAAATTGGTCGCCCGCTTGTCGAATGGCGCTCGCCGGAGCGCCAAAAAACGCCGATTTAGGTCAATTCGCATGGCTTACGAGCATAGCCTTCGCCGGATTCGGCAGTCAGGCGATCTCGGACCAAATTATGGGTGTCCCGGGTCGTGCGCTTGCGCAAAGCCGGTGGCTGCTTGCTCTGGTCGACCGTCGCGGCAAGAACAAGGCGACCGTCGCGCTGGCCAACAAGATGGTGCGCATCGTCTGGGCCGTTCTTGCGGGTGGCACGACCTACGATCCGCGCAAAGCCTTCCGTCCACAGCCTGCGCGCTAAGCGAACTGCACACATCGAACCCCTTAAACCGCGTCAACCGAGTCCGGCCAACCTGATGAATGAAACGGTCACCGTTCCTGAGAAGAGCCCTGTCGGGACAAGTGCCATGAGCACGCGTGGGTGTTTGGGCCACTCAGGATCGAAGCTCATCACGGCGCGAGGCGAATCCAACCTCAACTACGACGCCGAATATATGTCCGAGCACCGCTCCTCTTCATCGCGATGGCTTGACCTGGAGGAGGCGTCCATATATGTCCCGGATCGCGTTCGAAGGAAAGTGGGTGCCCCGGACTGCGGGTCTAGCACGTACGAAAAACAAAAACAAGCTGTAACAAGTGACAGCTATCACAATATGGTAAGCAAGACTAGCCTGTGCAGTGAATAGGCGGTCACAGTTCGTTTCGGCCAAATGTCCTGATCGGACGAACTACCAAGTTGGTCGCGAGAGTGACCCGATTCAAGAGCGCTTCGAAACTCGCGCCTATTCCCCCTGGTCCCTCGGCGGTTCGCCGCGGAAACATCAGTTGGAAATCGGAGGTTACCTATGCGACGGCTCGTTTTCATACTTGCAAGTTTGGCGTCTTGCTACCTCGCACCTGTCGCTTTCGCTCAAAACAAATGCGACTCAGTTCTTCTAGCAAGAACGTACAGCTCTCTTTCGATGCAATCACGACTAAGGGCTCACTGGTTCAATTCTGTTACCGAGGAATCCCTGAAAGACGCGAAGACCGAAGCTGGCGGTGCGTACGGACAGATATCGTTGAATTTTGGTCAGGCGAAAGAGGAGGCTCAGAAGCTTGCCGCTCTCAATGATTGGGAGTACTCCAAAGAAGATTCGGTTGCGGCACTAAGGAACTCCCTTGATGCAGCCGGATTTGAAGCATGGTCTAAGTGCATGCAAGGAGATCCGGCGCATGAGCCCCTCTTTGAAGCAAGGGTCATCGGCCCGGCTGATGGTCTGGAGTTCGAAATCGTCCTGACTTGGCATCAACCATCTCGAACTGGCCCTGTTCCACTGAAAAATCTTTCAACTACTATTCCAGGACTGCTCAATTTCAAGCCTGGAATGGATTTGCCCACGGGCATTAGCAACTTCAGGGTCCGTCGACAATCGCCTACAGAAGCAATTTTCGGCAGCTTCACCGGTACATTCGAAAAGGACAGGCTCCCAGCCGAAGTGCGCATTCCGGCCTACCGCCCAATTGCGCTTCCCTCATATCCCATTTTATTGACAGAATCGTCCCTCGTGCTTGGAGGATGCAAGAATCGGGGTGGCGATGTCTGTTTCAACAAGGGAGGCGTTGTCGTAACTCCGCCAGCGAATAACTCCACAGCCGTAGCATCGTTCCATGTCCCCTTTGGCGCCAGATACTTCTTGGCATCTTTGCGAAAGTACAGCGGGGCTGAATGTGAGAAGGGTGAAGCTACTGCGCGAATCGACTTGGATGGTGTTGAGGTTGCCACCTATCCACTCCTTCTTGCCAACCAAGACCTGGTCGTTGGAATTCCAGAGGGAGCGCGAACGATTTCACTGAAGACTTCGTCCGATGGGTCGGAGTGGTGTGATGATCCCGCTTGGTACAGCGCAAGGTTTGAGAGAGTTGTTCAAGCTCAATAGCTGCCAGTTTTAGCTGGATCTTGTGCACGCAAGATTCTTCTAGCATTTGAAGAGAGATATTCGTTGACCCGAGAGGGCGCGAATTCGAGACTGCGCTCCGCCAGTGTCCGGGAAATCGGGGGTGGCTCATGGTGGTCCCGTTCTTTTCCAAATCAACGTAGAGTGCAATATGGCTAAGTGGGCAGATTACGGCATTTCAGCTGTCCGGTACAA
Organism: Dokdonella sp.; assembly: GCA_019634795.1. Taxonomy (GTDB): domain Bacteria; phylum Pseudomonadota; class Gammaproteobacteria; order Xanthomonadales; family Rhodanobacteraceae; genus Dokdonella. Next base: position 121,345 of record JAHCAR010000011.1, read on the forward strand.
TGCGGCACACACGCATCTCGACCGAGTGCGGGCGCATCCAGACAACGGGGACACTATTGGTGCTGCTACGGAATATGAGCGGGCGACCATCGTCAAAGCGATCAAGGACGGGTATAGCTTCGTCACCATCGTTTCGAGCGGCGGCAGCTGGCAGAAGGGGCAGCCGGTCTATATCATCATGGTCAATGGGGTCGAGTACCTCAAGACCGTAGACAACGGGCAGGCCAGAGACAACCTCGAAAACCTGCCGGAGTTCTGATCGGCTGGGAGTCAAGCTATCTTGCGCTTATAAGAATGCCGGGTGTCCCGGATCGTGGGCGCGCATTAGGCACCGGTTGCTTTGCGGCTGGGAGGGTGGGTGTTGAGATGGACGCCTCCTTCACCTACGGCGTCACGTTGCGCCAGACTGGAAGTACTACCAACCGGTCACAGCAGAGGAGGCGTCCGTCATGAATCCTAGTCTCGTTGCCATTGATCTTGCAAAGCATTGCTATCAGGTCTGCGTGTTGGATGCCGAAGGCAAGGTGAAATCCAATCGCCGACTCTCGCTGGCCAAGTTCAACGAGTTCATCCACAAGGTGCAGGCGACGTCCTTCGCCATGGAAGCCTGCGCCAGTTCCAACTACTGGGGCCGGCGCTTGCAGGCGCTGGGACATCGGGTTCATTTGATTCCAGCGCAACATGTCAAAGCGTTCTGTCGGGTGCACAAGAGCGATGGCCACGATGCCCTGGCCATTGCCGAAGCCGCGCAGCGCCCGAACATCCACTTCGTTCCGGTAAAAACCCTCGAGCAGCAGGATCTGAAATTGCTCGGACGCATCCGCGAGCGCCTGATCCAGCAACGAACGGCCACCATCAACCAGTGCCGCGGGCTCGCGCGGGAGTATGGCGTTCACTTCGCCCTGAGCCGCCGAGCGTTAATGCGTGAATTGCCGGAGGCTCTGGAGCCGGCGGATGGCCGTCTGTCCTGCGTGGTGTAAGACGACACCCTAATCTGCCGCTAA
>JAHCAR010000012.1 GCA_019634795.1 Dokdonella sp.
ACGCTTCCGGCGTACGCAGCTGGCAAGCGACCCTGCCGGTCGAGAACGGCCGCTTGCGCTTTGCCGTCTTCGAGCCGGCCGATGCCAACTGGCAGGTCGACCTGCTGGATGCGTCGGGACGCAGTGTGTCCGCAGCCTCGCGTGCATCACGCGTGATCGACACCGACTTCGGCATCGAGCAGGCGCGCGTGCCGGCCATGCGCTACGACTTCGACAGGATGGACGGCAACAGCTGGACGCTCCGGCTGAATGGCGCGGCCGGAACCCGCGATGGCTTCGTCCTCGTCGAGGGCGACCAGGCCACCGAATTGGCCTCTTACCAGACCCATACCCGGCAGCTGGCCGGCCAGCGCCTCGGCCTGACCGCGTTGCTGACGACCTCGAACAACGAGCGCGTCAGCGTCGGCAACACGGCCGGTCGGATCACCCAGGCCACGATCAGGGTCACGAACCCGGATCACGTCAGCGCCACCTATGCGATGTACGACGATGGCCGACACGATGACGGCACCGCCGGCGACGGCCTGTTCGCCGGCGACTTCCCGACGCAGGGTGCCGGTGACTACGTGGCCCAGGTCGAGGCACGCGGCACCACTGCGCGAGGTCGGGCATTCGTGCGCACGGCCGAGCACCTGCTACCGGTGGTCGATGCCAGCCTCGAGCTCGGCGCAACGCGCGCGGCAGCCGTCGCCAGCGACGGCGAACGCTTGAGTATCCGCGTGCCGGTCACCTCGCGCGCACCCGCGCAACACTACCGGGCCATCGGCGAAGTCTGGGGAACGGACGCGCGCGGCAAGTCGATACCGGTCGCCTGGCTCGGCGGCATGGTCAGCCCGGCCAACGGCACGCTGGCGCTGGGCTTCGACGAGCGCTGGATCGCGCTGGCGGCGGCAAAAGCGCCCTACGAGCTGCGCAATCTGCGTATCGAAGATCCCGACCACTTCATCACGGTTGCCTCGGCCTCGCGCATGGCGCTCGACCTACCGGCCCTGCGCACCACCGCAAAGCCCAGCGACATCGTTGTCGATGAACGCATGACCATGGGCCCACGCCCGGCCAACCTCAACGGCACGAACGGTGTCGGCCAGCGCCTGCTGCTCGTCCACGGCTACTGTTCCGGCGGAGTCTGGCCCGCCTCGCAGTTCTCGAGCGCATCGACCTTCCTCGACGCCAACCAGAACCGCAGCCATGACCAGTTCGCGCAACTGATCCGCAACTTCGGAGCGACCTGGAACTCGTTCGGCACGGTATCGCACAGCCAGGGCGGCGCGGCCTCGCTGCACCTGTACACCTACTACTGGAGCGGCCTCGACAACGCCACCGGCAACCGCCTCATGCAATCGGTCGGCACGCCGTACAAGGGCACCAACCTGTCCGGCATCCTCGCAACGATCGGAAGCTGGTTCGGCGTTGCCTGCGGTTCCAACAGCGACATGACCTACAGCGGCGCCTCGGCCTGGCTGGCCGGCATTCCGAGCTGGGCGCGGGCCAAGGTCAACTACTACACGACCTCGTTCAAGCTCACCCACTGGTGGGTCAACGACTACTGCAACTTCGCCAGCGACCTCGTCCTCAGCGACCCCGAGGACGGCACCACCGAGCAGGTCAATGGCCAGCTCTCGGGCGGCGTCAATCGTGGCCATGTCACCGGCCAGTGCCATACCAGTGGCATGCGCGATCCGGCCCAGTACCTCGATTCGAGCCGCAACGCGACGATGAACAGCAACGCGGCACGCTGAGCGAGCCAGCCCGGGGCGCGGCATGGACCGTGCCCCGGATCAGCGCTGGCGGCTCGCGTCGCACGTCGGCGTAGCGGCGATCCGGCCACCTCGAGGCGCGGCACGCCAGCCCGTTGCGATGCCGGCATCCTCTGGACGCCCGTCAAGAACGCGCCGTCGACTCGCGCTTCGGGCAAGTCTCGCGCTGATGCAGCAATGCACGCCCATTCGGTCGATAATCCGGCAGGGCCTGTCGCGCGGCGGCAGTAGCGGAGAATCGCTGCATGAGCACACGCAGGATTCGCTGGGGCGTGATCGGTGCGGGCCGCATCGCCCGCCAGTTCGCGGCGGACATGGCGCACACCGACAATGCCGAGATTGTCGCGGTCGCTGCACGCGAGCGCTCCCGGGCGCGTGAGTTCGCGGCGCGCTGGTCGATTCCGTCAGCCTTTGCGGGCTATCAACCGCTGTACGAAGCTGCCGACGTCGATGCCGTCTACATCGCCACCCCGCATGCCCTGCATCTCGAACAGGCCACCGCCGCGCTGCGCGCCGGCAAGGCCGTGTTCTGCGAGAAGCCGATCACCGTCTCTGCCGCGCAATGCCAGCAACTGATCGATGAAGCCGCGCTGCAGCAACGCTACCTGGCCGAGGCGATGTGGACCCTGTTCCTGCCCGCCATCCGCAAGGCCCAGGCCTGGGTCGCCGAGGGCCGCATCGGCGCGCTCACCCAGCTCAGCGCCAACTTCGGCTACCCGATGCCTTACAAGCCGGTCGGCCGCGAATACGATCCAGCGCTGGGTGGCGGCGTCCTGCTCGACATGGGCATCTACCCGATCACGCTGGCCCTGCAGTTCTTTTCCGTGGACCCGGCAGCGATGCACACGGCCGCGCACTTCGCCGAGAACGGCGTGGAGGACCAGGTCAGCATGCTCTGGGACTACGGCAACGCCAGCGCAAGCCTGAGCACCTCGTTCCGCAGCAAGCTACCCAACGTCGCCACGATCGTCGGCACCGACGGCTACATCCGGATCCCCGATTTCTGGCGCGCCCGCGAATGTTCGCTGTTCCGCCTCGACGAACGCATCGACCACTACTACGACGGCCGCAAGGGCGGCGGCTTCGAATTCGAGATCCAGTCCGTCTCCGAAGACATCGCCGCCGGGCGCTTGTCATCGGCCGTGGTGCCGCTGGAGACGAGCTTGCGGGTGCAAGGGGTGATGGATCGGATTCGTGGCGAAGTTCGGCCGACGCAGCAACCGGCGCCGTAAAGCCACTCTGCGGTTGCCGGCACTGCAGCAATCTGCGCGCATGGCTCAAACGACATGCGCCTGCAGCGGCGGCCCTGGCGCCGGGCCTGGGCAATTCAAGGCGAATAGGTCGCGATCGTCGAGACAGGGGCCCGCTTGGCGCCCCTGCTCCCGTGGTGGACCGGATGGGCTATTGGCGCTGACGGCTGAGCATTCGTGCGCTGGCCCAGGTGATCAGCAGTCCCATCAACAACAGTGCCCAATGCGACAAGGTCGGAAGTTCGGCCGTTGGCACTGCTGCAGGGTCGTTGGCATCGATGGTAACCGTCACATTCGACTGCGCGCCCAGGATCATGCCGCCGCTCGGATTGCTGAGCGCGATACTGAACGATTCCGCTGGCTCTGGGAGGACATCGTCGATGATGGCGATCGTGATTGTCCTGTCGGTGGTGTCGCCATCGGCCCAACTCAAGGTGCCGGCGTTGGCCGTGTAGTCCTGGCCGGCTAGCGCCGAACCGTCCATCGTGGCGAAGTCGACGCTGACAGCGCCATCCGAACCTCCGGACCTTGTCACCGTGATGATCACGTTGCCGCTGTCTTCCTGAACGTTGTAGGCCGAAGCGGTGAATTGCGCCACTCCCGCAGTATCGTTGTCTACAATGGTCAGTGTCGATGCCGCTTGCGCGCCGAGAGTGGCGCCACCGGTGACGTTGCTCAAGGCCAGGTTGACGGTTTCGTCCGCCTCATCGATGGAGTCATCAATGATCTGGACCTGAAAGGTCTTGTCGGCCGCATCGCCATCGGACCAGTTCAATGTTCCGGATGTGGCGGTGTAATCGCTGCCGGCAATTGCGCTGCCATCGGAAGTGGCATAGTCGACGCTGACCGCGCCGTCATTGCCGGCTGTTCTCGTGGCGGTAATCGTGGCGCTGACGCCGTCCTCGGCAATCGTATAGGTCGGTGCACTGAACTGGATGCTGCCCGCGGCATCGTCGTTGATGATCAAGCCAGCGCCAGTCCCATCGAGAATGGTCGCATTGACGGCATTGCTGAGATCAACGCTGAATCCTTCATCAGGCTCAACGACGGTGTCTCCCTGAACGGTCACGTCGATCGTCTTCGAGACTTCGCCCGGAGCAAACGTCAAAGTGCCCGACGTCGAAGTGAAGTCGGATCCACTGGTCGCCGAGCCGTCACTGGTCGCAAAATCCACGGACACAGCGAGCCCACTGGGCGCAGACAGACTGACCGTAAACGTGAAGGTTTGGGTTCCAGCATCGCCTTCAGCCAAGCTGACGTCATCGATCGAAAGCGTCGGCGTCGGGTCGTTGTCGACAATGGTGAGGATCGCGGTGCTTTGCGTCCCCAGGGCCGCTCCGCCGGTCGGGTTGCTGAGCGCGAGCCCCACATCCTCGTCAACTTCATCAAGCGAGTCGTCGACGATCGCAACCGAGAAGGACTTGTCGGTCGCATCGCCGTCAGCCCAGCTCAAGGTTCCGCTGCTGGTGGTGTAGTCGGTGCCAGCCGTCGCGGTGATGTCGGAACTGGCGTAATCGACACTGATGGCGCCCTGAGCTCCGCCGCTCCGCGTGGCGGTTATGGTGGCGCTTGGCCCGGACTCGCCGACAGAATAGGTCGGCGCACTGAATTGGACGATTCCCGATGAGCTGTTGTCGATCCGCGCGGCGGAAAGATCGAAGTTGTTCGTCGTGTTGATGAAGACCTGGCCTGCGACAAGAATGCGGTTGCTGCTATCGAGTGCCACGCCATAGCCGGCATCCTGTTGTCCGGCAACCGCGGCCGTTGCTGCAAGATCGAGATTGAGGATGCCGCCCGTGGCGAAGAACGGATCCAGTGTGCCGCCGGATGTGAGGCGCACAACGCCGGTATTGCCTCCCGCTGTACCGACAGCAATGACATTGCCCGCCGCATCGAGAGTGACATCATTGGCGACATCCGCGCCGGACGAGACCGTGACCTGAATGTAGCCCGTGGTATTGAACGTGGTGTCGAGTGTGCCATTGACGTTGAAACGAAGGACCAGGAACTGCGCAGTGGCGCCTACACCGGTCGAGCCGGCCACGATGATGCGATCGCTCGAGTCTGTGGTAACAGCATAGGCCTGCTCCTTGCCGCCAAGGTCGAAGACTACTGCGCTGCCGCCATTGAATGCGGGGTCGACGCTGCCGTCGGAGAGATAGCGGGCGAGGACCAAATTCGCCGAATTGGTGGCGTTGGTATAGCCAGCGACGACGATTCGATTGCTGCTGTCGATGGCGATGCCTCGACCCACGCCGGCCGGGCCGGAGACGGTGCCTGTGCCGCCGAAACTTGCGTCGAGCGCACCGGCAGCCGTCGTGCGTGCAATCAGGAAGTTGCCATCGGCATTGCCGACGGTCACCAGTCGATCGCTGGCGTCGACGGCCAGATCATAGGCGGTATCGATGGCACCTACATTGAACTCGAACTTGCCATCGCCATCGAAGCTTGGGTCGAGCGAGCCGTTCGGCAAAAAGCGGGCCAGGCCCACTTCGCTATTGGCAAATCGGCCATTGACATTGCCGGCAGCGATAATGCGGCCCAACGAATCGATGGCCACACCGTTGGCCACATTGCCGTTTCCCGTATTGTCGGTGAAGTTGGCTTCAGCCAGCCCATCGCCATCGAATGTCGCATCGGGAACGCCGGCACTGGTATAGCGCGTGACGACGAAGCGTCCGTTCGTCGCGCTGCCGGTGTATCCAGCCACTACGACGTTGCCTGCCGAATCAAGCGTGATTGCCTGCCCCCTGTCCGGGGAGTTCGCCAGATAGTTCGTAGTGACGACGCCATCCCCGCTGAACGTAACGTCGAGGTCGCCAGCGGCGCCGTAGGAGTTCGATACGCCCAACAACGTCGCGCACGCTGTCGCGACCCGCAAACAAGTTCTCATCGTCTTCTCCAGAAATGCATGAAATTCAATATCAACGCGCACTGATGCAGCGCGCTTGAGAAGAGTTTCAAGACTCCCCCCGACTGAACGGACAGTATGATACATCTTTGGCCACATGTGGCCGAGCTGCGAACCTGTCGCGGGAGCGAGGCGCCGAGTGCGCACTGCGGACGGAGTGGGAGCAGGATCCTGCCCCAATGGGGATTCAGAACAGCAAGCGCTTGTCAATGACTGAACGTCACTGAAGACTGCCATGCATTTTTCGCAGTTTGAATTTTCAGCGCCCGAATTGCCGTTGTGTCCTTGGCCACTTCCAATGAGCGCAGTATTGCTGCGTCGCAATATTCCCTTTCGTTCAATAGGCAATTCCCCACAAGCGTGAATACTGGTGCCGACGAATCCGCAGTTTGAGCGGATCGATTCACGGTGGAGGGTGCTCCGATGAGGGCAGCGACACGCGCGTGCAATATCCACTCCAGGTCATCGGCATCGCGCGCGATCGCGCTGTCGATGAGCGCCCTGGTATTCCTTATCTGCAGCGTGCAGGCCATGGCGTTGACCGAGGTGACCGGCTTCGGCAGCAATCCGGGCAACCTCAGGATGTTCAGGTACGTGGCGGCGGGCATGCCGGGGAATGCGTCCCTGGTCGTCGCGATGCATGGCTGCACTCAGTCGGCCAGTTCCTACGATGACGAGACCGGCAGGTAAGGCCTGGCGGATCTGTGGAAGTTCGCTGTGGACCTGCAGCAGCAACAGAGCGGCAACAATTCATCGAGCTGCTTCAACTGGTTCGAGGCCGCCGGCATAGCGCGCGGCTCGGGCGAGGCGCTTTCGATCAAGCAGATGGTCGAGCGCATGATGTCCGACCATGCCAGCGTCGTTTCCTGCGCGCATCGCCTGGACGTGGCGGGACCGATGCCGGGACAGAGCGTGACGCGACCGACCGCAACCGGCAGCGTCCTTGCTGGATCGAGCACACACAGATGATGGTTGTCGAATGCCAGATCAAGAATGTCCGGGACGGCCCTTCGACGCCTGATCGTGAATCCGTCGCGCCTCGTCGATCAGCACGTTTCCCTCGGCATAGGCTTTCATGCGGATGTCCAGCGCGCGCTTCGACAGCTTTTCGGCTTCGTCCATTTCACCCCGAGCCAGGTGGATGCGGGCGAGGCCGAGCAAGGGCCAACTGACGCTGCGGTCGTCCGGACCGAGCGTGCGCTCCCACAGCTCCAGGCTGTGACCGAGCGTCTTCTCCGACTCGTCGAGGTGGCCGCGCTCCAGTGCGATCAGGCCCAGATACATGATCGGAAATTCGAGGCTCGACTCCTTGGCCTTCAAGCGTCGTCGAATGGCGAGATTCTCGCGCATCAGCCGCTCGGCCTCGTCGAGTCGTCCGAGATGAATCAGGACGCGCCCGAGCGACATCATCTGCCCTGAGGTGACTGGACTGTCTTCGCCGAGTGCGGCGCGGCGGATCTCGAGCGCACGGCGCATGGGTGCTTCGGCGCGTGCGAACGCTCCGTGGTCCTGCAGCACCTTGCCGAGGGTCGCCAATGTGCCCGCCAACTCGCCGTTGTCGGGGCCGAGTGCGGCTTGCTGGATGTCGACGGCCTGCTGCAATTCGGATTCGGCGTCGGCCCAACGCCCCAGCTTCTCGTGGGCGAGCGCGAGATTCTTCAGGCTCATGGCGACGAACGCGTGATTCGGACCGAGCGTGGCGCGGCGCTGCGCGAGCGATTGTTCGAACATCTCGGCGGCCATGGCGGCGTCGCCCCTGGCCAGGTAGATGGAGGCTATCGCATTACGGCTGCGAACGAGATGCGGGTGATCGGGAGGCAGGGTGCGCTTGCGGACTTCGTAGGCGCGTTGCAGCTCGACCATAGCCTCGTCGAGCCGGCCCTGCTGGTAGAGCGTCACGCCGAGATCGTGCACGGCGAGCGCCCAGGTCTCCGGATCCGTGTTCGGATCGAGGCCCTGGGTCCCTTCGCGCAACAGCGCTTCGGCGTCTTTCCACTGGCTGCGATGGTAGGCGAGGACGCCGCGGCTGCGCAGCAGGGCGCGATGTTGTGGATCGTCGGCCGGAGAGGTCGCGTCGAGCACGGTCTGGGCCTGCGCGAAGATGCGTTCGGCCTGGTCGTAGTGGCCGATCTGGACGTAGACGTCGCCGATCGCGCGAAGGAAGCGGCCACGTGCTGCCGGGTGATCGCCGAGAGCCGTACCGAGTTCATCGGCACCACGATCGAGTAGGTCCGCGGCGGACACCTGGTCGGCCGGCTTCGATCCGGGCCGCGATCCGTCGAACAGGCCGATGAGGAAGTCCGAGATCGCGCGTGACTCTCCGAGGGCCTGCTGCGCGGCTGCCGTTTCGCTTCGCGCCTTCAGCAACCCGTAGCCGAGACCGGCGACGCCGAGCACGAGACCGAGCAGGGCGACGCCCGAAGTGATCATGCCGACACGATGTCGACGCGCAAACAGGCGGAACCGGTAGCCGGCGCCCGACGCCCGTGCTTCCACCGGCATGTTCGAGAGGTAGCGGCGGATGTCGGCGGCGAACTCACCGACCGAGCCGTAGCGATCGTCACGTTCGATGGCCATGGCCTTGCCGACGATCCAGTCGAGATCGCCGCGCAGTTGCCGGACCACATCGGCGATCTCCGTACCGCGCCGCTCGGCCGTTTCGGTCGCCTCGTCCCTGGACAGGGTCGAGAATCGCTGCGACGGAGTCTGCGTGTTTCCGGAACCGATCCGCGCGATCAGGGCGATCAGGCCCGAATCACCGCGTTCGAACGGCACGCGACCGGACAGCAGTTCGTACAGGAGAACGCCGAGCGAGTAGACGTCGGTGCGCGTGTCGATGCCACCGTCGATGCGCTGCGGGTCGAGGGCCTCGGGGCTCATGTACACCGGCGTGCCGAGAATCTGCGTGCCGGTTTCGAGGGCGAGCCGGGCTTCCGCACGGTCCAGCGACTTGGCGATGCCGAAATCGATGACTTTCGGAATCGCCTTGCCGCTTTCCTCGACGACCAGCACGTTCGACGGCTTCAGATCCCGATGCAGGATCTGCTGCCGGTGCGCATGCTCGACGCCGGCACAGACCCGCAGGAACAGTTGCAGTCGCTCGATGACGGACAGGCGATGGTCGTCGCAGTAGGACGTGATCGGCGAACCGGCCACGAGTTCCATGACGAAGTACGGTTGGCCGTCCTCGGTCGTGCCGGCATCGAAGAAGCGCGATACGTTCGAGTGGCCGAGCCGGGCCAGCGCGCCCTGTTCGATTCCGAAACGCTCGCGCGCGTCGGGCGGAAGATTGGCGCGGATGCGCTTGAGTGCCACTTCGCGCCGGACCGGCTGCTCCTGGCGCGCCCGATACACCTCGCCCATGCCGCCCGAACCGAGTCGCTCGATGATCGCGTACGGACCGATGCTGGCCGGCAGCGGCAGTTCCGATTCACGCTCCTGACCGGTATCCGCCGCATCGGGAAGCAGGCGCAGATCGATCACGGCGGGACGGTCGAGGAAGTCACCAAGGTCATCCTCCGCTACGAGCAGGGCCAGCACTTCCGCGGCCAGTGCGTGGTCGTCGCCGGCCCGCGACACGACCCAGTCACGGCGGGTTTCGACCGCGACCTCGAGCGCTTCGACCAGCAGGTGATGCGCGCGGCGCTGGAACTGCAGGTCGGTGGTGTCAGGCTCGCTCGGCAATGTCTGGTCCGTTGTTCGACCGCAATGGGTACGGTTCGATGGCTCGGCGCACAGCGGTCCGACGACCCCGCCCGCACGTCACGCGGAAGTCCGGTCCGCCAGCGCAACGCGGCGAACGAAGATCGCGGCACCCGCCTCGCCTGATCAATGCCGCGCTTCGTCGACTCCCTGACCGTACGCGGAAAACCGCGTCTGGATCCCTCACCGGTGCGGGACGCGCTGTTCGGCGCGGACTCACCCCGTCGCGCCCGCGCCGGACAACTGCCGTCGCAGCCACAGGCGCGCGGCGGACCAGTCACGCTCGAGCGTCGCATGCGACACGTCGAGCACCGCGCAGGCTTCCTCGATGCTGAGTCCGCCGAAATAGCGCAGCTCGACCAGGTGCGCCTGGCGCTCGCTGATCAGGGCCAGTCGATCGAGGGCGTCGTTGAGATCGAGCAGGTCGGGCGAAACGTCGAACGCAATCGCGACCGCTACGTCGGCCAGGGGCACCGGTTCGAGTTCGCCGCCGCGCTTGCCGGCGCGCCGGCGTCGCTCGTGGTCGACCAGGACGCGTCGCATCGCGCACGCAGCCAGCGAAAGGAAATGATTGCGATCCTCGATGCGCGCGCGCTCCTGGCCGACAAGGCGCAGGAAGGCCTCGTGCACGAGCGCGGTCGTCTGCAGCGTGTGGCCCGGGCGCTCGTTGCGACGCGCACTTCGCGCGATCCTGCGCATTTCGCCGTACACCAGAGGCAGCAAGGAATCGAAGGCACCGGGCTCGCCGGCGCGCCACTGGTGAAGCAGCTCGGTGACCTCTCCGGAAACTGGGTTCGGCATCGTCGGGCAGGGGGCAGGGAGCGATGAGGGAATTCTCCCGCATCTTACGCGAACCCCTCCAGAACAGCGGATCCGATGCAGGCCGAACCGGACCAGCCCGTCGATTTCCGGGGTTCCTACGCGGGCCGCCGCCGGTCGTTCGGCCAGACCCGGGTTGCATGCAACCAACCGCCAATGCAGAGGGGAAGCAACATGACCATCACGCGTTCTGGAATTTGTCGGGGTCTTCTGCTGACTTCGATGCTGGTGCTGGCCGGCACCGTCACCGAGGCAAGGGCCGCGACCTTTGTCGTCGACAGCGTCAGTGACGATGCCGGACTGACAGCGTGCACAAGTGCCCCTGCCGACTGTTCGTTGCGTGGCGCACTCGTCAATGCCAACGGAGCGGGGGGATCGAACGTCATCACGTTCGACGCCGCCGTGTTCAATCCCGGCACGATCACCCTGACCAGCACGCTGCCGACCATCACCGGAACGCTGAGCATCGAGGGACCGGGCGCTTCATTGGTGACGGTAGAAGGCGCGGCCGGCTTCGGCTTGATGGCCGCCGGCACGGGCGCCGACTTGACGATCCGTGGCATGACGTTCGCCAATGCCAATGCAATCGCATCAGGAGGCGCACTGTCCGTCACCGCCGCGACTCTGACCGTGACCCGCAGCGTGTTCTCCAACAATGCAACGTCGGGTGCCTTCGGTGGCGCCGTCTACATCGAGAGCGGCAGCGTCGCATCATTCAGCGATACCACGTTCAGCGGCAATGCCGCATTCGGTCGAGGCGGCGCCATCTATCTCACCGGCTCCAGTACGTTGGCGTTGAGCGACTGCACGCTGACCGGAAACCACACCGATACGAGCGGCGCCTCGGCGGGACTCGGCGGCGCGTTGAACATCGAAACGTCGACCAGCGCAACGATTACGAACAGCACACTGACCGGTAACGCGGCGGTCTTTGGTGGCGGGCTCCATCTCCGTGGCTCAGTCACGGTCACCAACAGCACCATCGCAGGCAATACGGCGACCAGCGGCGGCGGCGGCGTCTACAACCGCGGCGTCACCCTGGAGCTCAACAACAGCATCATTTCGGGCAACGCACAGAGCGGCGGCAGCTCGCAGTGCGAGAACGTCAATACCGGCTCGATCACGAACGCCCGCAACAGCCTGATCGAGGACAACCTGACGTGTGTCGATGGCATCAATGACAACAATCTGACCGGCGATCCGATGCTCGGGGCACTGGCCGACAATGGTGGGCCGACCCTGACGATGGCGCTGCATCCCGGCAGCCCGGCGATCGACGCCGGCGCGGATGCGCTCGCAGTCGACGAAAACAGCGCACCATTGCCAATCGATCAGCGCGGCTACACACGGATCATCGGCGGCGCGGTCGACATGGGTGCGGTCGAGTCCGGATCGTCGCCGAATTTCATCGTCGACACGACCAGCGACGCCGATCTCGAAACCTGCTCGACGGCGCCCGGCGACTGCTCGCTGCGCGGCGCGATTGCGCTGGCCAATGCAGCGTCGCAACCGATCTCGATCAGCTTCGATGCGACGGAATTCGCTTCCGCCCGGACGATCACCCTCACGGCCAGCCTGCCGACGATCACCAACGCCAGTGGCGTCAACGTGCGCGGAACGGGGCCGTCGCTGTTGAGCATCGACGGCGCCGGCAGCTACCGCGTTTTCGCCGTCGGCGGCGGTGCCGACGTGGCGCTCGAGAACCTCACCATCGCCCACGGCCATGCGAACAAGGGCGGTGGCATCAACAGCAGCGGCACGCTCGCGGTCAGCAACGTCGTCTTCGATGCCAACGTTGCCACCAATACCGCCGGTGGCGGTCTCTATGTCAACAATGGCAGCGCCACGGTGACCGCGAGCACGTTCACGGCCAACACGGCCAATGGCAACGGCGGCGCCATCGACAACTTCGGCGGCACGTTGACGGTGATCAACAGCACGTTCAACGGCAATGCCGCGACCAGTGTAGCCGCCGGCTATGGCGGTGCGATCTACAGTTCCGTAGCCGGGTCGACGACCGTGATCAACAGTACCCTGGACGGCAACGGCGCAACGTTCGGCGGAAACCTCTACAGCATCGGTGCCTTCGCCTTGCACAACAGCATCGTTGCCGGTAGCACCGCGGGCGTGGACTGCTTCGCGCCTTCGGGCACCTTCGACCTGCAGTCGAGCCTGATCGAGGATGGCACCTGCGGCGCCAGCAACGGCACCAATGGCAACCTGAGCGGCGACCCCTTGCTCGGGGTACTGGCCGACAATGGCGGCGTGACCCCGACCATGGCGGTGCTGTCGGGTAGTCCGGCCATCGACGCCGGGTCCAATGCGCTGGCCGTGGACGCGGACAGCCAACCCCTCGGTACCGATCAGCGTGGTCCGGGCTTCGCACGCATCGTGAACAGCACGGTGGACATCGGCGCCTACGAATATGTCGACGCCGTGGCGCCTGCCGTGACGAGCTTCAGCGCGCCCTCGCCGGTCAACGGCCTGAGCATTCCAATCACCTCGTTCACGGCGACCGACAACCTCGGCGTGAGCGGTTACCTGATCACCGAATCCTCGACACCGCCGGCGCCCGATGACCCGGGTTGGAGTGGCAGCGCACCGTCGACCTACACGGTGGCCGGCGACGGTAGCTACACGCTTTACCCCTGGGCCAGGGATGCGGTCGGCAACGTGTCGGCCGTCTACGATCCGCCAGCCAGCGTGATCGTCGACACCACCGCCCCGACGGTAACGGGATTCGCCGCGGATTCGCCGACGAACTCGCTCACGATCGTCATCACGACGTTTACGGCGACCGACGCGAACGGCGTGACCGGGTATCGGGTCACCGAATCGGCGACGCCGCCGGCCGCAGGCGATCCGGGCTGGAGTCCGACCGCACCTGCGACGTATGGCGTCGCCGCGGAGGGCCCTTACACGCTGTATCCCTGGGCCAGGGATATCGCCGGCAACGTCTCGGCCGTGTCGGCGTCACCGGCCAGCGTCGTCGTTGATACGACACCGCCGTCGGTCGTCATCACGAGCACGGCGGGCACCCCGACTGCGGCATCACCGATTCCGGTAAGCATCACGTTCAGCGAGCCGGTGGTCGGACTAACGCCGGGCGACATCGTCGTCGGCAACGGATCGATCGGCAGCCTCTCCGGTGGCGGCAACAGCTACACGGTCGATGTGACGCCGGCGGCATCGGGCACGGTCACGGTCGACGTCGCCGCGAGCGTCGCGAACGACCCGGCGGGCAACGGCAACACGGCCGCGACGACCTTTTCGATCGCCTACGACGCGGACCTGCAGGCTGGTCCCAACTTCAGCGTCAATTCGCTCGCCGATACCGACGACGGTTACTGCGACGTGCCCGGCCAGGGGCTCGGCAATGCCGATTGCACCTTGCGCGAAGCGATCGACGCGGCCAATGCCGACATCGACGCGAGCATCGTATCGGTGTTGGTCGACGCAACGATCACCCTCGACGGCGGCCAACTGCCGGCCATCACGACGGACGTGACGATCATCGGCAATGGCCAGGCCAACACCGTGATCGAGGCGTCCGACTGCGATCCGATCACGCCACCGTCCTGTACGCCGGCCGCGTGGGGCGTGTTCTACGTGGACAACAGTGGTCAGCTGACCGTGCATGGCGTGACGATCCGCAACGGCAACGCGCCGATGGACGGTGGCGCCGTCGAGAACTACGGTGCACTGACCTTGAGCGACGTCGCCCTGCGCCGCAACGTGGCGGCCGAAAGCGGTGGTGGCGTCGCCAACTTCGGCACGGCGACGCTGATGGATGTGACGATCAACGAGAACCTCTCGTTTACGGGCGGCGGCTTTTACAATTTCCTGGCCGCCACGGCGGTGCTCGATGGCGTCACGTTCGCCAACAACATCACGAGCGGCATTGGCGCCGGGATGTACCTCGGCGGCGGCGGTGTCGATGCCGTGCTGACCAATGTCACCTTCAATGCCAATTCGGCGCTCGCCGGTGGCGGCATTTATGTAAGCCGCAGCAGACCGGTGCTGATCAACGTAACCCTTAGCGGCAATACTGCGGCGTCCGGTTCGGGCGGCGGTCTGTACAACAGCGGAAGCATGGCCAACCCGGGCAGACCGAAGCTCGTCAACGTGATCATCGCCAATAGCGTCGGTGGCGGAGATTGCGTCAACGACGGAAATTCCTCGCCCGATGCGGCCTCGAACCACAACCTGATCGAGGACTCGGCCAACGCCTGCGGCCTGACCGATGGCATCGACGGTAACCTCGTCGGCGCCGATCCATTGCTCGGCACGCTTGACGACAACGGCGGCCTGACCAGCACGCTTGCCTTGCTGGACGGATCTCCCGCAATCGATGCCGGCACGAGTGCCGATTGTCCGGCCACGGACCAGCGTGGGGTGATGCGTCCGTTCGGTGTGACGTGCGACATCGGTGCCTATGAATACGTCGACCGGATCTTCGCCGACGGATTCGAGGTATCGCCGTAGACAATTAGGAGTGCAGTGTGCATGGGAATCGTATGGCGTGGCCGAGGTCGCAGCGGGACATTCGAAACAGGGGAAATCGACGTGAATCAGCGAGCTGAGAGGAAGAGTGCGCGGCGAATCGGAGCGCTGCTGTGGGTCACGCTGGCGGTCGCCGGACCGGTTCATGCTGCGACCTGGGTCGTCGACACGACCACCGATGATGGCGGATTGAGCGCCTGCACGGCCGCAGCGGGGGACTGCTCGCTGCGCGGCGCGATCGTGAATGCCAACGCTGCCGGCGGCAGCAACACGATCACCTTCGAGGCGAGCGCATTCAACCCGGGCACGATCACGCTCTCGAGCGCCCTGAGCGTCAACGCAGACCTGAGTATCGAGGCGAACGGCAACGTCACGATCAGCGGCAACAATGCCTCCGGCCTCTTCTCTGTACAGGCCGCCGCCGTCGCCCGCCTCACGGGCCTGACCCTGACCGCAGCCAGCGGCGCGGCGGTGTCCAACAATGGCATGTTGGTCGTCAGCGCGAGCACGATCTCCGGCAGCGTCAGCCCCGGCAACGGCGGCGGCATCTACAACAGTGGCACCTTGGTCCTCCTGGGTTCGACGCTGAGCGGCAATTCCGCCGACCGCGGTGGTGGCATCGCCACGGCCAATTCGGCAACGACGACCCTCGTCAACAGCACGGTGACCGGCAATTCGGCAACCAGCGGTGGCGGTGGCGTGTTCGCGGGAGGCGTATTCACGCTGATCAACAGCACCATCAGCAACAATGGCACGAGTGGCAACGGCGACGGCATCCGCACGGCCACCGGCACCAACCTGCGCATCGACAACAGCATCATCGCCAACGGCACGGGATCCGGCATCGATTGCTCGCTGGCGACGTCGAATACCCTGACGCTGCGCTACAGCCTGATCGAGGACGGCAGTTGCGGCGCCGGTGGTGGCGGCAACGGCAACCTGAGCGGTGATCCGAACTTCGGCGCGTTGACGGGCGAACCGGCCTACTACCCGCTCAATGCCGGCAGTGCCGCCGTCAATTCGGGCAGCAATGCCCTGGCTGTCGACCAGGACGGCAGTCCGCTCGGATTCGACCAGGCCGGCGGGACGCGCATCGTCGGCGGCACGGTCGACATGGGCGCCTTCGAACGCGGCAATGCGCCGAACTTCGTCGTCGACAACACGACGGATTTCGATCTCGGCGATTGCGCCGCCGCACCGAACGATTGCTCGCTGCGCGGAGCGATCCATCTCGCCAACCTGCTCGGCGGCACGCACACGATCAGCTTCGATCCCAGCGTGTTCGGCACGGCGCAGACGATCACGCTGTACGGCGATCTGCCGGCTATTTCCGCCACCCTCGTCATCGACGGGCCGGGCCCGTCGAAGGTGACGGTGGACGGAGCCGCCGCGCATCGCGTGTTCACGGTCAACACCGGCGCCAATGCGACGTTCAGGGCCCTGACCATCGCCAACGGCAACAACGCCAATGGCGGGGTCGCGGCAGCGGGCGGCATCACCAACACCGGCACGGCCACGGTCATCGACTGTCTGCTCGACAACAATTCGAGCGAAAGCCTTGGCGGAGGGATCTACAACAACGGAACGCTGGTCGTTAAGCGCAGCACGATCCGGGGAGGCTCGGCCTTTTTCGGTGGCGGCATCTACGGCGACGGCGGTCCGATCAAGGTCATCAACAGTACGCTGTCCGGCAATTTCGCTCCACGCGGCGGCGGCATCCACCTTACCAGTGGCACGATCACGGTCATCAACAGCACGATCGCCGGCAACGAAGCGAGCAATCCCGGTGCCGGCATCAAGAGCGTCGGGGGCACGGTCGATCTGGTCAACACCATCGTCGCCGACAACACCGGCGGCAGCCAATGCAACACGACCGCGACGATCAACGCGATCCACACCTTGATCCAGGGCAATCTCAACTGCGTCACCGGCACCAACAGCAACAACCTGACCAGTGATCCGCTGCTCGGCGTACTCGCCGATCACGGCGGCCCGACACCGACGATGGCATTGCCATTCGGCAGTCCCGCGATCGATGCCGGCGACGATACGCTGGCCGTCGACGAGAACAGCAACCCGTTGATCAGCGATCAGCGCGGCAGCGGCTACGATCGCAGCGTCGGCGGACGGGTCGACATGGGCGCCTATGAAGCGCACGACCTGCTCGTCGACACGGTCAGTGATGCCGATCTTCAAGATTGTTCGTCGGCACCGGACGACTGTTCGCTTCGGGGGGCCATCAACCTGGCCAACACGCTCAGTGGAGGCACGACGATCCGGTTCGACGGCAGTGTCTTCGTGCCCGCAACGATCACCCTGACCAGCGATTTGCCGCCGATCAGCCGCGACATGGACATTTCCGGCCCGGGTCACAACAAGGTGATCCTCTTCGGAACGAGTACCTACCATGCCTTCACCGTCGCCGCCGGCGTGACGGCCAGCATCACCGGCATGTCCATCAGTTACATGACCACGTCGGGGTCCGGCGGCGGAATCACGAACCACGGAACGCTGACGATGTCGGACGTCTGGTTCTCGCATACGGGCGCGGCGCTCAACGGTGGCGGCATCTACAACTCGAGCACCGGCACGTTGGCGTTGAGCGACGGCAATTTCATCCAGACGACGGCAGCGAGCGGTGGTGGCCTCTACAGTGAGGGCCCGACGACGGTCACCGACACCCGGTTCTTCGACAATTCCAGCACCTCGGACGGCGGCGCGATCGCACTTTCCGGACCTGGCGTGAGCCTGACCGTCGGTGGCGGCTCCGTCCTCGGCAGCTCGAGCGCCGCGAGTGGCGGTGCGATCCATATCGCCAACGGCAGCTCGGCGACCGTGAGCGGCACGACTTTCACGAACAACGCCAGTACGTTTAGCGGCGGGGCGATCCATGTCGCCAGCGATGGCGCGCTGGCGCTCGGCAATAGCGTGCTATCCGGCAGCCATACGACCGACGCCGGCAGCACCGGCGGTGCGATCTTCAATGAAGGCTCGCTGACGGTCGTCGACACCACGTTTTCCGGCAACAGCACGCCGATGGCGGGTGGCGCGCTGAACAATTTCGGCGTCGCCCGCGTGAGCCGCAGCACCTTCAGCGGGAACACCGCGGAGCGAGGTGGCGCCATCAACGTCAACAGCGACGGAACCCTGAATCTCGTCAACGCAACCGTGACCGGCAACACCGCAGACTACGGCGCGGGCATTTTCGTCGGGAACGGTTCTGCAAGGCTAACCAACAGCAGCGTCGCCAGCAATACCGGCGACGGCATCTTCATCAATCTAGGCACGATCTTCCTGTACAACAGCATTCTTGCCGGCAACGGCGGCGGCGGCGCCACGAATTGTGGCATCTCGGGCAGCGCCGCAGTGCATGCCCGGAACACGCTGATCGAGGACGGTCTGAGCTGTGTATCCGATGATCTCGGCGGCAATCTCACCGGCGATCCGCTGCTCGGGTCGCTATCGGATCATGGCGGCCCGACCCAGACGATGGCCTTGCTGCCCGGCAGCCCGGCCATCGATGCGGGTTCGGATGCGCTGGCCGTGGATGCGGACAGCAATCCGCTGGCGACCGACCAGCGTGGCGCGGGGTTTCCGCGCATCGTGCTCGGCAGCGTCGACATGGGTGCCTACGAATACACCGACGTGAGCGCACCGGTCGTGACGGGTTTCAGCGCGCCGTCTCCGACGAACACACTTGATATTCCGATCACGACGTTTACGGCGACCGACGACATTGGCGTGACCGGCTATTTGGTCACCGAGACGTCGACGCCACCGGATGCCGGTGATTCAGGCTGGACGATCACGGCGCCGACCGCGCATACGGTCGCTGCCGACGGCAGCTACACGCTGTATCCTTGGGTCAAGGATGCTGCCGGAAACGTGTCGGCGACCTATGCGACGCCGGTCAGCGTGATCGTCGACACCGCGGTGCCGACCGTGACCGCGTTCGCGGCGCCGTCGACCACCAACACGGTGATCATCCCGATCACAAGCTTCGCCGCCACCGACGCCAACGCGATCACCGGCTACCTGATCACGCAATCGGCGACGCCGCCCGCCGCGGGGGCTCCGGGCTGGAACGCGTCGGTGCCGTTCACGTACCTGGTCGCCGGCGACGGCAACTACACCTTGTATCCCTGGGCCAAGGACGCGGCCGGCAACGTGTCCGCGGTGTACGGTTCTCCGGCACACGTGCGCGTCGACGGTCAGCCGCCGTCGGTCGCGGCTTTCGCGGTGAGTTCGCCGAGCACCAGCCTTGCCGTTCCGATCACGAGTTTCCTGGCGTTCGACAATTTCTCCGTGACCGGATACCTGATCACCGAGTCCGCGACGCAACCGGCCGCAAACGCGGCCGGTTGGAGCGGCACGGCGCCGAGTACGTTCCTGGTCGGCGGGGATGGCCACTACACGCTGTTTCCGTGGGTCAAGGATGCCGCCGGCAACGTGTCGCCGGTATACGGTTCGCCGGCGAGCGTCGATGTCGACACGGTGTTGCCGACCGTGACCGATTTTGTCGCGACATCGCCCTCGACCAGCCTCGACATCACGATCGCGGCGTTCACGGCCCTCGACAACATCGAGGTGACCGGTTATCGGATTACCGAATCGGCGACGCCGCCTGCAGCCGGTGATCCGGGATGGGTCGGGACTGCACCGACGACCTACACGGTCGCCGCCGACGGCAGCTACACTCTGTATCCGTGGGTCAGGGATGCGGCCGGCAACGTCTCGACTACGTACGGTTCGCCGGCCAGCGTCGATGTCGACACGACGCCACCGGCGCTGCTCTCGATCACGCGCCTCAGCCCGATGGTGCAGGCGACCTCGGCCGACGTGCTCATCTTCCGCGCGACCTTCAGCGAGCCGGTGCAGGGTGTCGCTCCACTTTCGTTCACCGTGATCGGAGGTTCCAGCGCAGCTGTCAGCGCCGTGTCGACGCCCGATTCCGTATCGTGGGATTTCACGGTCTCGGGGGGCGACCTCGCCGGATTCAACGGTGGAGTGGGACTGCTGCTCGCCGGCAGCCAGGGCATCACCGATGATGTCGGCAATCCGCTTCCGGACGTACAAGCCGCTACCAGCGAAACCTACATCGAGACCAATGCACGTGTGTGCTACGTCGACGGCAGCGTGCCCGGCGGTGCCGACGACGGCTCGTCGTGGGGCGATGCGTACGTCGATCTGCAGAGTGCACTGATCGATACCCAATGCAGCCAGGTGTGGGTCGCAACCGGCGTCTATAAACCGTCCCTCAGCGACCGCGCAGTGAGCTTCACGATTCGACCGGGCGTGGCCGTCTACGGCGGCTTCACCGGCACCGAGACCGATGTCGATCAACGCGTGCCGGCGATCGACACGACCGTCTTGTCGGGCGACATCGACAACAACGACTGTGGCGGATCGGGATGCCCCGACGGCATCGACACCGACCAATCGCAGATTTCCGGATCGAACAGCTACCATGTCGTGCTCCTGGACGGTCGCGCCCAATCGGCCGTGCCAGCGGTGACCGCGACGACCGTGCTCGACGGCTTCACGATCACGGCCGGCAATGCCTCGCAATCGACCGAGCCGGCCGGATACGGTGGCGGCCTGCTCTGCATCGGCAGCGGCTCGGGTGCGGAATGCAGTCCGAGCCTGCGTCGACTCGGCTTCATCGGCAACAAGGCCCAGGCCGGCGGTGCGCTGGGCAATTACGCGAAGAACGGTATCGGCCTGGCCACGCTGACCGACATCACATTCAGCGGGAACCGCTCGAATGCGGGCGGCGCACTTGCCAACAACGGCGCAGCCGGCAATGCGAGCCCGTCGCTCGTCAACGTCACCTTTGTCGGCAACAGTGCCTCCAACGTCGGCGGCGCGATCTACAACGCGGGAACGAGTCTGGGCACCAGCAGCCCGATGCTCGTCAATGTCACTTTCACCGACAACCACGCACCCCAGGGTGGCGCGATCTACAACAATGCGGCCGAGCCGTCGCTGACCAACGTGATCCTGTGGGGTGACGCCGCGGGTAGCGGACCGGAGATCAAGAACGGATCGGGGGCGAGCGCGATTGCGTCCTACAGCGTGATCGCCGGAGGTTGCCCCGCGGGCACGACCTGTGACAACACGATCGACACCGATCCGTTGCTCGACGTGCTCGCCGACAACGGCGGCTTCACGCGCACGATCGCGTTGCTGCTCGGTTCGACCGCCGTCGACGCAGGCTCAAATGGTACCTGTCCGGCCGCGGACCAGCGTGGTGTAGCGCGGCCGCAAGGACCGCTCTGCGATATCGGCGCCTACGAGTGGATCGATACCGACACGATATTCGTCGACGGCTTCGACTGAGTGCCGTGACGCTACGAACGGAGTCTGCGGCAGTTGCGATCGATGTCATCGTGTCAGACACGTGCGGTGAGGCTTCGCCGCACGTGCAGGCATCGCGAGGCGCGCACGGCGAATACCCGACACCCATCACTGCCTGGTCAGACACGACGGAAGCTTCGACCGAATTCCGCCTGCCTTGCAGATTTTCGAGACCCGCTTCGCCACCAACGTCGAGCTGCAAACGCAATCCGGCCTCACCCATGCTCGGATCGCCCAGGCAAGGTCGCGGTTCGACGGATGCTGCACCGCAAGATTCCCTTTGGTGCAATAGGCAATTCCCCGCAAGCGTGAATACTGTCGCTGACCATCCTGCCAACCGCGCGGATGGATTCCACGGCGGAGGGTGTTCCGATGAGGGCAGCGACACGCGCGTGCAATTTCGTTTCCGGTTCGTCGGCGGTGCGTCGCATCGCGCTTCGATTGACGGCGCTGATTTTCCTGGCCAGCGCGGTCCAGGCGTTCGCATTGAGCGAGGTGACCGGCTTCGGCAGCAATCCCGGCAACCTCAGGATGTTCAAGTACGTGCCGGCGGGCCTGCCGGCGAATGCGCCCCTGGTCGTCGCGATGCATGGCTGCACGCAGTCGGCCGCCTCGTACGATGACGAAACCGGCTGGCAAGGCCTGGCGGATCTGTGGAAGTTCGCTCTGGTCCTGCCGCAGCAACAGAGCGGCAACAATTCATCGAGTTGCTTCAATTGGTTTGAAGCCGGTGACATCGCACGCGGCTCGGGCGAGGCGCTCTCGATCAAGCAGATGGTCGACCGCATGAAGTCCGACCACGCCAGCGATGCGAGCCGCGTGTTCGTGACCGGGCTTTCGGCCGGCGGTGCGATGACGGCAGTGATGCTGGCGACCTATCCCGATGTGTTCGCGGGGGGTGCCATCCTTTCGGGTATTCCGTTCAACTGCGGCACCGGCACCAGCGCGGCCTTCAGTTGCATGAACCCCGGTTCCGACCTGACCCCCGCGCAGTGGGGCAACAAGGTGCGCGCCGCAAGCTCGTGGTCCGGACCCTGGCCACGCGTGTCGATCTGGCATGGCGATGCCGACTACACCGTGCGCCCGGCCAATCTGACCGAGAGCATGGAACAGTGGACCAACGTGCACGGCATCGACCAGACGCCCGAGCTCAGCGACACGGTCGCGGGCTACCCGCACAAGGAATACCGCAACGCGTCCGGCACGACCCTCGTCGAAACCTACACGATCACCGGCATGGGTCACGGCACCCCGGTCGATCCGGGCACGGGGCCGACCCAATGTGGCACGGCCGGTGCCTACATCCTCGACGTCAACATCTGTTCGAGCTACTACATCGGACGCTTCTGGGGCCTCGACAACCTCGACAGCACGCCGCCCTCGGCGAGCATCGGCGCGCCGGCCAATGGCGCGACCGTCAGCGGTACGGTGACGATCGTGGCCAACGCCGCCGATAACGTGACCGTTGATCGCGTCGAATTCCTGATCGACGGCAACCTCGTCGCGAGCGATACCAGCAGCCCCTACACCTACGCGTGGAATACCGCGGCTGCCGCCAACGGCAGCCACGTCCTGCAAGTTCGAGCGGTCGACACGGCCGGGAATACGACGACATCCTCATCGATCAGCGTGACCGTCAGCGGCGGTGTCAGCGACACGACACCCCCGAGCGTGAGCCTGACCTTCCCGGCAGCCGGGGCAAGCCTTTCCGGCACGGTCACCCTGTCGGCGACCGCCAGCGACAATGTCGGTGTCAGCAGCGTGGCCTTCCTGCTCGACGGCAACGAGATCGGCAGTGGCGGCCAGGGCAGCCCGTCGGGGCCATGGACCCTGGACTGGAACACGACCGGTCAAACCGGGGGCAATCATGTCCTGTCGGTGCGCGCGAACGACGGCAGCGGCAACAGCACCACGACTGCCGGCATCACGGTCGTGATCGAGCAGAACACCGATGCGCTGGATGAGCGCTTCTCGGATCGCGACAGCGATGGGGATTACTTCGATACGAATGGCTGGACCGGCGATTTCAGCGCCAATGCGCTCGATCATTCTTCCGGTGTCGGCGCGAGCCAGTCGAGTTACGGGGCGGCATCCTCCGGCGTGGCCTGCGCCGGGGGCCTGAAGACCCGATACCTCGAGACTGCAGTCACGCTCGGCGCCAATCCACGCCTGAGCTACGCCCGCAAGCTCGATCTCAAGGCCAATATCAATACCAGCACCACGGCCTATTTCCGCGTCAAGGTCGGCACGGCGGTGGTCGACGAGAAGACCGTGACTTACGCGACCTACGTCGACGACGATTGGGTCGAGCGCCAGGAGATCGACCTTGCGGCGTTCGCCAACCAGAGCGTCATCCTGCGCTTTGAAGTTGGCGCCAGCGCCAATGTCTGCCTCGAAGCCTGGGCGCGTGCCACCATCGATGACATCCACATTGCCGGCGCCGGCCAATCCGCCGACGTCACTGCGCCGAGCGTCAACCTGACCGCGCCGGCGAATGGCGCGACCCTGAGCGGCACGGTCGATGTCGCGGCCACGGCCACCGATGCCGGCGGCATCAGCAAGGTCGAGTTCTATGCGAACGGCAGCCTGCTTGCGACCGACACCAGTTCGCCCTACGGATTCGCCTGGAACACCGCCTCATTCGCCAATGGCAGCTACTTGCTCGAAGCCAAGGCCTACGATGCCGCCGGCAACATGGCCAGCGACGCCGACACGACAGTGGTGCTTGCCAATGGCGCTGGGGCTGGCGATTCCACGACTGTGAGCTTCAACAACGAGGACGCCAACGATGGCTACGTCAAGGCGGCAGCGAACGGCAGCGGTGCCGTGGTCGGCACGCTGGAGTACCTCGGGCTGGCGATCGGGCGCGGGACCGACGGCAAGTTCAATCGCGCCGTGCTCTCGTTCGATACCGCATCGATTCCGGATGGGGCGACGATTACCGGCGCCACCCTCGCCATTGGCCACGCTGGCGCCTCGGGCAATCCCTGGACCAACCCTTCGGGCAATGAGCTGGTGGTCGACGCGCACAGCGGGTGCTTCGCTGCATGCACGATCGAAGCGGCCGATCACGGAACGGCTGCGACCGCCGAGGCAATCGCGAACATCGTCCAGTTCGGCAGCGGCACGCAAACAAGCTCACCGTTTTCCGCGGCAGGCCTAATGGCGATCAACAAGAGCGGCCGCACCCAGCTCCGCCTGCGCTTCGCCCAGAACCAGACCAGCACGAACTACGTCTGGATTCAGAACGGCTCTAATGCCTCGTTGACCGTCGAATACGTGCTGCCGTGAACCAGGCTTGCCTGGCGCAGGACAGAATTGCGGCATGCGGCTCCGCGTGGCCGAAGCTAGGGAGAATGAGCGGCACACATTGCGGCGAAGCGCCGATGGGTCAACAGACGACCCGATTGCGGCCCTGGCGCTTCGCCTCGAAGAGATTCCGGTCCGCCTTGCGGATCAGTTGTTGCGCGGACATGTCGCCGTCGAGCACGGTAACGCCGGCGCTGATGCTGACCCGGGCTGCCGCCGGCGCCCGGGCGTGGAGGATTTTAAGTTCGGCAACGGCGCGTCGTGCTTCTTCGGCAATGCGCGTGGCATCGGCCAATCCGGTCTCGGGAAGAATCAAGGCGAATTCCTCGCCACCGTAGCGCGCGACCATGTCGGCCGGGCGATGGCAGCAGGACTGCAGGGCCGCCGCGATCCGCTTCAGGCACTCGTCGCCGGCCTGGTGGCCGTAGTCGTCGTTGTAGGTCTTGAACGCGTCGGCGTCGCACATGACCAGGGCCAGCTCCCGGCCGTGGCGTCGCGCGATCGCGATCTGCGCGGCGAGGTAGGCATCGAAGAAGCGCCGGTTGGCGAGCGTGGTCAGGGCATCGTGCAGGGACAACTGCTCGAGGCCACGGTTGGCATCGCTGAGCTCGCGGGTCAGCTGGGCCAGGCGCGCGTTCTGGGTGGCGGTTTCGAGCAACAGCACGATCAGCAGCGAGCTCGCAGCAAGCAGGCCGTAGATGCGCGAGGCATACCAGCCCAGATCGAAGCGCGCGGTGTTGAAGATGACGAACAGCGCCACCTCGAATAGCCAGCCGCACATCACGACCATCAGCCACAGATCGAGGGTTGTGCGCGGCTGGCGCCGCCAGAGGCCGAACAGGGCGAGCAGGCTGAGCAACCAGAAGCCATAGCCGAGCTTGGCCAGGGTCGAGGTCGGGTGATCCTCGAGCAGGAGCGCCGGCAACAGGGCTTGGCCGGCACTGGCGGTAAGCGTAAGGGCTGACACCACAATCAGGGTAAACATCGCGGCCAGAACTATCCTCGCGGTGCTGTCGATACTTTGCGCCGAATCGGGTTCCGAGGCAGTGGTTGGCCGGGGTGCATTGCGGTCCAGCAAGGCGTAGGCGAGCACGAATAGCGGAAACCCGCCATGCCAGAACACGTAGAGCCAGACCGAGGTCTGCGGGCCGGCGCCGAGCAGCCCGGTCGCCGAGAACACGCCGGGAAAACAGAGGATGTGGGCGACGATGACGCAGGCAGTGAACAGATAGCCGCTGGCCAGGACCAGCAGCCCACGCGCGCGGGAAAAGTTGTACTGACCGTACAGGAGCGCTGCGGTAATGAGGAAGCAGATTGCCAGAGCCGACTCGTAGGCGGGGATGAAGGCGGGTATGCGCGCCACCGGCTGGGTCGCCGAGGGAACCACGGCGACAAAGGTCGCGACCGAGACGAGCACGGCGGCCAGCGCGAAGCGGATCTGGGACCTGCCGGGCGGATCGGCCAGGAGCAGCGCTCGGCGCTCGGTAGTCAACGGTTCGGGCATTGTTCCCTCTGAATCCCCGGCGGCCGGACCTGGCATGCGCACGGAGCCATCCCTGGGCCGAAGTATCGTTGTCCCACAATGCCCCAGATCACCAAGAAAAACCATCTTCCGCGAACTACTCCACGAGGGTCCCTCGAATGCGCCGCTCCTGCGCACTCCGGCGCGGCGCGACGGGCGCTGTGGCTGGTATCGTGGCACCCGTTGCTGGATATCACTGGAGTCGGTGCCGATGCGCACATTTGTCGTGAGGGCCCGCTCGGCACCGGTCGACGGCCACGCCTTGCTGGATGCCGTCGGCAAGGACGCGCACACCGAGATCCTCGCCCATACGCTGATGAACGCGCTGTTCGTGGCCCAGTCGCACCGTGCCGACGTGACCGTGCACCTTGTTCTCGAGCGAACCGCTGACTATTCGCGCACGATCAGCATCGATGCCAACGGCATCGGCGAACTCGGCGGCTTCCACGAACGCGCGCTGCTGACCAAGCTGGCCGGCGCCCTGGATGCGTCGCGAGGCATGGGCAAGGAGGAGTGCCGCGCGGTCGAGCCCGGTATCGTCGTGCGCACGATCAGCTTCGAGAAGCTCGTCCAGGAACTGGCCGCGGACCATCAGCTGTTCGTCATGGACAAGAAGGGCGCACCGGTCCGTGCCACCAAGTTCGGCGCCAGACCGTGCTTCGTGCTGACCGACCACATCCCGATGCCGAAGAAGAGTTTCAACAGCCTTGAACGGCTCGGCGCCGAAAGGATCACCCTCGGTCCGAAAATGCTGTTCGCCTCGCAGTGCGTCGTGCTGATTCACAACGAGCTGGATCTGGCCGGACTCTGATCCCTGCTTGTCAGGGAATTCATTTCAGCGCCGGGCCAGTCGAGCATTGCATGGCGGGGCCGGCGCGGATCAGGCCGGCGTTGGAGATGCGCCCCGGCCAACCGGGCCGGGGCAGCATTGCGGCACGCAAAGCAAGGCGAATCAATGCCTCTGGCGATCACTCTTCTTGTCGTCGCTCTTCTTGTCGCCGCTATCGCGCTTGCCCTGGTTGCGATCGCCGCCATCCCTTGGGCCGCGCTTGTCCCGTTGCTGGACATTCCGGGTTTGATTCGAACGTTCCTGGCGCTGGATGCGCTCGGGCTCGGAGCGGGATGACCGGTTCGGCACTCGCTCCTGGCGAACCTCGGTGCGACGAGGCTCGACTGCACGTTGGCGCGTAGGCTCCGAGCGTCCGCGAGCATTCGATGTGCGGGGGCCGCGGTTGTCGACGCGATCATCGCGCCGGTCGTCACGGCGATCACGGCGGTCATCGCGCCGGTCGTCACGGCGATCGTGCCGGTCATCGCGGCGATCGCGTCGATTGTCACGGCGGTCGTCACGGCGGTCATGGCGGTTGTCGCCTCGATAATCGCGGCGATTGTCGTGATGCCTGGATGGACCGCGATGGTGATAGGTGTGGCGGGACCAGCGATCGCGGTCGCGGTAGAAGGGTCGATGGTTGTAGTGACGTCCCCAATAGTCGCCGAAGACGAAGCTGATGATCGGAATGCCGATCTCGGCGCCATAGCCATAGACCGGCACGCGCCGGTTGTGCCAGCTGTACTCGATGTAGTCACCGTAGACCCAGCCGCGCTCGCCATAGGCGATCACGTCGCACCATTCGTAGTCGTCGATGCAGCCCTGCACCGAGATCCGCGTACCGGCGCGCAGCGTCGTGATCAGGGGATAGTCACTATCCGGTCCGGCGCGCATGTTGAGATTGACGGTCACATAGCCGTCCCGGGCTTGCGCGTACAGAGGCGCGGCAAGCAGCAACAGGGCGAGGCCGAGCCATGCCAGTCGTTTCATGGGATTCTCCTGAGTCGTCGAAAGTCACACGCGCCGCACGTCGGCCATGAGGGGGACGCACAGGTGCCCGCAAGTATCGCCTTCAGCTATGTGAACAACACCTGACGAGTGGCGTGCCAACCGCCCGCGTCGCTGCGTGCGTATACGGGCCTGGTTCACGAGGCGAAACAATGGGTCTTCGATCGTGCACGAACCGGGATGCACAGGGTCAGCGGGCACCTCTGCATGCGGCTGATCCCGACAGGCGAGGGTACTGATGCGCCTGGATCGGGCAGCCAGATGGCCCGATCCGGCTCGGGGCCTGCTCTCGTGAGGCACCTGGCGTGACGCCGGGAACGACCGATCAGCGAGCGCTCATGGAGTAGGGGCGGGCCTTGGCGCCGGTGGCCCACTGCCTGTTCGGTTCGGCCTGCATCGTGAAGTGCAGGTCGCCGCCGGCCATGATTTCTTCGTGGCGGATGAAACTGCGGTCGAGCGGTTTGCCATTCAGCGTGATCTGGCCAAAGTGCGGATGCGCATCATCGAGATGATCGGCGGTGATCGTGAAGCGCTTGCCGTTAGGCAGGTTCATGACGATGCAGTCGAGGAACGGGCGGCCGATCACGTATCCCCTGCCGCCCCGTGCGACCGGCCAGGTCTACGAACTTGGGGTGATCAGTCTCCATGCTCGAGACCGGGACACCGACGGACGCTACTCCTGCCAGCTCCGATATCGCGTCGTCCACGCGCCGTGACCGAACCGGCCGTCGCCGAACGAAGCCGGAGCAGGATCATGCGGATGGACGGCAGTGTGTGACGCAGCGGACACTATGCAGCGCCCGTCGCGGGCATGCTGAGGTCCTCGGACTCGACTGCGATTCGCATGAACTTCGACGAAGACCGCATTCTTTTGCTGTTGAGGGCCGTTGCCGGGGGCCAGGCCGACGCGCTCGACGAACTGATGCCGCTCGTCTACGCGGAACTGCGCCGGATCGCCAGTCGGCAGTTGCGCCGACTCGGTGGCACGCCGACGATCAGCACGACCGTTCTCGTGCACGAAGTCTACGAGCGCCTGGTCGGCCATGGCCGCATGAACATCGATGACGAGCGCCACTTCTTCGCGATCTGCGCACGCGTCATGCATCAGGTGGTCGTCGACCACGCGCGCGAGCACGCTGCGGTGAAGCGGGGCGGGGGTCGCGTTGCCGTCACGCTCGACGAGGTCGTCCTGGCTGCCGACGACGAAGTCGAACTTTCAGCGCGGCTCGTCGAAGCACTCGAGCAGCTGTCGATGCGCGACGCCGGGCTTGCCGAAATGGCGCAGCTTGCCTGGTTCGCAGGACTCGACACGGAGCACATCGCACGACTGACCCGCACACACGTGCGCCAGGTGCAGCGCGATCTCAAGCGCGCGCGGGCCTGGATCGTGGCCGCGGTCGAGCCATGAAAGCCTGGCCCGACCGCGCACGTTTCAACGCGATCGATCGCGCACTCGATGCGCTGATCCCGCTGTCGGCGGTCGAACGCGAGCGGTTCATCGACGCCTGGCTGAGCGACCACGCTGGAGACGTGCCGTTGCTGCGACGATTGCTCGCGGAAGCCGACCGGGCATCGGTCGACGTCGAGGAGGCTCTTGGCGTTGCCGCCGCGGCGTGCTGGACTGCGTCGTCGTCGGATCCCGATCAGCTCGGCGAATGGCGGCTCGTCGAACCGCTCGGCCGGGGCGGCATGGCCGAGGTCTGGCTCGGAGTCGGAACCGGCGGCCACCGCGATCAACGCGCCGCGATCAAGATCATGGCGACCGGACTCGATACGCGCGAGATGCGGGCGCGATTCGAACAGGAGCGACGCATCCTCGCCGCACTCGACGATCCGCGAATCGCCCGCCTGCTCGACGGCGGCGTCGCCGACGACGGGCGGCCGTGGCTGGCCTTGGAACGGGTCGATGGCGAGCGCATCGATCACTGGTGCGATGCACGCCGGCTCGACATCGCAGGACGAGTCGCGCTCGTGCGCGAGGTCGCGATCGCGTTGCACAGCGCGCATCGGGGCCTCGTCGTCCATCGCGACATAAAGCCGGCCAATGTGCTCGTCACGAACGACGGCCACGTCAAGCTGCTCGATTTCGGTATCGCCAAGATGCTCGATGCCGGGAACGCTGCCGCTGCCGAGTCGGCGACGCAGACACATGCGCGGGTGCTGACACCCGAGTACGCCGCGCCCGAACAGTTTCTCGGCGAACCGATCACGACTGCGGTCGACGTCTACCAGCTCGGCCTGCTGATGGTCGAACTCGTCGTCGGAGTCCGGCCGTTCGCCGCGCACGCCGGGAATCCGGTCGATCTCGCGCACGCCGTTGTCAGCAGCGAGCCTCCACTCGCGAGCCAGCTGTTGGCCCGGTCCGGCCTCGATGCCGAGCGCATAGAGGCGATCGCCGCGGCGCGCGGTACGAGTGCAGTTCGGCTGCGCAGACAGTTGCGCAGCGACTTCGACGCGATCGCCGCGTGCGCGCTCGCGCGTACCCCGGCACGGCGCTTCCCCTCGACGCTGCAATTTGCCGAAGACCTCGATGCCTGGATGAATCAGCGGCCGCTCAGTGTGCGTGCACCGTCGATCCGCTATCGGACGACGCGCTTTCTCCGGCGCAACTGGATTGCCAGCGGCTTCACGCTGGCTTTGGCCCTGGCGCTCGCCGGGTGGGTCGGAACGGTGCTGGTGCAGTCGAAGCAGATTCGGCGCGAGTCCGAGTTGAACCGCTCGGTCCGCGACTATCTCGTCGACTTGTTACGCGAGGCAGACCCGCGCTTCGCCGATTCGCCCCAGTCCAGCGCGGAGAGCGTCGTCGAGGGCGGAATTGCGCACGCGCGCACCCGCTTCGCCGATGAGCCCGACCTGCTCGCGGAATTGCTGGTCATTGCCGGCGACGTCCAGGTCGGGCGAGGCGCCTACGGCCGGGCCGCAAGCCTGTTCGGCGAAGCGCTGCAGGTCCAGCGGCGGCTCGATCCGGACGATCCGCGACTGACCGACGTGCTCGCGAGCTACGGTCGGGCGAGTCACTACTCGGGTCGATACGCGGACGCCGAGGGCGCGCTGCGCGAAGCGGAATCCCGCTGGTACGCACGCGGTGCCTGGGAACAATGCTGGATTCCGTTGGCACTGGTCGACGTGTTGCACAGTCGCGGCAAGTATCGGGATGCCTTGCTCGTGCTCGAACGTGCCGCGTCGACCCAGGCGCCATCGAGCGTGGGTGCCGCCCGATTGTCGGCGGCCCGCGGCATCGTCCTGCGAGACAGCAGCCGCTACGCAGAGGCCGGCCGGTTGCTGCGCGATGCACACGATCGCCTGGAGGTCCTCCTCGATCCATCCAACGGTGATGTCGTCGAGGTCCGGACGGCGCTCGGCCTGAATCTTGTGCTGCGCGGCGAAACGGCCGCCGGGCGCCGGTTGCTCGACAGTTCGATTGTCCGTCACGTTGCAGTGTATGGCCCCCACCACCCGCTCGTCGGCATCGCCCGGCACGCGCTGGCGAACGCGGACGAGATCGATGGTGACGCCCGATCAGCCATCCAGCGTCTCGACGTGGTGCTCGCCGACGACTACCGGGACCTCGCCCCGGGCAACGTGTTGATCGCCTACGCGCGCCTGGATCGCGCATGGCTGCGTCTTGCGCTCGGCGAATACGAGGAGGCGACGCGTGATCTCGACCTGGCCGAACCTGTCCTGCTCGGCCTTCGTGACGGCGGACATCCGCGCTGGTCCGGCCTGCAGCTCGCGCGCGCTGTGCTGGCCGTGCAGCGTGGCGACGTCACGGCAGCACGAGCCTTCGTTCGCGCTGCCATCGCACAGCGAACGGACCGGTTCGGTGCGGACGACGTCGCGACGCTCGAGGCCCGCCGCTGGCTGCGTGCGCTCGACACCGGCTCGATGCCGCCCGCGCCACCCTCGGCGCCGGCGATCGAGGTGCGTCGGAGCGCGCTGCTGCTGCGCGGGTAGCGGCTGGTCGCCGACGCGGGCGCCCGAACCGACGATCAACGCGCGACGAGCAACTCGAACCCGTCCGCAAAAATCGTGTCGTCCACGACGTACTCGATCGCGCCGGCGTCGAACGGTCCGGCCACATCGGGACGCGGATCGTCGAAAGGTCGTGTCGATCCGAACAGGTCGTTCACGTCGAGCCCCGAGCTTCCACAGCGGTCGATCGCCGGTGAGGCTGCCTGCAGCGAGTAGTCGGGCGCATTGCCGGTCGTGTCGACATACAACGGATCGAGGACGGTGGCAGGCGGGAAGGACGTGTTTTCGTGGCCGAGCACGCAACTCCCCGACGCCGTGGCGCCGGCCAGCAATCGCAGGAGCACGGTCGCGTCGTCGTAGAGCAGGCTGTTGCGGATCACGACGGCACCGAGATTGCCGTTCGCGCGAATGCTCGATGCGGCCAGTTCGAGACCCGGGAACTGGTCGCTGACGCGGAAGTTTCCGGACATCGTGACATGTCGCAGGACGGCGCTCGCCGAACTCGTCAGCTCGATCGTCGATGTGCCGTTGCCGACGCCGTAGAGGATGTTGCGGGCGATCAGGTCGCTCGTGAGTATCGCCGCCGACGTGCTGCCACTCACGTGTACGGCCGATCCGTTGTTGGCGAAGTTGTCGTACAGGTGCGCCTGCTGCAGGTTCGCGAGGCCACCGCTGTCGACGTAAACCGCGCCGCCGATCAGGGTAGCGTTTTCGCCCTCGGTGATGCCGCGAGTGCCGAAGACACCGGGACAGGTCGCGAACGTGCAGTGGAAGTCGTCGGCGCCGAGCAGGCTCAGCACCGAATCGCCCTGGATCGCGAGTGCTCCGCCCCGTCCGTCGGCGCGGTTGTCCTCGAAGCGAATCCAGTTGCCGGTAAAGCTGCTGCCGCCGGTCATGAACACGGCGCCGCCGCGGCCGGTCGCCCGATTGCCGGTTGCGCGTCCGGCGAAGCGATCGACCGGCAGCGAGAGCCAGTTCAGGCTCGAGCCATTGTCGAGATAGAGTCCGCCGCCGTTGCCGGCAGCGACGTTCTGGAAGAACGTGACGAACCCGTCGGCATTGCCGACGAACGCGGTGCGCGGCTGGATCACGACCGTGCAGTCGTTCGCATGGAGTCCACCCCCGTCACCTTCCGAAGTGTTGTTGCGCAGGCGACCGTCGATGATGGCGACGGTTCCACCGCCTCCGCACCAGATGCCTCCACCCTGTGCACTGGCGGGAAACACCTCGACCGCGCGGTTCGCAGCGAGCGACAGAGATTCCACAGAGCCGAGTATCGTGCCTTCGTCGAGGGTCAGGCGGGTTTGCGGTCCATTGAGATAGGCGCCGCCGCCGAGTATCGATTCGTTGTCGGCGATGCGACTGTCCTCGACGTAGACGCTCGACTGGCCGTCGATGCGCAGGCCGCCGCCGCGGTCATTGAGCGCGTCGTTCGCGCCGCCGCCGCGGACGATGACGCTGCGCAACTCGACGATACGCAATCCCATGCTCGCGTTGAAGCGCATCACGGTATCGGCGCCGTTGCCGGCCACCGTGTGCAGCAGGCCGGCCTGCGGAAGCGTGCTCGTGCACGAGGGCCAACTGCCGTCGATCGTGAGATTGCGGTCGACGCTGTTGAGGGTCTGGTTGGCCAGATCCCGCGACAGCCGGATCTCGGTCTGGTCATCGAAGCCGGTCGGTGCCGCGTTGATCGCATCCTGCAGCGAGCTGAAGTCGCAGGACGCGCTCGTGCCGACCGTGTAGATCGAAAGCAGGCCGCCTGCCCGCGCGGGAGTGAACGTCAGGGTCATCGCAAGCAGGGCCAAACCCGCCAGGTTTCGAATACAGGCCATCGTGGGATTCCTCACCAGTGCGGCCGCGCCATTGCGGCCCCTTCCCCGGTAATACGGAAGTTGCGATGCACGACGACAATGGACGGAGGAATCGGCCGTCGGGAGAGGCCGCTGAGAGCAGGCGAGGACGCTGGAACGCGTCAGGGGGACCTGGAATCGGCGCTATTCGCGCAGCCAGCGGATCATGTGCGGATACGGCGGGACGCCGGCGACCTGGGCATCGGAGCCGGTCAGCGTGAGACCGGCCATGGCGAGGCCGTGGCAGCCCGGATAGACGCCCGCCGAAAACGTCGCGATGAGCCGGGCCGAGCGCCCGTGATAGCCGCCGTCATGGAACAGCAGATCGGGACGCAGTCCGAGGTGGACGAGCGCGGCCCAGGCCCATGCGGTTGCTTCGGCCTCTCCGGCCAACGCAACCTCGTCGAGCTCCTCGAGCGCATCGCTCGATGTACGTCGACGATCGGGCGGCAGCACGGCCAGATGGCCGGCCTCGTGGAGCAGATCGCCGGGCCAGGTCAGGGCGTCGCGATCGGCGAGGAGCTCGCCGTTGCGCACGCGCAGACCGGGCAGGAACGAGTCGCCGCCAAGGGGCTGCTCGTGCACGGCAAGGCCGATGCCGCGCAGGAATGCAATCAGCGACGAGGTCGGATCAGGATCGGTCATCGAAATCTCCCGTCGCCGGCCCCAGCCTTGCCGATGTTTCGGCGATCAATGGTACCGATGATGCAAGGGGAGCGGGGCTCGTACGGTTCCGGCCAGTGATTCGGGGTGGTGCTCCCGCGATGAATGCGGTCTGGCGCCGGCGCAGCCGCGCGGGGTGCGGCTCAGCGGATTTACAGGCCCATTCTGAGCGCCATCCGGGCCGGCAACGACGCCCATCGGTATCGTATTCAGCAGGCGCGGGTCATCGACGCGTGCTCATGGAGTAGGGGCGGGCCTTGGCGTCGGTGGCCCACTGCCTGTTCGGTTCGGCCTGCATCGTGAAGTGCAGGTCGCCGCCGGCCATGATTTCTTCGTGGCGGATGAAACTGCGGTCGAGCGGTTTGCCGTCGAGCGTGACGCTGCCGATGTAGGGATGCGCGTCGTCGAGATTCTCCGCGACGATGGTGAAGCGCTTGCCATTCGGCAGGTTCATGGCGACGCGTTCGAGGAACGGACGGCCGATCACGTATTCATTGCTGCCCGGCGCGACCGGGTAGAAGCCGAGCGCGGTGAACACGTACCACGCCGACATCTGGCCGAGGTCGTCGTTGCCGGCGAGGCCGTCGACGCGCGCGGCGTATTGCGAATCCATGATCTGCCTGAGGCGCTCCTGGGTGCGCCATGGCTGACCGGCGTAGTCGTACAGATAGGCGACATGGTGGCTCGGTTCGTTGCCGTGCGCGTACCAGCCGATCAGGCCGGTGATGTCTTCCATGTGCTCGAACAGCTTCGGGTCGACCGTTGCGTCGAATACGGCGTCGATGCGGGCGACGAACTTCGCATCGCCGCCATTCGCGGCGATCAGGCCGGCGATGTCCTGCGGCACGTACCACGAGTACTGCCAGGCATTGCCTTCGGTGTAATCGGTGCCGTAGCCGCTCGCGCTCGGATCGAACGGTTCGCGGAAGCTGCCGTCGGAGCGTTTCGCACGCAGGAAACCGGTCTTCGCATCGTAGGCGTTCTTCCAGTTCGTGGCGCGCTGGTCGAAGCGACGCGCGACATCGCGTTTGCCCATGTCGGCCGCCATGCGCGCGATGGTCCAGTCATCGAACGCGTACTCGACCGTCTTCGACGCCGCTTCGCCTTCCTTGTCGATCGGAACGTAGCCGAGCTTCATGTAGCCGCCGATGCCGTCGTAGGGTGCATAGCTCGCGCTGGCGACCATCGCATCGAGCGCGGCATTCGCGTCGTAGCCGCGGATGCCCTTCATGTACGCATCGGCGATCACCGGGACGGCGTGGTAGCCGATCATGCACCAGGTCTCGAGGCCGTGGAACGCCCAGACCGGCAGGATGCCGTAGGGACTTTCGCGACGTGAGGCGAGCAGCGAATTGACGACATCGTTGCTGCGCGCCTGGGGCTGGATGATGGTCAGCAGCGGATGCAGCGCGCGGTAGGTGTCCCAGAGCGAAAACGTCGAGACATGCCGATAGCCCTTTGCCTGGTGCACGGCATTGTCGGGTCCGCGATAGCGCCCGTCGCTGTCCATGAACAGGCTCGGCGCCATCAGCGAGTGGTATACGGCAGTATAGAAGCCACGCCGCATCGGTTCGGGCGCTTCGACCTCGAAGACGCCGAGCGCATCGCGCCAGGCCGTGTGGGCAGCGCTGCGCACGGCATCGAAATCGAAACCGGGCATCTCCGCGTCGAGATTGGCAATGGCGTTGTCCTCGCTGACCGGCGAGAGCGCGACCGTGACGATCAGTTCGCGCGTGTCGGCCGGAAAGTCGAGCACCCCGACCACGGCGCGCCCTTCGATCTGCGCGCGTGCCCCGGGGTCGTCCTCGGCCGGTGGCGCGAAGCCCTTGTAGGGAATGTCCTGTTCGGTGTTGTGCCAGGCATGGCCGCTCGGTGCCTTCGAGAAGCGCATGGCGAAATAAAGCTGCCGGCCCGGCGCCCAGCCGCGCGTTTCACGGAAGCCGGTGACAGTGGCGTCATCGCGCAGGCGCAGGCGCGACCACGAGACCTTGCCCGGGTAGTCGTACATGCTCGGTCGCAGATCGACCAGAAGGTGGGCGGGCTTGCCCTGCGGAAACGTGTAGCGGTGCACGCCGACGCGCTCGCCGGCGGTCAGTTCGGCACGTATCCCGTAGTCGGAAAGGGTGACCGCGTAGTAGCCCGGCTCGGCCTGTTCGTCGTCATGGCTGAAGCGCGAGAAGTAGCCGCTGCCGGGATGCTCGACCGTACCGGGTTCGAGATGCACCTCGCCGGCGATCGGCATGACCAGCACATCGCCGAGATCGGAGTGGCCGGTGCCGGAGAAGTGCGTGTGCGAAAAACCGAAGATGGTCGAATCGTCGTAGCGGTAACCGGCGGCCCAGGGGTAGCCTTCCTTGCGCGTCTTGAGTTGCGTGTCGGGGCTGAGCTGGACCATGCCGAACGGGACGACCGCGCCCGGAAACGTGTGGCCGTTGCCGCCCGTGCCGATGAACGGATCGACCGCGGTGAATGCGCGTTCTCCCGCCTCGGTCGGAGCCGCATGGGCGCCAGCACAGCACAATGCAGCGAGGCCGCAGAAGCTTGCCCGAATCAGCGCGTGTGACAGCGGAGCGACTTGCAGAGCTGGGCGCATGGGCTTCCTCGATGGTCGAAGGTCAGGCGATCGGTTCGATCCCGCGGTGTCCCTGAATTGCACGGGCCTGCACCAGAGGATGCGGCGCAGGTCCATGCATGGAGCGATTGCCGAAGGTGGCGGCGCCATGGGAAGGGGAGGGTTCCCCATCGCGCCCTGCAGCCGCCGCCCGGATCCACGCGGCGAGGCTGCATCCATATCCCCCATCGGACTCGGTGCCTGCGATGCGAAGCAGGCAACGAGCCTCTGTCTCTGGTCTTCGACAATCGCTCCCGCGTTTCGCCATTGCCGCACCGGCACACGCGTGGCCGGTGCGACTTGGAACGATCCAAAACGCAATCTAGCACACGAACTTGCCATGGTCGTGCTGCGGCGCACCGTGCCAGAAGCAGGGCATCC
Organism: Dokdonella sp.; assembly: GCA_019634795.1. GTDB lineage: Bacteria > Pseudomonadota > Gammaproteobacteria > Xanthomonadales > Rhodanobacteraceae > Dokdonella. Next base: position 37,445 of record JAHCAR010000012.1, read on the forward strand.
GGTGCACACTCGGTGGAATTGGATCGATCCAAATCTTGGAATGGCAGCAGACAAGCCCCGCGCAAGACTGACCCTGAACGACGTGGCGCGAGGCTGCGGTGTATCGCGCGCAACCGTGTCGCTGGTGCTGCGCGGCAGCCCGCTCGTGCATTCGGAAACGCGCGCCCGGGTCGAGGCCGAAATCCGACGTGTCGGCTACATCTACAACCGCGCGGCGGCCAATCTGCGCGCGCAGTCGTCTTCCAGCGTCGCCCTGGTCGTCAACGACCTTTCCAATCCGTACTTCGCCGAGTTCGCCGCCGGTGTCGACGAAGCGCTGGCGGCGATCGGCTTCGTCACCCTGCTCGGCAGTACCGGCGAGTCGGTGCAGCGCCAGCAGGCCGTGCTCGCGTCCCTGGTCCAGCACGCGCCGGCCGGGATCATCCTCTCGCCGGCCGAGGGCAGCGATGGAGCCTCGGTGGCCCGTGCGGTCGGCCCCCACGTTCCCGTGCTCGTGTTCAACCGTGAGCTCGATGGCGCGTGGGACTACCTGGTCATGGACAACCGCACCGGTGCGCGCCTGGCGACCGAGCATCTGATCGGACTGGGTCACAAGCGCATCGCCTTCTACGGCGGGCACCGCGATTCGAGTTCCTGCCGCGAGCGGCGCGAAGGCTATCAGGCGGCGCTGGCCGCTGCGGGTATCGGGATCGAACCGGGCTGGCGCATCGAAACGGCGCCGACCCGTCTCGAGGCAGCGCGCCAGGTCGGCGCGCTGTTCGCGCGCGATCCGGCGCCGACCGCCGCGGTCTGCTACAACGACGCGGTCGCGCTCGGCCTGCAACTGGGCCTCGTCGCGCGCGGTCGCGAGCCCGGCGTGGATTTCGCGGTGACCGGTTTCGATGACATCCCCGAAGCGGCGCTGAGCGTGCCGCCGTTGACCACGGTGGCGACCGCACCGCGCGCGCGTGGCCGCCAGGCTGCGGAACGCATCCTCGCGCGCATGCGCGATCCGTCGATCGCGATTGCGCAACAGACCATACCGGTGCAACTGATCGTGCGCGAAAGCAGTTGCCCGCCTCCTGTAGCCATTGGAAACCGCCGCCATGAATGAACGCACCGCCAGTCCGCGCACGGCTCTGGTCGTCGCCACCACGCTGTTCTTCATGTGGGGGTTCATCACCGTGCTCAACGACGTCCTGATTCCGCACCTCAAGTCGGTGTTCACGCTGAACTACACGCAGGTCATGCTCGTCCAGTTCATCTTCTTCGGTGCGTACTTCATCATGTCGCTGCCGGCCGGCAAGGTGATCGCCCACATCGGCTATCGCGGCGGCATCGTCCTCGGCCTCGTCGCAACCGGCATCGGCGCGCTGCTGTTCATACCGGCTGCGCGCTGGGTCTCCTACCCGCTGTTCCTGTCCGCATTCTTCGTGCTAGCCAGCGGCATCACCCTGCTGCAGGTCGCGGCCAATCCGTATGTCTGCCTGCTCGGCGACCCGCGCCTGGCCTCGAGCCGGCTCAACCTGGCCCAGGCCCTCAATTCGCTCGGAACGACGATCGCGCCGGCGCTCGGCGGTGCGCTGATCCTCTCCGGCGCGGTGCTCGGTGCGAGCGAACTGGCGGCGTTGTCCCCGACCGAGCTGCTGACCTACCGCAGCAGCCAGGCGGCACTCGTGACCGGCCCGTATGTCGCGCTTGCCGCCACCCTGTTCGTGCTGGCCGTGGTCGTCTGGCTGTTCCGTCTACCGACGCTGACCGAGGCCACCGAGCGCGCCGACGCGCAGCACCATCGTTTCGCCGACGTGCTCGGATTCCGCCACGTGCGTCTCGGCGTGATCGCGATCTTCCTCTACGTCGGCGCCGAAGTTTCGATCGGCAGCTTCCTGATCAACTACCTGTCATTGCCCGACATCGGCAACATCAGCGAGGCCGAGGCCGCGCGCTACGTCTCGCTGTACTGGGGCGGCGCCATGGTCGGGCGCTTCGTCGGCTTCATGCTCTTGCGCAGGATCGAGCCGGGTCGCCTGCTCGGCCTGTTCGCCTTGTTCGCGGCGCTGCTGGTCGGCACCACGATCCTCAGCGAAGGCCGCATCGCGCTGTGGAGCGTGGTCGCCATCGGTCTGTTCAATTCGATCATGTTTCCGAACATCTTCACCCTCGGCATTTCGAAGATGGGCGCGATGACCGACAAGGCCTCGAGCCTGCTCATCATGGCCATCGTCGGCGGCGCGATCGTGCCGGTGCTGCAGGGCGCGCTGGCCGACCGCATCGGCATCCAGCATGCCTTCGTGCTGCCGCTGGTGTGCTACTTCTTCATCGTCTACTACGGTTTCGCCGGCGCGCGCATCGTCGACGTGTCGAAGGTGCCCGGTGATGCCGCGCCGGCAGGTGTATCGCGCGTGGCGGGGCATTGAGATGAAAACCGTCGTCTGTTTCGGTGAGGCGCTGATCGACTTCCAGCCGGTATCGGGTCCCGATCCCGCCGGCACGACGACCTATCAGCAGCATGCCGGTGGCGCGCCGGCCAATGTCGCCGTGGCCGTGGCCAGCCTCGGCGGACGATCCGGCTTCGTCGGCATGCTCGGCAGCGATGCCTTCGGCGACTTCCTGTTCGAAAGCCTGGGCAAGGCCGGCGTCGACATGGGTCATGTCCAGCGCACCAGTGCCGCACCGACCGCGCTCGCCTTCGTCACGCTCGATGCGCAGGGCGAGCGCAGCTTCAGCTTCTATCGTCAACCGGCCGCCGACCTGCTGTTCCGCGAATGCAAGCTCGCGCCGGCTGTATTCGAGGACGCGGCGGCGTTTCACGCCTGTTCGAATTCCTTGACCGAGGAGGGCATCGCCCAGGCCACCCTGGCCTGCCTGCGGCGCGCGCGCCAGGCCGGCGTCCTGGTCAGTTTCGACGTCAACCTGCGTCCGGCACTGTGGCCGCGGGAGGCCAATCCGGCACCGCGCATCTGGAGCGCGCTGGCACTGGCCGACGTGGTCAAGCTGAGTCGCGAGGAACTCGGCTTCCTGGCAGCGTCCGTGGATGGCGAAGCTGCGGTGATCGAAGCGCTCTGGAAACACCGGGCGGCGCTGCTGATCGTCACCGATGGCTCGCGGCCCTTGCGCTGGTTCGCGCCCGGCACGCAGGGCGCGCTCGAGTCGTTCCGCGTCCGCGCCATCGACAGCACGGCCGCCGGCGACGCGTTTACCGGTGGGCTGCTGTACGCGCTGGCGAGCCGGGGCATCGGGCGCGAATCGCTGCCGGCTCTTCTCGCCGATGCGGAACGGTTCGATGAAGTCCTGCGTTTCGCCGCAGCTTGTGGTGCCCTTGCGGTCACCCGCCGGGGCGCGTTCGCGGCAATGCCAAGCCGCAGCGAGGTCGAGACACTGCTGCATTCGCAGAGCCCAGCCACCGCGGAGGTCACCGCCGAATGAGCACGCTTCCGGTTTTCTGGTCCGCCGACTTCCTGCGCGCGCACATCGCGCAGACCATGGACTTCTATCACCCACGCTGCATCGATCCGAACGGTGGCTTCTTCCACTATTTCATGGACGACGGCTCGATCCACGACCACAGCAGTCGCCACCTGGTCAGCAGCACGCGCTTTGTCTACAACTACGCGATGGCCGCGCGCGAGTTCGGTCGCGACGACTATCTCGATGCAGCGCGCCACGGCCTCGCCTACCTGCGCGACGTGCACCGCGATCCGGCCAGCGGCGCCTATGCCTGGACGATCCGCGACCGCCAGCTGCTCGACGCCACCCGCCACGCCTATGGCATGGCCTTTGTCCTGCTGGCCTATGCAGTTGCACTGAAGGCTGGCATCGATGAAGCGGCGCCCTGGCTCGAAGAGACCTGGCAACTGCTCGAAGCACGATTCTGGGATGCCGAATACGGCCTCTATCGCGACGAGGCAGACACCAGTTGGGTCTTCTCCGCCTATCGCGGCCAGAACGCCAACATGCACCTGACCGAAGCCTTGCTTGCGGCGTTCGAGGCCACGGCCGAGCGCCGCTACCTCGAACGTGCCCTCGCCGTCGCCGATGCGATGACGCTGCGCCAGGCCGCCCAGGCCGGCGGCCTGGTCTGGGAACACTACGATGCGAACTGGACGATCGACTGGGATTACCACCGCGACGACCCGAAGCACCTGTTTCGCCCCTGGGGCTTCCAGCCCGGCCACCAGACCGAGTGGGCGAAACTGCTGTTGATCCTTGATCGCCACGCGCCACGGGACTGGCTGTTGCCGACCGCGACCCGGCTGTTCGAAACCGCCGTCGAGCGGGCCTGGGACGATGTCCACGGCGGGCTCTGCTACGGCTTCGCGCCGGATGGGGCGATTTGCGACAGCGACAAGTATTTCTGGGTCCAGGCCGAATCGCTGGCCGCCGCGGCCCTGCTCGGCGAGCGCACCGGCGACCTGCGCCACATCGACGACTACGACAAACTCTGGGCTTACGCGTGGCGCCACTTCGTCGACCACGAGCACGGCGCCTGGTATCGCATCCTCGATCGCGAGAACCGCAAGTACTCCGCCGAGAAGAGCCCGGCCGGCAAGACCGACTACCACACCATGGGCGCCTGCCACGAAGTGCTGGCCTTGCTGCGGCGAAGGCCTTCGCAGGCCGGCCCTGTGTAGGAAGCGGCTTCAGCCGCGATGCTTTTCTCCTTGCCGCATCGCCATGCAAAAAGCATCGCGGCTGAAGCCGCTTCCTACGGGCTACGGGGATTCGTTTGCGGGCAGTGCGCTCGGGTATCGATCGGCACGCCGGGACGCGGCCGAAAACCAGATCAAATTCGTCTCCAGGAGTCTCCTGATAAAAAGAATGTTCGTGATGCTCTCGTTGCTGCTCGCTGCATCTTGCGCGTGGTCGAACGAATCGCCTCCGGCTGCGCAGGCCTCGACGCCCGTAGACGCCGCCGCATCGGCGCAGCTGGCCGGCGAAGTGAAGGCCGAGTTCCTGCACGCCTGGAAGGACTACCGCAAGTACGCCTGGGGTCACGACGACCTCGCCCCGCTGAGCCACAAGCCGCATGACTGGTATGCGAAGCCCCTGCTGATGACGCCGGTCGACGCCCTCGACACGCTCGTGCTGATGGGCTTGACCGATGAGGCCGACGCCGTGCGCGAACTGATCGCGACCAGGCTCGACTTCGACCAAGACATCTACGTAAAGAACTTCGAAATCACGATCCGCCTGCTCGGTGGACTTCTGTCCGGCTACCAGCTGACCGGCGACGAGCGCCTGCTGGCCAAGGCCGAGGACCTCGGCAAGCGTCTGCTGCCGGTTTTCGATTCGCCGACCGGGCTGCCCTGGGTCGAGATCAACCTGCGCACCGGCAAGACGCGCAATCCGAAGACCAATCCGGCCGAGACCGGCACCCTGCTGCTCGAGTTCGGCACGCTGTCGAAGCTGACCGGCAATCCGGTCTACTACACGAAGACCAAGCGCGCCCTTGTCGAAACCTTCAAGCGTCGCTCGCCGATCGGCCTGGTCGGCTCGGAAATCGACGTCGAGAGCGGCCGCTGGCTCGATACCGATTCGCACATCTCGGGCGGCATCGATTCCTACTACGAGTACCTGTGGAAATGCTGGCGCCTGTTCGGCGATGTCGACTGCCTGGCCATGTGGAAGTCGGGCATCAGCGCGGTCAACGCGCACCTGGCCGACGAAGTCGATGGCGCGCTCTGGTACGGCGCCGCCGACATGCGGACCGGCAAGCGCACACAGACCACCTATGGCGCACTCGATGCGTTCTTTCCGGCCTTGCTGGCCCTGTCGGGCGACACGCGCCGAGCCGCACGCCTGCAGGCCTCCTCGTTCCGCATGTGGCGCATCCACGGCATCGAGCCCGAGGTCTACGACTATCGCAGCGGCGCGATTCCGTACCCGGGCTACGCGCTGCGACCCGAGATCGTCGAATCGACCTATACGCTGAGCCACTTCACCCACGATCCCGCCTATCTGGCCATGGGGCGCACCCTGTTCCGCGACTTCGTCGCCCATTGCCGCAATGACGTCGGCTACGCGGCCTTGCAGAACGTGATCACAAAGGAAAAGAAGGACCGCATGGAGAGCTTCGTGCTCGCCGAAACCTTCAAGTACTTCTATCTGCTGTTCAATCCGGCCGCGCTCGATTTCGAGGCGGTGACCTTCAACACCGAAGCCCACCCGCTGCGCGCCAGCTGGAAGTAGCCTGTTTGGGGACGTCGACCTTTTTAGTCATGTTGGTGGCGCGCCGGCCGGCGTAGGTACAAGTCCTGCACGATATCCCGGTGAACCCTGCTGGGTTCGCCGATGTCGGAGTACAGAACCGAATCAGGAGTATTTCCCATGAGCCGTCCCTTGCAGCTTCGACAGGCATCGCAGGCCGCCCTTGCAGCGCTGCTGCTGGCAGGGTGTCTGGCCGTCGTTGCGCAGACCCCTCAGCAGCATGTGCATGCTATGGCCCATCATGTCATGCCATTCGACATGTCGAAGACGCTGCATGTGTTTCGCATGACCGAGAGCGGTGGCGTCATGCGGGTCGTGGCCAGGGACGAGCGGGATGCCGATCAGATTGCCCTGATCCGCCAGCACTTGCGTCACGAAGCGATGCAGTTCGAGGCCGGCAGCTATGCCGATCCGGCAACCCTGCATGGCGCCGGCATGCCGGGCCTGAAGGAAATCCAGGCCGGCACAGCATCGATCAAGGTCGCCTATGCGGAACTCCCCCTCGGTGCATCGATCAGCTTCGAAACCCGGGATCTGCATCTGCTGACGGCCCTGCATCGCTGGTTCGGTGCGCAGCTGTCCGAACACGGCGCCGACGCCCGCGCAGAGTAGGCGGGCGAATTCGAGCCGAGCCAGGGGGCGCCGGGATCGGATCGCCGCAGCCGGGTATAGTGGCAACCATGCTGCGAATTCCAGCGAAGACCAGGCCGAACGCGGAAAAGCCGGCGCGGCGAGGCACGCCTTCGGTTGTCCCGCAGGCCAGGCCACTGCGCACGGTCGGCAGGAAGCAGGTGCTTGGCTGGAAGGAGACAGTCGTGCTGTCCAGTCTCGGCGGTATCGGCCTGATGGCCAAGCTCGATACCGGCGCACGCACCTCGGCCCTGCATGCGGTCGACATCATCTACATCAGGCACCGGTCGGCGATCTGGGTCGAATTCGACCTGCCCGACATCGACCAGTCGAAGCGGCATCGCTTCCGCCTGCCGTTGGCCGAACACCGCTCGGTCAAGAGTTCGATCGGAACCAGCCAGATCCGCCCCGTGGTCATTCTCGATCTGTGCATGGCAGGCCAGCGCTGGTCGACCGAGGTGACCCTGACCGATCGCTCCGACATGGAGTTGCCGATGCTGATCGGGCGTTCGGCCCTGAAGGGGCGATTCGTCGTCGATCCGGCACGTACCCGGCTTGCGGGCGAGGCAGGTGAAACGCGAACGGCACAGGCGGCGAAAAAGTCCACGAAGCAGCGACCGCGCAAGAAGTGATGTCCACGGAGTCGACATGAAGATCCTGATGCTCGCGCGCAATCCCAATCTGTACTCGCACAAGCGCCTGGTCGAGGCCGCCACTGCGAAAGGGCACAGCCTGGACATCGTCAACACCTTGCGCTGCTTCATGAACATCACTTCGCACCGGCCCGAGGTCTACTACAACACGCAGAAACTGACCGGCTACGACGCGGTGATCCCGCGCATCGGCGCGTCGATCACGTTCTACGGCCTCGCCGTGCTGCGCCAGTTCGAGATGATGGGCGTCTATCCGCTCAATGAGTCGGTCGGCATCGGTCGTTCGCGCGACAAGCTGCGCTCGATGCAGCTGCTGGCACGCGACGGCATCGGCCTGCCGGTCACGGCCTTCGCCCACGATCCGAAGCAGACCGAGGAAGTGCTCAAGGTGGTCGGCGGCGCGCCGGTCGTGATCAAGCTGCTCGAGGGCACCCAGGGCATCGGCGTGGTCCTCGCCGATACGCAGCGCTCGGCCAAGTCCGTGGTCGAGGCGTTTCGCGGTGCGCACGTCAACATCCTCGTGCAGGAGTTCATCAAGGAGGCCGGTGGCGAGGACATCCGCGCGTTCGTGGTCGGCGGCAAGGTCGTCGCGGCGATGCGGCGGACCGGCGCCGAGGGCGAGTTTCGCTCGAACCTGCATCGCGGCGGCAGTGCGAAACCGATCAAGATCACGGCCGAGGAGCGCTCGACCGCGGTGCGTGCGGCCAAGGCCATGGGCCTGAATGTCTGCGGCGTCGACATGTTGCGCTCCAACCACGGCCCGGTGGTCATGGAAGTCAATTCCTCGCCGGGCCTCGAGGGGGTCGAAAAGGCCACCGGGATCGACGTGGCCGGGCTGATCATCGACTTCATCGAACGCCACGCCACGCCGGGCAAGGCCAACACGCGGACCCGGGGACGCGGATGAGCCGGGGCGAGCCCGGCCCAGGCGGGCGCCGCGCAGCGACGCGAGCGAAGCCGACAAGGGCCGCCTTCGAGATCGGCGGAAACCGGATTCCGGCCGGAACGCGGGCCACGGTCGAACTGCCGGTCAGCGTGCTGGCCAACCACATGCCGGTCAGCCTGCCCGTGCATGTCATCCACGGGCGCAAGCCGGGACCGGCGATCTTTCTTTCCGCAGCGCTGCATGGCGACGAGATCGTCGGCGTCGAGATCATCCGTCGCGTGTTGCGCAGCAGTGCGCTGAACAAGATCGCCGGCACGATCCTCGCCATCCCGATCGTCAACGTGTTCGGATTCCTGAGCCAGTCGCGCTACCTGCCCGACCGGCGCGACCTGAACCGCAGTTTCCCTGGTTCCGAGCGCGGTTCGCTGGCCGCCCAGCTGGCCGACCTGTTCCTGACCGAGGTGGTCAGGCGTTGCGAATTCGGCATCGACCTGCACAGCGCCGCCGTGCACCGGATGAACCTGTCGCAGGTGCGCATCAGTCCGGACAGCTCGCCGCGCTTGATCGAACTGGCACGTGCCTTCGGCGCGCCGATCACGCTGACCGCGAGCGTGCGCGAAGGATCGCTGCGCGCGGCGGCGAAAGCCCTCGGTGTCGAAACCCTGCTCTACGAAGCGGGCGAAGCCTTGCGCTTCGACGAACTGCCCGTGCGCGCCGGCGTGCGCGGCATCTTTTCGGTCCTGCATGCACTGCAGATGCTGCCGAGCCGGCACCCGGCCGAGAAGCGCCGCACGCCACTGGAAACCTCGGAAAGCCGCTGGGTCCGCGCCCCGCGCGGCGGCATCCTGCGCACCTTCAAGACACTCGGCGAAGCGGTCGAGAAGGGCGAGCGCATCGGTGTCGTCTCCGACCCGTTCGGCGAGGTCGAAGTCGACGTGCTGGCCAGCGTCGGCGGCCTGATCATCGGCCGCACCATGCTGCCGATCGTCAACAGTGGTGATGCCCTGCTCAACATCGCCCACATGCGCGATCCTGATACTGCCGAGGAACACGTCGGAAGCTTCCAGGACGCCCTCGAATCCGATCCGCTGCTCGACGACGGCGACGCCGGCACCTAAGCGCTTCGGGTCAATACTTCGATCGCATGGCCGTCGAGGTCGCGAAACACGCCGCCGAAATAATCCGCGCCGAATTGCAGCCGCTCGGCGACTTCGCGGATGCATTCGGCGCCGCAGTCGAGCGCCTCGCGTTCGAAGGCGCGCGCGGCATCGCGACTTTCTGCGCGCAGCGCGACATGCATGCGCGCGCCGGCCGTCGGCTGGCCGGGATCCGCGGGATAGAGAATGAAGAGCCATTCCTGGGCAGGCCCGAACACGGATTCTTCCGCGCCTTGCTGCTGTACCTGATAGCCGAGTGTCGCGAGCACGCGTGCATAGAAGGCGGTGGCGCGGGCCAGGTCGTGAGTGCCGAGTGAAATATGGTCGAGCATGCAAGGGTTCTCGTTGGGGAGGGAGAGGGTCGAAGCGTCAAGCCAGCCATCGGCGGACCTGGTCGCGGGTCAGGTTGGCGCCGGTCAGCACGGTGGCGACTTGGCGACCGGCGAACCGCGATGGGTCGGCCGCGATGGCAGCAAGGCCGGCGGCTCCAGAGGGCTCGACGAGAATGCCGGCGTGCGCCCGGATCGAACGCATGGCCGCGAGCAGCTCGGCATCTTCGACCAGCACCACGTCGTCGACGATGCCCTGCAGGTCGAGCACGGCCGCCGCTACCGGTACACGCACGGCGATGCCGTCGGCGATCGACATGGCGTGCGCGGCAGCGGCCTCGTCGTCGGCGACGCCGCGCTTCCAGCAATCGTGCATGACTGGCGCGCCGGCGCTGCAGACGCCAATCATTTCGGTGCCCGGCGATACCGACTTGACGTAGCGCGCCATGCCGGCGAGCAGGGCGCCGTTACCGAGCGGAACGAGAATCGCATCGAACGCGGTACCTTCGGACAGCAACTCGTGGGCGACCGTGCCGGCGCCTTCGCTGATGTCGACTTCGGCGCCGTCCTCGATGAATGCAAGCGATTGCGATCGCGCCCAGATGCGCGCCGCACATTTCGCCGCGTCGAAATCCTCGCCCTCGACGATGACGCGGGCGCCGTGACGCCGGATGCCGTCGACCTTGACCGGGCTGGCATGCCTGGAGACGAAGACCGTCAGCGCCCGACCCCGTATCGCGCAAGCCCGCGCCATGGCCAGGCCGAAGTTTCCGGCGCTGGCACAGACCAGCGCGCCGCTTTCGCCACGTCGACCGCTGCGCGCGAGCAGGCACTCGGCGCCGCGCCCCTTGAAGCAGCCGAGCGGATTGACGGTTTCGTCCTTCAGCGTGATTGCGCAGCCGAGCCGCTCGGAAAGCGCCGGCGCATGGAACTGTGGCGTGTCGAGAAAGGCGGGATCGATGTCGCGGCAGGCGGCACGGATGCCGTCCACCGAGAGGCGATGTGGTGTGACCGGCGTGCTGGCGTGTGCGGCGCTGTGGGCGGGCATAATGGCGAATCGTCGGGCGGTTCGATGACGAAGCAGGATAGTCCGCAGGCCGCGCCGTCGTGCCGCGCAATCGCGTCGCCGCTTGCGGCTTGGCCGCAACTTGAGATGCCGGAATGCACAAGACCGTACGCCACGACCCGGATGCCTTCGATCTGCGCATCCTCGCCCTCTATCAGGACGACGTCCGCGTCACCGCCGAAACGATCGGCGAACGGGTCGGCCTGTCCGCCGCCGCGGTGCAGCGACGCCTGAAACGGATGCGCGAAGCCGGCGTCATCGAAGCCGAGATTGCGCAGGTGTCGCCGGCTTCCGTCGGCTATCCGCTGAGCTGCATCGTCAGCGTCGACATCGATCGCGAGACCGCCGCCGATCTCGATCGCTTCAAGGCCCGCATGCTGGCCTGCGCCGAAGTCCAGCAGTGTTACTACGTGACCGGCGTCGCCGATTTCATCCTTGTCGTGCTGGTCGCCGACATGCTGGCGTTCGAGGCGTTCACGAGGGCTCAGCTGCTCGCCGATGCCAACGTGCGCAGCTTCACGACGCATGTCGTGATGGAGCCCGTGAAGGTGGGCCTGCAGGTGCCGCTCAACGGCTCGCTGCGTTCGGCGTAGAGGCCAGCCCGCCTGGATGCGGCCCTTGGTGCCGCATCGCGAGATCGTGCCGGTGCCGATGGGCGATGGCCGATGAGCCGCGGTTGATTGCGGGCCACAGGCCAGCGGGGTGCTTTTGCGCGGCCGCTATCGTCCCCATGTGCAAGGGCTTGCACCAACCGCCAGGACAGAATTCGACGACATGAGGGCGCACAACGCATCAACGGCCGCGCGCAGCGGCGACGTCGCGCGCGGATTTCGCGGTACCTTCCAGTACAGCCGGCGCGCCGTGCACCTGGTCTGGAGCACGAGCCGTCCGCTGACCGTCGCGTTGGCCCTGCTGACCCTGACCGCCGGCCTGCTGCCGGCCGCGATCGCCTGGGTCGGCGCGCAGATCGTCGACGCCGTGGTCGCCGCCGCGGCCGCCGTTCGCGCCGGCAACGAGGCCGACATCGCACGCATGTTCTGGCTTGTCGCCCTGGAAGGAGGCCTGGTCACCGCCATGGCCGCCGCCCAGCGCGGCATCTCGTTCTGCCAGTCGCTGCTGCGCGCCCAGCTCGGCCAGCGCGTCAACGAGATGATCCTCGACAAGGCGCTGACCCTCGACCTGACCCAGTTCGAGGATTCGGAGTTCTACGACAAGCTGACCCGGGCCCGGCGCGAGGCCTCGAGCCGGCCGCTGTCGCTGGTCAACCGGACTTTCGGCCTGGCCCAGAACCTGATCGCCCTGGTCAGCTACGGTGGCCTGCTGATCAGCTTTTCGCCGTGGGCCATGGCCGTGCTGCTGCTGGCCGGCCTGCCGGCCTTCATCGCCGAAACGAAATTTTCCGGCGAGGCCTTCACCCTGTTCCGCTGGCGGTCGCCCGAGACGCGCATGCAGATCTATCTCGAAACCGTGCTCGCCCGTGAGGACGGCGCCAAGGAGGTCAAGCTGTTCGGCCTCGGCCCGCTCCTGCTCGACCGCTACAAGGCGATCTTCCACAAGCTCTACAAGGCCGATCGCTCGCTGACCCTGCGCCGCGACAGCTGGGGCCTCGGCCTTGGCCTGATCGGCACGCTGACCCTGTACGGCGCCTATGCCTGGATCGCCTTCACCACGGTCATGGGCCGCATCACGCTCGGCCAGATGACCATGTACTTCATGCTATTCCGCCAGGGCCAGTCGGCGGTCTCGGCGATCCTGTCCTCGGTGGGCGGCATGTACGAGGACAACCTCTACCTGTCCACGCTCTACGAATACCTCGAAACGCCGACCCGCGTGGCCAGCGGCACGGCCGTGCGCGGCACCGACCCGAGCGACGGCATCCGCTTCGAGCATGTGACCTTCACCTATCCGGGGGCCGAGACGCCGGCCCTGCACGACATCAACCTGCACATCCGGCCCGGCCAATCGCTGGCCCTGGTCGGCCAGAACGGTTCCGGCAAGACCACCCTGATCAAGCTGCTGACGCGCCTGTACTCGCCCGACAGCGGGCGCGTGCTGCTCGACGGCATCGACCTCGCCGAGTGGGATGAGACCGCGCTGCGCGAACGCATCGGCGTGATCTTCCAGGACTTCGCCCGCTACCAGCTGCGCGTCGGCGAAAACGTCGGCGCCGGCGACGTCCACCATTTCGATGACGAAGCACGCTGGCGCGAGGCCAGCGAGAAAGGCATGGCCGCCGAATTCATCGAGAACCTGCCGGCCGGCTACGAGACCCAGCTCGGCAAGTGGTTCAACGACGGCCGTGAACTCTCGGGCGGGCAGTGGCAGAAGATCGCCCTGGCCCGCGCATTCATGCGCTCGAAGGCCGACATCCTCGTGCTCGACGAGCCGACCGCGGCCATGGACGCCGAAGCCGAGGCCACCGTCTTCGAACACTTCCGCGCGCTCTCGAGCAACCGCATCGTGATCCTCATCTCGCACCGCTTCTCGACCGTGCGCATGGCCGACCAGATCATCGTGATCCAGGACGGCCGCATCATCGAGCATGGCAACCATGCCGAACTGCTGCGCCAGCAAGGCCACTACGCGCATCTGTTCTCGCTGCAGGCAGCGGGCTACCAGTAGGGCGAGAGGCGCAGGCAGGCTTGAACCTGCCGCGTCGAGCCGTTGTCCAATCCGCAGTTTCGGGGTCCGTCGGTACGCAGGACCGGGCCATGGCCGGTCTGCTGACTTGCGGTTTTCGAGGGTCGGCGCCGCCGATCGCAGATATTCCGCCCGAGGATCGTGGCATGCGTGTGTTGATGGTCGAAGACGAACCGGTGATCGCGAGCTTCGTGGCCAAGGGCCTGCGTGAGGCCGGTCACAATGTCGACGCCGTCGCCACCGGCACGGACGGCCTGCATCGCGCCCGCGAGGAAATCTACGACGCGATCGTCCTCGATCGCATGCTGCCGGGCATCGACGGCATCGAAGTCGTCCGCCGCCTGCGTGCAGACGGCAACCGCACGCCGGTGCTGATGCTGTCCTCGCTGGCCGAGGTCGAGCAGCGTGTCGAAGGCCTGCGCAGCGGCGCCGACGACTATCTGGCCAAGCCCTTCGCGTTCATCGAGGTACTGGCCCGGCTCGATGCCTTGCTGCGACGGCAGTCGGGCAGTGCCGAGGAAGTGACACGCTTGCGCGTGGCCGACCTCGAGATGGACCTGCTCAAGCGCAGCGTGCGCCGCGGCGGCCAGCTGCTCGAGCTGCAGCCGCGCGAGTTCCGCCTGCTCGAATACCTGATGCGCCATGCCGATCAGGTGGTCACGCGAACCATGCTGCTCGAGGCGGTCTGGGACTACCACTTCGATCCGCAGACCAACGTCATCGACGTGCACATCTCGAAGTTGCGCCAGAAGATCGATCGCGATCGCGATGTCGCCCTGCTGCACACCGTGCGCGGCTCGGGCTACCTGCTCGGCGTCCGCCGCTAGGGAGGCTCTGAACAAGTGGCACAACCGTCACGACACCTGCCTGCGTGCAGATCGCGGCGCGCCGACGCAGACAGACTGGCCGTCTTTCAAGGCGGCGCAACAAAGAGCTGCGCGCAGGCAGGCGTCGCCCAAGCGATTGATTCAATGGAACACGGGTGGCGTCCAGAAGGCCCGCCACAGGCACCGCGCGCCTCGTCAAGGCAACCAGCCTTCACTTCGCCACGCAGCACCTGTGGCGAGCCTTCTGAACGCCATGACGATTGCGCCACTTGTTCAGAGCCTCCCTAGAGACAGTCCGTGCGCCTGCTGTTCCACTCCAGCCTGCATCGGCTCGTCCTTGTCTACGGGCTGGTCCTGCTGCTCGCGTTCGGGCTGGTCGGTGCAGTCAGCCTGTGGGCCTTCGATCGACTGCTCGAGCGTGACATCGAGCAGGCCGTGACCCTCGAGGACCAGGCCCTGATGGAGGTCTTTCGCACGGATGGGCGCGCCGGCCTCGTCCAGACCATCGCCGAGCGCAGTCAGTCGCCGAACAACAGCGAGGCGGTCTATCTGGTCATCGCGCGCAACGGCAAGGTGCTGGCCGGGCATCGCAACGAATTGACCGTCAAGCTGCCGAAGCACGGTGGCTGGATCCGCTACCCGTCGCGCGACGCACCAGAGAGCGACGAAGTGCTGGCCTTCGTGCGGGCATTGCCTGGCGGTGGCTGGCTGGTCAGCGGTCGCACCACCGGCGAGCAGGAGCGCCTGCGCGAACTGATCACGCGGCTTGGTGCGGTGAGCCTGGTCCTGCTGGCCCTGCTGACCGGACTGCTTGGCTGGTTGCTGCGGCGTTCGATCAATCGCTCGCTGACCGCCTCGCTCGACACGGTGGATCGCGTCGCCGCCGGCCATCTCGACGAACGCGTCCCGGAGCGGCCGGGCAATGACGGTTTCGCGCGACTCGGTCGCACCCTCAACCGCATGCTCGATCGCATCCAGGAGCTGGTCGGTGGCATCCAGAGTTCGACCGACGCCATCGCCCACGACCTGCGCACGCCGCTGATGCGCCTGAAGACGCGCCTCGAAGCGGTCGAGACCAGCGCGGCGGGTGGTGCCGCGCAACGCAACCTCGATGCCGCGATTGCCGAGGTCGACCAGCTCGTGGCGACCTTCAACAGCCTGTTGCGCCTGGCCCGGATCGAGGCGACCAGCGGACCACCCATGGAGACGGTCGCTCTCGACACGCTGCTCGACGATGCGGTCGAGTTCTGGCAGGCGCTGGCCGAGTCGAAAGGGCAGCGGCTGCGCACGCGAATCGTGCCGGTCACTATCGAAGGCGATCGCGACCTGCTGTTCCAGATGATCTCGAACCTGCTCGACAACGCCATCAAGTACGCGGGGCAGGGCAGCGAAATCACGGTCGAACTCGGCCGAACCGGCGACGAAGCCGTGCTGACCGTCAGCGACCAGGGGCCGGGCATCGCCGACGATCAGCGCGAACGCGTCTTCGACCGTTTCGTGCGCCTCGAGCAGCATCGCGGAACAGCAGGCACGGGACTCGGGCTCAGTGTCGTGCGTGCGATCGCGATCCGCCACGGCGCCGACCTCAGGCTCGAATCGGCCAACCCGGGCCTGCGCGTGCGGCTGGCCTTTGCCGTGGCCGGCAACATTAAGAATGTTTAATCCCTTGTCAAGGTCGCGATGAGCCGCCGGGGCGCAATCTGCTCGCACCGGTGAAGAACCGGGGTCTGCCAAAGACAACCCACTACGGAAATTGCCATGAACATTCGTACCTCCATCGCTGCACTCGCTTTCTGCCTCGCCAGCACGGTCACGTTCGCCGCCACCCCGGCATCGCCGACGGCGAACCCGGGCAGCCCGGCAACCGCGTCCTCGCCGGGCACCAAGTCCACCGCTGCCATGCATTGCGGTCGCGGTCACGTCCTCCAGAACGGCAAGTGCGTGGCCAAGAACAAGACCACGCCGAAGAAGTGATCTTCACCCTCCCCACGAGAAAAACGCCGGGCTTGTCCCGGCGTTTTCTTGTGCCTCCCCGATCGATCCCCCCGCCATGCCTCACGGTTCGGCGACCGGTTCTGCCCGAGGTGTATGGTGCCCGCCCGCAGTCGGCGCATGCCTCTCGCATGAACTGCCGGAGGCCTCGCCATCGATGTTGGGCGGAAGCGTGGTATCGGTTTCCGGCCTCTGCCCACAGACGCAACATGACCTTCGGCAGGGGCATTTCCTCACTTGGTGTTGTACTGTACCAACACACCAAGACGGAATGTTCCCATGTCCATGCAACGTCGATTTGCGGTTGTTGGCCTGAGTCCCGCCACGCTGGCTGGCGCTCGCGACCGAACTACAGCATCGGCTGCCGTATTCGCCTTGCCGGGTTTCGCGGTGACCTCGGTCACGGGCTACCGGCTGCGCTACGGCCATGCTCAACGCGGCGCTAGCGCGAGGACCCGTCGATGAACGTGGTCGCCTTGGCACGGCCGACAGCCCGCCCGGAGCAGCCGGTCACAGCAGCGGCACCCGTTGCTGAACTGCTCGTCGAGGGGGTCCGCTACCGCTATCCGAACAAGAGCGAAGCGCTGGCTGGTATAGACCTCCGTCTCGGCCCGGGTGTGCTCGGTCTACTCGGACCGAACGGTGCCGGAAAGTCGACCCTGATGCGCATACTCGCCACTCTGGCCCGGCCCAGCTCGGGCCGGGTTCTCTGGAATGGTGTCGACGTCGCGCGCGAGCCCAATGCATTGCGTGCCTCGCTCGGCTACTTGCCGCAGGATTTCGGCGTGTATCCGGCGCTGACGGCAGGTGAATTCCTCGCCTATCTGGCCGCCGTCAAGGGCCTTTCCGGCGCGAATGCCAGCGCACGCGTGGAACGCTGCCTGGCCGAGGTCGGCCTCAGCGACGCGGCCGACCGACGACTCGGCGACTTCTCCGGCGGCATGCGCCAGCGTGTCGGCATTGCCCAGGCCCTGCTCAATGATCCGCAGTTGCTGATCGTCGACGAGCCGACCGTCGGTCTCGATCCCGAGGAGCGCCAGCGCTTCCGCCATCTGATCACCGATCTGGCAGGGGCCCGACTGATCATCCTGTCGACCCACATCGTTTCCGACGTCGAAGCCAGTGCGACCGCCCTGGCGGTCATGGACAAGGGACGCCTGCTGTTCGACGGCACACCAGGTGAGCTGATCGAGCGCGCGCGCCACTGCACCTGGGAATGGCGGGTGGCCGAATCGGAGGTTGCCGGCGCCCGCGCAGCCCACACGATCAGCCAGTCCGCCCGTGTACCCGGCGGCGTCCTCCTGCGCGTGATTGCGGCCCGAGCACCGTCCGCCGATGCAACGCCGGCAAACCCGGATCTCGAGGATGCCTACCTGTGGCTGCTGGCCAGCCGGGCGGCGCCCTGACATGGCCGCCCTGAACCGCTTCGGCGCGATCCTGCTCGCCGACCTGCGCGAACGCACGCGCTCGACCCGCTTTTGGGTGGTCCTGGTCGCGCTGAGCTGGGCTTCGTGGTGGTGCTTCCCGCCGCTCGACGCCCATTACATGACGGTCTCGATCGGGTCCGGAGTGCGCGGACAGTATTCGAGCGCGTGGATCGGCATGACCCTCGGCCTGCTCTATTCCACCCTGATGTCGCTGCTCGGCTTCTACCTCGTGCGTGGCACCCTCGTGCGTGATTTCGAAACCCGGGTCTGGCAGTTGCTGGTCGCCACACCGATGACCCGGGCTGGCTTCCTGCTGGCCAAATGGACCAGCCACATGCTCGTATTCTGCCTGGTCATGGCGATCGGCCTCGCGGTCGGTCTGGTCGCCCAGTTCTGGCGTGCCGAGAACACCACGCTGGATCTGATCGAACTGGTCCGGCCGGTGCTCTGGCTCAGTCTGCCGGCGCTCTCGGTCACCGCCCTGTTTGCGGTGCTCTTCGACATGATTCCGTGGTTGCGCCGGAGCGCCGGCAACATCCTCTATTTCGTCGTCTGGATCGCGTTGCTGGCATTCTCGAGCACCGGCGAGCACCGTCCGGTCAGCGACACCTGGCTCAGCGATCCGAACGGCATCGCCATGGCCTGGCGCGATCTCAAGTCGCAACTCTCGCTGGCCTATCCGCAGATGACATTCGATGGACTGGCCATCGGCGGGGTCATGTTCAAGGGCGAACCGGCCATCTTCGAATGGACGCACTGGGCGCCGCGCTGGCTCGACATTGGTGGTCGCCTGCTCTGGGTCGGCGCCGCGCTGGCCGCGATCTGCGCAATGGCGCCGTTCCTGGACCGTGCCGCGGCGCGCACCGCAAGCCACGCCGCCAGCAGGACGGGTGCCGCCGGACTGGGCCTGCGACAGCTCGACCGGCTGTTGAAACCCTTCGAAGCCAACCCGACGGGACTGCTGCTGGCGGCGGAACTGAAGCTGCTGCTGCGTCCGCGCCGCCGGCTCTGGTGGCTGGCCTTGCTCGTTCTCGGCCTGGTCCAGTTGTTCGGCTCGATGCAGGCGCTCGGCATTGCCTGCATCCTGGCCTGGCTGATCAGTACCGATGCGTTTGCACGTACGGCCCTGCGCGAGCGCGATGCCGGCACCGCGGCCCTGCTGTTTTCGGCGGCGCACGTGCAGCGCCGCTTGCTTTTCGTGCGGGTGGGCGTGGTCCTGGCTCTGGCCGTGCTCTCGGTCTTTCCGGCGCTGCTGAGATTGAGCCTGGGCAATCCACTGACCCTGCTTGCCCTGCTCATGACGGCGGCTTCGATTGCCGTGGCCGGCATCGCCGTCGGCGTGGCCTGCCGCAATCCGCGACCCTTCGAACTGCTCCTGGTCGCCTCGGCCTACGCCGGCATACAGGGCCATGCACTGCTCAATCCGACCACGGATCCGGGTGCCACGATCGCCCTGCATGGCATCCTGCTGCCTGTATTCTGCGTGATGCTGGTCGCGCTCTGGCCCCGTCACTGCAGCGTGACCGAGCAGGCCGCGCCGTGGAGCGGCCTGCTCAAGCGCCATCATGGCCGCAAGGCCCTGGCCTGAGCCGGCTGCCAGCAGGCAGCGATAGCGCCAGAGAGATGCATCGGCGGCACGGGCGCCGATGCCACTCGCCGCTGCCTCCCGCATTGTCGTATCGTGCGGGAACCGAGCTGCTCGCGGAAAGCGAGCGAGTGCCGACGCAATCCTGGCAGGGTAGACCATGGCCGCAACCCGAAAGCGCGCGAAACCCTCGAAACCCTCGCCTGCGGCCAATGCCATCAAGCCGATCAACCTGGCCCTGCAGGGCGGCGGCTCGCACGGGGCGTTTACCTGGGGCGTGCTCGATCGGCTGCTCGAGGATGGTCGTGTCAGCTTTGACGGCATCTGCGGCACCAGCGCCGGGGCGATGAATGCGGTGCTGGTCGCGCACGGACTGATGCAGGGCGGCCATGACGGTGCGCGTGCCAGCCTCGCTGATTTCTGGGAGCGCGTCGGCCAGCTCGGCGCGATGCTCAATCCGCTCGCCGCGATGCTCGGCTCGAATCCGCTCACCCATGCCGGCAGCGATCCGCTGCTGGCCACCCAGCAATGGGCCATGGAATCGTTCACGCGCACGTTCTCGCCCTACCAGTTCAATCCGATGAACGTGAATCCGCTGCGCGACCTGCTTGCGGCTTGCGTCGATTTCGAGGCCCTGCACCATTGCGGCGAGGTCAAGCTGTTCCTCTGCGCGACCAATGTGCGCAGCGGCAAGGTGCGCATCTTCGACAACGCCTCGATGTCGATCGATGCGGTGATGGCGTCGGCCTGCCTGCCGCACCTGTTCCAGGCAGTCGAGATCGGCGGCGAACACTACTGGGACGGCGGCTACATGGGCAACCCGGTGCTGTATCCGCTGTTCTATGAAACGGCCACGCGCGATGTCGTGGTCGTCATGGTCAACCAGATGCACCGCGACGAGGTGCCGACGACGCCGGCGGCGATCGAGGACCGGGTCAACGAGATCAGCTTCAATTCCTCGCTGATGCGTGAGATGCGCGCGGTCGAGTTCGTCAGCCGCCAGCTCACCGAAGGCTGGCTCAAACCCGAGTACGCGAAGCGCATGCGCCACGTCCTCGTCCACCTGATCCGCGCCGACGCCTTCATGGGCACGCTGGCAGCGGCGACCAAGATCAGCACCGACATGCAGTTCCTCGCCGGCCTGCGCGACCTCGGCCGGGCCAGCGCCACGCAGTGGTTGCAGGACAACCACGCCGCCCTCGGCCAGCGCAGCACGATCGACCTGCGCCGCGAGTTTCTCGATTGAATCAGGCAGCAAGCGAAGCGCTTCGCCGATGCCACGGACGATGAATCGCCCGGCCCGGACCCCGGCCAGACTGACGTTTCGTGCCGCCGGTCTGACCACGCTGGCCATGTTGGCCTTTGCCGGCAATTCGCTGTTGTGCCGGGTCGCGCTGCGCGACACGGCCATCGATCCGGCCAGCTTCACGACAGTCCGGCTGATTTCCGGGGCACTGGCGCTGGCCCTGATCGTGCGTCTGCGCGGCGGCAAAGGGTCGGGCCGGGCCAACTGGGGCTCGGCATTTGCCCTGTTCGTCTATGCAGCCGCATTTTCCTGGGCCTATGTGAGCCTGCCTGCAGCGACCGGTGCCCTGCTGCTGTTCGGCGCCGTGCAGGCGACCATGATCGGCCGCGGTCTGTTCGGCGGCGAGCGCCTCAACATGCTGCAGACCAGCGGGCTGATCGCCGCGATCGCCGGTCTGCTGTTGCTGCTGGTGCCTGGCATCGGCGCGCCACCCCTTGTCGGCGCTGCGCTGATGCTCGGCGCCGGCGTGGCCTGGGGCGTCTATTCCTTGCGCGGAAGGGGTGCCGCCGACCCGATCGGAATCACTGCTGGCAACTTCCTGTATGCGGTGCCGCCAGCCGTGGTGGTGAGTGCGCTTACCCTGCACCACGCAGCCGCGGACCTGCCCGGAATCCTGTATGCCGTGGCCTCCGGTGCGCTGACCTCCGGGATCGGCTATGCCGTCTGGTATTCGGCGCTGCCGGCTCTGAAGGCAACCCAGGCCGCCACCGTGCAACTCAGCGTGCCGGTGATTGCTGCGGTCGGCGGCATCGTGCTGCTCGGCGAGCCGGCCGGCTGGCGCCTGATTCTCGCCTCGCTGGCGATACTCGGTGGCATCGGACTGGTGCTTTTCGAGCGACCGCGGGCGCCTGATCCTCAATCCTGATCTTCGGCCCGTGGCCAGCGAGGTGGCTTGGCCGATCGAACGGGTCAGGGCGCACGGATTTTCGGACCTTGGGCTGGGAGAGTTAGACTCCGGAAAGCAAAAACGACGAGCCGATCCGATGCGTGCGTTTCCCGGTCATGCCTTCAGCGTTGTTCTGTTCGTTCTCAGTGCGAGCGGGGTCTGTGCGCCTGCTGTCGCGCCAAGATCCGCGCTGCTCGGTCATGCCAGCGCTGCGACCGACGTCCTCCGCCTGCCGGTGCGGGCGAATGGCCTCGAGACGGTTACGCTCGACTTCACGCCGATGAAGGTGTTCAGCGATGACGCGCAGTTGATCATCGTCGATCGCAGTGGCCGCGAACGCCGGGCCGAGTTGCCCGGCACGCGCTACTACCGGGTCGCGGCAGCGGATGACCCAGGGCTATCCGGCGTGCTGGCCGTCGCCGAGGCCGGCAATATCTTCGGTCTGACCCGCAATGGTGCCGAATTCAGCCAGCTCCGCTTCGCGCCGGATGGACAACTGACGCAGGACAGGATCGACATGGGCGCGGCACCAGCACGGGAATTCCAGTGTGCCAACGACCGTTCCGAGACCGGGATGTCCGTGGATGCGGCAAGCCTGCTCGGGCATGCCGGATTTGCAGAGGCCGGACCGTCCGCGCCAACGGCCGCCTATACGGCGCGCATTGCGATCGAGACCGACACCGAATTCCTCGGCCGCTTCTCCGGCAACACGACCAATGCCACGAACTACGTGGGCGGCCTGATCGGATTCATATCGACGATCTACGATGCCCAGGTGCAGACCAACATGCAGGTGTCGTTCCTGCGCCTGTGGACCTCGCCCGACCCCTATGTCGAAACCACGCCCGAATGCCTGCTGCTCGAGTCGGGCAAGTACTGGAATGCCAACCAGACGTCGACATCGCGAACCACCATGCATTTCCTCAGCGGCAAGACCACCACTGCAGGAATCGCCTGGGTCGGCGTGCTTTGCCGGGGTGCATTCCCGACGTCACAGTCTGCCTTGGGCATAAGCTGCAGTGAGAATCTGCCGGCCAGTGGAAATTTCGGTGGCGCCTACGGTGTGACCGAGGGTGTTTCAGGCAGCTTCAACCCGGGCAGTCCTAGCGTGGTCTGGGATGTCGCCGGAGTGGCCCACGAAATAGGCCACAATTTCAACTCTCCTCACACCCACTGTTACAGCGGCATCGGCGGCAGCCCCGATCCGGTCGATCAATGCTATGGAAGCGAATCGGGATGCTACTCGGGCACGCCAACCCTGCCGGGTCCGCAAGGACAAGGCAGCGGCACCATCATGAGCTATTGCCAGCTGCGTCCCGGCGGATTCAGCAACGTGACGCTGACATTTGGCACCGGGCATCCGTTTGGTGTTTTGCCCGAACGCGTGCCCTCGCGCATGTTTGCTCATGTGCAATCGCAGGCCGGCAGCAACCCGGGTTGCCTTGCCCTCCAAGCCGTCGACCTCATCTTCGCCAACGGTTTCGACTAGCGTGCGAGGCGTGCGCCGGGTTCCGCCAGCCCGGCTGCAGGCAAGGCCGCCCGTCAAAGCGACTTGGTCATGAACACGCTGTAGGGATCCTCAACGTAGCCGTCGAACGGTCCACATGGGACGAATCCAAAACGCGCGTACATGGCGCGGGCCGGTTCGAAGGCGGCCATCGAGCCGGTTTCGAGGCTCAGTCTGCGATAGCCGCGCTGGCCGGCGACCGTCAGCAGGTGCTCGAGCATGGCCGCGGCGATGCCCTTGCGTCGGTGCGCTGTCGCCGTGCGCATCGACTTGATTTCGGCATGCGTGGCATCGAGCTCCTTGAGCGCGCCGCAGCCGAGCAGTTCCTGGCCGTCCCAGGCCGTCCAGAATGTGATGCACGGATGGCGAAGCGCCTCTAGATCGAGGGCGTGGATGCTCTCGGGCGGTGAATGCAGGGCCATGTTCTGCAGGTGATCGCGCAACAAGGCGTGAACCGCAGGAGCGCTGAGGTCGTCGATGCGGATCTCGGGCGGCATGGTAGCCACTTCGTGGGTCGGGACGTGAATGCGATGGTAACGCCGAGCTGGTTCGCGGCAATCCTCCGACTGCGGGATTTCGCTGCACCTCGGTCGCGATCTGCGCCGAGGTGGGGCCGGTTCGGACGCGATCGGCAGAAATTCCGCGCGACCGCTGGTACCATCCGGCGCTTCCTGCTGGGGGTGGGGTGACCGTTCGATGCGCATTTTCCTGATTGTTTCTGCCATGGCCATGAGCTGCGCCGCGAGTGTCTCGGCGCGCGCCGACGACTGGGCGGTCGAGGCGGACTGGCAAAGCCCGGCCGAGCTGGCCCGGCTCGCACCGCATTTCCAGCACCTCAAGGTCGACCGCAAGCACCATACGGTGGCGCTGGTCGCCGATGACGCGCAGCTTGCCATGCTCGGTGACATGGGAGTCCGCTACAAGGTCGATGTCGCCGGCACCGCCAATCTGCGTACGTTTTATGCCGAGGCGTTCAACCGCGACCGCAGCATTCCGGGTTTCGCCTGCTATCGCACGGTCGAGGAGACCTACGCGACGATGGACCAGTTGGCCGCCGCCCATCCGACCCTGGCCCAGGTCGTCGACATCGGTCCAACCTGGCAGCGCACGCAGAATGGTTCTACCGGATACCAGATGCGAGTCATGCGTATCGGCAATACGGCCACCGACGCGACCATTCCCGACAAGCCGAACATGGTCGTGTTCAGTTCGATCCATGCGCGCGAATACGCGCCGGCCGAACTCAACACGCATTTCGCCGAGTGGCTGCTCGACAACTACGGCAGCGACCCCGAGGCGACCTGGCTGGTCGACCACGAGAATTTCCACCTGATCCTACAGGCCAATCCGGACGGCCGCAAGAAGGCCGAGGCCGGCCAGTCCTGGCGCAAGAACACCGATACTGCCGCGGCCAGTTGCGGCAGCAGTTCGGGCGTCGATCTCAATCGCAACTTCCCGTTCCACTGGGGCATCGTGCCCGGCGATGGCGGATCGAGCAGTTCGATCTGCAACGAGACCTATCGCGGACCCTCCGCCGATTCGGAGCCGGAGACCGCCAATCTCGTGGCCTATGTCGCTGGCAGCTGCGGCAACGACGGTGTCTGCACGGGCGGCATCCTGCCCGACCTGCGCGCCGGGCCGTTGCATCCGGTCAACGTATCGGGTGATGGCGGTGCTGCCGCGCCGACGACTTATCCGGGCATGTTTCTCGACATTCACAGCGCGGCGGACCTGGTCCTCTGGCCGTGGGGTGATACACCGAGCGCGGCGCCCAACGGTGCCGCCCTGCGCGCATTCGGCAAGCGCCTGGCCTGGTTCAACCAGTACACGCCCGAACAGTCCGACACGCTGTATCCGACCGACGGTGCAACCGACGACAATTTCTACGGCTCGCTCGGCGTGCCGGCCTTCACCTTTGAACTCGACCAGTCGTTCTTCGAGCCGTGCACGCCGCTGCTCAACAAGACCATTCCCGACAATTTGATGGCGTTGCGCTACGCCGCGCGCAGCCTGCACGCACCCTACCTGCTGCCCGGCGGTCCCGATGTCACGAGCCTGTCGGCCAGCCCCGACCTGGTCGCCGCCGGCACGCCGGTGGCCCTGCATGCGCGCCTCGACGACAGTCGATTCAACCAGACCAATGGCACCGAACCCGTGCACAACGTGGCCTCGGCCGCCGCTTATATGGATGGCCTGCCTTGGGAAGGCGCGCTGGCGGTCGCTGCGCTGACGGCCGATGATGGTGCCTTCAATAGCCCGGCCGAAAATGCCAGCGCCAGCATCTCGACCACCGGGTTGGCCAGCGGCACCCACCTTCTGTTCGTACAGGGTACCGATGCCTCGGCCCAGGCCGGCAGCCCGAACGCGGTCTTCGTCGAGGTCGCCCAGCCCAGTGAGATCGCCACCCTGGCCGGTACGATCAGCGCGCTCGCAGATGGTGCACCGCTGGCCGCGACACTGCGCGTGACCAATCCGATCAGCGGCGAAACTCGCACGGCGACCAGCAGCGCCGTCGATGGCGGCTATCTGCGCCCCATGCACGCAGGCACGGTGGATATCCATGTCGATGCGCCGGACGGCTATCTGGCCGAGGACATCAGCGGCGTCGACCTGAGCGCAGGCGCGACCCAGACCCGCGATATCGTCCTGTTCAGCGCCTGCAACATCCTCGACGACGATGTCGAGCCCGGCAATAGCGGCTGGACCGCGCAGACCCCGTGGACGCGCGTAAATGGCGCCACCGGCAATTCGAGCTATGTCTGGGCGACGCCCAATTACGGTGACAACCTCAGTGCGAGCCTGTCACGCACGCTCGATCTGAGTGGCTACTCCGGCAGCACGCTGAGCTTCGACGACCGTTGCGACACCGAAGCGACCTACGATTTCGGGCGCGTCGAGATCTCGGTCAACGGTGGCGGCAACTGGACCACGCTCTATCAGTGCGACGGCCGCACGACCTGGCAGCACAACCGCATCGCCCTGCCTGCTTCGACCGACAATCTCGCCGACCTGCGCCTGCGCTTCCGGCTGACCAGCGACATCAATACCAACCGCCCCGGCGGCTGGGCCATCGACAACATCGTCGTCGAATCAGGCGGCGCCCAGTGCCGCGCCGACCAGCTCGACCGCATCTTCGCCGACGGATTCGAGTAGAGCGAGCAGCTCTCATCTCGGGATTGCAGCGAGCGCAGGGTCAACTCGCAACGTTGACCGAATCGTTGGGGTTCGCTGGCGCTCACCGCCAACCTACAACGAAGCGGAAACGCATTGGCCGTCATCGAAGCCCGCGTACTCTCAACGCGCGCTCTTCGTATGAAGGGCCTTCAGGTTGGCGGTGAGCGCAGCGAACCCCAACGGCGTTTCGCACGGCTCTGAAATGAACTCACGTAATTACCAGGGATGGTGCCATGAGATATCGACGAGCAGATATCGCCGGAGGCACAAGCTTCTTTACGGTCAATCTCGCTGACCGAACAAGCGCGCTTCTCGTCGATCACGTCGCCACGCTTCGCGCAGCCGTTGCGCACGTAGAGCAGCGCCATCCTTTTCGCATCGATGCCTGGGTCGTACTGCCGGACCATTTGCATGCTGTCTGGAGTTTGCCTGAGGGCGACCGTGATTTCGCCGTGCGCTGGGCGCTGATCAAAGGCAATTTTTCGCGGGCCGTCGCTCAAGGCGAATGCATCAGCGACAGCCGCAGGCAAAAAGGCGAACGCGGTATCTGGCAGCGCCGCTACTGGGAGCACTTGATTCGCGACGAGGCCGACCTGGAAAGTCACGTCAGCTACATTCACATCAACCCGGTCAAACACGGATTGGTCGCGCGCGCGGCCGACTGGCCGTGGTCGTCGATTCACCGGGCGATTCGGCACGGATATGTGACCAGCGATTGGGCATGCGATCCCGTTGCACTCCGTGTCGAGGATGGCGGTGATCGGTGACGCCGGGATTCGTCGGCGCTCACCAGCAACAATGCGTCAAAGCGCCGGCCGCGATCGAGGCCCGTGCCTGGGTTTTGCGCGTCTTCCGACGACTGCGGAATCTGGCGGCAAATCGTTGGGGTTCGCTGGCGCTCACCGCCAACCTACAACGAAGCGGAAACGCATCGGCCGTCATCGAAGCCTGCGTAGCCTCAACGCGCGCTCTTCGTAGGAAGGGCCTTCAGGCCCGACGCTTTTCGGCACGAAGCGGCAACACAAGATCGGCCATCGAAGCCCGCGCGACCCATCGCCACCCGTAGGTTGGCGGTGAGCGCCAGCGAACCCCAACGGCACCGCCCCCTCGCAGCGCGCAGCCGTGTGCACACCTGCCCGGCCGCGCGCATCGTCTTCGCGAACGGTTCGTCCTATTGAACCGGATTCACCTCACGAAACAGCGCGTAGATACTGTTATTCGAATCAAGCGCCGTGAATGACCGGGTCGAAGGGTCGTCCCGATCGCAGGACACCAAAGGCCACTTGAGTCAGCTTTCGCATCATGGCCCCGATAATGAGCTTTGGAGGCTTTCCGGCGGCGGCCAGCCGGTCGCGGAAGCGGCGACCCCAGGTCGTTCGATACAGGGCCACCATGGCGGGCATGTACAGCGCCCTGCGCAGTCCGGCATGGCCGATTTTGGACAAGGTGGTCCGGCCTTTGACGCTGCTTCCTGACTCATGCAACCGTGGACTGAGGCCGGCGAAGGCGACGAAGGCGCGCGCTGAGGTGAAGCGATCGGTGCTCAAGCCGTAGGCCAGCAAGACCGCAATGGTGCGTTCCCCAAGCCCGGGGATCGACGCAAGCAGTTCGCGCTTGCCGCGCAAATCCGGATCGTCATCGAGTGATTGGGCAATGGCGGCTTCGATCCGGGCCAGTTCCTCCTTCAGCCAGGCCAAGTGCTGATCGAGACTGCTACGCACCTCTTCACGCGCGGTGTCGATGCGGTTGCTTTCCTGGGTCTGCATCACGACCAAGGCCTGGTGCCGCTGTACCAAGGCCCGCAAGCGACGCTCGGCCATCGATGGCGGAACCCAGGCGGGCGGCTGTTTCTCCCGGCAGAAGTCGGCGAGAACGCGGGCATCCACCGCGTCAGTCTTGCTGCGCAGGCCCAGCGACTGGGCGTGGGCCTTGGCCAAGGCCGGGTTGATGACACTGACCGTGTGGCCAGCATCGGCCAGGTAATAGGCCACGGCTTCCCAATAGACATTGGTCGCCTCCAGGCACGCATGGACTTGCCCAACACCCTTGGATTCAAGCCATTTCGAAAGACTCGCAAATCCTTCGGCCGTATTGGCGAAGACCTTGTTCTTGAACTTGCCAGCCAGTGCCAAGGCGCAATCCAGCTTGGCTTTGGAAACATCGATACCCAAAGAAATGATCGCGTTCGTATTCATGCTTGCGCTATCCACCTTGTGAATGCAGGCTCACGGCGTGGCCGGGCCGAAGATACTGTTCGATCTGTCGCAAGTAAAAGCTGGGTTTCCGGTGCGGATATCTACGTTACGGACTGAGTCCAAGGTTGGGGGCGGCATCCGGAAACCCCTTGGTCCGAGAGCGACTCGGACAAAGTCGAAAATACAAGGTTGGCGGTGAGCGCAGCGAACCCCAACGGCTCCGCCGCCCGGAGCCATGAGCACGCCAGTCCGGCCGCGCGCTTCGCACTCGCGAACAATTCGCCTTACTGAACCGGATTCGCCTCGCGGAACAGCGCCCAGTCGCGCAGCGTGATTTCGACCAGATCGGCGAGCCGTTCGGCGCCTGCCGTGGCGTCCGGCGAAGGTGCTGCATCGGCGCTCTCGATCGTGCCGAACAGCTGGCCGAGGGCGCGATCGAGGTAGGTCAGGCTGCGCGTGCTCTTCGGCGGGAAGGCCCAGGCGTTGATCGGATTCGGTACCGGCGTGCTGCCGCTGATTGCATTGAGGTCGGTCTCGAGTTTCGCCAGCTTCCTGCGCGTGGCGGGGTCGGTTGCAGCGGCCTGCTTTTCGGCCAGCGCCTTGCGCAACGCGGTTGCCTGCTGCCGAGCCTCGCCGATGCGCGCCTGCAGCGCTTCGACCTTGCGCGCCAGCGTGAAGGCGGCGGCATAGCCTGCCGGGGCGAGATCGACGCGGGGGTCGGGGCTCACGGTCAGCGCCTGCGTGAACGTCTGGCCATCGACACGCAGTTCGACCGTGTACTGCCCCGGTGGCGCCCAGGCGCCATCGGCATAGGCATTGGCCGGCTCGGTCAGCGACGGATAGTGCAGCGACCAGACGAAGCGGTGCATGCCGGCGCCGTTCGCCGGTGCACGCGGTTGTTCGATCCATTCCGGAGCCGAGCCGATCTTCGAAATGTCGACCGGCTCGGGCGGATTCGCGCTCGACCACTCACGCACGAGTTTGCCATCGGCATCCCTGATCGCGAGCTGCACAGGGCCGCGGGCATCGGCCGCCAGCCTGTAGTCGATCGCCGCGCCGGCGAACGGATTGGCCGCCATCGGCTCGTCCTTGGGCAGCGGCGTGCCGGTGAACTCGGCCACGCGATAGCGGATCGCCGGGGCGGGCGCAAACAGGCGCGTGGCGACCGGCTCGGCTGGATCGAGCTGGCGCAGCGCGCTGATGTCGTCGAGGATCCAGATGCCGCGACCGTGGGTGCCGATGACCAGATCGTCGCCGTGCACGTCGATGTCGCGCACCGAAGTACGAGGCAGGTTGCGCTGCAGGCTCTGCCAGTTCGCGCCATCGTCGAACGAGACGTACATGCCGAGCTCGGTCGCCGCATAGAGCAGGCCTTTGCGCTTCGGATCCTCGCGCACGGCATTGACGAAATCGCCATCGCGAATGCCGCCGACGATCAGCTGCCAGCTCTTGCCGGCATCGCGGGTGCGGTAGATGTAGGGCCTGCGGTCGTCGAGGCGGTGGCGGTCGATCGCCGCGTAGGCGACATCGGCATCGAAATGCGAAGGTTCGAGGAGGCCGACCTTGGACCAGGCGGACAGTGCCTTCGGGGTCACGTTGTTCCAGTGTGCGCCGGCGTCGTCGCTGCGCCAGATCAGGCCATCGTCGGTACCGGCCCAGAGCCGCCCGTCGCGCAACGGCGAGGAAGCGATCGCATAGACGACGCCGCGGCGCGGACCCAGGCCGAGGTTGTTGGCGGCCGTGACCTGGTCGAGGTTGGGCGGCAGCGGCGGGTCCTCGCGGGTCAGGTCCGGACTGATCGCCTGCCAGCGCTCGCCGCCATCGGTGGTGCGCCAGATTTTCTGGTTGCCGTAATAGAGCGTACCCGGGTCGCGCCGGTCGAAGACCAGCGGCAAGGTCCAGGTGTTGCGGTAGAGGTCGGGCTCGGCCAGGGTCGGATCGATCGAGCGGCTCTGCCCGGTGCGCAGGTCGAGCTTGTCGACGCGGCCGCCGTAGATGATGTCCGGATTGCGTGGGTCCGGCGCGATCATGCCGGATTCGCCGCCCGCGGTGACCTCGCGGAACTGCATCATGGTGATGCCGCTCGGCGAGTTGCTGCGGTTCGGCAGGGCAATCGCTCCGGAGTCCTGCTGGGCGCCGTAAATGTGATACGGAAAGCGGTTGTCGGTGACGATGTGATAGAGCTGGGCGGTCGGCTGATTGTGCCAGCTCGACCAGCTTGCGCCGCCGTTGACGCTGACGATCGCGCCCTGGTCGACACCGAGGATCTGGCGCTGTGGGTCGCTCGGATCGATCCAGAGGTCGTGGAAATCGTCGCCGGTGTTGTCGCCCTTGAGCGGGACGAAGGTGCTGCCGCCATCGTCGGAACGCAGCACGATCGTGTTCAGTGCGTAGACGCGGTCGGCATTCTTCGGATCGACCGCAATGCGGCCGAAATACCAGCCGCGGGCCCAGATCCGGTTGTCGCTGCTCATGCGCCGCCAGTTCAGGCCGGCGTCGTCGGACCGATAGAGTCCGCCCGCGTCGCCGTCGACGATCGCATAGACGCGCTTCGGTGCGCTGGCGGAGAGGGCGATGCCGATGCGCCCGACCTGCGCTTCGGGAAAGCCGTTGCCGCGCACCGGTTGCCAGCTGTCGCCGCCGTCGGTCGACTTGTACAGGCCCGAGCCCGGACCGCTGGCCGGCGGGTAGATGTTCCACGGTGTGCGCCGTGCCTGCCACATGGCCGCGTAGATGACCTTCGGATTGCCCGGCTCGAAGGCCAGGTCGATCGCGCCGGTGGCGTCGTCATTGCCGAGTATCCGCTGCCAATGCGCGCCGCCATCACGGGTGCGGAACACGCCGCGCTGCGCATTCGGTCCATACGGATGGCCGAGCGCGGCGACATAGGCGAGATCGGGGTCGTTCGGGGCGACCAGGATGCGGCCGATCTGCTGCGAATCATCGAGGCCGATCTGCGTCCAGGTCTTTCCAGCATCGCGCGAGCGGTACATGCCGTCACCCTGCGAGATATCCGAACGCATGTCGGCCTCGCCGCTGCCGACGTAGATGACATTGGGGTCGGAGGGGGCAATGGCGAGGGCGCCGATCGAACCGATCGGCTGTTCGTCGAAGATCGGATTCCAGGTGCGTCCGGCGTCGATCGACTCCCAGACACCGCCGTTCACGGCGCCGAAGTAGAAGTGGTTCGGCTGGCCCGGCACGCCGCTGACGGCGAGCACGCGACCGCCGCGAAACGGGCCGACCAGACGCCAGTCCAGATGCCCGAAGGCCGATGAATCAACCGTGGCCGCTGTGGCCATGCTGGCGCTTGCCAGAAGGATGCAGAGCAGTGGACGCCAGGGCATCGCGATTCCTCGAGGTCTGTGGGTCGGGCGATTGTAGCGGCTCACACCACTCGTCGCGGTTGATGGCGACCACACGAACGGTTCGTGCCGGAAACCGTCTGCGCCGCGACTGATAGGAATGGCAATCGCATTCCGTCATGGAGGCCAATGCACGCAATCGACCTGTCACGGTCTGACGCGAGCAACCGCACTCATTGATAGGAGAACGCCATGAAGATCTTCCGCCCGCTGTTCGGTGCGGCCCTGTGCACCGCCAGTTCGTTCGCGATTGCAGCCAATTTCACCGTAACCACGCTGGCCGATTCGGGTGCGGGCAGCCTGCGCAATGCAATCGCCCAGGCCAATGCGACGACCGCGGCGGATACCATCGTCTTCCAGAACGGCCTGACCGGCACGATCAGCCTGTTGGCGGGCGAACTGGTGATCACGCAGAACATCGCCATCAATGGCCCGGGGGCCGATCGCATCACGCTGGACGGACGCGGCGCGAGTCGCGTGTTCCGCTTCGACAACCCGACCGGCGAGGCACGCAGCTGGTCGCTGAGTGGCCTGTCCGTGACCGGTGGACTGGCCAATCAGTCCGGCAACGACAATGGCGGCGGTCTCTTCTACGAGACGCCAGCGTTCTCGTCGGTGAAGCCGGCGATCACCCTCGCCAACATGGCCTTCGTCGGCAATGAGGCCGCGCGCAACGGCGGCGCCGTCTACGTCTCGGGCGCGGACCTGACGATCAACGATGCGACCGTACTCGACAACAAGGTGCGCAATGGCTTCCAGCCGTCCGGCGGCGGCCTCTACTTCAACCGTGGCACGGTTCGCATCGAGCGCTGCTGGATCGGCGGCAACACCGCCGAGCTCAGTGGTGGCGGTGTGGCCTTGACCTCACCGGGCGTCAACGCGGTGGTCAGCGACACCCTGATCCAGGACAACCAGGCCAGCCTGAGCGGTGCCGGCATGCAGGCCGGCACGATGTCGAGCCTGAAGATCTCGCGCAGCGCCTTCGTCAGCAACACCCTGACCAGCCAGCCGGAGGGCGCCGGACTCGATTTTGCCGGCGTCACCGACCCGGGCTCCGCCGAGAACGTCATCGAAAACACGACCTTTTCCGGTAACGTGGCTCTGAACCAGGCGGGTCGAGGCAGTGCGGTGGCGGTGGCCCAGGGCAACCTGACCGTGCGCAATTCGACGATCGCCTACAACCAGACCGCGCCGAACCTGGCCCCCGATGCGAATGGCGGGGGTGCACTCTGGGTCGCCAATGGCAACAGCACACGGGTAACCGTGCAGAGCACGCTGTTCGTCGGCAACACGCATGGCAACACGCAGTTGCCCAAGGACCTCGCCCGCCTGTCCGGCGGCAGCCCCGGCAGCACGCTGGCCGTCGACCACTCGGCCTTCCCGGTTCTGCCGACATCCGGTGTCATCACCGCCTTCGGCGGTGGCAACCTCGAGGTCGATGCGCAATTGCAGCCGCTGTCGTTCGCGCAGGGCGGCCTGACCCCGGTGCATCCGCTGGCGAAGACGAGCCCGGTCATCGACATGGGCAGCAACCCGGGCAATCTGACGACCGATCAGCGTGGCAACGGGTTCACGCGCGGCTGGAGCGACCCGAACAACCGCAACGGCGCCGTGGATATCGGCGCCTACGAGGTGCGCGCCGATGCGCTGTTCTTCGGGGATTTCGAGCAGCACTGAAACGGCGCTGGTGCCGGCAATGGTGGATCCGAGGCGTCGCGGGCGGATTCAGTGTCGCGATCGGCAGCAATCGGGAGCCGGCAACCCGGCTCCTGAGCTGCGAGCGTCGTTGCGTCACGAGCGTCGGACCTGCGCCCGGACGTTGCCAGTCCAGAGTGACTCTGCGGTCTGGGCCGCCGCGACCCGTGGACCCGGCTCAGCCGTTGATGACCGTGCGGCTCTGCGAACGGAAGCGCTGCAGCGAATCGCGCAAGGCCTCGGCGCGATCGCGCATCAGCTTGAGCTTCGCCCGTGAGGCAATGACGCGCAGCTTGAGCTCCTGCTCGGGTGTCACGACCACGCCGGGGCGGACGACCGATTGCCTGGCTGCCACCGGGGGAGGCGCCTGCACCGGCGCCGCCACGGTCTTCGGCGGCTCGAACTGACGCAGCGCGGCGTCGAACTCATGGGCGTCGAATTTGAGCGGCATCGGTGGATCCTCGGCTATGCGGGCATTCCGCGGTGACATCGCGCACCGCGAGGGCTGGGGCTGCAGCGCCAATGTGCCGGATGAGTGGCGGCAAATATGTGATCGGCGCCACGGGATCGCATTCGGAGGGTCAGGCGGAGCGCGCCCGGCAGGGCCGGCAGGCACCAAGAAGCCCCAATGAGGCCTGGAGGCGCGGCTTTCCGGTGGCCGGCCAGGACAGTAGTGCCTCCGGCCCCGGCAGCGTGCCGGTCCGTGGAGCCGACAGCCGGCCGGTCGCTCCGGGTCGCTGGGGGAAGTCCGGTCGTCGTCGCTTCGCGAATGGCCTCGGGCGAACCACCGCGCGCAGCAGCCGTCCAGCTGATCCAAAACGTCGCTTTGGCACTTTGTACCCTGCGGCGTTGGGCGTATGCTCGGGCCAGCCAGGCTGCGGAGAGCAATCGTGCAGATCGAGGACATGGTGCGTGCGGTGCAGGCGAAGCTGGGGGTCGGCGTCGACGGTCGCGCCGGACCCGAGACCTGGGGCGCGATCTACAAGCGCATCGTCGATCGTTCGTCACCGCCCGACGTGGCCCTGACCGAAGTGTCGGACCTGACCAACCAGCGCAGCGAGAAGGTCATCGCGACCCTGCATGCGCGCGTCAGGCCGTACGCGCGGGCGCTCTATTTCAAGGCCCGCGAACACGGCATCACGATCAACATCATCAGCGGCACGCGAACCTATGCCGAGCAGGATGCGTTGTACGCGCAGGGCCGGACCCGACCTGGCAACGTCGTCACCAACGCGCGCGGCGGCTACTCGAATCATAATTTCGGCATTGCCTTCGACATCGGGCTGTTCGAGCGCAACCAGTACCTCGGCGAATCGCCGATGTACAAGGCAGTCGGCACGCTCGGCGTCGAACTCGGCCTGGAGTGGGGCGGCAACTGGAAAACGATCGTCGACCAGCCGCACTACCAGTTGCGGCCCGACTGGGCCAGCGATCTGACCGAACGCCAGATGCTGGCTGGTTTGCGCGAACGCGTCGCGGCCGGCATCGACGTCTATGCCTGAGCAAGGCATGGCCATCGGCGGGACCCGGCCGATGGCTGCCCGAGACTAGGCCGCGTCGCGGTCCGCGGTGGGATTGCGCCAGGCCTTGAGCAGATCGTCCTGGCGCTTCATCGCGTCGGCGTGGAAGCGCTCCTTGACGTGGCCGTAGCCGCGGATGTGCTCGGGCACCGAGGCGATGTCGACGGCCAGCGCGTGGTTCTCGTTGTCGAGGCCTGCCAGCAGTTCGTCGATCTGGCGGAAGTAATCGGCGATCAACTGACGCTCCATCTTGCGTTCGGCGGTATAGCCGAACACGTCGAAGGCACCGCCGCGCAGGCCCTTTAGCCTGGCCAGCACGCGGAATGCCTTGAACACCCAGGGACCGTACTCGGCCTTGCGCAGGTGGCCATCGGCATCCTTCTTGGCCAGCAAAGGCGGGGCCAGGTGGAAGTGGATCTTGTAATCACCCTCGAAGGTCTCGCGGATGCGCTTCTCGAAATCGCCGCTGGTGTAGAGGCGCGCGACTTCGTATTCGTCCTTGTAGGCCATCAGCTTGAAGGCATAACGCGCGACGGCCTGGGTCAGGCTCGTGAACGCCGGCGTCTTCTGCTGCTCGACGCCGCGCACCTTGTCGACCAGCGCCTTGTACTTCGCGGCGTAGGCCGCGTTCTGGTAGCCGGTCAGGAATTCGACGCGGCGTGCGATCTGTTCGTCGAGCGAGGTGCTGAGGCTGAGGTCGTCGAGGGCATCGGCGTTGTGCCCCTCTCCCGTCGGGAGAGGGGTATGGGGTGAGGGTACGGAGGAGCGGGGAATGTTCGCTCCGCTCGCACCCTCATCCGCCCTCTGGGCACCCCGGATCGAGTCCGGGGCAGGCTCTTCTCCCGGGGGGAGAAGGGGAGAGCGGACCGGCAGATTGAGCGGAATCGCACCGGACGGCAGCTTGGCCGCGCCGACGCCGGCCGCCTTGCGCACGAGCGCGACGTCGTGCGCGCCCATGCGGCCCCAGTTGAAGGCGGCCTTGTTCATCTCGATTGCGGCGCCGTTGAGCTCGATCGCGCGCATCAGCGAATCGAGGCTGACCGGCACCCAGCCCTTCTGCCAGGCATAGCCGAGCATGAACAAATTGGCCGCGATCGTGTCGCCGAGCAGGGCCGTGCCGAGCTGGGTCGCGTCGATCAGTTCGGGTTCGTCGCCCTCGAGCGCGATGCGCACGGCGTCGATGATCTTCTGCGCCGGGAACTGCATGTCGGGCTGGGTCGTGAACGTGCCGGGCATGGCCTCGTAGGTGTTGAGGACCACGTTCGAGCGCCTGGCGCGGATCTTCGAGAGGGCCCAGTAATCGTTGACCACGACCATGTCGCAGCCGAGCACGAGGTCGGCTTCGCCGGCGGCGATGCGCACGGCGTGGATTTCCGACGGGTCCTTGGCAATGCGCAGGTGGCAGGTCACGGCGCCGCCCTTCTGGGCCAGTCCGGTCTGGTCGAGCACGGTACTGCCCTTGCCTTCGAGATGCGCGGCCATGCCGATCAGTGCGCCGATCGTGACCACGCCGGTGCCGCCGATGCCGGTGACGAGGATGTTCCAGGGCCGGTCCAGGGTCGAAGCCGGAGTCGGCATCGGCAGGCTGTCGAAGTCGACTTCGCCGGCACCGGCCTTCTTCGCCTTCTTCAGGCCGCCGCCGTGCACGGTGACGAAGCTCGGGCAGAAGCCCTTCACGCAGGAATAGTCCTTGTTGCAGCCGGACTGGTCGATCTCGCGCTTGCGTCCGTACTCGGTCGCCTTCGGCAGCACCGAGACGCAGAACGACTTCTCGCCGCAGTCGCCGCAGCCTTCGCAAACCAGCGAATTGATGAAGACGCGCTTCTTCGGGTCCTCGAGCTTGCCGCGCTTGCGCCGACGGCGCTTTTCGGTGGCGCAGGTCTGGTCGTAGATCAGCACCGAGACGCCGGGGATCTCGCGCATCCGCTTCTGCACGGCATCGAGCTCGTCGCGATGGATGAACTCGACGCCGACCGGGAAGATCTCGGGCCGCGACCACTTCTCGATGTCGTCGGAGACGACGATGATCGTCTGCACGCCCTCGGCACGCATCTGGTGGGCGATGTCGGGCACGGTCAGGGTGCCGTCGACCGGCTGGCCGCCGGTCATCGCCACCGCGTCGTTGTAGAGGATCTTGTAGGTGATGTTGACCTTGGCCGCGATCGCCTGGCGGATCGCCAGCGAGCCGGAGTGGAAGTAGGTGCCATCACCGAGGTTCTGGAACACATGCTTGGTTTCGGTGAACGGGGCCTGGCCGCACCAGGTCGCGCCTTCGCCGCCCATCTGGGTGAAGGTGTCGGTGCTGCGGTTCATCCAGGTCACCATGTAGTGGCAACCGATGCCGCCCAGCGCGCGCGAGCCTTCCGGCACCGCGGTCGAGGTGTTGTGCGGGCAACCCGAGCAGTAGTGCGCGGCGCGCGGGAAGTTCGCGCGCGGCAGGGTCAGCTCCTGCTCCTTGGCCTCGATCCAGGCGACGCGCGAACGGATCGCCTCGCTGGTGAAGAAGCGGGCCAGGCGCTTGGCGATGACCAGGGCGATCATGGCCGGGGTCAGTTCGTTGGTCGAGGGCAGCACCCAGTTGCCTTCCTCGTCGTACTTGCCGACCACGCTCGGGCGGGTCGGCCAGTTGTACATGTATTCCTTCATCTGCGATTCGATGAACGAGCGCTTCTCCTCGACCACGATGACGTCCTCGAGGCCATTGGCGAACTCGCGGATGCCGATCGGTTCGAGCGGCCAGGTCATGCCGATCTTGTAGACGCGGATGCCGATCTCGCGCGCGTCGCGCTCGTTGATGCCGAGGTACTCGAGCGCCTGCAGCACGTCGAGATAGCTCTTGCCGGTGGTGACGATGCCGAGCCGCGCCTTCGGCGAATCGAGCACGATGCGGTCGATGCGGTTGGCCCGCGCGAACGCGGTCGCGGCCTGCACGGCATAGCGGTGCAGGCGCATTTCCTGGTTCAGCGGCGGATCCGGCCAGCGGATGTTGAGGCCGCCTTCGGGCAGCACGAAATCCTCGGGCATGAGGATGTCGAGCTGGTGCGGATTGACGTTGACCGAGGCCGAGGACTCGACCGTCTCGGCGATCGTCTTGAAGCCGACCCAGCGCCCGGTGAAGCGCGACATGGCCCAGCCGAGCATGCCCATGTCTAGGATGTCCTGGACGCCGGCCGGGTTGAGGATCGGCATCATCGCCGAGACGAATTCGAGCTCCGAGCCGTGCGGCAGGGTCGAGGAGCGGCAGGCGTGGTCGTCCGCTGCCAGCGCGAGTACGCCGCCGAACTTCGAGGTGCCGGCCGCGTTGCCGTGCTTGAACACGTCGCCACAACGATCGACGCCGGGGCCCTTGCCGTACCACATCGAGAACACGCCGTCGTATTTGGCGCCTTCGAACAGGTTGGTCTGCTGGGTGCCCCAGACCATGGTCGCGCCGAGGTCCTCGTTGAGGCCCGGCGTGAACTCGATGTTCGAGGCCTTCAGGTGCTTCTTGGCCTTCCACAGCTCGAGGTCGAAGCCGCCGAGCGGGGAGCCGCGGTAGCCCGAGATGAAGCCGGCCGTGTTGATGCCGGCGGCGCGGTCGCGCATCTGCTGCATCAGCGGCAGGCGAACCAGGGCTTGCACGCCAGACAGGTAGATACGGCCTTCCCGACGCGTGTACTTGTGGTCGAGGGTGTAGTCGAGGTCGATGGCGGGCACGGACATGGCGAGTTCCTGGGCGGGGCGCGGCTGGGCAGCCGCCCATTTTATCCGGAATCGGTCCGCCCTGCCTCCAGCGGGCGCGATGGGCGTCCGTCCGCGCTCCGGCCTCGTCCGTGGCTGAACGGCCAAGGCCGCGACCGAAGTGTCGGCAGATGTTCGGCAATTGATCGACGTCAACGGCCGCGGAGCGGCCGGCGCTAGGATGGCGACCCAATTTCCACAATAGAGAATAGTCCGTGGCAACCGAACTCTTTCGCAGCGGTGACCATCGTTGTATCGCCTTTCACGACCTGGTACGCGGCGAGGATGGCGTCCAGGCCAACCAGTTCCTGATCATCGACGGCGCGGAGTCGGCCCTGATCGACCCGGGTGGTTCGCTGCTCTACACGCCCTTGAGTCTGGCGCTGTCCCGCTACATCAAGCCCAGGGATCTGACCTGGGTGCTCGCCTCGCACCAGGACCCCGATGTCATCGGATCGGTCGACAGCTGGCTGCTGTACACGGACGCACGCATCGTCTCCTCGAAACTCTGGGGGCGCTTCATTCCGCACAGCGTTCCGCACTGCCAGAAGAATTCGAGTTCGGATCGCTATGTCCTGCTCGAGGACGACGGCGGTCGCATTCCGCTCGGCGTCAGCGAGATCCGCGCCGTGCCCGCCCACTTCCTGCACAGCGTCGGCAACTTCCACTTCTACGATCCGGTCAGCCGCATCCTGTTCAGTGGCGACCTCGGTGCCTCGATGGGCGCGGGCGACTACCTGCCGGTGCGCGACCTCGATGCGCACATCCCGGCCATGGCCGGCTTCCATCGCCGCTACATGGCGTCCAATCGCGCCTGCCGCTGGTGGGCCCGCCGTGCGCGCGCGCTCGATATCGCAATGATCGTGCCGCAGCACGGTCGGCCGATCGAAGGTGCGGCCAATATCGCGGGCTTCATCGACTGGATCGAAAGCCTGCAGTGCGGGGTCGATTTGCTTCCGGCCGATACCGTGGCGGCCTGAACGGGCATGCCGGCGAAACGCTGAGGCCGATCACGTTTCGGCCAGCTCGGCCAAGGCCTTGAAGTAGGCGCCCGGCGTGGTTCCGATCAGGCGTTTGAAATCGCGGTTGAAATGGGCCTGGTCGGCATAGCCGAGGTCGAGCGCCAATTCCGACCAGTCCACTCGATCGGCCGCAGCCAGGGTCTCGGCGGCCTCCTGCAGGCGAAAGCGCCGGACCATCCATTTCGGGCTGACCCCGACGAACTCCCTGAACAGCCGCTGCAGGCTGCGCACGCCGAGTCCGAATTCCCGGGCCAGCGGTTCGACGGCGCGCATTTCGCGATCGCCGGCGATGCGCGCGGTGATTCGACGCAACAGTTCGAGCTCGTCGACGACGCGTGGATCGCGTTCGAGCAGGAATGATTCGATGACGCCGATGGCAGCGTGGTGATCGGCGTGGGCCAGGGTCCTGCGACCGAGGTCGGCGGCCGAGGCGCCGAACACGTTCTCGAGTGGCACGACACGGTCGGTCAGCGCCGAGACCGACGGGTCGATGAAAGGGCGCAATCCGCCTGGCTGAAACTTCGTGCCGATCACGCGGCTCCTGCCGCTCAACACCCGGCTGAACTTCTTCGTGCTGACGCCGCCGAGCTCGCAGACACCGGGCTCGAGAATGATGTGCGCGTTCGGATAGGGCAGGGTTTCGCGCAGGATCGGTTCGGCCAGATCCCATTCAACCGTCCAGAAATGCTCGACGAACGGGGCGAGTGCTGGCGAAGGATAATAGCGCCAGTAGCCGGGCAGCGGTGTCGCGGACCTGACATTGAGCAGGCCGTTGTGGGGGTCGATCTTCTGCCGGTAGCGCATCGCGCCGCCTTCTGATTCGGGCCTCGCTGCGGACTCAGCGCATGCTCAGCGAGCAATTGAAGGCCACCGTGATGCGCTCGCCTTCGCCGTAGAAAGGCAGCACTTGGTGCAGCAGCCACGACGGAAACAGCACGAGCTGGCCCGGTTGCAGGGAGAGGCCGTAGTTCTGGATGCCGAACGGCGGTTTGAAGTGTTCGTTGCCCGGATCGATGTACATGGACTGGCCGATATGCGGATGCAGGAAATTGAGCAGGCCGCTGTCGGGTTGATTGGCATCGTGCTGCCCGGCCGCAACGCAGTAGACCCCCGACCAGCTGGCCAGCGGGTGGTTGTGCACGCCGAAAAAGCCGTTGCGTCGGGTGACGTGGAACCAGGCATCGGTCTTCATGTCGAGGCGCCGCCGCGTCGCCTCATCGTAACCGTTGAGCTCGGAGACCATCTGAGCCACGCGCGACAGGCAGAAGTCGCGCAATTCGCCGATCTCGGGCTCGGGCCATGAAAACAGCTGGAAATGGCTCTCGAAGACCTGTTCGTTGCGCAGGGTGATCGGGCCCGGATTCGCATGGCGCTTGCCCTCGTTCTCGCGGGCAATGAAAAGGCGGCGCAAGGCGGCATTGAGCGGCACCGGATTGGGGTGCTGGTCGAAACCGAACGGAACCGGGAACAGGCCCTTGATCTGCAGCATCGGGGTCAGGATCGAATGGCAGGAAGGCGCATTTTACCTGCTGCCGCGGAGCCTGTAACCGCGGCGTCGACGAGACTCAGGGCAGCGCCTTGGCCCGGAACGGGAACATCTGCTGTGCAACGAAGCCATCCGGCATGTAGTCGCCGACGACGCCATAGCGGTTCGGAAGCTTGCGGTCGGCCTTCACGGCGGTGCCAAAAAGGTAGTCGAGGAACGCGTAATGCGCCGCGTAGTTGCGGTCGATCGCCTCGTCATCGGAGGCGTGGTGCCAGTGATGGAAGTCCGGTGTCACGATCAGGTACCTGAGCGGTCCCCAGGGCACGCCGACATTGGCATGGTTGAGCACGGCCTGGAAGCCGACGATCAGGATGTAGGCGTTGACCACCGATTCGCGGAAGCCGAGCACGAACAGCGGGGCGACCACCAGCACGCGGGTGACGATCACCTCGAGGATGTGCTGGCGCGATCCGGCCAGCCAATCCATTGTTTTCGTGCTGTGGTGCACCGAGTGGAATTTCCAGAGGAACGGAACCTCGTGGTAGGCGCGATGGGTCCAGTACTGGGCCAGATCGGCGACCAGGATGCACAGCAGCAGCTGCGGCACGAACCAGATGCGCTGCACGGCGAGCTGGAAATCGTGCTGGACCATCCAGCCGAAGCCGTGGTGGATGACGAAGTTGACCGTGAGCAGGATCAGCCCGACGAGGAAATGGTTGACCGCGAAATGCTTGAGGTCGGTTTGCCACTCGAGACGAAACACCGGCTGATCCTTGCGCAGCGGCAGCAGCTTCTCGATGGCGACGAAAATCAGGGTCGATCCGAGCAGGTCGAGGATGAACCAGTCGAGGCCGATGTACGGGGTATTGTCCGGAAAGTCGCCGACCGGCACGCGCGAACCGCCGAGGGCGACGGCGATGACGACGAGGGCGAACGCGACCAGGTTGAGCCGGCGGCGCACGCCGAGCACGAGGTTGGCCAGCGAGATGGCGCCGGCGACGAGCAGGGCGATGAACATGGCCTGGCGCAGAACATCGACCGAATACTGGTGGCGCAGCTCGGGCGTGGTCAGGTATTCGGGAAAGTGAAACGCGATGACGCCGAGCAGGCAGAGGAAACCCAGGCCCAGCGCGATGATCGTTGCAATCAGGCCGCGGCCGAAGCGCAGCGCGCCACTGGCACCGAGCAGACTGGCGGTCTCGTCGACCGTGGCGCGGACGATGCTCGCCGACTTGCGCGGCGGGCTTCCATCGGAATAGGGGGTCCTGCTGACTGAAGGAGCGGTCATGGCGCCTCACTTTTGGCCAACGGCACGGTGCGGCCGGGGAGCGGCCGCATTCTATACGTACTGGTGACCGGGGACGCGCATTTCCCGGGCCTGTGCCAGCGCCTTGCGCCCCTGTTCGATGTTGCACTACGCTGCAGCGCTCGCGCGGCGCAACTCACCAGGGGAATTTCGGGATGATGCAGGCACTCGGCCACATCGCGTTTGGGCTGTTCGGTCTTGCCGTGCTGATTTCGATCGCGACGCTGTTTTCGGCAAACCGCCGCGCGATCAGCTGGAAGCTGGTCGGAACCGGCGTGCTGCTGCAGATCGTGTTCGCCGCCCTCGTGCTCAAGGTGCCGCTCGGCCGCGAGACCTTCAACGGAATCGCCACCGGCTTCGTCAAGCTTCTCGACTACGTGCGCGCCGGTTCGGATTTCATCTTCGGCGGCTTCATGGACACTTCGAAGTTCGGCTTCGTGTTCGCCATCCAGGTGCTGCCGACCATCATCTTCTTCGCCGCCCTGACCGGCGTGCTCTACCACCTCGGCATCATGCAGATGATCGTCAAGGGCATGGCCTGGGTCATCACCAAGGTCATGAACGTGTCGGGTGCCGAGACGACCTCGGTCTGTGCCAGCGTCTTCATCGGCCAGACCGAGGCGCCGCTGACGATCAAGCCCTACATCGAGCGCATGACCCAGTCGGAACTGATGACCGTGATGATCGGCGGCATGGCTCATATCGCCGGCTCGGTCATGGCCGCCTACGTCGGCCTGCTCGGCGGTGACGACGAAGGCCAGCGCATCTTCTTCGCCACGCATCTGTTGACCGCAAGCATCATGGCCGCGCCGGCGACGCTGATGCTGGCCAAGATCCTGATGCCCGAGACCGAGGAACCGCTGACCCGTGGCCAGGTCAAGCTCGAGGTCGAGAAGACCACGGCCAACGTGATCGACGCGGCCGCCACCGGCGCCGCCGACGGCCTGCGCCTCGCCCTCAACGTCGGCGCCATGCTGCTCGCCTTCATCGCCCTGATCGCCCTGATCAATGCACCGTTCCAGTGGCTCGGCGCGCATGCCTGGGGTGCCGATCCATCGTCGTCCCTGAACGGCTGGCTCGCGGTGCAGTTCGGCCACCCGGTCGAACTGTCGCTGCAGACCCTGTTCGGCTGGATCCTCGCCCCGATCGCCTGGATCATCGGCGTGCCGTGGCAGGACGCGACCCTGGTCGGCAGCTTCATCGGCCAGAAGGTCGTGGTCAACGAATTCGTCGCCTACGTCGACATGGCCAAGCATATCGACCAGATGACCGAGCACAGTCGTCTGATCGCGACCTATGCGCTGTGCGGCTTCGCCAACTTCTCCTCGATCGCGATCCAGATTGGCGGCATCGGCGGCCTCGCCCCGAGCCGCCGCCCGGACCTTGCCCGGCTCGGCCTCAAGGCCGTCCTCGGCGGCTCGCTGGCGACCTTCATGACGGCGACGATCGCGGGGGTGTTGAGCTTGCTATAGACTCGCGCCTGCGCGACCGAAGCGATCGGTCATCAGACCCAGCGAGTGACTCAAATGGACCTGAATCGTTTCGTTGTGCCCATCGCCGCGGCGGCGCTGCTCGCCGTCTCCTCGGCCCTTGCCCAGAATGTTTCCTGGCGCACCCCAGTGACTGTCGATGTTCCATCCGGCTCGGGTATCCGCCTGGCCGACACGGCGCGCGATGAACCGGGATCCGCCATCTCCGTGGCCATGGTCCTGCTCGAGGGCGAAGGCGGGGAAGACTACCTCTACCGGGCTGTCGCGACCGATCCGGGCACGGGCGAGGTGCTATGGTCGGTCGATCTCGGCGCGGACTGTGCAACCTGGGACGCGACCTACAGTCTCGTCGTTCCGTTGCCGGGTGGCGACAGTATCGTCGCCGCCCAGGCCGTCGAGTCGCAAATCCAGGGCCTGGGCAGCACCTGCATTCGACGCCTGAGCGGGACCAATGGTTCTGTCGTCTGGTCGCGCACACTGGAGTCTGCCAACTCGCTGCTCTACATCAATGATCTCGCGCCCGACACCGAGGGTCGATTGGTCGGGGGTGGGCGAAAGGGCGCCAACGCCTACGCAATCGGGCTGGATGCACAGACCGGCAACACGCTCTGGGAGCGCGAGATTCCCCCGACCGCTGGCTACTATGCGCCAAGGATCGTTGCCTCCGTTGCCGGGCCCGGCGATATTGCCGTGCTGCAGCTGTACGAGGTGGGGGCTGGCGAGCCGGGCCAGCGGCTGCTGGGAGTCAGCGCGGGCAGCGGAACTGAACGCTGGAGCCAGTCGCGTTGCGCCAGTGGCTCGATGGCCTACCGCCCGTCATCGAGTGAGACGAGATTTCGTCTCCTCGCCGATGCCAGCTTCGAGTTCGTGAGCGATTGCTTGAGCGGATCGGTCCGGCGG
Source organism: Dokdonella sp. (assembly GCA_019634795.1). Classification (GTDB taxonomy): domain Bacteria; phylum Pseudomonadota; class Gammaproteobacteria; order Xanthomonadales; family Rhodanobacteraceae; genus Dokdonella. The sequence goes on from JAHCAR010000012.1 coordinate 82,395, forward strand.
GTCGAGCTTGGACGCATCAACGCGCTGACCGGCGCGCCCGTCTGGCAACGCGTACTGCAGCAGTCCGGCCTTGGCCGCGCCGTGATCGACTCCGGCGGCAACCTGCTTCTAGACGGCACGCTGCTGATCGACTCGAATGAAGTCGGTATCGCACGCCTCGATCCGGCGTCGGGTAGCCTGCAATGGTCACTACCGAGACCGTCGGAGACAAACGGCATTCCGCCCTATGTCACGCACGTCCTGGTGGCGACCGAGACGCATGTGCATGTGCTCGAATTGAGCGTCGACGTTTCCAGCTTTGTTCGCTCGGCGGCCCTTGCAACCTATTCGGCGACGACTGGCGCGTTTCTCGGGCGGTTCGACGTGGATCTCGGCGGCAACGGGGGCGTCTTCAAGAACTTCGTCGGCATGCGTGCAAGAAGTTCCGGCGAGCTTGTGATCACCGCATTGAGAGCGCAAAGCGTGAACGCGGGAGCGAGCCTGTTCGAGACGCGATTGAATGTTTCGACGCAGGCATCCTTGTGGTCGCAGACGCACTCACTGATGGCACCGCGGGCGTTCATCCCGCCAGCTGCCGATCATTCGATCCATCAGATGGCCTGGAGCCCGGTGAGCGAGCCCGGACTTGTGATCGGTGGTAGCGGGGTCAATCAGTCCGGTTATTCCTATCCGCGCGCGGCGAAAGTTAGTGCGCTGGATGGCCGCCTGCTCTGGCGCTGGCAGCCCGATCATGGCGTTCGCGGATTCGTATCCGCGGTCCTCAGCGCCGGCGATGGACATGTCGTCGTGGCCGGATCGAACGGCTGGGACGATCCGAGCCTCCTGCTGACCAAGCTCGACGGCGCCGATGGACATCCGATCTGGACATCTTCGCCGGTCGAGTCTCGACCGGCGCTTGCCGCAGCGCTCGGCTCCGGTGACACGATTCTGCTCCTGCTCAGAGATGACGAGGTCCAGCCCGTCAATGCGATCCGTGTCGCCAGGTATTCCGCTGCGAACGGCGTTCGACTCTGGAGCACGCCGGTGCCCGACGGCACCGAAGGCTGGGACGGAGAAGCCCGTGTCGCGGCCGGTCAGGATGGCTCGGTCTACACGCTCTCCGCCTACGGGGACGCAACGACGGGAGCGTTCGGACTGCAGGTCGCCCGCTTCAGTAACGATGACGGCACGATGCTCTGGCTGCGCCGGCTACCGGGCAGCGACAATTCGGGAACCGTTGCCCTCGTGCCTCTCGCCAACGGAGACGTCATCGCGGCCGACCATGGGATCGCGTGGAGGGTTGGTGGCGGCAACGGGATGGTTCTTTGGCAACGATCGCTGGTCGGCTGGACTTGGACCATGAGCCTCGATGCGCAGGGACGCCTCTACGCCGGCGGTCAGCAGAATGGGCAAGGAACCATCTGGCGTCTCGATCCCACCAACGGCACAGTGGCTTCGACGACGGCGCTGCCGGTCTCCAACGCGCTCGGCCATTCCGAATTGGTTTCGAGACTTGGTCTCGCCAGCGACGGCAACATTCTTGCCGCAGCGGGTGATGGCTACGGGGGTGACGTGCTGGCCAAGCTGTCGCCGACGGGCACCTTGCTCTGGCGAGTGCCGATGGCTGCCCCCGGAATATCCACGGGTAGCTCGCGCTATCCTGTGGCCCTGCTCGAAGCACCAGACCGCAACCTGTTCGTCGGCGGGCTTGGAAACGACTGGCTGGCGACCTGGACCGTGAGCCGAGTGACCGGGAGCTTCGCCGACGGCATCTTCGCGACGGGCTTCGACTGACCGGGTCGTCGAGGCTGGCCGGTATCCGATTCTTCGAAACCATCGTGGAAGAGTGCGTCCCGCGCGATGTATACGGACATGGTGGCGATGTCACTGGCGCCGGCTGAATCGGTTACGCGTACACCGACTTGGATAGCGATCGGCTCCGGGCCGCTGACGTCGTAGTGGCGTGTCGCCGTAGGGGCGCTGCCATCGTCGAATTCGCCATCGCCGTCGAGGTCCCAAGCAAAAGTCAGTGCACCCAGTTCGGGGTCGATGCTGTTGGCCGCAGTGAATGCGATCGTGCGTGGCGGACCATCGGCCTGGCTGCCTTCGGAAAGTACGATGGCCGCCGACGGGGCGAGGTTGCGATGGCCTGTATCGGCATCCCAGGAAATCCGCACGATGCGGCCGTTGTTGATGTCGACGTAGAACAGGTCGTCGCCGGGACCGGTGGTCAGGTCGACCACGGGCAGGTTGGACTGTCCGAACAGCTCGGCGCTGCTGTCGGCGACCGGATCGGGCCGGCCGTCGGCGTCGACGTCGCGAATGACCCAGATCCGGTTGAACGTGTAGTCGGCGAAGAACAGGGCATTGCGGTACTCGGTGGGATAGGCGCCGCCCTGGTAGAACGTGATGCCCGAGATCGCATTGCCGCTGGTGTGCTGGTAGGCGTAGAACGGCGGTGATACCGGCGTGCGCCCGCCGCTGTCGCTGCCGGCGTAGAGACTCGCGCACAGCGGCCGCTGCGTGTATTCGGCGACATGCCCGTGGTTCTCGAAGCACGGCCAGCCGAAATTGTGCAGCGTCGAGCCGCCGACAGGGTCGGGAATGATGTTGATCTCCTCCCAGGTGCGCCAGCCGACATCGCCGATCCAGATTTCCGAGCTGCCGGGCCGCATCGTGAACCGATACGGATTGCGCAATCCATAGGCGAGGATGCGGCGCGCATTCGGCGAAGCACCGGGAACCACGGCCAGCGGATTTCCGGGCGCGCCCTCGCCGGTTTCGGGATCGACCCGGGCGATCGTTCCGTTCAGCCAGACCTGGTCGGTGTAGAGATTCTCGACCTCGAGTCCCTGCGCACGCAATGCGCCGCCCTGGTCCGGCGGCGAGCGCTGGTCGGGCCAGTCCGGATTGCCGCGCTGGCCCCAGTCGCCGCCGAGATAGCTCGCGCCATCGCCACCGCCGACGTACAGGAAGCCGTCCGCACCGAAGCGGACCGTGCCGATCGAGTGGCTCGGGTACTGCTGGTACCAGTCCTCGATCAAGACGTGTTCGTCGGTGGCCAGGTTGCCGGCCAGGGTCAGCCGCGAGAGCCGCCCGCTGATCACGCATCCGGCGAAGTCCGCGGTCGGGTTCGGACAGTTCGTGGCCGGCCAGCGCGGCGGCACGTCGCCGAACAGGCCACCGTTGAACGAGTACAGCACGTACAGATACGGGCGTTCGGGAAAGCGCGGATCGAGGGCGAGGCCGAGCAGGCCGCGATCCTGGTACTGGTGGACGACTTCAGCGAGGTTGGCGACCTGTTCGGGCGCCGTGTCGAGCAGGTTGCGGTACATCCAGACGCGGCCCGACTTCTCGGCGACGAACACGCGCCCGTCGTGGGCGAAGCGGACCTGGGTGGGCTGGTCGCGACCGATGATCGCTGCCGTGTGCCGGAAATTCGGCGTCGGCCACGATTGCGCGGCCGCGCCGGATGTTGCAAGCGCCGGCAGCAGGAACAGCCACGGGCGCCATTGCATGTCGGTGCGTCCCGTGGCGGCTACTCGCCGAGTTCCTCGCGCATGAACTCGGGCATCGACAGCGCCGCCTTGTGGATCTCGGCGTTGTAGTAGCGCGTGTCGAACTGCTTGGTCTGCGCGCCGCGCTCGCGGAAACCCGAGAGATCCGCGCCCTTGCGCGCCATCGTCGCGCTCCACCAGCCGGTCGGATAGCACGGTTGCGGGAAGGTCAACGTGCGCACGGCCTGGAAGCCGGCGGTACGCAGGGCCGAGCGCATCGACTTGATCAGGCCGAGATGGGCGAGCGGCGATTCGCTCTGCTGCACGAAAATGCCGCCGCTGCGCAGGGCCTTGAAGCAGCTCGAATAGAACGCGGCGTTGAACAGGCCCTCGGCCGGGCCGACCGGGTCGGTCGAATCGACGATCACTACATCGAGCGAATCCGGTTCGCAATCGGCCATGTACTTGATGCCGTCATCGAAGATCAGCTGCGCGCGCGGATCGCCGTTGGCTTCGCAGAGTTCGGGGAAATACTGCTCGGCCAGGCGCGTCACGCGTTCGTCGATCTCGACCTGGACGGCCGATTCGACGACTTCGTGGCGCAGCACCTCGCGCAGCGTGCCGCAGTCGCCGCCGCCGATGATGACGACACGCTTCGCGCGCGGATGGGTGAACAGGGCCGGATGCGACATCATCTCGTGATAGAAGAAGTTGTCGCGCGTGGTCAGCATCATGCAACCGTCGATGACCATGAGCTTGCCCCAGTCGGTCGAATCGTAGATTTCGATGGACTGGAACGGCGTCTGCTCGGAATGCAGGCGTGCATGCGTGCGAAAGCCGATGGAGGAGCCCGAAGACTCGTGCGCTTCGGTGAACCAGCTCTGCTCTGACGTGGACATAGGAACTTCCCTGGATGCAGTTGAATTGCCCGCCTGGCGGAGCCGGCGGGCGCATGGTCGGGAATTGTAGCGGCAAGCGGCTAGCCCCGCGCGATCCGGGCCAAATTGCCGCGCCTATCCGTTCATCCGTGCGATCGTCACGCAGCGGCCGGGCCGCTTGGTTACAATGCGCGCCCCGATCGATCCCGCGGCGTGCGAGGCTTCCGATCGACGGGGTTACCGCGTCCAAGCCCGCCGCTGCGACGTCTCTGCCATCCGGAGGACATGATGAGCACATCCTGGAGCACAGACGACGCCCGCAACACCTACGCCATCGCCAACTGGGGCGAAGGCTATTTCGATGTCGGCGCCGATGGCGGCGTGCTCGTGCGGCCGCGCGGGCCCGAAGGCCCGGCCCTGCAGCTGCCTGCCGTCGTCGCCGCGGCGCGGGCGCGCGGCTCGCGCTTGCCGCTGCTGGTGCGTTTCGCCGATATCCTGACTGATCGACGCAGGCGGCTGCAGGAAGCCTTCGCGCGAGCGATGTCCGCATGGGACTATGCCGGCGGTTACACCGCGATCTATCCGATCAAGGTCAACCAGCAGAAGAACGTCGCCGGCGAACTGGCCGCGAACGGATCGGACGGCTTCGGCCTCGAGGCCGGCTCGAAGCCCGAGCTGATGGCCGTGCTGGCCCTGGCGAAGCGCGGCAGCGTGGTCATCTGCAATGGCTACAAGGACCGCGAATACATCCGTCTTGCCCTGATCGGACGCAGGCTCGGCCTCGAGATCTTCATCGTCATCGAAAAGCCCTCGGAGCTGCGCTATGTCATCGAGGAGGCGAAGGCGCTCGGCGTCGAACCGCTGCTCGGCGTGCGCATGCGTCTGAAGAGTCTCGGTGCCGGCAAGTGGCAGAACTCCGGTGGCGACAAGGCCAAATTCGGCCTCACGCCGCGCCAGTTGCTGACCCTGATCGAGCAGCTCAGGGCGGCCGACCTGTCGCACACGCTCAAGCTGCTGCACTTCCACATGGGCTCGCAGATGTCGAACGTGCGCGATATCGCGCGCGGCATGCGCGAGGCCGTGCGCTATTTCGTCGAGCTGTCGCAGCTCGGCCTGCCGATCCGCTACATGGATGTCGGTGGTGGGCTCGGCGTCGATTACGAGGGCACGCAATCGCGTTCCGAATGTTCGATCAACTACGGGCTCGACCAGTACGCCTCGAGCGTGGTCGGCGCGCTGGCCGAGGCCTGTGCCGAAAATGGCCTGCCGCAGCCGCGCGTGCTGACCGAATCCGGGCGTGCGCTGACGGCGCATCACGCCGTGCTCGTGGTCAACGTCAGCGAGGTCGAGGAGTCGCCACGCGGGGCGGTCCCTGCGCAACGCGACGACGAGCCGGCCGTGCTGCGCCGCCTGCGCGAGGTGCATGCCGAGATCGGCGAGCGGCCGCCGACCGAGCTCTACCACGAGGCCCAGTACCACCTCGCCGAAGGGCAGTCGCTGTATGCGCTGGGCCAGTTGTCGCTGGCCGATCGCGCCCAGCTCGACGATCTCTACTACGCCATCGTCAACGCCGTGCGCACGCGCCTGAAGCCGGACGAACGCTCGCACCGGCAGGTCCTCGACGAGCTCAACGAGACCCTGGTCGACAAGTATTTCGTCAACTTCTCGGTCTTCGAGTCGGTCCCGGACATCTGGGCGATCGACCAGGTGTTTCCGATCGTGCCGATCAGCGGACTCGATCGCGAGCCGGACCGTCGCGGTGTGATCGCCGACCTGACCTGCGACTCGGACGGGCGCATCGACCACTACGTCGATGCCGACGGCGTCGATGTGAGCCTGCCGCTGCATGCGCCCGGCGAAGGCGAAACCTACCTGCTCGGCCTGTTCATGGTCGGTGCCTACCAGGAAACTTTGGGCGACATCCACAACCTGTTCGGCGACACCGATGCGATCAACGTGCGCCTGACCGACGCCGGCTACGAGATCAGCGACCAGCGCCGTGGCGACACCACCGACCTGATGCTCGACTACGTCGGCTACGACCTGTCGGCCTTGCGCGCCGAGTATCGCAGCAAGATCACCGATGCAGGCATCGATGGTGCTGAGGCACAGTCACTGCAGGCGTCGCTGGAAGCCGGCCTCACGGCCTATACCTACCTTGCGGAGAATGCCGAATGAGCGACATCAGGGCCGGTTTCGTCGGACTCGGTGCGATGGGCCAGCCGATGGCCGGACACCTCTCGCGGGCCGGTCTGCTCGCCTCGGTATGGACCCGCACACCGGCCAACACGCGCGCGATCGCCGCCGAGTTCGGCATCGCCGAGCCGGGTTCGCTGGCCGAGCTCGCCGCGCGATGCAACGTGATCGCCCTGTGCGTGCCGGCCGACGCCGATGTGCTGGCCGATGTCGAGGTGATCGCGGCGCACGCACCGGCCGGCGTAGTGGTCATCGATCATTCGACGGTTTCCTCGGTCACGGCGCGCGAGGCGCGCGACCGCATGCTCGCCGCGGGCGGCGAGTTCATCGATGCGCCGGTATCCGGCGGCGTCGAGGGCGCGCGCAACGGCAAGCTGTCGGTCATGGCCGGTGGCGAGGCCGCGGCGCTCGAGCGCGCGCGGCCGGTGCTGGAGTGCTATGCGGCGAAGATCAGTCACATGGGCGGCATCGGCGCCGGGCAGAACACCAAGGCGGTCAACCAGGTGCTCGTGGCCGGGATCGCCCAGGCGGTCTGCGAGGGCCTGGCCCTTGGCGATGCGCTCGGGCTCGATGCCGAAACCCTGATCCCGACCCTGCTGGCCGGGGCCGCCGGCAACTGGTTTCTCGACAAGCGTGGGGCCACCATGCTGCGCGACGAGTTCAAGGTCGGCTTCAAGCTGGCCCTGCTGCACAAGGACCTCAAGATCGTCCGCGAACTGGCACGCGATGCCGGCACCGACCGCAGCGTCATCGAGAAGTCGCTGGCCGACTATGCGGTGCTCATGGCCCAGGGCCACGGCGACGATGACATCTCCTCGCTGATCCGCCTCAAGCGCAAACCGCCATTGGCCTGAAACAGCTAACGCATTGTTTACACCGCGCTCGCTAGGCTGCTGTCTTTCGCGCGCGGACCATGGCATGGGCCGACCGCATTTGCTGATTGGATCACAAAGCGATCATGCCGCGATGGTGCCGATGGCGCTCGCGCGCGAAACTTGCACATTCTTCCGGAGATCCCTCATGAACATCCGTCAAATCGCTGTGATGCTGGCACTGGTGATCGGAAGCGACATCGCATCTGCGCAGAGTATTCCCGGACTCTCGGTGGTTGCGGTTCCCGGCTCCTATTCCGAACCCGTCGCCGTTCGCGCCCCGCATGACGGCAGCGGTCGCCTGTTCATCGTGCAGAAGGGCGGCTCGATCCGGGTGGTCAAGAACGGCGCCCTGCTGCCGACTCCGTTCCTGACCGTCTCGGTGACCACGAGCAGCGAAAGCGGCCTGCTCGGACTCGCCTTCCATCCGAACTTCGGCAAGGTCGGCCTTCCGCACAACGACGAGTTCTACATTGCCTATACCAGACCTGGCGCCGATCCCCGTCTCGGCACCACGCCCGACCAGGTAATCGCGCGCTACACGGTGCCCTCGCTCGGCTCGGACGTCGCCAACGCCTCGGGCACGATCGTCCTGCGCACCCCTGATCTCGCCGGCAACCACAATGGCGGCGACATCCACTTCGGGCCGGATGGCTATCTCTATTCGTCGATGGGCGACGGCGGCCCGCAGAACAATCCGCACGGATTCGCCGGCTGCCTGTGGAAGAAGCCAGCCGATTTCGACCAGGGTAGTTGCGGCACGAACCCCACCGGCACGCAGTACTTCCTGCTCGGCAAGATCCTGCGCATCGACGTCGACAACCGTGGTGGTACGGTCACCGCCGACATGTGTGGCTCGTCGGGAATATCGCCGGCCCAGTACTCGATTCCGGCGGACAATCCGCACGTCGGCACGAGCAATACCTGCGATGAGATCTTCCTCTACGGATTCCGCAATCCCTGGCGTTTCAGCTTCGATCGGCAGACCCACGACCTGGTCATCGGTGATGTCGGCCAGAACACCTACGAAGAGGTCACCGTGCAGGCCGCCGGCGTCATCGGCGGCAACCACGGCTGGAGTCGCTGCGAGGGCCGCCACTACTTCGACGAGTCCGGCACCGGCACAACCTGTCCGGCGACGACCGGGACGATTGCTCCGGTGATCGAATACAGCCACAGCTTCGGTTGCGCGGTCACCGGCGGCTATGTGTTCCGCGGCCCCTCCGCACGCCTGCGGGGCACCTACTTCTACGGAGACTCCTGCGTCGGCGCGCTTTGGTATGCAACGGCCGGAGCCGCACAGACCAACTGGAGCCCGTCTGGAATACAGGATACGACCCTGGGTGTCGGCGCACCGTACGGTTACGGCGAAGACGAATACGGCAATCTCTACATCGCCCAATCCAACGGCACGGTCTACAAGATCGTTTCCGACTTCATTTTCGACGACGGCTTCGACGACTAGTCCGCGGCTCGCGCCGCCGCATTCACGGCGGCGCGTCAAAGCCGTCGGCGTAGATCAGGTCGTCGAACTCGAATGCGCCTATATCGGGCGCGGTGCCGCTGAATCCATCGTTGATACCGGGCAACGGCTCGCCGCGGTCGATCGCGGCGCTGCCGGGAAGCAGATGGAAGTTTCCGCCAGACGGGTCGGCCAGCATCGGAGATGCGGCGACACCGTGCCATTCCTGCGACTGGTTGGCCTGCAGTTCGGCGAGGGTGGCGTAGTGGCTTCCCTGCCACTTCACGAAGCGGGCCGAATCGGTCGTGTCGAGCAGGTCGTAGTCCCAGTCCAGGACCACCGGGTTGATCTTGTCGAGGACATAGTGCGTGGCGGCGAAGATATTGTTGCGCGCGCGGATGACGCTATTGACCGACGGATCGAGCAGGACCATGGCATCGGTGCCGGCTGCGCTCGTATGGAAGGTGTTGTGGTAGAGCAGCACCGGACCGATGCGCTCCGGATAACCGCTGTTGATCTTCAATCCGCTCGAGGTGTAGCCGTCGATCTGGCTGGTCCGCGTGTTGCCGGTATCCCAGGCGACGTTGCGCAGGAACCAGATTGGCCCGGGTGAGGACGGCGCCACGGCGAGCGCCATGTGCGAATCGCGGATGACATTCTCGAACAGCCGAACGTTCGAGCAATAGCCTTCCGGTTCCAGCGCATCGTCATTGTGGGAACGGAACGAGTTCCGGTAGATGTCGATTTCGTTGGTCAGGGCGCCGCCGGCCACGCTGCTGCCGCAGGCGCCGATTCCATTGAACCAGCCCGAAATCAGGTTACGCCGGATGACATGCCCGCGACCGGGATCGTCGGTCAGCACGATGGCGTTGTTTTCGGCGCTGCTGCCCTTGGTCAGGGGCCAGGGCCAACCCGGAATCGAGGTGTCGAAGAATGTATTGTCTTCGATGCGATGGCGCGATCCGCCCTTTATCCAGACCCCCGCCGAGCCGATCTCGTGGATGCGGTTGTCGCGCACGATGCAATCGTCGCTGTAGCGCAGATAGATGCCCTTGCCGTACTCGCTGACGCCGTAGTAACGGATCTCGAGGTTTTCGAAGCGCAGGTCGTGCCTGGACTCGACGGTAAAGGCCGCATCGAAACGTGCGGCATTGATGATATGTTCCGACGGCGCCGAGCTGTCGGTGAACTTGACCGCGAGCTTGCTGCCATCGATCCAGAATCCACCGGGGGCGCCGGCGGCCAGCGCCTGCAATCCGGTCAGCGAGTCGTAGCGGAACAAGCGACCCTGTTCGGTCACGACGTTTGCGGTCGGTCTGTCCACGGTGCTGCGATAAACGCCGTTGCCGATTGCGCTCCAGCTGCCGCCGCCCGCCGCGAAGACCGGATCGGAACCATCCATGACCACCGCGCTGCCGTCACCGCGAAATACGATCGGTTGGCTCGGCGTGCCTGAACGCGGCAGGCTGACTGCCTCGCGATAGATGCCCGGTGCAATCAGGACGAGGTCACCCGCCATCGCAAGGTCGGCCGCGCGCTGGACGGTTCGCAGGGGCGATCCCGGCAGAAGTCCTGAATTCGTGTCACTGCCGGTCGGGCTGACGTACAGCGTGCGCAGCGATGGTTCGGGCAAGCTGTCCTCGCGCGTGAGAATCGCGACGTCACGCTGGTCCGGCCCGCTGACGCCGTCGGGGTCGCTGGCGATTGCGCGAACCTCCAGATTCGATCCAGGCTGCAATCCAAACAGGCTGCCGACATAGTGGCTGGCATCGATTCGCACCAGGTCGTGGGCCTGCCGGAATTCCGATTCGCCGGCACGACGCCAGAGCAGGGCAAGGCGCGAGTCGTGGTCGGAATCTCCCTCGATCGTGGCAATCACGCCGGCCGTTTCGAGGTTGCCATACCCTTCCAGCGCGACAAGGCTCGTCGAAGTCTGGGCCGATGCGGATGCAAACATGCAGGTCAGAGCGGCTCCGGCGAGGCCAGCCAGCCGGCCGGCGATTCGACGGCGCAGACGATCCGCCATTCCCGGCTCTTTTGCCAACCGGCCCGATCGAGTCGACCCTCGTACGCGGCTACCTGTGAGAACGCACGGCAAGTGCTTCATTCGAGGCTCGATCGAAAACGGCGAACGGGTTCGGCAGTGCGGGCGGTGGAACATTGCGCCGGTGTCGCAGGTTCATCCGCGGACGCTGCATATGCCGGAATAATGCCAGTCCAGCGCGGGCAGGGAGCGCGCGCGTGTCACAAATCCCGGCGCCGGAGAACGGTATATTGTCCGGGGTGCGCGCCGCGGGACGGCCAGATCGGCGCACGACCTTGCTTGTCGCGACACCGGAGGGAACATGGCTGACCATCGAATCGCGCTCGCCCTGGCCTTGCTGACGGCGGCTTTGCCATGGACTGCCAGCTCCGTGGCGCAGACCTTGCCGCCACATGATCCCTTGCGCATCCTGATCGTCAGCGACGAAGTCAACCCGCATGGGTTGCCTCCCGAGCAGTTGACCCAACCCGGCGACCTGTCGGCGGCGCTTGCGGGCGTCGCAGCGCTGAATATCGATGGGACGGCAGAGTCTCTCCTCGAAATCCCGACCAACCAGATCGAAGAAGCAACGACGCGGCTTCTGGTTTCACCCGACGATGCAGCCGGCTACGACGTGCTGATCTACTTTGCCCACCGCACACCCGACAACGGTGTCGACGACCAGGCGCGGCAGGAGGCCTTTGTCGCGGCCGTCGACCAGTTTCTCGGCGCGGGAGGTGGGGTGATTTCGTTCCATCACGGCATCTATGAATCGCCGGGGAAATCCTCGATGCAGGACTTGCTCGGAGGACAGGCGTCCGGCGCCGTGCCATGGAACACCACGGAGGGCCAGAACGTCATCGCGGTCAGTGCCCATCACTTCGTTTCGCACCACGCGGTGCTGTATCCGGCGGCGCGAACCTATGCGGATGCGTCCCTCGGCATTCCGTCGGCAAGCTATCCGGCCTTCAACAACACGCCGGACGAGCGCTATCCGAATCTCGCCCTGCGCGCGGGCACGAGCGGGATCGAGGTCCTGTTTGCGAGCGACTACAACGAGGGCGGTGCGACGCATCTGCTCGGCTACCAGCGGACCCAGGCGCAATGGAATGGCGTCGTCGTGGTCTATCAGCCGGGCGAATATCAACCCCATGCGCTGGGTTCCGGCGACAACAATTTCCAGATATTGCTCAACGCCATCGTCTATGCGGCGAATTTCCGCTTCGACGACTGGATCCATATCGACGGATTCGAGGGTGGGAGCGGCCCCTGAGGAATCCATGCGAGCGCTGCAGCGATCAGGCAGGATTTCCGCGGGTGCGTCGGACGCGGCCGATCCGGTTCGCCCGAGACGTCAGTTTCCGGTCTCTTCCTTCAGCGCAATTGCATTGAACCCATTGTCGGCAAGCGCGGCCTTGGTCGTCTCGAGTTCGCTGGCGCTGGCGTAAGGGCCGAGGCGGACGCGATTCCAGGTCTTGCCATTGATCGTGACCGGCTGGACCTGGGCGACGAAGCCGAGAATGGCGAGCTTGGCCTTGACCTCGTCGGCCGCCTTGGCCGACGGGTAGGAGCCGGCCTGGAGCAGGTAGCGGGCGGAGGCCGAGACCGGCGGGGTCGGCGAGCTTGCCGTTTTCTGCGCCGCCTCGGCCCGCGCCTTGGCGGAAATCTCCGCATCGGGAATGACCACTTCCATTTCCGGAAGCACGGAATAGAAATCGTAGTTCTTGCGCGGCTTGTCCTTGGCTTCGACCAGCGGCGGATCGGTTTCGCGCGGCGCCACTGCCTCGGGGTTCGGTTGCGGGCCGGTCTTCTTGCGCAGCATCGGCGCCCAGTCGCTGCCGAGGAACAGCATGGCGACGACCAGGCCGAGAACGACACCGACGCCGAGCCAGATCCATGCCGGAACCGCAGGGCGGGAGCCGCCGCGAGTCGCCTGTTTTCGGGATCGTGAAGCCATCAATCTTTCTCCGGATGATTCGTGTCGGTCCGCCGGGACCAGATCGTACGCGGCGGGCACCGCCTGTTTGTCACATGCTCTGCGGTGCGGATACGCCGAGCAGTTCGAGGCCGTTGGCGAGGACCTGGCGTGCCGCATCGGCCAGCGTGATGCGGGCATTGCGCAGGCCGGCATCCTCGACGATGAACTGATGGGCGTTGTAGTAGCCATGGAACGCCGCAGCCAGTTCGCGAAGGTATTGAGCGACCAGCTGCGGGTCGAGATTGAGCGCAGCCGATTCCACGACTTCCGGATAACGCGAGAGTTCGCTCATCAGGGTTCGCTCATGCTCGCTGTCGAGCTGGGCCAGGGCCGCGATTCCGGCGCTTCTGTCCACCTCGATTCCGCGCTCGGCCAATTGGCGGTGCACGCTGCAGACGCGCGCGTGCGCATACTGGATGTAGTAGACCGGATTGTCGTTGGTCTGCGCGCGCGCCAGGTCGATGTCGAAGACCAGCTGGGAATCGGTCTTGCGCGCGACGAGGAAGTAGCGCGTGGCGTCGCGGCCGACTTCATCGATCAGGTCGCGCAGGGTCACGTAGCTGCCGGCGCGCTTGGACAGCTTGACCTCCTCGCCGCCGCGCATGACCGTGACCATCTGGTGCAGGACGTATTCGGGCCAGCCCTTCGGAATGCCGACGTCGAGCGCCTGCAGGCCGGCGCGAACACGGTCGACGGTGGAATGGTGATCGGCGCCCTGCTCGTTGATGACGCGCTCGAAGCCGCGCCGCCACTTGCCCTCGTGGTAGGCCACATCGGGCACGAAATAGGTATAGCCGCCATCCGACTTGCGCATGACGCGATCCTTGTCGTCGCCGAAGTCGGTGGTTTTCAGCCACAGGGCGCCGTCCTTCTCATAGGTGTGTCCGGCCGCGACCAGCTCCTTCACCGTATGCTCGACCTTGCCCTCCTGGTACAGCGAGGATTCGAGGAAATAGACGTCGAAGGCGACCCCGAAGGCGCGCAGGTCGAGATCCTGCTCGCGGCGCAGCCAGGCCACGGCGAAGCGGCGGATCGCCTCGAGGTCGTCGGCATCTCCGGCGGCGCGGACATCAACGCCGTCGGCATGCACGGTGGCCCCGGCCAGGTAGTCGCGGGCGACATCCTTGATGTATTCGCCGCGATAGCCGTCGGCCGGCCAGTCGGCATGCTCGGGATCGATCTGCCGGCAGCGTGACTGCACCGAGCGGGCCAGGTTGTCGATCTGGGCGCCGGCGTCGTTGTAGTAGAACTCGCGGGTGACCGCCCAGCCGTTGGCATCGAGCACGCGCGCCAGACTGTCGCCGACGGCCGCGCCGCGGCCATGGCCGACATGCAGCGGGCCGGTCGGATTGGCCGAAACGAACTCGATCTGCGCCTTGCGACCGGCGCCGGATGCGTTGCGGCCATAGGCTTCGGCTGTTTCGATGATCGCCGCGACTTCGGCGTGCATGGCTGCCGCGCCAAGGAAGAAGTTGATGAAGCCGGGACCGGCAATTTCGATTCGGTCGACGCGCGCATCGCTGATCGCGCCCACGATCGATTCGGCGATCTCGCGCGGCTTTCGCCCGGCCTGCCTGGCCAGGGTCAGGGCGACGTTGCTGGCGAAATCGCCGTGCTCGCGGTTGCGCGTGCGTTCGACGACAAACTCCGGGTTCGTGCCGTCGGGCAGGATTTCTTGCGCACGCAGGGTTGCGAGCGCTCCATGGATCAGCTCGCGCAGGGCGTCTTTCACGGCGGGATTCGGATGGCAGCGGGCTGGCTATTGTAGGGTGCGCGGGGCAATACCGGAACCGCGCCCGATCGCGACCCGGATCGGCGCCGGGCAGGTCGGCCTGGCCCTGGGTCAGTTACCGACGATTTCGTGCGAGGCACGAAGGAATGTTCGGCAAACGCTTGTCGCACAAGCGTTTGCAGGAAAACCGCGAGGTCTGTGGATAACTCTGTGGGAAAGATGCTGCTGTGCAGCGGCGAATTTCCGTGGAAATTCAGCGCCTGAACGGCGACGTCACGGACCGGCAAAAATAAGTCATTGAATATATTGATGATGTTCCATGAGGCCCTCGCAAGGCCTGGATCGGGTCGCCAACCTCGAGCCTGACCCCGGGCATGTGTATAGTTTTAGCTCGGAGTTCGGCTTGTGGCCTTGTTCCTCGGCCAATCCGGGTGTTGCGCCGGCTCGTTCAGGCGGTGCGAAATTGATTGCGGAAGCGCGGTTATTGTGGGTCCGATGGGCCGACAGCGGGCGGGGATATGGCCGGGCCGCCGCACCGCGGCGGCGTTCAGATCAGGCCGGCAACCGTCTCGCCATAGGCTTGCAGGACCTGGCGACCGCTCTCGGGACGGCCACGCATGGCAATGCGGGCGCGCAAGCCGAGGCTCAGCGATTTCAGTCGCGCGGCATTGTCCTCCTTGGCCGGCCCGAATGCCTGCCGACCGAGTTCCGAATTGAACCGGTGCAGATCGAAGAAGAATCGATCCTGCCCGTCGGTCAGGAAACCGAGCACCGGCTGCGCGCTCTCCCCGGCATCCAGATCGCGTCGGCAGAGCATCTCGCGCTCGAGGCAGAGGTTTTCCGCGCTGGCGGCGAAGCGGACGAACGGCTCGGCCACGTTTGCGGTATCGAGGTCGGCTGCGATCAGGGCCAGCTCGTGGGCATGTACGAGTTTGGGATCCTCGCGCCAGCCGGGCCGGTGCTTGTCGAGCTTCTGGCTCAGTTTGGCGGCCAGGGCGCCTCCAGACTGGACCAGCTCGGCGGCATTGAAGGCGGCGCCACCCGGCGGCGGCCGCGCATCGAAGGTGCTGCCACCGATGGTCAGGTCGAGAGCGAGATGGATGTCGGCGTCGGCATCCCGTGAAAAGCCGCACTGGCCGAGCAGGCGAAAGGTCTCCTCCAGGCTGGCGCGCTCGTTGGCGCCGACTCCGGCCTGGTAGGCCGGCTCCTCGCGCTGGCGAAGATCGTGGCATGCGGCGAACAGGTCGAGCACGCACCAGTCGCGCAGGCTCAGCGCGAATACGCCATGGGTCTGGATCAGGCGACCGATCCGGCCCTTGAGGATGTCGAGGATGTGTTCCTCGTTGTGGTAGGCATGAAAATCCTCGCTCAGGCTGCCGTGCCGACGGGCCAGGCGGACAAAGGCGATGCGGATGACATCGGCGCAACGGGAGAGCAGGGCGCGGGCGTCCTCGCGACCTGGCAGCAGGGGGGCCAGCTGGGCATGCCGCTCGGCCAGAGCATCCTCGAGCGGTCGCAAGCGGCTGCCGGCGAGGGCGCGCGCAGCGGCAATATCGGGCAGTTCCAGCTCGACGGCATCTGCGGGATAGGTGCGAGGAAAACCGAATATCACTTGGCGCTTCAGCCCCTTGCCGGATTCGCCACGAGTATAGTGCGAGGCCGCGCGCAGGGCATCCATTCGAGGCTGCGACTCCATCGGCCGAAGCCGGGCGGTTCGCGTGATCCGGTCCGTAGCGGCCGATGATCGCCCCGCGTAGCGCGCAGGTGGCATTGCATCGACGGGGTGCGGGCCACCGCGTGCCGCAATGTTTGCCGGGCCAGCGCCACAAGCCCTGGCAGCACCCTGATGGCCGGCGGGGCGCGCTTCTAGATCCAGCCGCGCCGAGCGAGCGAGGTGGGTGCTCCGGTCCCGATCACGAAATGGTCGAGCACGCGGATATCGACCAGGGCCAGCGCGTCGCGCAGGCGCAGGGTAATCGCCCGGTCCGCAGCGCTCGGTTCGGCCACGCCGGACGGATGGTTGTGGGCGAAGATGACCGCAGCGGCGTTGTGAGCGAGGCAGTGCCGGACGACTTCTCGAGGGTGCACGCTGGCGCCGTCGATGGTGCCGCGAAACAGTTCCTCGAAGGCGATCACGCGATGCCGGTTGTCGAGAAAGAGGCAGGCGAAGACCTCGTAGGGATATGCGGTCAAGCGGGATTTCAGATAGCGCGCACTGGCGTCCGGATCGGTCAGGGCTTCGCCCTCACGCAGTTCGGAATCGAGGAAGCGGCGACCGATTTCGAGAGCCGCCTGGAGCCGGCACCAGGTGACCGGCCCCATCCCGGACTTGCGCTGGGGCGCCAGCAACAGGGACTTGAGGCCACCGGCGCTGGCGAGCAGGGTGCGTCCGACATCCACGGCATTCGTGCCGCGTCGGCCCGAACCGATGAAAACCGCGAGCAGTTCGGCGTCCGACAGACTGCTGCTGCCGCGGGCGCGCAGCTTTTCTCGGGGACGTTCCGTGTCGGGCCAGTCGCGAATGCTCATGCGTGGATGCTTGTGCCAGGTGGGAATGCCAGTTTGGATGTCGAAATAACCAACGCGCAGCGGCCAGACTCGGAAATTTGGGTAAGCTAGCAGCCCGTCGGGATGTCAGAAATCTCCTACATGAGCAAAGCTTCGCTGCAACGCGTGCGGGTCCTGTTGGGCATGACGGGCGGAATTGCCGCCTACAAGGCCGCCGAGCTCGTGCGCCGCCTGCGCGATGCCGGTGCCGAGGTGCGCGTGGTCATGACCGAAAGCGCCGGACGCTTCGTCACTGCGCTGACCTTCCAGGCGCTCTCCGGAAATCCGGTGCGCAGCAGTCTCTGGGACGAGGGCGCGGAAGCGGCGATGGGGCATATCGAACTGGCACGATGGGCGGAAGAAGTCCTGATTGCGCCGGCCTCGGCAGACACGATTGCACGCCTTGCCCAGGGCCGCGCCGATGACCTGCTCAGTACACTCGTGCTGGCCTCATCCGCCCCGCTTTCCGTCGCGCCGGCGATGAACCAGCAGATGTGGGCCCATCCGGCTACTCGCGCGAACATCGACCTGCTGCGCCAGCGCGGCGTGCGCGTGCTTGGTCCGGCATCCGGCAGCCAGGCCTGCGGCGACGTCGGTGATGGCCGCATGCTCGAACCTGACGACATCGTCCAGGGCCTGCTGCAGGCGCGCGGACCGCGCCCGCTCGACGGCCTGAGCGTGCTGGTCAGCGCGGGTCCGACCTACGAAGACATCGACCCGGTGCGCTTCATCGGCAATCGCAGCTCCGGGCGCATGGGCTTCGCCATTGCTGCGGCCGCCATCCAGGCCGGTGCCCGAGTGCGTCTCGTGGCCGGCCCGGTCTCATTGCCGACACCGGCCGGAGCCGAGCGCATCGATGTGCGCAGTGCGCGGCAAATGCGCGACGCCGTGGTCGCTTGCGCAGCGGACAGTGACATCTTCATCTCCGCGGCCGCAGTCGGCGACTACCGTCCGCAGACTGTTTCCCCGGCGAAGTTGAAGAAATCCGGGAACGCGCTGGCGCTCGAGCTGGTCCAGAATCCGGACATCCTCGCCGAACTCGCGGCCATGCCCGCGCACCCTTTCCTGGTCGGATTCGCCGCCGAGACCAACGACCTCGAGCACTACGCCCGCGAAAAGCTCGAACGCAAGGGGCTGGACCTGATCGCCGCCAATCAGGTCGGCGAGGAACTGGGCTTCGAATGCAGCGAGAATGCGCTGCTTTTGCTCTGGCCCGGCGGACGCGACGAACTCGGTAAAGCCGACAAGGGCGTTCTGGCGACGGCCCTGGTCGAGCGCATCGCCAGGCTGCATGCGGCAGCCCGGGACGGGCAAGCGCGCGCATGACGGTTCCGATCGAGCTGATCGTCCTCGATGCGCGCCTGGGGCGCGAGTTCCCGCTGCCCGAGTATGCGACGATCGCATCCGCGGGCATGGATCTACGGGCCATGGTCGATGCGCCGCTGCGGCTCGATGCGGGGGCCTCGGCCCTGATGCCTAGCGGCATGGCCATCCACATTGGTGATCCCGCCTTGTGTGCGATCATCCTGCCGCGGTCGGGGCTCGGCCACAAACATGGCATCGTGCTGGGCAATGGCACGGGCCTGATCGATGCGGATTACCAGGGGCCGTTGTTGATTTCCTGCCTGAATCGATCGAGTGAACCGTATACCGTTGCGCCCGGGGAGCGCATTGCCCAGTTGGTGTTCATGCCGGTGGCGAGGGCCGAGTTCAGGATCGTCGAATCGTTTGCGCCAAGTGCTCGCGGCGCCGGTGGATTTGGCAGTTCCGGAACGGAGTGAGCGCGCACGCCGACCGACCACCGCGGCCAGGTCGCCAAATGGCATGCTGCGTGCCTTCAGTTGCCTTGTTAGGCTATAAAGCCACTTCCGTAGCGTTGGCGGGGCAAGAGTAGGACCCATGGCCGAAGCAGAACTGCCAGCGAAACCCCGAACAGGCAAGAAGTCGCCTCTAGCCGCCATGGGCGGCGTGCTGCTGTCGCGTGTGAAGAAGTTTCTGCCGCTGGTAATCGCGACGATTCTGATGTTGGCCGGCTTTTTCCTGCTCTGGCAGTGCTCTCTTGTCTACAGCGAGAGCGGGAGCATCGCCGCTGCAGAGGCCTCGCGGGAACGTGCCGTGGCGGCCATCAGCCAGCGCATCGGGGAAGCGATTCGCAGAGCACAGGAGGTGGTGGGGTCCGATGCAATCCTCGCGGCGCTCGGCACGACCGACGAGGCGGGACTCGCAGCGGCAGCCGAAGAAGCCAGGCGCAGCTGGCCCGAGCTCGTCGATGCCGCATTCTACAGCCCGGACCTTCCCGATATCCGCGAACGCGACTTGCGCCGCTTCGGCTATTCGCGGGCCCAGATGCTCATGCAAGCCCAGTTGAGCGGGGAGCCGGCGCCGGTGCAGGTCCGCAACAGCAATAGCGAGGGGCAGCAGCTCGTTCTCGTGCTGCCGGTCAAGTCGGCCGAAGCTACGGTTGCCTACGCCTATCTCGCGCTGCCCGTGTCGATCATCGTCGATGTTTTGAAAGAGTCCGTGCGCGCGTCCGCGCGCATTGACCTGCGCCAGGGCGATGGCCGTGGCGATCTGTTGATTGCGAGTTCGGGTTCGTCGGACGGCAGTTCCATCGGCGACCTCGGCGTTCCAATCGAGGGTTCTCAACTGCGCCTGGCGATCGCGGATCCCGACAACCAGATCGTCGTTACCCGCAATCTCTGGGTCCTGGTCCCGGCGACATTGATCTGTCTGCTCGGCGGGTTTTTCGCCTTGTGGCTGCGCCAGGTCGGTATGCAAGGAGCGGCTGCCGCGTTCCGGCCCCGCAATCGCAACGAACCAGAGGAAATCACCTTGGCCGAGGCCATCAAGAAGCAGGCGGAATCGGATTCCGCCGCGGCCGCGGCTGCCGCCGTTGCCGAGCCGGCAGCGAGCCCAGCCAGGGCTGAGTCAGTACGCTCGAAGCCTGGCGAGAAGAAGATCGGGATCAGCCGGAGCATCTTCCGCGCCTACGACATTCGCGGTGTACTCGGCCAGACCCTGACCAATGACATTGCGCGCATGATCGGTCGCGCGATCGGAAGCGAGGCCCAGCACCGCGGATTGCGTGAGATCGTGGTCGGCCGGGATGGACGTCTCTCGGGGCCTGACCTTTCCGGCGCCTTGATCGAAGGCTTGCGCGCAGCTGGCTGCGACGTGATCGACATCGGCCTGGCGCCGACGCCGCTGACCTACTTTGGCGCCTACCACTTGCAGACAGGTTCCTGCGTGTCGGTCACTGGCAGCCACAATCCACCCGACTACAACGGCTTCAAGATCGTTCTGGGCGGGGAGACCTTGTCCGAAGGGGCGATCCAGGACCTGTTCGCACGGATTTCGGAGGAGCGCTTCAGCAGCGGCTCTGGTGGGCTGCAGGTCATGAACCTGCACGACGACTATGTGGCCCGGATTTGCGACGACATCCAGGTCGAGAACAAGCTCAAGGTCGTGGTCGACTGTGGCAATGGCGTCGCAGGCGCGGTTGCGCCAGCGGTCCTCGAAGGTATCGGTTGCGAGGTCCACGAGCTTTACTGCGAAGTCGATGGCCTGTTCCCCAATCACCACCCGGACCCCTCGGATCCTCGCAACCTGCAGGATCTGATCCTTTCGGTGAAGCAGACCGGCGCCGATATCGGACTGGCCTTCGACGGCGATGGAGATCGTCTCGGCGTAGTGACCAAGACCGGCGAAGTGATCTATCCGGACCGCTTGCTCATGCTGTTCGCGATCGATGTGCTCAGCCGCAATCCCGGTGCGACCATCATCTACGACGTCAAATGCACCGGCCATCTGCAGCCGTTGATCCTGCAGCACGGCGGCAGCCCGATCATGTGGCGGACCGGTCATTCGCTGATCAAGAGCAAGATGCGCGAGACATCCGCCCAGCTGGCCGGTGAAATGAGCGGGCACTTCTTTTTCGCCGAGCGCTGGTACGGCTTCGACGATGCCGTGTATGCGGCAGCGCGCCTGCTCGAGATCCTGGCCGGCGACCCCGAAGGAAGATCTGCGGAAGAAATCTTCGCCGCACTGCCAAAGGGTGTCTCGACGCCCGAACTCAAGATCGAGATGCGCGAGGGCGAGCACTATCGATTCATCGAGGCGTTCAGGGCGAAGGCGAATTTCGAAGGCGCGCGCCTGACCACCATTGACGGCCTGCGCGCCGACTGGCCGGACGGCTGGGGGCTGGTGCGCGCGTCCAATACCACGCCGGTTCTCGTGCTGCGCTTCGACGCAGACAACGAGGTGGCGCTGAAGCGGATCCAGTCGGCGTTCCGCGAGCAACTGCAGGCGCTGGACAGCGCGCTGCCGCTGCCGTTCTAGCTCGGCAAGGCCCGGTCAGGCCTCGAGGCCTGGCGCGATCGGGCACAAGGTCATCCGGTCAAGGCGTTTGTGCCGCCCGCGCTCATGTCGTTTGCCTTCCGGGGTCAGTTCGCTGCTGCGTGTCGAGGCGAAAGAGCCGTTCGCACTCGCGCGCTGCAATACCGGTGGCGCCGCAGTCGGCGCTGCGATTCAGTGTTGGTTGTATTTTTCGCGAAGCGCCCGATAACGATCGAGTTCCTTGGCAAAGCTCTCCAGGGTCGCCTCGCGTTCGGCCTTGCGCCGGTCTATCGAGGCATGCTGGGATTCGATCTGCTTGCGCATGTCGCCGATTTGGCCGGCGAGCTTCGCCGGCACCGGGCGATCGCTGCGTTCGAGTGTTGCCGCCCTGCCGAGCAGGTCGGTCAGGCTGCGCTCGAGGCTCTCCAGGCTCGAGTGCATGCTGGTCAGCTGCAGATCGATCATCTCGAGCTGTTGCCGATGGGTTTCGATCAGGTCCTTTTCAGTCGGGTTTGCCGCCAGCAATTGCTGGTCCTCGCGCTGCTGGCGTTCGGCGGCACTCTTTTCCGCGCGCGCTGCCTCCGCCGCGATCTTCTCTTCCCGCCGTTGCTCCGGTGTCTTCGCCGGCTCCACGCGCTTGACCACGATGCCCTGTGCATTGATCACTTCGTAGCCACGCACTCCGGCGTCTGCAGGCAGGCTGTCGGTGTAATGCAAGTTCCCTTCGGCGTCGCGCCATTTGTAACGGACGCTACCGGCTGCCATGGCTGATGCAGCGACAATCGACACCAGCACGGCGGAAACGAGTCGGAAGATGGTCATGCGCGTGAAGACTCCCGGGAAAGCAAGGATCAGGGCGAGATGGGCGAGCGTTGCGACTATCGAAACCAGCCCGTCGGCAGCGACCGGCCATCGCGCGGGTTCCGCTCCAAGTATAGGTGAGGTCCTGCCAGGGTGCAGTGCCCGAGATCACACCCCATACTCGCGTCGATAGTCCTCGAGGCGGGTGCGCTGTTCGGCCAGTGCGGGATTCTCCCCGGCATAGGCGAGCAGATCGGCAAGGCTGGCGATGGCGATCACTGGCACACCGAATTCGGTCGAAATTTCCTGCGCAGCGGACTGCGCGCCCTGTCCGCGTTCCTGCCGGTCCAACGCGATCAGCACGCCGGCTGTTTCTGCCTTGGCCTGGCGGATCAGCGTCAGCGACTCGCGAATCGCCGTACCCGCGGTCATGACGTCGTCGACAACAATGACCCTGCCTGCCAACGGTGCTCCGACCAGGCTTCCACCCTCGCCATGATCCTTGGCCTCCTTGCGGTTGTAGGCGAACCCGCGATCAAGGTTGTGGTGCTCGGAAAGCGCGGCCACGGTCAGTGCGCCCAGGGGGATGCCCTTGTAGGCTGGACCGAACACCAGATCGAATTGAACGCCGCTGGATGCCGCTGCAGCGGCATAGCAGCGCCCGAGCATGGCCAGCGCGGCGCCGGTGTTGAACAAGCCTGCATTGAAGAAGTACGGGCTGCTGCGTCCGGACTTGAGCGTGAACTCGCCGAAGCGCAGCGCCTTGCTGGCAATGGCCAGGGCCAGAAAGTCGCGTTGGTAGTCCTGCATGGCGGCGGCGTCGGTAGCGGGCATCGGGGCTGGATTGTGCAAGACTCGGCGCGGTGGTGAAAGTCGAACGCAAGCTCGGTCGCCTGCCGCGAGCGCGGCAGGCCCCGCTTCCGGTAGGCTTGCGCCCATTCCCCATTCCTCACTCCCCATTCCATGAGAATCATCAGCTTCAACGCCAATGGCATCCGTTCCGCGGCCAGCAAGGGCTTCTTCGACTGGCTGCGCGAGCAGAAAGCCGATGTCACCTGTATCCAGGAAACCAAGGCCCAGGAAGATCAGCTGACTGACCCGATGTTCAAGCCGGATCGCCATCACTGCTTCTACAAGGATGCAACGACGAAAAAGGGCTACAGCGGCGTGGCGATCTATTCGCGCCGCGAGCCGGACGAGGTGCGCACGGCATTGGGATGGGCGCCATTCGACGACGAAGGTCGCTATATTGAGGCGCGCTTCGGCAATCTCAGCGTGGTTTCGTTCTACATTCCGTCCGGATCCTCGGGTGACCTGCGTCAGGGTTTCAAGTTCGAGGTCATGGACTGGCTGAGGCCGATCCTCGACAAGTGGCTGAACAGCGGACGCGACTATGTCCTGTGCGGCGACTGGAACATCGTGCGCAGTGCGCTGGACATCCGGAACTGGAAATCGAACCAGAAGAATTCGGGTTGCCTCCCGGCCGAGCGCGAGTGGCTCAATGGCCTCTGCGCGAACGCAGGCAGCAATGACGGCGCTTGGGTCGATACCTATCGGGAACTCAATCCTGAGGGTCAGGACTACACCTGGTGGAGCAATCGCGGCGCCGCCCGGGCCAAGGACGTCGGTTGGCGCATCGATTACCAACTCGTCACGCCCGGTCTGCGCCAGCGATTGGAGGCCTGCGCGATAGAGCGCGAGCGGCAGTTTTCCGATCACGCCCCGTATATCGTGGACTATCGCAATTGAATTCGCCGAGCCCAAGCCCCCGGCGCGGCTGGCGCAAGGCCCTCGCCGCCTTCCGGACGCGTTCTTCGATCGTCCTGTTTTTCCTCGGCTTCGGTTGCGGCTTGCCGTTCTTCCTGGTCGGAAACACCCTGGCCATCTGGTTGAGGGATTCGGGCTGGGCGCTCGGGCCAATCGGCCTGGCCAGCTACCTGACTTTCTTCTACGTCTTCAAATTCCTCTGGGCGCCGCTACTCGATTCGCGTCGCCTGCCGCTGTTCCATCATCTTGGCCGTCGACGCGGCTGGCTGTTGGCGTCCCAGCTCGCCATTGCCGCCGGTCTGGCCGCTCTCGCGATAACCGGGCCGGTCGCCTCGGTGTCGCTGTTCCTTGGCCTGGCCGGCTTTACCGCGCTCGCCGGCGCCACCCAGGACACGATGGTCGACGCCTATCGTGTCGAAATCGCGCCGGTCGAGATGCAGGGCGCGCTGGCGGCGACCTACACGCTCGGCTACCGGATAGGACTGCAGCTCTGCGGCGGGGCCCTGGTGCTCTATCTGGCCGACTTTGCTGGATGGCGGGCCGGCTATCTTTGCATGGCCGCTCTTGCCCTGCTGCCGGCCATTGCCACGGTCCTTGCACGCGAGCCGGCTACGAGCCGCGTCATCGAATCTGAGGCGCGTCCGGGCTTCCTCGAGGCCTATGTCCGGCCTTTCGCCGCATTCTTCAAGCGCTACGGATGGGTCCTGGGCCTCGCCCTGCTGGCCTTCGTCGGCCTCTACAAGCTTCCCGACCAGATGCTCAGCATCGCCGGCCCGTTCTATCTGGATACCGGATTCAGCAAGAGCGACATCGCCACCGTATCCAAGGTGTACGGGGTCTGGATGGGCATAGGCGGTGCGTTCCTTGGCGGACTCGTGGTGGCTGCCATTGGTGTGCGCAAATCGCTGCTGATCGCCGCCCTCGCCGTGGCCCTGTCGAATCTGCTGTTCATCCTGATGTCGATGCACCCCGGTGAACTGTGGACCTTTGTCGCCACGATTTCCGGCGACAACCTCTCGCAGGGTTTTGCCGGCACCATACTGGTTGCCTTTCTCTCTGGTCTGGTCGACAGGCACTACACCGCAACCCAGTATGCGCTGCTGTCGTCATTGGCCAATTTGCCGGGCAAGCTGATCGGCGGGTTCTCCGGCTATATCGTCGAAGCTTCGAGCTATACGGCGTTTTTCATCATCAGCAGTGTATCGGTGGTGCCGACCCTGCTGCTGCTGGCCTGGCTGTGGAAGCGCATCGCGCCTGGCGCGGAAATGCAAGATCAGTGAGGTCTGCCCGGCGACGTGTCAGGCCGCACTGAAAAATGGGCGGAATGTTGCGACAATCATGGCCAGTCCGGGTGGCGGTGGAAGGCCATGGCTGAAATACTGATTTCCAACATCGACAAGGCCACGCTGACGAGGATGACCGAGCTGGCCAACGAGCGCGGCTGGTCCACCAATGAGGTGGCACTGCGCGCGTTGCGCTATGCGCTGGGGCTGAGCACCGAGCATCTCAGCGCGAACGATCGCCAGGACATCGCGACCATGCGCGGGGTCTGGAACCAGAGCGAAAACCTCGCCTTTCGCGAGGCCATGGAAGCGTTTCGCCGGGTCGAGTCCGGTCCCACCTTCGAGACCGGAGACAAGCAGGAAAAATAGGGTCAGCGCGGTGCCGGGTGAATCGCACCGAGCACGCGCGGCCCGCGCGCGCCGCTGACGCTGGGCAGGTTGCCGGGACGACCGACCAGGCGCTCGCGCGCCAGCCACGCGAACAGCGCCGCTTCGACGAAATCGGGATCGATCCCCGCGCTCGACGTGCTGGCCACCGGCAGGGGCGACAGTGCCGCCGACAGATCCGCCATCAAGGCCTGGTTGTGGACACCGCCACCGCAGACCAGCAGCTCTTTGACTTCCGGGGCGCAGCCGCGCAAGGCATCGACGATCGATCGGACGGTCAATGCCAGCAAGGTGGTCTGTACGTCGGCCGTGCTGATGGCGCAATGGCCGAGGCGGGCATCGAGCCAGTCGAGGTTGAAATACTCGCGGCCGCTGCTCTTTGGCGCCGGCGCCGAGAAGTAGGGATCTTCGAGCAGCGTATCGAGCAGTTCATGGTTGACCGTTCCGGAACGCGCCCAGGCCCCGTCGAGGTCGCAGGCCAGGCCCTGATGTCGTCCGATCCAGGCATCCATCAGGCAGCTCGCCGGGCCGGTATCGAAACCCAGGGCAGGCCTTTCAGCGGAGATAAGGCTCAGGTTGGCAATGCCGCCGAGGTTGAGCACGGCGCACGGCGCTCGCGATGCGAATGCAAAAGCATGAAATGCCGGCGCCAACGGCGCACCCTGTCCGCCGGCCGCGATATCGGCGCGACGGAAATCGGCCACGGTACAGATGCCGGTCTTCTCGGCGATGACTGCGGGATCGCCGATCTGCATCGAAAACGGAAATCGGCCCGCCGCCCGGTGTCGCACCGTCTGTCCATGCGACCCGATCGCGGCCACCGCCTCGGCGGGCACGTTCTGCCCAGCTAGCAAGATGTTGGCCGCATCGGCGAAACACTCGCCCACCTCGACATCGAGGGCGCCAAGGTCATCGAGGCTTATCGCAGCCTGCGCCGCGGTCAGCGCGAGCAGGCGCTCACGCAGGTGCGGCGGGTACTTGCGTGTCGCAGCAGCGAGGATGGCCGGTTCGGAGTCGAATCGCAGCAGCGCTGCGTCAATGCCATCGGCGCTCGTGCCCGAAATCAGGCCCAGATAGAGCGCCGACACGGTAGGGCTCAATTCCTGCGTGCGAGGCGCACGGAATCGACGAGCTTGAGTTGCGCGAGCAGCGGCGCTGCGCCCTTGCTGAAGCGGGCCAGCTCGGTTGCCGGCAACGGCTCTTCCTTGGGCAGGGTCACAGTGAGCGGGTCGCGGTGTTGGCCGTTGACGCGGAATTCGTAGTGCAGATGCGGGCCAGTAGCCAGGCCAGTCATGCCGACATAGCCGATGACCTGCCCCTGGCTGACGCGCTGGCCGACCTTGCCGGCGGCAAACCGCGACATGTGGCCATACAAGGTCGTGAACTTGCCGCTGTGCTGCAGGATGATGCAATTGCCGTAGCCGCCCTTCTTGCCGCGGAACACGATCTTGCCGGCACCGGCGGCGCGGATCGGCGTGCCGCTCGGGGCGGCGTAGTCGACCCCGCGATGGGCGCGCATCCTGCCCAGCACGGGATGCATGCGGCCGCTGCTGAACTTCGAGGAAATCCGGGTGAACTCAACCGGGGTGCGCAGGAAGGCCTTGCGCAGCGGGCGGCCGTCTTCGGTATAGAAAAGCGTTTCACCCTTGGCATTCGTGTAGCGGATTGCGGTAAATCGCTTGCCCTGGTTGATGAAGGTCGCGGCGATGACGTCGCCGGCGCGCAGGTGCTCCCCCTCCCGGTACACTTCATCGTAGATAACGCTGAAGCTGTCGCCCTGACGCAGGTCCTGGGCGAAATCGATGTCGTAGCCGAACGCATTGGCCAGCTTGAGGGTCATCAGGTCGCTCATGCCGGCCTGGTCGCCGGCTTCGAACAGGGAGCTCGTGATGACGCCATGGGCGACTTCCACGCGTCGCTCGACCGCACGATCCTCGATCGACTCGGAGACCCGGTCCGCCGAAAACGCGAGCGTGACCCGGGTCTTCTCGTCGCGATCAAAGCGCATTGCCTTGAGCGAACCGTCTGCCGCAACGTCGAAGGCAAACTCGTCGCCTGGCCGGATCCGGCGCAGTGCCGAGGCATCTTCCTGCGCGTCGAGTGCGCGCTGCAGATCGCCGGCATTCAGGCCCTGCGCGCGAAAGATGTCGGAAAGCGACTGGCCCGGCATCACCGCCACGATTTTCCAGTCCGGCTCGTTCTGGCCATTGGCTGCGAGCGCGGCGATGGCCGCATCGGCTTCGGCCGGCAGCGGCGGCAGCTCGAGGGTCAGTGTGGTCAGGGCGACACCGGCCGGATCGCTGCGTGTGGCGCTGGCGAAGGTCGGCATGATCACGCCGACCAGGACCGTCAGCATCACGGCGGCACCGCCAAGGATCCAGTGCTCGCGGCGCCAGGAAGCCGGGGCCACAGCGGCGTTGCGAAGGAAGGTCCAGGCCGGGTTGCGCAAATGGGTCTTGAGGAGTCGGAGACGGGCGCGCCGCCGCGCCGCCTGGCGTCGAGCAATCTGATGGGCGTTCTGCGGCGTCGGATTCAGCTCGATCACAATCGCGTTCCGGGTACTGGCCGCGTACCATAGCGGCCCCCCGCGAGCGCCGTCAATGTCAACAGTGACGCGGGTTTGCAAATCATTTCTCGATTAACAAACAATTAACTTCAGCGTCGCTTTCGGGCGTCTGGCCGGCGCAATTTCCGGGCATGCCGAAGCCCTGGTTCTATCGCACGAGGAATCCATGACCGACATTCAATCCGCCCTCGATCTGATCGGTCGCGGCGCCGAGGAAATCATCAAGGGCGAGGAGCTCGAGGCGCGCCTGAAGACCGGCAGGCCCTTGCGTATCAAAGCCGGCTTCGATCCGACCGCGCCCGACCTGCATGTCGGCCATACCGTGCTGCTCAACAAGATGCGGCAGTTCCAGGATCTCGGCCATCAGGTCATCTTCCTGATCGGCGACTTCACCGGAATGATCGGCGACCCGACCGGCAAGAACGTCACGCGCAAGCCGTTGACGCCCGAAGACATCGCCGCCAATGCCGCGACCTATGCCGATCAGGTCTTCAAGGTGCTCGACCGCGAGCGCACCGAGGTGCGCTTCAACTCCGAATGGTTCGGCAAGATGGGTGCTGCCGACATGGTCAAGCTGGCCGGTCAGTACACCGTGGCGCGCATGCTCGAGCGCGACGATTTCGCCAAGCGCTACGCGGCCCAGCAGTCGATCTCGATCCACGAGTTCCTCTATCCGCTGGTCCAGGGCTACGACTCGGTCGCGCTGAAAGCCGACGTCGAACTCGGCGGAACCGACCAGAAGTTCAATCTGCTGATGGGGCGGGGCCTGCAGGAGCACTTCGGCCAGCCGGCCCAGATCGTGCTGACCATGCCGCTGCTCGAGGGCCTGGATGGTGTGGCCAAGATGTCCAAGTCGCTCGGCAACTACATCGGCATCAACGAACCCGCCATCGACATCGTGACCAAGACGCTGAAGATCGGCGACGAGTTGATGTGGCGCTGGATCGAACTGCTCAGTTTCGAGATCTCGCTGGCCGAGATCGAGGACCTCAAGCGCGACATCGCCTCCGGGCAACTGAACCCGCGCGATCTCAAGCTGCGCCTGGCGCGCGAACTGGCCACCCGCTTCCACGATGCCGCAGCGGCCGAGCAGGCCATTGCCGGTTGGAATGCGGTCGTCCGCGGCCAGGGCGACACCAGCCAGCTTCCGCTTGCCGAGATTGCCGTTCCGGCGGAGGGCCTGCGCCTGCCGGCTCTGCTGACTGCCTGCGGCCTGGTGACGAGCAATTCCGAGGCGAACCGCAAGCTCAAGGAAAACGCGGTGCGGATCGATGCCGAGGTCGTCGTCGACGCGCAGCGTGTGTTCCAGCCCGGGTTCGAGGGCGTTTTGCAGGTCGGCAAGCGCAATTTCTCGCGCGTGCGGCTTGTTTGCGCCTGATCGGCGGACCGTCCGGTCGAGTCCGGGCGGGTGCGGCAAAGCGTCCCTGGGCGGGAAATTCCCGCGAAACCCCTATCGCAATCCTCGGGTCGCGGTTAGGATGCGCGCCCCGCGACGGCCGGCGAGCCGGAAGTCGTGGGCCCGGCCCTTGAGGGTGCGGGGTTCTGGCGTTGGCGATGCGAGAGGAAAAGGGCATCGCGGGGTGTTGACGGTCAGAAAAATGGTTGTATGATGTGCGGCTCGCTGACGACGAAAGGTTGCCAGCTGCGGGGGTGGAGACGCCCCGGCCGAGAAAAGGTTCTTTGACAGTGTGCGCAGGTATCTTGTGTGGGCGCCTTGCGGTGG
>JAHCAR010000013.1 GCA_019634795.1 Dokdonella sp.
CGCCGACTTGAAAGACGGCCAGTCTGTCTGCGTCGACGCGTCGCGATCTGCACACAGGCAGGCGTCGTGACGGCTTTGCTACTTGATCAGACCCTCCCCAGGGTCGCCCGCGGTCTTTGACCATCTCGCCATGGCCACAGACCGCAGTTTTTGCGGCATGGTCGAGCCATCGCGAAACCTGCTCCATGTTTATGACCGACGCATTAGCGTGGATAATGCCGGCCCCTCTGCACCAACGCGAAATCTGATGGCTCTGGTTCCCGGTCAACGCTACATCTCCAACGCCGAACCCGAGCTCGGTCTCGGCACCCTGATCCGGATCGAGGGACGTAGCGTGCAGGTCCTGTTCGCGACGGCGGGCGTCCTGCGCCAGTACGCGGCGCACAGCGCGCCGATCGCCCGCGCCGAGTTCCGCGTCGGCCAGAAGGTCATGGGCAAGGGCATCAGCCTCGTCATCGAGCGCATCACCGATGCCGACGGCCTGCTCGAATACCACGGCGGCGGCAAGAAGCTGAACGAGGCCGAGCTCGACGACACCCAGGCCATCTCGCGCGCCGACGAGCGCCTCGTCTCGGGTCGGGTCGATCGTGCCGACCGCTTCGATTTTCGCCAGGAAGCCCTGCTGCGCCGCGCCGACGCCCTGCGTTCGCCGGCCTGGGGCCTCGAATCGGCACGCATCGACCTGATCCCGCACCAATTGCGTGTGGCCGAAATCGCCTCGTCGCGGCAGCCGCTGCGCATCCTGCTGGCCGACGAGGTCGGACTCGGCAAGACCATCGAAGCCGGCATGATCCTGGCCCGCCTGCTGGCGGGCGGTCGGGTCGGTCGGGTTCTCGTGCTGCTGCCCGAAAGCCTCGTCTACCAGTGGTTCGTCGAACTGCTGCGGCGCTTCAACCTACAGTTTTCGCTGTTCGACGAAGAACGCTGCGAATCGATCGAGACCAGCGACCCGGGACGCAATCCGTTCCAGGACGAGCAGCTCGTGATCGCCAGCATCGGCTTCCTCAGCGGGTCGGAGAAGCGTGCGACCCAGGCCATCGAAGCAGGCTGGGATCTGCTCATCGTCGATGAAGCGCATCACCTGGCCTGGTCGCCCGAAGCGGCCAGCACGGAATATGCTCTGGTCGAGACCCTGGCCGCACGCACGGCAGGTCTGATTCTTCTGACCGCCACCCCCGAGCAGCTGGGACGCAGCGGTCATTTCGCCCGGCTGCGCCTGCTCGACCCGGCCCGCTACCACGACCTCTCGCGTTACATCGCCGAGTCCGACGGCTATGCGGCGCTGTCCGAAATTGCCGGCAAGCTGCACGACGGCGAAGCCCTGTCGGATGACGAACGCGGCGAACTCGTCGCGCGCCTCGGCGAGGACCCGGAACTCGGCGAACTGCTGGCCGGCGAAATGGATGCCGCGGCGAGGAATCGCGTACTCGATGCGCTGATCGACCGCCACGGCACCGGCCGCGTCATGTTCCGCAACCGGCGCGCCCAGGTCGGCGGCTTTCCGCGCCGCGTCGCCCAGCTCGCCGTGCTCGACGGCAGCGAACTCGACGATGCCCAGCGCCAGCACCTGCTCGCCGAATTCCACGCCGACCTGCAGGCCTCGCCGCCGGAAATCGAACTGCCCTATGCCAGCGATCCGCGGCTGGACTGGCTGCTCGGCCTGATCGAGCGCCTCGGTTCGGACAAGCTGCTATTGATCTGCCGCAGCCAAGCCAAGGTGCTGGCCCTCGAAGAGATCCTGCGCACCCGCAGCGGAGTCAAAGTGGCCCGCTTCCACGAAGGCATGAGCCTGCTCCAGCGCGACCGCAATGCCGCCTACTTCGCCGACAAGGAAGGCGCGCGCCTGCTGCTGTGCTCGGAAATCGGCTCCGAGGGGCGCAACTTCCAGTTCGCCCACCATCTGGTCCTGTGGGACCTGCCGCTCGATCCGGACCTGCTCGAGCAGCGCATCGGCCGGCTGGACCGGATCGGCCAGAAGCACGACATCATGATCCACGCCTGCGCCTTCACAGGCACCGCGCAACATGCCCTGATGCGCTGGTACGACCTCGGGCTTGCCGCGTTCCGCAGCAGTCCGTCCGATGGTCGCGAACTGCTCAAGCGCTATGGCGAGCGCCTGGTCGAACTGGCCGAACAGCATGCCCACGGCGGCGAAGACCCGGATGCCGAGCTCGATGCCCTGATCGGCGAGAGCCGTGCCACCCATGAGGAACTGTCGGCACTCGTCAATGCCGGCCGCGACCGCCTGCTCGAACTCGCCAGCGTGCGCCAGACTCATGCCGACCGCCTGCGCCGCGCCCTCGCGGATGCCGACGCGAACCTGGCCAACGACGATTTCATCCTGCGCCTGTTCGAGCAGTTCGGTGTCGAGAACGAGGAGCATGGGCCGCGCACGGTCGTGCTCGATCCCGAATACCTCAGCACCGACGGATTCCCGGGCCTCAAGGATGGGCCGCAGATGGTCACCTTCGATCGGCCGACCGCGCTGACCCGCGAAGATCTGCCCCTGCTGCGGCTCGACCATCCGATGGTCAGCGGCGCCATCGACCTGTTGCTCGAGGGCGAGCACGGCAATGCCTCGTTCCTGGTCGACGATGCGCTGCCCGGACGCACCGCACTTCTTGAATGCATCTTCGTGCTGGCCTGCGTCGCCGACCGCGAGCTCAACGTCGAACGCTATTTGCCGCCGTTGCCGCTGCGCATCGTCGTCGATACGCGCCTGCTGCCGCGCCACGACTATCGTCCGAGTGCCGAGAGCGTGAAGCGCTCGACCGAGCGTGCGATCGAGTATTCGCGCTATCGCAACCTGCTGGCCAAGCTGGTCAAGCCGATGCTCGCGCATGCCGAAACCCTGGCCCGCGAGCGCGCGCAGATCGAGATCGGACGCGCCCTATCGACGATCGAAGTGGAGCTCGGTGACGAGCATGCGCGACTGCTCGCCCTGGCCCGGGTCAATCCGGCCGTGCGCAGAGAGGAAGTCGAAGCGATCGAAACGCAGATGGAAGCCTTGCACACGGCGATCCCGCAGGCCGGTCCGCGCCTCGACGCCTTGCGCTTCATCTGCAGCGCGGATTTCCTCAACCTGGCCTGAGCATCCGCCGGCAAAGCTATCGTCGCTGGCGAAACCTGCGTCCGGCACGCAGTGCTGCGGAGAACCAGAGCAGCGGATCGCACGCCCGAACCGCGCGCGTGCCGGGCATCGTCAAGTCGACGTCGACCCGCCCCTACGAATCCCGAATCCCCAATCCCGAGTGCCCTCAGGCACTCCTGGCCTGCCGCATCAGCATCGCGAACAGACTGGCCAGCTTGTCGCGCATTTCGCGGCGGTCGACGATCATGTCGATGGCGCCGTGCTCGAGCAGGAACTCCGAGCGCTGGAAGCCTTCGGGCAGGGTCTCGCGCACGGTCTGTTCGATGACCCGCGCGCCGGCGAAACCGATCTGCGCCTTGGGCTCGCCGATGTTGACGTCGCCGAGCATGGCGAAACTGGCCGAGACGCCACCCGTGGTCGGGTCGGTCAGCACCGAGATGAACGGCAAGCCGGCGGCGCGAAGGCGCCCCAGCGCGGCCGAGGTCTTGGCCATCTGCATCAGCGAGAACAGGCCTTCCTGCATGCGCGCGCCACCAGTGGCGCTGAAGCACACCATCGGTGTCCGCTCAGCCAGTGCGAGCTCGGCGCAACGCGTGAATTTCTCGCCGACGACCGAACCCATCGATCCGCCCATGAAGGCGAAATCGAAGGCGCAGGCGACCAGCGGGCGGCCCTTGAGCAAGCCCTTCATGGCGACCAGGGCATCGCGCTCGCCGACCGCTTTCTGCGAGGCGGTCAGGCGATCCTTGTATTTTTTCGAATCCCGGAACTTGAGCGGATCGACTGGCTCGAGATTGGCAAACAGTTCCTCACCACTACCGCTGTCGAACAGCGCAGCGAGGCGCTTGCGCGCGCGGATCTTGTGGTGATGGCCACACTGGGGACAAACCTGCAGGTTGTTTTCGAGTTCGGGACCGTAAAGCACGGCGCCGCAGCCGTCGCACTTCTCCCACAGACCCTCGGGGACCTTGCCCTTGCCGGCTCCAATCGTGCGGATCCGTGGCGCCATCAGTTTCTGCAACCAGTTCATGTTGAATTGTTCTCCGGATACGGAAGGCAGCTCCGGTGCCGTTGTATGGATTTGCGCATTGAGTTCGTCGTCGCTGTCAGGCGGCCGCCGCCAGGTCCAGCGCCTCGCGGATCGGCGCGAGGAAATCGCGGGCGACGGAGACCGCCGATTCGGCATCTTCGGCCTCGGCCAGCCTGGCGACCAGCGCGCTGCCAATGACCACTGCATCGGCACTCGCGGAGACCGTCACCGCCGTGGCCGCGTCGCGAACACCGAAGCCGACCGCCACAGGGATGTCTCCGCCCTGCTTGATGTGGTCGACGCGGCGACGCACCTCCACGGGATCGAGCTGGGTGGCACCGGTAATGCCGGCGAACGAGACATAGTAAACGAAACCCTGCGCCTGCTTGCGGATCGCCGCCAGGCGCAGTTCGGTCGTGGTCGGGGCGACCAGGAAGATCTGGCGGATTCCGGCATCGCGCAGGCGTTCGACCGAGCCGGACTCTTCGACCGGCACGTCGACGATCAGCACGCCGTCGACGCCGGCGGCACGTGCCTGTTCGGCGAATCGCGCATAGCCGTAGATCTCGATCGG
The DNA here is from genome assembly GCA_019634795.1 of Dokdonella sp. Classification (GTDB taxonomy): domain Bacteria; phylum Pseudomonadota; class Gammaproteobacteria; order Xanthomonadales; family Rhodanobacteraceae; genus Dokdonella. Next base: position 4,696 of record JAHCAR010000013.1, read on the forward strand.
ATTCAGATAACCCATCAGGACGATCGGCGTCGTCGCGTCGGTCGCGCGAAATTCCGCGACCCAGGCGAGGATCCGTTCGATGCCGACGCCGCGCGCGATCGCGCGCTCGCTCGAGTGCTGGATGGTCGGCCCGTCGGCGACCGGGTCTGAATACGGCACGCCGAGTTCGATCAGGTCGGCCCCGGCCGCGACCAGGGCGTGCATGATCGCAACGGTCGCATCGGGAATCGGATCGCCAGCGGTGACGAATGGAATCAGGCCCTTGCGCCCGTGCTTGCGCAGCTCGGCGAAACGTTGTTCGATGCGCTCAGTCACAGGGTAATGCCCTCGTGCGCCGCGATCGTCTGTACGTCCTTGTCGCCGCGCCCGGAAAGATTGCACAGGATCAGCTGGTCCTTCGGCATGCTACGGGCGAGCTTGATGGCCTGGGCAATCGCGTGGCTCGACTCGAGCGCAGCCAGGATGCCCTCGGTGCGCGCCAGCTCATGAAAGGCCGCCATGGCCTCGTCATCGGTGATGCCGACATAGCTGGCGCGTCCCGAATCCTTGAGGAAGGCATGCTCGGGACCGACGCCGGGGTAATCGAGGCCGGCCGATATCGAATGCGTCTCGGTGATCTGGCCCTGGTCGTCGCAGATCACGTAGGTCCGGTTGCCGTGCAGCACGCCGCGCCGGCCAGCTGCCAGCGACGCCGCATGGCGACCGGTTTCGATGCCCTCGCCTGCCGCTTCGGCACCGACCATGGCAACCTCGCGATCATTGAGGAAGGCATGGAACAGGCCGATCGCGTTCGAGCCACCGCCCACGCAGGCGGTCAGCACGTCGGGCAGGCGCCCGTACTGTTCGAGCATCTGCGCGCGCGCCTCGCGACCGACCACGGCGTTGAAGTCGCGCACCATCATAGGGTAGGGATGCGGACCGGCCACGGTGCCGATGATGTAGAAAGTGTCGGCGACATTGGTCACCCAATCGCGCATCGCCTCATTGAGCGCATCCTTGAGCGTCTTTGAACCGGAGACGACCGGCACGACTTCCGCGCCGAGCAGCTTCATGCGGAACACGTTGATCTTCTGCCGCTCGATGTCGACCGCACCCATGTAGACGATGCAATCGAGACCGAAGCGCGCGCACACGGTGGCGGTGGCGACACCGTGCTGGCCGGCGCCGGTTTCGGCAATGATGCGTCGCTTGCCCATGCGCCGGGCGACCAGCGCCTGGCCGATCGTGTTGTTGATCTTGTGCGCGCCGGTATGGTTGAGGTCCTCGCGCTTGAGCAGGATCTGCGCGCCGCCGATCTTTTTCGACAGGCGCTCGGCGTGATAGATCGGCGATGGCCGGCCGACGTAGTGCTTGAGATCGCGCTCGAATTCGGCAATGAATTCGGGATCGTCGCGCAAGGCCAGATAGGCCGCGGTCAGCTCTTCCAGTGGCGGCATCAAGGTTTCCGGCATGTAGATGCCGCCATAGTCGGCGAATCGCCCATGCACGTCGGGATAGGCGTGGAAATCGCTGACGGGGATCGGTTTGTTCATGCTCACGACTTGCTCATTGGGTGATGGTGGCTTGCACGGCCGACACAAAGGCACGCATGCGTTGGGCGTCCTTGATGCCCGGGCTTGCCTCGATGCCGCTGGACACATCCACTGCATAGGGTTGCAGCAAGTGGATCGCCTCGCCGACATTGTCGGCGTCAAGGCCGCCGGCCAACAGCCACGGCCGATCCAGCCCGGGTGCCCGCGTCCAGTCGAAGCGGACGCCCTGCCCGCCTGCCTCACCGCGGGCATGGGCATCGAGCAGGAATCCGGCCGCTCCGGCATAGCCGGCCGCATAGCTTGCCACATCCTTGACCGTCGCCATCGGAACGCTCTTCAGAAAGGGCAGTCCGTAGCCCGCGCAATCGGTCGCCGACTCCTCGCCATGGAACTGCAGCAGGGTCGGCCGAACCATCGCGATGACCTGCCGGATCCAGGCCGGCTCGTCGTCCATGAACAGGGCCACGGCGCTGACCAGCGGTGGTAATCGCCGGATCATCGCCGTGGCAGCGGTCGGATCGACGAAACGCCGGCTCTTGCGGGTGAAGACGAATCCGAGGGCGTCGACGCCAAGATGCGTCGCCAGCAAGGCATCCTCGCTGCGCGTGATGCCACAGAACTTGATCCGGACCCGGTTCATGGCCGGCTCGCCTCGCCAGGCAATCCGGCCGCCACGGGGTAGACCGGCGCGATGAAGCACAGCCCGCAGGCGGCGGCGGTGGGCCCGGCGACGCTGCGATCCCGCCCGGCCAGCAGCCGGGCCATCCAGTCTTCGGCCTGCTCGCCGCGGCCGATCGGCAGCAGCGAACCGACGATGTTGCGCACCATGTGGTGCAGGAAGGCGTTGGCCTCGATGTCGATCACGATCTGCTCCCCGATGCGCCGCACCTGGATGGAATGGACATTGCGGAACGGCGTACGGGCCTGGCAGGCAATGGTCCGGAACGCGCTGAAATCCTGTTCGCCGAGCAGTGCCTGGCTGGCCCGGTGCATGGCTTCGGCATCGAGCGACTGGCGTTCCCAGGCGACATAGCGCGCATCGAGCGCCGGGCGCGCCGCCCGGTTGAGGATGGTATAGCGATAGTGGCGTCCGAGCGCACCGTAACGCGCATGGAAGTCGTCCGCCACGCGCACTGCCCAGCGTACCCCGACGGCCGAGGGCAGGCGAGAATTGGTCCCGAGCATCCAACTGCGCTCGTTGCGGATGGCGTCACTGTCGAAGTGCACGACCTGGCAGCGCGCGTGGACGCCGGCATCGGTTCGACCTGCGCAGGTCACCGCAACCGGATGATCGGCAACGAAGGACAGCGCCTCCTCGAGCGCGCCCTGCACGGTCGGCCCGTGCGAAAGCCGCTGCCAGCCGAAAAAATCGGTGCCGTCGTATTCAATGCCGAGCGCAATGCGCAAATCGATCTCCAGGGCGAGCCATGCAGGGATTCTATCGCCCACAAACGACAAGGCCGGGATTGCTCCCGGCCCGGCCGTGACTTTGCGCTGGCGACTCAGCCGATTTCGCTGATCAGCTTGCGCGCTTCTTCCTGCTGCGAAGGCGCGCCTTCGGCGAGGACTTCCTCGAGCATCGAACGCGCCCCGTCCGGATCGCCCATGTCGAGATAGGCCTTGGCCAGGTCGAGCTTGGTGCCGATGGCGTCCTCGCCCGCGAAGAACTCGTCGTCGCTGGCCTCGGCCGGCATTTCAGGGGCCTCGAACGACTCTTCGGGCTCTTCGGCCTTGGGCGCAGGCATTTTCGGTGTCTCCTCGATCGGTGGAAGATCGAAACTGAACGAGGTGTCCGCGCTTGGCGCCGGCTGCGGCGGCCTGGTTTCGCCAAGATCGAAGTCGGGGACCTCGAGTGCTGGCATGCTCGCGGTTTCCAGGCTGCTTTCGGCAGCGACGGGTTCCGCCACCTCCTCGCCAAAATCCGGGAAGTCGTCCGGCTCGTCGGCGGGCGGTTCGTCGAAACGATACTCGCCTGCGCTTTCGTCTTCCGGATACTTGCCGACGATGGAGTCCTGCTTGCTGAACAGCGGGTTGTTCGGCACCAGTTCCTCGCCCATCGTGCGCACCTCGCGCCAGGCGGGCTGGTTCGGATCGGCGACGTAGGCATACATTTCTTCCGCCGCAGCCTCGAATTTCTGGCTGTCGCCCTGGGCGTAATAGAGACTCAGCAGTTCCAGATGCGCGCCGGCGTTGGTCGGATCGCTCTGCACCTGGGCGATGAGCTCGCGCTCTTCGGCATCGTCGCTGGCAGCGGCCGACCCGCCGATCGGCGAATCGCCGAAGGAACTCGCGATCGAGGTACGCGCGGGGGCTGGCGCCGGCTTGCGCTTGCGCAGTCCGAAGATGCCGAGCACGACCAGGAGCAGGCCGCCCACGCCGGCTGCACCGAGCGCCCAGGGCTCGAGGTACCACGGTCCCGACGCCACCGGTCGCGGTGCTGGCGCCGCCGCTGCAGGCTTCTTCGCTGCCGGCTTCGGCGCGGCCTTCTTGGGTTCAGGCGTGGCCGGCTTTTCGGGCGTCAGCGCGGGCGCCGGCGTTGCCGCAGGAGTGGATGCCGGGGTGCCGGTATCGCCGGGAGTCGCTTCGGGTGAGGTCGCGGCCGTGCTGTCGCTTGCCGCAGGCGGCGTCGCCTTGATCGCACCGTCGGCACTGCCCCAGATGTCGTCCTTGGTGATCTTCGCATCGGCCGTGGCCGTTTCCGGCTTGGCCGGTGCCGGCGGAGTGACGGCCTTGGCTGCCGGCTCGCTCTTGCTTGCGGCAGCGGTCGCGGCGGCGGCAGCGGCGGCCGCGTCCTTGCTTTCCTGTTCCTGCAGCTTCTTGAGCTTGTCGCGCAGCTCGGCGAGTTCGGTATTCTGCAGACTGATCAGCTTTTCGTTCTTGCCGCGGATTTCCTCGAGGTCCTTGACCCGGGACTTGAGCTCGCTGGACTCCTGTTCCTTGCTGGTCAAGGCCTCCTTGACCCGCGCCAGCTCGGCCTTGGTCGCGGCATCGCCCGCACCGCCGGCTCGGCCGCCGCCCGGGCGATCGGCTGTCTGCTGGCCGGACTTGCCTTCCATCGGCGGCACCAGGGCGAGACGCTCCCCGGATGTGCGCGATGCGCCCGCCGAACTGGCGCTGGATGACTTGGACGTGGTCGTCGCGACCGGAGCGGTATCTGCGACCAGGGTCGGCGCATCGGCAGCGCGACCGCGCCACTCGTCGATCTGGGCCCGGACCGCCGCTGCAGCTTCGCGCGCGGAGCCGTTGGCGGCAATCTCCTCGGCATTCGGAATGCGCAGGACCGCACCCCGCTTGAGGGCGTTGATGTTGTCCTTGAAGAACGCGTTCGGATTGTTCTTGAGCAGGGCCAGCATCATCTGGTTGACGCTGACCGACTCGCCAGGCCGCGTGGCGCGGGCGATTTCCCCAAGGGTCTCGCCGGCCGCTACCGGACCGTACTCGTTGCCGGCCGCAGGTCGTGGGGCAGCCGTCGGCTTGGCCGGGGGCTCCGCCTTGGCCGTGGATGGCGCCGCACTCGTGGCGGGCGCCGGCTTGGCAGCCGGCTTGGCCGGCGGCAATGGCTGGGTGGCTGTGGGTTCCGGTTCCTTCGCCGCCACCGCCACGGCACTGGAGCCCTTCACCGCGGGCGCCATCACCGGTGGATCGAGCAGAAGCGTGTATTCGCGGAGCAACCTGCCCTTGGGCCAATTGGCCTCGAGCAACAAGCCGACAAAGGGCTCGCGCACGACTTCCTTGCTGGTGATACGGATGACCGGCTCACCCCTGGCATTCTTTTCGAGACTGAACTGGATCGGTACGCCAATGCCGGCCCGGCTCATCCCGACCCGCTCGAAGTCCTCATCGGACGCGAGCGTGATGATCAGCCCCTCGGCCTCGCCCGGCGTGCTCTGGATGATCGGAATCTCGGCCTTGAGCGGCTGATTCAGACCTGACTGGACCTGGATCGCTCCCAACCCGAGTGCGAACGCATTGGTCACCCCCAACGCGAGCGCGATGGCCAGCGACAATTGCAACGGTCGTTTCATGAACAGGGCTCCCCGAATGCGATGACTAGGAACATTTGGCCGACTGTCTCCAGGACGCCTTCCAAAGCTCGAAAATGCCTTATAACACAATCGTAACTATAGATCACAGATACGTTTTCACCAAGAGTTCCGCAACCTGAACGGCATTCAGGGCGGCCCCCTTGCGAATGTTGTCGGAGACGACCCAGAGATTGATCCCGCGCGGATGCGATATGTCATCGCGGATTCGACCCACAAATACCGCATCCTGCCCTGCCGCGTCGCTGGCTGGCGTCGGATAGCCGCCCGCCTTGCGCTCGTCGATGACCTCTACACCGGGGGCCCCTTGTAGCAACTCGCGGACCTGCCCTGCCGTGATCTTGTCGCGGGTTTCGACATGCACGGCCTCGGCATGGCCGAGGAATACCGGCACCCGAACCGCGGTCGGATTGACCTGGATCGACTCGTCGCCAAGGATCTTGCGCGTTTCCCAGACCATCTTCATCTCTTCGCGCGTGTAGCCGTTGTCCTGGAAATCGTCGATGTGCGGAATCACGTTGAAGGCGATCTGCTTGCTGAACTTGGCTGGCCTGGCCTCCTGGAAATTGAGCAGTGCCGCGGTCTGCCGGCCGAGTTCCTCGATCCCGGAACGACCCGCTCCCGAGACCGACTGGTAGGTCGCCACATTGATGCGTTCGATGCCGACGGCGCGATGGATCGGCGCCAGGGCGACCAGCATCTGCATGGTCGAGCAGTTCGGGTTGGCAATGATGCCGCGCCGCGTGTAGCCGGCAATCGCCTCCGGATTGACTTCGCTGACGACCAGCGGCACGTCCGGTGCGTTGCGGAATTCGGAGGTATTGTCGATCACCACCGCGCCCGCGGCGACTGCGCGCGGCGCGTGTTCGCGACTGACGCTGCCGCCAGCCGAGAAAAACGCGATGTCGACGCCGGCAAAGTCATGTGCGGCGAGATCCCGTACGGTGAATTCGCGACTGCCGAATTCAATCTTCTCACCGGCACTGCGGGCGCTGGCCAATGGAACGAACTCCGAGACAGGGAATTTTCGCTCGACGAGAATGCTGATCAACGCCTCGCCGACGGCGCCTGTCGCACCGACCATTGCCACCTTGTAACCGCTCTTGGCGCTCATCTGGAACCCTTCTGGACTTGATTTTCCTGTCACTTCACGAACGCGGTTCGGCCTCGATTGGGTCGACTGCGCGCTTGTCTCGCCGCCTCGACACGTCGTTGCTGCCGGCTCCGGCGAACCCGATGGTTTGCTTCAATCCCCGACCGCCCCCGGAATCCTTGGCGCGACCGGCGCGACATCGGCGCACTGGGCGCGATGGCGCAGCGCGTGGTCCATCAGGACCAGTGCCAGCATGGCCTCGACGATCGGAGTCGCGCGGATGCCGACACAGGGATCATGGCGGCCCTTGGTACGCACCTCGATTTCCTCTCCGGCCAGGTTGACGCTGCGCCCCGGTATCAGGATGCTCGATGTCGGCTTGAAGGCCGCGCTGGCGACGATGGTCTGGCCGCTGCTGATGCCACCGAGGATGCCGCCGGCATGGTTGCTGAGGAATCCGCCAGCCGTCATCTCGTCGCGATGCTCGCTGCCGCGCTGCGAGACCGCCGCGAAGCCATCGCCGATCTCGACGCCCTTGACCGCATTGATCGACATCAGCGCGGCGGCGATGTCGCCATCGAGCTTGCCGTAGACCGGCTCGCCCCAGCCGGCCGGCACGCCCTCGGCGACGACATTGACCCGCGCACCCACCGAATCCCCGGACTTGCGCAAGGCGTTCATGGCGTCCTCGAGTTCGCCGATCATGCCGGCATCGGGCCAGAAGAACGGGTTCTTCTCGACCGCATCCCAGTCGAAGGACCGCGGCACGAGGTCGCCGATCTGGGCCAGGTGGCCGCGGATACGAATGCCGTAGCGTTCGGCCAGCCATTTGCGCGCGATCACCGCCGCGGCCACGCGCATGGTCGTCTCGCGCGCGGACGAACGGCCGCCGCCGCGCGGATCGCGGATGCCGTATTTCTGCCAGTAGGTGTAGTCGGCGTGGCCGGGCCGGAAGGTATCGAGGATTTCGCCGTAGTCTTTCGAGCGCTGGTCGGTGTTGCGGATCAGCAGGCCGATCGGTGTCCCCGTGGTGCGCCCCTCGTAGGTGCCCGAAAGAATCTCCACCTCGTCCGCTTCGCGGCGTTGCGAGGTGAAACGCGAACGACCCGAAGCGCGGCGATCGAGGTCGGCGCGGAAGTCCGCCTCCGCTATCGGCAGGCCGGGCGGACAGCCATCGATGACGCAACCGATCGCCGGGCCGTGGCTCTCGCCGAAGGTCGTTACCGTGAAAAGCTGGCCGAAGGCATTGCTTGACATGTTCCGATCGCGATTCCGTATCCGACTCAGCGCTTCGCGACGGATCGAATGAGATCCCCGTATTGAACCAGATCGGCGCGATCGATGACGAACACGCCCATTTGCCCGACATTGAACTCGACCCAGTTGAATGGCACTTCGGGCAGCAGTTCTACCAGGGCCCGCTCGCTTTCGCCGACTTCGACGATCAGCACGCCCTCCTCGGTCAGGTGATCGGGGGCTTCGCGCAGAATGCGCAGAGCGAAATCCAGGCCATCGCTGCCCGCGGTCAGTCCGAGCTTGGGTTCATGGCCGTATTCGGCCGGCAGGGCCTCGAATTCGGCCTCGGTCACGTAGGGCGGATTGCTGACGATGAGGTCGTAGCGCTCGCCCTCGACCGCGGCGAACAGGTCCGAGGCAATGGCGCGCACCCGGTCACCGACGTCCTGGTAGGCGATGTTTTCCCGGGCCAGGCTCAGCGCCGGCTCGCTGATGTCGATCAGGTCGACCTGCCAGTCCGGGTTGTGCGCGGCCATGGCGATCCCGATGCAGCCCGAACCGGTACAGAGGTCGAGCGCCCTCGATACCTCGCGGTCGTCCAGCCATGGCTGAAAGCCCGCCTGGATCAGCTCTGCGATCGGTGAACGCGGCACCAGCGCGCGCCGGTCGGACAGGAACTCGAGCCCGGCAAACCAGGCCTTGCCGGTCAGGTAGGCCACCGGCGCACGCTCGCTGATCCGGCGCTCGAACAGGGCCAGCAGGCTCTTGCGTTCGTCGGCCGTCAACCGGGCCTGGCCATAGGCAGGCGACAGGTCGTGCGGCAGATGCAGGGTCTGCAGGACCAGATGGGTCGCTTCATCGACGGCATTGTCGTAGCTGTGGCCGAAGGTCAGCCCTGCCGCGGAAAATCGGCTGGCGCCGTAACGGATGAAATCAATGATGGTGGCGAGCTCGGCGGTCATGGCTTCGGATCGTGTCGCGGGCGCGAAGTATAAGCCGGTATGTGCAAGTTCCGTCTGATACGGCGCGCATGAATGGCCTCAGCCGACAACTGGCGCCGCGACATGGGGGAGTGCCGACACTCGGATTCCGCGACGCGACCGAGTCGCCCACGCAGCCGAGGAAGGGGCTCCCGCGGCTGTTGCGGCAACCGTTTCCGAGCTGCTCGGCTTCGCGTCGGGGGCCGTCGCAATCGGCCTGGTCCCTGGACCCCTCCGGCCTCGATTCCCGGCCCATGTCGCTGGCAGTCAAGGCGGTCCAGTCCGTGAATGCGCGATCTGCCTGGGCAGATCGGTTCGTGCCTCTGTTCATTGGATCTCTGCGCCCGACGCTTGCGGCGATCCGCCGAGACGGATCATTCCGGCATGCCCCTTTTGCGCTGGCCCTCCTGACGGCGGTGCGCTGGATCGATCCGGCGATGATGCATCGTCGCACCCGGGCCCCCGCGACGGGTGCCGACGCTATACTGGCGCGATGAATCGCTTCCATTCGCAGGGCCGGATCGGCACGACCCCCCTTATTGTCATTGCAGCAGCGGCCCTGGCCATTGGCCTGTTCGCGGGTTCGCGCTGGATGAATCCGTCACCGCCTCCGCAGTTGGCCGCTGCGGTCATGTATCCCTCCGCACAGCCGGTCACTCCTTTCGAGTTGCGCCGCACCGACGGTCTGACCATGACCGAAGCTGATCTGCGCGGCCACTGGACGATTGCCTTTTTCGGCTTCACCCATTGCCCGGACATCTGCCCGACCACCCTGGCCGCGTTCAAGCAGGTCTGGAGTCAACTGGCATCGCAAGGCAAGACCGATCAGGTCCGATTCCTGTTCGTCTCGGTCGACCCCGAGCGCGACAGCCCCGAGCAGTTGTCCCGATACGTCGGCTTCTTCAGCAAGGACTTCCTGGCCGCAACCGGCACGGACGAGCAACTGACCCGACTCACGCGGTCGCTGGGCCTGGTCTATGCGCGCGTCCCCGATGAGTCCGGCGGTTACAGCGTGGATCACAGCGCCTCGGCGGTGATCATCGATCCGCGAGGTCGCCGCGCAGGCCTGTTTCGCCCGCCGTTCCAACCGGGCCCGATCAGCGCCGACATTCTTGCCCTGATAGCCACGCGATGATGCCGCCGTCCATTCTCCTTCAGTACCTGCTGCCGCATCGCTTGCTTTCGCGCATCGTTTTCCATGCCGCGCGCTGGACCTGGACCCCTTGGAAGAATTTCCTGATTCGCCAGATCACGCGGCGCTTCGGTGTCGACCTCGGCGAGGCGCTCGAAGGCGATATCGCTGCCTATCCGCATTTCAACGCGTTCTTCACCCGCGCACTGAAGCCAGGCGCTCGCCCGATTGACCCCGATCCGGCCGCGCTGCTGTGCCCGGCCGATGGTCGCATCAGCCAGGCAGGCCTGATCAGGGACGGGCGCATCTTCCAGGCCAAGGGCCAGGACTTCAGCGCCGCCGAACTGCTGGCCGACGCCGCCGCGGCCGAGCCCTACCGGGACGGGCGCTTCGTTACCGTGTACCTGTCGCCGCGCGACTACCACCGCGTGCACATGCCGCTGGCCGGCAAGCTGGTTGCGACCTGCCACGTGCCAGGGCGGATTTTCAGCGTTGCCCCGCTAGCCGTGCAGTCGATTCCAGGCCTGTTTGCGCGCAACGAACGCCTGGTCTGCCATTTCGAGGGCGAAAACGGTCCGTTTGCCATGGTGCTGGTTGGCGCCCTGCTCGTATCGAGCGTTTCCACGGTCTGGGCAGGACTGCAGATTCCCCCGTACGCGCGCCGGATCAGCACGAAAGAGTGGCGGCAACAAGCGGTCGAACTGGCCCGCGGCGCCGAGATGGGCCGCTTCAACATGGGTTCCACGGTCATCCTGCTGCTGCCGGCCAGCGGGCCGGCCCTGGACGCCGGACTGGCTCCCGAACAGGCGGTCCGCGTGGGACAGCGAATCGGGCATGGGTGAGGGCCGGCAACAAATCGTGAAATCGGTCAAGAAAGTGTGATCAAGGGATAGCTTTGCTGCCTGGAATCGGACTAGAATTGTCACATCATTACATTCCGCGTCAAAACCGCGGGATTTGATTCTTCAGGGGGAGCTCCGATGCAACTGATTACCCGCTTGATCGCTCTTACTCGCGGAATGCAGCTCCGACGCCAGTTCAAGGAAATCGAAAAGGCGCTGGATCAGCTCAATCCGAACGCGCGGCGCCAGCTGGCCGCACTTGCGATGCGCGAGTTCTCGAACGCGGCCAAGAGCGAATTCCCGCACCTCTACGCGACCCCGCCTGATGAGAAGTATTCGCCCTGGGGCAGCGGCACCTCGATCGGTTTCGAGCGCATGAAGTCCGACAGCCTGCAGGTCCGCATGCGCGGCGTCGCCCTGTGGCTCACGGTGACCTTCCACGAAACCAAGGATTCGCCCTACGCCGATCAGCGCGAGTTGCACCGACTGGTCATGCGCACCCTGCGTACCCTGAAGGAGTCGGTGCCGGCCAAGGAAATGTCGCAGTTGCTGGCAAACCACCCGCAAGCTGCCTGAGTCATCGATACATGGCCCGGAGCTGACGCTTCAGGGCACAAAAAAAAGCGCAGCTGGCCTGCGCTTTTTTTTGTGCCCTGTGCGCGGGCCGTCAGCGCCGTGAACAGGCCGGCATGCGCAGCCGCTGGCCGGCCCGGATCCGGTACTGGGGGCCGCGGATGCCATTCAATTCGGCAATCTCGCGCAGATGCTTGCAGCCACTCCGGCGCGCGATCGCAGCGAGGTTGTCGCCACGCCGCACCGTGTAGGACGAGGCGGTGCTCCGGCTCGATGCGGATGGCCGGGCCGGTCGGGTCGCCCGTGTCGCCGCATTCAGTTCGCCAGCCAGCTGGGCCCACTGCCCGCCCGCACAGAGGCCTTCGTAGGCGGTCTCCAGCACCACGGGCACCTCGAGACGCGTGCCCTCGGGCAATTGCGACTGCGGGTCAATGGCCGGATTCAGGTTCCGCAGAGTGCGGAACCAGCCGTCGTACATGCCGCCCTCGCTGCCGAAGCAGACCGACAGCTCGGCCAGCGATGCCGGCTTGGCCAGCTGGATGCTGCCGGGCTTGCCGTCGACTTTCGGGAATTCGAGGTTGTAGCGCTCCGGGTGCAGGAACAGCCAGGCCGCCGCAAGAACCATGGGCACGTAATCGCGGGTTTCGTCCGGCAGAATCGAATACACGGCCGGATCCCAGAAGCTCGTGCTGCCGCCGCGCGCGGCGAGGCGGCGGATGCGGCCTTCACCTCCGTTGTACGCGGCGATGACCAGCTCGAGGTTGCCGTTGAAGATCACCAGTTGCTCATTGATGTAGGCGGCATTGGCGCGCGCTGAAAGCGCCGGATCGAATCGCTGGTCGAAGCCGTCGCGGGCACTGAGGCCGAAGCGCAGTCCCGTTGCGTACATGAACTGCAGAGGCCCGGAGGCGCCCGCCCGGGAAACCGCGTGGACGCGGCCACCAGACTCCTTGGCCAGCATGCCGAACAATAGGGCCTCGGGCAGGCCGGCCTGGTGGTATTCGGGCCACATCCGGTAGCGCATGAATTCATAGTTCACGTACGCCGTCATCAGGTTGGGCCGGTACTGGGTCAGCCACTGCTCGAGCGCGGCCTTGACCGGATCGTTGATGGTCAGGATGTCCGCCAGTTCACGTCCATTGAGCAGGGTAATCGTGCGCTCCATGGCCGGCAGACTGGCCACCACGGGCGAGCCCTCGCTGGCGTCTTCCGGCGCATCCTCGATGGCGGCATCCTGTTCGCTGTCGCCATCGACGACCGGGACCTGCACGCCCAGGCGAAGGAGGCGGTCGTAGGCCGATACGAACCGGCTTGCATCGCAGCCCGGCAAGGTCGTGCAACGAACCGCATTGGACTGCAGCGCATCGAGCGCCGCCTGGGTTTCGGTCTGGGCCCGGTCGGAATCGCCATGGCGTCCGAGTTCGAGACCGGCCTCGAAGCGCTGGCTGCCCTTGTCGAGTTCGGCATACAGCGCGTTGACCGCCGCCTCATCGACGTTCGCGGATGCGGATGGGCGTGCCGACGGTGCAACTCCGGCGCATGCGCCGAGCCCCAGGATCACGCCAACGAGAGGAACACGAAAAGTCCTGTACATCGTTTGATTTCCGCCTGACATGGCGCCAACGGTAACCGACCCGATGTATCCGCGGCAACGAAGCGCCATACCTCGACTACAATCGGATCCGCATTCCGGCCGCGTAACCCGAGGAGTCCACTGGTGAACGATATCCTGATCGGCAAGAGCGACGAGGCGGTCTGGCTGCACGCACGCTACGCCAATCGCCACGGCATGATCGCCGGCGCCACCGGCACCGGAAAATCGGTCAGCCTGATGTTGCTGGCGGAAGGATTTTCGAAGCTTGGCGTGCCGGTCTTCCTGGCCGACGTCAAGGGCGACCTGGCGGGCCTGTGCCAGGCTGGAGCGATGAGCGAGAGGCTCAAGGCACGCATCGACAAGCTCGGCATCGAGTGGAGTCCGAACGCCAATCCGGTCGTCTTCTGGGATATCTACGGAAAACTGGGCCATCCAATCAGGGCCACGATTTCCGAAATGGGGCCACATCTGCTCGGTCGCCTGCTCGAACTCAACGATACCCAGCAGGGCGTGCTGGAGGTCGTATTTCGCTGCGCCGACGACGAAGGCCTGCTGCTGCTCGACCTGAAGGACCTGCGCGCAATGCTCAACTTCGCCGCGGAAAATGCCAAGGTCATTTCGAAACAGTACGGACTGATGAGTACCGCTTCGCTGGCCGCGATCCAGCGCGCGCTACTCTCGCTGGAAGAGTCCGGCGCCGATCATTTCTTCGGCGAGCCCGCGCTCGACCTGGCCGATTTCATGCGCCAGGACATGTCCGGTCGCGGCATCATCAGCGTGCTCGCCGCCGACCAGCTGATCCTCAAGCCGAAACTGTATTCGACTTTCCTGCTCTGGATGCTTTCCGAGTTGTTCGAAAACCTGCCCGAAGCCGGCGACCTCGACAAGCCCAAACTCGTGTTTTTCTTCGACGAGGCCCATCTCCTGTTCGACGACGCCCCGCCCGCACTGGTACAGCGCATCGAACAGGTAGTCCGGCTGATCCGCTCGAAAGGCGTCGGTGTCTACTTCTGTTCGCAGAATCCCGACGACGTCCCGCAGGACGTGCTCGGGCAGATGGGTAACCGCATCCAGCACGCCTTGCGGGCCTTTACACCGCGCGACCAGAAGGCCGTGCGCGCGGCCGCCGAAACCTTTCCGCCCAACCCGAAGGTCGATGTCGTCGCGACGATCACCCAGCTCGGTGTCGGCGAGGCGCTGGTGACGACGCTGCAGGATGGCGGCGTGCCCTTGCCCGTGCAACGCAGCCTGATCGCCTCCCCCGGATGCCGGATCGGCACCATCACCGACGAAGAACGCGCTGCGATCCGCTCACGATCGCCCTTTGGTGGAAAGTACGACGTCATCGTCGATCGGGAATCGGCCTTCGAGAAGCTCACGGCGCGCACCGAGGCGACTGCCGCGGAGGTACCCCCGGCCCCGACCGCAGGCGGCCCGGCGGCCCAGTCCGCCACGAAACAGGATGGTGGCGGATTCATGGACAAGGTCAGCGGCATGCTGTTCGGCACCGGTCGCCGGCAGGGCATGATCGAGGCACTGGCGAAATCGGCAGCGCGCAACGCCGGAAGCCAGATCAGCCGGTCGATCATGCGCGGCGTGCTCGGGGGAATATTCAAGGGGCGCTAGCCGGATGAGCCGCTGGCGTGCGCCTGTTGCTGCATCGACCAACCTGATCACCGCCGCTGGTTTGCGCAGGCTTCAGGAGGAACTCCACGAGCTCTGGAAGCTGCGGCGTCCCGAAGTCGTGGCGGCGATCACGGCGGCTGCGGCCGAAGGCGATCGCTCGGAGAATGCGGAATACATCTATCGCAAGAAGCAACTGGCCGAAATCGACCGCCGGGTCCGCTACCTGAGCAAGCGCATCCCGTCCCTGCGCGTCGCCCAGGGTCGTCCGGGCGACGGCTCCACCATCTATTTCGGCGCATGGTTCAGCGTCGAGGACGCGGACGGCAGCGAACATCACTACCGAATCGTGGGCGCCGACGAGACGAACGCCGAGAGCGGCTGGATCAGCATCGATTCGCCGTTCGCACGAGCCGCCCTCGGCAAGTGCGTGGATGACGAGTTCGAAGTGCGGACACCGAAAGGAATCCGCTCCTGCGTGATCACGCGAGTCGACTACGACGATCGTCCCTGAACGTCCTCGCAGCGGCTTCGATGCGCCAAGCCGGGACAAACAAAAAAGCGGGCCATTCGGCCCGCTTTTCATTTCACGTCGGTATGCTCAGGCAATCAGGGCTCGACCGGGAGGGTCACCTTGAAGGTCTGGGTTCCATCCTCGTCGGTGGCCGTGACCTCGTCCCAGAAGCGTCCGCCATTCATCTCGCTGTACAGGTAGCCATGGGTCTCTGCATAGGCCTTCTCCTGCAAGCGCAGCAAGGGCAGCGCGGCCGGGCTACCGGTGTACTCGGTGACCAGGGCCAGGCCGCTGTAGCTGATCTTGGCGCGTACGCCGTTCTCGACGATCAGATAGCCATCCTCGTCGTGGTCGCCCGTCTTGAGCTCGCGCGGAGCGTCTTCCGTGGTGACGTCGTCGACCAGGTCGGAAACCGCAGGCACCGTGATCGTGTAGGTATTTCCATCCAGCGTGAACGTGGTCGAGTCGACCGGGATCGAGACGTCGAAGACATAGTTCTCGTCGCCCCAGTTGGTCGTGACCGTACGCACCGGCCCCGCCTGGTTCAGGCCGACCTTCTTCATGACCTCTTCGATCTTGGCAACCGCCTGGGCCGTGGCCTCGCTGACTTCGTCCAGCGTGCGCGGCGCCTTTGTCGAGAGGACCAGAACCGGCACACCAGTCACTTCGGCAACCTGGATGTCCTGGTCCTTGTAGTCCACGTTCGGGAACGAGGCGAGCATGTTGGCCACATTCGCAACCGCAGTCTGGACCGTCGCATCAGGCTTGCCGTGGATGTAGAGCCCGGCATAGCGCCACATCAGGTTCCAACCGTAGTCGACATCGTAGGCCCAGACGATTCGCGTGGTCTTTCCGTTTTCCGACGGATTCAGCGTGATCGTGTAGGTCTTGTTCTCGCCGGCGAAGTCGTTGGTGACATCCATCTTGACCTGGCTGTCCTCATCGCTGGAAGCGATGGTCAGGCTGCCCTTGCCGACGGATTCGTCACCGCTGTAGCTGACCGAAGCACCGACACCGGTGCGCGGACCGGAGTACTCCATGTGCAGTTGCGGGTCGAGGCGACGCTCGGGCGACCATTCCGGAAACCGGCGCAGGGTATTCACCGAGTCGTATATCTGGCGAAGCGGGCTGGATACTTCGACCGATCGCTCGACGTGGCCGTGACTCGGCAGCAACACGCCAACCACGACGATCAGTACGGCGACGATCAGCAGGGAAACCAGCAATTCAAGAACACGCGTCATTCCGGACCTCTCCAGGACTTGATTGATCGCCGGCGCATCTCCCCCAGCCGATCCCCGCCCACTGGCGAGGGAACGCTTGGCCCGGCGTGTTGATACCCACAGGTGGATCCTCCCGGACCCGCATGGCTCAGACCCGGCATGTTACTTGACTCCGGGCCGCAATGGCTACGACCTGAACCGGACCGTCCGAGGGCCGGAAATTGGCCGCAATCAGACGATTCCGAGCTCAAATGCCTTCAAAACGGCGCGTGTACGGTCCCGGACACCCAATTTCGAGAGGATATTGGAGACGTGATTCTTGACCGTGCCTTCAGCCACCCCGAGCGAGTTGGCGATCTCCTTGTTGCTGTAACCGCCCGCCATCAGGCGCAGGATCTCGGTTTCGCGCTCGGTCAGCGGATCCGGGCGATCGAGGCTGGTGAAATCGTTCTGCATGCGCTCGAGCCCCGACAGCAGGCGCTGGGTCACCATCGGCGCGACCAGCGAGCCGCCGTCCGCGACCACCTTGACCGCATCGACGAGTTGGTCCAGCGAGACGTCCTTGAGCAGGTAGCCCCTGGCCCCGGCCTTGAGCCCGGCCAGGACCAGTTGTTCGTCGTCGAAGGTGGTCAGGATGATCGTCGGCGGCAATTTTCCGCTGGCATTGAGCGCGTTCAGCACGTCCAGCCCCGACATGCCGGGCATGCGCATGTCGAGCAGCACCACGTCGGGCGCCACCTCGGGAATAAGTTGAACGGCCTGGGCGCCGTCGACCGCCTCGGCGACGACGCGGATCGAGTCGGACAATTCGAGTAATGAACGTATGCCCTGGCGCACCAGGGTCTGATCATCGACAAGGCATACGGAAATCATCGGGTTGCCTCCATTGGCAGCCATGCATCGAGAGAAAAGCCCTGATCCTTGGCCGTAACGATATCGAGCTGGCCGCCAAACTGCGAAAGGCGCTCGCGCATGCCGGTCAGGCCGTTGCCATGGCGCAGCTGGATGGCGCCACGGCCATCGTCACGCGCGTGGATGGCCAGTTTGCGGTCCGGCGTGCGCTCGAACGACAGCCACAGGTTGCGCGCATTCGCATGACGGACCGCGTTGGTGATGATTTCCTGGGCACAACGCAGCAGCAGCTGGGCCCGACGCGGATCGTCGATCGTGAAGCGGGGCGGCAATTCAAGATGGATGCGCAACCCGGGGACGCCTTCGATGAGCGTATTCAGCGCATCGGTCAGGTCGATGCTGTCGTCCTCGCGCAACTGGCTGACCACCTCGCGCACGTCCGACAGCAGAAGGCGCGCCACGGACTGGGCCTGGCGGACATGCTCATGGGCCTGGCCGCTGACGAGATGGCTGGCCACCTCGAGGTTGAGGCTCAATGCGGTCAAATGGTGCCCGACCAGGTCGTGCAGCTCGCGCGAGATGCGCATGCGTTCGCCGAGGCGGCTCGACTCGGCCAGCAGGGCCCGGGTCGCCCGCAGTTCCGCATTGAGTCTGCGCTGGTCTTCGCGCGCCTCGGCCTGCTGCTTTGCGATCAGCGAGGTGACGAAGGTGGTCGTCGAAATGCCCAGGTACATGGTCGCCTGCCATGCGGCCAGGCTCAGCGAATAGGTCGGCCAGCTGGCAAACAGGGGCAGCAGCGAGAAGTTCTGCAGGACCATCCAGGTGACCCCGACCTGCAGATTCAATATCCAGGGCAAGGCGACCGAGACGACCACCAGCAGCAGCGCGCAAAGACCGCTCTGGCTGAGCCAGCCCACGGCGATCGCGAGCAGGTTGAGCAGGACCAGCAGGGCGATCTGGACGAGCCGACGCAAACCGGACGGATTGCGCGCACCCATGTCATGGGTCAGGAACCAGAACACCAGGCCAAAGGCCAGATAGCATCCGAGCCAGAGATCGTAGAAATAGGCCGGGCGGGCCCGCTCGAGCATCTCGGCCACGACCGTTTCGTACTGCAGCAGCGGAATGCCCACGCAGGCGTAGGTGAACAGACTGGCGTAGCGCAGCAGGCGTATGTGATTGAAATGCGGCATCGACATGCCGACATCATAGGCGGACCGGGAAGTCCCGCAACCTGCCCGAAGTCATTGCGTGTGCCCGATTGACGGCGCTTCGGGCAGACAGGGCCGTCCGGGCGCCGGAATTGCATCCCGGTCGAGATGGCCCGTGGGGGTCGCGCATGCGATAATCGGGGCTCCGTGCCGAATGATTCGGCAGTCGCAATACCCTGTTGGAGCGCCTGAACGCATGACCCTCGTTATTCGCGACGTGCGTGAGCACGAGCTCGATTCCGTGCTCGCCCTCAACAACGCCGTCGGACCGCGCATCCTGGCTCTCGACGCAACAAGGCTTCAGTGGTTCTATGCCAACGCCTCCTACTTCAGGATCGCCGAGGTGGATGGCGTCATGGCCGGTTTCCTGATCGCGCTGCGCGAATCCGCGAACTACTCGAGCCCCAATTTCCGCTGGTTCCGCGAGCGCTATCCGGAGTTCATCTACATCGACCGGATCGTCATTGCCGAGCCCTATCGTGGCCTCGGCCTGGGCCGGATCTTCTACTGCGATGTGACCAGCTACGCGGAGTTGCGCGTGCCGCTGCTCGCCTGCGAGGTGTTCCTCGAACCGCGCGACGACGCCGCCGTGCTGTTTCACGGCACCTATGGCTTCAACGAAGTCGGTCAGCAGCTCATGGACGGCGTGGGCCGGCCGGTCAGCCTGCTCGCCAAGACCCTGTGCAGCTATGAATTCGTTCGTGACACCTATCTGCAGGCGGGCAGCGGCGAGCTTCCCGACCAACCGTGGCTGGCCGAACGCCTGGGCGCCGATCCGGCGCGAAGCCTCGCCCGCGCGAGCCGAGGCTGACCGGGGCCCATGATCGACGCCGCGAAGAACTTCGAGCCGGCAGCCGAACTCAAATTCGGCCAGGTCGGCATCGCCAACCTGCGCCTGAAACGGCTCGATGCCGAGTCGATGTCGACGGAACTTGCGGCCAGGCTCAAGAGCGCGCCGCAGTTGTTCCTGCGCACGCCCGTGGTCCTCGACCTGAGCCACCTGCCCGCACTTCCGGCCGCGGAAGTCGTGCGCGATTTGTTCGAACGCATACGCGGTGCCGGCATGCTGCCGGTTGGCCTCTCCTACGGCACCAGTGAAAACGAAGCCCTGGCGCGCACCCTCGATCTGCCCCTGTTCGCCAAGTTCCGGGCAGCATTCGAGCGCGGCGGCGAGCCTGCGGTTGTGGCACCTGCGGCATTGGCCGGCGCCATCGAACCGCCGCCGAGCGCGCCAACGCCGACGCCTGCGCCGGTCAGTCGCGAGCCCGCGCGCACCCTGCACCAGGATGCCCCGGTCCGCTCCGGCCAGCAGGTCTATGCGCGTGGCGGCGACCTCGTCGTCACCAAACTGGTCGCCAATGGCGCCGAAGTGATCGCCGACGGCTCGATTCATGTCTACGGTGCCTTGCGTGGACGCGCGCTGGCCGGTGCGCAGGGCGATACCAGCGCCCGAATCTATTGCCAGGAGTTCCATGCCGAGCTGGTTTCCATCGCCGGCCAATACCGTGTTTTCGAAGATCTTCCACCCGACCTGCGCGGCAAGCCCGTGCAGGCGTGGCTGGAGGGGGAAAAACTGCTGCTGGCCAGGCTCGGCTGACGGCGGAACCATCACAAGAGCCAACCATTGGAGAATCGACCTTGACAGATATCATCGTCGTCACGTCCGGCAAGGGCGGTGTGGGAAAGACCACCACCAGCGCATCGCTGGCAGTCGGTCTGGCCAGGCGCGACAAGAAGGTCGCCGTCATCGATTTCGATGTGGGCCTGCGCAACCTCGACCTGATCATGGGCTGCGAACGCCGCGTCGTTTACGACTTCGTCAACGTCATCAACGGCGAATGCACGCTCAAGCAGGCCCTGATCAAGGACAAGCGCTACGACAACCTGTTCGTGCTCGCGGCCTCACAGACGCGCGACAAGGATGCGCTGACCAGGGAGGGCGTCGAATCCGTGCTCAACGGCCTGCGCGAGGAAGGCTTCGACTACGTGATCTGCGACTCGCCGGCCGGCATCGAAAAAGGCGCGGCACTGGCGATGTACTTCGCCGATCGCGCCGTGGTCGTGGTCAATCCGGAAGTCTCCAGCGTGCGTGATTCCGATCGCATCCTCGGCCTGCTGGCGAGCAAGACGCGTCGCGCCGAACTCGGCAACGGGCCGGTCGAGCAGCATCTGCTGCTGACCCGCTACAACCCGAACCGGGTCGAATCGGGCGACATGATGAGCATCGCCGACGTCCAGGAAATCCTCGGCATCGAGGTGGTCGGCGTCATACCCGAATCCGAAGGGGTTCTGGCGGCTTCGAATGCGGGCATCCCGGTCATCCTCGACGAGGAATCGAATGCCGGACATGCCTACGACGACGCGGTCGCACGGCTGCTCGGCGAGTCGCGCCCGCTGCGTTTCATCGATGCACAGAAGAAAGGTCTGTTCTCGCGAATCTTCAGGAGTTGAGCATGGGAATCTTCGACTTTCTGCGTGCGCGACCGAAGAACACGGCCAACGTCGCCAAGGAACGCCTGCGCATCATCGTCGCCCAGGAACGCGCCCAGCGCGGCAGCCCGGACTACCTGCCGACTCTGCGCCGCGAGATCCTCGAGGTCATCAAGAAGTACGTCAACGTCGATCCGGACGCGGTGCAGATCAACGTCGAACGCGATGGCGAGCACGAGGTCCTCGAACTATCGGTCGCCCTCCCCGAGAAGGGCGCAGCGGTCGTCGGCGAAAACTGATTTCGTTTGCTCCTGCTCGCAGACATCGACATCCTGGCCGTGCGGGAGCTGCTGCACCGCTACGACCTGAACCTTGAGATCGTCGGCGACGGCCTGCCGATTCCCGGCAGCTACTGGGGCCAACCCGAAGCAGGACTGATCGGCACTACCGTATTCGCGCGTACCGACACGCCGGTGCATTCGCTGCTGCACGAGGCCTGCCACCTGATCGTGATGCCGGCCGAACGGCGCACCACGGTCCACACCAATGCCACCGATTCGATCGCCGAGGAAGACGCCGCCTGCTACCTGCAGATCGTCCTCGCCGATGCCCTGCCCGATGTCGGCAGTGCGAGACTGATGAGCGACATGGATGCCTGGGGCTATACGTTTCGGCTCGGCTCGGCACGGGCCTGGTTCGAAAATGATGCTTCGGATGCCCAAGCCTGGCTCGCTCGCCGAGGCCTTGCATGAAGCCGCAGCCGGCGAAGTTCCATCGGCGCCACATCGCAATCCCGCTGGCCTGGGTCAGCGCCCGAATCCTGCCGGACTCGGCGTTCCCTCCCTGAGGAACCGGGCACAAGGTCCCGACGCGCAGCGCGCGCCAGGACCGATTGGCGGAAGAGTAAGGGTCAGGGCGTCTCGAAGCCGTCCTGGAAGATGATGTCGATCGGACCGCTCGGCAGCGGCCAGGCCCAGACGCCGCGGCTGCGCGTGAATACGGCCAGCGTGGTGAAGCCGCGGTCGATGGCCATGTCCCAGATCATGACGCGCGGCAGACCGTTCTCGAACCGGTACCAGACCGGATTCGGCACGGACACGTCGTCGGTGTAATACAGGCCCCAATCCGTGCCGGCGAAGACCTGATTCGGAATGTTCGGATTCACCGCCACCGAGTTGGCCGGAATGTTCGGCAGGTTGCCGCTGACATCGCGCCAGGTGAAGGTCGCGCAGTTGTTCTGGCAGGTCACCTGGTAGATGTGCCCCGGCGTGCCCGGCGTGTTCTGGTCGAAGCCGCCCAGTGCCGCATACCCGATCGCACTGGCCGCGGGGTTCAGCGCATCGCCGACATCGACCGCGACATCCATGACCGGACGATTCGGCAGGACCGTATTGCCATCGGTCAGGTTGACCCAGGTGGCCGAATCTGCGACCCCCTGGTTCATTCCGTAGCCCAACTGCACATTGCCGTCGTTGGTGCCGACGATGACCACCGTCGGCGACTTGGTCGCATGGGCCAGCTGGTTGATGAACGATCGGTTGCCCAGCGTATTCTTGGTCAGGTTCGGGCTGTTCGGATACCAGCTCGAGCGCGGAATGCCGCCCTCCAGGGTTTCCCAGACGCGGTTGGTGCCGCCGAGCATGTAGGTGCAGCCGACCGCCGTGGTGCAGCCACTGCCGGCCACATCGAGCTCGCCGTAACGGTAGATCTCGACAGGCATGACGAAGCTCAGCGTGTCGCCGCCCCAGCCGGATGCCGAAGGCGTGGCATTGGTGGTGCCGCCATTCGGGCCGGTCTGGGTGACCACCAGCGCACCGTTCTGGCTCGAGTAGTACCAGCGCAATTCGTTGATCGGCTCGATACGCGTGTAGATGCCGTCGCCGCCGTTTCGCACGGTCCACTGGGCCGGGGCCGGATCGGTACCAGTCCAGCGCACCCATTCGCTGCCATTGTCCTGCGCGCCGGCGCTCGCACCCGGGTTTGCCGCGGTAGCGAAGTTGGCCGTGATATCACCTGAATACAGCTCGATCGAGCCGATCGTCTGGTTCAGCGAAATGAAGGTGGGCCGATTGGCCGATGACGAGCCGCCGGTACCGAACTGCGCGTTGGCCGTGTAGAACACGCCACCATCACTGCCGCTCAGCACCTTGTTGTTGTCGTAACCGCCCGATCCATTCGGGAGGAACGCGCGGGCGTGGTGGTCGACGTGGACATTGCCGTTGCCGTAGCCGCAGGTGATGTCCTGGAAGGTCGTGCCGCCATTGGTCGAGCGCCACATGTCGACGCCGCTGAGCAACACGATTTCCGGATTGCCGGGATCGACCAGCAGGCCCGAGTCGTACCACATCTGGCTGCCGCCATTGGCCGCGTTGGAACACCCGCCCGACTGCACACCCGATCCGGTCGCGCGCTGGACCCAGGTGTTGCCGCCATCATCGGTTCGCCAGACCCCGAGCACACCGCTGGATACCGCGTCGGATCCAAGCGCGTAAATGGTATCGGGATTGCTCGGTGCGTCGGCGATCTCGAGGCGACCGAGCAGCTTGCCGGTCGGGTCGCCATTGCCGGTACCTGCCGGCCATCCGTTGTCGAGCAGCGTCCAGTCACCGGTAGCGGGGCAACCCGTGGCTGGCCATGTCGCACGATAAACGCCGTTCGCGCCGTAATTGGCGAGATCCGGCTGAACGGTGGTCGGCAGGCCGCGTGTGCCGACCGCGGCGAATACGCGCACGGCGCCCGCGCCGGCGTCCTGCACGATCAGGCCAGTAATATCCTGTCGCTGGGAAGAGAACGAATTCGTGTAGCAAGGCCCGGTCCAGTCGACGCCGGCGTTGTTGGACACGAACAGTCCGGTCTTGGTGCCGACGATGATCGTGTCCGGATCCAGCGGGCTGGTCCGTACCTTGCCGACGGCCTGGTACTGCGGAAATCCGAGACCGACCGAAGGTGCGTAAAGCGGATTGAACACGTCTTCGCCAAGGATCGTCCAGGTTTCGCCCTTGTCGGTGCTCTTGAGGACGCCCGAGGAGCCGAATGTGAACGAACCGTAGCGAAGGTCGCCGGTTCCCGCATAGATCACGTTGGGATTGCTCGGCTCGATATACAACTCGCCGATGGCAATGCTGGCGATGTCACGATCATCGGTGACGTTGCGCCAGGTCGTGCTGGCGTCGCAGCAGTTCGTCGTCTTCCAGACGCCACCGCCGTCCGATGCGGCGAATACGGTGTGCTTGCCGTTGATGTCCGGACCGGTCGGGTCGGCAACGATCACGTTGGTACGCCCGGCGACCACGACGCCACCATTGAGCAAGGGCGAAGGCCCGAGGAAGGTCCAGGCATTCGGCGCCAGGGTCAGCGGTGACTCTGCTGAACGCAGATACGACTTCTCGCCGGCAGGCACGCCATTCGAAATCGCCCGGTCTGCCGGCTTTGCGTCCCCATACCAGGCAGGGCTGAAGTTCATGGTCGGGTAGGAAACACGGTGGGCCCAGTAGTCGCCCGTGACCGGTTTCGACCAGGGTCCGCCGGCGTCTTCGTCGAATGACTCGACCGTTGATTGCGAGAGATAGACTGTGCCACAGGCAGCGACGGCGACCAGCCCGATTGCCGCAAGAATTCGAATTCGCATGATGGTCCCCAAGGCGTCCGCCGACAGGCGGAGTCGGCCGATCATATGGGCCTTGGCGGCTTTCGTCCATGTGCCGGAGGATCCGAGTGCACCCCGGACGGCACCCTGCCCCGGGAGCCGCTACAAACTTCGGATCCGTCGGCGAATCTGGCCCGAAGACGGATCACTGCTGGCTACCCCGAGCCGGATGGAAGCCCTTGAAAGCAATGGATCGGGGCCGGCAAGCGTTGGCCTGCCGGCCCCATGATCATCAGTCGCGGGGCACGCCAAGCGCCCGACGCGAGAACACCAGCAGCAAACCGATCAGCAAGAGCAGCGCCCACCTGGCGTCGACATCGACCTCGACCACTTCCGCACCTGCGCCCACCGTCACCGTGTCGTCATCCTGGTTGTTGAACGGCGTGTCGTCGCCACCACCGCTGACCGTGGCCAGATTGACCAGCGGCGAGGCTGCATTCAGCGCCACGCTGACGGTCAATGTGACTGGCGGGTAGCTAGCCCCCGGATTCAACACATCGAATCTCGTGCAGGTAAGCGTCGATAGCACGCAGGTCCAGCCGGGACCGCTGATCGCGGTAGCCGTGAGGTCCATCGGCAATGTGTCGGTCAGTGTGACCACACCGCTGGTTGGGCCGGCGCCGATGTTGCTGACGACCAGCGTGTAGGTCGCGCCCACCTGACCCTGGGTGAAACTGCCGACGTGCGTCTTCACGACGGTCAGATCGGGCAGTTGGGTAACTGGCACCACAACGACGTCACCGCAGCGTGGCAATGCGGGACAGTTGGGGTCGCCGCCACCGGTTGCACTTGCCGAGTTGTCGCCGTTTACCGCACTCGCGTCGACTGCAACGTTGAGAGTGAGGACCGTGCTGGCTCCTGCCGTCAGCGTTCCGGTGAATGTGCAGGTCAAGGCCGAGGTTCCAACGCAACTCCAGTTGGCGCCCGTAGCACTGGTCAGGGTGATGCCAGTCGGCAGATTGTCGGTCACCACGATGTCGCTGAAGGTGCTGACGCTACCGGTATTGGTCACCGTTATCATGTAGCTGCCCGGTTGTCCCACCGTGAACGATCCTGGAGTTGCCGACTTGTCGACCGTCAATGCCGGACTCGCGCCTACTGGCGTTATCAGCGTGTCGTCGTCCGGCGGCGTCTCGTCGGAGTCGCCCGTGCCGGTATTGCTGATCGTACCGTTCGTGACATCGGCAGCCGTGACCGTGTAGGTGCCGATCAGGGTACAGGTGCCGCCCACCGGAACACTGGCGCACGGCGTCGTTCCGCCGGTCGGCGTGATCAGCGAGTCGGTCACAACCACGTTGGTCAGCGGGATGTTGCCCGTATTGGTCACCGTAACCGTGTAGGTCAGCACGTCGCCCTCGGTCACCGTGCCGGAGGCATCGCCATCGGCGTTGCTGGTCAAAGCCTTGCTCGTGCTGAGCGCGGGGCTGCCGACAACCGGCGTGATGACTGTGTCGCTATCGGGCGGTGTTTCGTCCGAGTCGCCGGTAGCGGTGTTGGTGACATTGCCGGCCGTTACGTCTGCAGCGGTAACCGTATAGGTACCGATCAGCGTGCAGGTGCCGCCCACGGGAACACTGGCACACGGCGTCGTGCCGCCGGTCGGCGTGATCAGGCTGTCCGTCACCACGACGTTCGTCAGCGGGATGTTGCCCGTATTCGTCACGGTGACCGTGTAGGTCAGCACATCGCCCTCTGTCACCGTGCCGCTTGCATCGCCGTCGGCGTTGCTGGTCAGCGCCTTGGCCGCACTCAGGGCCGGACTGCCCACGATGGGTGTGACGAGAACATCGTCGTCAGGGCCGGTCTCGTCGGAGTCTCCCGTGCCGGTATTGGTGATCGTACCGGTCGTGACATCTGCTGCCGTAACCGTGTAGGTGCCGATCAGCGTGCAGGTGCCGCCCACCGGAACACTGGCGCATGGCGTCGTGCCACCGGTCGGCGTGATCAGCGAGTCGGTCACAACCACGTTGGTCAGCGGGATGTTGCCGGTATTAGTCACCGTGACCGTGTAGGTCAACACGTCGCCCTGGGTGACGGTGCCGGAGCTGTCACCGTCAGCGTTGCTGGTCAATGCCTTGGAGGTGTTGAGCGCCGGGCTGCCGACGACTGGCGTGATCAGCGTATCGCCATCCGGCGGCGTCTCATCGGAGTCGCCCGTACCGGTGTTGGTGATCGATCCGGTCGTGACGTCAGCCGCCGTAACCGTGTACGTGCCGACCAGGGTACAGGTGCCCCCGACTGCAACGGATGCACACGGGGTGGTGCCGCCGGTTGGCGTGATCAGGCTGTCCGTGACGATGACGTTGGTCAGCGGGATATTGCCCGTATTGGTCACCGTGACGGTGTAGGTCAGCACGTCGCCCTGCGTGACGGTGCCGGAGGCATCGCCATCAGCGTTCGACGTGAGCGCCTTGGTCGTGTTGAGCGCCGGGCTGCCCACGACTGGCGTGATCAGCGTGTCGCCATCCGGTGGCGTCTCGTCCGAGTCGCCGGTGCCGGTGTTGGTGATCGAGCCGGTCGTGACATCAGCCGCCGTGACCGTGTACGTGCCGATCAAGGTACAGGTGCCGCCCACCGGAACACTCGCGCACGGTGTCGTACCACCCGTCGGCGTAATCAAGCTGTCAGTGACGACGACGTTCGTCAGCGGGATATTGCCCGTATTGGTGACAGTCACCGTGTAGGTCAGCACGTCGCCCTGCGTGACGGTGCCGGAGGCATCGCCATCAGCATTCGACGTGAGTGCCTTGGTCGTGTTGAGCGCCGGGCTGCCGACGACTGGCGTGATAACCGTGTCGTTGTCCGGCGGCGTCTCGTTAGAGTCGCCCGTGCCGGTGTTGGTGATCGTACCAGTGGTGACATCGGCAGCCGTGACCGTGTAGGTGCCGATCAGGGTACAGGTGCCCCCGACTGCAACGGATGCACACGGGGTGGTGCCGCCGGTCGGCGTGATCAGGCTGTCCGTGACGATGACGTTGGTCAGCGGGATATTGCCGGTGTTGGTCACGGTCACCGTGTAGGTGAGCACGTCGCCTTGAGTCACGGTTCCCGAACTGTCGCCATCGGCGTTGCTGGTCAGGGCCTTGGTCGTATTCAAGGCCGGCGAACCCACCACCGGCGTAATCAGCGTGTCGCCATCCGGCGGAGTCTCATCGGAATCGCCGGTACCGGTGTTGGTGATCGATCCGGTCGTCACATCAGCCGCCGTGACCGTGTAAGTGCCGATCAGCGTGCAGGTGCCGCCGACTGGAACACTCGCGCATGGGGTGGTGCCGCCCGTCGGCGTGATCAGGCTGTCGGTCACAACCACATTGGTCAGCGGGATGTTGCCCGTATTGGTGACGGTCACCGTGTACGTGAGCACATCGCCCTGGGTCACCGTGCCACTTGCATCGCCATCGGCGTTGCTGGTCAGGGCCTTGGTTGTGTTGAGCGCCGGGCTGCCCACGACTGGCGTGATCAGCGTGTCGCCATCCGGTGGCGTCTCGTCGGAGTCGCCGGTGCCGGTGTTGGTGATCGATCCGGTTGTGACATCAGCCGCCATGACCGTGTACGTGCCGATCAAGGTGCAAGTGCCACCCACCGGAACGCTTGCGCACGGCGTCGTGCCACCGGTCGGTGTAATCAGGCTGTCGGTGACGACGACGTTGGTGAGCGGGATATCGCCGGTATTGGTCACCGTGACCGTGTAGGTCAGGACGTCGCCCTGGGTCACCGTGCCGGAGGCATCGCCGTCGGCGTTGCTGGTCAGAGCCTTCGCTGTGCTTAGGGATGGATTGTTGACTGGAATCGGTCCGACCGTGCTGGCGCAACGGGCCGGGCCCGGACAGGTCGGGTCACCGCCGCCGCTGACCGTGGCCGTGTTGGTCACGCTCGGCTGCGCCGCCGTGGTCGGCGTGACCGGAATGATGAAGCTCGCTGACGCCGAGACCGCCAGGCCGCTCGGGATCGTACAAGTCACGGTCTGGCCGGCTGAAGTGCAACCGGCCGGCAACACGCCGATGGTCAGGCCGGCCGGGATCGTGTCGCTGATCGTCGATACTGCTGTCGTCGCTGCAGTGCCGGTGTTCTGCACGCTCAGCGTGTAGCTCGCCGCGACACCGACCGTCCACGGGCTCGCGCTCGCGGTCTTGGTGATCGTCAGCTGCGGGGCATTGACCGGGGTCGGGCCGACCGAGCTGGTGCAACGGGCCGGGCCCGGACAACTCGGGTCACCGCCGCCGCTGACCGTGGCCGTATTGGTCACGCTTGGCTGCGCCGCTGCGGTCGGTGTCACCGGAATGATGAAGCTCACCGTGGCCGAGACAGCCAGACCGCTCGGGATCGTACAAGTCACGGTCTGGCCGGCTGAAGTGCAACCGGCCGGCAGCACGCCAATGGTCAGGCCGGCCGGGATCGTGTCACTGATCGTCGATACCGCAGTCGTCGCGGCGGTGCCGGTGTTCTGCACGCTGAGGGTGTAGCTCGCCGCGACACCCACCGTCCACGGGCTCGCGCTCGCGGTCTTGGTGATCGTCAGTTGCGGGGCATTGACCGGAATCGGTCCGACGGTGCTGGTGCAGCGTGCTGGGCCAGGACAGGTCGGGTCGCCGCCGCCCGTTACGGTCGCTGTATTGGTGACGCTCGGCTGCGCCGCCGTGGTCGGCGTCACAGGAATGACGAAGCTCGCCGTGGCGCTCACTGCCAGGCCGCTCGGGATCGTGCATGTCACGGTCTGACCGGCGGCGCTGCAACCGCCCGGCAGCACGCCGATGGTCAGGCCGGCCGGAATCGTGTCGCTGATGGTCGCGGCTGCGGTCGTCGCTGTGGTGCCGGTGTTCTGCACGTTCAAGGTGTAGCTGGCTGCGACACCGACCGTCCACGGACTTGCGCTCGCGGCCTTGATGATCGTCAGCTGCGGGGCGAGGACCGTGTCAGTGTCGGTTGCGGAATTGTTGCCGGAATTCGAATCAACGGTGCCCGCGGGTGTCGCAACGGAAACCGTATTGGAGACGCTTCCGGATGACGCCGTGACCGTGGCCGAAACGACGATTTCGTAGAACTGGCCAACGGCCAGGGTCGGCAAGGCATAGCCTGTCTGCAACTGCGCAATGTTGGGTGTTGTTCCTACGGTGCATTGCCCGGGCGAACCGGAACAAGCGACGCCTGTCTTGCTCAGGCCGGCGGCGGCGGCGTCAGTGATGACCGCACCGGTGACGGGTGTGGGCCCGTTGTTGGTGATGCGGATCGTGTAGTTGGTCGTGCTGCCGCTGACGACGCTGGCTGTGCCATTCGACTTGGTCGCAGCGAGATCTGTAATGCTGCTCGTGCAGATGGGTTGCGAAGCGAGTGCCGGAGCCAGGCCGGCCAGACCGCTGCCGCCGCGCGTACTGCCGTTCGGTATGAATTCGGTTACCGCCGCCGATAAAGTGGTTCCGTTGGCACCCGCGGCGACGGTTGTGGTCAGCCCCGCCGATGCGGCGATGTAGCCACCACCGCCACCGCCGCCGGGACCTTCGGATTCATTGCCGGTGATGAGCTGGTTGCCGCCGTTGCCCCCATTGGCCTGCAGCGTAACGCCGCTGGCCGTCCCGGCCGAGACGAGAATGCTGCCGCCGCCGCCGCCGCCACCTGGAGCATCGTTGTGATTGGGGGTGGAGTTGGTCGCGGTGTCACCGTTGGCAAGAATTCTGCCGCTGCCCGAGATCGTGCCGGCAACCACGATGACCATGCCACCGCCACGCGCACCCGACGAACCGGCCGAATTATTGGCGTCGCCCGCGCCACCGCCGCCACCAAGGAAGAGGCGAGTATCGCCCGCGATCGAGGGATTGTTGGCGAGAGGCCGTCCGCCGAGTCCGCCGCGCTCGCGGCGGTTGTTGCCGCCCCAGCCGGCATTGCCCGGCGCAACCGTTAGTGCATTCTGATTGTTTGCGCCGTAGGTGTAACCACCCCGACCACCGCCCGACGAGGTGGTCGTCGCAGTCAGCGTTCCATCGATGTTCCAAGCCGCGTCCCACGCCGCTGTTGATCGATCCGGATTGCCTTGCCCATTCCATGCGACACCGTTGTTGCCGTTGGCGCCGCCACCACCACCGGCATTGTGAGCATTGCCGCCACCGCCGCCGTTGGCGGGTGCGCCACGGCCGTAACGGCCGTTGAGCGCATCGTAGGCGGCCTGGAATCCGGCGATACCCTCGCCCTTTTCAGCACCGTCGGCCGTTGACGCCCCACGATACAGAGTGACATCGGTTCCGGCATCCGTGGTGTCATTTTCCAGCACGCCGCCGCGGAATCCGGCACCGTTTGCCGACAGATCGCCGTTCAGCGTCAGCGTGTTCTGCACGAGAATCGGCATCACACCGCCGGTGCTGCCATTCCAGAGTGGCGCGGTGATGGCGACGCCCGCGTTGACGGTCAGCGTCGAATACTGCGGGACGCGAATGACCTGCGAACCATTGTTGTAGGAGAAGCGCAGCAGCGTCGGGCTGCAGGCCGGACTCAGGGTAACTACGTTGCCGGCAACGCTGATGACATTGACGAACTCGAATCGGCCCGCGTTGCCAAGCGAGGTTACGGTTCCGTAGGCTGACGTATTGCCGCTGTTGATCGTGGCGCCCTGCGCCTGGTAGATCAGCAGCACGTCACCGGCGGTTATGCCGGCCGTGCTGGCAAGCGTGATGGTTGAGTCACCGGAAACCGCCGCGGCGGTCAGCGTCGTAATGCGCACTTCCGGCAAGGCCGTGTAGGCCGTATTCGCGGCGACAGTGCGGGCACCGTCCTTGCCCGGCCACCATGCCTGCGCGCTCTGCGGAAACATCGAGGTCGCGGCAAGGGCAAGTACAAGCCCCAATGTCGAAAAATGGCGGAACGTGCTCGCAATGGTCAAACGAGCGAAGTTCGAAAGGCTTGAAGATGTCATGAGGCTCCCCGGAACCGTAGGCTGATCGCTTCTGACGTTCCGGCTTCCCATGCTCGCCGGTAGCGTCAGTACGTTCGTGCCGAAGGCACGCACGCTTCCGGTACCGGCCTCAAAACGGACCGATCACTCGAGACGCAACTAGCCCCCTGCACGCCACACGCGCCGCAAAGAAGCGCATGCGAGTGACTTTCGGTGCGCAGCGTCCTGCCGTTCACCTGATCGGTCGGAATTTCTGGATTCCGCCCTGCATCATTATTGCACAAGCAAGATGCGTGCCTGAAGGCCAGCGGCGAATTCCGCAATTCGCCCCATAGATCAACTGGCACGCTTGCACTTGATCCTTCTCCATCTTCGCAGAAGGAGGCGCCCGGCGAGCCTCATCGATCGAAAACAATTGATTCAGGTTGGCCGCAGGCCCGGGGCGATAGGGTTACGATGCCATTCGCTCCGGGCTGCCCGGCGTGGCATCCCCTGCCACGCGCTCGATGGCGGCCCGCTCAAATCGATATTGGGCAGACCTGTGCAGTGCGGGGCCATTCGCGTCAGAGGGCTGCCCACCGATTCCTCGCGAGGGTGCCCATGGCCGAACAAACGTGGGTCATGTGAGGTGCGCTGGCGTTTCTGCATTTCCAGCGAACATCGCATTTCAGCAATCCGGGATCGCCCAATCTGGGCACACATTGCTGAGCACAAGGCGCTCGCCGCAAAGGCAGTTCTCGTCAAGTCGTTCGATGCGGCGCCGCTACCGATGATCAAACGGACCCCCGGAGCGCTTCCCGGCCAGGCCTCCGCATGAACCCTCGGGAATCAACCGTGGCATTATCCCCAGGCCAGCCAGGGCTTGCTGCTGCGCGGGTCCTCCCATTCACATGGTCACAGGTGACAACATGCAACGCTGGGTAAAGATTCCGGACGGGCGCTTTCTAGACGCCAATCGCATTGCCTACGTCGGCAAGGTCGAAACCTTCAATCGCATCGACGAGAACGGCGAGGACCTCGGCCTCGCCTATGCGGTCAATCTAGGCACCGACTTCCCGCGCGAATCGCAAATCAATGTTGTCGGAACCAAGGATGAAATCTTTGCCTTGCTGCGCGGCATCCTCGGCGGCAATGCCGCGCA
This sequence comes from Dokdonella sp., assembly GCA_019634795.1. Classification (GTDB taxonomy): domain Bacteria; phylum Pseudomonadota; class Gammaproteobacteria; order Xanthomonadales; family Rhodanobacteraceae; genus Dokdonella. The sequence continues at coordinate 37,241 of JAHCAR010000013.1, forward strand.
GGCTGCCTCCGGGCAGGCGCCGTCGAGTCCTGCTCAGGGCTGACGCGCTGACGGTGCCGGGCAGCGCCGTTCGATTACGCGATAGGCATTCCAGAGCAGGAATCCAGCAAGGCTGATTCCTCCCGCGGTCGCAGCAAGCTTCAGCGCGCTGTCGGAAATCAGCGGCGAAACCACGCCGGCCAGCGTTGCGCTTATCACCAGGCTGACGAAGGCCTGCATCGACGAGGCGCCGCCGCGATGTCGCGGAAAGCGGTCGAGCAATTGCAGGGTGAGGGTCGGGAATGCGATGCCGATGCCCATCGAATGCAGGCCGAGCGGAATGACCGACCAGGGCACGGCAGGTTTTGGCAACCAGAGCGCCGTGCCGATATTGAGCGCCGAGGCGCCGAGCATGACTCCATAGCCAAGTCCGGCCGTCGATTGCGCGCTGACCCGGCCGGCCAGGCGACCCGAAAGGAACGAGCCGAACATCAGGCCACCGATGGCCGGTATGAACAACCAGGCGAACTGCTGGGCGTTGAGCCCGAGCAACCCGATCACGAAGGCCGGTGCCGAGGAGATGTAGACGAACAGCGCATTGAAGCCGAAGGTACCGGCCAGGACCAGCGGCACGAACGCCGGATCACGCAGGATCATGACGTAGGTCGAGGCCATTCCGCGCAGGGACAGGGCCATGCGCCGCTCGGTCGGCAGGGTTTCCGGCAACTGGGCCAGGCTGGCGATCCAGACCAGGCCGGCGAACAGGGCCAGTAGCCAGAAGATCATCGGCCAGCGCGCGAACGCCACGACCCAGCCGCCGACGATCGGCGCGATGGCCGGCGCCACGCCGAAGATCATCGAGACGGTCGACATCAGCCGTTGCGCCGCCGCACCCTCGAAGCAGTCGCGGATGATCGCGCGGCCGACGATCAGGCCGGCCCCGGCGGACATACCCTGCAGCGCCCGAAACACGAGCAGCTCGCCGATGCTGGTCGACAGCGCGCAACCGATCGAGGCCAGTACGAACGCTGCAACGCCGACCAGGATGACCGGCCGCCGCCCCAGCGCATCGGACACCGGGCCGTGCAACAGCGACATCAGCGCATAGGCGATCATGTACACGCTGAGCGTCTGCTGCATGGCCAGCGGACTCGCCTGCAACTGCGCGGCGATCGCCGGGAACGCCGGAAACATCGTATCGATCGAGAACGGACCGAACATGGCCAGGGCGCCGAGCAACGGCGCCAGGCGTCGGCGGCGCACGGCGTTGGCGGGAATCATGGCGATAGAGCAGGATCGATCGGTGAGCCTCGCATGCTACGGATTGGCCCGGCGCAAGTCACCCTGCAGACCGTTTGACTGGAGCCGGCTCCGGCCTCCCGGCTGCGCGGATCGCCGGCTCGATCGTCGCATCCGGCGTAGATGGATTGTTCATGTTTGCAGTCGGATACTAGGCGGGTTTCATCCGTCTTCGTCGCGCGAGGTCCACGCCGCCGAACCAGGAGATTTCATGAAGCGCGCAAGCCTCAAATCGCGAACCACTTCCCTGCTCGCCGATTGCGGCATCCATGTCGACGGCGATTCGCCCTGGGACATCCAGGTCCACGACGAGGACTTCTATGCCCGCGTCATTGCGCATGGCTCGATGGGTCTCGGCGAGTCCTACATGGACGGCCAGTGGGACGCAACCGACCTCGACGGATTCATGTACCGTCTGCTCGTCGCCCACGTCGACGAGCGGGTACGCCCGATCGACGACGCCAGGCTCTGGATCAAGGCCGAGCTGCTCAACCTGCAGCGTGGCCGGCGCGCATTCGAGATCGGCGAGCGCCACTACGACCTCGGTAACGACCTGTTCCGGGCCATGCTCGGCAAGCGACTGGTCTACAGTTGCGGCTACTGGCACAGCGCGCGGTCGCTCGATGCCGCCCAGGAAGCCAAGCTCGACCTGGTCTGTCGCAAGCTCGGCTTCGCGCCGGGCATGCGCGTCCTCGACATCGGCTGTGGCTGGGGCGAAGCGCTGAAGTTCGCCGCCGAACGCTATGGCATCCACGGCGTCGGCCTCACCGTTTCAGAGGAACAGGCGACGTACGCCCGCGATCTCTGTCTCGGCCTGCCGGTCGAGATCCGGATCCAGGATTACCGCAAGATCGACGAGCGCTTCGACCGGATCTTCTCGATCGGCATGTTCGAACACGTCGGGGTCAAGAACTACCGAAAATACTTCGATACCGTGCGGCGTTGCCTGGCCGACGACGGCCTGACCCTGCTGCATACGATCGGCGCCAATACCTCATCGAACCATACCGACCCGTGGATCGAGAAATACATCTTTCCGAACTCGATGATTCCCTCGGCAGCGCAGATCAGCAAGGCCGCCGAAAGCGATTTCGTCATCGAGGACTGGCACGGATTCGGTCCGGACTACGACCGAACGTTGATGGCCTGGATCGCCAACTTCGACCGCGCCTGGCCCGAGCTATCGGCGCGCTACGACGAACGCTTCCGGCGCATGTGGCGCTACTATCTGTCCGCCTCGGCAGCAACCTTCCGCTCCCGACGCGACCAGCTCTGGCAGATCGTGTTCAGCCCGCGCGGCGTTCCGGGCGGGCTGGCGGAGATTCGCTAGGCAGTAGCAGCGGCCAAACGACTACGGCGATGCCGATTCCTCGGCCGCCAGAGCGCAGATGATGCCTTCGTCGAACCACTGGCGCAGGAATCCGATGGCCATGGCCGGGACGCTTTCGGCCGGATGATCGCGGGCAAGCCGCTCGCACAGGCCAGAGAAATCCCTTGCCTCGACCAGGCCTGCGGTCAGCGCCGCGAGCTCCGCCTGGACCACCGGGCGAAACCGCGTCACGCGCTCTTCGTCGCGCCAGAGCAGGCGTGCCGGCGCGGCCGATGCCGCGGCTGCAGGCGGCTCGACTTCGTCCTTGAGCGCCTTCCAGATTTCGACGGCATTGGTCGAGAGCACGAGCAGGCGCACACTCGGATGAAAGCGCAGGCGCAGGCTCGGCCACGCCTGTGCGTCGAGTTGCTCCATCGCCGCCCAATCCAGGCGTGGCGCATCGGCCGCGTCGAAGACATCGAGCAGGGCTCGCTCGAACCGCGCCAGCTCGGCGATGACCGGATGGGCGGTAAATGGGGGGTTCCGCGCGAGCCATTCCGGCACGCGGCTGCCGAAGTGGCGCAGCGAACGGACCCGGGAAGGATGATCGTCAGTGTAGCCGGCGCAGAATGTCGCCCAGAGTTCATCGCCAAGATAGGTCGACAGGACCGGGTGGTCCGCCTCCAGTGCCTCGCGCAAGCGGGAATGGTAGGCATTGGCGTAGATCGACAGACCGATATCGCTGTCGACAAGACCCTGCCTGCACCAGGTCCGAGGAAAGCTCTCGCCACCGCGGACGTGCTCGAGGAAACGCTGTTCCAACGTGGCCAGGGCGGTCATGCGCAGACCACCAGAGATGGCGTCGAAACGGTCTGCGCGCCGATGCGACGCGCATGGTCGAGTTCCTCGACCAGTTCGCACAGCGGCGGAATGTTGTCGTCACGTTCGATCATCGTGGTGACCGGACCGATGCGCTCGAGCGTGCGCGCGTAGAGGGCCCAGACTTCGTCGCGTACCGGGTGATCATGGGTGTCGATCACGTAGTCGCCGTAGTCACTGTGGCCGGCAAGGTGGATCTGCCAGATCCTCTCCGCAGGCAGGGCCGCCACGTAGACATCCGCATCGAAGCCATGGTTGCGCGAACTGACATAGATGTTGTTGACGTCGAGCAGGATGCGGCATCCGCTGCGCCGCACGATTTCGGCGAAGAATGCGGCTTCTTCCATCTCGGCGTCGGCAAAGCTGACGTAGGTCGAAACGTTTTCGATGAGGATCTCGCGACCGAGGAAGTCCTGCACCTCGCCGATCCGTGCGACGACGTGCGAGATCGCCTCTTCGGTGTACGGCAGCGGCAGCAGGTCATGGCTGTTGATGCCGCCATTGCCGGTCCAGCACAGATGATCCGATACCCAGATCGGCTCGACATCGCGGACCAGTTGACGCAGTTCGCGCAGGTATTCCCGGTCGAACGGGTCGGTGCTGCCGATCGACAGCGACACGCCATGCATGGCCAGGGGGTAGCGGGCCCGGATCGAATCGAGATAGTGGCGCGGCTTGCCGCCGGCGACCATGAAGTTCTCCGAGATGATCTCGAACCAGTCGACGGCCGGGCGCTCCTCGAGCACGGCATCGAAATGCTCGGTGCGCAGGCCGAGGCCATAGCCGTACCACGGGCGAACGCCCGAAGCCGGTGCTTCGGGCGCCGCCATACGCGCAGACTGTGCGCGGTGATTCATCAGGACTTGGTGGTGCCGCCGACGTCGGCGCAGGTACTGGCCGGAATCGCGACGAAGCCCTGGCCCTTGCAGCCGCCCTGGCCCTTGCAGGCGTTCGAGGCCGTCTTGCAGTCGTTGTGACCCTTGCAGGCATTGGCGCCATAGCACTTCACGGTGTCGGCAGACTCGACCATCGCCATGCCGGCTTCCTTGTCCATCTTGCCGCCCATCGCGGTGCAGGCATCGGCCGTGGTCGCGACGAAGCCCTGCCCCTTGCAACCGCCCTGGCCCTTGCAGGCGTTCGCGGCGGTCTTGCATCCGTTGTGGCCCTTGCAGGCATTCACGCCCATACAGTGGCCGACCTCGGCCTTGGCCGCGGCTTCACCCGCGCTGACCGGTGCCGAAAAGCTGGCCATGCTGGCCGCGACGAGGGCGAGACTGAATCCTGAAATTCCGGCGTTAAGATTATTCATTGTGCTGTTCTCCAAGAGTGTTTTCATTGATGCGGCCCGGCAGACGGACCTGCCAGTCGCCGCGACGCGGATGAATGCGCCCGACCGCACGCATTCGCATTGGCGCTTCGAGCCTCATGCCAAATGCGCAGGGCAATAGACCCTGCCGACACAAGTTATCTTTCACGCATTGCAAATCCGTTTTATGCCGCTCAGTGTCGGTCCGATTTGACGCTGCGTTGCAACAAATGATCGATCGAAACCACGCCAGGCCCGGCCACACTGAGCCAGAGGAAGATGGCGAGGTAGGCGAACTCGACGAGTCCAAGCAGGTACTCGAGCGAATCGACCTGGTCCCAGAACGCCGACTTGATCGCAACAATCATGACTACGATCAGAGGCGCGGAAAAGATGCGGGTGAACAGACCGAGGATCAGGGCGATCCCGCCGACGAATTCCAGACCTGACACGAACGGCGCAAGAATCTCGGGGGCCGGCACGCCCCAGCCGCGAAAATTCTCGATGACCAGGGGTAGCGCTCCGAGCTTCCCCCAGCCGGCCCAGAGGAAAACCCAGCCAACGGTGATGCGCGCGACGAGCGGACCGAGCCAGGCGATATGCGCCGCGACACGCTCCGGCCAGTCGATCAGGACAGCGACGATTGCTTTCATGCGATGGACTCCATTTGCATTCCGGATCGGAATCCGGGGTCGAGTGAGGCCGTACCGGCTTCTCTCGGAAACCGGCGGCTGGAAATTTCGAATCGGATCGAGACTAGGGCGCGGCGAGCACCGCGCCGGAACTGCCGGATTGCTGGACCGGCCCAGCGAAACCGGTCGCCACCCCGTCTCGGCTTCCGGACATGGCGACCGCTTCCCCCATAGCGGACTTCCAGACACGTTCTATGGCGTCGAAATCGGTATCCGCGCTGGCCACCATGACCAGCGAACCCTTGCCCAGCGGCAGTTGGCGTCCGCGCATGCCATCGCGACTGAAATCAACCTGGTCGGCAATGCGCTTGTCGGCCACGTAAACCACGCTGACCGGGCCGGAGCGCTCGGGCATCACCATGTGGACGGTGCTGTACGGTCCGGCCGGGCACTTGTGCACATAGTTCACGCCATCGGGGACCGAAGCGAGGCTGACCCCGCGCGCTGCAAAGGCATCCATGACGTCCTGCTTCGGCACCGGACCTCCGGTCTTGTCCGCGCCGACGACATGCTCCTGCAGATGGTCGACGACCATCGCGGCCAATTCGGGTACGCCGGAACGCGGCCGGTTCACCGCGACCACGGCGATGACGATCGATGCAGCCGCGGCCAGCACAAGCGCCGCGAATCCGCGCCGCCGACCGCGTCCGCCATGGCGCGCCTCGGTGGTCTGCGCGAGCAGGATGCGATCGGCGAGGTTGGCCGGCACGGCCACGTTGAAGGCCGCCCTGATCCGCGATTCGAATTCCTCGGCGCGCGCATGGGCAGCGGCGCAATGCGCGCACTCCGACCGATGGGCGACGAAGTCTTCGCTGCTGCAGGCAGGTTCACTGCCCAGTCGTCGGCGGAATTCCAGGCAATTCATAGTTCACTCACCCCGGCTGCCTGGTCATCGAGTCCCAGTTGCCCTTTCAGTTTCTGTCGAGCGCGAAACAACTGCGTCATCACGGCGGCTTCGCCGAGTCCGAGCTGCGCGGCAATCTCCGAGCAGGAAAATCCGCCGAGAACCTGCAGCACCAGCGGATCGCGGTACTTGGGCTCGAGCCTGGCAATGGCCTGGCGCAGCGCGGACTCCTCGGTCCTGCGCTCCGGCGTGGCCTGCGGGTCCGGCAGGTCGAAGTCGTCGATGTCGTCGGCCGGCATCGACTTGCGCTCGAACAGGCGTGCGTGTTCGCGGCGCAGGATCGTTATCAGCCATGCCTTGACCGCGCCGACTTCGCGGAGCTTGTCGAGCGCCCGCCAGGCGCGCAGAAAGGTGTCCTGGACCAGGTCCTGGGCCAGTGCATCCTGCCCGCAGAGCCAGTAGGCATAGCGGTACAGATCCGTGGAATGACCGCGGACGAGGGCCTCGAACTGGTTCTGGCGACTGCTCATGGGCGGATAGACCGGCGTCGTTGCGGTTTCCTTACAGTCGACGTCCTGTTTCATGCTGCCTCCCACGGCGGCCCGCGAGAAGGCCGTGCCGGCCCAATGATAGCGAAAAGCGCAAGCACGACCGTGACGGCCGCCGGGCCGCGGCCGGACCCTTTGCGGCCAACGCAAGCGCCGATGCCCTTGCCCCGGCAACCGGCGACCCGGCCCTGGACGCACGATGCGTCGGACAGCCCGATCCGGCACAATTGGGGGTTCGCGTCGGCCCCCTGCCGATGCATCGAAAGCGGACACCATGACCCTGCAAGGCAACTACGAACAGATCGCGCTCAAGGACTACGCCGAGCGCGCCTATCTCGACTATTCCATGTACGTCGTGCTCGATCGGGCATTGCCGTTCATCGGCGACGGGCTCAAGCCCGTGCAGCGACGCATCATCTACTCGATGAGCGAGCTCGGCCTCAATGCCGGCGCCAAGCCGAAGAAGTCGGCGCGCACGATCGGCGACGTCATCGGCAAGTTCCATCCGCATGGCGACAGCGCCTGCTACGAAGCCATGGTGCTGATGGCGCAGCCGTTTTCCTATCGCTACCCGCTGGTCGGTGGCCAGGGCAATTTCGGCTCGCAGGATGATCCGAAGTCCTTCGCCGCGATGCGCTACACCGAATCGAAGCTGACCCCGATCGCCGAAGCCCTGCTCGAGGAACTCGGCCAGGGAACGGTGGACTGGGTGCCGAACTTCGACGGAACGCTCAAGGAACCGGCCTGGCTGCCGGCACGCATTCCGCATGTCCTGATCAACGGCACCACCGGCATCGCCGTGGGCATGGCCACGGATATCCCGCCGCACAACCTGCGTGAGGTCGCGACCGCCTGCATCCGCCTGCTCGACGAACCCGAGGCCAGCATCGCCGATCTGTGCGAGCACGTGCGCGGACCGGATTTTCCGACCGAGGCGGAGATCATCACGCCGAAGAACGACCTGCTCGCTCTCTACGCGACCGGCAACGGCTCGCTGCGCGCCCGTGCCGTCTACACGCGCGAGGACGGCAACATCGTCATCACCGCCCTGCCCCACCAGGTTTCGCCGTCGAAGATCATGGAACAGCTGGCGACCCAGATGCGGGCCAAGAAGCTGCCGATGATCGAGGACGTGCGCGACGAATCGGATCACCTCAATCCGATCCGCCTGGTCCTGTTTCCGCGCTCGAGCCGGATCGACGTCGACGAGATCATGCCGCACCTGTTCGCGACCACCGACCTCGAAAAGAGCTACCGGGTCAACCTGAACATGATCGGCCTCGATGGTCGGCCGCAGGTCAAGAACCTCAAGCAGATCCTCAGTGAGTGGCTGCGCTTCCGCACCGACACCGTGACCCGTCGCCTGCAACACCGTCTCGACAAGGTCGAGCGCCGTCTGCACCTGCTCGAAGGCCTGCGCATCGCCTACCTCAATCTCGACGAGGTCATCCGCATCGTGCGCAGCGAGGACGAGCCGAAGCCGGTGCTGATGAAGCGCTTCGCCCTCAGCGAAGAACAAGCCGATTACATCCTCGAAACGAAGCTGCGCCAGCTGGCCCGTCTCGAGGAGATGAAGATCAATGCCGAGCGCGACGAGCTCGAGCAGGAACGCGCGAGGATCAACGTGCTGCTCAACTCGAAGGCGCGCCTGAAGACGCTTATCAAGGACGAGCTGCGCGAGGACGCGAAGAAATACGGCGACGACCGGCGCTCGCCGCTGGTCGCGCGCGCGGCGGCGCAGGCCCTCGATGAAGCCGCCCTGGTGGCCAGCGAGCCGACCACGGTGGTGCTCTCGGCCAAGGGTTGGGTGCGCGCCGCCAAGGGTCACGATATCGACGCCGCCGGCCTGAGCTACCGCGAGGGCGACAGCTTCCGCGCCGCCGCGCGCGGGCGTACCACGCAGCAGGTGGCTTTCATCGATTCGACCGGGCGCTGCTATACCGCACTCGCGCATAGCCTGCCTTCCGCGCGCGGCAATGGCGAACCGCTGAGCGGCCGCTTCACGCTGCCTGCCGGTGCCCAGATCGATACCCTGGCGATCGCCGATCCGGCCTCGCGGCTGGTCCTGGCTTCGGACCTCGGCTACGGCTTCGTTACGCGCTTCGAAAACCTGCTCGGCAACAAGAAGTCCGGCAAGCAGCTGATGAACCTCGACGACAAGGCCCACGTGCTCAATCCAGCGATGGTCGAAGACACCGCGCGCGATCGCATCGTCGTGGCCACCAGTGCCGGCCATCTGCTGATGTTCTCGGTGGCCGAATTGCCGGAACTCGACAACGGCGGCAAGGGCAACAAGCTGATCGAGATTCCGAAACCGAAACTGGCCTCCGGCGAACGCGTGGTCGGCATCGCCGTGGTCGCCGAAGCCAGGGGCGAAGTCACCCTCTACGCCGGCCAGCGCAAGCTGATCCTCAAATGGGCCGACCTGGTTGAATACGGCGGCAATCGCGCCACCCGCGGCAGCCTGCTGCCACGCGGATTCCAGCGCGTCGAGCGGATCGAAAGCAGCCTCTGAAAGCGGGACCTTGCACGGCGCCGCCACGACCAAAATGAAACGGGGGCCTCGCGGCCCCCGTTTCGACTTTCCTACCGCAATGCGGTCAACGCTGGATCGAGCGACGACGCAGGACCAGCGCGCCAAACGCGATGGCGAACAGGCCGAGGGCCAGTTTGCTCCAGGTCGACAGGGTCGGCAGATCGATGGCCGCCGTCGGCGGACCGCCGCCACCCTGGCAAACCGTGCAGACGCCCGACAGGCCAGGCGTCGGCAGCAGACCCCAATCGACGATGTCGCCGGTATCGCCCCCGGCCGAGTCGGAGACCGATAGGGTCCAGGTGCCGAGTGTACTTTCGCCGGCAAAGGCGGCCAGGGCCTGGGCCGGAAGCACGGGGCCACTGAGCCAGGGCGTCGTGCCCGGGCAGCTGGTTTCCGGATCGACGCTGGCGCTGTCGCTGAAGACGACGTCCATGTTGTCGTTGTTGCAACCAAAGGTGCCCGCGGGGACGCCCGGACGATCAAGCAGGGTGACCGTCGTGCCTCCCGGACTGGTCAGGCTGATCGTGAGATCGCCGACCCAGGTGTGGTTGATGGCTACGGCAACCGAAAGATCGGTGAGGGTGAGGTCTTCGCCGACCGTGATCGTGGAGGTCGCCGGCGTTCCAGGCGCATTGTCGGGAATCGCGATCGGCAAGGTTTCATTCGGCGTCACGTTGCCGCTTTCGCCGATCTGCGAAGCGACCGAGCCGGAAGCCGTGGCGCCTTCGTTGCTGGTGACATTGATCGGCAGCGAGAATCCGGTGACGCAGGTCGCCCCGGCATCCGCGGTGACGGTGAAGGTCGCCGTGGCACTGTTGCCATCGGCCAGCGAGCCGATGTTCGAGGTCGAATTGACGTAGGTGATGCCCGCCGGAGCCGGTATGCCCAGGGTCGCCACGACGCCGGTGAAGCTGCCGCCCGCAGCACTGATCGGTACCTGCACGGTGACCGTCTCGCCCGGTTCGATCACCCCATTGGCCTGGCCCGGGTTGCTCGCGCACTGGTCGACCAGAGTCGCCTGGGCCGAACCAACGCTCAGTGAGGGTCCGCCCGGATTGCCGACCACGTTCATGACGATGTTCATGCCCGGGAAGCCGATGCTGCCCGTCGTTGCGGGCGAGGTTACGCCACAATCCGCCGCCTGCAGGTAGCTGGGCGCGGATTCACCCGACGCATTCGAACCGATGAAGAACGAATTTCCCGCGGTCTGGCCATCCGGCGTGAACACCTCGACGACCAGATTCGATCCCGCGGTCGCCAGGCCGCTGACGGTTGCCGGGAAGATCGTGGCTGCCTGGTCCGGCACGTTGAGCGAGGCCGTTCCGATCTGCGTATACGACCCCGGGAAAGTACCCGGAAACGCTCCGGTACCGCTGTAGAGGTTGACCGTCACCGGCTGTGTTCCACTCGCTCCGGTTGCCGTTTCTATGCCGAACTGGACTTCGCAGACATTGATATCGGCTGCCAGCGGGAAGGACCGGAAGTACGAATTGTCGGAGTGCAACCCTCCGGCATTGCACGAAACCGAGTTGGCGGCCGTGATCGATTGCGAAGTCGACTGGGTAAGGACGATGGATCCACATGACGTACCCGCCGGCACGAAGGTTTGCCGCTCCGGCTTTGGAATCTCGAATGTCGAGGAAGAAAACGACTGGGCTACAACGGCCGTTGCGCACATGCTCAGCGCCATTGCAGCGGGTGCAACGAAGTATCGAATCGATCTTGGCATGGTGAAATCCCCAGGTGTTGAAACTCGATTTTCTCGGCGGACGGGTCCGCTAAGCCAACAGGAACCGACCGTCCTGTAAGACCGGGCAGCGGTTTTGAAACGGAATCACAACGGCCGAAACGGATGGCCGCAGACGACACGCTACCACTGCTCGCGCATTAATTGAAGGCGTCGACCCGAATCTTTGACCCGTTCAGCCTTCACCCGCAAGATGTCGCCCATTTCCGACCCTCCCAGCCCCTTATCCAAGCCCATCCGTTCCCGGAGATTCCCCTTGAACCGAAGATTCCCGAGGTCTTTTCCAAACCCGCCGGTCGCCGATGACGCCCCGGCGCGATCAACCCGGCCGGCACGCCGCCAGGTTCTGCGGCCTTGCGGGCTCTGGCAAATGGAGTGGAGTGAAGCGTCGACATGAACGCCGGCAATCGCAATCGGACCCTGTTGCGGACGCTTTCCCGGCTCGCACTGGTCGTCGTACTGGTCGTTGTGGCCGTTCTGGCGGGCGGCTGGCTGGCGTTGCGCGGAAGCCTCCCGCAACTGGACGGAATGATACGTTCCTCGGCATTGACCGCCGACGTGTCGGTCCAGCGCGACGCGCTCGGCACCGTTACGGTGACAGGCCGCAATCGCGACGACGTGACCTGGGCGCTCGGATTCGTGCACGCCCAGGAGCGCTTCTTCGAGATGGACCTGATGCGACGCAGTGCAGCCGGGGAGCTGGCCGAGTTGTTCGGCAAGGCGGCCTTGCCGATCGACCGCCGTGCACGCGCCCATCGCATGCGCGCGCGCGCCGAGGCCAGCCTTGCGCTGGCCACTGCCCAGGAACGGCAATCGGTCGAGCGCTATCGCGACGGCGTCAACGCGGGCCTCGCCGCGCTGAAAGTGCGTCCGTTCCCTTACCTGTTGACCGGCACGACGCCGCGGCCATGGAGTAGTGAAGACACGGTTCTCGTTGTCGATGCGATGTATTTTTCGCTCAACGACGCGGGCAACCGGCGCGAACTCGCGTTCTCGACGATGAAGGCCGCCCTGCCCGACTCCGCCTGGCGGTTTCTCTCGGCGACCGGCGGCCCCTGGGATGCACCCTTGAGCGGGCCGCCGATGCGCTGGCCAGATCCGCCACCACCCGGCGATCTCGACCTGCGCGCCATCGATGCATCCTTGCTGCGCGGCACCGACGCATCCAGCGGAAATGTTCCGGGCAGCAACAGTTTTGCCGTCGGCGGCGGCCTGACCGGCGGCGCCGGCATGATCGCCAACGACATGCATCTCGAGCTGCGCGTGCCGGACATCTGGTTCAGGGCCCGTCTGATATTCCCGAACCCGCGACGCGCGGGTGAGACCACAGATGTCAGCGGCGCCAGCCTGCCCGGCACGCCGGCGATCATCGCCGGCAGCAACCGGGCGATCGCCTGGGGTTTCACCAACAGCTATGCGGATCTGACCGACTGGGTGCGCGTGATCGCCGACCCGGCCGACCCGAAGCGTTATCGCACGGCCGATGGCAGCGAACCGATCAGCACCTACACCGAGTCTATCCGCGTCAAGGGCGAGCCCGCCGAGCCCCTGGAAATCCGCGAAACGCGCTGGGGCCCCATACTGGCGGACGACGTCGATGGCACGCCGCTGGCCCTGGCCTGGACCGCGCACCGCGAGGGTGCGGTCAATCTCGACCTGATGCGCCTAGAAACCGCCGAAACCGCGGACGAAGGGGTCGCGATCGCCCAGCAGGCCGGCATGCCGGCGCAGAATTTCCTCGTCGCCGACCGTTTCGGCAATATCGCCTGGAGCATCGCCGGGCGCATACCGAGGCGCAGCGGCGGGTTCGATCCACGCCTGCCCTCGGACTGGAGCACCCCCGATACCGGCTGGCAGGGCTGGCTGAGGCCGGAGGAACTGCCGCTGATCTCGAACCCGCCCGACAAGCGCCTGTGGACGGCCAACGCCCGCATCGTCGATGAGGGGCCGTTTCTGGACCGGCTGGGCGATGGCGGCTACGACCTTGGCGCCCGCCAGGGACAGATCCGCGACGACCTGCGTGCGCGCGACCACTTCACGAGTGCCGACATGCTCGCCATCCAACTCGACGATCGCGCCGTATTTCTCGAGCGCTGGCATCAACGTCTCGTCAGCCTGCTCGAACACAGCCCCAGCACGCCGCTGCGCTCCAGCGTGCGTACGGCGCTCGAAGACTGGGATGGCCATGCCTCGACCTCGTCGGTCGTGTACCGCATCGTTCGGGCCTGGCGCAACGAAGTGAAGGACACGGTACTCGACGGCTTCGCCGCCGCCGTCCGGGTCCACTACCCGGAGTTCGAGCTTCCCAAGCTCGGGCAAGCGGAACATGCGGTCTGGATGCTGCTCGAACGCCGTCCGCCGCACCTGCTGCCGGCCGGCTACGCCAGCTGGGAAGGGCTGCAGGAAGCCTGCCTGGACCGTGTCGCCGAACGCCTGCAGTCGCAGACGGGCGGCATTGCCGAGCGCAGCTGGGGTGAACGCAACACCGCGCGCATCGCGCATCCGCTGTCGCGTGCGCTGCCCGGGTTCCTTGCCGCCTATCTGGACATGCCGGCCGACCCGCTACCGGGCGACAGCAACATGCCGCGCGTGCAGGGCCCGAAGTTCGGTGCCTCTGAGCGATTCGCGGTCGCCCCGGGTGACGAGGCGCATGGCTATTTCGAATTGCCCGGCGGGCAGAGCGGGCACCCACTGTCACCGTTCTACGGCGCCGGACACGAGGACTGGGTGCAAGGAAAGCCGACACCGTTCCTTCCCGGCCCGGCAATCCATGAACTGCGTTTCGAACCCGGCCCGGGCTAATCCATCGCCTCGACGGGTGCGCGGCACCCGTCGAGGTCGAGTCGGAAACGAGACCTACGGCGATTCGAATCCGTCAACGAAGATCGTGTCGCTGAGCGGCCCGAGCAGATCGGCGGTCATCGTCTGTGGCGTACCGGATTCTGCGACATGCAGGCTGGTCGCGACCTGCTGCGGACCGCCATCGGCGACAAACGAGAACCGGAACATCGTTCCCCAGTTGAGCGGATTGCGTACCGGCGGCACGTTTGCTTGCGGTGCGGGATCGACCGGTGCTGCCCAGGTCAACTTCCCACCCAGAATCGAACTGGTCCAGTCGTTTCCGCTGTCGCTGTCGCCGTCCTTGAAAAGGATGTTGCTGACGTTGACCCCGGGCGCGATCGGCACCATGAAGCGATCGAAGCCGAAATTGTGCACGACACGCAGGTTCGGCTCGCTGCCTTCGGTGTAGGCGCGCGCGAAGTCGAAGTTCATGATGACGAAGTCATAACGCCAGGAACCCCCACCGAGGTCGAATACCTTGACCGCGGCCTTGACATGCCCCTCGCTGCTCACGAGCTCCTTGGAGGCCACCGCGCCACCGGGTACCGCGACATCGAGCCAGCGGTCGATGGCGGGCCCCAATCGATAGGCAGCGCCGCTGCCGACGTTCCAGCTCGTGCCGCTGCGGGTCGGTGAAAGACCGCGGGTCGCCATCGAGTTGTAGATGTTGATGTCTTCGCGGGCCAGGTACCACGACTCGAACAGGTAGGTGGCGCCGACCTGCACGGCCGGGTCCATGTCCGATTCGACGACGATCAGGCGCTGGGAAAAATTGCCATTGCCCGAAGAGTTCGAGTTGCCGTCGCAATTGGTGTCGTAGATCGAGCCGCAGCGACCCCACTGGTTGGTGGCCGGGATGATCTCGGAGCGCGGGCCCAGATCGTTGTTGCTGTCATTGTTGCCGGTTCCGTAGGTGTCCGAACACTGGCGACCGAGAATATGCGAGTTGGTGCCGTGGCCCGGAGCACAGCCCTGGTTGGTGGTCAGGAACGCATGCTTGACGCCGGAACGACCGATCGGATCGATGCTGCCATCGGGATTGAAGCGATACATGTTCCAGATCAGGTACGGATGCTGGTCATTGTTGTAGGGTGGCGAAGGCGAGGTGAACTTGCTGTACCACGGAATATCCGCGGTCCAAAGCGCCGTGCTCGTACCGAGCGGATCACCGGGTATGGTGGCGACCGCAGCACCGTCGTTGACGTTGTTCTGCAGGGTCGAGCTCGGCGTGAACACGACCTGGCCGGTACTCGATGAGCCCGTGCATCCATTGCAGCGACTGTACTGCACACTGAACGTCTTCATGAACAGGTCGGCCTGGAAGACCGTACCCTTCGGTTGGCCCGGCACCTGGGTGCCAGCCCAGTCGTAGACGCCGCCACCCGCCGGTACCGCGCCGCTGCCCTGGGTCAGCACCTGGGTCGTCATTTCCATGTCGGCGATCGCCCAGTTGGCCATGTCGGGATGGCCGAGGCGAGTCGCCAGGTCCGGACTCACACGCAGATCCATGGTGCGAACGGCGAGCACCCTGTTTTCGTCGACCAGCTCGTACATGAGGCGATCGACATAGAACCAGGCCTTGCCGTCGGCACCGACGAGGTCGAGGACCAGCGGATTGTCGGCGCGCGTCTTGAGGCGGAAATCGGTGAGGTCGATGTCGCCGCTGGCGGTCTTGAGCACATAGCCGCCACGGGCCTGCACCGAACCTCCGACGAACGATTGCAGATTGCCGTTGGCAACGCGGAAATCGAGACTGCCGGCCTGTCGAACGGCGAAGCGCTCATGCTCGCGCCAGCTCGGACCCTCGAGGCGCCCGCTCGGTTCGGCGAACCGGATGCCCATGTCGGACGCGAGTTCACGGTTCCAGCGAATACCGATTTCGCCGCCCCAAGCCGACCAGAGCTGGTCAGAGCCCGGACTCGAAGCGGATGGACGAGTCTGTCCGGCATTTGCGCTTACCCCGTACGAGCAAGCGAGGACTGCGGCCACGGCGAGGGCCACGGCCCGAACATTTGACATCAGCGTGATCATTTGATTTCCACCTGCTTGGTATTGTCAGCAGCCGCCCCTGGCAATCGTGCGCCACAACTCCAACCGCCTGAATCCGGTGTGCGGCACTACTACTCGAAACTGTCGCGGAAGATCGGCCAGTCGCCAATTCTACTGATCGTCGGCCCGACATGCTTGCAGACCATCGAATTCTGCGGCTCGCAGGTCGCGCCACTGCATCCTGGCGGCCAGTTATTGCCATTGGCGTCGCGCACGCTGGCACGGTACCAGAAGACGACATCGGAATTCGAAATACTCTGGCTATTCGCGATGTTGGCCGATGCCATCACGCAGTCGCTCAGATTGTTGTCGCTGTGATCGGCGTACTCGTTGTTGATGAACAGGCTTCCGATGACATCGACCGAATGCAAGCCGCGGCCGGACTGGTTGGGCGGATTGTAGTCACCCGAACCGGAGACGATGCGGTAGCCGAAGCCACCCTTGTTGGTGATCACGTCCCAGTAGGTTGGACCGCCACCCGGGCCGCCGGTAGCGCTGCGCAAACCGGTGAACTCGGTGGACTGTGGAACGCCGTTGGCCAGTATTGAATTGTCGTTGGCGCCGTCGATGTCGAAATCGAAGCGCCAGTAGTTGTGGTGCCAATGGGTCAGGCCATTGTTCGTTCCATTCGAATTGCCGAATCCGAACTCGGGCTGGATGTCACCATTGTCCCAGAACGCATAGCGGCTGGTGTACTGGTACCAGGCGGCCGAATACTGGGTCGTCAGCACGACGTGGTCGCCCATGTCTTCGATGGCCACGCCGCCGGGCGATCCGATGCAATCTGCACTGACAAAGTTGAATCCAGGGGCGCCGGTGAATGGGCAACTCCCATACGAAGCGGTTGGCGCCTGCGAGACATCGCAGCTTGTCGTTGCGATGAACGGCGTCGGCACACCGAGCATGTTGCGCACCGGGGGCGACGCGACGAAGCGCGCGTCGGCATCCTTCCAGTCCCGGTAACAGGTACTGGTGTTGCGATATTCGGCGAAGAGGATCGGCGCGTGCATGCGCTTGGCGACGAGAATGCCCTTGTAGTGGACATCCCGAAGCTCCAGTCCGGAACCGTCCGCCGCCACACTCTGGCTCGGCGGCACCCAGCACATTTCCCAGACCGGGTTCGCAGCCGGCCATTTGAGCAAGGATCCGCCCCAGAGCGAACAGTTGGCCCCGGCCGCCAGCGCGTTGGAAACGAGACCGATCCCCATCAGCAAAACACCCGCACTTGCCTTCAACACGAGACTTCGCATCTGCTTTCCCCTATGAGTGACCTGGAATCGGATCGGGCTTCCGATCCGGATCGAGCGACGCATGGATGACGCGCCTGGACATCAGGTCGACGATCGCGTGCGCAACGTGACGCTGACCGTCGCCGGCTGAAACAATGACGTGGACACAACGCGAGCCGGCGCTGCAATCCGGCTCCTTGGCTTCGCGATAGGCAAAGCCTGCGTAGAAATTGAGGTCGCTCGCGGACAGGCGCTCATGCAGCGAAGGCTCTTCCCGCGCAAGCGCTATGGCGAGTTCGAGCTCTTCATTCGAAAAATTGAGGGTAAAGCCGGGCTTCTCGGTCCGGCTCAGCCGATCGCCGTTTTCGTCGTAAACGGTCTCGACAACGATGCCCTGGTGGTAGTCCCACCCGTACTCGACGATGACCTTGCGATTCACGCCATCCGTCGTGAATACGTCGCCATATCGGCGAACGGGTACGTAATCGGGCAGCACGATTTCGTTCGAGGCGAGGTCCGTGCGCAGCTTGTCGCCGCCGACGCCCGGCGAAGCCGAGAGGAGAGCCAGCCTGCTCCCGTCATGAGCCGGCACCGTCGATTCCGAAACATTCGTGGTGGGTCTCGACCCACCGACATGGCACGCCGACAGCAGCACCATGATCAGGACAACCAGCGTGCCGGTAAACTTGTCTGTTGTCATTGCGATGCTCGCCATACTCGTGGAAAAACTACAGGTGCGCCCCGGGAACCAGCACGTCGAAGCCGTTGGCAAAGATGTAGTCCGCCCAAGGCCCTATCGGCACCAGGGTCGGACCCGCCTTCTTGCAGACCATCGAATCCTGCGGCAGGCAGCTGCCGCCGCTGCATCCGGGCGGCCAGCTGTTGGCGGTCGTGTCGCGCACGCTGACATGGTAGTAAAGCGCCTGGTTGGTGTTGGCGATGCTCTCGCCGTTGACAAGGTTTTCCTTGTGCATTTCGCAGTCGAACAGGTCGTAGCTCGGGGTATCGCCGTATTCGCCGACATGGGCTTTCGTGGCCATGAAGTCGACGGTATGGAAACCCCGGCCCGACTCGTTGGTCTGGAAAGCGTAGTCGCTCGCACCGGGAACGAGCCGATAACCATTTCCCGAGACGGCATTGCGCACGGACCATGTGCGCGGCCCTCCCCCAATGCCACCGCCGACGTTGCGAACGTCGCTGAACTCGACCGACTGGTCGGTGTTGTCGATGCTGACGACGTTGTTGCCCAATCCGTCGATGTCGAACTCGAACCGCCAGTAGTTGTGGTGCCAATGCGTGACGTCATTGAAGGTTCCATTCCGGTTGCCGAAGCCGAAGGAAGGCTGCATTCGCCCATCGGAATAGAACACGAAACGCGACGAGTACATGTACCAGTCCGCGATGTACTGCGCGGTCAGTCTGACGCTGTCGCCGAGGTCTTCGATCGTGACCCCGTTCGCACAGGTGTAGCCCGGATTGCTGAGAGCGAATGGACAAGTCCCGTATGACTGCGTGGGTTGATCGGAGCGATCGCATGAGGTGATGGCCGCCGGCGAGTTGGGATCAGGAACTGTGCCGAGCTGATTCTGCACCGCAGGAAGCGAAAAAATCGGCGTCCTGATGTCCTTCCAGTCCCGGTAGCAGTCGCCACCGAAGCCATCCTTGTACTCGGCGAACAGCATCGGCGCATGCGCCCTGCGCATGACCAGCTGCCCGTTCCAGTAGACGTTTCGCAATTCCATGCCGGAGCCGCGCGGACCCACGCTCTGATCCGGTCCCAGCCAGCACATCTCCCAGATCGGATTCGTGCTCGGCCAGCTCAGCTTGACCTCCGGCGCCACGCAGGTGGGCGATGCCGCCCGCGCGACCGGGACTGCCGCCGGGACGAGGAGAACCAATGCAAACAGGTAACGCAGCCGGAACATCTTTCAACCTCCATCCGAATGACGGGCGACGGTCTTTCCGGAAGGAACATATCTCGGATAGACCACGCGATCGGTCATCAGGTCGACAACGGAATGCAGAATGACGTCGTCGCCTCCGTGAATCGCGGCGATGACGCGAATGCAACGCGAACCCCGATCGCAATACTTGTCTCCAGGCTCCCTCATGACGAAACCGCCGTGCCAAAGTACGACGCCGGGTGCATTGACGATATCGCTTATTCGCGGATCGGCGCGAACGAGGGCTTCGACCCGGGCCTGCTCGACGTCGGTCAGGCTCACGTCGGCACCGGGCGGCTCCTGGGTCGCGATGAGAGCGCCGTTCGGATCATAGGTTCGAACCACGGTGACGCCGCGTGAGTAGTCGAAGCCCCGGGTCACGATGCAGCGCTCGTCATCCCTGCGGCTGGCCTGACCCGGACAGAAATCCGTGACCCGCTTTGCCTCGATGTAGCCGCGCATCCTGCCGCTGTGATCAATGCCTGTCAGCGCATCGTTGCCGGACTTCGGGCCCGTCGCGCATCCGCATAGCAGGAACAGCACGGAGCCCAGCAGGGCGCATTGCCTGCCGATGTGTGCCCGTTTGAAGTTCCTGCGTGACATGGCGATGGACTCAGTTGGGCGTGGTCACGGTGGAGACGTTGCCGGCCGTTTCCGGAGGCGACCTGCCGTAGGTCGGGTTGTTCCACAGCGCGTACATGTATTCGCCGCGCGAGGCCGATTGTGGACCGATGTCGAAGGGCCGACCCGGACCGCCCGCACACAATGTGTTTTCCGCCGGAATCGCCGGCGGCTCGGTCGCCTGGTCGCGCAGGAACTCGATGTAGTCCTTGCTCGACATCTGGAACTTCAGCTCGGCGTCGACATGGACCGGCCGATCGGTGCCGGCCGGCAGCGTAAAGGTGTAGTCGGTCGTGTCGTAGTTGACCAGGACGCCCGAGCCCGGCGAGGTCTCGGGGTAGCTGTAGCCGACCGGTCGCAGCTCATCGCCATTCGGATCTCCCGGGGTGACCGGGCGGAAACCCAGCGGCGGGATGCGGTTGTCCTTGCGGATGCAGTTGTTGAGGACGAAGTGGAACTGGGCCTTGCCGGCCTCCTCGATCTTGCACTCGCCCGGCGAGCCCGGTGTCCAGATTCCCTGCAGGGTCTCGTAGATCTTGGCCTGGGGATCGATGGTCAGATCGGCAGTCAGCGGATCGTAGGCGGCGCTTTCCGCGACCACGGCGTCGGTTGCGCTGACCGCCTTGACGTTGAGCCACATGCGGCGGCCCTCGGCGTAGCCGGTCGGCAGCTTGTGTCCGCTCAGGTTGGTGACCTTGACGCGGACGCTGATGGAGCCCGCGGCACCTGCGGTCGGCGCCGTATAGGCGAGGATGCTCGTCTCCACGCTCGCACTCGAGGCAAGCATGGCCCGGGCGCTGGTGATCGTGCGCTCATAGTCGGCCTCGCGGCCGAAACCGGTCACGTTGTTGGCGTATTCGACCTTGATGATGCCGGGGATCCAGGTGTTCGCACCGACGAATTCGTGGACCGGCAGATTGCCGGTACGCGAACCGTCCGGGTTCTGGTTGCAGGCCTTCGCGGTCGGATCCTGGCTCGAACGCATGTGGCAGCTCTGGCACTGCTGGGCGCGCGCGAAAGCGGGCGTGCCCGATGGGCCTTCACCGAGGCCATCGCGATAGATCGTGTCGGCGAACAGGCTGCTGCTCCATTCCGAATAGGTACGCTCGACCGGCATCGGACGGGTGGTCGCCACGCCGCCTTCGAGAACGAGGGTCTTGAGTGGGCCCTCGTCGGTATCGGGCGTGGACACGTCGTGGCACGAGCCGCAAATCTGCGACTGCTCGTGGTATTCGGATTTGACCCAGCCATGCGGCGGCTCGAGCATGCCGGTGGTATAGGTGTAGGGGCCGCGCCGGCACGGTCCGCCATACTGGGATCCGTCCGGATTCGTGCACGTGGTCGTGTTGTCGATCCAGGTATTGGCATTGCCGATCATGCCGGGCTCGCCGTTCGGACCGGTCGGCATCATGCGATGGCAAAAGTGACAGGTCAGCCCCGAGTAATCGTTGCCCTTGCTGTCGAAGTTGTCGTAATCGCCGGTCAACTGGCAGCCACTGGCACCGCCGGGACCACTGGTACCGCCACCGACGGCCTTGACCACGCGCCCGTTCAGCCAACCTGGCGGCGTGTGGCAGCGCAGGCAGAAGTCGCCGACCCCGGGGAAGTCCTTGTTGGCCACGTCGAGCGCCGCCCAGAACAGCGGATCGCGGGTCGCATTGGCCATCATCGAGCCGCTCCATGTGCTGTGCGGCATGTATTCCGGCGCGGTTCCACTGAAGCCGCGATGGCAAGAGCTGCAGGCATCGGGCTCTTCCAGCGCCCAGAGCAGGCCGGGCTGGGTGCCATGTGGCGTGAAATCAAGAGCCAGCGCGTGCGTGGAAACGAGCAATGCACCGATCAGCAGCAAAAACTGCGATACGCGACGGACTGAGGGCCGGCTGGCCGGGAAACTGGATCGCAAAGCGCATACCTCACAAATGATGGGGCCAGGGACAGGCCTATGGCCACGTCCGGTTCGATCGACGCCGCTGGACCGGCCCCCGCAAGACTGTCCGGCATGCCCTGGCAAACAGCGGTGCTTTCGAACCCGGCAGAAGTGCAGCGCGGGTCGACCCCGGATTCCATTCGAAAATGCGCCGAACGGCAAAACACTCCAATTATTACCACGAACCGGCAACCAATATCACCTTGAAGCCGGCGTCTCCGTGTTCAAATTGCGTAAATTCGGCCCTCCAGGCAACCCGAATCAGGCCGGGCGCTTGCCGCCCAGGAGCCGCTCGGCCACCTCAAGGTAGAGGGCCGGCAAGCGTTCGAGCTCGTCGACGCCGACATGTTCGTCGATCTTGTGGATGCTGGCGTTGACCGGCCCCAGCTCGACCACCTCCGCACCCAGCGGCGCAATGAAGCGTCCGTCCGAAGTACCGCCGGCCGTGCTCGGCTCGGGCTGGCGACCGCAGACCGCGCCGACCGCCTCGTTGACGGCGGTCCGCAAGGCGCCCTCGGCGGTCAGGAACGGTTCCCCGGAAAGTTCCCAGGTGATCGAGAAATCGAGCCCGTGCCGGCGCAGACAGGCTTCGACGCGCTCGCGCAGGGCGTCCGCCGTGCTCGCCGTGCCGTAGCGGAAATTGAACGAAGCGGTCAGGTGCCCCGGAATGATGTTGTTGGCGCCGGTCCCGGAATGGATGTTTGAGACCTGGAACGAGGTCGGCGGGAACCCCTCGTTGCCCTCGTCCCAGCGGGCTGAAGCCAACTCGGCGAGAGCCGGGGCGAGGGCATGAATCGGATTCAGCGCCTTGTCCGGATAGGCGACATGGCCCTGGATGCCGCGCACCTCGAGATGGCCGTGCAGTGAGCCGCGCCGACCGACCCGAATCAGGTCGCCCAGTGCGGTCTGCGAGGACGGCTCGCCAACCAGGCACCAGTCGATGCGCTGGCCGCGCCGGCGAAACTCCTCTGCGACCCGGCGCACGCCATCAATCGACGGGCCCTCCTCGTCGCTGGTCAGCAACAGGCCTAGCGTGCCGGCATGGTGCGGATGACGCTCGACAAAGGCCTCAAGGGCCAGGGTCATTGCAGCCACGCCCGACTTCATGTCGGCGGCGCCACGCCCATAGAGTCGGCCATCGCGCAGCGTCGGCTCGAACGGCGGACTCGACCAGGCCGTCTCCGGACCGCTCGGAACGACGTCGGTGTGACCGAGAAAGACCAGCACCGGTCCGCCCTCGCCATGCGTGGCCCAGAGGTTGCAGACCTCGCCATAGCGCAGGGTCTCTACGGCGAACCCGGCGCGCGAAAGGCGGTCGCCGAGCAGGGCCTGGCAACCGTGGTCATCAGGGGTGACCGATGCACGCCGGATCAGTTCACTGGTGAGTTCGAGGACTGCTGACATGGGATTCGGACTGTGGAGACAGGATGTCGAAACGAACAGCGAAGCTGGCCCGCAGGGCAATCCGCAGGATGCGGCGCGTCATTCGGACTCGGGAAGGGTCCAGGCGATTGCCGGCGATCATGCCTTGGCCGCAAACAGGCGCGCATAGAGCTTGTCGCTGAAACCGAGATGGACCGAACCGTCATCAAGCACCAGCACCGGGCGCCGCACCAGGGCTGGATACTCGCGGATCAGCAGGCTCCATTCGGCGGTCGACCCCGGCGACTTGCGCGACGGCGACAGGCTGCGCCAGGTCGTTCCACTGCGGTTGACCAGGGCTTCGAACCCGCCCACGGCCTGGGCCCACTGTTTGAGGGTCGCCGGCGTCGCCGGTTGCTCGCGATAGTCGATGAAGCGGTAGTCGATCGCATGGCGGTCGAGCCAGTTACGTGCCTTGCGGCAGGTGTCGCACTTGTTCAGCCCGAAGATTTCGATACTCATGCGCGCAGCAACTCGTTGATGCCGGTCTTGGCCCGGGTCTTCTCGTCGACGCGCTTGACGATGACCGCCGCATACAGGCTGTGACTGCCATCGGCGGCCGGCAAGGAACCGGCCACGACCACGCTGCCCGCAGGCACGCGCCCATAGCCGACCGCGCCGGTGGCGCGATCGTAGATCTTGGTCGACTGGCCGAGGAAAACGCCCATGCCGATCACGCTGCCGCGTTCGACGACGACCCCTTCGACCACTTCCGAGCGCGCGCCGATGAAGCAGTCGTCCTCGATGATGGTCGGGCCGGCCTGCAATGGTTCGAGCACGCCGCCAATGCCGACCCCGCCGGACAGGTGCACGCGAGCGCCGATCTGCGCGCAGGAGCCGACCGTGGCCCAGGTATCGACCATGGTCCCGGCGCCGACGTGGGCGCCGATGTTGACGTAGCTCGGCATCAGCACGGCGTCGGCGGCCACATGCGCGCCGCGCCGGACCAGTGCGCCGGGCACGACCCGCGCGCCCGCCGTGCGGAAGGTCTGCGCATCGGCATCGACGAAGCGAAGCGGTACCTTGTCCCAGGCCTGCATCGGACCACCGTCCATGACCCTGTTCTCGTTCATGCGGAAGTACAGCAGGACCGCCTTCTTGAGCCACTGGTGGACCTGCCAGCCGCCACCCGGCAGCGGCTCGGCCACGCGTGCCTCGCCGCTTTCGAGCAGGTCGAGTGCCGCTTCCACGGCCGGACGGATGTCGCCTGCGATTTCTTGCGGGGTCAGTTCGGAGCGGCGTTCCCACGCCGATTCGATCAGGGTATCAAGACTTGGCATGCATGACCTTCTGTTGTTCGGGCTGGCGCAGGTCCAGTTGTTCGAGCAGCGCCGCACGCAGCGCTTCCTGACCAGCCTCATCGAGCAGGCGGTCATTTTCGTCGCTGATTCGGAAAAAGTCCTCGACGCGTTCGCCGAAGGTGGCGATGCGCGCATCATGCACGCGTACGCCCAGCGAGCGGAAGGTTTGCGCGACCGAGGCGAGCAGGCCCGGGCGATCGGTGCAGACCAGCCCGAGCCGCGTGCGTCCGCCGACCACGCTGAAGACGATGCGCGGAACGATGTGGAAATGTCGCAAGGTGCGAGGCAGGGCGCGGCGCACCGGCTGCTCGCTGAGGACCTGCATGCCGAGCGCGGTGCGCAGTGCGTCCTCGATGGCTTCGACGCGCTCGCCTTCGAGCAAGGGCTTGCCGGCCGCGTCGAGGACGTAGAAGGTGTCGAGGACCATGTCCGAATGGGCCGAGATGACCCGCGCCTCGACCACATTGAGCTGGGCCCGGTCGAGCACGGCCGTGATCGTGGCGAACAGGCCGTCGCGATCGGGCGAGTAGACGAACACTTCGCTGGTACCGCGGACGCCGAGCGGATTGACGCGCACCAGCGCACCGGAAGCCGCATCGTGGTTGGCGATGGCCGCAGTCTGCCAGGCGATCTGTTCGGGGCGGTAGCGCAGGAAGCTTTCTTCGGGGAAGTCCGCCCAGATGCGCGCGATGACCGAGGCGTCGAGGCCCTTCTGCTCGAGCATCGATTCGGCGCGTGCGCGTGTCTCGGCCACGCGTTCCTCGGCCTTGGGCAGCTCGCCGGACTCTTCGCGCAACACATAGCGCGTGGCCGCGTAAAGATCCGAGAGCAGGCGGTCGCGCCAGGTATTCCACAATTTCGGGCTGGTTCCGTTGATATCGGCGACGGTCAGCAGATACAGGTAGTCGAGCCTTTCCCAGTCGTCGACCTGCTCGGCGAAGCGGTGCACGACGGCCGGATCGGTGATGTCCTGGCGCTGTGCGGTGACGCTCATGAGCAGGTGCTGGCGGACCAGCCAGGCGACCCGGTCGACCGCGGCAGGGCGCAGGCCGAGGCGTGCGCAGAAGGCGCGCGCATCTTCCTCGCCAAGCACCGAGTGATCGCCGCCGCGGCCCTTGGCGATGTCGTGGAAAAGTCCGGCCAGCAAGAGCAGGGCCGGCTGCGGGATGCGCTGGTAGACCGTGTGCGCGAGCGGAAAATCGCGCGCTCCGTCCTCGCTCGCGAAGCGGGCCATGAAGCGCAGTACGCGCATCGTGTGTTCGTCGACCGTGTAGACGTGGAACAGGTCGTACTGCATGCGCCCGGTAACCCGCGCGAAGCCGGGAATCAGCCGGGCAAGCACACCATGGCGGGCCATCGCGGCGAGCGCCTCGACCGCTGCGGCGCCGCGTTCGAGCAGTTCACGCAGCGCGGCGAACACTTCGGGGCGATCGAGGTCGAACGCCGGATTGGCCATGGCCAGGCGTACCTGGCGCAGGGCATTCGCGCGCAGCCCGCGGATTCCCGGCTCGGTGGCGATCAATGCATAAAGCGCAATCAGGGTCTGCGGCTCTTCCTGCAGGCGGTGGCTGGCATCGACGTCGAGGCGATCGCCGATGCGCAGGAAGCCATCGCCGAGGTCGCGAACGTCGCCGGCCGAAGTCGCCAGCATCTCGCTGCAGCGTGCGATCAGCTCCTCGTTGGTGCCGGCGACACGACGGGCGGCGCGATAGTAGTCCTGCATGCATTGCTCGACACCGAGGTTGTCGGCATGCTCGTCGCGATAGCCGAGCAGGCGGGCCAGCTCGCGCTGGTAGTCGAACAGCAGGCGCTCTTCGGCGCGACGGGCGAGCAGGTGCAGGGCATAGCGGATGCGGAACAGCGTGGTCCTCGCCGAGGCCAGGGCTTCGGCTTCGGTGGCGTCGAGCAGTCCGGCCTCGACCATCTGCACCGGATCGCCCGAACCGGCGATTTCGCGACCGAGCCAGCCGATCAGCTGCAGGTCGCGCAGGCCGCCGGGGCCTTCCTTCAGCTGTGGCTCGAGGTTGTAGGCGGTGTCGCCGAAGCGCAGGTGCCGGGCCGATTGCTCGGCCCGCTTGGCCTCGAGGAAGCGCGCCGGCGTCCACAGCGACTCGTCCGGAAGATGGGCGAGCAGGCGCTCGGCCAGCTCGCGCGACCCGACCAGGTAACGCGCCTCGATCAGGTTGGTGTAGACACTGACGTCCTGGCCAGCCAGCTCGCGACAGCAGCCGAGGTCGCGCACGGCCATGCCCGGCCTGATGCCGAGGTCCCAGAGTCCGGCGCAGAATGCTTCGATTGCGCGCATCACGCGCGGCTGCGGCGCATCGACGGTCAGGATCAGCAGGTCGACGTCCGAATACGGAAACAGTTCGGCGCGGCCATATCCGCCAACCGCGATCAGGGCCGCATCGTCGGCCTCGCCGAGCCAGGAATGCCAGGCATAGTCGAGCACGCGATCGACCGCCGCCGAACGCGCGGCGACGATCTGCTCGGCATCGGCGTGTTCGCGAAACGCACCGCTGAGGTCGCGGTCGTAGTCGACCAGGTACTGTCGCAGGGCCAGCTTGGCCGGCCCGACCACGCCGACGCGATTGGCCGGCCGCGCCAGGCGCGGCAACACCGGCACGCGCGTGGCAGCTTCGGCGGTCGGCGTCACCGCGGCGCGCCTCAGGCGGCCGCTGGCCAGGGCGTCAGGATCTCGTGGCCATCGTCGGTGACGGCAATGGTGTGTTCCCACTGCGCGGACAGCGAATGGTCGCGCGTAACCACGGTCCAGCCGTCCGGCAGCAGGCGCGTATGCGGCTTGCCGGCATTGATCATCGGTTCGATCGTGAAGGTCATGCCCTTCTGCAATTTGAGGCCGGTACCGGCGGTGCCGTAGTGCAGGACCTGGGGATCTTCGTGATAGACGCGGCCGATGCCGTGTCCGCAGTATTCGCGAACGACCGAGAAATTGCGCGCTTCGGCGTATTTCTGGATGGTCTCGCCGATGTCGCCCAGGGTGACCCCCGGTCGCACGATCGAGATCGCCGCGAGCATCGCGTCGCGCGTGGTCTCGACCAGGCGCTTGGCCAGCACCGAAGGCTCGCCGACGTAATACATGCGGCTGGTGTCGCCATGCCAGCCATCCTTGATCACAGTGACGTCGATATTGATGATGTCGCCGTCCTTGAGCACCTTGGAATGGGTCGGGATGCCGTGGCAGATGACGTGGTTGACCGAGGTACAGACCGTCTTCGGGAAGCCCTTGTAGCCGACATTGGCCGGAACCGCCTGCTGCACGTTGACGATGTGCTCATAGCAGCGTCGGTCGAGCTCCTCGGTGGTCACGCCGGGCTTGACATGGGGGGCGATCATTTCGAGCACTTCGGCGGCCAGGCGGCCGGCAACGCGCATCTTTTCGATCTCGTCGGGGGTCTTGATCGTTACGGACATGGTTTCTCGTCGTGCTGGGCGCTTGTGGCGGGCGCCGGGGACAGGCTACAATTCTATGGCTAAGCCGACCCACTTGCTTAAGTGGTTGCCGGCAAACGAAATAAGGCCTCGCAGCGTCACCGCAAGGCCTTCACTGGCGGACAAGGGTAGTCACTTGCCTGCGTTACGCCAAATCCGCACACGTATCGTCACCGTTTTCGGGGTGCCTCCCAGGAGGTCGCAGACGGCGGATACGTGGAGGTCTCAACCCCGGGCATCACCGCGCATCACGCCAATGGCCGTGCGGCTGCCCACGATTGGAGTTACACCATGCCTCAGGTCACCATGCGCCAGATGCTCGAAGCGGGCGTCCATTTCGGCCATCAGACACGTTACTGGAATCCCCGCATGGCGCCGTACATCTTCGGCGCACGCGGTCGCATCCACATCATCAATCTCGAAAAGACCCTGCCGTTGTTCAACGACGCGATGAATTTCGTGTCCGGACTGGCGCAGAAGCGCGGCACCCTGCTGTTCGTCGGCACCAAGCGTTCGGCCCGCGAAGCGGTCAAGGAAGACGCCACGCGTTGCGGCCAGCCCTACGTCGCCGCACGCTGGCTCGGCGGCATGCTGACCAACTTCCGCACGGTCAAGCAGTCGATCGCCCGGCTCAAGGAAATCGAGGCCATGGCGACCGACGGCCGCTTCGAGAAGCTGGTCAAGCACGAAGTGCTGCAGCTCAGCCGCGAACGCGAGAAGCTCGAGCGCTCGCTCGGCGGCATCAAGGACATGGGCCGCCTGCCCGACGCACTGTTCGTGGTCGACATCGGTCACGAGAACATCGCCATCCAGGAAGCCAAGAAGCTCGGCATCCCGGTCGTCGCCGTGGTCGATACCAACTACGACCCGAGCCTGGTCGACTATGCGATTCCGGGCAATGACGACGCCATCCGCGCGGTGCAGCTGTACACCAGCGCCGTGGCCGATGCCGTGCTCGAGGGCAAGGCCGCGGCGCCGCACGTTGCCGTCGGCGCCGACGAATTCGTCGAAATGGATGCCGAGGGCAACCCGGTCGCCAAGGACAATGATCGCCGCAAGCAGGCGCCACGTGGCAAGCCTGCAGCCAAGCGCGGCGCTCCGCCGGCCGGACGTCGCAGTGGCCCGGCCAAGCCGCGCTCCGAGGCCAAGCCGGCCGAGGGCGATGCCAAGCCGGCCAAGGCTGAGGAAGCCCCGGCTGCCGAGTAAGTCACACGCCTGCCATCCCGAACAGGGAAGGTAGCGGTCAGGCCGTGCTGTCCCGCGCAACCCGCGGGGCAGACCGGCGCAAGGTGCCCGCTTTCGGCATCGATCCGGCCAGCAATGCGGGCGCAATTCGCCACCCCGCGCCGGCCAGGTCCGGACCGCAGGCGTCCCGTTTCCCATTCGCGCGACTTTGCGTTGCGCCAAGCTGTGAGGTTTTACCGATGGAAATCACTGCCCAGATGGTCAAGGAACTGCGCGAGCGTTCCGGTGCCGGCATGATGGAATGCAAGAAGGCCCTGACCCAGAACAACGGCGACATCGACGTCGCCATCGAGTGGCTGCGCAAGCAGGGCCTGGCCAAGGCCGACAAGAAGGCCGACCGCGTCGCCGCCGAAGGCCGCATCGTGCTGGCCCAGGTCGGCCACAAGGCCGCCCTCGTCGAAATCAACAGCGAGACCGATTTCGTCGCCAAGGACGAGAACTTCATCGCCTTCGCCGACCAGGTCGCCACGGCCGCCCTCGACGTGAACGACGTCGATGCGCTCAAGGCCGCCCCGTTCCCGGGCGGCGGCACGGTCGAGGAAGCGCGCGCGGCGGTCATCGCCAAGGTCGGCGAGAACGTGCAGATCCGCCGCATGGTGCATATCGACAGCAAGAACGAAGTGGCCGGCTACCTGCACGGTGGTCGCATCGGCGTGCTGGTCGAGGTCAAGGGCGGCTCGCCGGACCTGGCCCGCGGTCTGGCCATGCACATCGCCGCGATGAACCCGCCGCACATTTCCGAAAAGGACGTGCCGGCCGAGTTCATCGCCAAGGAAAAGGAAATCGAGCTGGCCAAGATGTCCGAGAAGGACAAGTCCAAGCCACCGGAAATCCTCGAGAAGATCATCAGCGGCAAGATCAACAAGATCATCAACGACGTCACCCTGACCGGCCAGCCCTACGTGCTCGATACCAACGAGACGGTCGGCGCGGTACTCAAGAAGGAAGGCGCCGAAGTGCTCTCGTTCCATCGCCTCGTGGTCGGCGAGGGCATCGAGAAGGTGGTCGAGGACTACGCCGCCGAAGTGATGAAGCAGGCCGGTCTGGCCTGATCCGCTACATCATGCAAGTCCCCGGAAAGCCGCAGTCATCTGCGGCTTTCCTGTTTCCGGGCCGCGCAAACTCCAGCCGGCGGAGGCGATGCTAGTATCGACCCGGCACCCTTGGGGAGTTACTTATGCGTGAATTCTTGCTGGCTTCCTGCCTGTTGCTTTCGTGTTCGTGGCTGGAGACCTCCCAGGCCCAGGATACCGCGGCCCCGTCGGGCGACCAGACCGCCGCACTCGATGCCTATATCGAAAAGGCCATGGCCGACTGGAAGCTTCCCGGCCTTTCGATCGCCATCGTCAAGGACGGCCAGGCAGTCTATGTGAAGGGCTTCGGCGTGCGCGAACTGGGTCGCCCGGAGCGCGTCGACGCGCATACCCGGTTCGGCATGATGTCGACGACCAAGGCGATGACCGCCCTGGCCGTGGCCATGCTGGTCGACGAGGGCAAGCTGGCCTGGGATGAGCCGGTACAGAAGGTGCTGCCGTGGTTCGAGATGCCCGACCCGGCCTTCAGCCGGACGATCACGGTGCGTGACACCC
Organism: Dokdonella sp.; assembly: GCA_019634795.1. Taxonomy (GTDB): domain Bacteria; phylum Pseudomonadota; class Gammaproteobacteria; order Xanthomonadales; family Rhodanobacteraceae; genus Dokdonella. The sequence goes on from JAHCAR010000013.1 coordinate 68,000, forward strand.
TGCGTCACAATGCCGGTCTGGGGCCCGAGGCCGATCTGCTCTGGCTGCGCGGCGACCTCGATTCGCGACAGATCCTCGAGCGCGTTCGCGAGCTGACACCTGCCTACCCGCCGTATTCGAGTTTCAGCTACGCCAACGTCATGTACCAGCTGGCCGGCGAACTCGTTGCCAAGGCCTCCGGAATGCCCTGGGACCGATTCGTCGAGACCCGGATCATGGCTCCGCTCGGCATGAACGAGTCGAGCGCAACCTACGCCAGCATGAAGGCCCGGGGCAGCGACAACGTCTCGGCGCCCTATTTCGAGATCGAAGGCAAGCTCGTGCGCGTCAGGGACGGCTCGGTCGACGGTGTTCCGGCCGCCGGCGCGGCCTGGTCGAGTGCGCACGACATGGCGCTCTGGCTCGGGTTCCTGCTCGACGATGGCCAGGTCGGCGGCAAGCGCCTGGTCAGCGAGAAGAATTTCCACGAACTGTTCCGGCCGCAGGCGCTGGTTCCCGAGGAGCAGTTCTATCCGACCGCGAAACTGACCCGGCCGCACTGGATCAGCTACGGACTTGGCTGGTTCGAGCAGGACTATCGTGGGCACTTCGTGGCCATGCACACCGGCAGTATCGACGGTCGCACCTCGATCATCGGCCTGATGCCCGACGCGAAGCTCGGCGTCTATGTGTTCGGCAACGCCGATCATGTCGAATTGCGCCACGCCCTGTTGTGGAAGGTCATGGACCTTTACACCGGCGCGCCAGCCCGCGACTGGAGCGCCGAACTGCTCGAACTCTACGCCGAGGGCAAGGCCGAACAGAAGAAGCTCGAAACCGAGGCTGATGCCAAACGCGTCAGCGGAACCCGTCCCTCCCACGCCCTGGCCGACTATGCCGGCAGCTACGCTCATCCAGCCTTCGGCGACGTCGAGGTGGCCGTAACGGACGGCGTCCTGTCCATGCACTTCGGTCCGCTGCCGGAAAATGCCGGTCCGCTGTCGCACTGGCAGTACGACGCGTTCCGCTGGCACAGCGGTGACGGCCGCGGCGGCGATACCGCTGTCCAGTTCGGCCAGGCGGGTGACGGCAGCATCGCCTCGGTGACCCTGGGCGGCGGCGATGGCCGCGTGCGATTCGAACGCAAGGCGCAGCTGGCGAAAACGCAATGACGGCGCTGCGGCCGGCGCCGGGCGAATTCCGTCCCTGGCGGTCCGGCGCACACCGGACCGGCCCGGACGGCCACGATCGGCGCGCCGCACGGACGGCGCAGTGTCGCAATGCGTGGCGCCAGCTCCGCAGTTCCTTACAATAGGTTCGTTTTGCCACCCTGCCGGAGCGCCGCATGCCTGCGATCATCTACAAACGCATCCTCCTGAAGCTCTCCGGCGAAGCCCTCATGGGCGAATCGGACTACGGCATCGACCCCAAGGTCATCGGCCGCCTGGCCCGCGAGATCATCGACGTGCGCAATGCCGGCGTCCAGGTCGGCGTGGTCATCGGCGGCGGCAACATTTTCCGCGGCGCCGGCCTGGCCGCCTCGGGCATGGACCGGGTCACCGGCGACCACATGGGCATGCTGGCCACGGTCATGAACGCGCTGGCCATGCAGGATGCGATCGAACGCGCCGGCGGCACCGCGCGCACCATGAGCGCGATCAAGATCAACGAGGTCTGCGAGGATTTCATCCGTCGCCGCGCGATCCGCCACCTCGAGAAGGACCGCGTGGTCCTGTTCGCCGCGGGCACCGGCAACCCGTTCTTCACGACCGATTCGGCCGCGGCCCTGCGCGCCATCGAAATCGGCGCCGACCTGCTGCTCAAGGCAACCAAGGTCGATGGCGTGTATTCGGCCGATCCGTCGCGGGACCCGAACGCGACGCGCTACGAAACGCTGAGCTACGATGACGTGATCCAGCGCAACCTGCAGGTCATGGACACCAGCGCGATCGCGCTCTGTCGCGACCACCGCATCCCGCTGCGCATCTACAACATGTCGCGCGAGGGCGACCTGATGCGGATCATGCAGGGCGAGCAGATCGGCACCCTGGTCGGCGGCCCGGCCTGAGCCCGACCTGCCGGCTCCGCTCGCCGAGCCGGGCCAGCGCGGAATCTTGCCGGCCTTCGAAGCCCTCGAGCGGCCGCCCCCGCCTCATTCCCGTCCACCTCTGCACGCGCGCGGCGATACGCGATCAAACCTCGGCCATACAGGCTCGACTGCTGTTCTGGGCAGGTCCACGCCACTGCTATACTTCGCGGCCGACAGCAATGCACAACGGGTGACCGCACCATGCTCGAAGCCATCAAGAAAGATGCACAGACGCGTATGACCAAGAGCGTCGAATCCCTGCGCCAGGATCTCACCCACCTGCGCACCGGCCGCGCCAGCGTGGCCCTGGTCGACCAGCTGCTGGTTCCCTACTACGGATCCGACGTACCCCTGCCCCAGGTCGCCAGCATCGCCGTTGCCGATGCGCGTTCGCTGACCATCACGCCGTTCGAGAAGACCATGGTGGCCGTTGTCGAAAAGGCCATCCTCGGCTCCAACCTCGGCCTGACCCCGACCACGGTCGGACAGGTCATCCGCATCAACCTGCCGGCGCTGACCGAACAGCGTCGCAAGGAATTGTCCAAGCAGGTCTCCGGTGAAGGCGAAAACGCCAAGGTGGCGATCCGCAACATCCGCCGCGATGCGATCCATCACGTCAAGGAACTGCTCAAGGACAAGCAGATCAGCGAGGACGAGGAGCGCCGCGGCGAGGACGACATCCAGAAGCTGACCGATCGCTTCGTCAAGGAGGTCGACGGCGTGGTCAAGGCCAAGGAAGAGGAATTGATGGCGATTTAGGAGTTTGTCGGACTTGAATCGAACGGGCTGCAAATCCGTCTGCACAGTCTATATTTCCGCCGCTTCTTGGCCCATGGAACCACTATGGGCCTGCGAATCGTCGGAAATCTGCCCACACGCAGCAGAATTTTCGCCTCGACCTCTCAAGTCCGACAGACTCCTAGGCCGTCGACTCGCTTGCGTCCCGACATGAATCCGACTCCAGAGAGCGCCAATCCGCCGCGCGCTCCGCGCCATGTCGCCATCGTCATGGACGGCAACGGGCGCTGGGCGCAGCAGCGCCGGCGGCCGCGCAGCTTCGGCCACCGCGAAGGCCAGAAGGCCTTGCGCGCGACCGTCGAATACTGCCTGCGGCACGGCATCGAGGCGCTGACCCTGTTCGCCTTCTCGAGCGAGAACTGGAAGCGGCCCGAGGATGAAGTCGGTGCGCTGATGCAGCTTTTCCTCAAGGCGCTAGACCGCGAGGTGGACGAACTGCACGGTCACGGCGTGCGCATCGAATTCATCGGTGATCTGGGCGCGTTTTCCCCGGAACTGCGCGAACGCATGCACAAGGCCATGGACAAGACCCGGGCAAATCGCGCGCTGTTCGCCAATGTCGCGGTCAACTACGGTGGCCGCTGGGACATCGCCCAGGCGGCGAACCGGGCCGCTGCGGCGATGCTGCGCGGCGAATTGCCGGCGGATGGCATCACCGAGGACAGCCTCGCCCCGTTCTTCGCCCTGGCCGGCCAGCCGCCGGTCGACCTGTTCATCCGCACCGGCGGCGAATTGCGCATCAGCAACTTCCTGCTCTGGCAGCTGGCCTATGCGGAACTGGTTTTCATCGATACGCTGTGGCCCGATGTCGATGCCGGCGTGCTCGATGACGCGATTGCGGAGTTTGCCCGCCGCGAACGGCGTTTCGGGCGGACTTCTGCCCAGGTCGCGGCCGTTTCGAACCAGGGACCCGCATGAAACAACGCATCTTGACCGGTCTGATCCTCGCAGTCATCGCGGTCTCATTCATCCTGCTTGCGTCCGGTCCGCTGTTTGCCGGGCTGCTCGCCGTGGTCTGGCTGCTGGCGTACTGGGAGTGGACCCGCCTGATCGGCATGCCGCTGCTGGTGACGCGCCTGCTCGCAGTGGCGGCCAATGCGCTGCTCATCGCCGGCCTCTGGAGCGTGCGCGGCGAATCGACCTGGTGGGTCGCGATCACCGCCGGCCTGCTCTGGTGGCTGCTGAGCCTGCTCTGGATGCGCCATTTCTCGTTCGCGGCCTCGCCGACCCGCGGCAACCGCCTGCTCAAGCTGGCCGCCGGCACCCTGGCCCTGGTGCCGGCCTGGGCCGCCCTGGTCGAGATCCACGAGCATCCGCAGCTCGGCCCGCTGTGGACCCTGTTCGCCCTGCTCCTGGTCTGGGTCGCCGACAGCTTCGCCTACTTTGCCGGCAGCCGCTTCGGCCGCAACAAGCTGGCCCCGCGGATCAGCCCCGGCAAGACGCTCGAGGGAGTCTGGGGTGCCCTGGCCGGCAGCGGGCTGGTCGCCGCGATTGGCGGCTGGTGGCTCGGTGAACGTGAATGGGCGCTGGCCCTGCTGATCGCGCTCGGCCTGCTCTGCGTGGTCTATTCGGTCATCGGCGACCTGTTCGAGAGCCTCATGAAGCGCCAGGCCAACGTCAAGGATTCCGGCGCGCTGTTTCCCGGCCACGGTGGCCTGCTCGACCGTCTCGACGGTGTCTTCGCGGCGATGCCGGTGTTTGCCGCCGGCAAGACCGTGATCGACCTGTTTTTCCCGTCATGATGCGCATTGCGCTGCTCGGCGCGACCGGCTCGATCGGCGCGAGCACCCTCGACGTCGTCGCCCGCCATCCCGACCGCTTCCGCATCACCGCCCTCAGCGCCCATCGCAATGTCGCCGGCCTGGCCGAACTGTGCCGGCGGTTCAATCCCGAATTCGCAGTTATCGCCGATCCGGCCGGCGTGGACGAGCTGACCCGGCGCTTGCGCGAGTCCGGGGTCGACTCGCGCGTCATGGCCGGTCCGCAGGGCCTGATCGAGGCGGCAGGCGGCGCCCATGCGGATTGCGTGGTTGCCGCGATCGTCGGTGCCGCCGGGCTCGAATCGACCCTGGCCGCGGCCCGGGCCGGCAAGCGCCTGCTGCTGGCCAACAAGGAATCTGTGGTCATGGCCGGCCCGCTCCTGAAAGCGGCGCTGGCCGAAGGCGGTGGCGACCTGCTGCCGCTGGATTCCGAGCACAACGCCGTCTTCCAGTGCCTGCCGGGCGGGCGCCCGGACCTGGCCAGGGTCGGCGTGCGCCGCATCGTCCTGACCGCATCCGGCGGACCGTTCCGCGGGCGCACGCGCGCCGAACTGGCCGATGTCACCCCGGACATGGCCTGTGCCCACCCGAACTGGAGCATGGGGCGCAAGATCTCGGTCGATTCGGCAACCCTCATGAACAAGGGCCTCGAAGTCATCGAGGCGCACCTGCTGTTCGGCGCGGCAGCCGCCGACATCGACGTCGTCGTGCATGCGCAGAGCATCATCCACTCGATGGTCGAATACGTGGACGGCTCGGTGCTGGCCCAGCTCGGCAATCCCGACATGCGCACCGCGATCGCCCACGCCCTGGCCTGGCCCGAGCGCATCGAGGCCGGCGTCGCCGCCCTGAACCTGGTCGATATCGCCCGGCTCGATTTCGAGCCTGCAGACCGCGCGACCTTTCGTTGCCTGGACCTGGCCTACCAGGCCATGGCTGCCGGCGGCACCGCGCCGATTACCCTGAATGCGGCCAACGAAGAGGCGGTAGCGGCGTTCCTTGCCGGAGCACTGCCTTTTCTCGCCATCGACCGGGTCATCGCAGACTGCCTGGACCGGCTGCCGGCCGGCGTCGTGCAGGATCTGCCAGGCCTGCTTGACAGTGATTTAACCGCGCGAAGGGAAGCACAACGTATCATTGCGGCCCTGGCGGCCTGATTTTCACGCCGCGACCGCGCCTGGCCGGCCCGCGAACGGCCGCGGCGCCGACCGAAGCAACGCGAGAGATGTCTGGATGAACGAGTTTTTTGGTTCCGTGTGGTGGCTGATCGTCACCCTCGGTCTGCTGGTTACCTTCCACGAGTTCGGCCATTTCATCGTGGCCCGGCTGTGTGGGGTCAAGGTGCTGCGTTTCTCGGTCGGCTTCGGCAAACCGTTGTGGATGCGCCGTGACCGGCGCGGTACCGAATTCGCCGTCGCCGCGATTCCGCTCGGCGGCTACGTCAAGATGCTCGACGAGCGCGAGGGCGAGGTTGCGCCCGAGGAACTGGACCAGGCGCACAACCGCAAGCCGGTCGGCCAGCGCATGGCGATCGCCGCGGCCGGCCCGGCCTTCAACCTGATCTTCACCGTATTTGCGTTCTGGCTGATGTTCGTCGTCGGCAAGCCCGATTACCTGCCGATCGTCGACACACCGACCGGTGTCGCCGCCGAAGCCGGCATGCGGGCCGGCGACCGCATCACCTCGATCGACGGCGCGGCCGTGGATTCCTGGAGCGATGCCCTGCAGAAACTCGGCGAGGATGCGGTCGGTCGCTTCGACGCCGTGGTCGGCGTGACCACGGCCGACGGGGCCATGGCGACGCGCACGCTGGCCTTCAGCGCCATGCCAGGCAGCGTCGGCGAGGACCAGCTGTTCGATGCGATCGGCCTGCGCCTGCAGCCGCGCGATCGCGAGCCGGTAATCGGCCGCGTCGGCGACGGCATGCCGGCCAAGGCGGCCGGGCTCGAGGTCGGCGACCGCATCCTGCGCATCAACGGCCGCGACATCGCGAGCTTTGCCGACATCGAAACGATCGTTCCCGAGGAAGCGGCGAAGGATCCCGAGCTTTCCCTGGTCATCCGGCGCGGTGACGAGCAGCGCGACATTCGCCTGGCCGCCACCGAGACCGCCGGCGCCGACGGCAAGAAGCGCTACGTGATCGGCATCGGCAGCACCGATGCCCACGACGCCCTGCAGCAGTACGGCCCGCTGGCCGCCATTCCGCAGGCCTTCGCCAAGACCTGGGACGTGACCAAGAGCTCGCTCGGCATGCTCAAGATGCTGGTGGTCGGCCGGGCCAGCCTTGAAAACCTGTCCGGACCGATCACCATAGCCCGCTTCGCCAACGGATCGGCGCAACTGGGCCTGCCCTGGTTCCTCAATTTCCTCGCCATCATTTCCCTGTCGCTGGCGATTATCAACCTGCTGCCGATCCCGATCTTGGACGGCGGCCACCTGCTGTATTACCTTATCGAACTGGTCAAAGGCAGTCCGGTGAGTGAACGCACCCAGATTTTCGGCCAATATGCCGGCCTGATGATGTTGGTGGCCCTGATGGGGCTCGCGTTCTACAACGATATTCTTCGGCTCTTCACCTGAGCCGGTTCTGCCCAATAACAACGGATGCGGTGTGCCCTCACCGCAAGCCGACCCTGTCTCAATGGAAGTGACGATGAAACGTATCGCCGCCCTGCTCTTGCTTGCCTGGCTAAGCACCCAGAACGCCTTCGCCTTCGACACATTCACCGTGTCGGACATTCGCATCGACGGCTTGTCGCGCATCGCGCCGGGTACGGTGTTCACCTACCTGCCGGTCGAGAAGGGCGACGTGCTGACCCCGGACCGCGCCGAACAGGCCATCCGCGCGCTCTACAAGACCGGCTTCTTCAATGACGTCTCGCTGAGCCGCCAGGGCGATATCCTGGTCGTCACGATCGTCGAGCGCCCCTCGATTTCGAAGATCGCGATCCGCGGCAACAAGGATCTCAAGGACGAGGACCTGCGCAATGGCCTCAAGGGCATCGGCCTGGCCGAGGGCGAAACCTTCAATCGACTCAAGCTCGATTCGGTGCAGCAGGAGCTGACCCGTCAGTACTACAACCGCGGCAAGTACAACGTTTCGGTCAAGACCTCCGTGGTCAACCTCGACCGCAACCGTGTCGAAGTGGCGATCAACATCGCCGAGGGCAAGCCGGCCAAGATCAGCCACCTGAACATCGTCGGCAACGAAACCTTCAAGACCAAGAAGATCCTCGAGGATTTCCAGTCCGACACGACCAACTGGACCTCCTGGTACTCCAAGGACGACCAGTACTCGCGCGAGAAGATGTCCGGCGACCTCGAGCGCCTTTCCTCGTTCTACCTCGATCGCGGCTACGTGGACTTCAGCGTCGATTCCACCCAGGTCTCGATGAGCCCCGACAAGCGCAAGATGTACGTGGTCGCCAACATCAAGGAAGGCGAGGTCTACTCGGTCACCGACATCAAGCTGACCGGCGACCTCATCCTCAAGGACGAAGACCTGCGCAAACTGCTGCAGATCAAGTCGGGCGAAATCTTCTCGCGGCGCAAGGTCGAACAGTCGGCCGATGCGATCACCTCGGCGCTGTCCAACATCGGCTACGCCTTCGCCGAGGTCAATCCGATTCCCGAGATCGACCGCGAGAAGCGCGAAGTCTCGCTCAACTTCCAGGTGGTGCCCGGCCAGCGCGTGTACGTGCGCCGGATCACCTTCAAGGGCAACCTGCATACCGAGGACCAGGTGCTGCGTCGCGAAATGCGCCAGCTCGAGGGTGCCTGGTACTCGCAGGCCGCGATCGACCGCTCCAAGATCCGCCTGCAGCGCCTCGGCTATTTCAAGACCGTGACCATCGACACGCCGCGCGTGCCGGGCCAGGAAGATCAGGTCGACGTCGCCGTGACGATCGAGGAACAGCCGTCAGGCAGCTTCACATTCGGTGTCGGCTACTCGCAGGTGCAGGGCCTGATCACCAGCATCGCCCTGCAGCAGAACAACTTCTTCGGAACCGGCGACCGCGTCGGCCTGACCCTGCAGCGCAGCTCGTACCTGAAGACCTACAGCATTTCCTACTTCGAGCCGTACCTGACCGACGACAGCATCGGCCTCGGCTACGACATCAGTCATCGCGAGCTCGATTCCGGCCAGGCCAACATCGCCAACTACCTGACCAATTCGGATAATTTCAGCACCTACGTCGGCCTTCCGCTGACCGAGAGCGATACGCTGAATACCCGGATCGGGCTGAGCAAGACCACCATCCGGACCTTCAACGGCACGACCCCGCAGGTATTCATCGATTACCTGCGCGCGCTCAACCACAACACCTTCCACACGGGCAGCCTCGAGTTTTCCTGGGCCCATGACACCCGCAACAAGTTCTACAACCCGACCCGCGGCTCGCTGCAGACCGTTTCCTTCGAAACGACCCTGCCCGGCTCCACCGTCGAGTACTTCAAGTTCAGATACCTGTATTCGCAGTACATTCCGATCACCGACAAGCTGACCTTCTTCGGCAGCGCGTCGCTCGGCTATGGCGGCAGCTACAAGGGCGTCTATCGCACCGGCGTCGACAATGGCCAGGATCCGCCCGTTGTCACCGAATACGGTGCCCGCGGCCTGCCGTTCTTCGAGAACTTCTTTGCCGGCGGCAGCTCCGACGTCCGCGGCTTCCGCGACAATACCCTCGGCCCGGTCGATTTCACCGGCGGATTCCGCCAGCCGCTCGGCGGGGCATTCAAGACCGTCGCGACGGCCGAGATCATCTTCCCGACACCCTTCGTCAAGGAAAACGACACCACCACGCGTCTGTCCTGGTTCGTCGATGTCGGCAACGTGTTCAAGGACTACAACGCCTGGAGCGCAAAAGAGCTGCGCGCGTCGACCGGCCTTTCGTTCCAGTGGCGCGCGCCGATCGGTCCGATCATCATCAGTTTCTCGAAGCCCTTGCGCAAGAAGCCCGGAGACGAAACGGAATCCATCCAGTTCACCTTCGGTCCTCAGTTCTAGTCTGGGCAAGCGGCGGTCGGGGCGTCGAAACGAGATCGGGAGAACTCGCTTGGCTGTTTCACGGCTTCACTTTTTCTGGGCTCCGCAAGTCCCGCCGAAATGTGCAGGACTGGGCCCAGCGCACAGACCGGGCGCCTCGGCCGGGGCAGCATTGACGGCAATTGCGGGGCCGGATCGGGCGGCTCCCCCGGGACGAGCCGCCGGATGGGCCGATTAAGGTGAAACGCTCCATCTGCGCAAGCGGAACCACGCTGTCGGGCGCATTGCTGATGACGCTCGTGCTCGGCCTGGCATCCTCCGCCGGCGCGCAGTCGCCAGCCATGCGCATCGGTTACGTCGACATGAAGCGCTTGATCGACAATGCCCCCCAGGTGATCACCGGCAGGCAGAAGCTCGAACGCGAATTCGCGCCGCGAGACGCCGCCCTGAATGCCGACGAGACACGCCTGGCCGCGTTGCGCTCGCGCTACGAGCGAGATAGCGCGAGCATGAGTCGGGCCGATGCGGAAAGCCTGCGTCGCGAGATCGATGCGCTGGACCGTTCGATCAAGCGCAATCGCGAGAACCTGCGCAGCGAGCTGAAAACCCGCAGCGATCAGGAACTCGACCGCAGCTGGCGCGAAATCAACAACGCCGTGATCGAATTCGCCCGCGAACAGGGCATCGACCTGATCGTGCCGAGCCCGGTGGTCTATGCGAGCCCGCGCATCGACGTGACCGACCAGGTCCTCGAAAGGCTCCGGCGCGAACATGCATCGAGGGGCGGCACCCCATGAGCCTGCAAGCGCGCATGTATTCACTCGGTGAAATCGCCGAACGCTTCGGGCTCGAATTGAAGGGGGATGCCTCGAGGCAGATCCGCGGCGTCTCGACGCTGGCCTCGGCTGGCCCCGACCAGCTCGGATTCCTGGCCAATCCCCGCTACCGTTCGCAGCTGGCCACGACCGCCGCCGGCGCGGTGATCGTCGGTCCCCAGGACGCCGGCGAAATCGACGGCCGGAAGACACCGGCGCTGGTCGCCGACGAGCCGTATGTCGCTTTTGCCCGGGTCGCGTCGCTGTTCGAATCCCGGTCGGCGCCTGCTGCAGGCATCCATTCAAGCGCCGTTGTCGCCGAATCGGCCCATGTTTCGGCAGCGGCTTCGATCGGCCCGCTCTGTGTGGTCGAAGAGGGTGCCGTGATCGAGGATGGCGCGGTCATCGGCCCGCAATGCTGTATCGGTCCGGAATGCCGGGTCGGCGCGCAATCGCGGCTGTCGGCCCGGGTCGTGCTGGTCGACCGGGTCCGACTGGGCCGGCGCGTGATCGTGCACGCCGGGGCCGTGATCGGAGCGGACGGATTCGGACTCGCCTTCGACCGCGACCACTGGATCAAGGTCCCGCAGCTGGGTGGCGTCAGCATCGGCGACGATTGCGAGATCGGCGCGAATACGACCATCGACCGCGGCGCACTCGAGGATACGGTACTCGAGGAGGATGTCCGCCTCGACAACCAGATCCAGATCGCACACAACGTGCGCATCGGCGCGCACACCGCGATTGCCGGCTGCGCAGCCATTGCCGGCAGCTCGAAGATCGGCCGCTACTGCCTGATCGGCGGCGGTGCTGGCATAATTGGCCATTTGACGATCGCCGACCGCGTGACGATCACGGCGATGAGTCTGGTCACCCATTCGATCCGCGAACCCGGCGAATACTCGTCCGGAACCCCCATCCAGGAAAGTCGGCTCTGGCGACGCAATGCCGCGCGCTTCAAGCACCTCGACCAGCTGGCACGACACGTTGCAGACAAGAACAAGGGACATCCGCATGAATGAAACGAATCCAACGCCCGCGCATGGCCCGATCGACGTGCGCCGCATCACCCAGTTGCTGCCGCACCGGTTCCCGTTCCTGCTGATCGATCGCGTGCTTTCCTGGGAACCCGGCAAGCGCCTGACCGCGATCAAGAACGTGACCTTCAACGAGCCGTTCTTCCAGGGCCATTTCCCGGGCCATCCGGTCATGCCCGGCGTGCTCGTGATCGAGGCCCTGGCCCAGGCTTCCGGCGCGCTGGTGCAGCTCTCGGCCAGCGACGACCCGAACCAGCCGGCCCTGTTCTACCTGGTCAAGATCGACAAGGCGCGCTTCAGCCGCATCGTCGTGCCGGGCGACCAGCTCGTGCTCGAAGTCGAGCAGAAGCGCACCCTGCGCCGCATGGGCCTGTTCGTCGGCCAGGCCAAGGTCGACAACGAAGTGGTCGCCGAGGCCGAACTGCTCTGCGCCGAACGGAGGGAAGGATGATCCATCCCTCAGCCCTGATCGATCCGAGCGCGAAAATCGGCAGCAATGTCAGCATCGGCGCGTTCAGCATCATAGGTCAGGACGTTGAAATCGGGGACGGTACGACAATCGGGCCGCACGTGGTCATCGAAGGACCGACCCGGATCGGCCGCGACAACCGGATCTGGCAGTTCGCCTCACTCGGCGCGGCGCCGCAGGACAAGAAGTTCCACGGTGAGCAGTCGCGCCTGGAGATCGGCGACCGCAACATGATCCGCGAATTCGTCACCTTCAATCGCGGCACCGAAGAAGGCAGCGGGGTGACCCGCATCGGCAACGACAACTGGCTGATGGCCTATGTGCACATCGCCCATGATTGCGTGGTCGGCAACAACGCAATCTTCTCCAACGCCTCGTCGCTGGCCGGCCATGTGACCGTCGACGACTGGGTCATCCTCGGCGGCTTCACCCTGGTCCACCAGTTCTGCCAGGTCGGCGCGCACGCCTTCACGGCCATGGGCGCGATCATCAACCGCGACGTACCACCCTACGTCACCGTTGCCGGCAGCTTCGCCGAACCCAAGGGCATCAACTCCGAGGGCCTGCGTCGCCGCGGCTATTCGTCCGAAAGGATCATGTCGATCAAGCGCGCCTACCGAACCCTGTACAACTCCGGACTGCCGCTGTCCGAAGCGCGCAGCGAACTCGCACGCGCCGCCGAAGGCGCTCCCGACGTCAAGCTGATGCTCGATTTCATCGAGCGCTCGCAGCGCTCGTTGGTGCGCTGAGAGCCGGGAATGGGGAATGGAGAATGGGGAATGGGTTTGGCATTGCCCGCCTACCGATATTGAGTTAGTTGTGGAAATCGCCGGTTCTGCGCGTAATCCACAGGGGCGAGCATTGGTGTTTACGGGGAATAATCGCGCTGTCCCACGGAATCGCACGACATCATGACCGATTCCCCATTCCCCATTCCCCATTCCCGGCCTCACGCCCAATCCCCGCTGTTCGTGCTTGTCGCCGGCGAAGCCTCGGGCGACCTGCTCGGCGCGGGTCTGATCGATTCCTTGCGATCTCGCTTCCCGGATGCGCGCTTCGCCGGCATCGGCGGGCCGAAGATGGTTGCTGCGGGTCTCGAGGCGTGGTTTCCGGCCGAACGCCTGGCCGTGATGGGCCTCGCCGAAGTGCTGCGCCACCTTCCTGGCTTGCTGCGGATTCGCCGTGAGGTGCGTCGGCGCACGCTGGCGCTGCGGCCGGACGCCTTCATCGGCATCGATGCGCCGGACTTCAACCTCGCCCTCGAACGCTCGCTCAAGCGGGCCGGGATCCGCACGATCCACTACGTCAGCCCGTCGATCTGGGCCTGGCGCGAAAAGCGCGCGGAGCGGATCGGCGAGAGCGCCGACCGCGTGCTCTGCCTGTTCCCGATGGAACCGCCAGTCTATGCCCGCCATGGCGTCGACGCGCGCTTTGTCGGCCACCCGCTGGCCGATGCGTTCGCCATGGAGCCCGACCAGGCCGCCGCGCGGGCGGCGCTGGGCCTGGCCGCCGACGCGCCGGTGCTGGCCATGCTGCCCGGTAGCCGGCTCGGTGAAATAGCCCGGCTCGGCGCCGATTTCATCGGCGCCGCCCGCATCCTCGCCACCCAGGTCCCGAATCTCCACGTCGTCGTGCCAATGGCCAATGCGGCCTGTCGGGATGCTTTCGCCAGCGCGCTGGCGAAGGCGGGAATCGGGAATGGAGAATGGGGAATGGTTGAAAGCAAGGCTCCAGCGAGGGGCGTTCTGACCATTCCCGATTCCCCATTCCCCATTCTCGTCCTGGATGGCCAATCCCACACCGCGATGATCGCCGCCGATGCGATCCTGCTGGCCTCGGGCACGGCCGCGCTCGAAGCCATGCTGGCCAAGCGCCCGATGGTGGTCGCCTACCGCATTGCCCGGCTGACCTACTGGATCGTCATGGGTCTCGGCCTGCTCAAGGTCGACCGTTACTCGCTGCCGAACCATCTGGCCGGGCGCGACCTGGTTCCCGAACTGATGCAGGATGACTGCACGCCCGAAGCACTGGCCGCCGCGCTGCGCGGCCCCTTGCTCGAGCGCCGCATCGATGCCGACCTGCTGGCCGAGTACCGTCGCCTGCATGAGCGCTTGCGGGGCGACCCCGATGCCGATGCTGCGGCCGCGGTGATCGATGCATAGGCGCGGACGTCGAGACATGTTGACGGCCGGGTCCCGTGCGCCCACGATTTCGCTTTCAGGCAGGAAACACGATGCGACCGGATCCGGTCATCGAACCCTCTGACAGCCCGAACCCGGCCGCACCCGTTGCGCGGAAGCCTTCCGCGCGGAACGCGAGACGACGCAGCCTCCTGCGCGCCTTCGCCTTGCTCGCCTTCCTCGCCATGCTGGCTTGCGTCCCGTTGGCCGAAAAGCTCGATCTGGAAAAGGAATTCGCCCTGGCCGTGGTCTGTGCCGGCACCCTTGTGCTGCTGTTCGCCACCGCGCGGACCTCGTTCGCGCTGCTCCTGGTCGCCGTGCTCGTCGGCACCCTGGCCACGGCCAGCATGTTCAAGCTCGAGTTCCTGCTGACTCCGGTGCTGGCACCGGACCTCGAGTACTACATCAATACGCAATCGCTCGAGTGGCTCGGCCGCTATCCGGTGCTGCTCGCCTTCGTCGTGGTCACCCTGGTCCTGGTGCCGTTGCTGCTGGTGCCGGCCTGGCGCTGGGATCCGGTGCCGCCGACATGGCAACTGCGGCACGGGCGCGCCCGACTGATCCGCGCCATCGGCGTGCTCGGTGCGACCGCCGTTCTCGCCGCGTGCCTGTCCCCGCGGGGGCCATTCAGCGGTGCATTCAACAAGCCGATGTGGGCGACCATCACCGACCGCAGCTACCTGACCGCCTTCCTCGCCTCCTTCAGCGATACCGAAGTGCGGATCCCGACGACGCCTCCGAAGGTCGACACGACGATCAGCTGGAAGCTCGATGCACCGCTGAAGGCGCCCCAGCATCGACCCGACGTGGTCGCCATACTCGAGGAAAGCACCTTCGATCCGCGCATGCTCGATGTCTGCACGATTCCGCAGTGCAAGCTGTCGATGTTTACGCCCGACGCACGCACGCGCGCGAGCGGACCCCTCGTCGTGCATACCTTCGGTGGCGGTACCTGGACCAGCGAGTTCGCCCTCGAAACCGGTCTCGCCGATGTCCTGTTCGGCAATGCCGGACTGTACGCGCCGTACAGCCTTGCCCCACGCGTCGTGCATACCCTGCCGCGCGCGTTCAAGGCGGCCGGCTATCGCGCGATCGCCGTGTATTCCCACAGCGGTGAATTCCTCAACGCGCGCAACGCCTATGCCAACTACGGTTTCGACATGTTCTACGACGGTACCGACCTCGGCCTCGGCTGGGACAGCACCGACGCCGACCTGCTGCGGGTCCTGCGCCAGATCTACTCCGACGAGACCGAGGCGCATCCGGACCAGCCGCTGTTCGTGTTCACCCTGACCCTGCACCAGCACGGTCCGCACATGACGCCGCTTGAGGAATTGCCGGCACCGTTCGACAAACCGCTGTTCAGCGGCAGGTTCAAGCCGCCGGACCTCGATCGCTGGCTCAACCTCAACCTCGGTAACTATCTGCAACGTGCCGCACTCTCGAGCCGGATGCTGGACGAACTCGAATCGATGCTCTGGTCGAGTGGCCGCGAAACCGTGCTGATGCATTTCGGCGACCACCAGCCTTCCTTCGACGGCGCCATGCACGCGATACCGAAAACGGTGCCGAAGGCGGCGGGCCCGAACGCGAGCCGGGTCACCTACTTCATGCTCAAGACCAGCTTCCCGATGGCCAGGATGCGCCACTACGACGCCCTCGACATCGTCTACCTGGGCTCCCTGCTGCTCGATGCGGCCGGAGTGCCGAAAGACGCCTTTTACCAGGCCAATACCCTGCTGCGCGAACGCTGCGCCGGTCGCTACCTGACCTGCAAGGATTCCGGCATGCTCGCCTCGTATCACAACTACCTGTTCAACACGCTCAAGGACCTGCGTGATGAGGAGTGATTCGCTGTTCCCCGAAACCGACGAGGGCAGCCGCTGCGTGCGTATCGCCGGCGTCGATGAAGCCGGACGCGGTCCGCTGGCCGGCCCGGTCGTCGTCGCTGCGGTGATTCTCGATGCGGCGCGTCCGATCCAGGGCCTGGCCGACTCCAAGGTCCTCGATGCGGAGCGGCGCGAACAGCTCGCGATACGGATTCGCTCGCGCGCCTTGGCCTGGTCGGTCTGCGCGGTCGAGGTTGACGAGATCGATCGCCTGAACATCCTCGCAGCCACCCTGGTCGGCATGTCGCGTGCGCTGCGCAGCCTGAGGTTGGGGCCGAGCCTGGCCCTGATCGACGGCAACCGGCTGCCTCCCGACCTGCCCTGCCCGGGTCGCGCGATCGTCCGTGGCGATGCCAGCGAACCGGCGATCAGCGCCGCTTCGATCCTGGCCAAGACCGAGCGCGATCGGCTCATGCGCGAGCTCGACCGGCGCTACCCTGGCTACGGCTTCGAGCGACACAAGGGCTATCCGACTGCCGCTCACGTGCGTGCGCTTGGCGAGCTTGGCCCCTGCCCCGAGCACCGGCGCAGTTTCGCCCCGGTGCGTGCCTGTCTCGGCAATGGCGTCCGGGTACCGGTGCCCGGTTGTTTCGAGGACATGAGCTGAAGCCAGGCCGGGCCGATGCGTGATCGGCCGGGACACCGGCGTTTGGCATCAGGTGGTTCGTTGCAGAGTTGCACCGGGTGCGCAAGCTTGTCCGCCTCCGGCCGCCCCGCTACCCTGTCGGTTCCCTACGTTCGTTGCCGCCATGCCCGCGGACTTTGTCCATCTGCACGTCCACAGCGAGTACTCGCTGGTCGATTCGACGATCCGCATCGATCAGCTCGTGGCGGCCTGCGCGGCTGCCGGCATGCCGGCGGTGGCGCTGACCGACCAGGTCAACCTGTTCGCCCTGGTCAAGTTCTACTCGGCCGCCGAGAAGGCCGGCATCAAGCCGATCGCCGGTTGCGACGTCTGGATCGATGATCCGCTCGAGCGCAGCAAGCCGCACCGGCTGACCCTGCTCTGCCAGGATCTCGAAGGCTATCGCAACCTGTCGCGCCTCGTGTCGCGCGCCTGGGCGGATGGCCGGCATGGCGATTTCGCCCTGATCGAGAGCGCCTGGCTGATCGAGGCCAATCGCGGACTGATCGTGCTTGCCGGTCGCGACAGCGAACCGGGCCGGATGCTGGTCAGCGGCCGCGACGAGGCCGCGCGCGAAAGCGTGCGCGAATGGCAGCGCCATTTCGGCGACCGCTTCTATCTCGAGCTGGTGCGCACCCAGCGCGCCGACGAGGAGGCCTTCGTATCGGCCGCGGTGGCCCTGGCCGTCGAGCTCGACGTCCCGGTCATCGCCAGCAACGACGTGCGCTTCCTCGAGCACGAGGATTTCGAAGCGCACGAGGCGCGCGTCTGCATCCACGACGGCCGCGTGCTGGCCGACCCCAAGCGGCCGAAGCTGTATTCGGCCGAGCAATACCTGAAATCGCCGGCGCAGATGCGCGAGCTGTTCGCTGACCTGCCGCAGGCGCTCGAGAACAGCGTCGAACTGGCCAAGCGCTGCAACCTCGAGCTGAGCTTCGGCACCTACTTCCTGCCCGACTTCCCGATTCCCGATGGCTATACGCTGGACTCGTGGATCCGCACGCAGTCACGCGAGGGCCTGGCCAGCCGCCTCGACAGGCAGGCCCCGGCCGCGGGCTTCACGCGCGAGGACTATGCACGCCGGCTCGAAACCGAGGTCGACGTCATCGTCGAGATGGGCTTCCCGGGCTATTTCCTGATCGTCGCCGACTTCATCAACTGGGCCAAGCAGCACGACATCCCGGTCGGTCCCGGACGCGGTTCGGGTGCCGGCTCGGTGGTCGCCTGGGCGCTCGGCATCACCGACATCGACCCGCTCCGCTACGGCCTGCTGTTCGAGCGCTTCCTCAATCCCGAACGCGTGTCGATGCCGGACTTCGACATCGACTTCTGCATGGACAAGCGCGACCGCGTGATCGAGTACGTGGCGGCGAAATACGGGCGCGACCATGTCAGCCAGATCATCACCTTCGGCACGATGGCGGCCAAGGCCGTGCTGCGCGACAGCGGACGCGTGCTCGGCATGCCGTATGGCCAGGTCGACCGCATCGCCAAGCTGATTCCGATGCGGCCGCTCGATCTGAGCCTCGGCGACGTCCTCGGCCGCAGCGAAAAATCGCGCAAGGAACCGGACCGCGTGGTCGCCGAGTTCAGGGAACTCTACGAGACCGACGACGCCGTGCACGACCTCGTCGACCTCGCCCTCAAGCTCGAGGACCTGACCCGCAACGCCGGCAAGCATGCCGGCGGCGTCGTCATCGCGCCGGGACCGCTGACCGACTACGCGCCGCTCTACAGCGAAGCCGGCGGCGACGGCGTGGTCACCCAGTTCGACAAGGACGATGTCGAGAAGGTCGGTCTGGTCAAGTTCGACTTCCTCGGCCTGCGCACGCTGACCATCATCGACTGGACGGTCAAGGCGATCAACGAGCGTCGTGCCAGGACCGGCGAGGCTGCGCTCGACATCAGCCAGCTGCCGCTCGACGACGAGGCCGTGTACGCCCTGTTCAAGCGCGCCCAGACGATCGCCGTGTTCCAGTTCGAATCGCGCGGCATGCAAGGCATGCTCAAGGACGCCAAGCCGGACCGCTTCGAGGACCTGATCGCGCTCGGCGCACTCTATCGACCAGGTCCGATGGACCTGATTCCGAGCTATTGCAAACGCAAGCACGGCAGCGAGGCCATCGAATACCCCGACCAGCGCGTCGAGCCGGTCCTGCGCGAGACCTACGGCATCATGGTCTACCAGGAGCAGGTCATGCAGATGGCCCAGATCGTCGGCGGCTATTCGCTCGGCGGTGCCGACCTGCTGCGCCGGGCCATGGGCAAGAAGAAGGTCGAGGAGATGGCCCGCCACCGCGCCATCTTCCGCGAAGGCGCGGCGAAGAACGGCGTCGACGAACGCATGGCCGATGCGGTCTTCGACACCATGGAGAAGTTCGCCGGCTACGGATTCAACAAGTCGCATGCGGCGGCCTATGCGCTGGTGTCCTACCAGACCGCCTGGCTCAAGACCCATTATCCGGCCGAGTTCATGGCCGCGGTGCTGTCGGCCGACATGGACAACACGGACAAGGTGGTCAACCTGCTCGGCGAGGCGCGCGCGCTCGGCCTCGAGGTCCTGCCACCCGACATAAACAGCTCCGGATACAAGTTCCACGCCCTCGATCCAGCCGATCGGGCGACCGCCTCGAAGACGATCCGCTATGGCCTCGGCGCGATCAAGGGCGTCGGCGAAGGCGCGATCGACAACGTCGTGCAGGCGCGCGAGCGCGGCGGCCCGTTCCGCGACCTCGGCGATTTCTGCGTGCGCGTCGATGCCCAGAAGATCAACAAGCGCACGCTCGAAGCGCTGATCCTGTCCGGGTCGATGGATGCGCTGGCGAAGAACCGCGCGAGCCTGTTCGCGCAGCTGCCGGAGGCGATGCGCGCGGCCGAGCAATTGGCCCGCGACGCGCTGGCCGGACAGAACGACATGTTCGGCAGCAGCAGCCCGGCCGCCGCCCCGCTCGAGCTCGTCGAAGTCGACGACTGGCCCGCCGAACGCCGCCTGGCCGGCGAGCGCGACACCCTCGGCCACTATCTTTCCGGGCATCCGACCGATGCCTGGCGCGAGCTGCTGGCGCGCGTGACGACCTGTCCGGTCGGAGAACTCGGCAGACTCTACAAGCCCCAGGAAGGGCGCGGCCGCTATGGCGGCAGCCAGCAGGCCTTCATCCTGGCCGGTTCGGTCGTCAGCCTGCGCAAACAGGGCGAGTCGCGCGCTTTCGTCCAGGTCGAGGACTATTCGGGCCGCTTCGAAGCCGTCCTCTACCGCGAGTCCTGGACCGAGTTCGCGCCGCTGCTGACCCGCGACGCGATTCTCGTCTTCGAGGGCTCGCTGTCGATCGACGATTTTTCCGGCAACTACCAGCTGCGCACGCAACGCGTGGCGACGATCGAATCGGCCTGCGAGCGCCAGGCGCGCGTGCTGCGCGTGCGGGTCAACGGCATCGGCAGTGACTTCGCCTCGCGCCTCTATGAAGTTCTCGAAGCCTGTCGCGGCGGCAGCACCACGGTCAGGATCGCCTTCAGCAACCAGAGCGGGCGCGGCGAAATCGAGCTCGGCCCGGAATGGCGCGTGCGCGCGAGCCCGGCCCTGGCCCGCACGGTCGGTGCGCTGGACGGAGTCCTCGATGCCGAATTCGTTTACGGCCAATGACTTGCCGGGACATTCCCGGCGCCTTGGCAGGCTGCACTGCGCAGGCGTCCGACCCGTTATACTTGCCCTCTTCTGATTCAAACATCGCTGAATGAACCCGAACTTCCTCGAATTCGAAGCACCGATTGGCGAACTGGAGGCCCGAATCCAGGAGTTGCGCCACGCCAGCCATGGCCAGGCCTTCAACATCGAGGACGAAATCGGCAAGCTGCAGGCCAAGCTCAAGACACGCACGGCCGAGATCTTCCGCAACCTCAGTGCCTGGCAGATCGCGCAGATCGCACGCCACCCGGCCCGCCCGTTCACACTCGACTACATCAAGGTCATGTGCGAGGAGTTCCATGAGCTCGCCGGTGACCGCGCCTATGCCGACGACGCCGCGATCGTCGGCGGCATCGGCCGCATCGACGGCCGCAGCGTGGTCATCATCGGTCACCAGAAGGGCCGCGACACCAAGGCCAAGATCCGGCGCAATTTCGGCATGCCGCGACCGGAAGGCTATCGCAAGGCCCTGCGCCTGATGAAGCTGGCCGAGCGCTTCAAGTTGCCGCTGCTGACCTTCATCGACACGCCGGGCGCCTATCCGGGAGTCGGTGCCGAGGAACGCGGCCAGTCCGAGGCGATCGCGCGCAACCTGATCGAGATGTCGGAACTGAAGGTGCCGATCCTGTGCACGGTGATCGGCGAAGGCGGCTCGGGCGGTGCACTCGCAATCGGCGTCGGCGATCGCACGATCATGCTGCAGTACTCGACCTATTCGGTGATTTCACCGGAAGGCTGCGCATCGATCCTCTGGAAGACCGCCGAAAAGGCCAAGGACGCCGCCGACGCGCTCAGCATCACGGCGCCGCGACTGCTCGAACTCGGCCTGATCGACAAGGTCGTGCGCGAACCGCTCGGCGGTGCCCACCGCAACCCGCATTCGATGGCGGTGCGCCTCAAGGCGGTCCTGCTCGGCCAGCTGAACAGCCTCGAGCAGCTCGACACCGCGACCCTGCTCGAGCAGCGTTACCAGCGCCTGCGCAGCTACGGTGCGTTCAAGGTCAGCTGAGCCCGAGCGCGCGGATCAACCGGCAGAGATCCACGCCGCGACCTGCGCAATGGGCGCGACTGCCCGACCCGCCGGTCGGTGGCAGCCGCACCGCCCTTTCGACGATCAATCCGAATCGGGCACGTCGACCTTGCCGCCGACGTTGCGGTGATACACGTCCCCGCTGCCGCTCGATCGCACGGTCAGGTTGCCGCGCACATCGACCGCATCGACATCGCCCGAACCGATCGAGTCGATCGTCACGTCGCCGCTGACACCGCGCAGGTCGACATCGCCCGAACCGACGTGATCGATGCGCACGCTGCCGCCGACCTTGCTCAAGGTCAGGTCGCCCGAGCCGACACCGCCGACCTCGGCATCGCCGTGGATGTCATCGAGCGTGATGTCGCCCGAACCGGTCGACTTGAGCCGAAAGCGGCCGATGTCCGAACCCTCGACGTCGCCCGAACCGACGCTGACGACCAGTTCGCCGGCGATGTTTTCCACATTCAGATCGCCGGAGCCGGCATCGAAATCGAGGCTGGCCAGATCACGCGCGTCGATGTCGCCGGATCCGCTGTCGACTTCGACGGCCAGGCTGGCCGGCATGCGGATCTCGATATCGAGGTAGGCGTAGTGCGAACCGAAGATCGAGAACGAGAACGAGCCGCGGTGGCGCTCGCTTTCGACGACCAGGCGGTTGCCATCGACGCGGTGATTGAGCGTGAGCCGATCGAGATCGTCGGCATCGGACGCGCAGGCGCGCGCGCGGACCTCGACCTTGGCCAGGCCGGGAACACCGCGCAGGCGCAGGTCGGTAGAGCCGAAATGCGTGGCCAGGGTGCGCAATCCGGCAGCATCGACATCGAATGAACGGTCGGCTTCATGTTCGCAGTTCGTTGCCAGGGCGGGCGCGGAGGCGATCAACAGGGAGACAAGGACTATCCGGCGCATGGGAGTTTCCTGGGGAATGGGTCCCGCATTGGATACGACGGAAGCGCAAATGGTTTAAGCCCGGGCCGCGCTCGGCCAATGCCCGCTCCGGACGAATCGCGGTCAGGCCAGCGCGGTGTCCGCTGTGGATCATCTGGCTGCACGATTCCGGACAGGTGCGGGTGCAACCGTGCAATACCGCCCGCGGCGCAATGCGGATTCGCCCCCCGCTTCCGGCTGGCACGGATCCTGCCATCTGCATGGGAGCCGGGGCAGCGTTCCTGCCCTTCGTGACGGCGGCCTATTCGCCAACGGGAGAGTCCATGGACGTTTTCTTGAACGATCTGCGAGCCGGCTGGCGCTCGGCCTGGCGGCGTCCCGGTGCGAATGCGCTGCTGATCACGGTGCTCGCCCTCGGCATCGGCAGCGCCACGGCCATGTTCAGCGTGTTGCGGCCCGTGCTCATGCAGGCCCTGCCCTATGCGGATCCCGAGCGACTCGTCTACGTCTGGGAGACCGACCTCGCCAACGGCGAACTGACCGGTGGCGCCTCGTTTCCGGACCTGGCCGACTGGCGCGCACGGACCCGGACATTGTCCCGCATCGGTGCCTATGCACGAAGCAACGCCAGCCTTGCCACGCCCGGCGGATCGCCGAGGCGGATACTGGCCCTCAACGTGACCCACGATCTGGCGGCCACCCTCGGCGTGAACCCGATCCTCGGTCGCGATTTCCGAGACAGTGACGACAGGCTCGGCGCGGCGCCCGTGGCGATGCTCAGCGAGAGCCTGTGGCGCGGGTCCTTCGGTGCCGATCCGGCGCTTGTCGGCACACGTCTCGAGATCGATGGCGCCTCGACCGAGATCATCGGCGTGATGCCCGCAGGCGGCCCATGGGCCTTGCGCGGCGACATCTGGCGGCCGGTCGTGCCGACCCAGAAGAACTTCATCGAGCAGCGTGGCGTGCACAGCCTCAGCGTGGTCGCCCGGCTCGCCGCGGGCGCGAGCATCGACCAAGCCGACCAGGACATGCGCCGCATCGCCGCGGCGCTGGAGTCGGAGTATCCCGAGGAAAACGTCGGTCGCAATGCCCGCGTGGTCGGCATGCACGCCTTTCTGCTGGCCGACATCAAGCGCCCGCTCGGCATGCTCGCCGCCGCCGTCGGAATTCTCCTGCTGCTGACCTGCTGCAACGCGGCCATGTTGCTGCTCGCGCGGGCCAGTGCGCGTGAAGCCGAACTCGGACTGCGCAGCAGCCTTGGCGCCGGAAGGACGAGGTTGCTGCGCCAGTTCGCCGCCGAGAGTCTGATCCTGGCCCTTATCGGCGGTTTGCTCGGCGTCGCCCTTGCCTACGCATCATTGCAGGTCATGGTTGCGCTCAATCCCTTGCCGTCGCTGGCACCCGATCGTTGGCGCGTGGACCTCGCCGCCCTCGCCTTCACCCTGCTGGTCTCGGTGTTGGCAGCCCTGCTGGCCGGTACGATGCCGGCCTGGATCTACTCGAAGATCGATCCCGCTCGCGCACTCGGCAATGCGCGTGGTGCGACCGCGATCGGCGGCGAAGCGGCGCGGCGCATCCTCGTCAGCGTCCAGGTGGCCGTGGCCATGACCCTGCTCCTCGGCGTCGGCGTCCTGCTGCGCAGCTACATCCACCTCGCCCATGTCGATCCCGGCCTGCGCGCCGAAGGGGTCGCCACGGTGTCGCTCGATCTGCCGCCGAGCGACTATCCGATGCCGCCCCTCGATCAATACCCGCGATGGCCTGAAGTGGTCCAGTTCATGGACAAGCTGATCGAGCGCGCGCGGGCGATTCCGGGAGCGCAATCGGTGGCCCTGACCCAGCACGCGCCGCTGGCGCCGGCATGGACCACGAGCCTCGAGGTCGAAGGGCGGTCCGTGCCCGAGGGAACGCACGAGGAGATCCAGCTCAACGGATTCAGCCCGGGCAGCCTGGCCACGCTTGGCATCCCGCTGCTCGCTGGTCGCGACTTCGATGCGCGCGATCGTGCCGACTCGGCGAAGGTCCTGCTGATCAACGCAGCGGCTGCACAACGCTATTTTCCCGGGCAGGATCCGGTCGGACGGCGCATCCGCTTCTGGGGAACCTGGCGCGAAGTCGTCGGCGTCGTCGGCGACGTCCGCAGCGACGGCCTGACCGAACCCGCGCAACCGATGCTGCACGCCCCGCTTGCGCAGATGCCGATGTCGTCGATGACGCTCAGTGTGCGCACCAGCGGCGACCCGGAGCTGCTGCTGAAGCCGATGCGCGACGCAATCTGGGCCGTCGAGCCGGTGGCGGTCCCGTTCGACGAAGGCAGCGTTGCCCAGCGCCTCGACCGCCTGCTTGCACCCCGGCAATTCGCCTTCGCCCTGACCGGCCTGCTCGCCCTGCTGGCCGGGCTGCTTGCGCTATCCGGGCAGATCGGCCTGATCGCCCTCGAGGTGCAGCGCCGCCGCAGCGAGATCGGCGTCCGCGTCGCCCTCGGAGCTAAACCGAAGCATGTGCTGTCGACGATACTCGAACGCTCGCTGCGCGCGACGGCGCTCGGCATGGGACTGGGCCTTGCCGTCTATCTCGCCGCCGCGCCAGTGCTCGACCACTTCATCTATGGCATCGCCTCACGCGATGCCTTGTCGTCGATCTGCGTCGTCCTGGTTTTTCTCGGCACGGCCCTGATCGCCGCTGCGATACCGGCATGGCGTGCGCTGCGACTCGATCCGATGCAGGCCCTGCGCGCGGAGTAGCCGCTCGCCGCACCGACCCGCCTGCGCCGTATCGGCGAGCGCCTACTCGTCGCGTTTGGCCCGCTCCCATAACGCCTCCTGCCCGGCCAGCGAGTGCGCGGCCAATTCACCGCCGTCTTCGGCGGCGAGCGCCTCCATGCGCCGGAAGCGCCGCTCGAACTTGGCGTTGGCGTGGCGCAGGGCCGCCGAGACGTCGACCCGCGCATGCCGGGCCAGGTTGGCGCAGACGAACAGCACGTCGCCGATCTCGTCGATCAGGCGCTGCGGATCGGCGCCTGCGGCGAACTCCTCGCGAACTTCCTCGATTTCCTCGTGCAGCTTGTCGAATACCGGATTCACGTCGGGCCAGTCGAAGCCGACCGTGGCGGCGCGCTTCTGCAGCTTGATCGCACGCTGCCATTCGGGCATGCCGCGCGCGATGCCGGACAGCGCGCTGGTATCCTCGTCGCCGCGGGCGGCGCGTTCCTGGCGCTTGATCGCCTCCCAGTTGGTCAGCACCTCGTCGGCGCTCTCGGCCTCGGCGTCGGCAAAGACATGCGGATGCCGCGCGATCATCTTTTCGCAGATCGAGGCGACGACGTCGGCGAAGCGGAAATGCCCGGCTTCCTCGGCCATGCGCGCATGGAACACGACCTGCAGCAGGAGGTCACCGAGTTCGCCGCAGAGGTCGCGGTAGTCGCGGCGG
This sequence comes from Dokdonella sp., assembly GCA_019634795.1. Lineage (GTDB taxonomy): Bacteria > Pseudomonadota > Gammaproteobacteria > Xanthomonadales > Rhodanobacteraceae > Dokdonella. The sequence continues at coordinate 93,660 of JAHCAR010000013.1, forward strand.
TCGACCGCATCGGCGACCTCGTAGGCCTCTTCGATGGTATAGGGGACAATGCTGTCGAAATTCTGTTTGACGTCCCAGGGACACCCGTTCACGGGATCGCGCAATCGCGCCATGATGGCGAGCAGGTCGTCAATCGTATGCATTGCAACTCCATGGATTCAGCGAAAGCGCCGCGAGGCCAAGAGTGCGGGAATCGGTGCCAGCCTGCCAAGCCCGTTGATCGACTGGCCTTGGCCGTGGACAGGCCTCGGCGCAGAGGCTGCCGACGGTGAGCGGCACCTTCCGCTCGCTGCGTGGCACGAATTTCCGCATCTGGGCGGCCGGTGCGTTCGTTTCCAATATCGGCACCTGGATGCAGCGCACCGCGCAGGACTGGCTGGTGCTCGCCGAACTGACCGACCGCAACGCGACCGCGGTCGGCATCGTCATGGCCCTGCAGTTCGGTCCGCCCCTGCTCCTGCTGCCGCTGACCGGGTTCGTCGCCGACCATTTCGATCGGCGCCGCCTACTGCTCGTTACCCAGACCTGCATGGGCGTGCTCGCGCTCGGGCTCGGCCTGCTGACCGTCAGCGGTCTCGCCGAGCTCTGGCATGTGCACGTCTTCGCCTTCCTGCTCGGTTGCGTGACCGCCTTCGACGCCCCGGCCCGGCAGACCTTCGTCTCCGACATGGTCGCCGAGTCGGAACTCTCGAACGCGGTGGCCCTCAATTCGACCTCGTTCAACGCGGCGCGGCTGATCGGCCCGGCCGTGGCCGGACTGCTGATCTCGGTGATCGGTTCGGGCTGGGTCTTCGTCCTCAACGCGGCCTCGTTCGCCGCCGTGATCGCCTCGCTGAGCCTGCTCCGCGTCGGTGAGCTGCGCCGCCACGCGCGCGCCGTGCGTTCGCGCGGCAGCCTGCTCGAAGGCTTCCGCTATGTCTGGAAACGACCGGACCTCGTCGCGATCCTGAGCATGCTGTTCCTTGTCGCGACGTTCGGCCTGAACTTTCCGATCTTCATCTCGACCATGTCGGTGACCGTCTTCCACGGTGGCGCCGGCCAATACGGCCTGCTGATCTCGACCATGGCGGTTGGCTCGGTGGCCGGCGCGCTGCTGTCCGCGCGCCGCGCGCGTCCGCGCCTGTCGCTGTTGCTGACCGGTGCCGGCGTGTTCGGCCTCGGCATGATCCTCGCCGCGGCCATGCCCAACCATGTGTTGTTCGGCCTTGTATTGGTGCTGGTCGGCGTATCGGCGCAAACCTTCATGACCACGGCCAACAGCATCGTGCAACTGTCCACCGAACCGGCGATGCGCGGTCGCGTGCTCGCGATCCTGCTGGCCCTGGCCCTTGGCGGAACGCCGATCGGCGCGCCGATCGTGGGCTGGGTGGCGGACACCCTGGGGCCGCGCTGGGCGATGGGCATCGGCGCGTCGGCCGGATTGCTCGCGGCGCTGGTCGGCATCCGCTATCTGGTCCGTTACCGGAACCTGCGCATCCGCTTCGGCAATGGCCGCATACGGCTGGCTCTTGACGAATCAGCTTCGCCGCCACCGCCTTCCTGAGCGCCACAGCCGAGACCTCGCCGACGGCAGACAGCCTGCGAGCGCAGGTCAATGGCTCCGTTGCTCAGGTCCCGGTCGCCACCGGCTGTTCCTCGAACAGGGTCGTACCGAAGGTCGGCAGGGTTCGCGGCAGATGCAGGCGCGGCACACCGACGAAGAATCCCTGGGCCATGTCGACGCCGCATTCGTAGAGCGTGCGCAGCATCGGAAAGTCCTCGACGCACTCGGCGACGGTCTTCTTGCCGGCGCTGCCGGCGATCGATGTCAGCGCAGAGATGATGGTGCGGTTCAGGTTGTCGGCCGGCAGGCCCTGGATCAGCGATCCGTCGATCTTGAGGATGTCGGCCTCGATCTGCCTCAGGTAGACGAAGGTCGAGAAGCCCGTACCGAAGTCGTCGACCGCAATCCGGCAACCGAGAGCGCGCAATTCGCTCAACTGGCGCCGGGCATTGTCGAGGTCGTCGATCGAATGCGACTCGGTGATTTCGAGGACCAGGGCCGCCGGATTGATGTCGTATTCGACGATTTTCGCCGTCACGTACGCGGCGAGACCGCCCTTTTCCAGGGTCTGCGCCGAAATGTTCAAGGTCAGCGCGATCGGGCGCGGACTTTCGCGGGCTTCGCGCAAGGCCTTCAACGCATGGTCGATCACCCAGAAATCGATTTCCTGCATCATCCCGAAGCGCTCGGCGGCGGGCAGGAATGCGTGCGGCGATATCAGCTCGCCCTGGCCGTCACGCAGGCGCACGAGCACTTCGAACAAGGCTTCCTCGTAGGGATTGCGTTCGAGCTGGCGCAGCCAGATGTCCTTGCTGTTCCTGCTGTCGGCCTTGTCGTTCTCCATGCCCTTGAGTGGAACGATCGGCTGGTAGCAGAGCACGAAACGGTCCGTGCGCAAGGCTTCCTCGAGGCGCACCGACCAGCCGAGATCGACATCGAGCGCGGCGCGGCGACCGGTTTCGGGCGAGTAGAGCTGGCACTGGTTGCGACCGGAGCGCTTGGCCATGTGGCAGGCGATGTCGGCGAAAGCCATGACTTCGCCCGGAGAATGGGTGGTCTGGTCGATCTTCGCGCAACCGATCGACAGGGTGATGCGATAGCCCTTGCCGCCGTAGGTGAACGGCGTCGCGGTGAGTACGCGCCGGAAGCCCTCGGCCAGGGTCATCAGGTCGCCGTTGCCAACGTTGCTGAGCAACACCGCAAACTCGTCGCCGCCCATGCGCGCCAGCGAATCGCTGCCGCGCAGCCGCGACTTCAGGCGCTGGCTGACCTCGACCAGCAAGCGGTCGCCGGCGGCATGTCCGGCGGTGTCGTTGATGTACTTGAAGCGATCGAGATCGATGAACAGGAGCAGGGACACCTGGCCGGAACGCCGGACCCTGCTGCACTCCTGCTCGAGCTGCGATTCGAACCAGCCACGGTCGTGCAGCTTGGTCAGGCTGTCGTGCTCGGCCTGCCAGCGCAGTTCCTGTTCGAGCGCGCGACGCTCGGAAATGTCGCGGAAGGCAACCACTGATCCGCTCAGTTCGGAATCGAGGCGCAGCGGATGGATGTTGCATTCGACTGGAATGCCGCGCTTGCTCGAGGTCCAGAACCGCGTTTGCCAGGCCGAGACCTGGCTGCCGTTGGCGTAGCAGGAATTGAGGTAGGACGCGCCGCGCTGCATCGGATGGCCGTCTTCGTCCGCATAGTGGAAGGCGTGGAAGGCGCACTGGCCGACGAGCTCGGCCGGATCGCCGTAGCCGAGCAATTCGAGCGCGGCCGGATTGACGAACTGGATGACGCCCTCCGCGTCGACGCCGTAGACGCCCTCGCCGACCGAGGACAGGATGTCCTGCAGGCGGCGGCGTTCCTTGTCGATTGCCTTCTGGTCGTTGATCGTGCGCGCCAGCGAAGCCAGCCTGGCCAGGAGCAGGTCCTTCGACTCGCTCTTGAACAGGCACTCGAGGGCGCCGCAGGCCAGCGATTCGGCAATGACCGCGTCGGAGTAGGTCCCGGTGATCGTCGCCGTCAGGATGTGCTGGGTTTCGGGATTGTTGCGGATCATCGTGATCAGCGCGGTGCCGTTCTGCACCGGCATCAGGTAGTCGATGATGGCGATGTCGTAGCTGTTGGCGGTGACCTTCTTCCAGCCTTCGGCCACGCTCTCGGCGGTGTCGACCTGGTAGCCGTGCTTCTGCAGCAGCTTCGAATAGCCCGCGCGCACGGTTGCCGAATCGTCGACCAGCAGGATCCGGATCTGCTGGTCGTGCACGCTGCGGGCCGGCTCGATGCTTTGGTCCGGCCGCAACAGATGGCCGATCGCGCTCGGTGCCTCGAGGTATTCCGACCAGAACGTCAAGGCGGTGCGCGGCCGCGACATGCGCCAGTTGACCGCATTCGCGTTGCTCGAGTCGGCCATGACGAGAACCGGCAGATGCTCGAAACGCTCGCCGTGCAGCAGACCGAATACATCCTCGGCCACGCCCTCCGAATACTCGGGCCAGCCGAGGACCACCGCATCGAGGTTGCCGTGACCGATCCGCGCCCGCATCAGCGCCTCGTAGGCCTCGGCCAGGCCCTCCACGGCAGTCACGCCGAAACCGGCATTGCTGAGCGCGGCGGAAAGCGCGCGACGGCGCGTCTGCGAAGTATCTGCGAGCAGGATCATTTTCATCGGTACCGCACTCCAGGGGATCGAACCACGCTTGGGCTGATCGATCACCGGGCGGATCCGGGGGTCAGGCGGCGCCGCTCCGGCCGCAGCTGCGCCAGAGGCTCACGCTTGATCGTCCCCCGGGCATGGTCGCCGCCCTCTTGTCGATCATGTCTTCAACGCCCCCTCCCCCGCCTTCGCGGGATGCGGACGCTTAGCCTCCATGGCCGCGCCGACCCGATCTCACCGACCGGGCCAGGGTGGGTGGTGGATGCACGTTTCATGCCCGATTTCCGGCCGGGCCGCCAGCTCGGACCTGCGTTGCAGGCCGCGCCATGGCGGCGATTTATTGCGAATGAACCCCTGCAAGGCCCCGGGCGGGCCATGCGTCGGCAAAGGAGGCGTTCCGCAGTCCCGCCGCGGGCCGCCCCGAGTCTGTCCAGCAGGCCTTGCCGGCCCCGGCAATCCGACAATATTTGGGCTATCCGGCCACTTCTGGCACAGCCCGGCCGCGCCGCTCCGCGGTGATATCGGCGCCCTACATCTGCCGGAAATGGTGGAGATAGCGACGGCTGACCGGCAGCACCTCGCCGCGTTCCTTCAGATGGATGCTGGCGGTCTCGTTGTCGCCGCGCGTAACGTGGCTGATGGCGTGCAGGTTGACGACCACGGCGCGGTGGACCTGGATGAAGCGCTCCGGGTCGAGCTGACCGACCAGCTCCTTGAGCGGGGTGCGGATCAGCGCTTCGCCGGGTCTGCCTTCGTCGCCGTGCCAGGCGATGCGCGTGTACTTCTCGTCGGAGCGCAGGTAGTCGATTTCGTCGACCGGAATCAGGCGGACAGTCGATCCGACCGAGGCGCGGATCCAGCGCAGCGGCGAAGGTGCGGCATTGCGACTCAGATGCGCCGCCAGCTGCTCGATCAGCGCATCGGTATCGGCCGCCGGCTGGGCCGCACCGAGCCGATCCTGCAGGCGCGCGACCGTTTCGGCCAAGCGCGCGGGCTCGACCGGCTTGATCAGATAGTCGAGCGCGCCGCGTTCGAATGCCTCGACCGCGTACTGGCTGAAAGCCGTGACGAAAACGAGATGGGCGCGCCGGCCGATGTAGCGAGCCGCTTCGACGCCGGAGAGCCCTGGCATCTGCACATCGAGGAAGCAGATGTCCGCTTGCAGGGCCTCGAATTTCTCGACCGCCTCGCGACCGTTGCGCGCCTCGGCCACCACGTCGAGTTCGGGCCAGGCTTCGGCCAGCAGGCGGCGCAGCGACTTGCGCAGCAGCGGCTCGTCATCGGCAATCAGCGCGGTAGCGGTCACGCTCTTCATTCGGCGCTCCGCGCAGCGGGAAAATCGAGCTCGGCCGAAACCCCGTGCGGCGCGATGCGGACCAGCTCGAGCCGGGCCGCTTCACCAAACAGCAGTTGCAGGCGTTCGCGCAGGGTCGCCAGGCCGGTGCCTCCGGCGCCGGCCGGCTGCCACAGTCCGGCGCCGGTGTCGACGACGCGAACCTTGCAGTGAAGGCCATCCGTCTCGACGCGGACGTCGATGCGACCGCCTTTCTCGCTCGGATCGATGCCATGACGTACGGCATTTTCGACCAGGGTCAGCAGGGCCATGGGCGGGCAGTCCAGGTGTTGCGCCGCGGAGTCCGCATGCAGGGAATACTGCAACCGGTCCGGGATGCGCATGTGCATGATTTCGAGGTAGGCGCGAACCAGTTCCAGTTCCTCGCGGATCGTCGTGGTCGGCTTCTGCAAGCGCGGCACCGCAGCCCGCAGATACGCAATCAGGCTACCGAGCAGGGTCGACGCCTGGGTCGAACCCGAATCGACCAGTTCGCGCACGTTGGCCAGCGTGTTGAACAGGAAATGCGGTTCGACCTGGGCCTGCAGCAGGCGCAGGCGCGCGTCGATGGCCTTGCGCTCGAGTTTGCTGCGTTCGAGTTCGAAGGCCAGTGCCTGCTTCTGGGCCGCGCCACTGATCTGGCCGAACAGCGCCGATACCGCCATCCACGGGCCCAGGATCAGGCCGAGTATGCTCATGGTGGCGAAGCCTTCGAGGCGGTCCTTGTCCTTCCAGAACGGCACTGGATCGCCGAGCGTGGTCAGCCGATAGGCGACCCAGGCCGCGATCGGCATGACGATGGCGACGGCGAGCACCTGCAGGACCCAGCGCGCGAGCCAGCGCGGCAGGCGCCGCGGCCGGCGCTCGACCAGGCCGAAAGCGAGCACGCCCATGGCGGCGATGAAGAACAGGCGCCCGAACAGGACCGCGTAGGACACCTTCCAGCCCGGCACGAGCAGCAGACCGAACAGCAGCGCAACGGCAAACGGATAGCGCACGCGACGCCAGCCGAACAGGGGTGGCAGGTCGGATCGGCTGGCGGGTTGCTGGGCGGACATCAGGCAAGGACGATAGCAGCGAACGGCGCAGTGGCGAGCGCGGATTCCTGTCTGCGGACCAGGTCAGGACGCGGACTGACCATGAGCGCTGCGCCGCATGGCCTGGAACCGGCGATCGCGCAGAGCCGGTCGAAGCACGGGCTGGTCGACCGGCATGCGCTCGGTGCCCGTGCCGGGCGATACTCGATGGCGATGTCGGGGCCTTGTTGCATGGTCGTTCCAGGGAAGACGGATTTGCCGCGCGCAGACCGGCAGGTCTGACCCGATGCGGCGGCGGGATCGCCAGGCGAGCCCGGTCAGTCCGAAGTATGGCCCGCACGGCATTGCGGGCGGAACCTCCGTGCGACCTGGCGACGATCGACCGGCATGAAACGCGGCAGCCGGCGACCGGCCGCGATTCGCAGTCGTCCGCGATCGCCGTGCTAGGAAACCGGCGCCGTGCCCAGTACGCGCGCCCAGTCCTGGTCGGGATCGCCGCAGGCGATGAATTCGGGATTGAGCAGGGAGTCCTTGCGGTTATAGCGCAGCGGCTGGCCGTTCAGGTCGATGACGGCGCCACCGGCCTCCTCGAGCACGCATTGCGCAGCCGCCGTGTCCCACTCCGAGGTCGGTCCGAGGCGCACGTACAGGTCAGCCTCGCCGGCCGCGATGCGCAGGAATTTGAGCGAGGATCCGAGTGGCGTCAATTCGTAGGAACCGACGCGCTCGAGCATATCGACGAGGCGCGGATCGCCGTGCGAACGGCTGCCGGCGACGACGAGTGTCTCGCCGCGTTCGCGGGTCCGGCACGATCGCGGCGCTTCACCGGGTCCGGCGATCCAGGCGCCGCCACCCTGCCAGGCCCAGGAGAATTCGCCGGTCACCGGCGCCTGCACCATGCCGAGTACCGGACGATCGCCATCGATCAGTGCGATATTGACCGTGAACTCGCCGTTGCGCTTGACGAATTCGCGGGTGCCATCGAGCGGGTCGACCAGCCAGTAGCGACTCCACCTCTGGCGCTCGCTCCAGGCAATGGCGGCGGACTCCTCGGACAGGATCGGCAACTCGGGCGTGAGTCGTCGCAATCCGTCGACGATGACCCGGTGCGCGGCCAGGTCGGCTTCGGTCAATGGCGATCGATCGGTCTTGCGCTCGACGTCGAAATCCTCGCCGTAGACCGCGAGGATCGCAGCGGCGGCATCGAGCGTGATGCCTCGCAGGGCCGGGATCAGAGACTCGAGGTTCATGCACTCGGCCGGAAGCGGCCGGCGAGGAATTCGCGGGCGATGAACAGTGCGGCGATCGATCGGCCTTCGCTGACTTCGGGCTCGAGCAGCAGGGTATGCAGTTCGCTGAGCTTCCATGGCACGACCTCGAGTTCCTCGGGTTCGTCGCCCTGCAGGCGCTCGGGATAGAGATCACGGGCCAGCACGACATGGGTCATCGCGCTCATGTAGGTCGGCGACAGCGACAGCGTGGCCAGGATGTGCAGGTCGCGGGCGCCGTAGCCGATCTCTTCCTTGAGTTCGCGGTTGGCGCCCTGGGCAACCGTCTCGTCGCGATCGAGGCGGCCCTTGGGCAGACCGAGCTCGTAGCTTTCGATGCCCGTGGCGTACTCGCGCACGAGCAGCACGGTGTCTTCATCGAGCATCGGCACCATGATGACGGCGCCGAATCCGGACGTGCGCAGGCGCTCGTGGGTGCGGCGTTCGCCGTTGGAGAATTCCAGGTCGATCTGTTCGGCCTTGAGGAAGCGGCTTTGTTCGACCAGGCGCCGGGCCAGGATCGTGGGAGATTTCTTGCGCATCCTCGAATTGTAACCGCATGCACGCCGCACGACCCGGCCGGCGGCAGGTATGCTTGGACGCTCCGCCCGCTCAACCCGAACGCCATGACCGTGTTCCGTCCGCGCCTGCGCGGCCTCGTCTCCAAGCTGGCCCTGTTCTACGTGCTGCTCTCGCTGCCGACGCTGATCGTGGTCGAATCGGCGATTCTGATCTATGAGTTCCAGCGCTTCACGAGCGGGGTCCGCGACAGCAGCCTGGACCGCGCCGCGCAGCGCGGCGCCCTCGAACTAAGCGACCTCTGGCCGCATTTGCGCGGGACTGGCGCCGGTGACACGACCGCGCTGCAACTCTGGCTGGACGCCTGGATCCTGCGCCTGCAGCAGCCACATGGTGGATTGACGCCCGACGAATCCTACGTGCTCCTCGAACTGACCGACGTGCCGCTCGGTGCGGCCATTGTCGATGCCGACGCCAGCGTCCTCGCGAAAACCGGCGGCGACGTCAACTGGCGCCTCGACCTGCCGAGCCGCGAAGAGATTGCCGCGGCGCTGCAACGCCAGGAAACCTCGGCCATCGAGCTGTCGGGCAGCAGCGGGTCCTACACGATCCAGCGCGTGCTCGTTCCGCTGCAACCCGCGTCGGGAAAGCCCGGCGAGTTCCTCTTCGTCGAGCTGCGCGTGCCTTCGCCCTGGCGGCACCTTCTGTTCGACACCAGTTTCGAGTCGCCGACCGTGTTCGCCTTCCTGATCGTGTTCGGGCTGGCCTCGTCGATCTTCCTCGCCGCCTGGGTCACGCGGCGACTGAGCCGCATCGCGCGCGCCGCGACCGCGTGGAGCCGCGGCGATTTTTCCAATCGCATCGATGATCGCTCGGGCGACGAAATCGGCGGTCTGTCGCGCATGCTCGATGGCATGGCCCTCGATCTGAAGAGCCTGCTGCGCTCGCGCGCGCAACTGGCCACCCTGGCCGAGCGCCAGCGCCTGGCCCGCGACCTGCACGACACGGTCAAGCAGAAGGCCTTCGCCCTGAACCTGCAACTGGCGACGGTACGCCGCATGCTCGGCGACAGTGCCGACGGCGCGCGGCTCGAGCCGGCCCAGCGCCTGACCCAGCAGATCCAGCAGGAACTCGGCCAGATCCTCGACGAAATGCGCGCGTCCGATGCCGAATTGCCGTTCGCCGAGCGCGTGCGCATGCGCGCCAACGACTGGGCGCATACCAGTGGCGCCAGCCTCGGCTTCGCCATCGACGACATCCCCTCGCTGGCAGCGGCCGACGAGGACTCGCTGCTGCGCGTCATCGACGAGGCCTTGTCCAACGTGCTGCGCCACAGCGGCGCCCAGCATGTGGACCTGAGCCTCCGCCGCACGGCGGAACGCGTCAGCCTCGTCATCGCGGATAATGGGCAGGGCGCGACGGACGAATCCGGCGGCGGCATGGGCCTGCGCAACATGCGTGAACGCGTCGAGGCCCTGCCGGGCGGACGCTTCGAATTCGAAAGCAGTCCCGGTCAGGGCGCGCGCGTGACCGTCAGCTTCAGGATCGAGGAACCAAGATGAGCAAACCCATCCGCATCGTCATTGCCGATGACCACGACCTGGTCCGCCAGGGCATCCGCGCCTTCCTCGAGACGCATGCCGATCTGTCCATCGTCGGCGAAGCCAACGATTCGGCTTCGGCGGTCGAACAGTGCAGCCTGCAGAAGCCCGACGTCGCCCTCGTCGACCTCGTCATGCCGGGCGGCGGCATCGAAGCCACGCGCGCGATTCGTGCGGCCAGCCCGGACACCCAGGTCGTGTTGCTGACCTCGTTCGAGGATGTCCAGCAGATCGTCTCCGCGGTCCAGGCCGGCGCCCTCTCCTGCCTGCTCAAGGACGTCGATGCCGATGCCCTGGCCGATGCCTTGCGCAAGGCGGCCAAGGGCGAAGCCGTGCTGCACCAGCGCATTGCCGCGCGCCTGATGGATGCCTTGCGTCGCGGCGTCGAACCGGGCAGTGGCGTGCTCGAGTCGCTGAGCCAGCGCGAGCGTGAAACCCTGACCCTGGTCGCCGAGGGACTGAGCAACCAGATGATCGCCGAACGCCTCGGCATCGGCGAAAAGACCGTCAAGACTCATGTCAGCAACGTGCTCGGCAAGCTCAACGTCAGCGACCGTACCCAGGCCGCCGTCTACGCCTGGAAAAGCGGCATGAAGCAGCGCCCGCCGCAGTAGCACCCGCTGCGAAGAAAGCCGCAACAGCCAATTCCTCCGTAGGAGCGCCTTCAGGCGCGATGCTTCCGCGCCCCTCCGCAGGAAGATTCCAAATTGCGAGTCAAGCCTCCCCGGCAGGAACGGCAGTCCATGGGCGACGCAGGATTCGATGGCAGTCCACGCGTTGCCGCTTTGTTGCTGCCTTCAGGTCGGGGAATGCAAAGCCGTCAATAGCGCCGCCGCTCGGCAATCAGCTGGGCAAGGATGCTGACTGCGATCTCGTGCGGCGTCTCGGCATCGATGTCGAGCCCGACCGGCGCGACCAGTCCGCGCAAGGCTTCGCGGCATCCGGGCAGGGCCTTCACGACCTCGCCGATGCGCCGACGGCTGCCGAGCATGCCGAGAAACCGCGGCGGTCTTGCGCAGAGCACCTCGAGCGCGGCAACGTCGGCGTGGAAATCACGATTGAGCAGGATAGCCTGCACGTCGCGCTCGCTGTCGAGCAGGGCGCCGAGCTGGGCGACGTCGCCGGCATGCCTGCACGCCGCGGCGAAGGCCGATTGGCCGAGGCATTCGCGACGCGCATCGAAAACGTGGATATCGAAGTCGAGCCGGGCCGCCAGCTCGCACAGGGCGGCGCCACAGTGGCCGGCGCCGACGATCAGCAGACGCACATCGGGATTCGCCACGTTGCCGACGCCTGGCGCACCGAGATCGCCCGCACCTAGCACGACCCGATGACCCGCGGCCAGCGCATCGCGGATGGCGCGCGCGCGTTCGAGATCGTCCACCGTCGACCAGCGCCGCAGCGCGATACGCATGCTGCCGCCGCAGACGCCGGCGGAGTCGGCCCCGCCGCCGAGGTCGATGTCGACGCTGCCCTGCACGGGACTCGAACCGAGCAGGCGGCGTGCCGCCTCGAGCACGCGCACTTCGGCGAGGCCGCCACCGATGCTGCCGAGGCTCGATGCGGCCGTCACCAGCATGCGACTGCCGGGCCTGCGCGGCGTCGCTCCGCGGGCCTCGACGACACTGGCCAGGACCACGGCTTGCTGCTCGAGCCAGCCAGCGAGTCGGGCAAACAGGCGCTCGTCCATCAGACCGGTATGGCGCTGGCCGCGGCCGGCCGGTCCGCAACGCCTGCGCGCACCGCGGCGATCGCGCGGAAGATCGCTTCAGGCGTCGCCGGTGAAGCCAGGTCGACACGCGCGGTTTTGCCGAATGCGGCGACCGCATCGCGCAGGGCTTCGCGAATGCTCAGGGCCAGCATCAGCGGCGGCTCGCCGACCGCCTTGCTGCCGTAGATCACCTGTGCCGTCGGCACACGCTCGCTGCGATGCAGCTCGACGCGAAAATCCTCCGGCACCTCGCCGATGGTCGGGATCTTGTAGGTGCTCGGCGCGTCGGTGAGCAATCGCCCCTGCGCATCCCAGCGCAGTTCTTCGCAGGTCAGCCAACCCATGCCCTGGACGAAGCCGCCCTCGATCTGGCCGCGGTCGATCGCCTCGACCAGCGAGTCGCCGACGTCGTGCAGCACGTCGATGCGGCGCACGCGATGCACACCGGTGAAGGCGCAGACCTCGACCTCGCTGACCGCGGCCCCGCAGGCAAAATAGTAGAACGGCTGGCCGCGCCCGGCCTGGGCGTCCCAGGACAGGCCCGGCGTGCGGTAATAGCCGGTGGCGGAGAGGCTGACCCGCGCGTTGTAGGCCGCCTGCACGACATCGGCGAAACGCAGGCGCACGTCCGGGGCGCTCGCGGCGAACACCGCGTCGTCGGCGAACACCACGGCCTCCACCGCACAGCCGAGCAGGCCGGCGGCGACCTGTGCGAGGCGGCCGAGCAGGGTTTCGCAGGCCGCGCGGACCGCCTGGCCATTGAGATCGGAACCGCTGCTCGCCGCCGTGGCCGAGGTGTTCGGCACCTTGTCGGTGCTGGTCACCATGATCTGGATACCCGCGACATCAATGCCGAGCGTGCGGCTGGCCACCGCGAGCATCTTCGAATGCAGGCCCTGGCCCATCTCGGTGCCGCCGTGATTGAGCTGGACGCTGCCATCGGTATAGATGTGCACGAGCGCGCCGGCCTGGTTGTACTCGGTCTTGTTGAAGGAAATGCCGAACTTGACCGGCGTGATGGCGATGCCGCGCCGGGCGTGCGCATGGCTTGCGTTGAAGTCCTCGATCTCGCGGCGACGCGCCTCGAAGTCGCTGGATTGCACGAGTCGGCGCCAAATCTGCGGAATCGCGAAGTCGCGGATGACCTGCCCGTAGGGGGTGAGGTTGCGCCCGCCCTCGGCACCCTCGGCGTAGAAGTTGCGTTCGCGCACCGTCTCGGGCCGCAATCCGAGGTGGCGCGCCACACGATCGAGAATCTCCTCGCCGACCAGCATGCCCTGTGGACCGCCGAAACCGCGAAAGGCGGTATTCGACGGCAGGTGGGTCTTCGCGATCAGGCCCTCGACATGCACGTGCGGGCAGAAATAGGCATTGTCGACATGGACCATCGCGCGCATCAGGACCGGCGGCGAAAGATCGGTGCTCCAGCCGCCGTCGGCGAACAGCTGCACGCGGATCGCCGCGAGCAGGCCGTCGTCGTCGAAGCCGACCTCGTAGCGGGCCAGGAACGGGTGCCGCTTGCCGGTCATCTGCATGTCGATGCTGCGCGGCAGCTTGATGCGCACCGGACAACCGGTTGCCTGCGCGGCGAGCGCGGCGACTGCCGCATACGGATTGGCCTGGGTTTCCTTGCCGCCGAATCCGCCGCCCATGCGCAGGCTGCGGCAGACCACGCGATTGGCCGGCAGGCCCAGCACCCGGGCCACGATGATCTGGGTCTCGGTCGGATGCTGGGTCGAGGAGGTGACCTGGACGATACCCTCGGAATCGATCTGCGCCCAGCTGGCCTGGGTTTCGAGATAGAAATGGTCCTGGCCGCCGATCGCGATTTCGCCGTGCAGCCGATGCGTCGCTGCGGCCAGTGCCGCATCGGCATTGCCGCGGCTGACCGCGACCGGCGGCCGCAACCAGGCTTGCTGGCGGATCGCCTCGGCGAGCTCGAGACAGGCCTCGAGCGGCTCATAGCGTACCTCGACCCGGGCCGCGGCCGCGGCCGCGCAGGCTTCGTCGACGGCAACGACCCAGGCCACGGCCTGGCCATGGAACTGGACCCGATCGCGCGGAATCAGCGCTTCATCATGGACGATCGGGCCGCTGTCGTTCTCGCCCGGAATGTCGGCAGCCGTGAGCACGGCGCGCACACCCGGCATCGCGCCTGCGGCCGCGACGTCGATGGCGAGAATGCGCGCATGCGCATGCGGCGCCTGCACGGGAAACACGCTGAGCATGCCGAGTGGCAGATGCTGCTCGTCGGTGTAGACGGCGCGTCCGCTGACATGACCGACGGCGCTCTCGTGCCGGCTGACGGGTGCAGGCTTCACGACGCATGCTCCGCGACGAACTGCAGGAACAGATTGGCGCAGAGGGCGCGTCGATAGTCGGCGCCGGCACGGTGGTCACTGAGCGGCGTGAACGCCTCGCCGAGGAGGCCTGCGGCCTGGGTAAGAGTCGTCTCATCGAGACGGCGACCGAGCAGGAAATCCTCGACCGCGCGCGCCCGCAACGGCATAGCCGCAACGCCACCATAGGCCAGGCGCACGTGCACGACCCGGCCCGCGTCGTCGAGGCCGAGCGCGAACACGGCGGCGACGATGCTGATGTCGTCGCTCTGGCGCTTGGCCACCTTGTACGCTGCCGTTCTCCATCCCCGGACCGGAATGCGCACGGCGACGATCAGCTCGTCCTCTTCGCGCACGGTCTCGCGATAGCCGGTGAAATAATCCTCGGCGGCAAGCATGCGCCGGCCACCGGGACCCTCGAGCTCGATGCGCGCATCGAGGGCGAGCAGCACCGGCAACAGGTCGCCGATCGGCGAGGCCGTGCCAAGGTTGCCGCCGAAAGTGGCCCGGTTGCGCACCTGGCGCGCGGCGAACCAGCGCAGCATCTGGTCAAGCGCGGGGATCCTTCCGCCCAGGGTCCGCTCGATCGAGGCAAGGCTGGCCGCGGCGCCGATGACCGTTTCATCTTCGTCGGCGCTGATCCGGCGCAGCGCATCGATGCGATCGAGCGCGATCCAGGCCGTCGCATCGGCGCGGCCGCGACTCAGTTCGACACCGAGGTCGGTCGCCCCGGCGATCCAGCGGGAACCTGGATGGGCGCGCTTGAGGGCAATCGCCGTGGCAATCTCGGTCGGCAGGAAGTACTTGCCGAGCGCCGTCGCCGGACAGGGTTCGGGCGCGCCTTGCAGGGCCGCGGCAAAACGGTCGCGGCCGGGCTGCATGCCGCACAGGGCGCGCGTCGCGCGGCGGATCGGGGCATAGCCGGTGCAGCGGCACAGGTTGCCTTCGGTGGTCGCATCATCCAGCTCGCCGGCGTAGAAGCCGGCGAACAGGCTCATGACGAATCCCGGCGTGCAGTATCCGCATTGCGATCCCGACGCCTCGACCAGGGCGCGCTGGACCGGATGCAGGTCGGCGCCGTCGGCCAGGTGCTCGACCGTGACGACCTCGCGCCCGCTCAGAGCGCCCAGCGGCAACAGGCAGCTGTTGACTGCCCGGTAGTGGCGCTGGCCGGCGGCATCCGCTTCGACAATGGCCACCGTGCAGGCCCCGCAATCCCCGTCGGCGCAGCCTTCCTTGGTGCCGGTCAGGGCATGCCGCTTGAGCCAGCGCAGCAGCGACTCGGTGGGCGGGCTGTCGGTCAGGGCGACCTTGGCGCCATTGAGCCGGAACGCGACTTCGTTGTGCATCAGGGGAATGTAGCGCAGTGCGCTGCCGCCGTGCACGCGTGACAGACGCCGGATCGCGCGTCACTATCCGGCTATCGTCACTACCCGGTTTCCGGCTCCAATGGGAAAACTGACCACCCACGTGCTCGACACGATGCGCGGCAAGCCCGGTGCGGGTATTGCGATCGAGCTCTTTCGCCTGCATGCGGATCGCCGCGAGCTGCTCATGCGCGGCCTGACCAATAGCGATGGCCGCAGTCATGCGCCGCTGCTGGCCGAAGGCGCGATGCAGGTCGGACTCTACGAACTGGATTTCCATGTCGGCGACTATTTCGCCACGCTCGGCGTCGCCCAGACCGAACCGCGCTTCCTCGACGTGGTCACCGTGCGCTTCGGCATCGCCGACGACAGGGCGCACCTGCATGTACCGCTGCTGGTTTCGCCCTACGGCTACAGCACATATCGGGGCAGCTGAGTCGATGCACGAGGACCGGACAGCCGGCGGAGCCGGTCGATGAGCGCCTATCTGCTCGAATGCCTGGGCCTGAGCCTGCGTGCGTTGCACGTGATCGCCGCGATCGCCTGGATCGGCGAGTCGTTCTATTTCGTCATGCTCGATCGCGCCCTGAAACCGCCAGCGCGGCCCGACGACGCCGTGGTCGGCGAACTCTGGTCGGTGCACGGCGGCGGCTTCTACCACAAGCAGAAATACCGGATCGCCCCGGCGCAGATGCCGGCCGACCTGCACTGGTCGAAGTGGAAGGCCTATACGACCTGGCTTTCGGGCTTTGCCCTGTTCAGCCTGAGCTACCTCGCCGCTCCATCCATCCACCTGGTCGATCCGGCGGTGGCTGCGCTGTCGGAGCGCAACGCGGTCTTGCTGGCGCTGGCGTTCCCGCTCGTGGCCTGGGTCGGCTACGACCTGCTGTGCCGGCTGGCCGGCTTCCGCGAGCGCCTGCTCGGCGCGTCGATCAGCCTGTTCGTGCTCGGCCTCTGCTACGCGGCCACCCATCTGTTCGCCGGGCGCGCCGCGTTCCTGCTGGTCGGCGCCGCGATCGGCACGATCATGGCGGCAAACGTGTTCTTCGTCATCATTCCGGGACAGAAGCGCATGGTTGCGGCGATGGCGCGCGGCGAAGACCCGGATCCGTTGCCCGGTCTTCGCGGCCGCCAGCGATCGGTGCACAACACCTACTTGACCCTGCCGGTCGTGTTCGCGATGCTGAGCATCCACTACGCTGCAGCGACCGTGCATGCGCAG
>JAHCAR010000014.1 GCA_019634795.1 Dokdonella sp.
AAACCTTCTGAACGCCATGACGGCTGCGCCACTTGTTCAGAGCCTCCCTAGCGTTCCTCAGATGTGAGCCGCTCGTGCCTGCGCACATGGATGTTCAGGCATGTTTGGCCTTGAGCCGAGCGACCATCGCGCCGAGCACGGTCTGCGCTTCCTCGCAAAACCAGCGTTCGGCGAATTCGTCATTGCTGACGGTCGCCTTGCCGTCGAAGTTCGCAACGAGGTCGGCGCGGGCCAGGCGCCGCGTTTCGGTCATCGCCTGGGGCGGCCGCTTGAGCAGGTCCTGCAGCCAGGCGATGGCGCGGCCGACGACCAGTTCGGTTTCCGCGAGTTCGTCGACGAAGCCGATCGCATGGGCCTGTTCGGACTCGATCATGGCGCCGGCGACCATCAGACGTTCGGCCCGATGCGAACCGAGCAGGCGGCGCATCGCGGCCTGGATGATCTCGGGCACGACCAGGCCCACTTCGACTTCATTGAGACCGATGCGGAACTCGCCGCGGGCCATGATGCGGTAGTCGCAGAACAGGGTCAGCACGGCGCCGCCGGCCGGACTGTGCCCGGTGATCGCGGCGACGACCGGAATCGGCGAGCGCGCCAGCGCTTCGAGCAGGCCGACGAAGTTCGTCCAGACCTCGCTCATTCCCTTGCGATCGAGCTGGAGCAGGGTCGGCACGTCGAGGCCGGCCGAGAACATGCCCGGGCGACCGGACAGCACGATGCCGCGGGCGCCATTGCCGGGCGCCGCGAGCACGGCCTCGCGCAGGCTGCGGATCAGTTCGGGGTCGAGTGCGTTGACCGGCGGTCTCGCCATGCGCAGCTCATGGATGGCATCGTGCCTGAGGATGTCGAGTACGGTCATTTTCGGGCTCGGGATTGGGGACTCGGGATTCGGGATTCGGGATTCGTTCGGGTCAGTATAGGCCAGCATGGCGATTTCACTTGCCTCGACGCGGGGCGTGCGGCAATCGGTGGCATTCGAATGCCGGGGGCAGGGCGCTATGATGAGGGCTTGCTGCGGAGAAACCGATGAAGAACCTGCACCGCCTGTTCGCAACCTTGATCCTGTTCGTGGCTGCGCCCTGTGCGCTCGCCGCCGGCCAGCTCGGCGTCTCGAATGCCTGGATTCCGCAGGCGCCGCCCGGCGTCGACATGCTCGCCGGCTACCTGACCCTGAAGAACTCGGGCGACGCGCCGGTCAGCATCCTGGCTGCGCAAAGCGACCGCTTCCTGACCGTGACCGTGCACCAGACAGTCATCGAGAACGGCGTCTCGCGCATGCGCGAGCTCAACCATCTCGAAATTGCGCCAGGAGAGGAGGTCAAGTTCGCTCCGGGCGGCCTGCACCTGATGCTCATGCAGCCGCGTCGCGAGGTGTTGCCCGGTGATCGCATCGAAATCACCTTCCTGCTTTCCGATGGCCAGCGCGTGCCGGCGATCTTCGACGTGCAGGGACAGGACGCCACCGACGGCGCAACGCACGAACACCACCACTAGGGAGGCTCTGAACAAGTGGCACAACCGTCACGACGCCTGCCTGCGTGCAGATCGCGGCGTGCCGACGCAGACAGACTGGCCGTCTTTCAAGTCGGCGCAACAAAGAGCTGCGCGCAGGCAGGCGTCGCCCAAGCGATTGATTCAATGGAACAAGGGTGGCGTCCAGAAGGCCCGCCACAGGCACCGCGCGGCTCGTCAAGGCAACCAGCCTTCACTTCGCCACGCAGCCCCTGTGGCGAGCCTTCTGAACGCCATGACGATTGCGCCACTTGTTCAGAGCCTCCCTAAACGACTCACTACGCATCTCTGCCATCGAGCAGGTCGAATTCCTGCGCCGCCTGGCCGACGGAAAGCTGCCGTTCTCCGAGGGCGCCCAGGAAACCGTCCGCCGCATCACGATCGTCGAGGCTGCACCAGGCTGGATCCTGCACGCCAAGACCGGCTGGGCGACGCATGGCGCGGCCGACGGCAAGGCCGACCTCGGCTGGGTCGTCGGCTGGCTCGAGCGCGACGGCCGGCGCTGGTTCTACGCCCTAAACATCGACATGCCCGATCCCGCCGACGCCGCCAAGCGCCTGCCCCTGGCCCGCCGACTGCTGGCAGACATCGGGGCCTTCGGCCAGCGGCCGTAGGGGCGCGAGCCATACCAGTCCGCCCTTCGGCTCGGCGTGGGCGCGTGGATGAAAGGTGGGCGGGTTTGAAACTCACCCCTGCGAATCCCCATTCCCCATTCCCCATTCCCCATTCCCGCCCCCCAGCTGCCACACCCGCGCACATATGCCAAACTGCGCGTTGCTCTCGAATCGCGGCAAAGCCTGGCCCATGGATCGCTACGAACGCACGCTCATCCTGCACCGGATGCTCAAGGCAGCGCGCTATCCCGTCACGCTCAAGCGCGTGCAGGAGGAACTGCAGTGTTCGCGCGCGACGATGTATCGCGACATCGCCTTCCTGCGCGATGCGCTCGGCGCGCCGATCGAAAGCGATTCGGAAAATGGCACGATCCACTACGCCAAGGACGAAGCCGATCGCTTCGAGCTGCCCGGCCTCTGGCTTTCGAGCGAGGAACTGGCGGCCCTGCTCGCCCTCAACGAACTGCTCGATCGTTCCGATCCCGGGGTGCTGGCCGGGGCCCTGGCGCCGTTCCGCGCCCGTATCGAAAGCCTGCTCTCCGACCATGCCAGTGGCCGCGCGCTGCCGGTCGAGCGTATCCGCGTCATCGCCAGTGGTGCGCGCACGCTCGACCAGGTCGTGTTCCGCACCGTTTCCAGCGCGCTGCTCAACCGCAAGCGCCTGACCTTCGAATACCGGGCGCGCACAACCAACGCAGCGACCACGCGCGATGTCTCGCCGCAGCGGCTCGCCCACTATCGCGACAACTGGTACCTCGATGCCTGGGACCATGGCAAGGAGGCCTTGCGCAGTTTCGCTCTCGACCGCATGCGCAATCCCAAGGTCAGCGAGCAGGCCTCGCTCGATCGCGAACTCGCCGAACTCGATGCGCACCTGGCTTCCAGCTACGGCATCTTTTCCGGCCCGCCCAAGGCCACCGCCGTACTGCGCTTCTCCGAGCACGCCTCGCGCTGGGTCGCCGACGAACACTGGCATTCGCAGCAGGAAGGCCACTGGCTGCCGGATGGTCGCTACGAGCTGAAGGTGCCTTACAGCAATTCGCGCGAGCTGCTCATGGACGTGCTCAAGTACGGTCCGGACGCCGAAGTCGTCGGCCCGGTCTCCTTGCGCGAGGAGATGCGCATCCTGCTGCAACTGGCGATCGGCAGCTATCAGACCGCCAAGGATTCATGAACGAACAGGCGCCCGTTGCGGCCGACGTCAGGCCGATCGCGAAGATGCCGATCTCGCTCGTGCTCGGTTCGGGCGGCGCGCGCGGCTATGCGCATATCGGCGTGATCGAGGAACTGGTCGCCCAGGGCTACGATATCCGCTCGATCGCCGGCAGTTCGATGGGCGCCCTCGTTGGCGGCGTCTACGCAGCCGGCAAGCTCGACCGCTATCGCGACTGGGTACTGCCGCTGGCCCGCATGGATGTTTTGCGCCTGCTCGACATCACTTTCCGCGGCGGCGGTTTCATCAAGGGCAATCGCATCATCAATGCCCTGCGCGAACATGTCGGCGATGTCGCGATCGAGGACCTGCCGGTCAGCTATACCGCCGTCGCGGTCGATCTCGATGCCCAGCGCGAAGTCTGGTTTTCCAGCGGCTCGCTGTTCGAGGCGATCCGCGCCTCGATCGCGATCCCGACCGTGTTCCGTCCGCATCGCTACCAGGGACGCCTGCTCGTCGACGGTGGCCTGCTCAACCCATTGCCGGTGTCGCCGACCTTGCGTGACCTGACCGATGCGACCATTGCCGTCGACGTGAATGGACCGGAAGAACCGACCGCATCGTCGGGTGTCGCCAGCACCTGGCCCGGCCTCGAAGCGCACGGCGAATTGCCGGCGGATAACGGCAACGACGAAAGCGAGGCGGATGGCGACGGCGAGAGGTCAAAGGGGGCCGTGCGCCGCATGTTCGCCTCGATGCTCGGCAAGTCCGGCACCGAGCAAACCACCCGTGATCCCGGCCTGCTCGAACTGTTCGCGCGCTCGCTCGATACCGTCCAGGAGACGATCACGCGTCTCAAGCTGGCCGCGCAACCACCCGACCTGCTGATCACCATTCCACGCAACATCTGCACGTTCTACGACTTCCACCGGGCGGAGACCGTCATCGAATGGGGGCGGTCGCGGACCCGCGAAGCCCTCGAGCGCTGGACCCCACCCAAGGGCAGGCGCCATCTCTGATCCGATCGGCAGGGTCCTTCGCGTGGCAGAATGGCGGGCATCGGCGGGAACCCGCGGTGCCTTGTGCAGTCCCAGCACGCAGCGTTTCCGGCAGGCTTGCCCGCGCCGGCGTGGATCCCTCCCCAATACCCTCAAATCCTGGAGCAACGAGCGGATGAAATTCAGCAGCTTTCCTGGCGCGGCGACGCTTTTCCTGGTGCTCGCCTCGATCAGCGGCGTGGCCACGGCGCAGACCTCGACGGCCTACCGCATCGACATGACCATTTCGCGCAACGGTTCACTGATCGGCAAGCCCGCCATCGTCGCCGAAGCCGGCGCCCAGGCCGAACTGACCGATCAGAAGCCCGGCAAGCCTGATGACGGATTTCGCATCCTGGTCAAGGTCAGCCCCTTGTCCGACGCGCCGGGCGGCAAGGAGTCGATCAAGCTCGATCTGACCTTCTTCGGCCGGTTCAACGGCAAGTGGATCCAACGCGATCAACATTCGATCACCGCGCTGGTCGGCAAGAACGTCAGTTTTGCGTTCCCATCGAAGCCGCCCGAGTCGGTCGGCAAGGACTATGACCTCGTCATCACCACCAGTCACGTGAACCCTTCAGCGACACCGGCGCGGTAACATGTCGACCTGCGGGAACCAGGGCGGCGACTGAGCGCCCGTTCCCGCTCGCTGCCGCCGTTGCAGTTCCCGATTTCCCAGGAAGGCGACATGACCCAGCGCACCGACACCGAGCTCCCTCGCAAGCCCGGGCCTGCACTCGATTCCGTTGCCAGCGAGGCGGTACGTGCCGCGATCGAGGCTTGCCGCGATGTCCCCGGTGCGCTGCTGCCAATCCTGCACGGCGTCCAGGATGCGCTCGGCCATGTGCCACCGGCCGCGGTGCCGGTCATCGCCCATGCCCTCAACCTCAGTCGCGCCGAAGTGCACGGGGTGATCAGTTTCTATCACCATTTCCGCAGCGTCGCGCCAGGCCGGCATGTGCTCCGGCTGTGCCGCGCCGAGGCCTGCCAGGCCATGGGCGCGCGCGGACTCGAGGCGCATCTGCGCGCCCGCCTCGGCATCGGTTTCAATGAAACGACCGCGGATGGCACGTTGACCCTCGAGCCGGTCTACTGCCTCGGCAACTGCGCCTGCGCGCCGTCGGCGATGCTCGATGATCGCGTGCACGGGCGGCTGTCCGTCGAGCGCATCGACACGCTGATCGACGATTGCGGGGAACGCCCGTGAGCGTTCGCGTTTTCGTGCCGTGCGATACCAGTGCGGTGGCGTGCGGGGCGGATGGTGTCGCGGCGAGAATCGAAAGCGAGGCGGGGGTTCGGGGCTTTGACGTTACCGTCGTGCGGAATGGGTCTCGAGGTGCGTGTTGGCTCGAGCCGTTGGTCGAGGTGGAAACTGCGGCAGGGCGCATCGGTTTCGGGCCGGTGGACCCTGAAGACGTTCCGGCGCTTTTCGATGCCGGCTTTCCCGCCGCCTGCGAGCACCCGCTCGCCCTCGGTCGGGTCGAGGACATCGCCTGGCTCAAGAAGCAGCAACGCGTGTGTTTCGCGCGCAACGGCATCATCGATCCGCTCGACCTCGATGACTATCGCGCGCACGGCGGCTGGAACGGACTCGAACGCGCCCTCGCCATGGCGCCGGCAGACATCGTCCAGGCGGTCACCGAATCGGGCCTGCGCGGTCGCGGCGGCGCGGCGTTTCCGTGCGGCATCAAGTGGAAGACCGTGGCCGACCAGGCCGCGGCGCAGAAATACATCGTCTGCAATGCCGACGAAGGCGATTCCGGCACCTTCTCCGATCGTATGGCCATGGAAGGCGATCCGTATCGCCTGATCGAGGGCATGCTGATTTCCGCGCTCGCGGTCGGTGCAAGCCGTGGCTTCATCTACCTGCGCAGCGAATATCCCGTGGCCCATCGGATCCTCGGCGAGGCGATTCGACGCGCGCGTGCAGCGGGTTGGCTCGGCGCCGACGTGCACGGCTCCGGCCGCGCCTTCGACATCGATCTGCGCCTCGGCGCCGGTGCCTACATCTGCGGCGAGGAAACCTCGCTGCTCGAAAGCCTCGAGGGGCGTCGCGGCCAGGTCCGCTTCAAGCCGCCACTGCCGGCGATCAAGGGTCTGTTCGGCCAGCCGACGGTGGTCAACAACGTGATCACGCTGGCCTCGGTGCCCGACATCCTCGTCAATGGCGGCGCGTGGTATCGCGATCTCGGCACGGGCCGCTCGCGTGGCACCTTGCCGATCCAGCTGGCCGGCAACATCCGCCGCGGTGGGCTGATCGAACTCGCCTTCGGCGTGAGCCTGCGCGAGCTGCTTTACGACTACGGTGGCGGCAGCGCCAGCGGCCGCCCGATCCGTGCCGTGCAGGTCGGCGGGCCGCTCGGCGCCTATCTGCCCGAATCGCAGTTCGACACGCCGATCGACTACGAGGCCTTCGCCGCGATCGATGCGCTGCTCGGCCACGGCGGCATCGTCGTCTTCGACGACACGGTCGACATGGCCGAACAGGCGCGCTTCGCGATGGAGTTCTGCGCGGTCGAATCCTGCGGCAAGTGCACACCGTGCCGGATCGGCTCCACCCGCGGCGTCGAGGTGATCGATCGCATCCGTGAGGGCGTCGAGCGCGAAGCCAACACCGATCTGCTGCGCAGCCTCTGCGACACGATGCTGCACGGCTCGCTGTGCGCCTTGGGTGGCTTGACCCCACTGCCTGTGCTCAGCGCCCTGAAGCATTTTCCCGAAGACTTCGCGCGCAACGCCTGAGCCGCCTGGGAAGCTGCCGCGATCGGGCTTGCGGCAGACAGCGCGGCGCCTGGGTCGAATAGCGAGGACGACCAGAGCGGGTCCATCGGAATCTCGCAGCCGCAACCCCGGATGCGAACTCGATCACGCATTGGAATCGATCTTCGTATTCCGAGGCTGAATCGATTGAAAACGTGCGGGCCACGCCCTGTCCATTGACGCGCAGCATGCGGTAGCGTGTACGTCTGGCTGCACGCACTTGCCCGTTCTCGCCACGCAGTCAGCGCACCCTCAATCAAAGAAGAATGGAGCGAAGTCATGAACATCCCAATGACCCGGAACGCCCTCCTCACGCTGGCAATCGCCGGCTCCGCGCTGATGGTCGGCTGCACGCATTACGTCAAGCAGGCCGATTTCGACGCGGCCATCAGCGACCTGCGCAATACCGACCAGCGACTACAGCAGCAGATCGACGGCCTCAAGGCCGACATGGAGCAACGCTTTTCGAAGTACGACGCCCGCCTGACCCAACTCGAAGGCCGCATCCGCGTCGATACCGTGGCCCACTTCGATTTCAACGAGTCCACGCTCAAGGACCAGGACAAGCCGATGCTCGACGAATTCGCCGCGATCATGCGCGAGCATCATTCCAACGCGCTGGTTACGGTCGAAGGCTTCACCGATCCGGCCGGTTCGCGCGCCTACAACAAGCGCCTCGGCCAGGCTCGCGCCGATGCGGTGCGCAACTATCTGGTCGACAACGCGAGCATGCCGGCCGACCAGGTACGCGCAGTCAGCTACGGCGAGGACACCGATCGCCAGGTGCAGAAGGGCATGACCCGCGCCGAAGGCGTCGAGAATCGCCGCGTCACGTTGGTGATCGATTTCGCCGGGGCCTGAGGTTCCGCGCAACGCCGCATGCCGTGCAGGCAAATTGCGGCGCCCCATGCGTGCCTGTAGCCGCAAGCTCGCGGCTACAGGCCGCCATTGCCGACTCTCGCGGCGGATGGCGCGGGTTTCGGTTGCGGGCGCCGCGTTGCTGCTTCGTTGTAGGAAGAGCCTTCAGGCTCGATGCTTTTTCCCACCCATCGATTTTGCCCAGCCCGATGACGCGCGCATAATCGGGATGTACCGCGCGCGACATTCGGGCCCCTGACCATGCGCTCCATCGCTGACACCGACTACGGCACACCGGCGGTCCAGTCACTGGACACCCTCAAGCTCGTGCGCCTCGACATCGATGGCGTCCCGGTCAGGGTGCCGGTCGGCACCTCGGTCATGCGTGCGGCGGCCCTCAGCGGTATCGGCATTCCGCGCCTGTGCGCGACCGATACCCTCGATGCGTTCGGTTCATGCCGGCTCTGCCTGGTCGAGATCGATGGCATGAAGGGCTATCCGGCCTCGTGCACGACGCCGGTCAGTGAAGGCATGAAGGTGACCACGCAGAGCGCGAAGCTCGCCGAGCTGCGGCGCGGGGTCATGGAGCTCTACATTTCCGATCATCCGCTCGACTGCCTGACCTGTCCGGCCAACGGACATTGCGAATTGCAGGACATGGCCGGCGTGGTCGGCCTGCGCGAGGTGCGCTATGGCTACGACGGCGCCAACCACGTGTTCCCGGAGAATGTCACCTGTGCGAGCGTCCCCGCTCGCGAGGGTCAAGAAGCGGCCATCCCTGGCCGCACTCTTCAGAAAGCGATTAATCCACGCTTCATCGCCATCGATGCGTCGAATCCCTATTTCAGCTTCGATCCGTCCAAGTGCATCGTCTGCTCGCGCTGCGTGCGCGCCTGCGACGAGGTCCAGGGCACCTTCGCGCTGACCATCCAGGGTCGCGGATTCGATTCGAAGGTGGCGGCCAGCCAGGACGAATCCTTCCTCGCTTCCGAATGTGTATCCTGCGGCGCCTGCGTGCAGGCCTGTCCGACCGCGACGCTGACCGAGAAGTCGGTGATCGAGAAGGGCCAGCCGCAGCGCAGCGTGGTCACCACCTGCGCCTATTGCGGCGTGGGCTGCTCGTTCCGCGCCGAGATGCAGGGCGAGGACGTCGTGCGCATGGTTCCGCACATCGACGGCAAGGCCAATCACGGCCACTCCTGCGTCAAGGGTCGCTTCGCGATCGGCTACGCCACGCACAAGGACCGCATCACCACGCCGATGATCCGCAGGAAGACCAGCGATCCATGGACCGTGGTCAGCTGGGATGTGGCCATCGCGCATACGGCGAAGGAGTTCCGCCGCATCCAGGAGCAGTTCGGCCGCGATGCGATCGGCGGCATCACCTCCTCGCGCTGCACGAACGAGGAAACCTGGCTCGTGCAGAAACTCGTGCGCGCGGCCTTCGGAAACAACAACGTCGATACCTGCGCGCGGGTCTGCCATTCGCCGACCGGTTACGGCCTCAAGGCCACGCTCGGCGAATCGGCCGGCACCCAGGATTTCGACTCGGTCATGCAGGCCGACGTGATCTTCGTCATCGGCGCCAATCCGACCGACGGCCACCCGGTGTTCGCCTCGCAGATGAAGCGCCGCATGCGCGAGGGTGCCAAGCTGATCATCGCCGATCCGCGCAGCATCGACCTCGTGCGTTCGCCGCATGTCGAAGCCGATTTCCTGCTCAAGCTCAGGCCCGGCACCAACGTCGCCCTGCTCAATGCGATGGCCCATGTCGTCGTCGACGAAGGCCTGGTCGACGAGGCCTTCGTCGCCCTGCGCTGCGAGCCCGGGGCCTTCGCGAAGTGGAAGGCCTTCGTCGCCGATCCGCGCCACTCGCCCGAGGCGACCGCACCCGAAACCGGCGTGCCGGCCGATCAGGTCCGCCGCGCCGCGCGCCTGTTCGCGACCGGCGGCAATGCGGCGATCTATTACGGCCTCGGCGTCACCGAACACTCGCAGGGTTCGACCGCGGTCATGGCCATCGCCAACCTGGCCATGGCCACCGGCAACATCGGCCGCCGCGGCGTCGGCGTCAATCCGTTGCGCGGACAGAACAACGTGCAAGGCTCATGCGACATGGGCTCGTTCCCGCACGAGCTGCCTGGCTACCGTCATGTTTCCGATGCGGGCGTGCGCAGCAGCTTTGAGCACGACTGGAGTGTCAGCCTGCTGGCCGAACCGGGCCTGCGTATCCCGAACATGTTCGAGGCCGCGCTCGATGGCGAATTCAAGGGCCTCTACATCGAAGGCGAGGACATCGGCCAGTCCGATCCGAACACCCAGCACGTGACCGCGGCGCTCGGCGCGATGGAATGCGTGGTCGTGCAGGACCTGTTCCTCAACGAGACGGCCAAGTTCGCCCACGTTTTCCTGCCCGGCTCGACCTTCCTCGAAAAGGACGGCACCTTCACCAATGCCGAGCGCCGCATCTCGCGCGTTCGCCGCGTCATGAAACCGAAATCGGGCTATGCCGACTGGGAGATCACCCAGCTGCTCTCGAATGCGCTCGGCTACCCGATGAACTACACGCATCCGTCCGAAATCATGGACGAGATCGCGCGCCTGACCCCGACCTTCGCCGGCGTCAGCTACGCGAAGCTCGATGCGCTCGGCAGCATCCAGTGGCCGTGCAATGCCGAGGCACCCGACGGCACGCCGACCATGCACGTCGACGAATTCGTGCGCGGCAAGGGCCGCTTCATGCTGACCGAGTACGTGCCGACCACCGAGAAGGTCAATGCGAAGTTCCCGCTGATCCTGACCACAGGCCGCATCCTCAGCCAGTACAACGTCGGCGCGCAGACGCGGCGCACGCCGAATACGGTCTGGCACAGCGAAGACCGCCTCGAGATCCACCCGCACGACGCCGAGCAGCGCGGCATCCACGAAGGCGACTGGGTCGGCATCGCCAGCCGCGCCGGCGAAACCGTGCTGCGCGCGCAGATCAGCGAACGCATGCAACCCGGCGTCGTCTACACCACCTTCCATTTCCCGTTCTCGGGCGCCAACGTCATCACCACCGAGAATTCCGACTGGGCCACCAACTGCCCCGAGTACAAGGTCACCGCCGTCGAGATCACGCGTGTGTCGCAACCCTCCGAATGGCAGCAGCGCTACCGTGCCTTCAGCGAAGTGCAGCAGGAATTGTTGCGCGAGAGACGCAAGGCACGGGATTCGACGTTCTCGTAGACCGCGTTCACCCTTCGACGGGCTCAGGGCGAACGGATATCGGTGGTTCGAGTCTTTCCTGAAAGCACTCGGCCCGCGATCTGTTCGTCCCTGGTCCATCGTGGAACAAGCGGTATCGGTGGTTTGTGATTGTCTGGGAAATGCGCAGTCCCGGATGCATTCGTCCTGAGCCCGTCGAAGGATGAACGGTCGGTAGTCTGGGTCTTTCCTCGAGATGCCCGGTCCCCGATCCGCTCGTCCCGAGCCCGTCGATGGGTGAACGGCCGATGGTCTTTGTCTTTCCTGGAGATGCGCGGTCCCGGATCCGCTCGTCCTGAACCCGTCGAAGGGTGAACTGCCAGTAGTCTGTGTCTTTCCTGGAGGTGCCCGGCCCCCGATCCGTTCGTCCTGAGCCCGTCGAAGGATGAACGGCAATGCCGCCAGGCATTGCAGCCGCAACACGGCCGATGCCTCGCGACCCATTCAATCCCTGGTCCCCCGGCCCGAAATCCGAAGCACCCCACACCACCTCACCGTCATCCCGGCGCAGGCCGGGATCCATCTTGATGTTGGCCAATAGTCGCGAAGCAGGAGCAGGGTCAAGACGTCGTTGTCCGTCCAGGCTCCAGGCTCGTGCAAGGCTCATCCCACGACGCACCGATCCGTTCGCCCTGAGCCCGCCGATGGGTGAACGGTCGGTAGTTTGGGTCTTTCCCGAAAATGCCCGGCCCCCGATCCGTTCGTCCCGAGCCCGCCGACGGATGAACGGCAATGCCGCCAGGCATTGCCGCCTCGTCCCCCGATTCGGCAATTCAGCCCCACTTCGTCTAGAATGCGCGCCCCCGCGGGACACCGGCACCGGTCTGCTGTCCCCCGGCACGTTCGTCCGGGAACGAACACCGACTGCACCTCCGCGGCGCCCTTCGTCCTCCCGCTCTATTCGCCAACCCTCGCCCGATGCGAGGAGGAAATCCCCTTGTTCAATTCCATCCGCCAGGAATGGCTGTCCAATCCGCGCGCCGATGTGCTGGCCGGCCTGGTCGTGGCCCTGGCCCTGATTCCCGAGGCGATTGCGTTCTCGATCATCGCGGGCGTCGATCCGAAGGTCGGTCTTTACGCCTCGTTCTGCATCGCCGTGGTGATTTCGTTCGTCGGCGGGCGTCCCGCAATGATCTCGGCGGCGACCGGCGCGATGGCCCTGGTCATGGTCACCCTGGTCAAGGATCACGGCCTGCAATACCTGCTCGCCGCGACCCTGCTGACCGGCGTCCTGCAAATCCTCGCCGGCGCCCTCAAGCTGGGCTCACTGATGCGCTTCGTCTCGCGCTCGGTCATCACCGGCTTCGTCAATGCGCTGGCGATCCTGATCTTCATGGCCCAGCTGCCCGAGTTGATCGGCGTGCGCTGGCCGGTCTACGTGATGGTCGCGGCCGGCCTCGGCATCATCTACCTGTTTCCGCGCATCACCCGTGCCATTCCCTCGCCGCTGGTCTGCATCGTCGTGCTGACCGCGATCGCGATCTTCTTCCGCATTGACGTGCACACGGTCGGCGACATGGGCGCGCTACCTGACAGTCTGCCGGTATTCCTCTGGCCCGAGGTGCCGCTGAACTTCGAGACGCTCAAGATCATCCTGCCGTTCTCGTGCACGCTGGCCGTGGTCGGCCTGCTCGAATCGATGATGACCGCGGCCATCGTCGACGACCTGACCGACACGCCGAGCAACAAGAACCGCGAAGCGACCGGGCAGGGCATCGCCAACATCGCCTCCGGCCTGCTCGGCGGCATGGCCGGCTGCGCGATGATCGGCCAGTCCGTGATCAACGTGAAATCGGGTGGGCGCACGCGCCTGTCGACGCTTACCGCCGGCGTCGTCCTGCTGGTCATGGTCGTGTTCGCCGGGCCGATGGTCGCGCGCATCCCGATGGCGGCCCTGGTCGCCGTCATGATCATGGTCTCGATCGGCACCTTCAGCTGGAGCTCGATCGTCAACCTGCGCACCTATCCGAAATCCTCGAGCATCGTCATGGTCGCGACCGTCATCGTCGTCGTCGCCACCCACGACCTGGCCAAGGGCGTGCTCGTCGGCGTGCTGCTCTCGGCGTTATTCTTCGCACGCAAGGTCGGCCAGGTCCTGCACGTCGGGTCGGCCTCGCTCGATGAGGGGCGCACGCGCCGCTACACGGTCACCGGCCAGGTCTTCTTCGCCTCGGCCGACGCCTTCGTTGCCCGCTTCGATTTCCGCGAGGTGCTCGAGAAGGTCGTCATCGACGTCACCCACGCGCACTTCTGGGATCTCTCCGCAGTCGGCGCTCTCGACAAGGTGGTCCTCAAATTCCGCCGCGAAGGCACCGGCGTCGAGATCCTTGGCCTCAACCAAGCCAGCGCCACCCTGGTCGATCGGCTTGGCGTGCACGACAAGCCGGGCGATGTCGAACACCTGATGGGACATTAGCCCGGAGTATTCATGAAATACGCGCTCGCTCGCTTGTCCCTTGAATCCACACGCCTTTCCGCTCGATCGGCGATAGTGCCCGCTATCGCCTCGATCGCGAAGAGTCGTGTGAATCCAAAGTCCCGCGCGATCATCGCGCGTCTTCACGAATAGTCCGGGCTAGCCATGACCCCAGCACCCACCCTGATCCACGCCGACGGCCGCGTCCTCGCCGCGCTCGATGTCTCGACCTATTCGGCCAGTGTCGCCGAAATGGCCGCCTGGGCCGCCGCGCGCCTGCAGGCGCCACTCGAATTCGTCCACGCGATCGATCGCCCGACCACCGCACCGGGCCGCCAGGACCTCAGCGGCAACCTGGCCCTCGGCGACCGCGAGGACCTGCTCGCCGAACTGACCGCGCTCGACGAATCGCGTTCGCGCGTGGCCCAGGAAAGCGGACGTCGCCTGCTCGCCCAGGCCCGCGCGCTGGCCGCGCAATCGCGCGGCATCGAAGCCGAATCGCGCCTGCGCCACGGCGCCCTCGTCGACACCTTGCTCGAGCTTGAAGCCGAGGTGCGTCTGTTCGTCATCGGCAAGCGCGGCGAACATGCCGATTTCGCCAAGGGCCACCTCGGCAGCAACCTCGAACGCGTAGTCCGCGCCGTGCACCGTCCAGTCCTGGTCGCCGCGCGCAGCTTCAGCGCACCGGAACGCTTCCTGATCGCTTTCGACAACAGCGCCACGACCCGACGCTGCGTGGAGATGGTCTGCGCGAGCCCCTTGCTCGAGGACCGCCCCTGCCACCTGCTCATGGTCGGCGACCCGTCGCGCGAACCGGAAGGGCTCGAATGGGCCCGCGAGCAACTCAGCGACGCCGGTTTCCAGGTCGACGTCCACGTCGTTGCCGGACCGCCCGATGCGGCCATCGCGCGTCACGTCCAGCAACACGCGATCGACCTGATCGTGATGGGCGCCTATGGCCACTCGCGCATCCGCAGCCTGATCCTCGGCAGCACCACGACCGAAGTCCTGCGCAGCTGCCAGGTGCCGGTCCTGCTGCTGCGCTGATTCGAAAGGTACGCCGCAGCGGGAAACGGGTGCAGGCAGCCTCGCGGCATTCGGCATTGCCCCGACGCCGAAAGCGCCACGATCCGATGCTTCTCCCCGGAGCGGGAGAAGCTGCCGACAGGCTGATGACAAGTCCAGGGATGGACTTGGTAGAGCAACGCAGGGAGCAGTTGCCGAGGGTGGACGCGCGAAGCGCGCCAGTCGACGTTTTCGCGGCATGAGCGAAGAGTCGTCCCTCATATCGCCGGTAAGCGAAATCCCCGGGCGTCGGGAACGCAGCCAGCGAGACTTCTCCACGCCTGATTCGTCCCTTCCTTCCTCAATGTCCGGACCCCGGGAGCGCCCGAGTCCGAGGCTTCTCCCGGGAGCGGGAGAAGCTGCCGACAGGCTGATGACAAGTCCAGGGATGGACTTGGTAGAGCAACGCAGGGAGCAGTTGCCGAGGGTGGACGCGCGAAGCGCGCTGCGCAGCGACCGGGCAGCAAGGCCCACCATGGTCACCCACCCGGATGCTTTCGCGCACCACCAGCAAGACAACGTGCCGCCGGAACCCGGCACGTCGCGTGCCGTCATAAGGTGCCGCTGAGGCATTCTTAACGCCGCCGCGACCATCGTGCACGCTCCAGACTGGAGCGCGGCCCATGAATGTGAAACCCATCCCCGTCGCCGGCCTGCTCGGTCTGCTGCTGGTCGGAGCGACGGTCCTCGCAAAGCCTCCGCAACGCCTAAGCGAGCAGGCCGCGCGCGCCATCGCGCAGAAGCGCGTCCCCAATAGCGCATTCGAGCACGCCGACCTCGAACGAGAGGACGGTCGCCTGTGCTGGTCTATCGATCTTCGCCCCAACGGTTCGAACAATGTCATCGAAGTGCAGGTCGACGCCTACACCGGCGAGGTGATCAAGACCGAAACCGAGACGCCGGCGCAACAGCGCGCCGAAAAGATCCAGGACGCCAAGGAGGCCAGGAAGCCGTGATCCCGCCCGGGGCCATCCGATCGGACCTGCCCGACCGCCCCGGTGCGGTCGACCGCCCGACGCCGGTCATCGCTTACCTGTTCCGCGCCCTGCACGACTGGTCGCGGAAACTGGCGCGCCATGGCCTGCAACACATCCAGGCCTCGGACCCGCCGGGCTCCGTGGTCGATTCGCCGCTTCCGCGAACCGGCATCCACCGCATCCTGATCTGCCGCCCCAACCATCGCCTCGGCAACCTGCTCCTGCTGACGCCGTTACTGGCCGAATTGCAGCACAGCTATCCGGGTGCCCAGGTCGATCTGGTCGTCGGCGGCCAACGCTCGAATGCGCTGTTCCAGTCCTTTCCGAATGTCGGCTCGGTGTTCCGCCTGCCGCGCCACGCGTTTCGGCAGCCGCTGAAGTTCTTGCGCGTGCTGCTGGCCGTGCGTCGCGAGCGCTACGACCTCGCCATCGACCCGGATGTCAGGTCGCGCTCGAGTAGGTTGTTGCTCGGGCGCTGCCGCACCACGTACCGAATCGGCTTCAGTGGCATCAAGTCGGCCCAGGGCCTCACGCATGCGATGCCGATTCCGGTCGCACAACGGCACATGGGCCAATTGCCCGTGCTGCTGCTGCGCTGGGCCATGAGCCGGCGTGCGGGCAACCCAACCGATGTGCCGAGCCTGGACCTGAGCCTGTTCGAGCATGAGCGCATCTGGGGCCGGCAACGCCTGGCGGAACTGCTGGACCGCAGCGCTGATGACCCGTTGCCGCCCGTGGTCGCGCTATTCACCCACGCGACCGGCGCCAAGCGTTACGAGGACGCGTGGTGGATGCAGTTGTTCGCCACGCTGCACGCCCGGTTTCCCAATCACGCCTTCCTCGAAATCCTGCCTGTGCACGGCCATGCCAGCCTCGCCGGGCTCGTTCCTGCCTACTATTCGAGTTCGCCGCGTCGCCTGGCATCGATCATCGCGGCCGCACAACTGTTCGTGACCGCCGACTGCGGCGTCATGCATCTGGCCTGCGCAGCAAGCGGCCCGCGCGTCATCGGCCTGTTCCAGCGCACCGATCCCGCCGTCTACGGGCCCTATGGAAGCGGCAACCGGGCCATCTCGACGCTCGGTCACTCCGCGGCCGAACTCGGTGCCGACATCGCCCGATCCGGGTCCGCGCAGTTTGCCGGGACGGATTTCGGCTGCCACGGGACTGCTGCCTACTGACCGGCCGCCGCTGCGGCGGCAACCCAGGCTCACTCCGTTGGATCGCCGGCGTATCTGGCCCGCGGCGATCCTTCGCTCGCCTGCTATCCTTCGGCAGCGCGCCGCAACCGGCGCAGCCGAGCAGGCCCCGGTAGCGGGGCTGCCAAGGAGGTGTTCGACCGATGTCCATGCCCGACTGGATGGAACCGCGATTCCGACCGTGTACCACCGAGGGCTGGCGCGCGCGCTGGTTCCGCGTGATCTTCCACCACCACGAACCCGACGAACGACGCTTCGACCTCATCCTGCTCGGCGTCATCGTGGTCAGCGTGCTGGTCGCCCTGCTCGACAGCGTCGCCTCCCTGCATGCGCGCTTCGGCACCATCTTCTACGCCATCGAGTGGGTGTTCACGATCGCCTTCACGATCGAATACCTCGTCCGCCTGAGCCTGGTCCGCCGACCGCTGCGTTACGCGCTGAGCTTCTACGGCCTGATCGACCTGATGGCCGCGCTGCCGACCTACATCAGCCTGTTCATCGTCGGCGCCGATCACCTGCTCGTGATCCGTGTGCTGCGCATCCTGCGCGTATTCCGCATCCTCGAGATGGTCGAATACTCGAACGAAGGCTCCGAACTGATGCGCGCCCTGCACGCGAGCCGCCGCAAGATCGGCATGTTCGTGCTGTTCGTCCTCTTGATCACGGTCATCTTCGGCGCCGTGATGTATTTGGTCGAAGGCCCCGATCACGGCTTCTCGAGCATCCCACACGCGATGTACTGGGCCATCGTGACCATGGCTACGGTGGGCTTCGGCGACATCACCCCGCAGACGCCGCTGGGGCAGTTCATCACCTCGATCATGATCCTGATCGGTTACGGGATCATTGCCGTGCCTACCGGAATATTCGGGGCGCAGCTGGTGCAAGCGGGGATTCGGCGGCGGGAGGAGGTTGCTGCCGTTGCGGCCGATGCGGAGACGGGTTTGGCGTGTGGGCGGTGTGGGGAGGAGCACCACTTTGCGGGGGCGCGGTTTTGTCAGCGGTGTGGGGAGAGGTTGGGGGAGGGGTGAGGAAGAATGGACGCGGGAGCGTTGGTTGACGCCATTGGCGCCTGTCGACTTGCGCCATGTGGTGGAGAATGTGAATATTCCATGAGGCCTGATCAAGGGACTGTGGAGAACTCAAGATTAGACATGAGGATTAGAAGCTACTTTCAGTAGACTCGATTGCTTTGGTTTTGGGAAATCTCCTGTAAAAAGGGCTCGCAATTCGGGATTAGACCCCTGAATTAGACACCATGCTGGAGTCGACTAGTAGTTGGTCTCAACGGAGAGGTCATGACAGGATTGAAGACGAAGAAGCCCGGTCGCCCGACTTATGACGAACTTCCAGACGAGGAGAAGGTCAGGAAGAACTGGAATAAGGCGCTTGGGCTCTACTCGCGCAGCGAGTGATCGGTCGCAATTCTTCGCTGCGCCACCTGCTTAGAACTCGCCGTCAACTTGGCTATCCACGAGGAGCTAGCCGGCGAGCGAAAGCTTCCACTTCCATTTGTTGAGCGTCTACTGAGGAATGCCAACGGAGTCCACAACAAGTACAACAACATCTACCTTCCGATCATGGACGAGTACAAAGAGGTTGCCGAGCTCAGGCGTCTGTGGTCGCAAAAAATCTGTAAGGTCAACGAGGAACGGAATGCGGTCGCTCATCGAGGGGAGTTTCGGAGTAAGGTCAAGGCCACAGAGATGATGCGCCACACCTCTCAAGCGTTACGCGAGATCCTCAAACTTCACGATGGTGGCGCAAACATAAAAGCGTTTGAGGCCTAGCTATGTGTTCAAGCGGGCCAATGAATTGGATACTTGCCTAAAGACGGATGATTGCAAGGGTGATCGGATTTGCGTATTAGAGATAGAAAAGATTATTGCGGATAAGACGATGAAGAAGAAAAAGTTCTGCAAGGCCGCCGGAAGGAAAAATGGAAAGTAGTAAGGGGATTCTGGTGACGCCGCACAAATGTTCGAGCATTAATAAGAAATGATCTCCGATATGAAGACGAATCGTTATGTGTTCGCGTGCTTTTTGATTTTCTCAGTAGTTTTATTAGCGGCATGCTCGAGCATTAAATCCAAGGAGGCAATGCATGAATCGGATGCTGTTCAAGCGCGATCATTTGATGCTGATGAGCGCCTCGTCCTTACCGGAGCGATCGAGAGTTTCTCGATCGATCAAGGCTGTACGGGTGCAACTGGGAGCGGTGTTTTTCTTGACTTGATGTCGGTGTCAGCCGATAGATTTTTCACCGATGAGTACTTGCATTACTATCTTCCAGGAGAGTTGTGGGCAAGCATTGGGCCCCTCGTTGTCGATCTAAGACGCAAGAATGATACAAACTATTCATTGGACTGGACGGTTCAGCCCAAATTCCATTTTCGAGTTGTTGATTTAAATGGGGTGAAGGGAGCAGCACTTTTGGAGTTGGAGCATTCTTCGAACTGCATTCTCTCATTCATGCTTCCTGCCTTTTCTGTGAATCGCGAGCACTCTCTTGTCGTATTTTTTGTAACTCCTTCCGAGCATGGAACGGTCGAAATATATATCCTTGAGAAGGACGCCGGAAGGTGGTTGGTCACTGGTAAGAAAGCGCTAGAGTTTCTCTAAAGCTTCGACCGCTAGGGAGGGTCTGAACAAGTCTCCCGAATTGTGGTGAAATCTCGATCAGTCCACAAGGCTATTCCGCCATGAAGCAGATGAGTTTCGGCGATGCCGAATACGCGACCAAGAAGAAGCGAACCCGGCGCGAGATATTTCTCGCCGAGATGGATCAGGTCGTTCCCTGGCATGTGTTCCTGAAGGAGATCGAGCCGTTCTATCCGGTCGCCGGTCGCGGGCGTCGCCCGTATCCGATCCAGACGATGCTTCGCATTCATCTGATGCAGAACTGGTTCGGTTTGAGCGATCCGGCCATGGAGGAGGCGCTCTATGAGATCGTTTCCATGCGTCGCTTTGCCGGATTGTCGTTGAGCGATGGCATTCCGGACGAGACGACTATTCTCAATTTCCGTCGGCTCATAGAGACAAACGAACTGGCACCTCGCATCTTCGAGCGGGTCAATGCGCACCTCTCACGCAAGGGATTGATGCTCAAGCAAGGCACGATCGTGGACGCCACAATCATTGCGGCGCCGAGCTCGACGAAGAATGGAAAGCGTGAACGCGATCCGGAGATGCACCAGACCAAGAAGGGCAATCAGTGGCACTTTGGCATGAAGGCCCACATTGGCGTGGATGCAGACAGCGGCCTGGTGCACACCGTCGTCACGACACCGGCGAACACGGCTGACGTGGAAGTCTCAGACGAGCTGCTGCACGGCAAGGAACAGACGGTTTGGGCCGATGCTGGCTATACCGGCGCAGACAAGCGAATGGAAGCGGATCACCCGCGACGCAAACGTAATCCGCGGTGGGTTATCGCGCGCAAGCGCGGGAAGATCAAGGCGATGCCTGAGGGGCCGGCTAAGCAGGCGTTGGAAACCGAGGAGCGTGGCAAGGCGCAGATTCGAGCGCGGGTCGAGCATCCATTCCAAACGGTGAAAGGATTCTTCGGCTTTACCAAGGTTCGATTCAAGGGACTGGCGAAGAACACTGTTCAGGTTCTCACCCTTTTCGCGCTTGCGAATTTGCACCGGGTGCGAAGAGCGTTACTCGCGATGACAGGGTCAGTGCGTCCGGTGTATGGATAAAGGAGCTGAAAAGCAGCCAGAACCGCTAAAAATCGGCTCATGAAACTCGAAATTCTCGAATCTCGGCCATAGACACGAGCGAACGGCGGACCAAAGAACCGAAAAGCGTCGCGCCACTTCGGGAATCGACTTGTTCAGACCCTCCCTAGGCTCGAATTTGCGTGTTTCTTTAAATTTGAGGGGTGAAGGCCAGCGGTTTCGATGGGGCGGGGATGTGGATGCCTTGCTTCAACCCTTCTTCACGAAGGGCTGCATATTAGGTACAAACTAGACCTTGAAGAAGAGAAAAATGACAGTGATCGTGCGGCCCGTGACGACACAAAAAGGTGTATTGACTGTGCGCGAGATGACTAGCAAGCGAGTAGCAATTATCATCGCGATTCTTTTAGCCTTCGGTTCGCGGGGCAACTGCATCGCGAATCAGGCTGGATTCTCGCTCGAGCAAATTACGAAAAAGGCTGACGTTGTTATATCGGGGGTTGTTCTAGAAGTGTCGGCCAATCCAGTTATCGAATCTGGGGGCATAAAAGTAGTTGGTGTCTCATTCAAAATTGATGAATGCTTCAAAATGACGAATGGACCAATCATCCAGTCCGGTAGTGTATTCCAGCTGCTAAACACCATTGGGGGGCCCGAACTTCCAACTCTGCGAAAAGGTAGTAGATACATCCTATTCCTGGAGCAATCGGAAGTAGGGCCTTCGCCGGTTGGACCACTGAGTGGGGTGGTGCCAATAGTCGGAGAAAGTGCAAAGACGGCATACTTGGTTGGTGAGCCCGCTTCTATGAGTATGAATTCGCTGACGGGACGCTTGAGGAAAAGCACCAAACGATTTGGGTGCGATGATAAATGGGGCGATAGCTCCGATAATTGACCGCCGCGACACCGCCGCTCGCCCTGCAACAGGGACCGGGCAACGCGGACGGCCTGCCGCTGGAGGAGTGTACCTACATCACCTGGTTCCAGTATGCCGACGAAGGCTTGATCTCCGAGTTCGCGCACACACAACAACTGGGACACGCATGATTCCCAAGCTACAAGCAGCTAGAGCCGAACTGGCGGCCGACGCTCTGGAGGCGAGGAGCTTTTCGGAAACAGGGGGCGAGTTGCGCTGTTGGAGACCCCGGCGAAGCCAGAATCCTCAGACTATCGGCGCGATCTCGCAACAACCGGGACACCCACAATTCCTAGGTTGTAGCGAGTATGTGCTGAGCCTGCCGCCGGCGCCTTGGAGGCACCGAAACAACCGGGAGAAACAACCGGGACACGAGCGAAAGCGACGACCGGGACACGCACAATTCCTAGGTTTCAGCGAGCAGCAACCGCGACACGCATGATTCCCAGGTTGTATGTCGAAGGAGCCGATCCTGTGGTCTGTGGAGGTGAGACGAGAGCCTTCGGACGGAAGCATGGCAGGGAAAAGTCCGGGAATGACGCGGTCGAGGTCAGAATGGTCGGTCTGTCGCCTCGATCCCCAATTTGCGGACACGTTTTACTCGAGTGCGCGCGGTATCGGGTTGTGTGCAGGCTCGATCAGGCCGTCTGTCTCCGCTTCAGCAGCTGGGCGCTGCCGATGCCCTTGAGCCAGGCCTGTCCGATAGCCGCGGCTTTCTCCATCAGCGCGCGGGCCGAGCCGATCGCCCGCCAATAGCGGGTCTCGGTCCCCAGCATCTGCTGGTGCCACTGCTGCTCGCTCAGGCCAAGGCTGCGCAGGATGGGTGGTTCGCTGGCATCGATGCGGCCGCGCTTGTCACCGCGAGTCAGTCTGGCAGTCCAGTCGATCAGGTCGAGATAGGCTGCGGTCGTGATCGGCAACGCATCAGTGGATGTCACGCTGTTGATCGGCGACAGTGGCCATTGGGCCGTGGCCGGGTTCGCTCGAAGCGATTCGATGCGTTGCACGGCGCTGGTATGGACCGAGGTCTCGAGATTCTCGGCCATCCCCGCCCGGATCGGATTCAGGTCGACATAGCTCATGCAGGTCAGCACGGCGGCCTCATCGAGCAGGGCCTGGCACTTGTAGCGTCCCTCCCAGAAGCGTCCGGTGCAGGCATCTTCGCGATTGGCGCGACGGGCGATCGGTTCATTGAGTGCCTTCATGAACCAGGCCAGGCTGCCAAGGCGCTGGCGACACGCACTGAGCCGATCCGTATTGCCGAGCAGGGTCTGTTCCTTCTGGCGGCAGGCCGCCGCGTCGGTTTCGCCGTCGACAGTCGCCGGAAACAAGCGCACCCAGCGCAACGCGACCTCCTCATCGGACCACGTTCCCGCTGCCGTCGGATCGATCCGCAGCACGACATGAACATGGTTGCTCATTACCGCATAGGCATAGACACCGACGGCGAAGATCTCAGCCAGTTCCAGCAGGCGCAACTCGACCCACGCCCGGCGGTGCTCGTAGGACTTTCCGTCATAGGGATCGACCCCGCACAGCCAGGCTCGACGCACGCACCGCGATATGCAGTGGTAGTAGCCTGGGGTATCGGGATCGACGAGCAGGTGGCGTGCCGTAGTCATGCCGCCAGCGTGCCGGGATCAGGTCGATCTGTCTGTAGGAAAAAGTCGATTCATTTCGTAGGATTTCGCAGGGATGGTGGATGTCCCAATGCTCTCCCAGCAGGGATGGTGGATGTCCCAATGCTCTCTCCCAATGCTCTCCAATGCTCTCTTGTACGGCAGGGATGGTGGATGTCCCAGTGCTAGGCCTTCCCAGTGCTAGGCCGCCACCACTGTGTTGTGACAATTTGGCTGTCGTGACGCGTAAGCACTCCAATGACCATGCCTGCTTTCGATCCAGCCAGCTACGGTGACTGTACCGCAGCATTTTATGACCAGCTTTACCCGGTAGTTGAAACCGGGCTCGTGACCACGCTGGCAGAGTTGGCTCAGGGTGGGCCGGCTCTGGATCTCGGTATCGGTACCGGGCGCGTTGCAGTCCCCCTGCGCCGCGCGGGCGTGCCGGTCGTCGGTATCGAGGCCTCCTCGTCCATGATCGCCGCCTTTCATTCCCGCCCCTGTACTCAGGGAATACCGGTGATTCGTGGTGACTTCGCCACCGATCCGTTGGGAGACTCACCGTATCGGCTCATCTACGCTCTCGTCAGCACGTTCTTCCTGCTTCCCACGGAATTGCTCCAACAGGCCTGCTTTCACAACGTTGCTCGCCACCTCGCTCCTGGCGGGCATTTTGTATCAGAGGCCTTCCTGAATGATGGCAGCTTCCCCGTTCCTGAAGTCACCGAGGTGCCTATAACAACTCCGTCAGGCGTTTTCTCTTATCGCGTAATGACACTCTCCACTCCACTCGTTCTAATCGACGAGATGGCCTGTCGCTCGGGCCTTCGCCTTGTTGAGCGCTGGAGTCATTGGTCGCGTAAGCCCTATCAGGCTGGGCAGCCTCGCCATATCTCCGTGTACGCTCGCGAGGGGTAGGGCAGGCGAAGGTGGATGTACTAATCCATCCTCCAACGGACAGAACCCGCAGAATTCAACTGCATGGATTCCTCCCTAGCGCGCGGGTGCCCCGGCAATCGATTCCCAATCGTGGTAGTCACGCCCTCGCCGATCCCTGAGCCCCGCGTTGGCGCCCCGGGCCAGGAGCTGCGCCACGGTCTTGGACTTGCCGTTCTGTGCTGCGACCATCAGAGGCGTCATCCCCTGGGCCTCAGAGCGATCGATCATTGCGCCGCTATCGAGTAGCAGCGCTACGGTCGGTTCGCAGACTGCTGCAGACAAGATCAACGGGGTAGCTCCATGGTCAAGCTGGACGTCGGCATTGGCTCCTGCCTCGAGCAGTTGTTTTGCGCTCTGCACATGGCAACCGCCGATCGCGTTGTGCAGAGCACTCCAACCGCGAATCGACATCTGATTCAGATCGGCGCCGCTCTCGATCAACCTCGCCAGCGCAGCGCTCTGACCGGCCCCTGCTGCGCCGGCCAGCGGCGCCACACCTGCACGATTGGCTCGATTGACCTCGGCGCCTGCGGAAAGCAGATGGTCCACGACATCGACATTACCCTGCCGGGCCGCCAGCAACAGCGCGGTACTTCCATCCGGCAGGCTGGAGTTGGCATCGGCTCCGGCATCGAGCAGCTGACGGACGCAGCCATCTGAACCCTGGTGCGCCGCTTGAAGCAGCGGCGCAGACAGGTGCGAGCGAAAATCCAGATCGTGGGCCCTGGCCAGTACGGCCGCCAGGCCCCTGCAGTCCGAAATACGTACTTCATCCGCAATTTCAGCATCGAGGGCGGCGGGAGTGACTGGCGTGGTGGTCGATTTCGCCTCGATGCGCTTCGTGGGCGGTGTCTGACAGCCCGTTACAAGCAGGAAAGCCAGGAACGGCACAAGCAATCTGGTGAACATCCTCGCGTCCTAGTCGAACCCATCGGCGAAAATCGGATCCGGCAACGTACCGACATAGCTCAGCTCGAGGCGAGCCGAATAGAGCACGGTAGGCTTCCGGTCCCCCTTGATATACACGACCAGGTCCAGATCATCGGTCATTGGCGTTCCATTGGATGAAACGTTGGTGTTTGGATCTACGACGATATACGGGTTGAAGTTGTAGTCGACCCAGGCACGCGAATCGACCAGTGGACTTGCGCCTGGAACGGACCAGTCGAGTAGATTGAGAACGGTCGTGGTACGCGCCCCGATTTCATACTTGATGTTGTCCTGCTGGAATGGTGGCGGGCTGCACGCATTGAGCGGAATCTCCAACCCGGGAATGTCCTGGCCGAACTTGTTGGAGCGCAAGCGCCAGCGAGGTCCGGATAGCAGGCTGCCGAGGCTGCCGTCGTCAACGGGCAGTTGTGATCCGCCAAGGGCGTAGGCCCATTCGAAAGGATCGCGATCGATGGTGGTGTACCAGGCGTTGGTGAAGCCATCGATCAGATCCGAGGAGAACGGCAATGGATCCGATGCTGGCGTCATGAAGTCCCCGTTCTGCAGGACGGAGCCAGCCGGCAGGAAATCACCATCACCTTCGTAGCAATCACGCGCTGAGTAAAGAAACGATCCAACCTGAATCGCTTGCGGGGGCACGCCGGTCGAGCTTGGGATGCGACCGGTGGCACCCTCGTTCTCCAGGTCCTCGGGGCGCAGCTGATCGTTCGGATTGTTGGTGATCCAGTGATCGACGATCAGGCGTGCCCGAGTGACGGTGAAGCTTGCACCGGGCACTTTCCACTCGGCGGGCAGCGGCATGCGTGCATAAATGCGGATATCGTTCGGACGCTTGACCAGATTGCCCCAGCGATAGAGCGCCTTTCCGTCGTCCTTCTCAGTGATGCCGTAGCTGGCGCTGGCCGCAATGTTGTCCAGCACGGTACTTTCGTTGGCGCTCAGCTCAGCCGGCGTGCCATCCATGCCAAGGGTAATCGGGATTGCGGTCAGCTCACCGCTCTGGATCAG
Organism: Dokdonella sp.; assembly: GCA_019634795.1. GTDB lineage: Bacteria > Pseudomonadota > Gammaproteobacteria > Xanthomonadales > Rhodanobacteraceae > Dokdonella. The sequence goes on from JAHCAR010000014.1 coordinate 25,954, forward strand.
GCGCAGATCGTTGTCGAGCTTGCGGCAACGCAATGGCTGGCCCGGATTGTTCGGATCCGGAATCGGATCGCCGGTAGCCGGATCGATAAGCGGTGGCTGCAGGCCGGTTGTCAGGATCACCGGGTTATAGGGGATGGTTTCGTGACAGGTGAGGATGTGCTCCATTACCGAGTAGTGCTCGGTATCGCATTTGACCGATTCTCCACCGATGCCGGCACACCACGTGCCCAGCGGTGGTGCGACGCGAAAGACGTCCGTCGGCGCATCGGCGATGAGCAGTCCAGAGTCCATCGTGGTCGGATCGACATATTCGCCGACCCAGCCTTCGAAATAGTCGTTGTCGCGTACTTTCTCTGCAGCGCCGACGAAATCGCTGACGTAGAAGCCAAAGCTGCTGTCGATGGCATAAAGGCCCGTAGTCGGCGTCTGACCTCCCTGCGGTGGAGGGATGCCAGGCGGGCAGGGGGCGGTGCCCGGGAACGGTGTGGTGCCGGTGGGCGTGCAGAGGATCGTCGGATCGGCGGCGACCGTGCTGCCATCGAAGGCGCCGATGATGTCGTCCAGATGGAATATGTGCGTGGGCGAAGTGTAGTCGGTCGCACCTGCCGTACCTGCGAACAACAGAGCGACGGTGCAGCCAGCGAAAAGCGATTGCCGTTTTTTCATGAGATCCCCCTTGAGGTCAGACAGAAGAGCTCGCCAAACATAGGTACTCCAGGCGAATTCCTGCGGAAACGCACGAACTGACCATACGTGAGCGTACGTAGCGCGCTTTGATCCAGGTCAATATGCGCGTGGCGAAGAGTGAACAACGGTGAAGCGGTGCAGGGACGCGATGGGGGGAACAACCGGGAACAACTGGCGGGAACAACTGGGACACACACAAATCCTGGGCTGCAGAACGAGAGCGGCTAGCCGGCGGTCAGTGCTCTGGAGGCGAGGGGCTTGTTCCAAACCCCAGGATTGAAAGCGCTGATAGCGAAGCTGCTGATGCGAGAAACGTTTCGACGTACGGACCGATGCCGCACAGCCAGGCTTGACGCACGTACCGCGAGATTCAGTGGTAGTAGCCAGGTGAGTCGGGATCGACGAGCAGGTGGCGTACCGTAGTCATGCCGTGAGCGTGACGGCATCAGCGTGTGATGTCGGCAGGAAAACGGCGACTTGTGCCGCAGGATTTGGCAGGGATGGTGGATGTCCCGATCCTATAGGCCGCGGTCCTCATTGTCCCGATTCACGCGCATGTCCAGGCTGCGGACTGTTTGGCGTTTCGTTCATGGATACGCGAGAGAGTGGGAGTGGATGCGGCAGGCAGTGGATCCGGATTCCGCGCGCAGCTGGTGACGTGACGCGTCCTTGTTCTGTTGGTCATCCCTTGGAGTACACGAGCAATGAAGCCTCTGATACGAATGGTCGCCAGCGCGGCAGCGCTGTTCACGTCGGCCACCTACGCGCGGCATGCCGAGTTTGTCGGTACGGGCGACTGGGTCGGCCCAATCGAAATCCGGGCGCCCGGTGCGTTCACGGAAGACACCCCAGTCGTTTTGGACATACCCTACGACGGATGTTCGTACGACGATGAAGCCCCGGTCTATTCGTCGACTTCGACGGTGAGGCGGACAGGAAACGAACTTTCCGTATATGTCTATAGTCAGGCCGTTTGTTTTTCGACCGGCACCTTTGCGGAGTGGACATATCACCGGACCCTCGGACGATTTCCTGCCGGAACCTATGTGGTTAATGTGCACTACCGCGACCAGTATGAACCGTTTGATTTCCCGCCTTTCCTCACCCTTCAGACCACGATCGAAGTCGCCCGCGGCAGCGGAATCGCATCAGCGTTGCCATCCCTCTCCATGTTTAGTGCCGGCCTCCTGGCCGCAACAGTGGCGATTGCAGGCCTGCTTTGCATTCGGCCGCGTCGCCAGAAGTCGGGGGATGGGATCGCGTAGCGCGACGCGCCTGAGAAACAGGCAGGGCCTGCAGAGTTCCTTGTGTATGGTTCGCAGGCGCCAGGCCCCCGTTCGGCACCCGCCATGTGCGCTGACAGAGCGTGCGCCGAATCAGAATGAGGAAGGATTGAACGTGATGTCATCGAGGTGGATATTCCAGGGAGCATCTGAACAAGTGACGCAATGGTCATAGCGTTAATAAGGTCCCCAAGTGTGCTGCGTGGCGAAGTGAAGGCTGGTTGCCTTGACGAGCCGCGCGGTAGGCTTGGCGGACCTCATGAGCCCCACTTTTTCTCTTCCAATCCAGTCAGTTAGGCGACGCCTGCCTGCGCGCAGGCAGGCGTCGTGACGTTTGCGCCACTTGTACAGAGGCTCCCCAGGGCCGCCGAGCTGATCTTGAGTCGGAGCCAAGGTGAGCTTCGGCGCAGATCTGATCTTCTTGCCTCCCTGGTATTTTCGAGGTTCTCGGCATTACTTACGACGCGTCAAAAATTGACGATGCAGTGCTTGCACTGCTCGCTGCTTTCAGCTTCGACGGTGGCAGAGCCTGGAAGGGATTCGACTTCGAGATCATCGGTCGCCTCCACGCTCGGGGATTCATTGAAGACCCGGTGAACAAGAACAAGACGGTCTGGCTCACGCCACTGGGCCTCGAGCGTGGTCGCGAGATCGCCAGGCGGCTCTTCTCAGAATAGTCGGCTCAGAAGGCGCTGGATTGCGAAAGCCTGGGTCCAGTCTTCAGGTGCTGGATCTTCGATTCGCGCACGTCTGTGGCCGAAGGGCACGGCTGACGGGCAGCATTGCCGGTTCGGAAAGCGCGTGCACGAGCGCAGCCGATGAACCCGCGTCGAGCGAGGGCTCGGGCTTCGAGGCCCGAACCCACCGGTTGCGCCGAGCCAGCCCTGTGCAGACCGCCTATCGCCAAAGTGCGCCGTAGCCGGCCTTCCAGAGCGTGCTGTTCATGGCCGGAATGTCCTTTTCGAGCAGTTCGTCGGAGCGGGCCTCGAGCGTGGCCCACTTGGCGTCAAGCAGTTGCAGCTCTTCCAGGGTCGAGGCATTGATCTGCGGAAGATTGCTTTCGGTCTGGTTGATCAGGAACAGATAGCTGGCCGTGAACTTGTTCGGGAAGTTCTCGACATCGTCGTAGGCCTTCGAGCGGCGCTGGACCATGTCTTCGTCCCAGGCTTTGAGCTTGGCCAGCAGCGCCTCGCCCTCGGCCTTGAGCGCATTCGATTTCTCGTCGCCGGGGAGCTTGGCGAGCAGGGCCTCGAGCTGGGTCTGCTTGTCGTGCAGCTCATTGACGCGCTGGTGCATTGCGCTGAGCGCCGCCTCCATGCGCGACATCAGCGCGTGGTAGGCCTGGTAGCCGGCCGCATCGGTGGTGTAGAGCGGGTTGGCCAGGATCTCGGCCTCACTGGACAGGGTCTGGTCGCCCGACTTGAGGGTGAACCGGTATTTGCCCGGCATGGCCTTGTGGCCGGCGTAGCTCGCTTCGAAATAGACCTCGGGCACGCCGGTCATGGTCGGATAGCGCATGTCCCAGACGAAGCGGTTGAGGCCCTTGGCCTTGGGCAGCAGCGGATCGGGTTTCGGTCCGCCATCCCACTTCTTCTGATCGGGTACGGCCTTGGATGAGAACGTGCGGATCACATGGCCATCGGCATCGGAAACCTCGAGCGTGATGTCGTCGGTCTTCTGCAGTTCGGGCAGCTGGTAGTAGACGACGATGCCGGTCGCCGGATTGACGCCGTTGAAGGTAGCCGCGCCCTTGAATTCGGCCTTGTCCTCGGCGTCGTTTTGGTCGAGTTCGCTGCTGCCGTTGACGAGGTAGGCATTGCCGGGCTTGTACAGCATGAGGGCTGGCCGGTCTTTCGTGTATTGCCGGATCAGGCTGAGGTCGTCGAGTATCCAGAACGAGCGGCCCGAGGTCGCGGCGATGAGGTTTCCCTGGTGTACGCGCAGATCGGTGATCGGGGTCACCGGCAGGTTGAGCTGGAATGGCGTCCAGTCCTTGCCGCCGTTCCATGACAGATAGACGCCACGCTCGGTGCCGGCGTAGAGCAGGTCGCGGCGCACATCGTCTTCACGGACGACGCGGGTGAACGCGCCCTCCGGGATGCCCTTGTCGATCTTCGTCCAGCTCGCGCCGTAGTTGGTGGTCTTGTAGAGCCCCGGCGAGTGATCATTGAACTTGTAGCGCGTGGTCGCGATATAGGCCGTGCCGGGGTCGAACGGCGACACCTCGATTGCGTTGATCAGGCACTCGGCAAGGCGCGGCGGCGTCACGTTCTTCCAAGTTGCGCCGCCATCGCGCGTCACGTGCACGAGGCCGTCGTCGCTACCGGTCCAGATCACGCCCTTCTCGTGCGGCGATTCGACTACGTAAGACAGGGTGCCGTAGTTCTCGGCGCCGACCGCCTCGTTGGTGAAGGGACCGCCGGGCGTGCCCTGCTTGTCCTTGTCATTGCGGGTCAGGTCGGGCGAGATTTCCTTCCAGGTCTTGCCGCGATCGCTGCTCTTGAGCAGGTACTGCGAGCCGTGGAAGAACGTGTCGGGCTCGTAACGGCTCCAGACGATCGGCGCGTTCCAGTTGTAGCGGTATTTCATGTCCTTGGCGTCCATGCCGAGGTACTGGATCGGCGCGGGCATGACATTGGTGCCGGCCTTGGCCTCGGTGTCGATGACCTCGATCGTGCCCTGGTAGCTGCCACCCATCACGTAGCGCGGGTTGTCGGGGTCGAAGGCCAGGAAGGCACTTTCGCCGCCGGCGGAGGCGACCCAGCTGGCCGGGCTGATGTGGTCGCTGGCGAGTTCGCGGCTGGCGATCGAGACCGAGCTGTTGTCCTGCTGGCCGCCGTAGATATGGTAGGGGAAGCGGTTGTCGACGTTGATGCGGTAGAACTGGGCGGTCGGCATGTTGTCCTGCGTGCTCCAGCTTTGCCCGCGGTCGAAGCTGATCGACGCGCCGCCGTCGTTGGAGATGATGAAGTTGTCGGCGTCGTCCGGATTGATCCAGAGGTCGTGGAAGTCGCCATGCGGTGCCGAGAGCTTGCTCCAGGTCTTGCCGCCATCGTCCGAGCGCAGGGCCGGTGCGCTCATCACGTAGATCGTGTTCTCGTTCTTGGGGTCGGCGAACAGTTCGATGTAGTACCAGGCGCGCTGTACCAGCTGCGGTTCGCTGCTGACCTTGGTCCAGCGCTTGCCGGCGTTGTTCGACACGTACAGGCCGCGCTCGTCCTTGTTGGAATCGGTCTCGATCAGGGCGTAGACCTTGTCCGGGTTGGCCGGACTGACCGCGATCGCCATCTTGCCCATTTCCTCGGGCAGGCCCTCGGTCATGCGGTCCCAGGTCTCGCCGCTGTCGGTCGACTTGTACAGGCCGCTGCCGGGGCCGCCACTGATGACCTTCCACGGCAGGCGGCCGTGCTCCCACATGGCCGCGTAGAGGATGCGCGGGTTGCTCGCGTCCATCGACAGTTCCGCGGCGCCGGTGCGTTCGTTCACGAACAGCACCTTCTTCCAGGTCGTGCCGCCGTCGCTGGACTTGTACACGCCGCGCTCCGCCGAGGGCGCAAAGGTCGTGCCCTGCGCGGCGACGTAGACGAGGTCCGGATCTCGCGGATCGATGACGATGCGGGCGATGTGCTGGGTCAGTTCGAGGCCGACCCGCTTCCAGGTCTTGCCGGCATCGGTGGACCGATAGACGCCGTCGCCGTCATGGCTCATGACCCCACGCACTGCGTGTTCGCCGGTACCGACGTAGATGACATTGGGATCGCTGGCGGCGACTGCGACAGCTCCCACCGTCGTCGTGTTGAAATAGCCGTCCGACACGTTGTGCCAGCTCAGGCCCATGTCCTCGGTTTTCCAGAGACCGCCGCCGGTGGTGCCCATGTAGTAGGTGCGCGGATCGCCGACCACGCCGGTGCTGGCATTCGAGCGCCCGCCGCGGAACGGGCCGATCGAGCGCCACTGGACCGGTTTGAAGTAGGCGTCGAGATCGTCGCTCTGCGACGGTGCCGCAAATGCCGGCTGCTGCAATGCGAACAGACCCAGGACAATCAGCGCAAGTAGCCGTCGGCACATGTCGGACACCCCTGTAGGCACGGAAGCGCCCGATTCTACACGCGTGCCATGCGCTGCCGGCGCCATCCAACGGGACTTGCCAATTTCAAAATCACGGGGCGGGCCGGCGCCCCTTCCCGGGAGGATCGGCCGCGGCAATCGGGCGGGTCTAGCCCCAGACCTCGGCGAAGACGCGCGCGAAGTTGCCGCCGAGGATCTTCTCGATGCGCGCGTCCTTGTGTCCGCGTTGGGCGAGCATGCCGGCGAGCAGCTCGAAGCGGTTGGCGACATTGAGGTCGGGGATGAACATGTAGAGATCGGCGGGCCGACCGTGCTCGAAGATACCGTCCTCGACCATGGCCTTGACGTTCTCCCGGTTCGACGCCTCGAACTGCGGCGTGCGCTCGATCGGGGCGATGCCGCCATCGGTGCCGATGCCGACATGGTCCTCACCGCAGACGTCGATGGCATGCTCGATATGGCGGATCACGTCGATCGCCATCGGCTGGGTATCGGTCCGCAGGTAGGGCCAGAAGATGATGCCGGCGACGCCGCCGCGTTCGGCCATGGCGCGCAACTCAGCGTCGCCGGTATTGCGCGGCAGGTCGGCAAGGGCGCGACAACCGGTATGGCTGATCAGGACCGGCGCGCTGGACGCCGCGATGCCTTCGGCGATGGTGCGTTGCGAGCCATGGGCGAGATCGACGACGACGCGCTCGCCATTGAGCCGCTCGATCAGCGCATGGCCGAAATTGCTGAGTCCGGCATTGCCGGGTTCGGTCGAGCCATCACCGGCGAGGTTGCGGCGGTTGTGCGTGATCTGCACGACGCGGATGCCGAGTTTGCGGAACAACGCCACGCGGTCGAGGTCTTCGCCGATTGGTTCGCTGCCCTGGAAGCGCGGAATCAGGCCGAGCTGGTGGTCCGCGTGTGCGCGTTGCAGGTCGGCCGCCTTGTCGATCAGGCGAAAATCGGCCGGATGGGCCGAAACGATGTCACGCACGCGGGCCAGCTGCGCCTTCATCTTTTCGAACTGCGCATCGTTGTTCCAGTAGCGGCCACTCGGGCCGATCGAGAGGAGCACGGCGCTGAGGCCCGAGGCGCGTGCCGCCGCGAGCTCGGCGGGAGTGTCCTTCGGCTCGGCATCGGTTCCGAACAGAAACAGGCCGCTTTCGCCATCGATCGCGATCGTCTTGCGGTACGGCGGCCAGGCCGGTGCATCGGCCGCGTGCAGCCGGGAGCTCAGCGAGGCGGCTGCGGTGATCCCCGCCGCGATGAGAAACTCCCGACGATCTGTCATGGCATCCCTCGTGATGGTTCGGCGAACGACGCAAGGCTTCGCAGTTGGCGGTGCCTTGTCAAGATGCCTACGGCCGAGACGAGGCAGAAGAGGCTCAATGAGCGCTTCGCGGCGAAGCGCTGATCGACCAGGAGCTTGCGAATCCTTCCCCCTATCCGGCAATGACTCAATCCGGCGCACTGTCGCCGTTTCGGCTTTGCTGCCTGAACCGTTTCGAAACTTTCGGGCCGATATCGCCGTGAAAAAGAACGGCGCCTAAATCGGGTAATGCGGAGGCCGACTCCGTTAATTGCCGCTCATGAAACGCCGATCACCATCGAGGTCACTTCACGAGGGCGAGGAAAACATCATGAGCAAGTGGCCAACGACGAGTCAGGAGACCCGACACCGAACGTCCCGTGTTCGACGGCGCGCACTTGTCGTCCTCGCATCGATACTGCTCGCTGGCGGCGCCGCCGGGAATCAGGCATTCGCGCAGTCTTTTCCGTCGGTCATGCCGCTGTCCGCGCTGGATGGCACCAATGGATTCCGCCTCGACGGCGGCAAGCCGTGGGATTTCGCCGGCTTTTCCGTCAGTTCCGCGGGTGACGTCAATCGCGACGGCATCGAGGATCTGATCGTCGGCGCACCGGGCTACAACGAGGATGCAGGCAGCGCCTACGTGGTGTTCGGCCGGACTGCCGATTTCGCTTCGCCGACCAGGCTCGACGATCTTGCGGACCCCGCTTTCACGCGCGGATTCCGCATTGACGGCAACGCCCATTCCCTACTGGGATATTCGGTCGCCTCGGGCGGTGATCTGAACGGGGACGGCATCGATGACCTGCTGGCCAGCGCCACCAACGAGCGGGCGACCGGCTCTGCCAGCCCCGGCAGCACCTATGTCATCTACGGAAGATCATGCGCGCGCGCTGTATGCTCGTTCCCGACCCAGGCGAGTCTGATTGACGGCAGCGCAGGGCTGCGCATCGACGGCGCCGCGGCGAACGACGATTCGGGAATCGAAGTCGACGCTGCCGGCGACGTCAATGGCGATGGCGTGGGTGACCTGATCATTGGCGCCAACTTTTCCGAGCCCGCCGGAATCTTCAATGCCGGCAGCAGCTTCGTCGTCTACGGTCGACCCGACGTGGACTATTCCGGTCCGAACTCCCTGGGCGATCTCGGTTCCGCCAAATTCGGCGGCTATCGGCTCGACGGCTATTCGGATCGCGCAGAGGCCGGCTATTCGGTGAGCCGGGCGGGCGACGTGAACGGTGACGGCATCGACGATGTCATCGTCGGCGCCTGGACAGAGAATGGCGGGCAGGGCGCCGCGTACGTCGTCTTTGGCAGCCGCGATGCAAATCGGCGACCGCCCGGTTCGCTCGCAATGCTCGATGGCGCGGACGGCTTCCGGCTCGCCGGCAGCCCGACCGAACGTGCAGGAAGCTCGGTCAGTGCCGCAGGCGACGTGAACGGCGACGGATATGACGACATCATCGTTGGCGCCATGTTCGCAAGCCCGAAAGGTCAGTACACCGCCGGGACCAGCTATGTCGTCTTCGGGCACGGCGACACGTTCGAGCCGTCGATCGTGCTCGCAAACCTTGACGGAACCAACGGCTTCAGGATCGACGGGGTCTACGCGGGTGATTCGACAGGTTCACGCGTCAATGCCGCGGGCGACGTGAACGGTGACGGCTATGCGGATGTGATCATCGGCGCCGAATACGCCAACTACGGTGCTGAAGCCACCGGTTCGAGCTATGTAGTGTTCGGCCACGGAGGAAAGTTCTCACCCGCCTTTTCGCTCGGCGCCCTGAATGGCCGCAATGGGTTCCGCATCGACGGCGAGGCCCAGGAAGACTATTCCGGAAACTCCGTCGCCAGCGCCGACCTCAACCACGATGGCTTAGACGACCTGATCATCGGCGCCCAGCAGGCGGATCCCGAGGGCAACGCGGACGCCGGGAGCGTGTATGTGATTTTCGGTCGGCGCTGAGCGAGGCAATGTCGAGAAGTTGGCAATACAAGTCAGCGAACGAAAGAATCTGTCAACGCTTAATGGATGGAAGAACAGTCGAGATTGACCTGCGCCGAAATCTTCAGATTTCGATAGCGACAATGCGTGGCGAAGGCGGCGAGCCAAGAACTCGCCGCCTCTCTTTGGGAAAGCTCTCGTCAACCTAATTTACACCGCCATTTCTAACCTGCGGGTCGATAATCAAACGAAGGCCAGCTTTCGGATCATTCGGGCTTTTGCCCTTCAGTATCAGGGCGAGGCTGTAGTCATATACCAATGGAAGCCCGCGTGGAGCATTTTGGTTCCAGAGGTAAATCGAATCCGGATCCTCGGCTAGGATGATCGGCGGGCAGTACTCACCATCGTCGAGCCAGGCCTGCTTGCCAAACACCGGCTGGTCGCAAGTTCCGTAGTTGCCGAGATTGTCGGTAAAGCACTTGTTTATCGCGAAGGCACTGACCGCATAGGGTCCGTCACGCTTGGCATCATAGTCGAGTGCGTAGTTGGCATTAATCGGCTGGCCACCGGCTGGTGTGTCGCTAATATTCCAGCGAATAACGAACGGCTGAACATCTTTCGGAATATCGAACGGCGTCTTCGGATTGAATACATTCTTGCCGTGGTCCGTGCCCAGCCAGATTCGGTTGCCATCGGAATAGAAGCCAAAATACGCCATCTTCCTGGCGTTTGCCTTGTCGTTGACGAAGGCTCGCAACGTTGCGGCATCGGGACAGCCGGCGGCAGGCCATTGCGCCTCCGAGCTCGCCGGCATAACGCCGGGGCGCGAAGCGTGCGATTCCTTGATGACATCCGTTGGCGTGTTGGTGCCTGCATCTTTCGCTTGAATTGTGCCGCAAGACAGTAGTGAAAATGCTGTAGTGAACAACAGGCTTCGTTTAACGAAATACATGCTTCTTCTCCTTGGTCTGTGTTTCAGAAAAGTTACAGAATCCGCAATGTTTTAGGGTCGACGCGCATTGGAAGCGTTTGCTTGATCCTGCTTCAAAGCTGGAAAACGCTTTATAAGATTTAGAAATTGGGGATGACGAAATCCTGCGTCATTTAGCTTCGAAGCGATTGCGAACGAAGCAGAATGAAGGCCATCCTTTTCATATGCCTCAGCAAGCAACGCTAACGCATCGGGTCCGTGCCTGCGCTGCAGGGGCGCCAGCAGCGCAATGATTTCATGCCAGTCGTCCCTGAACTTAGGAGACAGCCTTGCACGTTCTGCCAGTGCTTCGCAGTAGCGTCGAATCATAATTTGGTCTGCAACGTTATTCTTTACAATCTTGCCCAACTCAAGCACGACATTGTCGAGGAGCGTCATTGCAGCTGGTAGATTGTGCTCCGCCGCGTCAAGGCGTGCTAGTGAGATGGCGGCCTTTGCGAAGTTGTGAGCCTTCCATTTGACGACGCTTGTATTCGTCTTGCCCAAAACATTGGCGATTCTGAGCGCTCTTGTAAGGGCTTCGCGAGCTTGTACCGAGTTTTTCAAATAAAACAATACTTCGCCCAGAATAGCATTGGCGAATACAGCTCGGTCCGCCATCTCGGTATTGTTTGGATCCAGCGCGATCAACTTGTTTGCGCGAGTCGCAGCTTCGAGCGCGTAGTGGTGAGCCTCGTCAAGCCTGTTGGACGAAAGCTCAATCTGAGCAAGACTGAACAATGCAGTCAATTTCGCTCCGATGATGTCGGCGTTGTTGGGATTGGTAATCGCGGCCCGGTCGTAGTAGGCAATTTCGGAGATTCTTGTCGATTCCGCATCGTGGAGCTTTGCTTGAAAATAGAAGGCATCAGCAAGCCACGCAAAGGCTTGGCCTTGGGTGATGATCCTGCCAGGGTCGGTGGGACGCTTGTCAGAAAGGTATCTCGCGACTTCGAGAGACTTGCGAAAATATTCTTCGGCAATTGAGGCTTCCCCCTGATCCAGCGCGAGCGTTCCGAGATTACTATTCGCGTAGTTGACCTCCATTTGCCATTCGTCGTTGTTCGGGTCGATCTCAACCAGACGCTGCGCGTAGTCGTAGTAGCGCGTCCAGTAGCCCTTCGCTGCATCAGAATCTCCGCGCTGCCAGGCGATATAGCCGACCCAGTACACCGATTGGGCATGGTCGAAGATGCGTTGGGGATTGTCCGGATCGCGGCGGAGTTGTTCTTCGGTGGTCGCGGCTGCTTCCTGGTAGCGGGTGAGGGCGCTGTCGAGGTTGCCTCGGGTATTGTCGACTTCGCCGAGCAGCAGTTGCACGCGGGCGCGGCGGCCCAGGGCGTCGGCGTCGAGTTTCGACAGATCCTGTTTGGCATAGCTTTCGGCCAGTCGCTTGCCGACGCTTTCGAGCACGTCGAGGCGGCCGACCGCGTTGAGCTTGTCGCGCAGGTCGGTGAGCATGTACTCGACCAGGTTCTGCGCCTCGTTGCGCTGGAACTCGGCATCGGTCTGGGCGACGCGCGCGGCGTTGCGTTGGCGCAGCGCGTCGAAGGTAAGGGCAGACAGTACAAGTACGAGCAGGGCTACTCCGGCCGCTATCCAGCGCAGGCGCGTCGCGCGGCGCTGCTGTTCGCGGCGCACGAGCTCGTCGAGCCTGGCGCCGGTCAGTCCGGCGACGAGCTTCGAGACCGCGTATTTCTTGCCGTCGCCTTCGGCACGCACGTCCGCCGCGATCGGCTCGGCCGGCACCGTGGTCATGGCTCCGTCGGCGCCGACGCGGAAGCGAAGGGCTTCAGGAAAGCACTCGGTGGCCGGATCACCGGAGAACGGAACGCCGTCGACGATCAGCGCGTGCACGCGTCCTTCGCCGTGCAGGCGCTTGAAGGATTTGATCTCCTCGTTGACCCAGCGCGAGCCTGCGGCGGCCGGCGAGCACAGTACGATGAGGAACATCGAGTTGCGCAGCGCGCTATCGATTTCGGCAGAGAGGTCGGTGGCGGTCGCCAGTTCATCGCGATCGCGGAAGATCGGCGCGAGCTGCGCAGGGATCGGGCCGAACGCCGTGTCGCGCCCGACGATGCTGGCCGGCACACGATAGGACTCGAGCCGGCGATGCAGCCATTCGCCCCAGGATCGGTCGCGATGGCTGTAGCTGATGAAGGCCCTGAAAGGAGTCTGATCGCTCAACGCACAAGCTCCCCGCCTGCGAGTCAGTACCTTAAAGCCAATGCGCGGCGATAGCCAGTTCGCTGGCTTGAGCATCCGGGCCGGCGGGCATAGCCGAAGCAGATCACTGATGGCGAACACGGTCCGGCCTGGGCCAGCTTGCAGCGCTGATCCGTGCGTTCCAGCGCGGCGCAAAAGCGCGTTGTGCTGCCGTCAATCCCGACCGTGAACGCCTGGCGCTTCGCATCCGGTTCGTGGAATGAGTGCCGCCGCCATGGCTGGATCAATGCGGGCAACACGCTACGTCGAGGGGCCACCCTGCTTGACCGTGCCTCTTCCTGCACTGCTGCTGATTTCCCATTTGAAACACGCGTGTCACGTGCCGGCAGCAATTTTCAACCACGATCGCGCTCCGCAGGGGTTCCGGTCGCGGCATTCGCGGCCTTCTTGGGAGAGAAAGTCGTGAAAGAATTCAGAAGGATTCGACCGGTTCTGGCCGGTCTGTTGGCGTTTGCGTGTTCGCTGGCGGGAGCTGTCGAGCTGGCCCATCCCGATCACGCCGAATTCGATGCGACGCTGGAAGCGTCGTACCGTGCGCAAGCCGGATACTGGCCCATCGCGCTGAATTTCGACTACCCGTTTGCCGGTCGGGCAACGGCGGCGGCGTGGCGTCTCGAGGCGATCGCGGCGGACGGGCGCGTGGTGCGTTCATGGGACGGCATCACGCCGCTGCAAGGGCCCAAGGCCAGGGTCGAACTCGAGTGGGATGGTCGCGATGGCGCCGGCACGGCGCTTGCCGATGGCTACTACTCGCTGAGGATGCACGCGGTCCCGACCGTGAAGGTCGCGCAGGACGCGCGCGCCGACCTCGGCCGGCAGATTGCCGATGCGTTTGCCACCTTTGCCGACGAGCTGCACGAGCAGGCGCTCGATGTGGTACTCGGTAATGTCGCGCCGGCCCGGATCGAAGCGATCGACCCCCTGCCGGTGGGAGCCGGCGACGGAATCGGGAAGTCGATTGCGGCCGGTGCCGGCCTGCCCTACAGGATCTACTACGGCAACTTCCACAGCCAGACCAATCACAGCGATGGCGGTACGCCGGTCGCGAGCTGCAATGGCTCGGAATCACCGCAGGCCGGCATCTACGGTCCGGCCGACGCCTACGCGATGATGCAGAACCAGGCCGGCGGCGACTTCCTGCTCGCCTCCGAGCACAACCACATGTTCGATGGCTCGACCGGCACCAATTCGTCGGCCAACCCGGCCACCGCGGTCAACTTGTTTCAGAGCGGGCGCCAGGCTGCCAGTGCCTACCGCGCTGCGCATCCGACCTTTCTGGCCCTGTATGGACTTGAATGGGGCGTGATCAGCAATGGCGGGCATCTGAACCTGCTCAATGCCGATGCCCTGGCCGAGTGGGAGTACAACGGCAGCAACCAGTTGATCGGTGAGGTCTACACGCCGAAGAGCGACTACGCGTCGCTGTACCAGACCATGAACGCGCGCGGCTGGATCGGCATGTTCAACCATCCGGCGACCAGCGGCCAGTTCAAGATCGGCAGTACCTCGCTCGGCTACGACGCTGTCGGCGATCAGGTGATGGTGCTGGCCGAGGTGTTGAACAGCTCGGCGTTCTCGACCAATACGACGCAGACCGAAACCAGCCGCAGCAGCTATGTCGGCGCCTGGAACATCCTGCTCGAGCGCGGCTACCACGTCGCCCCGGCCAGCGACCAGGACAACCACTGTGCGAACTGGGGACTGAGCTTCACCAATCGCACCGGCGTGCTGTTGCCGAGCGGCGCCGCGCTTGACCAGGCCAGTTTCTTCGACGCCCTGCGTGCGCGGCGCGCCTTCGCCACCGAGGACAAGGCCGGCCAGCTGATCCTGACTGCCAATGGCCATGTCATGGGCGAGCGTTTTGCCAACAACGGCACGCTCACGCTGACTGCCAACTACGCCAGCAGCAACGGGCAGGGCGCGCAGCGCGTGCAGTTCTTCCACGGTGTGCCAGGTCGCAACGGCGGCGTGAGCCAGCTTGCGGAAGGCAACGGAACCCATGCCTTCACACCGACGACGGGCGAACACTTCTATTACGCACTGGTGACCCAGACCAACGGATTGCGTCTCTGGTCGGCGCCGGTCTGGGTCAGCCAGGGCAGCGCCGGCGGCGACAGCGTGCCGCCCACCGTTTCGGCCAGTGAGTCCGGCACCAGTGGAAGCATCAGCCTGGCCGCGACGGCGTCGGACAACGTCGGCGTGACCCGCGTCGAGTTCCTGGTCGATGGTGCGCTGAAGGGCACTGACACGAGTACGCCTTATGCGCTGACGCTCGACTCGAACACCTTGTCGAATGGAAGCCACAGCCTGGTGGCGCGAGCCTACGATGCCGCGGGCAACAATGCGGCATCGACGCCGGTGTCATTCAGCATCAACAACAGCACGATCGTCGAACGCATCGTCAATGGCGGGTTCGAATCGGGCTCGGCGAGCTGGACCGCGACCAGCGGAGTGGTAACGAATTCGTCGAGCTACGCGGCCCACGGCGGTAGCTGGAAGGCGTGGCTCAATGGCTATGGTTCGACCCACACCGACTCGGTGTACCAGACCGTCTCGATTCCGGCTTCGGTTTCCAGTGCGACCTTGAGCTTCTGGTTGCGCGTCGACTCGAACGAGACGACGACGACCACGGCCTATGACACGCTGAAGGTGCAGCTGCGCAGCACCGGCAACAGCGTACTGACCACGCTCGCGACCTGGTCGAATCTTGACAAGGGCAGCAGTTACGTGAAGCGCAGCTTCAACGTGAGCGCCTACAAGGGCCAGACCGTCCGCATCTATTTCGAGGGCAAGGAGGGCTCGCAGGTCGCGACTTCGTTCCTGATCGATGACGTGTCGTTGAGCACGGACTAGGGCAGACGGTCGGGAGTGAGCCCCTTGCCGCGGTATCGCGATCGTCAATCTCACGGAGCCGAACTTCAGAACCTGCGATGCAACTTGCCATTGAGCAGGCGGATTCCGAGACTGCATGCCGATGATCGAGATGTCGGGCATGGTGGATCTGCTGTTTCCATGCGGATTCACTCCGCTTGGCAAATGTCGATGGATGCGAGAGGCAAGGTGCAAGCCAGGGACAACCCTGGCCAGCGGAAAGGCAGGAACGAGCTGATCACTGCTGCCGCCAGGCACAAACATGACAGGAGGTCGCGCCAAAGGCTCCACTCGATCACTTGGACAGGTTGAGGCTATGCTTGGAACAGTTGATGACATCCGATGTGGAGATTCCGATGCGCCGTGCAGTTGCTTTGGGAATCGATCTCTACCAGCACCATCTGTCCCCGCTCAAGGGCTTCACCTGTGCGCACCATCACCTCTACAGGCGCGGTTCCTGTTCCGGATTCGCCAGGCGCGTGGTTCTGAGATGGGGCGTATTGCGTCTGGTCCCGCTGCTGCGACTGCGCTTCATCGCATGCCGACGGGCATTCGTCGCCCTGTCCACCGTCCAGCCGCCCGCCAGGGATGATGACGGCAAGACTACCAACGATGCCGCCGATGATGACCTGATCAACTCCTGTGCCATCAATGCAATTGCGACCGGCTGTTGTTCGCTGGTTCCGTGGTAGCCGGCGAACGGCGAGCGGCCGCCAGGGAGAAGCGCTGTGCGTGTGGCCTATTTCGGGCAACGGGTCCTTGCTGAAATGGCGGCCGATATCGACTACATGGCGCAGCGGTTCGAGGTAGGGCTCCGTCATCAGGAGTAAATTCCCGTGAAACGAACCTGGACAATCATCGGCGTGGCCGACGTGGCTCGCAGTTTCCATTGGTATCAGTCGCTGTTCGGGCAGCCGGAGTCGGCGCCGGCGCACGACTATTTCGGACAGATACTCGACAGCGATGGCACCGTGTTGCTGTGCCTGCACGCGTGGGGCGCGCACGAGCACCCGACGCTGTTCAGTCCGCAACGTGCGGAGCCGGGCAATGGCCTGTTGCTGTTTTTCCGTGTCGATGATTTCGAGCAGGCGCTGTTGCGTGCCAGGGCGCTGGTCGATCGGCTCGAAGAGGAGCCGAACACGAACCCGGCCACCGGAACCCCGGAGTTCGCCTTGCGCGATCCCGATGGCTACTACGTCATGGTCAGCGCAAACGACCCGGTCGGAGCCGGGGGTACAGACCACATCCGGCCGTGACGTTTTCATCCGGACTCCCTACGATCGGGGCTTCGCCGCCCATTTCGGCAGGCAGCAGGGGAATCAGCGGATGTCAGCATCGGCTTCCGGTCGGCCACGAATTCCGGGCAGCGTCTGGGCGCTCGGCTTCGTCAGCCTGTTCACTGACGTCGGCTCGGAGATGGTGCACAGCCTGCTGCCGGTGCTGCTGGCCGGCAGCCTCGGTGCCAGCGCGCTGACCATCGGCTTCATCGAGGGTGCTGCCGAAAGCCTGGTCCTGATCACCAAGGTGTTTTCCGGCTACATCAGCGATGCCTTCGGCAAGCGCAAGCCGCTGGTGCTGTTCGGCTACGGCCTCGCCGCGGCGGTCAAGCCGCTGTTTCCGCTGGCCGGGTCGATCGGCACGATCGTCACCGCGCGACTGCTCGATCGCTTCGGCAAGGGCGTGCGCGGCGCGCCGCGCGATGCCCTGATCGCCGACGTCACGCCCGAGGCCGTGCGCGGTGCCGCGTTCGGCCTGCGCCAGTCGATGGATACGGTCGGTGCCGTGGTCGGGCCGCTGCTCGCGGTCGGCCTGATGGCGCTGCTGCTCGGCGACATCCATGCCGTGCTCTGGTTCGCGGTGCTGCCCGGCCTGATTGCCGTGGGCCTGATCGTGTTGTTCGTGCGCGAACCTGCGGCGCCACACCGTGCGGCGCGCCTGCCGATCACGCGCGCCGGCCTGGCCAGCCTCGGTGCGCCATTCTGGAAGGTCGTGGTCGTCGGCGGATTGCTCTCGCTGGCCCGCTTCAGCGAGGCCTTCCTGATCCTGCGCGGCGCCCAGCTCGGTCTGTCCAACACCCTGGTGCCGCTCATCTTCGTGACCATGAGCGTGGTCTACACGCTGTCGGCCTGGCCGGTCGGCGTGCTCTCGGACCGCTGGTCGCGTCGCGGCTTGTTCGGTGTCGGCCTGCTCGTCCTGGTCGTCGCGGATGTCGCCTTGGCGATGGCCGCCGGGCCGCTCGGCGCCTTCGTCGGCGCCGCGCTCTGGGGCCTGCACATGGGCCTGACCCAGGGCCTGCTCTCCGCCCTGGTCGCCGATACCGTGCCGGCCAGCTGGCGCGGTACCGGCTTCGGTGTGTTCAGTCTCGTTTCGGGCATCGCCCTGCTCGTCGCCAGTGTAGCTGCCGGTGCGCTCTGGGATACCTACGGTTCGGGCACGACCTTCCTTGCCGGCGGCGCGTTTGCCCTGCTGACCCTGGCCGCGCTGCTCGGTCTCGGGGTCGGCCGGCGCTCGCCGCAGGCTTCGATTGGCCCGGCGAACTGAATGCGCGCGCAGCGTCGCGATGCTGGCCGCAGCCGGCCGCCTGGGCTAGTGTTCGAGCTGGTCTCCCTGCTCCGGCGGCGAACGGCATGGTGCTGAAAGGGCAATCGGCGAAACCGGAGGCAAGCGCAGCGCCGAGCGTGCAGCGCCGGGTTGAGCGATTCGCCGACGGCCGAATCGAGCCGGTCGTCGACTGGATCGCCAGCGAAGTGCCGGTTGCGCTGCACTACAACGGTCGCCCGCACGCCGTGATGCTGGCAACACCGGCCGACCTCGATGATTTCGCGCTCGGCTTCAGCCTCAGCGAAGCGATCATCGCGGCGCCCGCGGAGCTGGAGTCTGTCGAGACGAAGGTGCGCCTCGAAGGCATCGAGCTGGATCTGCGAATTCCGCCGCCGCGCGCCGAGGCGGTCGCCGCACGCCAGCGCAACCTGACCGCCGGCAGCAGTTGCGGCCTGTGCGGGACCCAGCAGCTCGAGGATGTCGTGCGCCACCCGCCAGCGGTCGGTCCGGGTCTCCGCATCGATGTCGAAACGCTGCATATCGCGCTGTCCGCATTGCACGCGGCGCAACCGCTGAACAGCCAGACCGGGGCGACGCATGCCGCCGCCTGGGCTAATGGCGGCGGCGAACTGCTGTTCGTGCGCGAGGACGTCGGCCGACACAACGCGCTGGACAAGCTGATCGGTGCACTGGCACGTGCCGGCGCCGACCTCGGCCAGGGCTTCCTGATCTTGACCAGCCGGGCCAGCTACGAGATGGTGCAGAAGGCGGCGACGGTCGGGATTGCGCTGGTCGTGGCGATTTCGGCACCGACGGCGCTGGCGATCCATCTGGCCGATTCGACCGCAGTCACCCTGGTCGGCTTCGCCCGCGATGCCACGCATGTCGTCTACACTCATGCGCATCGGCTCGTCATGTCGAGGGAGTGATCCGATGGACGCGCAGCGCCTGGTCGCCATGGCCAACGACATCGCCCGCTATTTCGCCTCCGAACCCGACCGCGAGGCCGCTATCGCCGGCGTGACCAACCATCTCGAGAAGTTCTGGGATCCGCGCATGCGCCGACAGCTGCGCGCCTATCTCGAGGCCGGCGGCGAGGGCCTTGGCGATCTTGCCCGCGCTGCTGTCGAGCGGCTGCAGATCGCCCAGGGCTGAACCGATTGAATGGCAGGGGCGACGGCTGCGCGGGCTGCTTGCGGAGCCGGGCTGCGTAGCGGACCGCCGTGAACTGGCGGATGATGCGGGCCTGTCGAGTTGGCCCGTCCGACCTCGGGGAATTCGCATGAAGCGAAATTCGAAAGCCAGACCGAATACCAAACCCTCAACGGCAGCGATGCGCCAGAACGCGAAGGACTACCTGCGCCGATTCCCCCCGCAAAGCACGGCCGGCACCCTCTCCAACATTGGCATGGTGCTGATCGGCAATGCGCTGGTGTTCTGGCTGCTTTGGACCGGCGAGTTGCGGGCCGCGCACCTGATCGCCCTGGTCATGCTCGAGACCGCGCTGCTGATCGTTATCAGCTGGCTGCTGCAGCGCGCGATACCGCGCAAGGACTGGCTCGAACAACCCAAGCCCTGGCGCGAGAGGCTGCCGATCATCATCTTCGTGATGGTCTGGCTCGGCGGGGCCTATAGCATCACCCTGGCCATGATCAATGGTTATCCCGATTTCATCGCCCTGCTCAAATCGCCGCAAGCCTGGATCGAGACCCGCCTCTACATCCCGCTGCTGTACACGCTCGGCCTGGCCCTGGTGCACGCCGTGGCCGACCTGCGCCACTATCGCCGGCGCGGCGGGCCGTTCGTGTCCGAGGTCGGCCACGACGCCATGGCCCGCTACCTGACCCTGGTCCTCGGCGGCATTCCGTTCGCGATGCCGTTCTTCGCCGCGGCGATCGGCGGCTTCAAGGGCGTCGAGTACATCGCCGGCAAGGCACGCGTCGACCCGACCCGCTCGACGCTGGCCGGCGCGGCCATGCTGTTCGTCTTCAGCGCGAGCTTCTGGCTGATCGAAGGGCTGATCGATTCGGGCGTGCACGGCTGGGCCATCGGTTTCGTGTTCGCCAAGCTGATCGCCGAAGTGCTGATCGTCTGCATGCCACTGATCATGGTCCGGATCGTCCGTGAGGAGGCGTCGAAGCCGGCCGCGGCCGGCGCATCCTGAAGCCGCGCTCGGGTCTGCATCGGCCAATCTTCGCAATTTGTTCATGATTGGTCGGGAATCTTCTTGGCATGCTGTGACTCCCAGTCGCGCTGCGTACCTGCCCCTGCGACGGCTATGATCGACCCTCGGCGAGCCGTCGCCTGCCGAACAAACCCCGGAAGAAGGATGTGCGGATGTCGCGTGGGAAGCTGATTGCCATCGTCGTGGTTGCCGCTCTGGCCGTGTTCGTCGCCTGGCGCCTGCTCGGCCAGGGGGCGGCGGACAAGGGCCGGCGTGGGAGCGAGGGCGACGATTCGCCGATCCCGGTCACCGCGGTGGCGGCGACGACGCAGGATGTCCCGCTCTACCTGACCGCGCTCGGCACGGTCCAGGCACTGAACACGGTGACCGTCAGCGCCCAGGTCAGCGGCCAGTTGCAGGCGGTCCATTTCGCCGAAGGCCAGGAAGTGAAGAAGGGCGATCTGATCGCGGAGATCGACCCGCGCAGCTACCAGGCGGCGTTCGACCAGGCCCTGGCCAAGAAGAAGCAGGACGAGGCGCAGCTGGCTGCTTCGAAGAGCACGCTGAAGCGCTACGAGGACCTGATCGGCAAGAATTTCGTCTCGGCCCAGGATCTCGAGAACCAGCGCCAGACCGTGCGCCAGCAGGAGGCCCTGATCGCCGGCGACATCGCTGCAATCGAAAATGCGCGTACGCAACTGAGTTTCACGAAGATCACCGCGCCGATCGATGGCCTTGCCGGCATCCGCCAGGTCGATGTCGGCAACCTGTTGCAGGCCAACGGCAGCTCGATCGTCACCCTGACCCAGACCCGTCCGCTCAACGTCATCTTCAACCTTCCCCAGCAGGACATGGCCAAGGTGCGCGAAGCCGATGCGACGCCGCTGCGGGTCACCGCGCTGTCGCGCAACGACTCGACGCCGATCGCCGAGGGTGAACTCAAGGTCATCGACAATTCGATCGACACGAGCACCGCGACCTTCAAGCTCAAGGCCGAATTCCCGAATGCCGACCGCAAGCTCTGGCCAGGGGAATTCGTCAACGTGCGCCTGGCCGTGCGCACGGTCACCGACGGCATCGTGGTGCCGGCCACCGGCGTACAGCAGGGGCCGGACGGCGAATACGCCTGGGTCGTGCAGGGCGACTCGACGGTGAAGATGCAGGCCGTGCAGACCGGAGGCACGGTCGACGGTGGCGGCGTACTGATCCTCAGTGGATTGGCCGCAGGCGATCGTGTCGTCACCGAAGGCCAGTTCCGCCTGAAGTCGGGCATCAAGGTTGCGCCGATGGCGCCCGGCGAGGTGGCCGCGCCGACGCCGGTGCCTGCGGCGGATGGAATGAAAAAACGCGGTAGGCGTGGCTGAGGCAGGTTCGATGCTCAGCAAGCGTAATCCTGCAGGCACCAGAATCCTCGCCGTCGTCCCGGCCCTTCGACAGGCTCAGGACTGGCCGGACCCGGTCCGGGCCGGGACGACGGCGAGGAAGATCAGAGTTGGCGGCAGCATGAAGAACAGAAAGCCGTTCCAGGCTTCACGGCCGGCGACATCCGTCACACGCAGGGACACATAACCCGTGGGATTCTCGACCCTCTTCATCCGCCGCCCGATTGCCACTTCGCTGCTGATGGCCGGCGTGCTGCTGCTCGGCATCCTCGGCTATCGGCTGCTGCCGGTGTCGGCGCTGCCCGACATCGACGCGCCGTCGATCCAGGTGACGACCCAGTATCCGGGCGCCAGCCCGAGCACGATGGCCTCGCTCGTGACGACGCCGCTTGAGCGCCAGTTCGGCCAGATTTCCGGCCTGCGCATGATGACGTCGGATTCCTCGGCCGGGCTGTCGACGATCCTGCTGACCTTCAACATGGATCGCGACATCGATGCGGCCGCGCAGGACGTGCAATCGGCGATCAATGCCGGGCGCGGCACGCTGCCGAACAACCTGCCGTATCCGCCGGTCTACAACAAGGTCAATCCGGCCGATGCGCCGATCCTGACCCTGGTCATGAGTTCCGACGCGCTGCCGCTGCGCGAGGTCAACAATTACGCCGATTCGATCCTCTCGCAGAAGCTCTCGCAGGTCGCCGGCGTCGGCCTCGTCAGCATCGCCGGCAACGTGCGCCCGGCCGTGCGCATCCAGGTCGATCCGGCCGCCATCGCCAACCAGGGCCTGACCCTCGAGGACGTGCGTTCGGCGCTGACCCAGGCCAACGTCAATGGACCCAAGGGCACGGTCGATGCCGCCTCGCAGTCGTTCACGATAGGCGCCAACGACCAGCTCTCCGATGCCGACGGCTACCGCAACACGATCATCAGCTACAAGGGCGGCGCACCGGTGCGCCTCGGCGACGTGGCCAGAGTGGTCGACGGCGTCGAAAACGACCAGCTCGCGGCTTGGGCCAACGGCAAGCCGGCGGTCCTGCTCGACGTGCGCCGCCAGCCCGGGGCGAACATCGTGCAGACCGTCGACAGCATCAAGAAGCTGCTGCCCGAACTGCGCGACCTGCTGCCGGCCAATGTCCACCTCGACGTGTTCGCCGACCGCACGGTGACGATCCGCGCCTCGGTCGAGGATGTCGAATTCACCCTGATGCTGACCATCGGCCTCGTCATCGCGGTGATCTTCGTGTTCCTGCGTCGCCTCTGGGCCACGGTCATTCCGAGCGTGGCCGTGCCGCTGTCGATCCTCGGCACCTTCGCCCTGATGTCCTTCGCCGCGTTCTCGCTCGACAACCTGTCGCTGATGGCGCTGACCGTGGCCACCGGCTTCGTCGTCGACGATGCGATCGTGATGATCGAGAACATCGTGCGCTACATCGAGAAGGGACGCGAACCGAAGGACGCCGCCGAAACCGGCGCGAAGGAGATCGGCTTCACCGTGCTGTCGCTGACGGTCTCGCTGGTCGCCGTGTTCCTGCCGCTGCTGCTGATGCCGGGTGTGACCGGGCGGCTGTTCAAGGAGTTCGCGATCGTCCTCTCGATCGCGGTCGGCATTTCGATGATCGTCTCGCTGACCCTGACCCCGATGATGTGCGCCTACCTGCTGCGCCGCGAGAATGTGCCGCATGAGGACGTCGAAACCGGCGCCAAGGGCGGCGGCCGTCGCGACTGGTGGGACCGCCTCGTGGCCGCCTATGCGCGCAGCCTTGATTGGGTTTTCGGTCACCAGCGCTTGACCATGCTTGTGCTGACCGCGACTGTCGCCCTGACCGTGCTGTTGTTCGTCAGCATGCCCAAGGGGCTGCTGCCCGAGCAGGACACCGGCATGATCACCGGCGTCGTCCAGGCCGATGAGACGATTGCCTTCGAGGCCATGCTCGAACGCACGCGCCGGGTCGCCGAAGCCTTGCGCGCCGACCCGGCGGTGACCGGCGTCGCCGCGTTCGTCGGTGCCGGTTCAATCAACCCCACCCTCAACCAGGGCCAGCTCAGCATCGTGCTCAAGCCGCGTTCGCAGCGCGACGGCCTGGCCGAACTGTTGCCGCGCCTGCAGCGCACGGTCGAGCGCATTCCCGGCGTCGCCCTGTTCCTCAAGCCGGTCCAGGACATCGCCCTCGATAACCGCGTCGCGCCGACCGAGTACCAGTACGCGCTGACCGAAGTGAACGAGGAGGAACTCGGACGCTTCGCCGAGCGCATGACCGCGGCCTTGCAGAAACGTCCCGAGCTGACCGACGTCGACAACAACCTGGCCGCCAACGGCCTGCAGCTCAACCTGACCATCAACCGCGACCAGGCCAGCCGGCTCGGCGTACCGATCCAGACCATCGACGATACCCTGTATTCGGCCTTCGGCCAGCGCCAGATCTCGACCATCTTCACCCAGCTCAACCAGTACCGCGTGGTCCTCGAGGTCGATCCGAAATTCCGCACCAGCGCCGACCTGCTCAATCGGCTCAGCGTGCGCGGCAGCGGCAGCGGCGTGCTCACCGGCAGCAACGCGACCAGCTTCGGCCAGGCCACCTCGAGCAATTCGGCTACGCCGAGCGGGATCGGCTCGCAGGGCAACACCGGCATCGCGATCGGCGCCGGCGGCACGATCCCGATGGCGTCCCTGGTCGAGGCCAAGGTCATCAACGCACCGCTCGTGATCAGCCACCAGAACCAGCTACCGGCGGTGACCATCTCGTTCAACGTAGCCAACGGCTACTCACTGTCCGACGCGGTCGAGGCGATCAGCGAAGTCGAAGGCACGATCGACATGCCGGCGCAGATCCGCGGCAGCTTCATCGGCAAGGCCGCCGAGTTCTCGTCCTCGATGCTCGACGAGGTGCTGCTGATCCTGGCCTCGCTGGTGGTCATCTACATCGTCCTCGGCGTGCTCTACGAGAGCTACATCCATCCGATCACGATCATCTCGACCCTGCCGCCGGCCGGCGTCGGCGCCTTGCTCGCCCTGACCCTGTGCGGCTTCAGCCTGTCGATCGACGGCATCGTCGGCATCATCCTGCTGATCGGCATCGTCAAGAAGAACGCGATCATGATGATCGACTTCGCCATCGATGCACGCCGCGAAGGCATGGGCGCGCACGATGCGATCCGCCGCGCCGCCCTGCTGCGCTTCCGGCCGATCCTGATGACCACGTTCGCGGCCATGTTCGGCGCGCTGCCGTTGGCTCTCGGCACCGGCATCGGTTCCGAACTGCGCCAACCGCTCGGCGTGTCGATCGTCGGCGGCCTGCTGCTGTCGCAGCTGATCACCCTGTACACGACGCCGGTGCTGTATCTGCACATGGAGCGCTTTTCGGACTGGCTGGCGGGGCAGCGCGGGCGGCGGGAGTTGGTGGTTGATCGGGGGTTGGCGTGAACCGGGTGCACCGCCCTTGTATCACTGTAGGAGCGCCTTCAGGCGCGATGCTTTCCTGCACGGTTCGAACTTCTACATCGTCGTCCCGGCCCTTCTACAGGCTCAGGACAGGGCGGACTTCGTCCGGGCAGGGGCCCAGTGACTTTGCTCTTCGGGATGTTTCAGATCGCTTCGCGGCGCATTCATGGGCTAGAAGCAAAGCTTTCACTCGCCTGCGGCAAGCGGGTCACTCAAATTCCACTGTAGGAGCGCCTTCAGGCGCGATGCTCTTCTGCACGTTTCGGAATTCCACATCGTCGTCCCGGCCCTTCGACAGGCTCAGGACTGGCCGGACTTCGTCCGGGCAGGGACCCAATGACTTGGCTCTTCGGGATGTTTCAGATCGCTGCGCGGCGCATCCTTGGAGAAGAAACAAAGCTTTCACTCGCCTTCGGCGAGCGACCTACTTTCTCTTGCGTGGCCAAGAGAAAGTAGGCAAAGAGAAGGCCACCCCAAAGCGGTGGTCTCCGGGCATCCTGCCCTGCGACTGCGCGGCAGGGCTACGGGGGTTCGCTGACAGCACCTCCGTGTGCTGGCAGCGAACTGGGCGCGATCCCTCGCGCCCACCCTGCGGGCCTTTCCTTCGCCCAGCCGCCACCGCTTACGGGGCCCGGTTAGCGCGCCTCCTGCGCGCCAGAGCAAAGAGCCAAAGCCAAAGCCAAAGCCAAAGCCAGAGCCAGAGCCAGAGCCAGAGCCAGAGCCCCTCATCCGCCTGCGGCACCTTCTCCCGCCGGGCGGGAGAAGGAAGATCAGGAGCCGAAGCGAAGCAGCATCCGCAGGTTTGCGGAAATCTGCTTCGTCTTGGCTGCGCAGGATGCGCAGTGACTGGGGCCCCTATGCAGCGGCAACGTGACGCAGGAAAGGCCCGAAGGGTGGGCGCGAGGGATCGCGCCCAGTTCGACGTCAGTCCAGGGACGGACTGTCGGCGAACCCCCGGAGTCGCGTTGCGAAGTCGGAGGGCAGGATGCCCGGAGACCGCTGTATCGGGGTGGCCTTTCTCTTGGTTACTTCTCTTTGGCCACGCAAAGAGAAGTAACTCGCTCGCCGGGAGGCGAGTGAAATCCCGGCATGGATGCCGCGCCGCGAAGCGGCGTAAAACCCAATTACAAGCCAGGAACTGGGTGACGTGCTGCGTCTGCAGCTTGCCCTTCGGGCCATTCGCAAAGCGAATGTTCGCTCCGGCATCCCACCTTCTCAGTCTTTCCTCCGCAGGGACGACGGGATGGCAGGCTCGGAGATTTCGAGGTGCTGGACCGTTTGGAAAAATTCAATCGGGAGGTTCTGCTTGCGTCAGGCGCGTTTGCGACGCGAAGGGAAACGAACAAAACAGGTACGCCCCCCGCGCAGGGTCCCCGGGATGAACCTCTCCGCCCCCTTCATCCGCCGCCCGATCGGCACCCTGCTGCTGGCCATGGGGGTTTTCGTCGGTGGCGTGATCGCCTATTTCCAGCTCGGTGTGGCGGCGCTGCCGAATGTCGAGTTCCCGGTCATCTTCGTCGTCGCCAACCAGCCCGGCGCGGATGCCGAGAACATGGCCTCGACCGTGGCCGCGCCGCTCGAACGGCACATGGGGCAGATTTCGGGCGTCGACCAGATGGGTTCGCACAGCAAGGAAGGGCGCTCGTCGGTGATCCTGTTCTTCGACTTCGACAAGAACATCGACGGGGCGGCGCGCGACGTCCAGGCGGCGATCAATGCGGCGATCCCGGATCTGCCGAGCGGGCTGGTCACGGCGCCGATCTATCGCAAGGCGAATCCGAACAATGACCCGGTCCTGCTGCTCTCGCTGACCTCGAAGTCGCGCACCGCGGCCGAGCTCTACAACATGGCCGATTCCCTGCTGTCGCAGCGCGTGCGCCAGTTGCCCGGCGTGGCCGACGTGACCCTGGCCGGTGGCGCGACGCCGGCCGTGCGCGTGGACGTGAACCTCGGACTGCTGACCTCGATGGGCATTTCGGCCGACCAGGTGCGCAATGCGATTGCAGCCGCCAATATCACTTCGCCGCAGGGCTTTCTCGGCGATGGCCAGCGCACGATGACGATCGCGGCGAACGGGGCGCTGACCGAGGCCAGCCAGTTCGCCGACCTGATCGTGGCCGTGCGCAACGGCGTGCCGGTGCGGCTGCGCGATATCGCGACGATCGGCGATGGCCAGGAGAGCAAGGACCAGGCGGCCTGGTTCAATGGCGAGCGCGCGATCCTGATGGCGATTACGAAGCAGTCGACGGCGAACGTGATCGACACCGTCGACAGCATCTACGAGCAGTTGCCGCTGATGCGCAGCTGGTTGCCCGAGGGCGTCGAACTGACCCCGTTCAACGACCGCACCGCGACTATCCGCGCCTCGATCCACGAGGTCCAGATCACGATGCTGATCAGCATGTGCCTGGTCATCCTGACCATGTTGCTGTTCCTGCGTCGGGTCGCGCCGACCGTGATCGCCGGGCTTTCGGTTCCGCTGTCGCTGGCCAGCGCGTTCATCGTCATGTACGCGTTCGACTTCACCCTGGACAACCTGACCCTGATGGCCCTGGTCATCTCGATCGGCTTCGTCGTCGACGATGCGATCGTGGTCATCGAGAACGTCGTGCGCCACCTCGACATGGGCAAGTCGCGCCTGCAGGCGGCGCTCGATGGCGCGCGCGAGATCGGCTTCACGATCGTCTCGATCACTGCCTCGCTGGTCGCCGTGTTCCTGCCGCTGCTGTTCATGGGCGGATTCATGGGCATGATGCTGCACTCGTTCGCGGTGACCATCGCGGCGGCGATCGCGATGTCGGCGATCGTCTCGCTGACCCTGACCGCGTCGCTGTGCGGCAGCTACCTGCAGGCGCACAAGGAGGAGAAGCCATCGCCGCTGGTGCAGCGCATCGACCGCATGCACGCCGGCATGTTGCGTGCCTACGCACGGGCGCTGGACTGGTCACTCCGGCATCCGCGCACGATGAGCCTGCAGCCGCTGGTCCTGGTCATCCTCACGATCTGGCTGAGCACCTTCCTCAAGTTCGGTTTCGTGCCCGAACAGGACACCGGCATGATCCAGGGCACCACTGTCGCCAGCGCGTCGATCTCCTACGACGCGATGGTCGAGCTGCAGCGCAAGGTCGCCGACGTGATCGCGGCCGATCCCGCGGTCGACAGCCTCGGCTCCTCGCTCGGTGGTGGCGGCTTCCGCTCGGGCAGCAATCGCGGCAGTCTCTACATCAACCTGAAGCCGCTCGGCGAAGGTCGCGACGTGTCGACCTCCAAGGTCATGCAACGCCTCGCCGACAAGACCGACAACATGCCGGGCATCCAGCTGCGCCTGCGTCCGGTGCAGGACATCGGTGGCGGCGGTCCGCGCGGCGGCGATTCCGAATACACCTATTCGCTGAAGGGCAGCAACTACGGCGACCTCGTGACCTGGGGACCGCGCCTGGCGGCCGAGCTGCGCAAGCTGCCGCAGTTCACCAATGTCGGCACCGAACTCGATGACGGCGGCGTCGAACAGAACCTCGTCATCGACCGCGATACGGCGGCGCGCCTCGGTGTTTCTATCGGCGCCATCGATAGCACCCTGTACAACGCCTTCGGCGAGCGCCAGATCTCGACCATCTATTCGGACCTGAACCAGTACAAGGTCGTGCTCAACGCGGTCACCGGTGTCACGCCCGGGCTCGATACGCTGAACGCGCTGCATGTGCGCGCGAACAATGGTGCCATGGTGCCGCTCAGCGCGGTGACCCGGGTCGAGCCGGGCACGGCCTCGCTGGCCATCCAGCACGATTTCCAGTTTCCGGTGTTCGACATCAGCTTCAACCTCGCCCCGGACATCAGCATGGGCGAGGTCAAGCCGCTGATCGACCAGGTCGTGCGCAACATGCGCATGCCCGGCGACATCAAGGCCGAAGGTTCGGGCAACTTCCGCCGCTTCCAGCAACAGCAGTCGGGGCAGGGCCTGCTGATCCTGTTCGCGATACTCGCCGTCTACCTCGTGCTCGGCATCCTCTACGAGAGCCTGATCCACCCGGTGACGATCCTCTCGACCCTGCCGGCGGCCGGCGTCGGCGCCTTGCTCGCGATGCTGGTGACCAATACCGAGCTGTCGGTGGTTTCGATCATCGCCATCGTGCTGCTGATCGGCATCGTCAAGAAGAACGCGATCATGATGATCGACTTCGCCTTGAACGCCGAACGCGACGGCGGCAAATCTCCGATCGAGGCGATCCGCGAGGCTTGCCTGGTCCGCTTCCGGCCGATCATGATGACCTCGATGGTCGCCATCCTCGGCGCATTTCCGCTCGCGATCGGATTCGGTGTTGGTTCCGAGATGCGCCAGCCGCTCGGCATCGCGATGATCGGCGGCCTGCTCGTTTCGCAGAGCCTGACTCTGTTCTCGACGCCAGCGCTCTACCTAGTCTTCGCGCGCATGGCGCAGCGACGCCGGGAGCGCAGGAGCGCCCGGCGCGCGCCAGGCTCGCTGGTGGCGCCAACGGCCGCGGTCTGATCGACCGCGGCGCGAGCCATGCTTGCACGCCTGCGTGCGTGCCGACTGCGCAACGGATCCGGTGATTCCATCCGCCCCGGAATCCGGGCATTCTTGGCGGCCGCCACGCTTGGACCCCGAGTGCATGAAACGATCCCGAACCGCGGCGCTGGTGCTGATGGGCGCCGCGCCGCTGCTGCTGACCGCCTGTACCGAAGAGACGACCCGAGAGGGTCTGTACACCTCGATCGACGAATGCGCCGGTCAGGTCGGCGATCTCGCTGCCTGCGAGGAAGCCTTCGACAAGGCGCGGCAGGAGGCCGAACTCAGCGCACCGCGCTATGCCTCGTTCGACGAATGCGTCGCCGAATACGGGACCAACCGCTGCACGGCGCGCCGTGATGCGAACGGCCATGGCTATTTCATGCCGCTGATGACCGGTTACCTGATGGCGCAGATGTTCCGCGGCGACCAGCGCGCGGGCCTGAGCGGCAGTCCGGCATTCCGCGACGGCAACGGCCACTGGAAGCGCCCGGCACCGGGTGCCGGTGGCGTCTATTCCAACGGAGTCGCCCGACCCATGCAGGCCATCTCGGCCGAGCCGAATCGAGCGCCGACGGTCAGGCGCGGCGGATTCGGTTCCTCAGGCAGTCATCGCAGCGCCGGTTCCTGAATGCGCAGGGTTCCGATTGCCGAGCGCGCCAACTGGCGCGATCGTGCCCTGCAGGCGGGTTTCGACTTCCATACGATCGACGGCGACCGCTACTGGGACGAGTCGGTCTTCTACGCCTTCAGCCTGGAACAGATCGAGACCGACATCGAGGCGCCGACCGAGGAACTGCATGCCATGGCCATCGACATGCTCGATGGCATCGTCGGCAGCGAGGAGCAGCTGAGCCGGCTCGATATTCCCGAACCGTTCTGGGACCTCGTTGCGCGAAGCTGGCGCGCCCGCCAGCCGCACCTGTACGGTCGCATGGACCTGGCCTATTCGGGACGGGGCCCGGCCAAACTGCTCGAGCTCAACTACGACACGCCGACGTCGCTGTTCGAGGCGGCGTTCTTCCAGTGGCAGTGGCTCGACGACCAGCAGGGCGAAGGTCGTTTGCCGGCGGCCGCCGACCAGTTCAATTCGATCTACGAGAGTCTGGTCGAGGCCTTCGCCACGCTGGCGCCGTCCTTGCCAAGGCCGCTCCACTTTTCCGCGGTGCGCGATTCGGCCGAGGATCGCGGTACCGTGAACTACCTGCGCGATTGCGCGATCCAGGCAGGCATCGAATGCGGCTTGCTCGACATCGAGGACATCGGCGTCAGTGCCGACGGCCGCTTCACCGATCTCGAGGACCGCGTGATTGGAACCCTGTTCAAGCTCTACCCGCTCGAGGACCTGTTCCGGGAGGAATTCGGCCGCTACCTGCCGGCGTCGGACACGCTGCTGCTCGAGCCGCCCTGGAAGTCCGTGCTCAGCAACAAGGGCATCCTGCCGCTGCTCTGGGAGAAGCACGAGGGGCATCCAAACCTGCTCGCCGCGAAGTTCGACGCGGGTGGCGCGGACCTGCCCAGGGGCTGGGTGCGCAAGCCCTTGCACTCGCGCGAGGGCGCAAACATCGAGATGCACCATGAGGATGGGCGCAGGGAACAGACCGAAGGGCCATACCGCGGCCCGGGCATTGTCCAGGCATTGCATCCGCTGGCCGGGTTCGCTGGCCGCTTTCCGCTGATCGGCAGTTGGGTCGTCGGCGACCGCGCCTGCGGCATTGGCATCCGCGAAGACCGAAGTGCGATCACGCGCGATTCCGCGTGCTTCGTTCCGCATGCCATCCTCGATGAGGACAGCGGCGTGCTGATCGCCTGAAGGGCACTCGTCGCGCGTGCAGCCCGGCGCCCTTGCCACCGCGCCGGCTCGGCGCTGCGGAAATCGTGCCGGCGTGCGCGGGCAGCCCGCACATCACCGGCCGCAGTCGCCTACTTGGCCAGCTGGAAGGTCGTGTAGCCCGGCATGGCCGCCGCGGCGAGCACGATCGGCTGATCGACCTGGTCTGCTTCGATCGAGGCGTAGACGGTCACGGTGGGCAGGATCGTCACGGCGATGGCTTCGACGTCGGCGGTCACGGTCAGGGTCGGCATCAGGGTCACCGGCACCGGTCGCGTCGATGCGAGGCGCCAGCTTGGCGCCGCGTGCGGGTTCGACAGGCTGGCCGTTACCTTCATCTCCGGCAACAGGGTGGCTTGAACCGGGGCGCGGGAATCCAGCGTCGCCGAGGACTGCGCGGCGGCACTGATCGAAAACAGCGCGAACATCGTGCCGATCAGGACGGTCGATTTCGCGGTGGTCGGTTTGAATCTGCGAGCGTTCATTTTTTTCTCCTGCAGCGGATGTCACAAACTTCGTGGAGCAAGCACCATGCCACTCGTGAAGTTCGCCTCGCTTGCAGGAAATCAGATGCGCGATCAACGACTTTGGTTGCTAGGACAGAAGTCATGCCTGTGCAAATGGACACTCCGGCGGACAGCTTTTTCTGTCCGTGGACACTGCGAAACGCGTCGGCAGGTGCCTGCCAACGCGTGTCCGGTGCGCGTCTGCAACGCAGCCGCACACGGCTTCGCTACTGGAAGCCGTTGGCGAAAATGATGTCCCAGGTCTGGTTCTCCCAGGCGCCGGGATCGAGCGCGCCGAAGCGCGTGCGCAGGGATCCGCCGAGGTCGTAGCCGAGAAATCCGTAGATCGGAATCGTGCCGAGTCCGAGATTGAGGAATGGCGAATCGTCGCGCAGGCGAAAATCCTGGTTGGCGGAATCGACGAAGCGCGGATCGCCGGTCAGCGGGTTGGTCTGCGACAGCGGAATAGTTCCCGAGGCCGTACCGATCCGGCTGTAATCGGCGAAGGCGACGCCGTTGCCGAAGCCGCTGGCGGTCGCACCCTCGATATTGACGTCGGAAACGGCATTGTTGAAGAACAGGGTATTGACCAGGTCCAGGCGCATGCCGCCGCCGACGGTGACGCCGATGCCGCAGCCGCGTCCGCCGCTTCCGGGGCAGCTGCCGTTGGCGAAGGTGCTGTTCGCGATCAACACGCCATTCGGTCCGTCGCCGGCGAGCGAAATCGCCGAGAAGTGGCCGAACGCCGTGGTCGGCGCCGAATTGTCGGCGAACAGGCTGTTGACCACGCGAATCAGTCCGCGGCGGACATACAGGTCCGCGCCGCCACCGAAGTAGCCGCTATTGTTGGCAACGATCACGTTGTCGAGCCAGAACTCGACCTGGATGTCGGCTCCGGAGAACATCTGCAGTCCGCCGCCACGCTGGAACGTCGCCGGATTACCGAAGCCATCGCGGATACTGAGGTTCTGTACGCCATAGCGCGGTCCGAACGGGACGCTGCCCGGCGGATTGAAGAACATGCCCAGTACCTTGGTCACGCCGGAGCCGGTCAGTAAGGTGCTGGCCGCGGTACCGACCTGCTGGGCGCAATTGGTGGCGCCGTTCTGGACCCAGCCACCGGTCAGGAACACCCAGCCCGGATTGGGGCTGTTGTAGAGGAGCTGCTGGCTGGGCGCATAGATGCCCTGCTGAATCTTGATCTCGTCGTCGGTCGGCGAATTGGCGGCAGCGGTCAGCGCCGCCTGCAGCTCGCTGACGTTGGTCGCGCAGTAAACGGCGGCGTGACCCGTCGATGCGGCTGCTCCGATGAGCACGGCCATGCCCAGTCGGGCGAGTGGGGAAAGTTGGGAATGCACAATCGTCTCCGTCAGCAAATCTTCCCGAACATGTACGCAGTTCTGGGCCGGATCCCACAACGGCTGATTCGTCGCTGGCGGGTCGACTGTCAGGATCCGGATGCCGGGAACGCACCGGGACCTTGTCTACGGGCGCTGCGGAACTGCGGATCGAGGAGCGCAAACGTGAGCGGTTGCGGCGCGGATGATCCGGCCAGGCAAGGCATGCAGGGGAGGATCCTGCCGGCCCGCGGATCAGACCAGGGCTGCCAGGACTAGACCGCGGTTGTCGCGGTCGAAGCAATCGATCCGGGGCGGGCTAGTCCGGATTCCTGCCGGCAATGGCCAGGGCCAGCCTGACCTCGGCGGCCGGGTAGGTGTAGGAGCGTGGGCCGCGAGTGGCCGGATCGGGCAGGAACGTATCCGACACGACTGCCGCTGGAAAATGCGCGTCCGGCTCATGCATCGGCGCCAATACGCGAAGCGCGCCATTTTTCGGGCTCTCGCCGAACAGGGTCCGGTATAGCGCGATGGCTTCGAGCAGGACCAGCTCGTGCCCCGGATGCATGCGGTCCGCGTGCAGCCAACGGCTCGAGGGCGCGGCCTGCATGCCGGCCTGGAGCCGATTCGAGATCGAAACGTAGGGGATGCCGAGCGCCGCTGCCGCCGCGGATTCGGCCTCGACGATTTCCCGCGATGCCCGCGGGGAGCCCTGGTAGGTGCCGAGCAGCAGCGGCATTGAGCCGCGGTCTCTCACCATGCCGGCCAGGCGTTGCAGCGAGTTCGCAGCGCGTTGGCAGGAATCGGAGCCGAATGCGCAGAGAAAATCGCCGCCACGCTCCTGCAAGATCACGCGGTCGTATTCCGCGCTGCCCAAGGCGCGCTCGACCGATCCATCCGCGAGCCGGTCGGACAGGGTCGCGCCACCCTTGACCAGCATGTCGCTCTGGACGCTTCGGCCGTTGCGTCTTGCCAGGGCATCGAACACGGCCGGCAGGTTGCCCACATAGACGAGGCTGTTTCCGACGAACAGCAGCCGCATCGCCGGCGGATCGATCCGCTCCCTGGCCCAGGAGCCTGCCGGCGTGGTCAGCGCCAGCACCAGCAGCGCCCAAGCCGCGCGCATCAGATTCGCCGGGCCGGGCGCGTCGCTGGCATCGGGTCTAGTCCGCCAGGGTCAGCAGCGAGGCATTGCCGCCAGCCGCGGTGGTGTTGATGGTGACCGTGCGTTCGGTGGCGAAGCGCAGCAGGTAATGCGGACCACCGGCCTTGGGCCCGGTGCCGGAGAGGTTTTCGCCGCCGAACGGCTGCACGCCGACGACCGCGCCGATCTGGTTGCGGTTGACGTAGCAGTTGCCGACCTTTGCCCGCTTGACGATGTGGTCGATGGTGTCGTCGATGCGGCTGTGGATGCCGAGGGTGAGGCCATAGCCGGTGGCGTTGATCGCGTCGATGACCTGGTCGAGCTGGTCGGCCTTCCAACGCAGCACGTGCAGGACCGGCCCGAAGATTTCCTTGTGCAGGATGTCGAGGCGCGGGATTTCGTAGGCGCGCGGCGCGAAGAAGGTGCCGTGCGCGGTGGCGTCGGTCGCGGCGACCTTGCCGATCAGTTTCGCTTCGCGGTCCATGCGCTCGGCGTGCTCGCTCAGTTCCTTGTGCGAGGCTTCGTCGATGACCGGGCCGACATCGGTCGAGAGCAGACCCGGGTCACCCATGACCAGTTCGGCCATGGCCCCGGTCAGCATCGTGATGGCCTTGTCGGCGATGTCTTCCTGCACGAACAGCACACGCGCGGCCGAGCAGCGCTGCCCGGCCGAATCGAAGGCCGAGGCGCAAACGTCCTTGACCAGCTGCTCGGGCAGGGCCGAGGAATCGGCGATCAGCGCGTTCTGGCCGCCGGTCTCGGCGATCAGTGCGGCGATCGAGGAATCACGCGCGGCCAGGGTGCGGTTGATCGTCCAGGCGGTTTCGGTCGAGCCGGTGAAGCAGACGCCGGCCACATCGGGCCGGGTCAGCAAGGAGTTGCCGAGCACCGAACCCTTGCACGGCACGAACTGCAGCACATCGGTCGGCACGCCGGCCTCGTGCAGCAACTTGACCGCGGCGTAGCCGACCAGGGTCGTCTGGTCGGCTGGCTTCGAGATCACGCTGTTGCCGGCGGCCAGGGCGGCGGCGACCTGGCCCATGAAGATGGCCAGCGGGAAATTCCACGGGCTGATGCAGACGAACACGCCGCGGCCGTGCAGGAACAGCTCGTTCGACTCGCCGGTCGGGCCCGGCAGGACCTCGGGCTGGGTGAACAGCTTGCGCGCCATGGCGCCGTAATAGCGGCAGAAATCGGCCGCCTCGCGGACCTCGGCGATCGCCGCCGACATGGTCTTGCCGGCTTCGCGCACGCACAGGGCGATGAATTCGGCGCGCCGGGCCTCGAGCAGGTCGGCGGTGTGTTCGAGGATCTTCGCCCGGCTGGCGGCCGGCAGCGCATCCCAGGCTGGCTGCGCGGCGACCGCATTGGCCAGCGCCTTGTCGAGGGTCGGCACGTCGGCGCCGCGGCTCTGGCCGATCACGCGGCGGCGGTCGGCCGGGTCGGTGACATCGCGAAACTCGCCGGCATTCTTCACGCCCGGCACCAGCGGTTCGGCCGTCCACGGCTTGCGTGCGGCATTGACGCTGGCGGCCAGCGCGTTCAGTTCGTTGTCGTTGGAGAGATTGACGCCCATGGAATTCTTCCGTTGCTCGCCGAACAGTGCGATCGGCTGGGGGATGCGCGGGTGCGGCTTGGAGTCGAGCTGGCGGACCAGCTCGCAGGGATCGGCGACGAGGTCGCGGATCGGCACGTCCTCGTCGACCACGCGATTGACGAAACTCGTGTTGGCGCCGTTTTCGAGCAGGCGGCGCACGAGATAGGGCAGCAGGTCCTCGTGGCTGCCGACCGGGGCATAGACGCGGCACGGCACGTTGAGGTTGTCCTTGCCGATCACCTCTTCATAGAGATCGGCGCCCATGCCATGCAGGCGCTGGTGTTCGTAGGGGCGGCCGCGTGCGTAGTGGTGGATCGCGGCGATCGTATGCGCGTTGTGGGTGGCGAACTGCGGGTAGATCAACTCGGCGCCAGCCTCGAACATCTGCTTCGCGCAGGCCAGGTAGGAGACGTCGGTATTCGGCTTGCGCGTGAACACCGGGTAGCCGGACAGGCCGAGCTCCTGGGCGCGCTTGATCTCGGAATCCCAGTAGGCGCCCTTGACCAGGCGCACGCACCAGCGCCGACCGGCCTTGCGCGCGGTCTCGGCCAGCCAGTCGATCACGAACGGCGCGCGCTTCTGGTAGGCCTGCACGGCCAGGCCGAAGCCGTTCCAGCCGTCCAGCGACGGGTCGGCGAAGACCTCGCCGAGCACGTCGAGCGAGAGTTCGAGTCGGTCCGCTTCCTCGGCATCGACGGTCATGCCGATGCCCTGGGCCTTGGCCATCTGCGCGAGCTCGAGCACGCGCGGGGTCAGCTCGGCATGCACGCGGGCACGATTGGCCACGTCGTAGCGAGGATGGATCGCCGACAGCTTGACCGAGATCGACGGCGCGTCGAGGACGTCCTTCCACGGCCCGCGCTTGCCGAGCGCAAGAATCGCGTCGCGGTAGGCCTGCATGTAGCGCTCGGCGTCGTGCGCGGTCAGGGCGGCTTCGCCGAGCATGTCGTAGGAGTAGCGGTAGGCCGCGTTCTCCTTCTGCGCCGAGCGGTCCTGCGCCTCCTTGATCGTGCGCCCCATGACG
Organism: Dokdonella sp.; assembly: GCA_019634795.1. Classification (GTDB taxonomy): domain Bacteria; phylum Pseudomonadota; class Gammaproteobacteria; order Xanthomonadales; family Rhodanobacteraceae; genus Dokdonella. The sequence continues at coordinate 62,794 of JAHCAR010000014.1, forward strand.
AACTGGTAACCCATGATGCGCATGGCCTGGCGCACGGCCAGGCGGATCACCGGCTCGCCGGCGCGTCCGACCAGCCGGCGCAGCGCGCCGACGAAATTGCTGCGCGTTTCCTCGGCCAGCTGGACCAGGCTGCCGGTCAGCATCAGGCCCCAGGTCGAGGCATTGACGAACAGCGATTCGCTGGCGCCGACGTGCTTCTTCCAGTTGGCCTCGCCGAGCTTGTCGCGGATCAGCTTGTCGGCGGTTTCCGAGTCGGGCACACGCAGCAGGGCCTCGGCCACGCACATCAGCAGCACGCCTTCCTCGCTCGAAAGGTCGTATTCGCGCATGAACGACTCGACCGCCGACTGGTTGTCGGCCTTCGCGCGAACGCGCGCGACCAGCTCCGAGGCGCGGGCCAGCACCGCTTCGCGTTCCGCCGGCGTCATGCTGGCCTGGTTGAGCAGTTCGTTGACCGCCTCGGTTTCGTCGCGCGACCATGCTGCAGTGATGCGGGCACGGGCCGCATCGGCCGTTGCGGGAAGTTCGGGGGAAAGGATTTCGCTCACGATGAGTGGGCTCTCGGGTGGTGGCGCAGAGGCGACGGCAAGCGTCGCTGCGGGTTGCGCGGGCCGCGAGGATGTCGGTTCGATGTCATCGTCGCGGCCTGGCTGGCTGATCGGGTTCTGGACCGTCTGGTGGTGCGGTGCATCGTTGCTGGTCTTCCGGCGGCCCCTTGGCAGGGAGTCCGGACACCCCGGGGCGTGCGCCGGACCGTTCCGGCCCGGCCCCCGCGGTCCGCTAGTGTAAAGAGCGCAGCGGCGGCGGCCAAGCACCCGCACTTGCACGGATGCGACCTATTGACGCGTGCCAAAACCAACCGGGCCGGGCTTTTTCCTTGCCGCTGCCGCGCGCACTCCACTATCATTCCGAGGTTCCCTGCATATCGTTTTCTTGGACGATGCGCGTCCGGCCCGGTTCGTGGCCGGATAACGGGCCTGGATTTCCATATCGGCCGCCATGGCGGCCGGCGTTCGGTTCAAGTGACTTTTGTATTCAAGGTGATGGCAATGATGTCAGTTGGGATCTCGCGAATGCGCCGTGCGCTGGCTGCGCCGGCTCTGATCATCCTCGGCATGCTCGCGAGTTCCGCGGCCAGCGCCAATCCGCAGCCGTGGCAGCTGAACATGGCCAGGGGCGTCAGCAAGACCTCGCAGGAGGTCCATGACATCCACATGATCATGCTCTGGATCTGCGTCGCCATCGGCGTCGTCGTCTTCGGCGTGATGTTCGTGGCCATGTTCCGCTTCCGCAAGTCGAGGGGCGCGGTGCCGGCCACCTGGAGCCATAGCACCAAGCTAGAGGCGATCTGGACGATCATCCCGATCCTTATCCTGATCGCGTGCGCCTGGCCGGCAACGGCTCTGTTGCTGCGCATGTCCGACACTTCCGATTCGGAGATGACGGTGAAGATCACCGGCTACCAGTGGAAGTGGCGCTATGAATATATCGACTACTTCGGCAAGCAGCCCGGCATCAACTTCATTTCCAGCCTCGAGGCGACCTCCAACCGCACGCGCCAGCTCGGTTCGGGCATGAATCCGGCGGACATCAAGGTCGACGGCTATCCGACCTACCTGCTCGACGTCGACAACCCGCTGGTCCTGCCGGTCGGGGTCAAGGTGCGCTTCATCGTGACCGCCGACGACGTGATCCATTCCTGGTGGGTTCCGGTGCTCGGCTGGAAGCAGGATGCAATCCCGGGGATCATCAATTCCGCCTGGACCAGCATCGACGAGCCCGGTGTGTATCGCGGGCAATGCGCCGAGCTGTGCGGTCGCGACCACGGCTTCATGCCGATCGTGGTCAAGGCCCTGCCCAAGGCAGAATTCGAGCAGTGGCTGGCCGAGCGCGCACCCGCGCAGGCCGCCGAAGCCACCGCAACCACCATCGCACCGACGACGGCCCCGCAGGGCTGATTCCGTTCCAGAATTCTTGAGGTAGAGGCCATGGCCCACGCTGCCGTCCACGACACCCACCACGACGCCCACGATCACAAGCCTCAGGGCTTCCTGCATCGCTGGCTGTTCACGACCAACCACAAGGACATCGGTACCCTGTACCTGGTGTTCGCGCTGATCATGTTCTTCGTCGGCGGTTCGATGGCGATGATCATCCGCGCCGAACTGTTCCAGCCGGGCCTGCAACTGGTCCAGCCCGAGTTCTTCAACGAGATGACCACGATCCACGCCCTGGTCATGATCTTCGGCGCGGTCATGCCGGCCTTCGTCGGCCTCGGCAACTGGATGATCCCGCTGCAGATCGGCGCGCCGGACATGGCCCTGCCGCGCATGAACAACTGGTCGTTCTGGATCCTGCCGTTCGCCTTCACCCTGCTGCTGTCGACCCTGTTCATGCCGGGCGCCGGCCCGCAGGGCGGCTGGACCCTGTACCCGCCGCTGTCCCTGCAGGGCGGCAACAGCGTGGCCTTCGTCATCTTCGCCATCCACATGATGGGCATCAGCTCGATCATGGGTGCGATCAACATCATCGCCACCATCCTCAACATGCGCGCGCCGGGCATGGACCTGTTGAAGATGCCGATCTTCGCCTGGTCGTGGCTGATCACGGCATTCCTGCTGATCGCGGTAATGCCGGTGCTGGCCGGCGCGGTGACCATGCTGCTGACCGACAAGTTCTTCGGCACGAGCTTCTTCAATGCCGCCGGCGGCGGCGACCCGGTCATGTTCCAGCACATCTTCTGGTTCTTCGGGCATCCCGAGGTCTACATCATGATCCTGCCGGCCTTCGGCATCGTCAGCGAGATCATCCCGACCTTCGCCCGCAAGCCGCTGTTCGGCTACCAGGCCATGATCTACGCGGTCGCCTCGATCGCCTTCCTGTCGTTCATCGTCTGGGCCCACCACATGTTCACGGTCGGCATGCCGCTCGGCGGCGAGCTGTACTTCATGTACGCGACGATGCTGATCGCGATCCCGACCGGTGTGAAGGTGTTCAACTGGGTGACCACGATGTGGGAAGGCTCGATGACCTTCGAGACGCCGATGCTGTTCGCGGTCGCCTTCGTCATCCTGTTCACGATCGGCGGATTCTCCGGGCTGATGCTGGCGATCGTGCCGGCCGACTTCCAGTACCAGGACACCTATTTCGTCGTCGCCCACTTCCACTACGTGCTGGTGACCGGTGCGATCTTCGCGATCATGGCTTCGGTTTACTACTGGTTGCCGAAGTGGTGCGGCAACATGTACAGCGAGCGCTGGGGCAAGATCCACTTCTGGATGAGCGTGATCTCGGTCAACGTGCTGTTCTTCCCGCAGCACTTCCTCGGCCTTGCCGGCATGCCGCGCCGAATCCCCGACTACAACGTCGCCTTCGCCGACTTCAACATGATCAGCTCGATCGGCGGCTTCTGGTTCGGTGCGAGCCAGCTGCTGTTCGTCGGCGTCATCGTGCATGCCGTGTACTTCTCGAAGAACCGCGCGACCACGCGGGTCTGGGAAGGTGCGCGCGGCCTCGAATGGACCGTGCCGTCCCCGGCGCCTCACCACACCTTCAGCGAGCCGCCGGTGATCGATGACTCGATGCTCGCCCACGGTGACGTGACGCACTGAGATGAAACCAGAGCAGGACCAGCACGAATCCACTCCACGCGCGGCGCGCGTGAAGCACGATGCGCGCGGGATCGCGAAGACGGCGCTGTTCGTCGTCGGCGCGTCGTTCCTGTTCGGCTTTGCGATGGTGCCGATCTACCGGATCGCCTGCGAGCATGTGCTCGGCATCAAGCTGTCGGGCGAGGCCGCGGATGCGGCCACGGTGGCGATGATGAAGGTCGACGAATCGCGCACGATCGCGGTCGAGTTCGTGGCCAGCGTCAACAGCAAGCTGCCCTGGGCCTTCAGCGCCGAGAAGGCCCGCATCGAAGTGCATCCCGGTGCGTTGACCGAGGTCTGGTTCGATGCGACCAACGAGTCCGGCGCGGCGATCGTCGGCAATGCCGTGCCCAGCGTGGCGCCGAGCGAGGCCTCGCCGTATTTCAACAAGACCGAATGCTTCTGCTTCACCGAACAGACGCTGGAAGCCGGCGAATCGCGGCGCATGCCGGTCCGCTTCGTCGTCGATCCGCAACTGCCCGCCGGCGTGAAGACGCTGACGTTGTCCTATACCTTCTACGCGAATGAACTGGCCACCGGCCGACTCGGACTCGTGTCCGGGCCAGCCCACGGCATCGCGAAGAACTGATCCATCCTTGAGTCCGGGGTTCCAAGATCATGGCGCATACACAAGGTGCTTACTACGTTCCACACGGCAGCCACTGGCCGATCATCGGCTCCATCGGGCTGTTCAGCACGGTCATCGGCGCGGCCAACCTGTTCAACGGTGGCAGTGGCATCACGTCGACGCCGCTGATGTTCCTCGGCCTCGCCATCATCATCTTCATGATGTTCGGCTGGTTCGGTACGGTGATCCGCGAGTCGGTGTCCGGCACCTACAACAACCAGGTCGACGTGTCCTTCCGCATGGGCATGATGTGGTTCATCTTCTCCGAGGTCATGTTCTTCGCGGCCTTCTTCGGCGCGCTGTTCTACGCACGCATGTATTCGGTGCCGTGGATCGGTGGCGAAGGCCACGGTGGGTTGACCAACTACTTCCTCTGGCAGGGCTACACGCCAACCTGGCCGACCAACGGCCCCGGCAACATCGGTGGCAATTTCGAGACGATCCCGGCCTGGCACCTGCCGCTGGTCAATACCCTGCTGCTGCTCAGTTCGGGCGTCACCATCACCTTCGCCCACCACGCCCTGCGTGCGGGATATCGGCGCGCGCTGCTGGTCTGGCTGGCCGCCACGATCGCACTCGGCGCCGCGTTCCTGTATTTCCAGGCCACCGAGTACATGGAGGCCTACACGCATCTGAACCTGACCCTGCACAGCGGCGTCTACGGTTCGACCTTCTTCATGCTGACCGGCTTCCACGGCATGCACGTCACCCTCGGCGCGATCATGCTGACCGTGATCTGGTTCCGCTGCGCCAAGGGCCACTTCAGCAAGGACAACCACTTCGGATTCGAAGCGGTCGCGTGGTACTGGCATTTCGTCGACGTGGTCTGGCTCGGGTTGTTCGTGTTTGTTTACGTGCTTTGAGAGCCGGGAATAGGGAATAGGGAATAGGGAATAGGGAATGGGTAGAGCTCAGTCAGCGGCGAGTGTCGCTTTACCGATTCCCCATTCCTTTATTCCAGGTGTGCGAGCAGGGGCTGGAAAATTGGGAATCGGAAAGGCCAAGAGCCTTGAAGACTGCGCTCTGACCATTCTCCATTCCCCATTCCCCATTCCCGTCTACTGCAAGCCGTGCGGCTGGATGTAGCCGGTCAGCATGCCGATGATGATCAGCACGATCAGCAGGACCGAAAGGCCGATGCGCCGGGTCAGGGCCTTGACCGTGCGGTCGGTACCACCCTTGTCGGTCATCATGTAGAAAAGGCCGGCGCCGAGATTCCAGACGATGGCAATCAGGAATACGACGATCAGGATCTTGCTGGTCATGTTCGATTCGTCCGTTGGCGATGGTGGCCAGTATAGTCCCGGCCGCCGTGGCTAGACGCTGGGTCAGGCCATCGTGGTTCGCGATCCTGCTGACCGTGGCGGGCGTCGCGGCCTTTTCGAGCCTGGGCTTCTGGCAGCTGCGACGCGCGGCAGACAAGGAATTGCTGCTGGCCGCGTTCGCTGGGGCATCGGCGCAGCATCCCGTGGAGCTTGCCGAGGCGCGACGACACGCCGCAGCCGGTTTGTACCCGCGTGTGCGCGTTCGCGGTTGGTTCGATCCGGTCCATACCTATGTACTGGACGACCAGGTGCGTGACGGTCGCCAGGGTCGTTTTTCGTTCGCCATTTTAGTGCCCGAGGATGGTGCCGAGGCACTGCTGGTCAACCGCGGATTTCTGCCGCGCGCCGAATCGGAAAATCCGCCGGCCCTGCCGGATGGCAAGGTCGAATTGAATGGCCTGTACGCCCCCGCTCCGGGTTCCGGACTACGTCTCGGCGGCAACGTCCTGCTGCATTCCAGCCGCTGGCCGAAGCTGACGATCTACATCGACCCGGCCGAGATCGCGCAGGATGCCGGCCGGACCCTCGATGACCGCGTGTTGCTGCTCGACCCCGATCCATCGTCGGTCTTCGTGCGCGAATGGACGCCGCAGATCATGCCGCCGGAGCGCCATCGAGGCTATGCGTTCCAGTGGTTCTGTTTCGCCGTCGCCTCGCTCGTGATTTTCGTCGTGCTGCACTGGCGACGCCAGAAACCCGGATTGAACTGATGCAAACCAGAAACAGAAAACGCATGCAGCTGGTCCTGATCGCGTCGCTGTTCGCGATCCCGGTGCTGCTTGCCGCACTGCTCGCGAACAGCGGCTGGATTCCCGGTGCGCGCAGCTATGGCCAGGGCATCGTTCCGCAGCGCACGGTCGAGGACGCCGTGGTGACCCTGGCCGATGGTTCGCGCCTGGACTGGCATGATCCGGACTGGCGCTGGAGCGTGGTCGCCATTCCCGGCCGACGTTGCGCCGAGCAGTGCATGCGCCAGCTCGACCTGATCCATCGCGCGCGCATTTCATTGAACCAGAATTCGCGCCGGGTTCGCCTGGTCCTGCTCGGCACGCCGCCGACCGGTGCCGGGGCCGACGAGCTCATGAAGGTCTGGCAGGTCGGTACCGATGTCGACCAGCGTTTCGCCGAGTGGAAGCCCGATGTCGAGGACGGCGTCGCCGCAGTGCTGGTCAAGCCTGACGGCATCGCTCTGACCTGGTACGCGAACGGCTTCGATGCCAGCGGCCTGCGCAAGGACCTGGCCAAGGTGACCAAGTGATGGCCCGGATTTCGTCCTGGTCCTGGCCGGCGCGACTGGCTGCGATCGCGGCTGCGCTGGCCTTCTGCGTGATCGTCTTCGGTGCCTTCGTACGCCTGACCCACGCCGGCCTGTCCTGTCCGGACTGGCCGACCTGCTACGGCAAGGCGACCTGGCCCGGCCATGAACAGGAGATCAGCGCGGCCAACCTGGCCTATCCGGAACGCCCGGTCGAGATGCACAAGACCTGGCGCGAACAGGGCCACCGCATGGTTGCCGGCTCGCTCGGCGTGCTGATCCTGGTTCTCGCCCTCAGCGCGGTCTGGCGGCGCCTGGCGCTGCGCGCTGCGCTGATCGTCGCGGCGATCTCGGCGGCGATCGGCGTGATTGGCTACATCAAGGGGCTGCACGGACTCTCCGCCGTGTGCTCGGCGCTGGCCCTGGCTTTGCCGCTGGTCGTCGCGTTGCGGCTCGACCGTCCGGCGCCGTGGCGGATCGCCGTCGTGATTCTTTCCGTGGTGATCTTCCAGGCCATGCTCGGTATGTGGACAGTGACCTGGCTGCTCAAGCCGATCGTGGTCATGGGCCACCTGCTCGGCGGCCTGACCACGTTCTCGCTGATGAGCTATGTCGCCCTGCGCCTGGCCGGTGTCGGCGCCGAAGTCGACGCCGACAGGTCGACCCGGCGCGCGATCGCCGTCGGTCTGCTTCTGCTTGGCCTGCAGATCGCGCTCGGCGGCTGGACCAGCGCCAACTACGCGGCGCTGACCTGCGGGCTCGATTTCCCGACCTGCCAGGGCCAGTGGTGGCCGAACACCGACTTCCATGAAGGATTCATCCTCTGGCGTGGCATCGGCATCGATTACGAAGGCGGTGTGCTCGACGTCGCCGCGCGCAATGCGATCCAGATGACGCACAGGATCGGCGCACTGCTCGTGTTCTGCTACCTCGGCTGGCTGTCGCATCGGCTGGCCCGGCGCGGACTGCGTCTTCCGGCCATTGCACTCGGCCTCGGCCTGATCGTCCAGGTCAGCCTCGGCATTGCCAACGTCAAGCTCGGCTTGCCGCTCTGGGTTGCACTGGCCCATGTCACCGTCGCCGTGCTCTTGCTGTTCACGCTGATCCTCTGCCTCGCGCGCTCGCAACAGCGCGTGACGGCGGTCGACTGAACCGCTACCGTGGCGCCCACTCCGACCATCCGAGACGCCGGCAGCGCATGTCCTCGATCGCCCAGCAATACCTCGAGCTGACCAAGCCGCGCGTTGTCGCGCTGATCGTGTTCACCGCGATCATCGGCATGTTCCTGGCCGTGCCGGGCTGGCCGCCGCTGCGCCAGTCGGTGGCCGGGTTCATCGGCATCTGGCTCGCCGCCGCCTCGGCCGCGGCGATCAACCACCTGATCGACCAGCGCATCGACCGCCTGATGGCGCGTACCTCGCACCGCCCGCTGGCGACCGGTTCGCTGACCCCGGTCCAGGTGCTGGTCTTCGCGATCGTGCTCGGCGCGTTGTCGATGACGATCCTGATCGCCCTGGTCAATCCGCTGACCGCCGTACTCACGTTTGCCTCCTTGATCGGCTACGCGATCGTCTACACGGCCTTCCTCAAGCGCGCGACCTCGCAGAACATCGTGATCGGCGGCGCGGCCGGAGCGGCGCCGCCACTGCTTGGTTGGGTTGCCGTGACCGGCCATGTCCATCCGTATGCCCTGCTGCTGTTCCTGATCATCTTCGTCTGGACGCCGCCGCATTTCTGGGCGCTGGCGATCTTCCGCGTCGAGGACTATTCGCGCGCCCAGGTGCCGATGCTGCCGGTCACCCATGGGGTCACCTACACCCGCTGGCATGTGCTGGCCTACACGATCCTGCTCGTGATCGTGACGATCCTGCCGTATCTGACCGGCATGAGCGGGCTGTTCTACCTCGGCGGCGCGCTGATGCTCGGTGCCGGATTCCTCTACTACGCGATTCGCCTGCTCGATCCACCCGATGAGCTGTTTCCGATGCGCGTGTTCAACTATTCGATCATCTACCTGATGGCCCTGTTCGCCTTCCTGCTGATCGACCACTACGTGATGCCGATGCCTTTGCCCGTAGCGGGCGGCATGATCTTCCGGCCGGAATAGGGCGGGATTCGGGATTTGGGATGACCAGCCGTTCGGCTGTTGAGAGCCGGGATTCGGGATTCGTCCCGAGCTTGTGGGCGTGGCAGACACGCCCGTATACAGTCCCGACGTGACAAAAGCATCGCGGCTGAAGCCGCTTCCTACGCCCGCGTGGGGGATTGAATGCTGCCGCGTGCATAGCGCTGGGCCAGTACCGCGCAGACCAGCAGCTGCAACTGGTGGTAGATCAGCACCGGCAAGACGATCATTCCCAGCGCAGGGTTACCGGCGAACAGGATCCTCGCGATCGGCACGCCACTGGCAAGGCTCTTTTTCGACCCGCAGAAGACGATCGCGATTTCGTCTGCCGTGCTGAAGCCAAGACGACGGCTGAGCAGAGTGGTCGCAGCGAGGACGATTGCGAGCATGCCGCCGAGCAGGCCGAACAGCAGGGCCAGCGACGACAGCGGCAGCAATCGCCACAGCCCTTCCACCATCGAGGCGCTGAAGGCCACGTAGACGATCAGCAGGACCGTGCCGCGATCCGTATAGGCGAGCAGGCGGCTGCTGCGCTCGACCCGGCGCCCGATCCAGGGCCTGACCAAGTGGCCGGCGACGAATGGCACGAACAATTGCAGCACGATCTTGCCGACCGATCCGGGCCCGGAACTGCCGTCAGCAGACGAGTGCAACAGCAACGACACCAGCATCGGGGCAAGGAAGACGCCGAGCAGATTGGACAGCGAGGCACTGCAGACCGCCGCGGCGACGTTGCCGCGCGCAATGGCCGTGAATGCGATCGAAGACTGCACGGTCGAGGGCAGGGCGCAGAGGAACAGGATGCCAACGACCAGGCCGGATGGCAGCAGCGCGGCAGGCAACAAGGCCTCGATGCTGATTCCGAGCAATGGGAACAGCAGATAGGTACCGGCCAGGACCAGCATGTGCAGGCGCCAATGGACCAGGCCGGCGATGACCGCGTCGCGCGAGAGGCGCGCGCCGTGCAGGAAAAACAGCAGGACGATGGCGATCGTCGAAAGCGCATCGAAGGCGGCAGCCGTCGCACCCCGGCACGGCAGCACTGCGGCCAGCGCCACCGTCGCCAGCAGGGCCAGCGCATAGCGGTCGAATGATGGAACCAGTCGCTTCATAGTTTCCTTCGGATCCAGGGAAAAAGCCGGCACCGGCCACGCTGAAATCTGATCGGAGCCATGCCAGGGGGCAGGCCCTGTTCCGGGCACCGCAGACGGCAGATGCGGGAATGCGGCGACCGATGGTATATGTTTGCCTTCCCGCAACCCAGAACGGCGGCCCATGCGCGACAACCCGAACAGCACGCTGAGCCGCCGCGATGTCCGCACACTGATGCTCGCCGCACTCGGTGGTGCGCTTGAGTTCTACGATTTCATCATCTTCGTCTTCTTCACCGCGGTCATCGCGCAGCTGTTCTTTCCGCCCGACATGCCCGAATGGCTGCGCCAGTTGCAGACCTTCGGCATCTTCGCCGCGGGCTACCTGGCGCGTCCGCTCGGCGGCATCGTCATGGCCCACTTCGGCGACCGCATCGGGCGCAAGCGCATGTTCATGCTCAGCGTGCTGCTGATGGCGGTGCCGACCCTGCTGATGGGCCTGCTGCCGACCCACGCCAGCATCGGCATCGCCGCACCGCTGCTGCTGCTGTTGTTGCGCGTGCTGCAAGGCGCGGCGGTCGGTGGCGAGGTGCCTGGAGCCTGGGTCTTCGTCTCCGAGCACGTGCCGGACTCGCGCGTCGGTTTTGCCTGCGGCACGCTGACCTCGGGCCTGACCTTCGGCATCCTGCTCGGCTCGCTGGTCGCGACCTGGATCAACACGAGCTGGACGCCCGACGAGGTGCTGGCCTGGGCATGGCGCCTGCCGTTCATCCTCGGCGGCCTGTTCGGCATGCTCGCGGTCTGGCTGCGCCGCTATCTCGAGGAAACGCCGGTGTTCGAGGAACTGCGCCGGCGCCGCGAGCTGGTCCGCGGCCTGCCGCTGAAGGTCGTCATGCAGGGCCACGGCGGCGCCGTGATGCGTTCGATGCTGATCACCTGGATGCTGACCGCCGGCATCGTCGTGGTCATCCTGATGACGCCGACCCTGGTCCAGAGCCTGTTCGCGATTCCACCGGCGACGGCGGCCGAAGCGAGTTCGCTGGCGACCTTCGCCCTCTGCGTCGGTTGCGTGCTGTTCGGCATCGCGGTCGATCGCTTCGGCGTCGAGCGCGTCCTCGTGCTCGGCGCGATCGGGCTCGTCGCGGCGACGGCGGGCCTGTACCGCACGCTGGCGCTTGCGCCTGAGCACTTCACCCTGGCCTATACGATCACTGGCCTGTTCGTCGGCGTGACCGGCGCGATACCGAGCCTGATGGTGCGCGCGTTTCCGGCCGCTATCCGCTTTTCCGGCATTTCCTTCGCCTACAACATCGCCTACGCGATATCGGGCGGGCTGACCCCGCTCGTGGTCAGCCTGTGGATCCGCGCCGGCGAGCCGAACGCGCCGGTCTACTACGTGGCCGCGGCCTGCCTCGGCGGCATCGTCGCCGCGCTCTGGGCGCGGCGTCGCTTCGTTGCCGGGCAACTCGCCGACGACCCCACTCGGGCATGATGCGGCCATGAATCGGCATGGCGGAAAATGCGATGCGCTGATCATCGGCGGTGGCCACAACGGCCTGGTCTGCGCCACCTACCTAGCCCGGGCCGGTCTGCAGGTCAGCGTGCTCGAGCGCCGCAACGTGGTCGGTGGTGCGGCGGTGACCGAGGAATTCCATCCGGGTTTCCGCAACTCGGTGGCTTCGTACACGGTCTCCCTGCTGCAGCCGAAAGTGATCCGCGATCTCGACCTGCATGCGCATGGACTGCGCATCGTCGAGCGCCGGCTCGGAAATTTCCTGCCGCTGCCGGACGGCCGCTCGCTGCGCGTCGGTGCCGGCCTCACCCAGGCCGAAGTGGCGAAATTTTCGAAGCGCGATGCCGAACGTTTGCCCGAGTACGAGAGGCGGCTCGAGGCGATCGCCGACGTGCTGCGCGCCCTCGTGCTCGAAGCGCCACCCAACGTCAGCGACGGCGGCTGGTGGAAAGCCTTGCCCGAACTGCTGCGTGCGGGTCGGCTCGGCCGGCGACTGCACGCGCTCGATCCGGGCCTGCGCCAGGAACTCCTCGATCTGCTCAGCATTTCTGCGGCCGAATACCTCGACCGCTGGTTCGAAAGCGAGCCGATCAAGGCCGTGTTCGGTTTCGACGGCATCGTCGGCAACTATGCCAGTCCGTACACGCCCGGCAGTGCCTACGTGCTGCTGCATCATGTGTTCGGCGAGGTCAACGGGGTCAAGGGCGCCTGGGGCCATGCGATCGGCGGCATGGGCGCGATCACCCAGGCCATGGCCAGGGCGGCCGAGGCAGCCGGCGTCGAGATCCGGACCGGTTGCGGCGTGCGCGAGGTCATCGTCGAGAACGGTCATGCCGTCGGCGTGGTCAGCGAAACCAGCGAAGTGCTGCATGCGCGCGCCGTCATCGCCAACGTCAATCCGAAGTTGCTGTACGAGCGCCTGCTCGCCCGCGACGTGGTACCGGCGCCGACCCGCGAACGCATGGCGAACTGGCGCTGCGGCTCCGGCACTTTCCGCATGAACGTTGCCCTGGCCGAACTGCCCAGTTTCACGGCCCTGCCGGGGCCCGGCGATCACCTGACCGCCGGCATCATCATGGCGCCGAGCCTGGCCTACATGGATCGCGCCTACACCGATGCACTGGCCACGGGCTGGTCGCGCGAGCCGATCGTCGAGATGCTGATTCCCTCGACCCTCGATGACAGCCTGGCGCCGCCGGGCCAGCACGTCGCCAGCCTGTTCTGCCAGCAGGTCGCGCCGCAGCTTTCCGGCGGGCGCAGCTGGGACGATCACCGCGACGCAGTGGCCGACCTCATGATCGAAACCGTGGATTCGTATGCACCGGGGTTCAAGGCGTCCGTGCTCGGCCGCCAGGCGCTCACGCCGCTCGATCTGGAGCGGACCTTCGGCCTGATCGGTGGCGACATCTTCCATGGCGCGCTGAGCCTCAACCAGTTGTTCAGTGCACGGCCGATGCTGGGCCAGGCGAACTATCGCGGTGCATTGCCTGGACTCTATCTCTGCGGCGCCGGCACCCATCCCGGCGGCGGCGTGACCGGTGCGCCCGGACACAATGCAGCCCGGGCGATCGTCGCAGACCTTAACTGACCGTGCCGCGCGCGCCGCGAATGCCGGGGAACTCGGCAGGTCGCCTGCACGCTCGTTGCAGTTGCCGGCGCAATGGGTCATCGTGAACTGTCAATTCGCAAGGACCCATCGCCATGGCACACGTTCACGCTCGCGGTCTCGTCCTGCGCATGGATCCCGACGAACTGCGCAAGCAGGCGGCCACCTGCAGCTGTGCCGAAGACGACGCGGTCTATGCCCAGCACTATTTCCTCTGCATCGACAGCGATGCCAGCGGCGGGCTCTGGGTGCCGCTGTTCACCGGGGCGCGCGTCGGCACGCGCGAGTTGCCGAGATCGGCGCAGACCGGAGACCCGCGCTGGATGGGCATGTCGGCGCATTACGATCCGGCCCAGGTCTGGAAAGCCACGCACAAGGCCGTGCAGCGCGCGGCCACGGCCGCCAACGATCGCTCGTCGGCCAAGTTGCCGAATCGGGTCAAGCCGGAAGCCGTACCCGAAAGGGCGCAATTTTCGCTCGGTAACCTGCTGAAGTAGCCGATCGCCACGGCCTCCGAGCATGCCACAGACATCGTGCAGAACGGACGTCTGGATGGAAACTTCCTGCTGACCTGCAAGGTGCCGTGGCGCGTGGACCACGTGCGACGCGCATGGCCTCGCTGCGGGCGCTGCAATATGAATCGGCATTTGCAATATCGCCACGATCCCGGCCGATGATCGGGCAGGGCGTCCCCGCGTAACCCTCTCGCAACATCTCCCGGTTACGGTTTCCCGCTTTGGCCATGACAGCGCTCTGGCCGCGTCACCGAGTGGAAACCAAAATGAAGCAGATCAGAAAGCACCGACCGGCGCGTAGCCTGCTCGCCGCCGCCATCTTCCTCCATCTGGCCCATGCCCAGGCACAGGCCCCGGTCGAGGTCCCCGATGGCACGCAAACGCCGGGGCCCGATGCCGCCGATACGGTGCACCTGAAGGGCGTCGAGGTGAAGGGCCGGACCGAGAGCGGCAACGAAGCCCTGTACCTCGATGAAAAGCGGCTCGCCCCGGTGGTAACCGAGGCGCTCAGTTCGGAACAGATATCGCGCACCGGCGACTCCGACGCAGCCACGACGCTCAAGCGCGTGCCGGGACTGAGCCTGATCAATGGTCGCTACATCTATGTGCGCGGACTCGGCGAGCGCTATTCGAGCGTGCTGCTCAACGGCGCCCAGATTCCGAGCCCGGACTTCACGCGCCGCGTCGTGCCGCTCGACCTGTTCCCGAACGAACTGCTCGACGGCATCGTCGTGCAGAAATCCTATTCGCCGGACATGCCGGGTGAGTTCGGCGGCGGTACCGTGCAATTGCGCACGCGTGAAGTGCCGCGGGCGCCGTTCTTCCGCGTGCAGGGCACGCTCGGATACAACGACGGCACCACCTTCGAGGATGGTTTGCGCTACGACGGCGGTGGTCGGGACTGGACCGGTTACGATGACGGCACCCGCGAACTTCCTGGCTCGCTGGCCGGGGCGATCGCCAACGGCAGCTACCTGAGGCCGCAATCGATCAACAATCCGGACGGGGCAACGCCGGCCGAGCTGCAGACCTATGGTCGCGATCTTGCCCGCTCGGGATTCGGCATCAAGCAGGAAAAGACCGGCCCCGATACGGGCTTTTCGCTGGGCCTCGGCAATGGCTATCAGCTCAACGACGATATCCGTCTCGGCGTCATCGGTGCGGTCCGCTACAGCCAGCAATGGGATACCCGCGACGAGGTCCGCAACATCTACAACAGTAGCGACGCCGGGCTGACTCCGGTCGGTTCGCTCGCCGTCGACAGCACCGAGCGCGCAATCGACGCGAGCGCCTTTGTCGGGGTCGGACTCGATATCGGCAAGTACCATCGGCTCGGCCTGACCGTGATGCAGCTGCGCCAGACAGACGATCGCACGCGCACCAGCGACGGCGTCGTCGACAGCGTCGATTCGCGCTACTACGAGCTCAAATGGGTCGAGAACCAGCTGGCCGCTCAGCAGCTGACCGGAAAACACCTGTTTCCGGCGCTCCACGATCTCGAGCTCGACTGGCAATACACGCACGCCAAGGCGACCCGCGACGAGCCGAACCGGCGCAGCTACCGTTACGACTATTCCGGTGACCTGCTCGAATATTCGCGGCGCTCCGATGCCAATGCCACGGTCTATGGCGATCTTTCGGACGATCAGGACGACTATGGCTTCAAGGCCACGCTGCCGTTCTTCTTCGACAACGGCTCCTCGCTCTCGCTGATGGCCGGTGCCGGTCGCACGACCCGTGATCGCGATTCGTCGATCCGGACCTTCGCCTATCAACTCGCCTCCGGCTCGCCGCTGAACGCCGAGCCCGGATTTTTCTCGCAGCCGATCGACGCGATCCTCGACGATGCCAACATCCGCCCTGACGGCTTCGTCCTGCGCGAAGTCACGCGCCCTACCGACAACTATTTCGCCGAACAGACCATCACCAGCATGTTCCTCAACGCCGACCTCAATCTCGGCGCCTGGCGCTTCATCGCCGGTGCGCGGCGCGAGAAGAACGACCAGTCGGTGACCACCTTCGACATCGGCAACTCGAACTTCGACCCGATCGTCTCGAGCAACAAGGCAAGCACCTGGCTGCCCGCGGCCGGCATTACCTGGGCCTACAGCGACAATGCCCAGCTGCGCGCCGGCTTCAGCCGCACCTTGTCCCGCCCTGACTTCCGCGAGCTCTCGCCGGCGCCGTTCACCGACCCCGAGCTCGACATCGACACGATCGGTGACCCCGATCTGAAGACCACGCGCCTGCGCAACGTAGACCTGCGCTGGGAGTACTACTTCGGTGGCGCCGACAGCGTGTCGCTGTCCCTGTTCCAGAAGAAGTTCGAGAATCCGATCGAGAAGCTCCGCCTGCCGGGCTCGACCGTGCTGCTCAAGCTGGCCAACGCGGCCAGCGCGAACAACCGCGGCATCGAGATCGATGCGCAGAAGGGCCTCGGTTTCATCGGCGAGCGCTGGCTGCACGGCGTCGACCTGAGCGCCTGGCACGTCGGATTCAACTACGCACGCATCAAGTCCTCGATCGAGCTCGATCCGGCGACTTCAGGATTCCAGACCAACCAGTCACGACCGATGCAGGGCCAGTCGCCGTATGTCGTCAATTTGCAGCTCGGCTACAGCGGCGAAACCGACGAGGCCAACCTGCTCTTCAACCGCTTCGGCCGGCGCATCTCCGAAGTCGGCGTGCAGGGTCAGCCCGACGTCTATGAGGAGTCCTACAACAGCCTCGATTTCCTCTGGCGCCATCGCTTCGGCGAGGACTGGCGGGTGACCCTGCGCCTGCGCAACCTGCTCGACCCGGACGTCCGCTTCACCCAGGGCGGGCTCGACACGCGCGTGTACTCGCGTGGGCGCGAAGCGCTCGTGTCGCTCGAATGGCGGCCGCTGAAATAGTTTCGTAATCGAAGTCTTCGGCGTGTAGTCGAATGGTCATTCGACTGTCGGCTTTGCGTCATCGGTTCATGCGCATCCTTCAAGACCGTGGCCGGATGCGCAATTCGCCCTGGCAACGCCGATTCCAATCCGATGGAGATCAAGCATGACACGATTCATCAAGAGCGCTGCGCTGGCAGCATGCGTGGCCGGAGGCCTCATTGCGGCGAGCGCGAATGCCGCCGTCACCCTTTCCGATGCGTTTTCCGGCAACTGGAACGACGTGACGACACAAGGCAAGGGCTGGGGCGTGGATATCCTGACCCGGCCGAATGGCGACAGGGTCGTCTTCCTGTTTGGTTCCACGTTCGACAACGATGGCAATCCGTTCTGGGTCACCACCAACTTCGACATCAAGGAGTTCGAGTTCGCCTGGACAGGAAAGCCGCTGATCAAGGTGGAAGGCAATACGTTCTCCGGCAACCAGCCGGTCGACGTCACCCCGATCGGCACGATCGACATGACGGTGGAGAGCTGCGGCGAGATCAATATCAACATCACGCCGAATGCCGAGAGCGGCTTCCAGGCAGTCTCGCAGACCCTTGCGCCGATTCAGTTTTTCGCTTCCGGAGTCGAACAGAAAGGCACCAAGTGCGTCTATGAAACCAAGTTCGCGGGTTGCCCGGCCGGTACCACCGCCGGCGCCTTGCCGCGCAGCTGCGTGCTCAGGGGCGTGATCACACATGACATGACCCTGACCAACGACACGACCTGGATCCTCGACGGCCTGGTCAAGGTCGGCGGCGACAACACCAACCAGACCGTGCTGACGATTCAGCCGGGTACCCTCATCAAGGGCAACGGCGCGACCTCGGACTATCTCTACGTGCAACCGGGCTCCAAGCTCATTGCCGATGGCAAGGCGTATGCGCCGATCATCTTCACAAGCCCGGATGACGGCGTCACCAGCAGCCGCGAGCCGGCGCCGAAGGACTGGGGTGGCGTCGTGCTGTCCGGCAATGCGCCGAACAACAAGTGCCCGATCGCTCCGTTCGACTGCCGCAGCGAGTTCGATCCGAACCTGCGCTACGGCGGCAACGACCCGCACGACAGCTCGGGCATCCTGCGTTACGTTCAGGTCCGCTACAGCGGCTACATCTTCACCGAGGGTCGCGAAGTCAACGCCTTCACCATGCAATCGGTCGGTGACGGCACCGTGCTCGACTATCTGCAGGCCTATCGCGGCGGTGACGACGGTATCGAGTTCTTTGGCGGTACCGCCAATCTTCGCCACATGGTCGTGGTCGACGGCGGCGACGATTCGATCGACTGGGATGAGGGCTGGAGCGGCAAGGCCCAGTTCGCCTACTCGAAGACCGGCACCGGCTTCGGCGAGGACAATGGCTTCGAATCCTCGAACCAGAACGAAAACCAGGACGCCACGCCGCGTGCGATGCCGACGATCGCCAACTTCACCTTTATCGGCGGCCCGACCGCGGGCGACGGCATTCGCCTCAAGGAAGGCACCGGCGGTCATCTCGTGAACGGCGTGGTCAAGGGCTACGACAAGGACGGCAAGGCCTGCCTGTTCATCACCAACGCGCCGACCTATGCCGCGGCCGGTTCGCCGACGGCGCTGTCCGGCAACACGACCATCGACCATGTGTTCCTCAACTGCGCGACGCAGTTCAAGCAGGACGATGGCGCGCCGTGGACCGCCGAGGCCTTCTTCACGGCCCAGGCAGGCAATTCGACCAGCGACGCCATGCTCGACGGCTATCTGCCGATGGCCAATTCTCCGGTACTGGGCGGCGGTCGCCTGATCCCCGACGGCTTCTTCGAGCCCGCTCCGTATGCCGGCGCCTTCGGCGGACCGGATGGCGACTGGACCCGCGCCTGGACCTACCGCGTCCAATAACTGCTGGTCGACTCCTGGCCGGCGCGGACGGATCCGCGTCGGCGCCAGTATCCGGAATCCATCCGGCTGAATCACACGGACCTGCGTCATCGCAACGGTGGCGCAGGTCTTTGCATTTTCGGCGTGCCTGCGCCGCGACAGGCGCCATGTGCAGGTCGGCGAGGGCGCCGTGCCATGGCCAGGCCGCACGCCCCCTTGTGCGGAAATCCGCGGCTGGCCGGTCCGCTGGCGCATCCACATCCAGCCATGCATGCCTTCGTTACTACTGGAGCGGCCTGTGAGCCAGCAGCAAGCCGGGCCACGCCCGCTGCATCCGGATCGCTTCGGTCTGCGTAGATGAGGTTCAGGCGGCTGGTTGCAGTCCGCCAATGCGCCGAATCCAGGGGGAAACGCATGCTTGCAAACAGAATCTCCACCGTGGCCGTGTTGTTGCTGCTGTGCGCCTGCGCGACCGGCCCGCGGCCGCCGTCCGCGGATCGCCGCGAAGCGGTGACGGCAACGCCTCCGCAAGCGCCTGCCCGGGAGCCCCTGCCCCCGTCGGAGGCAGCGCCAGCGGTGTCCGAGGCGCCGCCGTCGTCAAGCGTCGAACCTTCGGAGCCATCGCCGGCAACATTGCCTGCAGCGAATGAGGTATCGGGCGAGCCCTCGGCGAAAGCACAGCCCGCGCCGGCCCCGCAAGCGAAGACCAATCCTCCCACCCTGATCGAGCCGGTGCGAAAGCCCGCTGCGCGAGCGCCGGTTGCCGCTGCACCCGCGGCGGCGGCAACGGCCGCATCGGTGCCTGCGGCCGAGCCGGAACCTGCCCGAGCCGCGGCGGCCGTTGTCGAGTCAGGCACCCTGCGCGGCCAGCTGCAACTGGTCGCAGCTGCCGGCCAGGAGCTCGGCGCCGACGAGATGCGGCACGCGGTCGTCTACTACGTGGCCGACCAGGGCGCTGCGCCAGCGCGGCCGGGACGCTACCGGATCTATACGCACAACAAGCAGTTCGAGCCGGAGTCGATGGTCGTGCCGCTCGGCAGCACGATCAGCTTCCCGAACCAGGACGAGATCCTGCACAACGTGTTTTCGGTGACGCCGAAATCGAGTTTCGACCTCGGCATCTACGGCGAAGGCAAGTCGGCCGAGTACACATTCAAGCAGACCGGCCTGGTCCTGATCAACTGCAACGTGCATCACGCCATGCAGGCCAACGTGCTTGTCATCGACACACCCTATTTCACAAGTCCGGGCAGCGATGGCCGATTCGAACTGAAGAACCTGCCCGCCGGCAGCGGCAAGCTGATGGTCTGGCATCCGCGCGCAGCCATCCAGGCCATCACCCAGGGAATGCCGGCCGCGGGTCCGGTCGTGCTCAGGTTGGCACTGACCAAGCCGCGCATTTCCGAACACCTCAACAAGGAACGCAAGCCGTACTGAACGGCTGCGCGGGGGAACGCAAACCTCATGAAGATTCAGATGCGGGCATCGCTGACGATGCTGCTGGTGGCGTTGCTGGTGAGCATCGCCGCCGTTGCCGCGGCCTGGTGGCAGGGCCGCAGCGTCGGCCAACTGCTCGACGAGCACGCGCTCGAGTCGGTGCGCTCGATCCAGCAATTCGCCGAAGGCTCGCGTCGTCGCGAGCTTGCCCTGAAGTCGGAGATTCTTGCCACCAATCCGGGATTTGTCGGCTACGTGTCGCAGGCGCTCGCCGCGGGCTCGGAACCGGGCGGTAGCATCGATGCGGCATCGATTCGCGACCTGCTCGAGGAGCGGCGCCGCCAGTACGGTTTCGATGTCGCCGCCGTGCTCGATCCAAGAGGAGCCGTCGTGGTCATGCTCGGCGACGCCTTGCGCACACGCCAGGATTTCTCGACGTTGCCGGCAATGCTCAAGGTCCGGGCCGGGGCCTTGGCGCAGACGGATCTGCTGCTGCACGACGGCAGGCTCGTGCTGCTCACGCTCTCGCCGATGGTGCGCGGCGCCACCATCGAGGCGCTGCTGCTGACCGGCGTCGAGATCGGCGATGCATTCGTCGCCGAAATCGGCCGCACGGCGCAGGTGGACGCGGCCCTGGTCGCGCCGACGCGGGACGGCTTCGTCGTCCTTGCTTCCACGCTCGGGGTTGCCGACCGCCCGGCGCTGGCTGCGGTCGTGGGCGCTGAGCCGCCGATTGCAGCCGGCGCCGCACCGGAGGATTCGATCAGGGAATTCGGCCTTGCCCTGGCCGACGGCCGGACTCGCGCGTCGGCTGCACCGCTGTTCGGCGCACCGGCAACCGCGCTGTTGGTCGGCATCGT
Source organism: Dokdonella sp. (assembly GCA_019634795.1). Taxonomy (GTDB): domain Bacteria; phylum Pseudomonadota; class Gammaproteobacteria; order Xanthomonadales; family Rhodanobacteraceae; genus Dokdonella. The sequence goes on from JAHCAR010000014.1 coordinate 83,569, forward strand.
GCCGACGGCGCAGCGCGTGGTCAGCACGGCCGCGATCAGAAGTCCCCTGCTGATTGCCGGTGCTGCCGTACTGGTCGCCCTGTCGATTCTCGGCCTGCTGATCCAGCGCGGCCTGGTGCGGCCGCTGGCGCATGTGGTCGACATGTCCGAGCGGGTCCTGCGTGGCGACATCCAGGTCGCGGTACGCAACGCCGGCAAGGGCGACATCGCCCTGATCGCGGCCGCTTTCAACCAGGCCCTTGCCGGTCTGCGCGGCTACAAGGAAGCCATCGAGAAACGCACGCCGAAGGGCTGAGCGCGCGTTGCGAGGCATGGCGCCGATCGACTGTCGGCCCGAAATCAATGTCTTTCCAGGCACAGGGGATACCTAAACAATGAACCGCAGCATCCGTTTTGCCGGCCGCGTGATGATGGCCCTGGCCATCGGCAGCACTCCCGGTACCGGCCTCCTTGCTGCCGACGCCGAGACCAGCCCGGCATCGGCAGCCGAGTCGGCGCGACCCGACGATGCACTGGCCGGCAGCGACAAGTTGCTGCTCACCGGCGGAGTGACCCAGCTCGAGGGTGCCGCCGGTGGCGGGCTGACTCCGTGGGCCGTGATCGGTGGCTATGGGACGCGCGACCAGATCGGTGCCAACGCGTTCCTGACCCGGGTCGGCGTGCAGGACTACCACCTCGATGGTGCCGGCGCCCTGATCGGCTTTCTCGACCGCGTCGAGCTCTCGATCGCCCGTCAGAGCTTCGATACTGAAGATGTCGGCACGGCCCTGGGACTTGGTCGTGGCTACACCTTCACCCAGACCATCATCGGGCTCAAGCTAAAGCTGGCCGGCGATGTGGTGCTCGAACAGGACAGTTGGATGCCGCAGGTTTCGGTGGGTGCACAATTCAAGAGGAACGATCGTGGCGACCTGCTGCGCGCGATCGGCGCGAAGGACGACCATGGCGTCGATTTCTATGTCAGCGCGACCAAGCTCTACCTGAGTCAGAGCGTGCTGGCCAATGTGACGCTGCGATTCACCAGGGCCAACCAGATCGGCCTGCTCGGATTCGGCGGCGATCGCAACGACAACTACCGGCCGCAACTCGAGGGCTCCGTGGCCTGGCTGCTGAGTCGCAAGCTCGCGATCGGCGCCGAGTACCGCATGAAGCCCGACAACCTCGGCATTGCCACCGAAGACGACTGGTTCGATGCCTTCATCGCCTGGGCGCCGAGCAAGCACGTATCGCTGACCCTGGCCTACGCCGATCTCGGCAATATCGTCATCAAGGATCGGCAGCGCGGGCTTTATGCCTCGCTGCAGGTCGGATTCTGACCCGATGGAGCGCACCATGAACGCAATGCAAGAACACCTTGGCAGGCTCGTCCTCGCGATCCTCGTCCTGATCTCCTGCGCCACGCCGGTGCTCGCCGACGAGAACCCCGCGCCGGCCGATCCCACGCTGTTGCCGGTCTTCGAGCAGTTCGGCGGCAAGCCGGGCATCGATGCGCTGATGGAGGACTTCATGATCAAACTGATCGAGGATCCGCGTACGCGCAACTATTTCGCCGAGGCCGACCAGACCCACATCAAGGCCATGCTCGCCGAGCAGTTCTGCGTGATCCTGGGCGGCCCCTGCACCTATACGGGCAAGGGCATGAAGGAGGCGCATGCGAAGCTCGTCATCAACGAAGGCGGATTCAATGCGCTGGTCGAGGACCTGCAGCAGGCGATGGACATGCACGGGATCCCGTTTCGGGCGCAGAACAAGCTGCTGGCGGTCCTCGCGCCGATGCATCGCGAAGTGATCACCCAGCCCTGATCCACTCACGGCGCCAGGCGCCCGCGGAAGGGCCGTATTCGGGTGCCTGCGGCTCTGCGCAGCATGGTTGCGGCCTATAATCGGCCGATGACACTGCCCAGGCCCGAACCGATCACGGAACCGCGACGCCGATGACGCCGGATGTGCTGGCCGTGCCCGAGATGTACCGGAACTGGGGGGCGAATCTCACCGTGGTCGCGGCGACGATTGCCGCCGTGGTCGCCGCGGTGCTGGTCCACTACGAGGGCCTCGGCCTGCTCTCGGCCCGGCTTGCCCGGCGCCAGCGCCAACGTCGGCGCAAGGTGCTGGTCGGCATCGCCGGCATCCTCGTCCTGCACGTTGTCGAGATCTGGATTTTCGGCGTTGCCTGCTGGTTGCTGATGTTCTGGCCGGCCTGCGGGCATATCGCCGGCTATTCGCCGCTGCATCTGCTCGATGCCGTCTATTTCTCGGCCATAACATTCTCGACCGTGGGCTTCGGCGATCTCGCGCCGGTCGGGCCATTGCGCTTCCTTATCGGCACCGAGTCGCTGGCCGGCTTCGTCCTGATCACCTGGTCGGCCTCGTTCACCTATCTCGAGATGGAGCAGTTCTGGCGCAGGGACGGACGAGGCGAGCGATCTTGAGGGCTGATCGCGTCGAGATTTGCGCAACGTCGCGGCCTGCCGTTCGGAGCGGTCGCGAGGCCACATCCATGGGCGGCCGATAAGATGCCTGCGCCGGGTCCGACCACGCCGAACCTGAAAACAGGCCAGCGTCTGCGCTCGATCTTCAGCGGCGCGCTCGGCAACCTGGTCGAATGGTACGACTGGTACGTCTACGCGGCGTTCTCGCTGTACTTCGCCAAGGCCTTCTTCCCGCAGGGCGATCGCACCGCGCAGTTGCTCAACACCGCAGCGGTGTTCGCGGTCGGCTTCCTGATGCGCCCGGTCGGCGGCTGGGTCATGGGCCTGTGGGCCGATCGCCATGGCCGCAAGTCGGCCCTGATGGCCTCGGTGACCCTGATGTGCGCCGGCTCGCTGCTGATCGCCGCGACCCCGGGCTATGCCGCGATCGGCATCGCCGCGCCGGTCCTGCTGATCGTCGCGCGGCTGCTGCAGGGACTCAGTGTCGGCGGCGAGTACGGCACCTCGGCGACCTATCTGAGCGAGATGGCGACGCGCGAACACCGTGGTTTCTGGTCGAGCTTCCAGTACGTGACCCTGATCCTCGGCCAGCTGCTGGCCCTGGCCGTGCTGATCGCCCTGCAATGGACCCTGAGTCCCGACCAGCTCGACCAGTGGGGCTGGCGCATTCCGTTCCTGATCGGTGCGCTGTGCGCGGTGACCACACTTTATCTCAGGCGCAGCATGGCCGAGACCGAGGCCTTCGTGCGCTCGCACGAGGGGCCACGCCCGGCGCGTTCCTCGCTGCGCGTCCTCCTCGATCATCCGCGCGCGATCCTGATCGTGATCGGCCTGACCCTCGGCGGGACGGTCGCGTTCTATACCTACACCACCTACATGCTGAAGTTCCTCGTCAACTCGGTCGGCATGAGCCGGCCGACCGCGAGCCTGGTTTCGGCCTCGACCCTGATCCTCTACATGCTGCTGCAGCCGCTGGTCGGCGCCCTGTCGGACCGCATCGGCCGTCGCCCGATCCTGATCGCCTTCGGTGTCCTTGGAACCACCCTGACCGTGCCGATCCTGTCGCAGCTCGGCGCCGTGTCGACACCGCAGCAGGCGTTTGCCCTGATCATGCTGGCTCTGCTCATCGTCTCGGGCTATACGGCGATCAACGCCGTGGTCAAGGCCGAATTGTTTCCGGTCGAGATCCGCGCGCTCGGCGTTGGGCTGCCGTATGCGCTGACCGTGTCGATCTTCGGTGGCACGGCCGAATACGTGGCCCTGTGGTTCAAGAGCATCGGCCACGAACAGGGCTTCTACTGGTACGTGACCGGCTGCATCGCGATCTCGCTGCTGGTCTACCTGGCCATGCCCGATACGCGCAGGGTTTCGCTGATCGACCGCGATCCCGAGCGGCCGCGCTGAAGGACCCGATCGCGGCCCCGGCCCCTCGTCGTGGGCGCCTGGCCCGCGTTCCGCGGCTCGGCAGGCCGTCGCCGCAGGGCCCCGACGTGCGCCCGGTCGCAGCCAAGCGCTTTGCGAGCGGTGTAAGATGCCCGCAAATCCGGGTTATCCCGGCGCAGGGAGACGGTCATGAGCAGCGTCGATTTCACCTCTTTCCTCAAGCTGATGGTGCACAAGAAGGCCTCCGACCTGTTCATCACGGCCGGCGTCGCGCCGTCGATGAAGGTCCACGGCCGCATTTCGCCGATCACGCAGAATGCGCTGACCCCGCAGCAGGCCCGCGACATGGTGCTCAACGTGATGACGCCGTCGCAGCGCGAGGAGTTCGAGAAGACCCACGAGTGCCAGTTCGCGATCGCGGTGACCGGGGTCGGCCGTTTCCGTGTTTCCTGCTTCTACCAGCGCAACTGCGTCGGCATGGTCCTGCGCCGCATCGAGACGCGCATCCCGACCTGCGACGAACTGAACCTGCCGCCGATCATCAAGACCCTGGCGATGACCAAGCGCGGCATCATCATCTTCGTCGGCGCCACCGGTACCGGTAAATCGACCTCGCTGGCGGCCATGCTCGGCTACCGCAACCTCAACTCGACCGGCCACATCATCACGATCGAGGACCCGATCGAATACGTGCACAAGCACGAGGGCTGCATCATCACCCAGCGCGAGCTCGGCATCGACACCGATTCCTGGGAGAACGCGCTGAAGAACACCCTGCGCCAGGCGCCGGACGTGATCATGATCGGCGAGGTGCGCGCCCGCGAGACGATGGAGCACGCGATCAACTTCTCGGAAACCGGCCATCTGTGCCTGTGCACGCTGCACGCGAACAACGCCAACCAGGCGATGGACCGCATCATCCACTTCTTCGCCGAGGACCGCCGCTCACAGCTGTTCATGGACCTGTCGCTGAACCTCAAGGGCGTGGTCGCGCAGCAGCTCATTCCGACCCCGGACGGCAAGTCGCGCCGGGTCGCCATCGAGGTGCTGCTCGGCACGCCGCTGGTCCAGGACTACATCCGCCAGGGCGACATCCACAAGCTCAAGGACGTCATGAAGGAGTCGACCAACCTCGGCATGAAGACCTTCGACCAGAGCCTGTTCGAGCTCTACCAGGCCGGCGAGATCTCCTACGAGGATGCCCTGCGCCACGCCGACTCGACCAACGAGGTCCGTCTCAAGATCAAGCTCGCCCAGGGCGGCGATGCGCACACGCTGTCGCAGGGCCTGGACGGTGTGGAGCTGATCGAGACGCAATGACGCGCGCGTCCGCGTCGCGGCGCGCCGCCTGATGTCCGGCGAAACGGAAAATGCGCAACTCGAGCAGTTGCGCAGGGTCTGGGCCGTGCTCGGCCGCGAGGACCCGCTATGGGCGGTCCTCTCGCGTGCCGACAAGCGCGGCGGTCGCTGGGATGTCGCGGAGTTCCTGGCCACCGGCCGCAGCGAAATCGAAGGCCAGCTTGCCCTGCTGGCCGGTTGGGAGCTGCCGCGCCAACGGCGCCGTGCGCTCGATTTCGGCTGTGGCGCCGGTCGCCTGACGCGCGCGCTCGCCACGCACTTCGGCGAGGCCATCGGCATCGACGTTTCACCGAGCATGATCGCCAAGGCGCGCAGCCTGAACGCCGACCTCGGCAACCTGCGCTTCATCGAGAACCGCGCCGCGCGGCTCGAGGCCATCGCCGACGGCAGCATCGACCTGGTCTATTCGTGCATGACCCTGCAGCATATTCCGGCCGGGCTGGCGCTGGGCTATGTCGCCGAGTTCCTGCGCGTGCTCGCGCCGGGCGGCGTGGCCGCCTTCCAGTTCGTCGTCGGCACCGACCGCAGCTGGCGCGGACGCCTGTTTGCGCTGTTGCCGAATCGCTGGCTCAATCCGTTGCGGCGCCTCGCCTGGCGCCGCCAGGCGGTGTTCGAGATGCATGTGCTGGAGGAGCCGCGCCTGCGCGAATTGCTGGTGCGGGATGCCGGTTTGCGCCTGCTCGCCGCGATCGACGACGATGCCGCCGGAGCAGGCTGGGCGAGCCGGCGCTGGTACCTCACCCGCGAGGACACCGCGGAAAACCGCGCCGGCTGATCAGTCGATGCCGAGCAGGGTCGTCAGGGCGGCCATGCGCACCGGCACGCCATTAGCGACTTGGGCCAGGATCATCGACTGCGGGCCGTCGGCGACTGCCGAGTCGATCTCGACGCCGCGGTTCATCGGCCCCGGGTGCATCACCAGCGCATGCTTCGCGGCCCGGGCGAGGCGCTGCGGAGTCAGGCCGAAGCGCGCAAAGTAATCGGCTTCGTCACCGATCAGGGCCTCGCTCATGCGCTCGCGCTGCAGGCGCAGCATGATCAGCACGTCGCTGCCGGCGACCGCTTCGTCGAAATCCTCGAGGATCCGGCAATCGGCGAACGCCCCGGCATCGGGAAGCAACGCGGCCGGGCCGCACAGCCGGATCTCCCTGGCCCCGAGCGCGCGCAGCATGTGCAGATCGGAGCGTGCCACCCGCGAATGCCGGATGTCGCCGCAGATAGTCACCGTGAGTAGGCCGAAGTCGGCATGGCGATCGCGGATGGTCAGGGCATCGAGCAGGCCCTGGGTCGGATGCGCATGGTTGCCATCGCCGGCGTTGAGGATCGCCGCCCGTTTCGCGAAGCCGGCGAGCCGCTCGGGCATGCCGTTCTCGCGATGGCGCACGATGAAGGCGTCGGCCTGCATCGCCTCGAGCGTGGCGAGGGTGTCCTCCAGCGATTCGCCCTTGCTGGTCGAGGACGAGGCGATGTCGAAATTGAGCACCGTGGCGCCGAGCCGGCGCGCGGCCAACTCGAAACTCGAACGGGTGCGCGTCGAGGTCTCGAAGAACAGGTTGACGACGGTGCGACCGGCCAGCAGCTGCGGCCCCTGCGCGTCGATGGCGAAGGCATCGCGCAATTCGGCCGCACGGTCGAGCAGGGCGTTGATGCGCTCGCGGCCGAGGCCCTCGAGCGTGATCAGGTGGCGCAGGCGGCCATTTGCGTCGATCTGCAGGCTGTTCATGGCGCGGTGGATTCGTTGCGGGGGCTGGAGAACCAGGATTCGAGGATGATCTGCGCGGCCAGCGCATCGATGTCGGCGCCGTGCTTGCGCTTGGCCGAGCCTTGCGCGCGTTGCGCGGCGAAACGGCGCGCGGCTTCCTTCGAAGTGAAGCGCTCGTCGGACTCGTGCACCGTGCGCGCATAGCGCTTGCCGAGCTGTTCGCCGAAGGCGCGCGCGTGGCCGGTCATTTCCTGTTCGCTGCCATCGAGGGCCAACGGCAGGCCGACGACGAAGGCGACCGGTTGCCATTCCCTGACCAGGCCGTCGATCCGGTTCCAGTCGACCTTGCCGTGATGGACGTTGACCGTGGCCAGGGCGCGCGCGGTGCCGGTCAGCGGATGGCCGATGGCGACGCCGAGCATGCGCGTACCGACATCGAAGGCCAGCACGTAGCCGGCGGAATCGGTCAGGCTCATCGCGGAACCGGCTCAGGCATTGCCGGCATACGGCGAGATCTGCTCGAGATTGACGCCGACCAGGGCGGCGGACGCCCGCCAGCGTTCGTCGAGCGGGGTGTGGAACAGGATCGCATTGTCGACCGGCGCGGTCAGCCAGGCGTTCTCGCGCATCTCGTGCTCGATCTGGCCCGGGCTCCAGCCCGAATACCCGAGCGCGACGATCGCGTTCTGCGGGCCATTGCCGGCAGCGATCGCGGCAAGAATGTCGCGCGAGGTGGTGACGCTGATCAGGTCGGAGATGCGGAACGAGGAATCCCAGCCGCCATGCGGCGTATGCAGGACGAAGCCGCGCTCGGGCTGGACCGGCCCGCCGACCAGGACCGGCGAGTCGATCACGTCGGGCAGGTCCGAGCGCAGGTTCATCTGGGCCAGCACGTCGCCGAGCCGGTAATCGGACAGGCGGTTGATCATGATGCCCATCGCGCCATCCTCGCCGTGCTGGCAGACCAGGGCCACGCCGCGCGCGAAATTCGGGTCGCGCAGGCCGGGCATGGCGATCAGCAGCTGGTTGGACAGGGTCGAGGTCTCATGCATGGCGCCATTGTACGGCGCGCCGGCTCCCACAGACCATGAATGCGCTCAGGATCGCTTTCGCGAGGCCTGGTAGCGCCGGATCGTCTGCTCGACCGGGCTCGCCCCGATCAGCCGGGCCACGGCCTCGTCGAACAGGTCTTCGCGGCGCTTGAAGCGCAGGCAACTCTTGCCCATGTCCAGCTTGCGTCCGGCCTTGGCATACGCGGCGCGCAGCGTTTCGTCGGCGCTGGCGTCCATGCTGTCGCAGGCGAGGTAGAGGGCGTAGTTGTTCTTCTGCGCGGCGAGGGCGACATAGCTCAGGGGCTGGCCGTTGTGGGTGTCCGCCAGGCGTGCCAGCGGCACGACCCAGGCGATCATGCCGTAGGCCATGGTTTCGACGTAGCCCGGTGGCAGGCTGGCGTTGACCAGGTCCCTGACGCTGGCAACGACTTCGCGCCGCTCGGGCGGCAGTTCTTCCAGATAGGCTACGACGCTGGAGGCCTTGCTGCTGACCATGGCTCCTCCTTACTACCGATTGCGCAGGATATTACCCTCGAGGAACTGCCAGGTGCGCGTGATGTAGAGCTCGTCGACGACGTCGCCCTTGGTCGGCAGCGGATTGAACGGCGTGGCCAGGTTGACGATGCGGATGGCTGCGTCGTCGAGAATCTTGTGGCCGCTCGGCTGGATGATGTCGATGCTCTTGACCGTACCGTCCTTGTTCAGGCCGACGGTCAGGACCAGTTGCCCGTGCAGCTCCTGCCGGCGCGCCTCGTCGGGATAGTTGAGGTTGCCGATGCGCTCGATGCGGGCGACCCAGGCGGCCATGTAGCTCGCATACGCGTACTCCTTGGTGTTCGCCGAGATGTACTTGCGCTTCGGGCGCTTCGCGTATTGCTCGGTTTCACGCTGGATTTCCTGGGCCAGGCGAGCCATCTCGAGCTTTCGCTCGATGATCTCGCGCTCGCTGGGGGCCTGCAGGTCGGGTGTATCGGGGGTTTCCCGGGCCGTCTCGACGCTGCGATCGGCACGTCGGGTGGTCAGCAGTTCGCGCTCGGTCGGGGCGGTCGGTCGCGGCGCTCCATTTTCGGTCGGGCGCGGCGCAATGCCGGGAATCGGCTTCGGCACCGGGCTCGAGAGCGGATCGGTCGGACGCCGGGCCTTTTCGCTGTCGCCGCCGCCGGTGTTGCTGGCCTGGGCGAGAAAGTCGGCCTTGTCCGGGGCCTGGCCACTGGCCGACTGGACGAGGATCACGTCGAGCGAGGGCAGCGAAGGGGCCGGCTTGGCCACGCTGAAGGTAATGCCGAGGGCGAGCACGGCGTGTGCGATCAGGGAAAAGAGCAGGGTCACGCCAAAGCGGTCGGCGGCACTGCTGGATGGAGTACTGGCGCTCACGATCGCCCGGACTAGCCGCGAAGTCGCGCGCCGAGCGCGCAAGCCATCGGATTCACGCGGCCGTTCAGGGGCGGGCGGATTGCGAGCCCTCTCGGCGAAATGGCCGAAGGCCGGGCGGGTTCAGGGCGCATGTCAGCGCGCGTGTACTTCATGGACAGCATTCTTCAGGCGGGATTCGATGACGTCGAACAGTTGACCGGCAATATTAAGCCCGAACTGGGCATCGAGCTCACGCAGGCAGGTCGGCGAGGTCACGTTGACTTCGGTCAGCCAGTCGCCGATCACGTCGAGACCGACGAACAGCATGCCGCGGCGTTTGAGTTCGGGCCCGACTTCGGCGGCGATCCAGCGGTCGCGCTCGCTCAGCGGCACGCCGACACCCTTGCCGCCGGCGGCGAGGTTGCCGCGGAATTCATCGCCCTGCGGCACGCGCGCCAGCGCGTACGGAACCGGTTCGCCGTCGATCATCAGGATGCGCTTGTCGCCGCTGCTGATTTCCGGAATGAATTTCTGTGCCATGGCGAAACAGCGGCCATTGGCGGTCAGGGTCTCGAGGATCACGTTGAGGTTCGGATCGCCGTGACCGGACAGGAAGATGCTGCGGCCGCCCATGCCGTCGAGCGGCTTGAGCACGACGCGGCCGTGCTCGGCGGCGAAGCGCTTCAGTTCGGCCGGCTGGCGCGCGACCAGCGCCGGTGCGCAGCACTGCGGGAAATGCTGGGCGAACAGCTTTTCGTTGGCGTCGCGCAGGCCGCGCGGGTCGTTGACGACGAGCACCCCGGCATCCTGGGCCAGCTGCAGGACCTGGGTGTCGTAGATGAACTGGTCATCGACCGGCGGATCCTTGCGCGCCAGGATGACGTCGAAATCGCGCAGGTCCTGCCAGGCCGCTTCGGCCAGGGAAAACCAGTCGCGGGCATCGTCGCGCACCTGCAGGCGCGCCGCCCTGGCGTATGGAGTGCCATCGCGCAGGGCGAGGTCGCCCTGGGTCAGGTAGGAAATCTCGTATCCGCGCGCCTGCGCTTCGAGGAGCAGGGCAAACGTCGTATCCTTGGCGATCCTGATCTCGGCGATGGCGTCCATCAGGACAGCCAGTTTGCGGGCCATGCGGCGTCTCCGGGGACTGTGCGATGTTGTGCGCCGGGTCGCGACGCAGATGCCGCGCTAGTTTACACTCCTCGTCGACGCGACCGGTCGGCTGCCTCATGGAATGGCGAACAGGTTCCCAAGATTTTCTGGGGACTTACGCGCTAAACTTGACAGATTAGCTAAGAATTGGTTAAGAAGCAGCGACCAGTGGGAACTTGCGGAGCGATGCGCGACCTTCGAGGGCTTGCGCCGGGTTCGTCTCTTTCCTGAAAAGCGTCTCGGCCGGCACGGATCTTGCGTGCCTCATTATTCAGCACAGCGGTTGGGGGTCCTTAACAGGTGGATGAGACCAAGCAGGGCAGCTTCAGCGGCCTGAAAGTCATGGTCATTGACGATTCAAAGACCATCCGCCGGACTGCGGAAACCTTGCTGCGCAAGGAAGGGTGCGACGTCGTCACGGCAACCGACGGGTTCGAGGCCTTGGCCAAGATCTCCGATCAGCAGCCGCAGATCATCTTCGTCGACATCATGATGCCGCGTCTGGATGGCTATCAGACGTGTGCGCTGATCAAGAACAACCAGATGTTCAAGGCGACGCCCGTGATCATGCTGTCCTCGAAGGACGGCCTGTTCGACAAGGCGCGGGGCCGAATTGTCGGTTCCGAACAATATTTGACCAAACCTTTCACTCGCGAGGAGTTGCTCGGAGCAATTCGTCGCCACGTGGACTGGAAGTAATTCCGTTGGCTTGGCCATTCGACTCACAGGGGTAAGGCGGTGGCGCACATTTTCATCATCGACGATTCACCGACCGACGTGCGCGTGTTCACGACGCTGCTCGAAAAGGCCGGTCATCGTGTCAGCAGCGCGGCAAGTGCCGAGGAAGGCATTGCCGGAGTCAAGCGCGAGCGTCCGGATCTCGTCATCATGGACGTGATCATGCCGGGCATGAACGGCTTCCAGGCGACCCGCGATCTCAGCCGCGACGCCGGCACCGGACACATTCCGATTCTCATAGTCACCACCAAGACGATGGAGACCGATCGCGTCTGGGGGCTGCGCCAGGGCGCCAAGGACTTCCTGACCAAGCCCGTGGATGCAAAGTCCCTGCTGCAACGCATCGACAACCTGCTGCCGGGTTGAGGCGACGAGCATGGCAACTTCCCCTGAATTGCAGCCCGCCGGTCCGTTCGAGATTCTTGCCGACTACGAGCGGCGCAGTCTTTCGCACGTCGCCGGCCTGCCCGAACAGATCGATGCCCCGGGCCTATGGCGCGGCATCGGCTTCCGGGTGGGTCCGCACCATCTGGTCAGCAGCATTTCGGAAGTCAATGAAATCCTGACCATGCCGGCCCTGACCGTCGTGCCTGGAACGCAGGGCTGGATGCTCGGCGTGGCCAACGTGCGCGGCAACCTGGTCGCCGTGATCGACCTTCGCCACTACATCGAAGGCACGCGCACGGTGATGACCGACTCGACCCGCATCCTCGTCGTTCGCCAGCATGGCGGCAGCGTCGGCCTGCTCGTCGACGAGGTGCTCGGACAGCGCAGTTTCTCCGATGAGCAGCGCGCACGCGCGCTCGGCGAGGAAGACGAGCGCTACAGCCGCTACGTCGGCGAAAAGGTTCAACTCGGTGACATCTTGTGGGGCTTGTTCAGCATGTCCGCGCTGGTCCGCTCGGCGGAATTCCAGCAGGCATCGGCATAACAGCAGACCGGCCGGCAGCTTCGATCCGGCCGGCCATGTGTAACTTTAGGGGTGAGGTAACACGATGAGCACAACTTCCAGCGCACTCTCGGGCTCCGAGCGGACGGGCAGCCTCAACACCATCTTGATCGTGTTGCTGGTGCTCGCCATCGCCTTCGCGGCGGCGGACTTCATTTATCTGACCATCAAGAGCAATCACGATCGACAGGCGAGCTCGCTGACGACGCAGGTGCAGGTGCTCTCCCAGGCCTTGACCACCTACGCGGCCAATGCCGCCGGCGGTAACGAGCTGGCCTTCGATGAGCTGAAGAAGACCACCGGCGACATCGATGCCTTTCTCGGTTACCTGAACAAGGGCAACGCCAAGGACCCCTCGCCCTACGCCGGCATGCCTTCCTACGCCAACGAACCCGGTGTCGAAAAGGAACTGAAGGACCTCAACGCGGCCTGGGCGCCGGTCTTGACCAATGCCACCAAGATTCTCGACGGCAAGAGCCTCGTTCTCGATACCGCCACGACCTCGCAGGAATTCGGCTCGAAGATGCCGGTCCTCAACTCGCGCATGAACGAAGTCGTCAACATCCTGACCGAGCGCAACGGCAGTGCCGGCCAGGTCTATATCTCGACCCGCCAGATGCTGCTCGCCGACCGCATGATCCGCCGCGTCCAGGAGATCGGCCAGGGTGGCGAGGATGCGCAATCCGCGGCTGACGGCTTCTCGCGCGACGCCGCGCTCTACCGCTCGGTGCTCGATGGCCTGATCGACGGCGCCCCGGCGCTGAACATCCGCCCGATCGACCAGCCCAACGCCAAGCAGATCCTGGTCGACGTCCAGCAGCAGTGGCAGAGCCTCGACGAGCCGGTCAGCAAGATCATCGACGCATCGACCGGCCTGCAGGTGGTCAAGCAGGCCGCCGATGCGATCTTCACCGACAGCCAGAGCGTTCTGCTCAAGGCGCGCAACGTCGCCGACCGCCTCGATACGCTGGGTACCAAACGCACCTTCCCGAACCCGCTCTGGGGTGGTATCGCCGCCGCCGCTGCGATCGTCCTCGTCATCCTGCTCGGCATCACCCTGGTCCGCGACCAGCAGAACCGCTACCAGATGTCGGCCGAGCTGAACCAGCGAAACCAGGAAGCCATTCTGCGACTGCTCGACGAGATGGGCTCGCTGGCCGAAGGCGACCTGACCGTAAAGGCGACCGTTACCGAGGACATCACCGGGGCGATCGCGGACTCGATCAACTTCGCGGTCGAGGCGCTGCGATCCCTCGTCACCACCATCAACGAGACCGCCGTGCAGGTGTCCGCGGCCGCCCAGGAAACCCAGGCGACTGCCATGCACCTGGCCGAGGCCGCCGAACACCAGGCCCAGCAGATCACCTCGGCTTCCGCGGCCATCAACGAGATCGCGGTGTCGATCGACGAGGTGTCGAAGAATTCCACGGAAAGCGCCGAGGTGGCGCAGCGCTCGGTGCAGATCGCCGCCAAGGGCGCGGCCATCGTGCGCCAGACGATCCAGGGCATGGACTCGATCCGCGACCAGATCCAGGAAACCTCGAAGCGAATCAAGCGCCTCGGTGAATCCTCGCAGGAAATCGGATCGATCGTCGAACTGATCAACGACATTGCCGAGCAGACCAACATCCTCGCCCTCAACGCCGCCATCCAGGCCGCCTCCGCCGGTGAGGCGGGCCGCGGCTTCGCGGTCGTTGCCGACGAAGTCCAGCGCCTCGCGGAACGCGCTTCGAACGCGACCAAGCGAATCGAGACCCTGGTGCAGACGATTCAGTCCGATACCAACGAAGCGGTCAGCTCGATGGAACAGACCACCGCCGAGGTCGTGGCCGGTGCGCGACTGGCCGAGGACGCGGGTCTCGCCCTCGGCGAAATCGAAAAGGTTTCGCACGATCTCGCCGACCTCATCCAGAGCATCTCGGCCGCCGCCAGCCAGCAGTCGGCCGCGGCGACGAACATCTCGGCAACGATGAACGTGATTCAGGAAATCACCACGCAAACCTCGGTCGGTGCGAGCCAGACCGCCGAATCGATCGGCAACCTCGCTCACCTTGCCGGCGACCTGCGCCGCTCGGTGGCCGACTTCAAGCTGCCGGGCTGAGGCCGGAATCCGTCACGTACCAGATCAAAGGAGAAGCTGTCTGCCATTCAACGCCTTCGACAATGCCGCAAGAGACGCCTCGACCGGTCCGCAACGCCGCCTGCAACCCAGCGTGGCCGGGGCATACGCCCGGATCGGAACACTCCTCGCGCAGGATCGCCGTTGTTGCGGTCCTGTGCGCGAAGTAGGGTTTCCGTGCAGCGGCGTAGGATAGGGTGAGGGTAGCCGGGCTTCGCCAGGGCGAATGAAAATCATGAAACTGCACGACGACTTCACCACGCTGAACTGGGTCAAGGGCGAACTTGACGACACGCTGAAGCAGGCGCGCCAGGCGCTCGAGGCATATGTCGAGGATCCGGCCGACACCAGCCTCATGCGCTTCTGCGCGACCTACCTGCATCAGGCGCAGGGCACCCTGCGCATGGTCGAGCTGTATGGCGCGGCGATGGTTATCGAGGAAATGGAGCGGCTGGCCGAAGCCCTGCTGGCCGACGCCGTGCCGCAGCGCGAAGAAGGCTATTCCGTGCTCATGCGCGGCATGGTCCAGCTGCCCGATTACCTCGAGCGCGTGCAGACCGGGCACAAGGACATTCCGATCGTCCTGCTGCCCCTGCTCAACGACCTGCGTGCCTGCCGCGGCGAGAAGCTGCTCTCCGATTCGGCGCTGTTTTCGCCCGATCTGGCCGCGGCCCTGCCGGCCGGCGCCAAGGGATTGCCGAAACCGCTGCCATTGAAGGAATTGCGCTCGCAGGCCCTGCGCCTGCGCCTGGCCTTCCAGGCGGCGTTGCTGAAGTGGTTCCGCGATTCCTCGCAAGCGCAGAATCCGTTGCGCCTGCGCGATGTGCTCGACCGGCTGCGTACGACGGTGGCCTCGGGCGAGGAAGCACGACGCCTGTTCTGGATCGCCGCCGGCGTTGCCGAGGCGGTCGGCGAAGGCGCGCTCGATTCCAGCGCTTCGGTCAAGCTGCTGTTCGGCAGCGTCGACCGCGAGATCCGCCGCTTCGCCGAGGTCGGCGAGGAAGGTATGAATTCCTCGCCGCCGCGCGAACTGGTCAAGGGGCTGCTCTACTACATCGCGCATTCGACCAGCCAGAGTCCGCGCGTCGAGGAAATCCGCCAGACCTATGTGCTCGGTTCGCTGCTGCCGACCGACCAGGAAGTGGCCCACGCGAAGAGCTCCATTTCCGGCCACAACCGCGCCCTGCTCGATACCGTGTCGGTCGCGATCAAGGAAGACCTGTTGCGGGTCAAGGAGGCGCTCGACATCTTCCTGCGCGCGCAGCAACGCGATCCGGCCGACCTCATGGCCCAGATCGACCTGCTCGATCGCGTGCGCGACACGCTCGGCATGCTCGGTCTCGGCGTGCCGCGACGCGTGGTCACCGAACAGCGCAGCACCATCGAGGACATCGCCCAGGGACGCCGCGAGGCCGACGAGGGCACCCTGCTCGACGTCGCCGGCGCGCTGCTCTATGTCGAAGCTTCCCTCGACGACCATATCGAGCGTCTCGGTGCGGTCGGCGAAGAGGGTGACGACGAAGCGGTCGAACTGCCCAAGGCCGAGGTACGCAAGATCCTCGACGCCCTCATGCACGAGGCGGCGGTCAATATCCAGCAGGCCAAGCACGACGTCATCGCCTTCATCGAATCGCCCTGGGACCATGAGCGGGTCGAGCAGATTCCGCGACTGCTGGAGGAAATCTCCGGTGCGCTGCGCATGCTCGACCTCGGTGATGCGGCCGAGCTGATGGGCGGCATCGTCCGTTTCGTCGAAGTCGAACTGCAGCGCCATCGCCGTGTTCCGACCGCCGAACAGATGGACAGCCTGGCCGATGCGCTGGCCTCGATCGAATACTTCCTCGAAGCGACGCGCGAACAGCGCGGCGGTCGCCAAAAGATCCTCGACGTGACCCGCGAAAGCCTCGAGACGCTCGGCTACTGGCCGATACCGCCGGCCGAGTCCGAGAATGCGGGCGAACCCGCGGCCGCGGCCGAACCCGCCGCAACGAACCTGGAGTCGATGCCGGGAAAGTCGGTGGTGAGCGACGATGACGCACTGGCTGCCGCAGCCGCCCTGGCTTATGAAAACACCGATTCGACCGATACCGGCAGCTATACGGCAACCCGGGTTATCGAGCCGATCGAAGAGGAGCCGGCGCAGGCGGGTACGGATTTTCCGAGCTGGGGCGAGCACCTGCCGCTCGAACAAAGCGCCGCGCTGCGCCCCGACGATGCAAGCGACAACTCCGAGCTGAACCTGGACGGACTCGATTTCGTCGAGTCCGACAGCAGCGCGATTCCGACCGGCGCGAGCTTCGAGCCGGTTGATTCGCCGGACGAACTCGACAGCGTCATCGAGATCGCCGAAGGCGAAGACCTGGCCGGCCTGATCGTCGGCGAAACCGGTGAACCTCGATCCGAGGAGCATGATGTCGGCGGGCTGCGGCTTGCCGAAACCACCCACGATCGCGATGCCGCGGATAGCGGGGCTTCGACACATGCCGATGCCGGCAACGTGATCGTCGATGCCGATGGCAGTCGCTGGATCGAGGTCGAGGAAGAAATCGAGGAAGAGGTCGAAGAGGAGGTGCTGTCCGCGGATTCCGCCGACGGCAGTTTCCAGATCACCGCATCGAGCGAGATCGACGATGAGATCCGCGATGTCTTCATCGAGGAAGTGCAGGAGGAGATCGACAACCTGCGTGCGCAGTTGCCGCTCTGGAGGGCAAGCGCCGAGGACCTCGAGCGGGTCAAGCCGATCCGCCGCTCGTTCCACACCCTGAAGGGCTCCGGACGCCTGGTCGGCGCACTCGCGCTCGGTGAGTTCAGCTGGAAAGTCGAGAACATGCTCAACCGCGTGCTCGACCGCTCGATCGCGCCCAGCGCGCAGGTCATGGCCCTGGTCGACCATGCCGTCGATGCACTGCCGGGCCAGCTCGCCGCCTTGCGCGGCGAGGGAGCGCCGACCGCGAACATTGCCGGGATCATGGAAACCGCCGATCGGCTGGCCGAGGGCGAACTCGTCTCGCTGCCGTCGAAACAGCAATCCGTGCAGACCGTGACGCGCAAGATCAAGCGCGTCGTGAAGCGGCGCATACCCTATGAAGAAACGGCAGCCGATGCCGGAACGGGCGCATCGGAAATGCCGGTGCCGGTCGAACTGGAAAGCCAGCGCCGACCGGAAATCGTCGCCGGGCCGCTACCCGGTCTCGATCCGGTGCTGTTCGACATCCTCAAGAGCGAGACGGCGATGCATCTCGGCGTCGTCGACGAATTCCTCGACCAGGCCAGTTACGTCGATCTGCCGGTGTCGGAGCCGCTGCTGCGCGCCGCGCACACCCTGAGTGGCGCCATTGCGATGGTCGAAATCGAGCCGCTCACCCACCTGCTGTCTCCGCTCGAGGGCTACCTCAAGCGGATGCGCGCCAGTGGCACCCCGGTCGATGCGGAAGGCATCGCCGTCCTGCGCGAAACGGCCGCTGCGGTTCGCGAGGCAATGACCTGCCTCGATCGTGGTTCCAACGATCTTCCTGACACTCAGGAACTTGCCAGCCGCGTCACCGCCCTGCGCGACGCGTTGCACGAGCCCGAGAGCGCACTGCAGTTCTATCATCAGGACGACGAGCATCCGCACGGTTCCGAGATGGCCGCAGCGGCGCTTGCAGGGGAGACCGACGATGAACTGGGCCGCCTGGAGTTCGAGGCGGTGGCCGAAGTTGACGGCACGGTCGAAGTTCTCGGCGATGAGGAAGCGCCGGTAGAGACGGCCAGCAGCGCGGATGAAGAATTCGATGATCTCGCCGGCTCCGGCGATGGGATTCCCGTCCAGCCGCTGGGCCTTGATGCCGGCTTTGCAGCCGACACGGGCGCAGGCACGCATGTGGTCGAGTTTCCCGAGGACACCGACATCGACGCTTTGCTCGAAGCGTCGGATGCCTTCGCCGAGATTCCCGACCGAAGCCGCTCGGAGTTTGCCCCAAGTGCCGAGCAGCCAAGCGTCGAGGATGAGGCCGACTCCGGCTTCGCCATCGAATTCGACGAGAGCGCACTCGAATCCATCACCCTCGAGGACAGCGTCGAGCAGACCCTTGAAGACGAGGCCGACGCGGCGACGACAGCCGGCGCGGAAGAAGTCGCCGACGAGGCATCCATGCCGGTGGGATCTGCCGATCTCGAGGCGCCGGCTGAACACGAGGCCTGGGAGAAAGCCCGCAAAGCTGTCGATGAAGCCAATCAAGGAGTCACAGCAATCGCCGAAACCGGCGCTGCCGGCGAGTCGCCTCACGCAGGAGAAGCGGACGCAAGCCCTGAACCGGTAGTCGAAGCGCTTGCGCAGCCCGAGCCGAGGCTTTTCGATGAGTCCTCGCTGCCTGATGCGCAGCCCGAGGGCGCCCTCGAACTGCCCGAAATGGACCAGGACCTGCTCGATATCTTCGTCCAGGAAGGCAACGATATCCTCGACCATTCCGATTCGGTCATGGCGCAATTGCGTGAATCGCCGCAGGATCGCGAGCTCATCGTGGCCCTGCAGCGCGACTTGCATACGCTGAAGGGTGGCGCACGCATGGCCGGCATCGGCCCGATCGGCGACCTCACCCACGCCATGGAGTCGCTGCTCGACGCGACCTATGACGGCCATCGCAGCATGGACCTTTCCGCAGTCGAAGCACTCGAGCGCAGCTATGACGCGCTGCATGGCCTGGTCCAGCGCATCGCCCGTCGTGAAGCCATCGCCATGCCGGCGCACATGATTTCGCGCCTGGAAAATCTCGTTGCCGGCGAGAGCCTGGACGAATCCGAGCCGATGCCGATGCCGATGCCCGCACCTGCGCCCGTCGCGCAGCCTGCGGCAGCGGCGGACGGCGACGACGCAGCGGACAAGGCGGAGACGCAGGTGCGACCGGCACCGCGCGCATTGCCGAGCCTGGATGCGGAAGACGAGCCGCGCGCGCCGCAGGAGATGATCCGCGTGCGCTCCGAACTGCTCGACTCGCTGGTCAACTACGCCGGCGAAGTCTCGATCTATCGCTCGCGTCTCGAACAGCAGATTTCGAGCTTCCGCTTCAACCTGATCGAATTCGAACAGACCGTCAGCCGCTTGCGCGAACAGCTGCGCAAGCTCGAAATCGAAACCGAAGCGCAGATCATCGCCCGCTACCAACGCGAGCACCACGATGGTGTCGAAGCCGTATTCGATCCACTCGAGCTCGATCGCTTCTCGCAGCTGCAGCAATACTCGCGTGCACTCGGCGAGTCGGTCTCGGATCTGGTCTCGATCCAGGGCCTGCTCGACGACCTGACCCGCCAGTCCGAAACCCTGCTGCTGCAGCAGTCCCGCGTCAGTTCCGACCTGCAGGAAGGTCTGATGCGCACGCGCATGGTGCCATTCGACTCGATGGTGCCCTCGCTGCGTCGCACGGTCCGTCAGGCCGCCCAGGAACTCGGCAAGCGCGCCCAGCTCAAGGTCGAAGGCGCGCAGGGCGAAATGGATCGCAACCTGCTCGAGCGCATGAAGGCGCCTTTCGAGCACATGCTGCGCAATGCGCTGGCACACGGTATCGAGTCGCCGCAGCAACGCCTGGCGGCGAACAAGCCGCTAGATGGCACGGTGACGATCCGCGTCTCGCGCGAATCGACCGAAGTGGTCCTGCGCATCAGCGACGATGGCGCCGGCATGGATCGCGACGCGATCCGGCGCAAGGCGATTTCGCTCGGGCTGCTCAATCCGGATGCGAATCTGTCCGACCGCGACCTCTACGGCTTCATCCTCGAAGCCGGTTTCTCGACCGCCGAACAGGTGACCCAGCTGGCCGGCCGCGGCGTCGGCATGGACGTCGTCCACAGCGAAATCAAGCAGCTCGGCGGCTCGCTGGTCATCGATTCGGTCCGCGGTAGCGGTACCACCTTCACGATCCGGCTGCCATTCACGCTCGCCGTCACCCAGGCGATTCTGGTCAAGCTCGGCGAATCCACCTACGCGGTGCCGATGTCCTCGGTGCAGGGCGTCGTCCGCATTGCGCTCGACGACTACTCCAAGCGCCTCGGCAGCGGCGATCCGACCTACACCTACGCCGGCGAAGACTTCAAGATCTATGAGCTCTCGCAACTGCTCGGCGTGCCGCAGGGTCGCGTCATCGACGAGACCCAGCTGCCGCTGCTGATGACGCGGACCGGCGACCAGCGCGCCGCCGTGCGCATCGATGCGGTGGTCGGCTCGCGCGAAATCGTGGTCAAGTCGGTCGGCCCGCAGATCAGCTCGGTGCCGGGCATCTTCGGCGCGACGATCATGGGCGACGGTTCGGTCATCATGATTCTCGATCTGGCGCCGCTGGTTCGCCGCGTCGCCTCGCTGCGCGCAAGCGTTGCCGCCGGCGAGATTCCGGAAGTCGCCGAGATCGTGCCGGTGCCGGAATTGCCGGAAGTGCGCCGCAAGACCATGATCATGGTGGTCGACGACTCGATCACCATGCGCAAGGTCACCACGCGCGTGCTCGAACGTGCGGAAATGGACGTGGTCACCGCGAAAGACGGTCTCGATGCCGTCGAGAAGCTGCAGGACAGCGTCCCCGACCTGATGCTGCTCGACATCGAGATGCCGCGCATGGACGGCTACGAACTGGCCACCTACATGCGCAACGATGCACGCCTGAAGAACGTGCCGATCATCATGGTGACCTCGCGTACCGGCGAAAAGCATCGCCAGCGCGCACTGGAAATCGGCGTCGAACGCTACCTCGGCAAGCCCTACCAGGAAGCCGATCTGTTGCGTCAGGTCCAGGAAACCCTGAGGTCGACACGTGCCGACGCCTGATCCGACCATGTCGATCGCGCTGTTGTCGCAGGCCGGCGAATCGGGCCGGCATCTGCGCGAGGCGCTGCTCGGATCCGGCGCGCCGATTGTCTATGAGGCACAGGCCGCTGAACTCGATCGCGATGCGCTCGAGCGTTCCGGTGCCCGCGTGGTCGTGGTCAACCTCGATACCGAGGTCGAAGCGCATCTCGACGAGGTGTACTCGCTGCTCGGTGACGAACGCTACAACGTGATCTTCAACGAGGCCCAGGTTTCCAGCCAGTTGTCCGGATGGGAGCAGGCACGCTGGGCGCGGCACCTGGCAGCCAAGATCCTCGGTACCGAAAATGCAGATCCGCCGCGACCGGAAGGTGCGGAAGCCGTGCCGCAACCCGCTCCCAGGGCGCCGGTCGAGGCGAAGCCCGACGTCCCGGCCGCAGCGGTTGGCGAGGTCGAACCAACGGTCGGCAGCGAGCTCGATTCGACCGGCCCGGAAGCGTCGCAGGAAGCGCAGGCATTGCCGGAAGAGGACTATTCGGACATCGCCAGCCTGCTCGCGGAGGGTGACTCGGTGCTGCCGCAAGCGGACGATTCGGGCATCGCCGCAACTGCGCGTGTCGAGATCGGCACGCACGAAACAATTCCGATGCCCGTGCTTGATCTTTCCGAGTTCGATGATCTGGGCGACGCCGATGCGGCGGCGCCTGCTGCCGATCCCGATTTCGATCCGGAGTCGACACGGGAAATGCCCACGTTCGAGTTTTCCGAGGTGGTCGAAGTCACGGATTCCGAGTCCGAAACACTGGGCTTTGCCGATCTCGACGATTTTGCCGAAAGCGACGAGGGCTTGGACCTCGAATTCGGCCACGAAAGTGCGCCCTCCGCCGAAGGCTCGGTCGACGATGAGCTGGCCGAGGCGGTCGAGGCCGGGGAAGCCGCGGCCACCGGCTCCGGACTCTCCGATCTGCAGATGCTCGATCTCGACTGGGCCGATGCCCCGGCTGCGGATGCGGAAGTTGCCGCCGACGAGTCAGCTCCCGCGTCGCCTCCGCCCGCGATCGGCTCGGCATTTGCCTGGAGTCTCGAGGATATCGACGAGGGCGGCCAGGGCGATAGCAAGAAGGCCGACAGCGAACCGGTCAAGCCCACCGAATTCGGCATCGAAACGATCAGCGCCTCCGAATACCTCGCTCCGGATGCCGAGCCGGTCAGTGACGAGCCGTTCGATTCGGGCCTCTCGCTCGAATTGATCCCGCTCGATGAGGCGGTCGCTCCGCAAGCGGCAGCGCAGTCCACTTCCACCCACACCGGCAGCGAATCCTGGCTCGATACCAGCAACAAGGTTGCGGTCAGCCGGATCTGGGTGCTCGGTGCCTCGATCGGTGGTCCCGAGGCGGTTCGCGAGTTCCTCTCGCACATGCCGAAGAATTGCCCGGCGCTGTTCCTGCTGGCCCAGCACATGGGCGCCGAATTCATGGACATCATGGCCCAGCAGCTGGTGCGTTCCACCGTGCTGACCGTGCGCACGCCTTCGCACGGCGAGCGCGTCGGCCATGGTGATATCGTGGTCGTGCCGACGTCGCATCGACTGCGTGTCGATCGCGAGGGCGTCATCACCCTGGAAGCCCTCAATGCGGGCGACCAGCCCAATTCACCCTCGATCGACCAGGTCGTCGAGGACATCGCGGATCGCTTCGGCGCGCGCGCCGGCGTAATTGTCTTTTCCGGCATGGCCGAAGATGCGGCGCAAGGCGCTCGCCATCTGGCCGCCAAGGGCGGCAAGGTCTATGCACAGGACCCGGAAACCTGCGTGATCAGCTCGATGGTCGATGGCGTCATCGAAACCGGTGTCGTCGATTTCACCGGCTCGCCGAGGGCGCTCGCCGAGAAGGTTCTCGACGATTTCAAGGCGACAGCGAAGAAATGAGGAATCCATGATGGTCGAGCTTCCCCGCGAAATTCGTGGTGTCATGATTCCGGTTACCGGGGGTCGTGTGTTGTTGCCCAACGCAACGGTTGCCGAGGTGATCACCTACACCAGGCCGGAAGCCATCGAAGGCGCCCCGGAGTGGTTGCTCGGTCGTCTCGGTTGGCGCGGCTGGCGACTGCCCTTGTTTTCGCTGCCGATGCTGGCCGGCCACGCCAGCGAGGAAGACACCCGCAATGCGCGCGTGACCGTGCTCAAGGGACTCAGCGGAAACGCCAAGATCCCGTTCCTGGCCATGCTCGCCCAGGGCTTCCCGCGCCTGACCACGATCACTTCCGAACTGCTGATCACCACGGGCGACAACACCGAAGTCGGGCCGGGCGTGCACTCCGAAGTACTGGTCCGCGACGATCACGCGGTGATCCCCGACCTCGGCAGGATCGAAGAAATGATTGCCCAGGCGCTGGCTGCCTGAATCCGGCTGTCGGCGCATTCCTCGCGCCGGTGATTCGGACGGACGATCAGATGTCGCCGTGGATGGCCTGCAGGGCGGTGATCGCGGCGAGGCCGGCCGTTTCCGTGCGCAGGATTCGCGGACCCAGGCGCAGGCCGCGGAAGTCGGCCTGCTCGAGTACGTTGAGATCCTGTTCCGACAAGCCGCCCTCGGGTCCGACGACGAGGGTCGCCGTGTCCAGATGCGGCAGGTTTCTCGGCGTGAGGTCGCCGCCGGGATCAAGGGCGAGGCGTACGCCCCAGCTGTCGTCGAGTGTTGCTGCCCATTGGGCCAGTCTGACCGGCTCCTCGAGGATCGGCAGGCTGCTGCGACCGGATTGTTCGCAGGCCCCTGCAATGACGGCATTCCAGTGCGCCAGCCGCCGCGCCGTTCGCTCCGCGTCGAGCTTGACCTCGGTACGTCCAGTGATCAACGGCACGATGCGGACGACGCCGAGCTCGGTCGCTTTCTGCAGGATCAGGTCCATCTTTTCACCGCGCGCAACGCCTTGCGCGAGCGTCAGCCGCAGCGGACTCTCTCGACTGACGGCCTCGCCGTCGTCAAGGACGCGGGCGCTGACCGCGCGCTTGGC
>JAHCAR010000015.1 GCA_019634795.1 Dokdonella sp.
TCCGCCAGACTGCGCGCGCTTGCGGCCAGTCTGGAGATCGCGGACCGGGTCAGCTTCGTCGGCGAAATCGACGATGCCGACCTGCAGGCCCTCTATGCGGCTGCCGACCTGTTCGTGCTGCCCTCGATCGATCGCAGTGAGGCATTCGGACTGGTTCTGCTCGAGGCCATGCGCGCAGGCCTGGCGACCGTCGCCAGCGACATTCCCGGATCCGGCGTGGGCACCGTCATCGATGACGGCAACAGCGGCATGCTCGTGCCACCGCGCGATCCGCAGGCTCTGGCCGTCGCCCTCGATCGGGCGCGTGACGCCAGCCTGCGCAAACGGCTCGGCGAGGCCGGCCGGACACGCTGGCAGGCATGCTTCACGCTGGAGAAGTCCGCCCGGGCGATCCTCGAACTGTCTCTCGAGGTGCTGGATCGAGGTTCGCGAGCAGCAGGGCGAGCAGACTGAACAGGGCCGGCACGATGTGCAGGATCAGGCGGTTCGTGCTCGTGTAGTTTTCGGCCCAAGCCGAGGCATCGGTAAAGAAGAACAGCACGAACAGGAAGGCTGCGCACAATCCGAGCAGCGACGCCACCGAACGCGTTGCCCGGTCTTTGGCCAGAACCGGCCAACGCAGGATCACGATGACAGGCACCAGGTACCAGAGCAGGTGCCAGTTGGGCAGGGTCAGCAGCCCTGCAAGTATGGCCGTGCCAACCGACCGCCAATGCAGGTCCAGCGTGCCCAGGGCCGGAATCACGAGTTCTCCCCAGGTCACGTGGACCCAGCCCAGACCGAGAATCGGGACCTTGAAGCCGCCCAGGGCGATGAGCAGGGCCGCCGTCGCGCTGCCTCCCGCGACCAGCATCCAGCGCAGCCGACCCGGCAACAGGCCGAGCAGCATGACCAGGGCAAAGGCGATCAGCCAGACCGAACCTTCAAGCTTGATCAAGGGCATGCTCAGGGCAAACATCCAGGCCAGGGCGAGCTGCCCGTTTTCGCCATGGCGCATCCAGCGCAACCAGCCAAGTACGCTGAGTCCGAACGCGGCCGATAGCCAGAGATCGGCGTAGCCGGCGAGCGCTGCGTGGACATCGAGCAGGGGCAGGGACAGCAGGGCATAGACGAGCACCATCGCGATGCCGGGCCGCACGCCGCAAGCCCGCCACTGACCGTAGCTGGCCAGGCCGATGGCGCCGAGGACACCGGTCCATACGATGTTGATCAGCGGCTCGTTCCAGCTTCCGGCCGCGCTGGCGAACCAGATCTCGATCCAGGCCAGCAGCTCGGGATAATCCCAGATGGCTGCGGTGCGCTCGACTGCGCCGGGCTCGGCCAGCCATTGCCCGATCGGCACGTAGGGCACGTGATGGCCGAGCAGGAACCAGGCCTTAGGCTTGACCGACCAGGCCGACCACGCATCCCAGGGAAAGGTCGGCCGCAGCAAGGCCTCGCTCGCGAGCAGACCGAGACGCAACAGGATCGCTGCGAGCAGGACAGCCCATGCGATGCGCCAGCCGAGGCCGAGCGTATCGCCCGGCACCCGTGGCTTTTCGCGATCACGCAGCATGATCGCGGCGACCCAGCCGAGCAGACCGATCGCGGCCAGCCAGGGTGCCGTGCGCGCGAAGGCCTCTGCCGTTCGCTCTGCGGCGACGACGCTGGCCAGGCCGGCCGCCACGAACAGTCCGAGCACGAATCCGCCGCCGAGTGCCATGGCCAGATCGCCAGGCCGGCGCCGACCGCGGTTGAGGGCCAGGCAGATGCCGGTGCCCGTGGCCCAGGGCAGCAGCCAGGCAAGCGCGTAGGCAAGGTTCATGGCGCGCTCCGGTGGCGCAGCACGATCAGCCGCTTGCCCAGGAAATAAACGATGTCGCCGGGAATGCTCAGGCCATCGCCTTGCAGCATCCTGGTCTTCTTGTCGTAGCTCCAGCCGCTGGCGTCGAACAGCACGACCAGGCAGTTGTCAGGCAGCACGAGCGCGGGATCCACTGCATAGGCTTCGGAGAGCACACCGACGTTCATCGGCAACAGATGGTAGACCAGGCGCAGCACGTTGAAGGAGGAATCGGAGTGGACCAGGACCCGCGAATTCTCCGGCATGTCGCGGATCGCGGATTTCAGCTGGCGCGCCGCCTCGACGATGTCACTGTCGGCCGAATGCAGCTCGCGCTCGGGCCAGTCGTATTCGGCATAGAGACGTTGCGCGGCCACGTGGCGCCAACGCAGTCCGGACTGCCATTGCAGGTCGAGCAGGATCCAGCCGACGACCACGGCGACGACGGCCAGGCGCAGCAATGCGGCTCCACGCAGACCGAGCAGCAGGAACGCCCAGAACGTGCATGCGGCGATTGCCAGGGCCAGGCAGAGCACCAGCGACTCGGCGCGCGGCGTATCGGTGTCGCGCCCCAGCGCATGCACCGAACGCTGGCTCCATGGCCATTGCCCGAGCCAGTCCGTCATCAGCGCGGCAACATCGCCGCGCCAGGAGCGCGAGGCCAGGCTCGCATCGACCAGGGTGAACGGCTGGAAACCCTGCATCGGCGGCACGATCTGCGGAGTCGGATATTCGGCGAAGGCCAGTTCGACGATGCGCCCCTGCCATTCCGGAACCGTGCCGAGATCGAACCAGGCATCACCCTCCCCCGGCCACGGCAACGAGACCACGCTGACATCGTCGTCGCCGGCGCGACGGAACACCAGCGACAACTCGAGCGTATGCGGAAACTGTTCGAAGCGATAGCGCAGGATCGGATTGTCGGCCGCCTCGACGCCATTCAGGACCACCGATTGCAGGGCCGTGCGATTCTCACCGACCGCGCCGATGCGCAAGCGGCTTTCATCCTGCGCCGCGCCGCCCATCACCACGCGGAAATCAGACCCCGACCAGTTGCGCACCGTGTCCGGCGACAGCGGAGATCGCCAGTCGACGCCCGCGGCCCAGACCAGCAGGACGAACATGCTGAGCAGCACGGCAGCGCTGAAGAACACCTTCCTCATGCGGCCAGCGTATCGAGGTGGGCCAGCTCCGCCTTGCTGAAGCCGGCGCTCAGGCGGGCCTCGGTGTTGAACGGCCCGCGCAGGCTGCCGCGCATGCACTGTTCGAGCAATTCGGCGAAGGTCGCTTCCGGCTCGAGCCCGGCTTCGCCGCAACAATAGGCAAACCAGCGCGAACCGGCGGCGACGTGCGCGACTTCCTCGCGCAGGATCAGCTCGAGGATTTCGACCGTGGCGAGGTCGCCGACCGCGCGCAAGCGCGCAATCATGCCCGGGGTCACGTCGAGCCCGCGTGCCTCGAGCACGCGTGGCACCAGGGCCATGCGGCGCAGGCAGGAATCCGCGGCCTGCAGGGCCATGTCCCACAATCCATTGTGCGCATCGAAATCGCCGTAGGCATGGCCCAGTTCCGCGAGCCTGCCATCCAGCAGCGCGAAGTGACGCGCTTCATCGGCGGCCACGCCGACCCAGTCCCGATAGAACGCCGGCGGCATGTCGCGAAACCGGTGTACCGCATCCCAGGCCAGATTGATCGCATTGAACTCGATATGGGCAATCGCGTGCACGAGCGCGGCCCTGCCCTCGGCGCTGCCGAGGCCGCGCTGGGGCAGTTTCCTCGGTTCGATCAGGCGTGGACGATGCGGCCTGCCGGGTGCGTCGATCGGCGTGGCGTCAGCCGGTGTCGCCGGGGCGGTCAGCCGTCCTTCGAGAAATTCGCCGGCACAGGCCCGGGTCAGCGCCACCTTGCGCTGCGGATCGGATTCGAGCAGGCAGCGCCGGGCGGCGTCAAACAGGGCATTCATATCCATCGACCGGAACGTTTCCCGAAAAAAAACGGCCGATCGATTTCGGCCGCTCCCGATTCTGCCGCTTTCCCCGCTCGCTTCAAACCCATCGCGTCACGAATTTCCGCTCAACTCGCCTGTCGACGGCGATCCTTGGCTTCGTCGGAACGCGAGAATTCGAGCTCGTCGAGATAGGTCGGCTCGACGCCGGTGACGTATTCGCCCGAGAAACACGAGGTATCGAACGCATCGAGGTTGTCGTTGCCCTCGGCGATCGAGGCGATCAGGTCGGACAGGTCCTGGTAGACCAGCCAGTCGGCGCCGAGCAGCTTCTCGATTTCCGCTTCGCTGCGCCCGTGGGCGACGAGTTCGGCCGCGGTCGGCATGTCGATGCCGTAGATGTTCGGGTAGCGCACCGGCGGCGCCGCGGACGCAAAGTAGACCTTGTTCGCGCCGGCCTCGCGCGCCATCTGGATGATCTGTCTCGAAGTCGTGCCTCGCACGATCGAGTCGTCGACCAGCAGCACGTTCTTGTTGCGGAACTCGAGATCGATCGCGTTGAGCTTGCGCCGCACCGATTTCACCCGTTCGCTCTGTCCCGGCATGATGAAGGTGCGGCCGATGTAGCGGTTCTTGACGAAGCCTTCGCGCATCGGCACGCCGAGCGCCTGGGCCAGGGACGACGCCGCGGTGCGTGCGGTGTCGGGAATCGGAATGACCGAATCGATGCCGTGCCCGGGCTTGAGGCGCTCGATCTTCGCTGCCAGGCGCTCGCCCATGCGCAGGCGTGCCTTGTAGACCGAGACGTCCTCGATCATCGAATCTGGTCGGGCCAGGTAGACATATTCGAAGATGCACGGTGCATGGCTGACCGGCTCGGCGCACTGGCGGGTATGCAGTTCGCCATCGAGCGTGATCAGGATGCCCTCACCGGGCCGGACGTCGCGCAGCAGGCGGAAGCCGAGGATGTCGAAGGCCACCGATTCGGAGGCGACCGCGTACTCCTTGCCGTCCGGCGTATCGCGCTCACCGAGCACCAGCGGCCGGATCCCGTGCGGATCGCGGAAGGCCAGCAGGCCGTAGCCGAGCACCAGCGAGACCACCGCGTAGCCGCCGATGCAGCGATGATGGACCCCGGCGACGGCCTTGAAGATATGGTCCGGTGAGAGCGCCATGCGTTCCTGGATCTGCAGTTCGTGGGCGAGCACGTTGAGCAGGAACTCTGAGTCCGAATCCGTGTTGATGTGGCGACGGTCGTCCTCGAACATCTCGCGACGCAGGGTATCGGTATTGACGAGATTGCCGTTGTGTCCGAGCGCAATGCCGTAGGGCGAATTGACGTACAGGGGCTGGGCCTCGCTGCTGCCCTCGGACCCGGCGGTCGGATAGCGGCAGTGGCCGATGCCGACACTGCCGCGCAGGGCCAGCATGTGTTCGCGCTGGAACACGTCCTGGACGAGCCCGTTGCCCTTGTGCAGTCGCAGGCGCGAGCCGTCAATGGTGGCGATGCCCGCCGCGTCCTGGCCGCGATGCTGGAGCACGGTCAGGGCATCGTAGAGAGCCGATGCGACTTCGGATTTGCCGACGACTCCAATGATTCCACACATGGTTCAGTTCACTGCGCTGAGGTTGGTTGAGGATCTTGCACGGACGGTGCCACCGGTCCGATCAGGTTTCCGGCCGCTGCCGGCAATGCCGCGGTCGCCGGTTCGAGATAGCGCGCCACGCGCTCCGGCAGCATCGTGGTGACCCAGCGCGCGCCGCGGTCGAAGGTCGGCAGCATGCGCGAGTTCTGCCACCAGTCGTCGCGGACCACCGGGGTGAACTTCATCAGCAGCACGACCAGGACCACCAGTGCGGCGCCGCGGACCAGCCCGAAGACCATGCCGAGCAGGCGATCGGTGCCTGAAAGTCCGCTGCCGCTGACCAGCTTGCGCAACAGGAAGGCGACGATGGCACCAGCAATCAGCACGGCGATGAAACACAGCGCGTACGCCAGCAGCACGCGTACCGACGGCACGGATATGCTGGCGGAAAAGCGATCCGCAAGGCTCGGCCCGAACATCCAGGCGATCCAGAAAGCCAGCACCCAGCAGGCCAGGGCCATGACTTCGCCGATAAAGCCGCGCCACAGCCCGACCAGGATCGAGAGGGCCAGCGTGGCAATGATCGCGACGTCGAACCAGTTCATTGTTGCGGTTTCACGGTTGGGTCACGACGATTCCGTCGACACCCAGTTTTTCCTTGATGCGATCGCGCAGCTTGTCGGCATTGGCGCGATCGGTTTCAGGCCCGGCGCGGACGCGCCACAGGGTCTGCCCTTCGGCCGCCAGCTTGTCGACGTAGCCGACGAATCCGGCCGCCTGCAATCGCCCGCGCAGCTTGTTTGCATCCTCGGACGTGGAAAAGGCGCCGAGCTGGACGGCCCAGCTGCCGGCACGGCCCGGCGCGACCGCCGTCGGCGGCGCATCGGCTTTCGCATCCTCGGCCAGGGCGATGACACTGCCTGGCACGTCGCTGCGGACCTGCTTGATGCGGATGCGCGCTGCTTCGGCCTCGGCGCGATCGGCAAACGGGCCGACCCGGACCCGCTGGGCCGGCTTGCCCTTGAAATCGGTGCTTTCGGAGTAGGCCGGAAATCCGCTGCGCTTGAGCGCGGCGACCAGGTCGTCCGCGTTCTTTGCCGCCGAGTAGACGCCGAGATGAACGAGATAGCGGGCGCCGGCCCCCTTGCCCGCTTCGATCTGCGCCGGAGTTGCCGGCTTGGGCGCTTCCACCGGCTTGCTCTCGGCTGCAACCGGCGCGGCTGCCGGCTCCGTGGCGGCAGGCTTTGCATCTTCCGGTCGCGCATCGGGCCTTGCCGGCGCCTTGGTGTCGACGGTCGCCAGCGGCTCGGATGGCGCCGCCGCCTGCGCCGGCATGCGTGAAGGATCCTGGTTAACGGCGTCGACCGAAAGGACCCGAGTCTCGAATTCGCGACTCGGTGGTGGCGGCAGTTCCAGATCGACGGTCGCCGAATCCTGCTTCGGACCGCTGCCGCTGAAGAGCATCGGGACGAAGATGATGGCAAGCGCGATCAGGACGACGGCGCCGAGCAGACGTTGTTTCAAGGCGGGATCCATGGGTAGGGCACGCTGAAAGGTCGCCGCGATTATACCAACCGATCTCGCGCGCCGTCGTTCATTGTCGAAGGTGGATGCGACGAGCGCATGGCCGGCGCCCGAATGGCGAGCACATCAGTCACGCCAGCAGGCTCCGGGAATGCTGTAAGGGCGGCATCCTGCATCACCAATCGGTCGCACGTGCGCTGGCGATTGCCGCGGCGGCGACGAAGAACGAGCCAAACGCTATGATCCGGTCGTAATCACCGGCCTCGTCGCGGGCCGCGCTCAGTGCAGAGCGCACGTCGGCGTGGTGTCCGGCGATTCGCCGCGAGACTTCGGGGTTCAGGCGCGCGCCGAGGGTCCCGGCGTCGAGTCCACGCGCGCTGTCGGCATCGAGGCCAGCCAGATGCCAGCGGCTGATCAGGCCCTGCAGCGGGGTCACGATGCCGCCGACGTCCTTGTCGGCGAGCGCACCGAAGACGGCGATGGTGCGCCCCGCTGCCGGATTGCGCGACAGCCATTCGGCCAGCACGCGGGCCGCCTGGGGGTTGTGCGCGACATCGACGATCAGCTCCGGCGGACCCGGGAATCGCTGGATGCGCGCGGCGACCTGTGCGTTCGCCACGCCGTCGATGATCGCTTGCGCCTGCCAGCCGATGCGCTCGCGCAGCATGTACAGGGCGGCGATCGCGGCGGCGGCATTGGCGTACTGGCAGGGCGCCACCAGCCCTGGCCGCGGAAGCTGCAGGCTCAGCGAGCCGCTCTGCCAGAGCCAGCCTCGGGCCGCAACCTCGTACCGGTAGTCGACGCCGGCTGCGAAGACGCTTGCGTCGATCCGCGATGCCTCGGCGCAGAGCGCCCGCGGCGGATCCAACTCGCCGATGATCGCCGGTCGGCCCGCGCGGAATATTCCGGCCTTTTCGCGCGCGATCAGCTCGCGGTCGTTGCCGAGCCAGTCCTGGTGATCGAGGTCGATCGTGGTCACGATGGCGACGTCGGCATCGACGATGTTGACCGCATCAAGGCGGCCACCGAGGCCAACCTCTAGGATCGCGACATCGAGGCGGCTTGCGGCAAAGATCAGCAAGGCGGCCAGCGTGCCGAATTCGAAATAGGTCAGCGGAATATCGCCGCGCGCCGCTTCGATGCGTTCGAATGCGGCGATCAGCGCCTCGTCGTCGGCCTCTTCGCCCGCCACGCGCACGCGCTCGTTGTAGCGGAGCAGATGCGGCGAGGTAAACGCGCCGACCCGATGGCCGCCGGCGGCCAGCATCGCTTCGAGGAAGGCCACGGTCGAGCCCTTGCCATTCGTGCCACCGACACTCATGACGGTGGCCGCCGGCGCGGGTGCGCCGAGGCGCATCCAGACCTCGCGAACGCGATCGAGCCCGAGCTCGATCTCGCGCGGGTGCAGGCGCAGTTGCCAGTCGAGCCAGTCTTGCAGGGTCTTCAAGGCGGTTGCCTTCGTTGCTCTCGTCGTCGCCCGCGGATCAGCGCATCAGAGTCCGCCGCGGCTTGATCGGCAGGCGCCCGCGCCAGTACTGGATCAGCACGAAGCCGGCGACCATGCCGCCGAGATGGGCGAAGTGGGCGACACCCGGCTGAATTCCCGTGACACCCAGAAACAGCTCGATCGCACCATAGACGGTGACGAAAACCCAAGCCTTCACGGGTATTGGCAAAAAGATCACCATTAGGCGTTGCTGCGGAAATAGCATTCCAAATGCCAAGAGCACTCCGAATATGGCGCCCGATGCACCCAGAGTCGGATAGACTTCGCCGGAGAGGCCTACGATTACAAGTTGGGCAACTGCGGCGCCGACGATGCAAGCGAAATAGTAGCCGGCAAAGTTTCTTGATCCCAAAAGGCGCTCAATCGGTCCCCCGAACATCCAGAGCGGGAACATGTTGAGAAACAGGTGGGAGGGACTTCCATGAAGAAATCCGTAGGTGACCAGTTGCCAAAGTTCAAAGCCGGTTGAAACCCCGTCTTGCAAGAGAACGTTTGAACCGAGCGGCCACAGCGCGAAATGGATGATCAGCGGATCGCCGATCAGCATCTGCAGCAGATAGATGCCGATGTTGGCAATCAGCAGGTTGCGCGTCACCGGCGGCAGGTCAATCGGCATGGGGATTCCTTGCAGGATTGCGGCGGCCGTTTGCGGACGCCCCTTGATGCTCGAAAGTCGAGGCGGAACGGCGCGCTTTCAACCGCTTCGCCGACGCGCCGGCGAAGCAGGCGGCGCCCACAGTTCCGCGTCCAGATCGCGTTGCCAGCCGAAACGCGGCAGTTCGACCCGGTTGCCGCGCAAGCTCACGCCCTCCGCGGCGAGGCGGCGCTTCTGTTCGAGGAAGGCCCGGCTGCGCGGTGCGAAGGCGAGCGTGCCATCGGCCCTCAGAACCCGGTGCCACGGCAATGCCGCGGCTTCACCGGCCTCGCGCAGGAGCCGACCGACCAGGCGCGCACGGCCGGGCAGACCCGCGCGCGCGGCGATCTCTCCGTAACTGGCGACCCGGCCTGGCGGAATTGCGGCAATTGCATCGTGAATCGCCTGATGTTCAGGGCGTAAGGGAATTTGCGCTGACTTCATGACCGGCGCACGCTAGCATAGGGATCAGACAAACCGTGGAGTCCGACGTGCAGAGCTTCGAACAAATCCGATCCCATGTGGGCAACCTGCACAACCTGCGCACCAACGACCCGTACCTGATCAGCTTCGACCTGACCCTGGCCGATGGGCGTCACCAGGGCATCTACCTGGCCGAGATGGAAGGCGACGACGGGCTCAAGCACCTGCGCATTTCCACGCCGATCGGCCCGGCCACGGGCATCGACGCCACGCGTTGCATGCGTTTCAACTGGGAGCAGCGCACCGGCTACCTGGCAATCAGCGATCTCGACGGCTCACCCTACCTGCACCTGGTCGAGAACCGCCCTTACCCGCTGCTGCATGGCGATGAGCTGGACCGCGTCATTCGCGAACTCGGACAACTCGGCGACCGCCTCGAACAGGCGATCTCCTCGGGCGGCGATACGTTCTAGGCTTGGTCGGATCCGCTGCGCGGCAGACTCAAGCCGAGTTCGGGGAAGGTCCGCATCGAACCCCAACGATCGCTCCGGTGTGCGCGCTCAGGCGGCCAGGCCGAACACCTGCAGCAGCCGCACCAGCAGCCAGGCCAGCAAAGCGGCGATCGGTATGGTCAGTAGCCAGGCCCAGACCATGCGTTCGACGACCGTCCACTTGATCGCCGAAAAGCGCTTGGCCGCGCCGACGCCCATGATCGCGGACGAAATATTGTGCGTGGTCGAAACCGGAATGCCGAAATGCGAGGCGGCCAGGATAACGCTGGCCGACGCGGTTTCGGCGGCGAATCCGTTCACCGGATGCAGCTTGACCAGCTTGTGACCGAGGGTGCGGATGATGCGCCAGCCGCCAGCGGCCGTGCCGGCTGCCATGGTCAGCGCGCAGAGCACCTTGATCCAGGTCGCGATCGCGAACTGGTTGTCGGCGCTTTCCTCGATGCGCAGGAAGTTGAGCCAGCCGGGAAGGTCGTCCAGGCTGCCTGCGGAGGTCGCGCCGACCAGGGCCAGGGCGATGATGCCCATGGTTTTCTGGGCATCGTTCATGCCGTGCGAGAGCCCCATCGCGCTCGCCGAAAAGATCTGCGCCTTGCCGAAGAAACCGTTCAGGAACCGCGGCCTGGCCAGTTTCTGGACCGGCCCCGTGCGCGCACCGAGAAAACTGACACCCGCAAAAATCAGGCCCATGATCGCAAAACCGAGCACGAAACCGAGCAGCGGCGAGCTGAACATCGGCATCACGACCTTGGGCAGCAGGCCCTTGCCCTGCCACCAGTGCTCGCCACCCTGCCACCAGATGATCGAGGACCAGTTGTCGTTCGAGGCCGCCAGTGCCGCACCGCAGAGGCCACCGACCAGGGCATGCGAAGAACTCGAAGGCAAGCCCCACCACCACGTGATCAGGTCCCAGACGATGGCCCCGAGCAGTGCACAGATCAGCACCTGCGGAGTCACCGCGACGACGCCGGCGTCGACCAGGCCCGAGGCGATGGTCTTGGCCACCGCGGTGCCCCAGAGCGCGCCGAGCAGGTTGGTGGTGGCCGCCAGCAGGACCGCCTGGCCCGGACTCAGCACCTTGGTCGCGACCACTGTGGCGATCGAGTTGGCGGTGTCGTGGAATCCGTTGATGTACTCGAATATCAGGGCAACGGCGATCACCAGCAGGACCAGGCCAAGGCTCACGGGATATCCTCGCCAGTCCGCTCAGGAGTTCTTCAGGGCGATGTGGTAGATCACGTTGCCGGCATCGCGGCAGCGGTCGATCGCCTTCTCGAGCAGTTCGAACAGGTCCTTGCGCACCATCAGGCGCGCGGCGTCCGTTTCGTCGGTGAAGACGTGGTGATAGAGCTCGAGGAGCAGGCGATCGGCCTCGGATTCGATCGACTGCATGCGCTCGTTGAGCGCATGCATGACATCGAGCTTGATGCCGCCACGCAGCTCGCCGACCATGCTGACGATGACGTCGCAGGCGCGCTCGAGCATGGCCGCCTGCGGACTGTAGTCGATGTCGACGAGGCGCTCGGCGAACAGGGCGTGGCGCTCGGCGAATTTCTCGACCGTCTTCGGAATCTTGTACAGGGCACCGGCCAGGGCTTCGATGTCCTCGCGCTCGAGCGCGGTGACGAAGGTGTTGACGAGTTCGAGGTTGATCTGGGCGAACAGGTCCTTTTCGCGCTTGCGCGCCACGCGGAACTGGTCGAGGGCGGGCACCGGCGCTTCCTCGGCCAGCATGCTGCGCAAGGCGCGTGCGCTCAGGCGCGCAGCCTCGGCACTCGCCTCGAGCAGGCCGTAGAACCTGTCGCCTTTGCCAAAGATCGTCTGCAACGAAAACATGGGCCGCTCCGCAACCGGATGGACGAAATTCCTCGCGCTTGCGCCGCTCGCACCCCGCCGGGACCGACGCCCGGCCGATGTTACAGTATTGTTACGGATTCGAGACAGCCCTGGCAGCCCCGGCCCCGCGCCTGCGCCTGCGCATCATTCCGTGGGCAGCTTGCCCGATGCCAGCCGCGCCATGCGTTGCACGTCGGCGAGAATGCCGCGCAGCACGCGCAGTTCGCGCTGGTCCGGGTTGGCACGCAGGAACAGGCGCCGCAGGCGCTGCATGATCGTGCGTTCCGATCGGCCCTTGTGGAAATCGATCTCGCGCAAGGCCATGGCCAGATGTTCGAAGAAGCCCTCGAGCTCGGCGGTCGTGGCCGGCGGGTCGTTGTTGCCGGTGCGCGCCGGTGTTCCGGCCAGGCTCGCCATGCGCAGCTCATAGGCCAGCACCTGCACGGCCTGGGACAGGTTCAACGAAGAATACGAAGGATCGGCCGGAATATGCACGGCGGCATGGCAAAGCTTGATTTCGTCATTGCTGAGGCCGGATCGTTCGTTGCCGAAGACCAGGGCAACCTCGCGTCCCTCGGCAGCGGCTTCGAGCACCCGGGTGGCGGTCTCGCGCGGCGCGTACTCGGGCAGTGCCACACCGCGCTGGCGGGCGGTGGCGCCGAGCACCAGGCTGCAGTCGGCAATGGCTGCCTGCAGGGTTTCGAATTGTCCGGCGGCCTCGAGCACATCATCGGCGCCGGCAGCGAGCACATGCGCATCGATGTGCGGGAAATGGGCCGGGGCGACCAGAGAAAGGCGCCTGAAGCCCATGGTCCGGATGGCCCGCGCCGCACTGCCGATGTTGCCCGGATGCGAGGTGTTGCAGAGCACGAAGCGGACGCGCTGCAGGCCCGGATCGGATTTCGCCAGTTCAGTCATCGACAACGCCTTTGATCGGGTCCCGGCCGCTTCCGGCTGGAAATTGCATGCTTGACGGCCTTGCAGGGCCAGCCGGATCCGGACCCGGCTGGCCGATTGGCTCGAGCCGGGCGATCCTTTTCGACTCAAGTTTGGCGGCATGTCGGCGGATTTGGTACCCTTCCGCGCCGCGCGCGCTCCGATCGTGTCGCCATGCTCTTTCTCATCCCACTTCCGATGGACAAGCCATGCCCAGACCCGCAGTAAACGTGGCGGTGCGCGCCGCGCGTGCCGCAGGCCAGATCATCCTGCGCTACATGAACCGCATCGACAGCCTGGCCATCGTCGAGAAGCAGCGGATGGATTTCGCCTCGGAAGTGGATCGCGCGGCCGAAGCCGAGATCATACGCGAGCTCCGGCGGGCCTTCCCCGGGCACGCCATCCTCGCCGAGGAGTCCGGTGCGCACGGCAAGGGCAAGCATGTCTGGGTCATCGATCCGCTCGACGGCACCCACAACTACCTGCGCGGCTTTCCGCACTTCTGCGTCTCCATCGGCATGCTCGAGAACGGCGAGCCGATGCACGCCGTCGTCTACGATCCATTGCGCGACGAATTGTTCACGGCCAGTCGCGGCGACGGCGCCTATCTGAACGATCGTCGCATCCGGGCCAGTCCGCGCAACGACCTTGGCGGAGCGCTGCTCGCCACCGGTTTCCCGTTCCGCCAGCGCGCGCATCTCGATGCACAGCTCGACATGACCCGCGCCCTGCTCGGTGAAGCTGAGGACATCCGCCGCACCGGATCGGCCGCACTGGACCTGGCCTACGTGGCCAACGGCCGCCTCGATGGCTATTACGAGATCGGCCTGAAGCCCTGGGACATGGCTGCCGGCTGCCTGCTCGTGCGCGAGGCCGGCGGACGCTATTGCGATTTCGTCGGTCGTGACGGCATTCCGGAGAATGGCAACATCATCGCCGGCGGCCACAAGGTCGCCGACGCCATGGTCAAGGCCATCGCCGCACATGTGACGCCTGCCCTGGCCCGCTGATTCGCAAGGACCTGCGCGGAACCGGGCTCATCCACAGCCTCGATCCGTCGGCAAAGAAAAAGCCCGGCTTGCGCCGGGCTTTTTCATGTAACGCTAGCTTGAGCGTCGGATCTTACTGCTGACCGTCCACGGCAAGCTCGGTGCGGCGGTTGCGCGCACGGCCTTCCTTGGTGTCGTTGGTATCGATCGGACGGCTCTCGCCGAAGCCCTTGACGGCCGTGATCTGGCTGGCGCTGACGCCATGCGAGGTCAGGTAGTCATAGACGATCTGGGCGCGGCGCTCCGAGAGTCCCTGGTTGTAGGCGTCGGTACCGATCGAGTCGGTGTGGCCGTCGAGTTCAACGCGGACGTTCGGGTTGCGGGTCAGCACGTCGACTGCCTGGTCGAGGATCGCGATCGAATCCGCGGTCGGCTCCTGCAGCGACGGCGTGATGTCCTTCTCGTTCGAACGCGGGCGATCGAACTTGAAGTTGACGCCACGCAGGTCGATGACGACCGGCGTCGGAGCCGGCTCTTCCGGAGCGGCTTCCGGCGGCGGCGGCGGCGGCGGCGGGGTCACTGCCGGCTCCGGCTCGGCCGGCGCGCTGCCACCGAAGCCGATGGTCAGGCCGATCGAGGCGATGCCGTCAACGTAGTGGTTGTGGTCCCCGGCCTGGACGCCGAAGTCGTCGAACTGACCGCGCAGGCTGTTGTTGTCGTGGTCATAACGCGCAGCGAGCTCGGCACGCAGGGCCATGCGCTCATTGAAGTTGTACTGGACGCCGCCACCGACAGTGGCCATCGGATCCCAGCCGCTGTCCTGCACCGTGCCCGAGTACGCGGCGTGACGCAGCGCGCCGAGTCCGCCAAGGATGTACGGGCGCCAGGCAGAGCCTTGGTCGCCGAAGAACCAGCGACCGGTCACGCCGAGGCTGACCGACTCCCACTCGCGCCCCGCGCGGAAACCATTGTTCTCGAAGTCCGCATCGTTGAGCGCCCACTCGGCGTCAATGGCGAAATTCGGCGACACCCACCAGCCGATGCCCAAGCCGGTGTAGAGCGAGGAATCGGTGCCGCGGTCACTGTCGGGGAACACCACGCCAATGCGCGGGGCGACATACCAGCTTCCATCCTGCGCATGGGCAGCGGAGATGCCGCCACCGACCATAGCGACGGCGATCAGTGCGCTCAATGCCTTGTGTTTCATCATTGGATAGTCCTCATTTTTGTTTGATCCAAAACCAACCGCCACAGTGCGCTTCGGATTTCGAACACCATGTTGGCCGCTATCTTACGTTGAATCCGCACGAAGACAACAGGATATTAACAATCCAATACAGTTCGTTGCGGGCTCCAAATACCGAACATATATCTTCAATATCAAATACTTGGCAATTTTCCTGCATGAACCGCATGTTAAGACCCGGTCGAACTACATGACGAACAGGCCGAGGAACTGATGGATCGGCATGGCTTCGAAGTCCTCCCTGTCGCGGGTGGCGGCCAGAATCTTGTCCGCATTCGCCTGTGGCAGCTGCGCGCGAATGGCTGATTCGAACTTTCTGAGCAGGACCGGAATGCCTTCGCCGCGACGCTTGCGATGGCCGATCGGATAATCGATCGAAACCTTGTCCGTGCTCGAGCCGTCCTTGAAGAATACCTGCAGCGAATTGCCGATGTAGCGCTTGTCGGGGTCGAAATAGTCACGCGTGAACTGCGGATTTTCCTTTACCGTCATCTTCGCGCGCAGGGCATCGATGCGCGGGTCGGCGGCGACGTCGTCATTGTAGTCGTCGGCGACCAGGCGACCGAAAATGAGCGGAACCGCGACCATGTACTGGATGCAGTGGTCTCGATCTGCGTAGTTGGCCAGCGGACCGGTCTTGTCGATGATGCGCACGCCGGCTTCCTGGGTTTCGATCTCGACGCGCTCGATGGCGTCGATCCGGCCGGCCACCGATTCGTGCAGGCGCATCGCGCACTCGACCGCGGTCTGGGCATGGAATTCGGCCGGGAAACTGATCTTGAACAACACATTTTCCATGACATAGCTGCCGAACGGACGCTCGAACTCGAAGGCCTTGCCCTTGAAGGCGACGTCGTAGAAGCCCCAGGTTTTCGCGCTCAGCGCCGACGGGTAGCCGACGACGTTCTTCTCGACCGCGTTCAGCGCATGGATGACCGCGCGACGACAGGCATCACCGGCGGCCCAGCTCTTGCGCGGGCCGGTGTTCGGCGCATGCCGGTAGGTACGCAGCACGCCGTTGTCGATCCAGCTGTGCGAGATGGCATTGACGATCTGCTCGCGGGTGCCGCCGAGCATCGCCGTGACGACGGCGGTCGAGGCGAGGCGGACAAGAATCACGTGGTCGAGACCGACCCGGTTGAAGCTGTTCTTCAGCGCATAGCAGCCCTGGATTTCGTGGGCCTTGATCGCCCAGGTCAGTACGTCGCGCACGGTCAGCGGTTTGCCGCCCTCGCGCTCGGCCTTCCTCGACAGGTAATCGGCCACGGCGAGGATGGCACCGAGATTGTCCGAGGGATGTCCCCATTCGGCGGCCAGCCAGGTGTCGTTGAAGTCGAGCCAGCGGATCTGCGTGCCGATGGCGAACGCAGCCTGCACCGGATCGAGCTCGTGGCCGG
Source organism: Dokdonella sp. (assembly GCA_019634795.1). Classification (GTDB taxonomy): domain Bacteria; phylum Pseudomonadota; class Gammaproteobacteria; order Xanthomonadales; family Rhodanobacteraceae; genus Dokdonella. The sequence continues at coordinate 16,355 of JAHCAR010000015.1, forward strand.
TGCCCGGCACGCGTGCGCCGCCCGGCAGCACCGCGCCCGGCACGATCGGACCGAGATGCTTGACGCAATCGGGAAACTTCATGGCCAGCATCGAGGTCGCCAGCGAATCGAGCAGCATGTTGCCCGCAGTCTCGTAGGCCTCGCTCGAGTCGATCACGTAGTCGGCCACGTAGTTGGCGATATCGACCATCGGCTGGTCGGGATCCGGCCTCGCGGCCGAGCGGATGTCATGTCCGGACATGGGGTTTTTCCGTTGGGAGTGGGAAGGGCTTGCAAGCCGTCGATCAGCGACCTGCGCAGCCGCCTATTCTGCCAGATGCCCGGGCGGATCGCCGAACCGAACCGCGCCGCTGCGCTCTGCTTCCCTTGCACTTCGCGGTCGTGCAGGCAGAATGCCTTGCCCTTGCGAACGCCCTGAGCCGTGTCCGACCCCACCTTGCTGGACAGCGTCCTCGAACTGAGCCGATTCGACGACGACTCGGCTGCGGCGCTGCGCGTGCTGCACCGCCATTTCTCCCTGAAGTTCGGCCCCTGCTCGCTGGCCCTGGTGCTGGTTCGCGACCTGCCGGCCGGTCAATGCCGGCTGGCCGGCTCGATCGCGGTGGACGGATGCGAGCACGTGCCGAACACCGATCCGTTCGGCCTCAATTCGGAGCTGCCGTTGTTCGACGACGCCCTGGCCAATCGGCTGCTCGGTGGCCGCGAGCCGCGGCGGATCATGCCCACGGCGACGGAGGCGGCGCTGCCGTTTTCGCTCGCCCTGTTCTCGCCGCGCAGCCTGCTCGGCGTACCGGTCGTCAACAGCGGTGAAATCGCCCACTGGCTGGTATTCGGCAGCACCGACGCGGCCCCATTCGACGATGTCGCCCTCGATGCATTGCTGATCGAGGTCAACCTGGCTGCCAGCCTGATCGTGCGCCCGCTGGCGAACCGTGCCCTGCGCGACGAGAGCGCCCGCCAGCGCCAGGCCATCGAAGGTCTGGCCGACGTGCAGCGCCAGTTGCTGCCGGACAATCCGGCCATACTCGGCCTCGACTACGCGGTACACTGGCAGCCGGCCGAAACGGCAGCCGGCGACTACTACGACCTGGTCGGCCTGACCCGCCACGCGCCACCGGAGTTCAGGCGCGATCTGTACGACATCTGGGTAGTGACCCTCGCCGACGTCTCCGGCCACGGCGCCGCGGCGGCCATGGAGGCGGTCCAGTTCGATGCGATCCTGCGCACCTACCAGGGCAGCGAGGAAGCGGGACCGGCCGGCGCCCTGACCTACGCCAATCGCTATTTCTTCTCGCGCCGCACGCGCCATCATTTCCTGACCGCACTCGCCCTGCTCTATCGGCCGGACCTGCGTCGTGCAACCTACGTCTCGGCTGGGCATCCGCCCCTGCTGCACCGCCAGGGATCGCGTGTCGTCGAGCGCGGCGCGGACACCCAGATCCCGCTCGGTGTGCTGCGTGACCACGAATGGATGAACCATCACTTCGAGGCCGATATCGGCGACCTGTTCGTCCTCTACACCGACGGCATCATCGAAGCCCGCAACCGCAGCGGGGAACCGTTCGGAGCGACGCGGCTGCAAGCGCTGGTGGCTTCGGGACCGGATGATCCGGCGAGCCTGCTCGCGACCCTGCGCGCGGCCCTGTTCGAGCATCAGGGCGGCCCGATCGGCAGCGACGACCAGACCCTGATCGTGCTGCGGATCGGCGCCTGACCCTTGGCTCCCGGCCAGGAACCTGCGCCGGCCGACTCGGGCTTGCCGGCGGACCCACTTGCAGGCATCTTGAACGCTCGTTTGAATTCCGGACCGCCCGATGGACTACCCGCACCTGCTTGCGCCGCTCGACCTCGGCTTCACGACCCTGCCCAATCGCGTGCTGATGGGGTCGATGCATACCGGACTCGAGGAACGTGCGCGCAACTTCGACCGGCTCGCCGCGTATTTCGCCGAGCGTGCCCGCGGCGGTGTCGCCCTGATGGTCACCGGCGGCATCGCGCCGAGCATCGAAGGCTGGCTGAAGCCGTTTGACGGTCGCCTGACCATGCCCTGGCATGTCGCGCGGCATCGCAGGATCACCGCCGCGACGCATGCCGAAGGCGGGCGCATCTGCATGCAGATCCTGCATGGTGGTCGCTACTCCTATCACCCGCTGTCGGTCGGCGCGTCGAAGATCAAGTCGCCGATCACGCCGTTCACGCCGCGCGCGCTGTCGAGCCGCGGCGTCGAGCGCACCATCGGCGATTTCGTCAACTGCGCCAAGCTCGCCCAGGACGCCGGTTACGATGGCGTCGAGATCATGGGTTCGGAAGGCTACCTGATCAACCAGTTCGTCACCGCGCGCACCAACACGCGCAGCGACGACTGGGGCGGCAGCGCCGAAAAGCGCATGCGCTTTCCGATCGAGATCGTTCGCCGCACGCGCGCCGCGGTCGGCCGCGACTTCATCATCATCTACCGGCTGTCGATGCTCGACCTGGTCGACAATGCACAGAGCTGGGACGAGATCGTGACCCTGGCCAAGGCCATCGAGGCGGCCGGCGCGACCCTGATCAACACCGGCATCGGCTGGCACGAGGCACGCGTTCCGACCATCGTCACTTCGGTGCCGCGGGCCGCGTTCACCAGCGTCACCGCCAAGCTCAAGCTTGAGGTCTCGCTGCCGCTGATCACGACCAACCGGATCAACATGCCGCAGGTGGCCGAGCAGGTCCTCGCCCGTGGCGACGCCGACATGGTCTCGATGGCGCGTCCGCTGCTGGCCGACCCCGAATGGGTGAACAAGGCACGCAGCGGCAAGGCAGATCGCATCAATACCTGCATCGCCTGCAACCAGGCCTGCCTCGACCACGTCTTCGAGAACCGACACGCGACCTGCCTGGTCAATCCGCGCGCCTGCAACGAGACCGAGCTGCTGATCAAGCCAAGCGCGAAGCCGGGTCGCTACGCGGTGATCGGCGCCGGACCCGCCGGCCTGGCCGCCGCCACCACCCTGGCCGAACGCGGCCACGCGGTCACCCTGTTCGACCAGGCCAGCGAGATCGGCGGCCAGTTCAACATGGCCAAGCGCATCCCGGGCAAGGAGGAGTTCCACGAAACCCTGCGCTACTTCGCCAACCGCATCGCCGATACCGGGGTTGAACTGCGGCTCGGCACCCGGATCACCGCAGATGCCCTGGCGGGGGCCGGTTTCGATGCCGTGATCGTCGCCACCGGGGTCACTCCGCGAGCCTTGCGAATACCGGGCAGCGACCATCCGAGCGTGCTGAGCTATCTCGATGTACTGCGCGACAACAAGCCGGTCGGCAAGCGCGTTGCGATCATCGGCGCCGGCGGCATCGGCTTCGATGTCGGCGAGTTCCTGGTCGAGGACGCGCCGTCGCCGACCACCGACGTCGCCCGCTGGACGACCGAATGGGGCGTCGACCTGAGCCTAGAACATCGCGGTGGACTGGTCCAGGCGCGGCCCGAAAAACCCGAGCGCGACGTCTGGCTGCTGCAGAGGACGGAAGGTCGTCTCGGCGCGCGCCTGAACAAGACCTCCGGCTGGGTCCACCGGGCCACCCTCAAGGCCAAGCGCGTGCAGATGCTCGGCGGGGTCAGCTACGAGCGCATCGACGATGCCGGCCTGCATATCAGCATCGGCGGCAAGCCGCAGCTGCTCGAAGTCGACAACGTGGTCGTCTGCGCCGGCCAGGAGCCGAACCGCGGCCTCGCCGACGAGCTGGTCGCCGGGGGCGTGACGACCCATGTGATCGGGGGCGCCGATGTCGCTGCCGAGCTCGACGCCAAGCGCGCCATCGACCAGGGAACCCGCCTCGCCGCTGCGCTCTGACATGCGGGAAACACGCGATTGTGCTCCAATGCGGAATGTCGACCACGTCACAGTTTGACCGTCGACGCTGTCTCCATTTGGCGTCACTCTGCGTACTAGAGTGATGCATCCACGACCCGGGGATCGTCATATGAATGCGTTTGCATACAAGGGGTTTCTGCTCGCCGGCGGCATCGCCGCCTGCCTTTTCGCCAGTCCCGGCGAGCCCGCCATGGCCGCGGTCGGCACTTGGACCACCGCCGGCCCTTACGGCGGGTCAAACAGCACGCTCTCGGTCTACGAGCCTTCGCCGAGCACGCTGTTCGCTTCCGGTCGCGGAGGCCTGTTTCGCAGCCTGAGCTCGGGTACGACCTGGCAGCGCATCGAGGTCGGCCTGCCCGATGCCCTGTACGTGCAATCCCTCAGCGTCGGCACCAGCGCGCCGGTTCTCTATCTTTCGAGCTTCCACCAGTTGTTCCGCTCCGGAAACGGCGGCGATCTCTGGGTGCCCCTCGGCACGCCGTTGCCGCCGGGCAACTACATCTACGACGTGTCGCTGCGCCGCGCCACGACCAACAGCATTGCCATCGCGACATCCTTGGGCGCCTATGTGTCGACCAATGGCGGCAGCACCTGGACCGGACCCGGCGCCGGCGGCACCGCGGCGCAGTTCAGCAAGATCGTATTCGCAGCCGACGGCTCGCTCTACATGGGGCTGCAGTACACGGATCCGGCTTTTTTCGGTGGTGCTGCGGTGCTCAAGAGTTCTGACGGAGGCACGACCTGGGCACCGCTGGCCGCCCAGCCCGCCGATGTGTACGGAGTCAGCGTGCTGGTGACTTCGCCGGCGGATCCACTGCGCCTGTATGTCGGCGACGGCTACAACGCTGCCACCAGCGGCAATGGCGGAACGACCTGGAGCGCCGTATCCCTGCCCGCGTCGGGCGCAGGCTGCGGACAATTCCGCGCGATCATGCCGGACCCGCTGAACCCGCTGTCGGTATTCGTCGCCTGCAGCAACAATGGCGTGCATTTCGCCGCGGACGTCACCGCCCCGGTCTGGACGTCGTGGACGGCCGGCAATGGGCTCAGCGTGAACGGAGTCGATCCCGTGCAGGCTGGCGCGCTGGCCATCCATCCGGCCTTCCCGGCTACGCCGACGCTCTGGGCCGGCACGGTCGATGGCGGCCTGTTCCGCTCGACCAATGGCGGCACCGCCTGGAGCACGATCAACAACGGCTACGAGTCGGTCAACATCCGCGCCCTGGCGACCCATCCGCTCGATACCAACCCCGCCGGCGCGGTCATCCTGGCCGGTGTCGGCGACTCCTTCACGACCTCGAACGCGATCTACAAGTCTTCCGACGGCGGCAGTTCGTGGGCGCCTTCCCTGAGCGGCTTGAACGCCGAGCAGATCCGCACCATCGCCATCGATCCGACCACGGTCGACAACGACCTGCTGACCGCCGAGAACTTCACGGTCTACGCGGCCGGACGCTCGGAACGCATACCGACCCTGGCCAGCAAGGATGGCGGCATTTACAAGAGCACCAACGCCGGCAACAGCTGGTCGACCATCGACAATGGCATCGCCGTGGTCAGCGGCGTGCGCGACATGGGCACGGTCCGCACGATCGCCCCGGACCCGAGGTCCTGCGCTGTTCCACCGCCGAGCGGACCCTGTCCGATCGGCAGTGGTCCGTTGCAGACCCTGTATGCCGCCGGCGGCGGGCGGCCCGACCTCAGCGCGGCCGGGCTGCCCTATCGCTCGGCCCGGATCTACAAGAGCACCAACGCCGGCGGACTCTGGGCGCCTTCCGAAAATGGACTGCCGCTGCCCCAGGACCTCGGCCCCTCGGGCGCCTTCAACTACGCCTACATGGGCGGCATCGTCCCGCTCGTGTTCGATCCGTCGAACACGCAGACTCTCTACGCCGGCAGCTTCCTCGCCTACAGCCCCGATGTGGCCGGAGCCAGCGAACCGACCATCGCCAACGGCGTGTTCAAGTCGACCGACGGCGGTGCGACCTGGGTCCATTCGAGCAACGGACTGCCGCATATCTTGTCGCCGAGCAGTTCCCAGTACGACGTACTGGCCCTGGCCATCAACCCGGCCAATCCGCTGGTCCTCTACGCCGGGGTCATCAATTTCTATTCCGCGACGACCATTGGTCGGGTCTACAAGACCGTCGACGGCGGCGCCAACTGGTCCGAAGCCAGCACGGGCATCGCCGGCCAGGATGTACGCGCCCTATATATCGACCCGATGGACCCGACCGGCGATACCGTATACGCCGGCACCGGTGGTGATGGCGCCAACCCCGGCGGCGTATTCGTGACGACCAACGGCGGCGCCAACTGGAACTCGATCAGCATCGGCCTGCCCGCGGACAGCGCGACGTCGCTGGCCCTTCCGGCACGCAGTCCGGGCGCTCCGGCGCGCATCCTGGTCGGCACCAATGCAGGCATCTGGGACTACACTGCGGCCGCCGATCCGGATTCCGACGGATCACCGTCGACCGTTGAAAACGGCGTGCTCGGGGGCGACGGCAATGCTGACGGCACGCAGGATGCGAGCCAGGCCTCGGTGGCCTCGATCTCCGCCCCGGGCAGCTCGGCCGAGCCGGGCGTCAGTGCGCCGAGCGGTTCGATCGTGCAGACCACGATCGCGATCGTTCCCGAGTCCGGTGGCTGCACCCAGCTCAACGACAGCGCAAGCCTGCAGGCCAGCCTGTACCCGCCGGACCCGGTCGGTTCGGCCGGCAGTCACGCGCCCTGGGGTCTGGTCAGCTTCTCGCTGCCCAACTGCAGCTTCGCCAAGGTCCGCGTGACCTTCCACGGCGCGAACTTCGATGCGAACTGGAAATGGCGGAACTATGGACCGCGCATACCGGGCAATGCCGCCACCTTCGGCTGGTATTCGTTCGCCGGCGCGCAGCGCATCGACGCCGAAACCTGGGAGCTTTCGGTGGACGCCCTGCGCCAGGGCAACTACCGCAACGACCCGAACGACATCCTGTTCGTCGGTGGACCAGGCAATCTGCCCGACCTCATCTTCGGCAACGGATTCGAATGACCGTGACTACCTGCCCGCGCGGCCGACCGTCGCGCCCCGGCAGGATGCCGTCGCGGTAGGCGGAATCCGGGCCTTGCCGGGGGCGCGATTGCGTACTCCGGGCAAGGCGGGCAAGCCGCCGCCCGCTCGCGGCCGCGCTGTTCGGCCGACATTCGACCACCACCGGCACGTGTGGGGATCACGGACCCCCTTGGCGCACGGCTAAAGTAGAATTGTCCGCCGTCCACCTGCGAAGACCCGGCAACAGGATCCGCCGGATCCAGTCGCCACGGGCACGCCCCATCGATTCCTCCGCTCCATCCATGACTTCGATCCACTACCGCTTCGCCGCCTTTCGCCTGGATCCGGAAAGCCGCGAACTCTGGCGCGGTAACCAGCTCGTCCAGCTGCCGCGCCGCTCATTCGACTGCTTGCTGCACCTGCTCGAGCACCGTGACCGCGCCTGCAACCGCGATGAACTGGTCGGCGTGGGCTGGGGACACACCGGCGTCTCCGATGCCCAGCTCGGTCAGGTGGTGCTGCGCCTGCGTCGCGCGCTCGACGATGACGGGCAGGTCCAGCAGGTCATCCGTACCGTGCCCGGGTTCGGCTACCGCTGGGTCGCGCCGACCGAAGCAATCGGGGTTTCGGCCGACACCCTGGCTGCGGATCCCGACGCAACCGCGATTGCGGCGATCGATGCCGCGCCGATGGTGCCCGGCACCAACGCACCCCCGGAGTCAGCCGCCAAACCCGAGCCGCTGAGCGAGGCTGGCGGACGCCCGACCTGGCCGCTCCTCTGGCTGGCCGCGCTGGCCCTCGCCGTGGCAGGCGTTGCCTTGCTCACTCATCGCAGCGGCGACGCCGGCACTGCCGGTCGCGGCCCGCCGAGCGATGCGGTCGGGCCGAGTGCAGTCGTGCTTCCGCTCGAAGTCAACGGATCGGCGGATGCCAGCTGGCTGCGCCTTGGCGCCATGGACCTGATCATCCATCGCCTGCGCGAAGCGGGACTCGGCGCGCTGCAAAGCGAAACGGTCATTGGCCTGCTGGCGAATGGCGGCGGGCGTTCCGCTCTGGCGGACTATCTGGTCGTGCGCGGCACGGCGGTCCAGAGCGGACCCCGCTGGCGGGTGACGCTGGATGCGCAGGCACCGGATGGCTTCGCGCACCACGCCAGCGCGGAAAACGACGACCCCATCCAGGCCACGCGCTCCGCAGCCGACTTGCTGACCGCGGCGCTCGGTCGCCTGCCCGGCGACAAACGCGATTCCTCCGAGGCCAGCCTGCAGACGCGGCTGCAACGCTCGCAGGCGGCCCTGCTGGCCAACGAGCTCGATGCTGCCCGCGCCATCCTGCTCGATGGCTCGCCGGCGGACGACGCCGCGCCAGCCCCCGTGCGCTATCGCCTGGGCCAGATCGACTTGCGCGCGGGTCGCTTCGCCAGCGCCGAGGCGGCATTCGACCGGCTGTTGCAGGAACCGGCGATGCACGACGATGCGCAATTGCATGCCCAGGTCCTGTGCGCACGCGGCGCGCTGTATGGGCACCTCGATCGCTTCGCCGAAGCCGAGCGCGACTTCGACGACGCGGCAGGAATTGCCCGGGCCGGTGCATTCACCGAAGAGCTCGGTCGCGCCCTGAACGGGCGTGGCGCGGCGCGCAGTGCCCTGCAGAAATTCGACGAATCGCTCGCCGATCTCGGCCAGGCGCGAATCGAATTGGGCAAGATCGGCGATGAACTCGGCATCGCCAGAGTCGACAACAACATCGGTGCGCTCGAAAGCGAGCGGGCACGCCCGGCGCAGGCGCTGCCGTTCTTCATCGAATCTTCGGCCCGCTTTGCCAGGCTCGGCGCGATCAACGAGCAGGTGACCGCACTGATCGGCCTCGGCAACGTGCAGGCATCGTTGCTGCAATGGCGCGAAGCCCTCCAGACGGCAACACGTGGCTGGGCGCTCGGCGACAAGGTCCGCGACCCTACCCAGCGCATCCATCTGGCAGTCGGCCTGGCGGAGGCCTACCTGGCGCTTGGCCGGCAAAAGAGCGCCGGCGACGCCCTGCGCGCAGTCGACCCGTTGACCCAGGCAACCGATGGCGCATCGCTCGGCCGCCTGCGGGCGACGGAAGCCGAAATCGCCTGGCAGGAACATCGTGATGCCGACGCGGTCGTCGCCGGCCGCCAGGCCCTGGCCGCCTGGCCCGCCGATCCCCACGACGCCTGGCGCGCGCGCGCCGCGCTGACCTACCTGCGCGCGCTGATCGGCAGCGGTCAAGCCGCCCCCGATAACCCGCCGCACGAGCTCGGCCTGAAGGCGGGCGATACAGCCTTCGACGACAGCCTGCCTGCGCATGTGCTGGCATTGGCGGAATGGGCGGAATTCATTCACAGGCCGGGGGAGGCAGGGCAGTTGTTCGGCCGTGCGGTCTCGCTGGCGGAAACACGTGGTGTTCCGGCGGAAATCGTCGATACAGTCGATGCCTGGGCCAGACGCCTGCTCGCCAGTGGCCGGATCGACGAATCCACGCCACTGGTCGGGCGCGTCGCGGCATGGGCCAGCACCGACTATCCGAGTGCCATGCTGCAGGTACGGCTTTTCCATGCCACCGGCCAGACCCGCGCCTGGCAGCAGGCGGTAGAACAGGCCACCTTGCTCGCCGGGGAGCGGCGCATGCCCGGGGCCCTGGCGGAACCGCCGCCCGCCTGAACAATCCCTTGCCATCACGCAGTCACAGGCAATTCATAGCGACTTCGTAGTGCCAACGTAGCGCCCGCCACGACGCCCGCCGCTAGTGTGCCAGCAGAGGAGGCCCCCCACGGGGCCGCTTGCCCGCGCGCCGGACCGGGTGTGCGCAGGCGGCAGTCATGGTTCGCCCTGTCCTCCTTGCCCCTACAGGTGCCGCCTGCGGCGACCTGCCCCCAAAGCGACGTGGAGAATGAAATGCGGATGAAAATGAACTGCGCACTGGCTGGTGCGCTGATTGGCTGGAGCGCGCTGTCGTACGCCGCTGCCCCGAACGACTGGCTGCCGGCTTCGGTTGACGGGACCTGCGACGCAACCGACGTGGATTTCTCCAGTGCGTCCGACGGTTTCGCGACCTGCGCGTTCAGCAACGTCATGACGACCGACGATGGCGGGCTGAACTGGCGCGTCCGGTCGACCGACCTCCAGCAGAGCCTGCTTTGGGCGCACGCCGAAAGCCACGACGTGCTCCATGCGGCGCGGCGCGGACTCTACCGCAGCGTCGATGCCGGCCTGACCTGGGCCGAGCTGGGCAACCTGAGCAGCTTCGATGACTCGATATTCGACGCGCACTGGTTCGACCAGCAGCACATTTCCCTGCTCAAGGGCGCCGATCTGCTCTACAGCGACAATGGCGGCAACGACTGGACCTTGGTCTATCCGGCGCCGTTCCAGGTCTATTTCAGCAAACTGCACTTCCCGACTGCACTGACCGGATTCTCAACCGGTGGCATTACCACCGGCATGGGATCGCATGGCAACGTCGCACGCACCGTCGATGGCGGATTGAACTGGACCTTGCTGACGTTTCCGCATAGCCGGATCTACGCCGCCGACTTCTTCGATACCCTGCATGGCGTGGTGGCGACCCAGGACATGGAGCTTTACGTGACCTCCGACGGCGCCGATTCCTGGCAATTGCTCGGATCGACCCCGGCCAACGACCTGCTGATGGACATCGACCACCGCGACGCGCAGCACTGGTATGCCGTGTCGTTCAACGGAGCGATCTACGAAACACGCGATGCCGGTGCCACCTGGGAGACCGGCTACCAGGATCCCCAGCACAGGGCGCTGATCGCGCTCAGCGTGAAGGATGGCGCAGTCGTGGCGGTGGGCGACGGAAGCCAGGTCCTCTACGAGGATCGCGTGATGCGCAACTCGTTCGATTGACGCTGCAACGCTGGTGCCCGCGCGTGGCCCGGAGAGCGCGCGCGAGTACCTGCACGACGGGCGGCAGCATGCCCCTATTCGCCGCAACGAAGCCGCGCCCTGCGCGGCTTCCGTGCATTTGCCAGGCTCAACGCTTGTCGATCGGCACGAACTCGAGGTCCTCGGGGCCGGTGTAGTTCGCGCTCGGGCGGATGATCTTGCCGTCCATGCGCTGCTCGATCACGTGCGCGCTCCAGCCGGCGGTGCGCGAAATCACGAACAGCGGCGTGAACATCGCGGTCGGCACGCCCATCATGTGGTAGCTGACCGCACTGAACCAGTCGAGGTTCGGGAACATCTTCTTGATTTCCCACATCGTCGACTCGAGCCGCTCGGCGATGTCGAACATCTTCATGTTGCCCTGCTCGGCCGACAGTTCGCGCGCGACTTCCTTGATGACCTTGTTGCGTGGATCGCTGACGGTATAGACCGGATGGCCGAATCCGATCACGACCTCCTTGCGACCGACCCGTTCGCGGATGTCCGCTTCGGCTTCGTCGGGGGTCTCGTAGCGCTTCTGGATCTCGAACGCGACCTCGTTGGCGCCGCCATGCTTGGGGCCGCGCAGCGCGCCGATGCCGCCCGCGATGCTCGAGTACATGTCGCTACCGGTCCCGGCGATGACGCGCGCGGCGAAGGTCGACGCATTGAATTCGTGCTCGGCGTAAAGGATCAGTGAAGTGTGCATGGCCCGCGTCCACAGTTCGCTCGGCTGCTTGCCGTGCAGCAGGTGCAGGAAATGCCCGCCGATCGAATCGTCGTCGGTCTCGACGTCGATGCGCCTGCCATTCACCGCGAAGTGATGCCAGTAAAGCAGCACCGAACCGAGCGAGGCCATCAGGCGGTCGGCAATGTCGCGCGCACCGGGATGGTTGTGATCGTCCTTTTCCGGCAACAGGCAGCCGAGCACGGAAACACCGGTACGCATGACGTCCATCGGATGCGTCGACGCCGGCAATTGCTCGAGGGCCGCCTTCAGGGCGGCCGGAATGCCGCGCAGCGAACGCAGCTTGTTCTTGTAGGCGACCAGTTCGGCGCGCGTCGGCAGCTTGCCATGCACGAGCAGATGGGCGATCTCTTCGAACTCGCAGGTGGTGGCCACATCGAGGATGTCGTAACCGCGATAGTGCAGGTCATTGCCACTGCGGCCCACCGTGCACAGCGCGGTATTGCCAGCGGCGACTCCGGACAGGGCCACGGATTTCTTGGGCTTGAAGGGGGTCGCGGGTTCGCTCATGGTTTTCTCCGGTGGATTCCGGCCGCAGCAGGCGCCGGTTCTGTGAATGGAATCGGGGTCAATCGGAAAAGCTCTGGTCGTCGGCCACGACCGGACACTGGTCGATCGGCGTCAATCCGGGCTTCCGGTTCGGCGCGCGGTCGCTGTGGAGCCAGCATTCGCCGAGCGTCGAGCAGTAGCAGATTTCGGTGTTGACGCGGCCGACGAGCTCGCTGCGGAAGCGCTGGTAGGCTTCCGTATCGGACATGCCGATGGCCAGCACGCGTTCCCCGGGGCTGATCACGGTGTCGCTGATCGTGGAGATGGTGGTGCCCGTGGTCGGCACGCCGAGCGCGGTGAGCACGCCGGACCAGTCGCGTTTCGGCGTTCCATCGACCCAGACCTGAACGGAGCGCACGATGGCCGGTCCTACTCCCTTGTTGTGCACGCCGATCGACCGATCCGGATCGTAGAAGCCGATCAACAGGTTCGGCCAGACTTCGGCGCGCACCTGCTGGCGCTGGATGTAGGCGGTATAGCCCGAGACCAGCAGGGCGAGCACGCCGATCATCGCCGCGATCAGGGCGGTGACGGCATCCCAGTTGCGCGCCCGAGGCCGCTCGCGGCGCTCTTCAGCGCATGGCCCGGGCGCGTTCTCCCCGTTCTCCTCGGTCATGCAGCTTCCCCATTCCCGCGGACCATTATCGCCACCCCGGCTGCAGGCTCGAGAGGGTTCCACCAGGCGCGGTCGGTCATGACGGATTTTCTCCGGAATCGTTCAGCTCCGACGCGGGACCGATGCCGGTGATCCGCTCGAGCAACTGCTGCAGCAACTCGATCTGGCGGTTCTGCGCATCGACCAGGGAGGCCCAGTCGCGCTCGCGCATCTCGTCGAGCTTCTCGTGCACCTGCATGATCTCGAGCTCCGACTTCACGTTGACCTCGTAGTCGTGTTGCGCCTGCATGCGGTCGGCGGCGCTCGCCCGGTTCTGACTCATCATGATGATCGGCGCCTGGATCGCGGCGACACAGGAAAGGCAGAGGTTCAGCAGAATGTAGGGGTACGGATCGAAGGCCTTGCCGACCAGCAGATAGCTGTTGAGCAGCATCCAGGCGACCAGCACGAGCAGGAACACGATGATGAAGGTCCAGGTGCCGCCGACCGCGGCCACGCGGTCGGACAGGCGTTCGCCGAAACTGAGGCTGGCTTCGAACTCGCGCACCATGTTGCGCGAAACGCTGCGACGGGCGATGAAACGTTCGATCACCGCGCGCTCGTCGTGCGGCAGCCTTTCGATCTCGGCACGCAGCAGCTTGTGCGCCGTCTGCCGCGGATCGACGCGCGCGGCGCTGAAGGACCGACCTGGACGCGGCTTGCTCATGGCTGGCGAACCGCCTGCCTGGCAGCGCCTGCGACCGCCATCGGCTCAACCCTTCTTCGCGAACAGCTCATCGAGGTGCCGCTCGAACTCGTGATAGCCGATACGCTCGTACAGCTCTTCGCGGGTCTGCATGGTATCGACGACATTCTTCTGGTGCCCGTCGCGGCGAATGGCTTCGTAAACCTTCTCGGCGGCGCGGTTCATGGCCCGGAATGCCGACAGCGGAAACAGCTGGATGGCGACTCCGACCGATGCCAGCTCCTCGCGCGAGAACAGCGGCGTCTTGCCGAACTCGGTGATGTTGGCCAGCACCGGCACCTTCACCGCATCGACGAAGCGCTGGTAGGTCGGCAGGTCGTAGGCGGCTTCGGCGAAAATTCCGTCGGCACCGGATTCGACGCAGGCAATCGCGCGCTCGATGGCCGCATCGACGCCTTCGACCTGGATCGCATCGGTGCGTGCGATCAGGAAGAACCCGGCATCGGTCCTGGCATCGGCAGCGGCCTTGACCCGGTCGGCCATCTCGCCGGCACTGACGATCTCCTTTCCGGGGCGGTGCCCGCAGCGCTTGGCACCGATCTGGTCCTCGATATGGCAGGCAGCCGCACCGGCCTTGATCAGCGACTTGATCGTGCGCGCGATGTTGAACGCGCTGGGCCCGAAACCGGTATCGATATCGACCAGCAATGGCAGGTCGCAGACATCGGTGATGCGACGCACGTCGATGAGCACGTCGTCGAGCGTGTTGATGCCGAGATCGGGCATACCGAGCGAGCCGGCGGCCACGCCGCCGCCCGACAGGTAGATCGCGCGGTAACCGGCGCGACGCGCGAGCAAGGCGTGATTGGCGTTGATCGCGCCGATCACCTGCAACGGCTGCTCCTCGGCGATCGCGGCGCGGAAACGCGCCCCAGCGGAAGCGGACTCGCTCATGAAATCTCCCGGAAAAGGGGGCATTTTAACCCATTCCGATGCCGCGACCGCGGCCCTCGCGTCGACGGCGCCGCGAACGCGGTCGGTTCGCGAACCGTGACCAGGTTAGCCGGATCGCCGATCATCCCGGGCACAGGTGCGGCATACTGGGATGGCCATGCCCGCAGACCTCGAGGCGCCGCTTGCGCCGGCCGCACTGACGCCGCTGATCGTCGGCGTCACCAGTCACCGCAACCTCGCCGCCGGCGAGATCGATCTGCTGCGCGAGCAGGTGCGCGACTTCTTTGCCAGCCTCAGGCGCGAGTTCCCGGAACTGCCGCTGATCGTGCTTTCGGCGCTGGCCGAGGGCGGCGACCAGCTGGTCGCCGAGGTGGCGCTCGAAGCGGGTGCCCGCCTGGTCGCCCCGCTGCCACTGCCGCCCGCAGCCTATGCCGAGGACTTCGGCAGCGCGGCCAGCCGGACCGGCTTTGCCGAGCTCAGTGCGCGCGCCCAGGTAATCCAGCTGCCGCTGCTACCGCGCAACACGGCAGCCGGCATTGCCGTCCCCGGATCGCAGCGCGATGCCCAGTACGCCGAGGCTGGCGTCTTCATCGCCAGCCACAGCCATATCCTGCTGGCTCTCTGGGATGGTCGTGGTTCGGACCTGCTCGGCGGCACCGCGCAGATCGTTCGCTACTACCTCGAAGGGGTCCTGCCGGGCTCGATCGAACGCCGCAGCGGTGCGCGGCCACTGGTCGATCGCGGTGACGAAAGCCTGCTCTTCCACCTCGCCTGCTCGCGCGAAGGAAACGATGGCTCGACGCAAGCCCCGGAAGCTCCCTTGCGTCCGCTGCAGGCACGCTGGCTGAGCCAGAGCAGTGCGCGCCCGGCCAGCGAGGGCATGCCGGACGACTTTCGCCTGATCTTCCGGCGCATGGTGCAGTTCAACCAGGATGTCGGGCGCTATTGCGAGGAGATTCTCGAAACGCCTGATCTGCCTCCCAACGCCTCCGCCGATGCCGGCAAGGTCATCGACCGCCTGTTTACCGCAGCCGACAAGCTGGCCATGCACTTCCAGAAGCGCGTACTGCTGGCCATGCGCGGCATCCACGTGCTCGCTGCCCTGATGGGCATCGCCTTCGTCTGCTACTCGGACCTGCCCAGCGACTGGTTCGACCCTGCCGACATGATCTACCTGTTCATCGCCCTGTTCAGCGCCGGCGTGATCCTCGACCGCGTGGCCCGGCGTCGCGAGTGGCATCGCAAGTACATCGACTACCGCGCCCTGGCCGAGGGCCTGCGCGTGCAGCACTACTGGTATCGCGCCGGCGTCGCCGCGGCCGGATCGATCGCCTTCGCGCACGACAATTTCATGCAGAAGCAGGATGTCGAGCTCGGCTGGATCCGCAACGTGATGCGTTCCGCCGGGGTCAATGCCCCGGATCGCCAGGGCGTCGCCAGCGATGAACTGGCGGCAGTCGTCGAGGAATGGATCGGCGCGCCGAGCCGCGGCGGCCAGCTCGGCTACTACTCGCGGCGCAGCGAGTCGCGCTCGCGAGTACATCGGGCCACACGCCGACTCGGCCTGGCCTGCCTGTGGATCGGTATTGCCATCGCGACCGCGCTGGCCGCTTTCCAGAGAAGCCTCGAACCGGACGTGACCACGAGCCTGATCGCCGTGATCGGCGTGCTCGCGATCGTCGCCGCTGCGCGCGAATCGTATTCCTACCGCAAGGCCGACAAGGAACTGATCAAGCAATACGTGTTCATGCGCAACATCTTCAATGGCGCGCGCGCCGCGCTCGAGGCGGAACCGGATCCGCGCGGGCAGCGCGAAATCCTGCGCGCGCTCGGCGAAGCCGCCCTGGCCGAGCACGCCGAATGGGCGCTGACCCATCGAGAACGCCCGCTCGAACACGGCAAGCTTTAGCGAGGGTCTGGGCAAGTACCGCAGCCGTCACGATGTCTGCCTGCGTGCAGATCGCGACGCGCCGACCCGGCTCGACGGGATCGCGCCGATCCTCCGCCTATTCTTGCGGATGCGCCGCGAGGTAGTTCCGCGCCTCGTCGAGACCGAACTGGTCAGGCTCCGCCGCATGCCAGATTTCGAGCAGCTTCGCGTAACTGGCCCTCGCATCGCGTGACTGGTCCATCGCCGCCTGCGCGCGCGCGAGACCGAGTAGCGACTGCGCGCGCAGCGGCGCCAGTTTGAGCGAGCGACTGAAAGCATCGGCAGCCGCTGCCGGCTTGTCATCCGCGAGCAGCAGCTCACCGAGCAGTTCGTGCGGCGGCTTGACCGGAACCGGTGGGCCGAAATCGAAGGCCAGTCCGTCCATGCGCGTGGCGGCGTCGCGAACGAGTTCGAGCGCCTTCGCCATATCGCCGCGTTTCGCCGCGACCAGGCCGGCGAGGTCGTCCCGCATGATGTGCAGGTAGTCAAAGAGCTGCGGATCGTCGTCGCTGCGCGTGGTCGTGGCGAGCTGCTCGTCGAGCGCCTCGAGCGATTGCTCCGCCCCGACAAGTTCGCCACGCTGGGCTGCGGCATAACCGGCGACGAAGCGGTCCAGTGCCTGCGCCTGGGCATCGGCCGATTCCGGCATGGCCAGTTTCACGGCCGCGCCATTCCAGTCGCGCGATTCGATCACGGCGGTCGCGCGCATCATCGGCAATGACCAGGCGAAGCGGGCAGCGGTCTTCTTCGCCTCCTTGGCGTCCCTGATCTTCGGCAGCCCGGCGTCGCCACTGCGCTTGCAGTCCAGCAGCAGCTTGAGGGCGTCGCCGTGGCGACCCTGCTGGAAGTACCCGTATTCGAGCCATTCGTTGTAGTGGAAGCAGTGGATCTCGGGCTTGCCCGATGCCCGGGCGTGCGCATAGACCACGCGTGCCGCCTCTTCATTGGCAGTGACGAGATCGTCCCAGAGCCCGAGGGCGATGAAGATGTGCGATGTCATGTGCTGGGCATGGCCGGCATCGGGTGCGATCTTCGAGAGTGCCCGGGCGGCCTCAATCGCGCCTTCGGCGTGTTCGGGGTCGTCCATGCCATGGATCCAGTAGTGCGCGGCGCCGGGATTGCGCGGGTTCCTGGCGAAGATGCGCCTGGCGATTTCGGCCGCGCGCAGGTAGTCGGGGACATTGCGCACTCCCTCGCTGCGCCCCTCCAGGGCCAGCGCGTGGAACAGCTGGGCCTGGTTGTCGTCCGGGTAGCGCGCGGCCAGCTTCTGCATCGCCTCGGCATAGCGTGCGTCACGCTCGACCTTGCTGCCCTCCCCTGAGTAGAGCATCTCGACCGCAGCCAGATAGGCCCGTTCGCGCGGATCCATTGCCTTCGCCGCGCGTTCGGCCGGCGTCGCGCCGAGTTTCTGCAGGACTTCGCGCCCGGCCTTTTCGTCGAGCTGGTTCCAGAGCGGGTGGTTGTGCGTCATCGCCTCGCCCCAGACCGCCATGACGTAGTCGGGCTGCAGCGCTTGCGCCTCGCGAAAGGCCGCGGCCGCATCGTCGTACTCGAACAGGTGCAGCAACAGTGCGCCGCGTTCGAAGGCCGCCTGGGCCTGTGCGTTATCGGTCGAGGTCGGGAAGATCAGCGCACCGAGACCGACGCTCGGCGAGGGTCCGGCGTGCTCATGCCCGCCAGCCGGATCGTGCGCGTCGGCCGGGCCATGCCAGAGCAGGATCGACGCCAGCAGCAGGATCAGTCGAACGGTCCATCGAATCGTGGTCTTCATGCGCTTGGTCTCCGGGCGAAGTGGACGGCAGAGGCCGGCAGCGGAGCACCGGCTATTCCGGCTCAGGACGAACGATCCGGCTCCGGATCGGTCGCCGTTGCCGTTGCCGAGCTCACCATCCGCAGCACGATATAGCCCGCGATGCCGGCCAGCAAGGAGCCACCGAGGATGCCGACCTTGACCTCACTTTGCAGGACCGGGTGATGGGCAAAGGCGAGCAATCCGATGAACAGGCTCATGGTGAAGCCAACCCCGCACAGCAGCGAGACCCCGGCCAGCTGGATCCAGCTGGCCTCCTGCGGCAGGCGGGCGAGACCGAAGCGGATCGCGATGCTGGAAAAGCCGAACACACCGATGACCTTGCCGCAGAGCAGGCCCAAGGCTACGCCCAGGGTCAAGGGCTCGACCAGACGGGCCGCCGTCATGCCGGCAAGGGAGAGCCCGGCGTTGGCGAATCCGAACAGCGGGATGATCAGGAAGGGTACGACGCGCTGCAACGAATTCTCGAGCAAGGTCAGCGGTGCCTCACGCATGTCGCCCTTCATGCGCAAGGGCACGGTCAGGGCCAGCGCCACGCCGGCGATCGTGGCATGCACGCCCGAGCGCAGGACCAGGAACCAGAGCACCGACCCGAGCACCATGTAGGGCCACAGGCTGCGCACGCCGCTGCGGTTGAGGACGACCAGCAGGGCGATCACCGCCGCCGCCAGCGAAAGGTAGAGCACCGAAAGTTCGTTGGTATAGAACAGCGCGATGATGACCACGGCGCCGAGGTCGTCGATGATCGCCAGCGCGGTCAGGAAGACCTTGATCGAGATCGGCACGCGCTTGCCGAGCATCGACAACACGCCGAGCGCGAAGGCGATGTCGGTCGCGGTCGGGATGGCCCAGCCGCGCAGTGCCGCCGGATCGTCGCGATTGAAGCTCACATAGATCAGCGCCGGCACGATCATGCCGCCGAGCGCGCCGATTCCCGGCAAGGCGCGCCGCGGCCAGCTCGACAGCTGGCCGACCAGCATCTCGCGCTTGATCTCGAGTCCGACCAGCAGGAAGAAGATGACCATCAGGCCATCGTTGATCCAGTGCAGCACGCTCATGCCGCCGAGCTTGGCGTGCAGCGATTCGAAGTAGAGTTCCGACAGCGGCGAGTTGGCGACGACCAGGGCCAGCGCGGCCGCGGCCATGAGGACGAATCCACCTGCCGCCTCGCCGCGCATGAAGTCGCTGACGATGATCAGCGGTTTGCGGATGATCGGCGCCTTGACCGCCGGAAATCTTCTCTTGCTGATGTGGGAGCTCCTCGCTGGATCAACGATGCCGGGCGCCGACGCTGGAGGACTGGCTGGCGGCGTCCGGCAGGGTCTTGCGATCGACGATCCCCGCACGCGGAGATCGTCGCCAATCATGCAGCCCGATTACTACTTCGCGAACAGGGCCTCGACCGCGGCCCGCTCCTCGCGCAGTTCCTTGTCGGTCGCATCGATCCGGGCCTGCGAGAACGCGTTGATCTCGAGCCCCTGCACGATCGCGTACTTGCCATTCTTGACCGTGACCGGATAACCGAAGATCACGCCCGGCTCGACCCCGTAGGAGCCATCCGACGGAATGCCCATCGAGACCCAGTCGCCCTCGGCCGTGCCGTGAGTCCAGTCGCGCATGTGGTCGATCGCCGCCGAGGCCGCCGAAGCCGCCGAGGACGCGCCGCGCGCCTTGATGATCGCCGCGCCGCGCTGCTGCACGAGCGGAATGAAGGTATCGGTATACCAGGCCTGGTCGACCAGGGACAGCGCCGGCTTGCCCTTGACCGTGGTCTGGTGCAGATCCGGATACTGGGTCGAGCTGTGGTTGCCCCAGATCGTCACTTTGGCGATGTCGGTATTCAGTGCGCCGGTCTTTTCGGCGAGCTGGCTGATCGCGCGGTTGTGGTCGAGGCGGACCATCGCCGTGAAGCAGGCCGGATCGAGGTCGGGGGCGTTCTGCTGCGCGATCAGCGCATTGGTGTTGGCCGGGTTGCCGACCACGAGCACGCGCACGTCGCGCTTGGCATGGTCGTTGATCGCCTTGCCCTGCGGGCCGAAGATCGCACCGTTGGCCTCGAGCAGGTCCTTGCGCTCCATGCCCGGTCCGCGCGGACGCGCACCGACCAGCAGCGCGTAGTCGACATCCTTGAACGCGACATTGGCGTCATCGGTGGCGACCACGCCGTGCAGGGTCGGGAAGGCGCAGTCGTTGAGTTCCATGACCACGCCCTGCAGCGCTGGCAACGCCGGGGTGATTTCGAGCAGGTGCAGGATCACCGGCTGGTCGGGACCGAGCATGTCGCCGGCCGCGATTCGGAACAGCAGGGCATAACCGATCTGGCCAGCGGCGCCGGTAACGGCAACACGGACGGGAGCTTTCATTGCATCAACCTCGCAAGAGTCTGGGATGGTGGAGAAGTTCAGGAATCCGGCAGCAGATTGGCCGCGACCAGCAGTGCGCGCGAACGTTCCGGCGAATAGCCATGAAGGACGGTGTCGCCGATCACGAGGATCGGCACGCCGCGTCCATTGACTTCACGGTAGGCAGCGTACCCGCGGTCGTTCGATTCGACGTCGAGATCGTCGAAGGCGACGCCCCATTGGTGCAGGTCGGCGCGCAGGCGCCTGCAGTAGCCGCAGGTCGAGGTCGACAGCAGGACCACGGGAGCGTCGCCGATTTCGGCGCGCAACTCGCGCATGTCGACATCCTGCGAACACGCCGACAGGCCTGCCAGGGCCAGGGCCAGGCCGATCGAATGCTGGGCGCGGGCGAGTCGCATCATGTCAGCTCGTCGAAGAATTCCCGCAAGCGCTGTAGTCCCGGGGCGAGTTGTTCGGCCGGGCAGGTATAGGAAATGCGCAGGGCCAGCGGATCGCCGAAGGCGCTGCCCGGGACGCAGGCGACGCCCTTGGCTTCGAGCAGCAGGCTGCAGAAATCGACATCGTTGTTGATGACCTTGCCGCCGTGCGACTTGCCGAACGCGCAGGAGATGTTCGGGAACGCATAGAACGCGCCCTGCGGACGCGGGCAGACCACGCCGGGAATCGACGTCAGGGCGTCGTAGACCTGGTCGCGGCGCGCCGCGAACTCGGCGTTCTTGGCAACCGTCACGTCCTGCGGCCCGCTCAGTGCAGCGATGGCCGCCGCATTGACCACTTCGGGCACATTCGTGATGTGGTTCGAATTCAGCGTGACCACGGCGTTGGCGACGACCTCGGGACCGGCGATGAACCCGACCCGCCAGCCCGGCATGCCGTAGGTCTTGGAGATCGAGTCGACGTGGATCACGCGATCGCGCAGCTCCGGCCGTGCATTGACGAAGTTGTGGTAGCCGACGCCGTCGAAGACCATGCGGTTGTAGATGTCGTCGCAGATGATCCAGACGTCGGGGTGGCGCACGAGCACCTCGGCCAGTGCGGCGATTTCGTCCTTCGTGTAGACCATGCCGGTCGGGTTCGAAGGGTTGTTGAACAGGAACACCTTGGCCCCCGGCAGGGCCGCGTCGAGTTGGGCCGGGGTCAGCTTGTAGTTCTGTCCGGACGGGCACGGCAGCATGCGCGCCTTCACGTCGAGGATCTCGGCGAGATCGAGGTAGGTGGTCCAGTAGGGCACCGGGAACACGATCACATCGCCGGCGTCGAGCAGCGCTTCGCCGAGGTTGTAGAGCATGTGCTTGGCGCCGATGCCGGTCGCGATGTTCTTGCGCGTGTAGCCGGTCAGGCCACCTTCCTCGAGGTGTTTGAGGAAGGCATCGAGCAGCGCGTCGGGGCCGCGATTCGAACCGTACTGGCCGCTGTCACGGTCCAGCGCCTCGCGCGCGGCGGCATAGACATGCTTGCCGGGCAGGAAATTCGGCACGCCGATCGAGAAGCTGATGATGTCCTTTCCGGCGGCCTTGAGTTGCTTGGCCTTTTCGGCAATCAGCATGATCGCGCTGGGCTTGGCGCGGCTCATGCGCGCAGCGAGATGCGGCATGGAAATCCCTCGGAGGAGTGATGGGAAGGATGGATGTGAAGCAGGCAATTTTAGCACAGCGATGGCCCGGCACAGAGGTCTGGGGGCCGCTGCGCCCGGGACTCCGGATGCACGTGTTCGAGGCAGGATGAAATTTCCGCGGCGCCTGCGGAAATCCTCGGCTAATCCGGCTAAAGTGCCTGCGCAACTCCACCGACGAGGAACAGGCGAATGGAAATTTTCGGCGGCACCCACGGCATCATCATGACCATCATCATCGGCCTGCTCGTCGGTTTCGTGGCCAAGATCCTCAAGCCCGGCAAGGACCCGGGCGGCTTCATCATCACCATCCTGATCGGCATCGCCGGGTCCTTCATTGCGACCTTTGTCGGCAAGACCATGGGCTGGTACCAGCCGGGCCAGACCGCCGGCTTCATCGGCTCGGTGATCGGCGCGATCGTACTGCTGGTCCTTTACGGACTGGCGACGCGCAAGCGCTGAAGGCGTCGATCAGCGGCGCGGGCTTTGATGCCCGGACCCGCGTTGCCGCTTCGTTGTAGGAGGCGGCTTCAGCCGCGATGCTCTTCTTGAAGGGTGACGGAATGCATCGCGCGTGAACGCGCTCCTACAGGGGCACGATGGCTTGCGCGGGCTTCGATGCCTGAACCCGCGTTGCCGCTTCGTCGTAGGAGCGGCTTCAGCCGCGATGCATTCTCTCGAACGGTGACGGAAGGCATCGCGCGTGAACGCGCTCCTACGGGGGCACGATGGTTTGCGCGGGCTTCGATGACTGTCCCCGCGTTGCCGCTTCGGTGTTGCTCAGGCCGCGTCGAGCACCGCGTTCCACTTGTCGAGATGCGGCTTGGCTTTCTCGAACAGGGCGCTGGTGTCGCCGTCGATCTTGATCGATTCGATCGTGTCGCCACCGCGGATCGCATCGACGACCTTCTGGTCGTCGGGGCCATCGACCATGCCGAACACGGTGTGCTTGCCGTCCAGCCACGGGGTCGCCACGTGGGTGATGAAGAACTGGCTGCCGTTGGTGCCCGGGCCGGCATTCGCCATCGACAGCACGCCACCCGAGTTGTGCTTCAGGGTCGGCACGATTTCGTCCTCGAAGCGATAGCCGGGGCCGCCCGTGCCGCTGCCGTTCGGGCAACCGCCCTGGATCATGAAATCGGGGATGACGCGATGGAAGGTCAGGCCGTCGTAGTAGCCGCGCTGGGCCAGATTGACGAAATTGGCCACCGTGATCGGAGTCTTGTCGGCGAACAGGTTGATCCGGATCGGACCACGCGAGGTGGTCAGCAGGGCGGTGAGACGGGTCGGGGTATTCATGGCGGGCTCCGCATTGCGAACGGACTAGGGTAATCCATTTGCCCGGTTTGCTGAACCGGATCGGCCGTTCTGCCCGCGAAGTGGTCCTCCGGCCGGCGGGCCGGAGGACCCCTGGGGCACCGCGCGTGCCGGCAAGGGCCCCATTTCAGGGTGCATACTGGCATGCCAGCGGCGCCAGGGTCGGGCAAACGAGCCTGCCCTCGAAAACTCCGACCATTCAAGCGCCAGACATGAAATCCGGGCATAATATGCGGCTGCCGTTTTCCTGCGGCCTCTTATTCCCTTCCCTGCGACGGCCCATGACGAGGTCGCCCGGTAATCCGTATGTCCATCGAAAATCTCCGCAACATTGCGATCGTCGCCCACGTCGACCATGGCAAGACCACCCTGGTCGACTGCCTGCTCAAGCAATCCGGCACCTTCAGCGAGCGCACCGTGCTCGCCGAACGGGTCATGGATTCGAATGACCAGGAAAAGGAACGTGGCATCACGATCCTGTCCAAGAACACCGCGATCACCTGGCGCGAGAATCGCATCAACATCGTCGACACCCCGGGCCATGCCGACTTCGGCGGCGAGGTCGAGCGCGTGCTGTCGATGGTCGACACCGTGCTGATCCTGGTCGACGCGATGGACGGCCCGATGCCGCAGACGCGCTTCGTCACCCAGAAGGCCTTCGAGATGGGCTTCAAGCCGATCGTCGTGATCAACAAGGTCGACCGCCCGGGCGCTCGCCCGGACTGGGTCCTGAACGCCACCTTCGACCTGTTCGACCGCCTCGGCGCGACCGACGAGCAGCTCGACTTCCCGGTCGTCTACGCCTCGGCCCTGCACGGCTATGCCGGACTCGATTCCGACGTGCGCTCGGGCGACATGACCCCGCTCTACGAAGCGATCATGAAGCACGTCTCGCCGCCGCAGGTCGATCCGGACGGTCCGTTCCAGATGCGCATCAGCCAGCTCGACTACAGCAACTATGTCGGCCTGATCGGCATCGGCCGCGTCCAGCGCGGCAAGGTGCGCACCAACATGCAGGTCGCCGTGGTCGACAAGGACGGCAAGAAGCGCAACGCCAAGGTCCTGCAGGTGCTCGGCTTCATGGGTCTCGAGCGCCGCGAAGTCGCCGAAGCGGAGGCCGGCGACATCATCGCCATCAACGGCATCGAGGGCCTGAGCATCTCGGACACGATCTGTGCGCCCGAAGCCCCCGAGCAGCTGCCGGTGCTGCACGTCGACGAACCGACCATCAGCATGACCTTCCAGGTCAACAACTCGCCGTTCGCCGGGGTCAAGGAACACAGTGGCGGCAAGTTCCTGACCAGCCGCCAGATCCGCGAGCGCCTGATGCGCGAAACCCTGCACAACGTCGCCATGAAGGTCGAGGAAACCGAGGATCCGGACAAGTTCAAGGTCTCCGGCCGCGGCGAGCTGCACCTCTCGGTGCTGATCGAGACGATGCGGCGCGAAGGTTACGAACTGGCCGTGTCGCGCCCCGAGGTCATCGTCAAGGAAATCGACGGCGTGCTGCAGGAGCCCTACGAGCAGCTCGTCGTCGACATGGAGGAACAGTTCCAGGGCGGCGTCATGGAGCGCCTCGGCTCACGCCGCGGCAAGCTCGTCAACATGGAGCTCGATGGCCGCGGTCGCGCGCGCCTCGAATACATGATCCCGGCACGCGGCCTGATCGGCTTCCAGACCGAGTTCCGCACCGTCACCGCCGGCACCGGCCTGCTCTTCCACGTCTTCGACCACTACGGTCCGCGCTCGGAAGGCGCCATCGCCAAGCGTCCGAACGGCGTCATGATCTCGAACGGCCAGGGTCCCTCCCCGGCCTACTCGCTGGTCAGCCTGCAGGAACGCGGTCGCCTGCTGATCAGCGAGGGCGACGAAATCTACGAAGGCCAGCTGGTCGGCATCCACGCCAAGGACAACGACCTCACGGTCAACGCCCTGCGCGCCAAGCAGATGACCAACATCCGCGCCGCCGGCAAGGATGAAACCGTGCAGCTCACGCCGCCGGTGAAGATGTCGCTCGAACAGGCGCTCGAGTTCATCGAGGACGACGAACTGGTCGAGGTCACCCCGAAGCAGATCCGCCTGCGCAAGAAGCACCTGACCGAAAACGATCGCAAGCGGGCCTCGCGCGCCGCCTGATCGTGGCTGGTGGGCAACCCATCCTGCTGGCCTGGAGTGGCGGCAAGGATTGCCTGATGGCGCTGGATCGGCTGCTCGCCGATCCGCGCTGGAACGTCGTCGGCCTGCTCACGACCCTGGACCGATCCAGCGATCGCGTCGCCATGCACGATGTCCGCGGCAGCGTGCTGCGGGCGCAAGCGGCGGCCCTGCGACTGCCGCTGATCGAGATGCCGATCGACTGGCCCGCGCCGAACGAAAACTACCTGGCGGCCTTCGCCGAAGCGCTCGAAACGGCACGACAGACCACGCCGGACCTGACCCACATCGCCTTCGGCGACCTGTTCCTGGCCGACCTGCGCCAGTGGCGCGAGGCCACGCTCGAACGCATCGGCTGGACGGCCGAATTTCCACTCTGGAATGAACCGACCCGCCCTCTGGCCGCGGCCTTCGTCGAAGCCGGTCACCGCGCGATCGTCACCACGGTCGATCTCGATCAACTGCCCGAAAGCTTCTGCGGCCGCGAGTTCAACGCCTCGCTGCTGGCCGAACTGCCGCAAGGCATCGATGCCTGTGGCGAGAACGGCGAATTCCACACCCTGTGCCATGCCGGGCCGTTGTTCGCCAGTCCGCTGCGGCTGGTCGCCGGCGCTACAAGCACACGCATGCAACGCTTCCTCAACGTCGATATCCAGCTGCGCTGAGCGATCGCCTGCGCGGCGGCCGGCGCCGGCAGCCAGGACAGGCCCTGCATCCGCCCTGTCACATTCCTCGTATATGGATTCGTCGACTCCACGCATCCAGCGAGCGCCATGAATTCCACGATTCGCGCCAACCTGTTCCGTCTGCGGCGCCTGCTCCCCCTGCTCGGCATTGCGCTTGCCCTGCCGGGACATGCCATGGCCACCCCCGTCGCGCTTGAACACTATGTCGGCAACGCCTTCGACATGTCGGGCCATCTGCTCTACACCGAATCGCACTGGATCCGCGGCGATCCCGGCGCACGCGAACTGCTGGTCCTGTTCCGCTGCCCGGACGGCCGCCCGTTCGCGCGCAAGCAGGTTCGCGAAGCCGGGCATGAGCAGGCCCCATCCTTCGTGCTCGAAGACGCCCGCAGCGGCTACCGCGAAGGCGTGCGCGAGGACGGCCCCGGCCAGCGCGAGGTCTTCGTCCGCGCCGGCGCAGACGAGCGCGAACGGAGCGCTCCGGTGGCAGGCTTGCCGGGACTGGTCGTCGATGCCGGTTTCGACAGCTTCCTGCGCAAACACTGGACGTCGCTCGCCGCGGGGCAGCCGCAACGATTCGAATTCCTCCTGCCGAGCCGCTTGCAGGCCTATCCGTTCAGCCTGAGCCAGAGCGGTGAGGACCTGATCGACGGAACCCCGGTTCGCCGCTTCCGCCTGCAGCTGGATGCCTGGTACGCGTTCGCCGTTCCGGCGATAAGCCTGGCCTACGAACGCGATACGAAAAGAATCCGCGAATACACCGGCGTTTCGAACATCCGCAATGCTGCCGGCAAGAGTCTCAAGGTGCGCATCGAGTTCCCGCCCGGCGCCCGCGCCGTCCTGCCCGATGCACGGCGCCTCGACGCGCTCGAGACGGCGGAGCTCGACGGCAGCTGTGCGCTTTGATCCGGAACCATCGATCATGTCTACTGCATGCCGCCCCTCATTGAAGGAAGAAGCCCATGGCCGCCCTCTACCTCTGGATCAATGCCGTGCTCTATGCGCTGCTCGCGCTCTGGTGCACCGTGATGCCGACCCGTACCTCGCAGGCGATCGGATTCCTCGAGCTCTCGAGCTCGGGTCGCTCCGAATACGCCGTGATCTACGGCGGCATGCAGTTCGGCTTCGCCTTCCTGTTCGCCTGGTCCGCGCTCAGCGGCAACCACCGCTTCGGATTGATCTTTTCCCTGGCCATCTATGTGCCGATCCTGCTGTTCCGCATCGTCAGCGTGCTGCGCTACTGGCCGGTCTCGGCGACCACCCTGGCCACCGGCGCGCTCGAAGTCGTGCTGACTGCGGCTGCCATCCTGCTCTGGCTGCGGCTCGATGCGCTGGACTGAACGGATGCGGTGAAAGTTTCGCGAACCCTGTACGATCCACCCGCGAGATCGAACAGTACCCGGGGATTGGAATGGCCGAGGCAAACCCGCGTCCAGGAAATGGCGAAAACCTGGATCACCTGCTGCTTGCGATCGCCGGCGGCGACAACGCCGCCTTCGAAAACCTCTATCGAACGACCTCGTCGAAACTTTTCGGCATCTGCCTGCGCGTCCTGCCGCAGCGCGCGGAGGCCGAGGAAGTCCTGCAGGAAGTCTTCATGGCGATCTGGCGCAAGGCCGAAATGTTCGACGCCCGGCGCGCCAGTGCGATGACCTGGTTGTCGATGATGACCCGCAACAAGGCGATCGACCGCCTGCGTGCGAACGCCGGCGGCGGCCAGCAGGCCGCCATCGAACTCGACGAACTGGAGAGCGATGCCTCGGCCGTCGAAAGCGCCGAATCGGCGCAGGACCGCGAACGCATCGAAGTCTGTCTCGATGAACTCGAAGCGCCGCGGCGAAAACTCGTGCGCATCGCCTTCTACGAGGGCGCAACCTACGAGGAACTGGCCCAGCGCAGCGGCAATCCGCTCGGCACGGTCAAGAGCTGGATCCGTCGCAGCCTGCTCAAGCTCAAGGCCTGCCTCGAACGATGAACACGACCGACAGCCAGAGCGCGCCGCCTCCGAGCGACATGGCCGCCGAGTACGTGCTCGGCGTGCTCGATGCCGGCGAACGACGCGAAGCGGAATCGCGCATCGCCAGCGATGCCGGATTCGCCCGTGAAGTCGCCTCCTGGGAAGCCCGCTTCATGCCCTTGCTGGCCCAGGTCGCCGCGGTCCCGGTCCCGGATTACGTCTGGCAGCGGATTTGCTCCGCGCTGGACATGCCCGCAACCCGCCGCGCGTCGCGGACGAAGCCGGGCCTGTGGCAAAGCCTCCCGTTCTGGCGCTGGCTCGCCGGTGGCGCGTTCGCCGCGGCTGCGGCCTGCGCCTTCGTCCTGTTCAGCGCTCCGCGCATCATCGCGCCGCCGGGCGGCAATGCGCTCGTCTCGACCCTGGCCGACGACAATGGCGTACCGGGCTACGTAGCCCTGGTGTCCGCCGACAAGACCAGCCTGACCATCACGCCGCTGGCCGGTGCACCGGCCGACGGCCGCGCCGAGGAACTCTGGCTGATACCGCAGGGCCAGGCGCCGCTCTCGCTGGGCCTGGTCGAACCGGGACGCGCCCAGGTCATCAGGATTCCCGACCGGATGCTGGCCGATGTCGGTACCGGAGCCGTCTTCGCGATCACGCTCGAACCGCATGAGGGCGCGCCGCATGCCGCTCCATCCGGTCCTGTCATCGCCAAGGGCGGAATCGCCTTGCTCTGACCGTGCGTGCCTGGTACGGCCGGCGGCAGCCAGGCAAATCAGGGGAGCCCGGGCCATTGATTCCGGCGGATGTTTCGAGGCTGCCTGCATCCGCGTCGCGCCTTGTTGCGTATATCGGCACGAAGCACGGAACCGGACGATTTCCAGATGCCACCAAGAACCGGGCGCACTGCCCGATCATCCCGCTACGCGCGCATCGCATCGAGCCTGCGCCACTGGTTCGACTCGGCTGAGCCGGCGGCGCTCGGCGAGGGCGCCGATCGCATCGACTGGTGGCGCGCGATCCCGTTCATCGCCATGCACATTGCCTGCATCGGCGTGATCTGGGTTGGCGTGTCGCCGACCGCGCTGCTGGTCGCAGCCTTGCTTTATGCCGTGCGCATGTTCGCCCTGACCGGCTTCTACCACCGCTACTTCTCGCATCGCGCCTTCCGCACCTCGCGCCCGCTCCAGTTCGTGTTCGCTGCGATCGGTGCCATGTGCGTGCAGCGTGGACCATTGTGGTGGGCCGCCCATCATCGCCACCACCACCGCCATACCGACACGCCCGAGGACATGCATTCGCCGCGGCAACACGGCTTTCTGTGGGCACACATGGGCTGGTTCCTGACCCCGCGCGGCTTCCGCACGAACTGGGAGGCCATTCCGGACTTCCGCCGCTTTCCCGAACTGCGCCTGATCGACCGCTTCGACCTGCTCATGCCGGTGCTCCTCGCCGTAACTCTGTACGCGTTCGGCAGCTGGCTCGGCGCCAGCCATCCCGGGCTCGGCACCAGCGGTGCACAGATGCTGGTCTGGGGCTTTTTCGTTTCGACGATCGTGCTGTTCCATGCCACCGTGACGATCAACTCGCTGGCCCACCAGTTCGGTTCGCGCCGCTTCGAAACGCGCGACGACAGCCGCAACAACTGGTTGCTCGCCCTGATCACGTTCGGCGAGGGCTGGCACAACAACCACCATCATTTCCCCGGTGCCGCGCGCCAGGGCTTCCGCTGGTGGGAGTTCGACCTGACCTGGTATCTGCTGCGCGGGATGGCAGCCGTCGGCCTCGTGCGCGACCTCAAGCCGGTACCCGCCGCGATCCTGGCTGCCCACGCGGCGAGGTCGGCCTGATGCGCATCGCCGTGGTCGGATCGGGCATCGCCGGACTCGCCAGCGCCTGGCTGCTGTCGCGCGCGCACGAGATCGTGCTGTTCGAGAAGAACGACCGGCCTGGCGGCCACACCGACACCCACGAGGTCGAAGTCGGTGGACACCGGCATGCCGTCGACACCGGCTTCATCGTCTTCAACCACGCCCACTACCCGCTGCTGACACGCCTGTTCGCCGAACTCGGCGTCGCCAGCCAGCCGACCACGATGAGCTTTTCGGCGCAGGACGAAGCGACCGGCCTCGAGTACAACGCCGGCTCGCTGCGCGGCCTGTTCTGCCAGCCAGGAAACCTGATCAGCCGGCGCTTCTGGCGCATGCTGACCGATCTGCGCCGCTTCTATCGCGAGGCGCCGGCCCTGCTTGGCCAGGATCCGCCTGGGCCGACCCTCGGCGACTATCTGCAACAAAACCACTATTCCGCCGCATTTCGTGACGATCATCTCGTGCCGATGGCGTCGGCCCTGTGGTCGTCGCCGGCACGACGTATCCTCGACTTCCCCGCCATCGAACTGGTCCGCTTCATGGCCAATCACCACATGCTGCAGGTCAGCGGTCGGCCGCCATGGCGCGTCGTCTGCGGCGGCTCGTGTCGCTACGTCGAAGCGATGCGGCGCGACTGGCAGGTCGAAGAACGCCTAGATTGCCCGGTACGCAGCGTGCGCCGGCATGGCCAGCAGGTCAGCGTGCACAGCGCAGCCGGGGTCGAATCCTTCGACCATGTCGTGCTGGCCTGCCATGCCGACGAGGCGCTCGCCGTGCTGGCCGACCCCGGCGAGAGCGAGCGCGCGATCCTCGGCGGCCTCGGCTACCAGGACAACGATGTCGTCCTGCATACCGACGCGTCCCTGCTGCCACGCAACCGGCGCGCCTGGGCCGCCTGGAACGCGCACATTCCGGCCGATCGCGACGCGCCGTGCACGGTCAGCTACTGGATGAACGCCCTGCAATCGATCGATTCGAGCGAACCGCTGATCGTCAGCCTCAACCGCAGCGCCGCGATCGATCCGGCCAGGGTGCTGCGCCAGCGCCACTACCGGCATCCGCTGCAGACGCCGGCATCCGCGGCAGCCCGGCGGCGCAAGGCCGAGATCCAGGGCAGGTCCGGCACCTGGTTTGCCGGCGCCTACTGGGGCTTCGGCTTCCACGAGGACGGCGTGCGCAGTGCGGTCGAGGTTGCCCGGGCCCTGGGAGTCGACTGGCGATGATGTCCTCGCTTGCCATGTCGGCGCGCACGACGACCGAAACGGGAGCCGGCGACGGACGCCCGCAGCGCCATCCGCACGAACAGGGTCGGCACGCAGCCGCGCAACCCGTCCTCGAGAGCGCGATCTACGAAGGCACGGTCCTGCACCGTCGACATTCACCGCACGCGCATGCCTTCCGCTACGGCATGGCCATGCTGTTTCTCGATCTCGGCGAACTCGACCGCATCTTCGAGGGTCGCTGGTTCTGGTCGATCGATCGTCGCAACCTTGCCGAATTCCGTCGCGGCGACTTCCTCGGCGATCCGTCCACGCCACTCGAGGCTGCCGTTCGTGCGCGCGTGGCCGAGACCATCGGCCGGGTTCCCGAAGGGCCGATCCGCCTGCTCACCCATCTGCGCTACTTCGGCCACAGCTTCAATCCGGTCAGCTTCTACTACTGCTACGAAGCCGACGGCCGCAGCCTCGACGTCGTCGTCGCCGAGATCACCAACACGCCGTGGAAGCAGCGGCATGCCTACGTGCTGCCGGTCGCCGAGGCCGAGCAGCACGCGGCGGCGCTGACCTGGCGATTCGAGAAGCGCTTCCATGTCTCGCCGTTCATGGCCATGCAGCACGACTACGCGTGGCGCCTGCTGCCACCGGGGGAGACGCTGTGCATCCACATGGACGTGCTGCACCGAGGACCCGGTTCCGGCCGCGCCTTCGACGCCACCCTGACCCTGCAGCGCAAGCCGATCGACGCATCCGGCCTTGCGCGCGTGCTTTGGCGCTATCCGCTGATGACCACGCGGATCGTCGCCGCCATCCACTGGCAGGCGCTGCGCCTGTGGCTGCGCGGCAATCCCGTCCACGACCATCCCGACAAGAAGGCTGCCCCTCCATGAGCAACCCGGAAATCACCCGATCCGAAGCGTCCATCGATGGCGCACCGTTCGACCCGCAGGCAGCGCCCTGGCAGGACCGGATCCTGCGCCGACGCCTTCTCGATACGCTGCAGGGCCTGCGTGACTGCCGCATCACGATCGACGAGGCCGGACAGAAAACCACGCTCGGGACGCCGGCCAATGCCCCGGAAGACACCTTGCACGCGCATGTCCGCGTGCATGATTCCGCGTTCTATCGGCAACTCGGACTGAATGGCAGCGTCGGCGCCGGCGAGGCCTACATGGATGGCCTCTGGGACTGCGACGATCTGGTCGCCCTGACCCGCATCCTCGTGCGCAATCGCGACCACCTCGACGCCATGGAAACCGGACTCGCCCGCTTCGGCGGCTGGGCCATGCGCGGCTGGAGCGCCTTGATGCGCAACACGCGACGTGGCAGTCGCCGCAACATCGCCGCGCACTACGATCTCGGCAATGAGCTGTTCGGGCTGTTCCTCGACGAGAACATGATGTACTCCTCGGCGCTGTTCGAGGCCGAAGACGAACCCCTCGAAACTGCGTCGACGCGCAAGCTCGACCGCATCTGCCGCAAGCTCGGCCTCGGCCCGCAACACCACGTGCTCGAGATCGGCACCGGCTGGGGCGGCTTCGCCCTGCACGCCGCGAGGCACTACGGCTGCCGGGTAACGACCACGACCATCTCGCGCGAGCAGCACGACCTGGCCAGGCGGCGCGTCGATGCCGCCGGCCTCGGCGATCGCATTACCCTGCTGCTCGAGGACTACCGCGATCTCGAGGGCCGCTTCGACCGTCTCGTCTCGATCGAGATGATCGAGGCGATCGGCCACCAGTACCTCGACACTTACTTCCGCACCGTCAACCGTCTGCTGAAACCCGATGGCATGGCATTGATCCAGGCGATCACGATCGAGGACCATCGCTACCGCAAGGCCCTGAAGGCAGTCGATTTCATCAAGCGCCACATCTTTCCGGGCAGCTTCATTCCGTCGGTCGGGGTCATGGCCGGCGCCATCGCGCGCAGCGGCGACATGAAGCTGTTCAACCTCGAGGACATCGGCCCGAGCTATGCACTGACCCTGCGCGCCTGGCGGCAGCGCTTCGTGGCCCGCCTCGACGCAGTGCGCAAGCTCGGCTACCCCGAACGCTTCATCCGCATGTGGCTGTTCTACCTGAGCTACTGCGAGGGCGGTTTTCTCGAACGCTCGATCGGTGATGTGCAGATGCTGCTGTGCAAGCCCGGTGCGCGACCGCCGCAGTTCGCACCTCGTCTGGACAGCGTGGCCGATTGACATGCACCGCCACCGCCTCGACAACGCGTGGGCCAGGGCCCCGACGAAAAGCCCGATGCGTCGATCCACGACCACGTCCTACCTGCACTGCGCGCGTAGGTGGCCGTCATCCCGGCGCATGCCTGGATCCGGGGTATCCTCGGATACCGAAGGGTTGCCCCTTGCGGCAATCTCAGGTTCAAGGAGCCACGCGGGCTCTCTTCGCGACTATTGCAGGCTTTCTCTCCGCTCCATCGGCAGGCAAGCATGAAAACCTGGATCAACTTCATCGCATTCCAGCTGGTCTGGTTCGCCGCGGTCGGCGGCGCCGCCTACGGCATCTGGTGGGCCGGGCCGGCGGCATTTCTCGCATTTGCGGCCTATCACAGGCGCCCCGACGTGCGACTGCGCGGTGACTTCGGCCTGATGTGGCTGGCCCTGGTCCTCGGCTTCGCCACCGACACGCTGATGGCGGCAGCCGGGCTCTCTCAGTATGCCGCGGCGGTTCCGGCCGCACCGATCGCGCCGCTCTGGATCCTGTCCCTGTGGGCCGGATTCGCCCTGACCCTCAACCATTCGATGCGCTGGCTGACCGAGCGACCGCTCTTGATCGTGCCGCTGGCGACGATCGTCGGTCCGACCACGTACTTCGTCGCAGCGCGTGCATGGGGAGCGGTCACCATCATCGCACCCGTGGAAATTGCCCTCGGCGTGCTCGGCCTGTGCTGGTTCGTTTCGATGCTGGTCCTGAGCCTGGCCGCGCGGCGTTTCGGTCGCGGGCCCGATGATTCGCTGCCGCTGCCGCTGATGAGGGCGCCATGAGCGGGTTCACTTCGATCCTGATCGTCTGGGCCGCCGCCAGCGCGATGATGGTCGGCGGCTGGTTGTACCAGCGCAGCACGCGCAACGCCGGCATCGTCGATGCCCTGTGGTCGACCGGCATGGCGGCGAGCGCCGTCTTCTATGCCTGGACCGGTTCGGGCGCCACGCTGCCGCGGCTGCTGGTCGGCGTCATGGGTGCGCTCTGGGGCGCGCGTCTGGCCGCCTACATCTGGCATCGGGTCATGAACGAAAGCGAGGATGGCCGCTACGTCGCCCTGCGCCAGCGCTGGAACGACAACCAGACCAAGTTCCTCATTTTCTTTCTTGCCCAGGGCCTGCTCACCGCGCTGTTCTCGCTGCCGTTCTGGATCGCCGCGCACAATCCGGTCGCAGGCTGGACGCCCTGGAGCATCCTCGCCGTGCTGGTCTGGGCCATCGCCCTGGCCGGCGAATCGGTCGCCGACCGCCAGCTGGCCGCGTTCCGCGCCGAGCCGTCGAACAAGGGCAAGACCTGCAGGCGCGGTCTGTGGCGTTATTCGCGCCATCCGAATTATTTCTTCGAATGGCTGCACTGGTTCGCCTACGTCGCGCTGGCCGTTGGCAGCGGAACAGGCTGGGTCCTCGCCAGTCTGGTCGGCCCGACCCTGATGCTCTGCACCCTGTACTGGGTGACCGGCATTCCCTATACCGAGGCCCAGGCCCTGCGCTCGCGCGGCGACGACTACCGCGACTACCAGCGCACGACGAGCCCGCTGATTCCGTGGTTCCCGCGCAAATCAAGGGACCCCAGGTAGGTTGGCGGTGAGCGCAAGCGAACCCCAACGGCGCATTGCGCCAACGGGTGGCTGGGCGCAACGCCATGCCATGCCACGCCACGCCAACAACAATTTCCACTTTCGTTGCATATCGATTGCAACGTGATCAAGGACACGACATGACAGCCGACACCCTGACCAACCCAGGCCACCGGAATGAAGCCCCAATCGAGCGCGAAAGCCTGCTGACCCGCTGGGCCGAGCGCGGCCGGCTTCCCGACGCGCTGCTGCGTCTCGGCATCCGGCGCATGTGCGCGGCGCGGCTGCGCGAGGAGACGGTCGGCGGCATCGAAGCGAGCGCCGAACGCCAGCGCGCGCGCATCGACGAACTGCGCGCCAGCCCGATCGCGATCGAGACCGATGCCGCCAACACCCAGCACTACGAACTGCCACCAGCCTTCTTCAGGCTCTGCCTCGGCCATCACCTCAAGTACAGCGCCTGCTACTGGGACGATTCGACGCCCGACCTCGATGCCGCCGAAGCGCGCATGCTCGGCCTCTATGGCAAGCGCGCC
The DNA here is from genome assembly GCA_019634795.1 of Dokdonella sp. Taxonomy (GTDB): domain Bacteria; phylum Pseudomonadota; class Gammaproteobacteria; order Xanthomonadales; family Rhodanobacteraceae; genus Dokdonella. Next base: position 51,954 of record JAHCAR010000015.1, read on the forward strand.
GAACTCGCCGATGGCCAGCAGATCCTCGAGCTCGGCTGCGGTTGGGGCTCGCTGACCCTGTGGATGGCCGCGCGCTTTCCGAATGCGCGGATCACCGCGGTCTCCAATTCGCGGCCGCAACGCGAATTCATCGAAGCGCGCTGCCGCGAACGCGACCTGGCCAATGTCGAGGTCGTCACCACCGACGTCAACCTGCTGAGCCTCGACGCAGGCCGCTTCGATCGCGTCGTCTCGATCGAGATGTTCGAGCACATGCGCAACTACGAGCACCTGCTGCAGCGCGTCGGCGCATGGCTCAAGCCGGGTGGCAAGCTGTTCGTCCACATCTTCTGCCACAAGACCCTGGCTTATCCGTTCGAGACGCAGGGCGAGGACAACTGGATGGGGCGCCACTTCTTCACCGGCGGGCTGATGCCGGCCGCGGATACCCTGCTGCACTTCCAGCGTGACGTCGCCATCGAGGAGCGCTGGCTGCTGCCCGGCACGCATTACGAGAAGACCGCCAATGCCTGGCTCGCCAACCAGGACCGCAATCGCGACGCAGTTATGCAGGTCTTCGAGCAAGCCTACGGGCCGCACCAGGCCCGGCTCTGGCACCAGCGCTGGCGCATGTTCTGGATGGCCTGCGCCGAACTGTTCGGCTATGCCGGCGGCAGCGAGTGGCTGGTTGCGCACTACCGGTTCGGCAAGCTTCGCTAGCGCGGTTGCCGGCCGCCGAAAGAACGAGCATGTCACCCGGAAGCGCGCTGGTCTAAGATCGGACGATCGATGGAAACCGCCGGATCGGTCGAAATGGATTCCGCAAGTCCGCAACTCTCCCGCTCATCCCGTCCAGGGCGAGCTTGGCTCCGGGCTCTGTTGTGGCTCAGCGTTCTCATGTTGCTGGCCGCGGCGATCATGCTCGTGGTGAACCCGTTCAAGACCGCCAGCTACGATCCGCGCGCGCGGATTCTTGGCTTCGTACCCTACACCATCGCGAACAACGCAATGGCGCCCGCGATTCGACGAGGCGATATCGTGGTCGTGCGCACCTGGGTCTATCGGACCGCCGCCCCGCAACGAGGCGACGTCATCGTTTTCAATTACCCGCCGAATCCGGACCAGGTCTACATCAAGCGCGTCATCGGCATTCCTGGAGATCGCGTGGCGATCCGCGATGACAAGTTGTGGCTCGATCGCGAGACCGAAAGCCCTGCCGCCGCATCGGACGACGAGCAGACGGAGACTGCGCTTGCCCACCAGGCGGCCAATGTCATTCCCGCGGACTCCTACTACGTACTCGGAGACAACCGGGCCAACAGCAGCGACAGCCGCTACTGGGGGTACGTGCCGCGGGCCAACATCATCGGTCGCGCAGACGCAATCTGGTCTGCCGGAGACCCGGCGCGGATCGGCCCGATCAAAGGAATTTCACCCTGAGTTCCATCGCGTTCGCTGCGAAGCAAGTTCGAAGATCTGCGCTGGCCTGCCTTCCCTTGGCCACCCGCACTTGTTCAGGCATGCATCTGCTGAGCGCTGCGAACCGTGGGAACCGAACGTCACCGCGATGCGCGATCCGGCCCGCCTGAAATGGCGCAAGCGGATCACTCCGGGGACTCCGTTGCCGACGCCGTGGCCGAAAGCCGAATTCGAGGAACCTCTGCGCGAGTCCCAGAGGACGCGCACACAACTGCGCAAGGCCAACAGGCCGAAGTCGGAAATGAATGCGCTGTTCCATCGCGAGCAGCGCATCGACGAAGAGCTGTTCATGTCCTCGGACAGCCGCAAGGTAGGGTCCGCAGCGATGCCATCGAAGCGGTGATCGACCAGTACTCGGCGCCGACGTCGAAATCCCGGAACACAGATGTCCCGAAAACCGACTGAGGCCACTGCCGCGAAATTCAGGCCCGCGGGCCGGCCCGACGCATCGCGCGCAGCCGCTGTTGCACCGAGCGCTCGGGCTTGCAGAGTTTCCACTTGGCGAAGGCGAGCAGGAAGAAGTAGAGCGCGCCGAAGGCCATGACCCGGTACGGCTCATCGATCCAGATCCCGCTGGCGCCGGCTGGCAGGCCCAGCGTGGAGGGTTTCATTCCGGAGAGCCCCAGCGCCGGCAGCGGCAACAGGGTCGTCGCAAACGCACCGCCGAGGAATGCGAGCACCGACACGCCCCAGATGGCGAACTCGTTCATATCCGTTTCCTGCGAGGACGCACGCGCCGCGAATGACGGGCCGAACTTGCCGAACAGCAACCAGCCGAACGCGAGGTACGGCCACCACGCATCGAATGCATGCGACAGGGCGGCGATGAACAGCAGATAGAGGCCGATTGGTGCAGCGACCGCGAGTGCGCGCGTCAGGCGAGTGTCGCGCCCGGCCAGCATCACCGCGACCAATACCGGCAGCATGACCGTGGCATGCACGAGCACGAACTCCACGAGCATCACCAGCATGCCGTTGCGCACGCCGTGCGGGCCGAATGCGAACGGCGATATCCAGAGAGTCAGGAACACGCCACCGGTGACGGTATCTGGGAGCGCGGCGATCGCGCAGGCGACGACGGCAGGGAGGAAGCCTTTCATGGCGCCGGCAACTCTATCAAATGTGGGCCGCGTGCAAGGCATGCGACCGGATCCCCGACCTTGCGCCGCCCGGATACCCGATGGCTTGACTGGCCCTGCCCGCACCGCCATAAGAAGCGCTGAGGATGCGCAGATGAAACGACTCTCGAAAGGCATCATGGTGTTCGTGATCGGCGTGCTGCTGCTCGCCGCCGGCCTGTTGTTCTCGTTCGATGCGAACCGCTTTCGACCGCAGATCGAGGATGCCCTGGCCGATACCCTCGGGCGCCCGGTGTCGCTCGGCCAGTTGCGCGTTTCGCCATGGACCGCTTCACTGGAGGCCGACGACTTTCGCATCGACGAGGATCCGGCCTTCAGCGACGAGTCCTTCGTCAGTGCTGGCGCGATCCGGGTCGGCGTGTACCTGTGGCCGCTGCTCGTGCATCGCGAGGTCCATATCGCCTCGCTGACCCTCGATCACCCGATCGTGGCCCTGCGCCAGGATTCCTCGGGACGCTGGAATTTCGCCAGCCTGGCCCATGTCCGCAAGCGCCCCTCCCCGCCAGGCGGCCAGACACCGCCGAACTCGACCGTTCGCATCGACAGCCTTCGCGTCAACGACGGCGAAGTCATTGTCGATCGACCTTCCATCGGTGAGCGCCGCTATCGCGCCGTGCAGCTGCTGGCGCGCGACTTCAGCCGCAGCGAGCGCTTTCCATTCCGGATCAGCGCAAAGCCGAACGGCGCGGGTGCGCTCGAGCTCGAAGGCCAGTTCGGCCCCTGGGACCGGAACGATGCATCGCGAACGCCGTTCGACGCCCGCTTGCAGCTGCGCGATCTCGATCTGGTCGCCGGCGGTTTCATGAGGGCCGACAGTGGCGTCGGCGGCAGCATTGACGCTGACAGTCGCATCGTTTCCGCGGACGGCATCCTGCGCGCCACCGGAACCTTCGAGGTGCGGCAGCTGCAGCTGGTTGCCGCCGGCTCGCCCTCGCCGCAGTCGATCGTCGTCGACTACCAGACCGATTTCGACCTGCAGGCTCGTGAGGGGCGCATCGGCAAGACCACGATCCGCGCTGGCGCCGCGCAGATGGATGTCGAGGGCCGATTCGAAGGCGGAGATGGCGCCCTGCAGCTCGATCTGCAGGTTCGCGGCCGCCAGCTTGCGGTCGATGAACTGCAGTCGATCCTGCCCGCGTTCGGCGTGGTCGTTCCGGAAAAATCGCGATTGCGCAGCGGACAGCTCGACTTCGATCTCGTCGCCACAGGATCGCTCGATGAGCTTTCGATCCAAGGTCCGGTCTCGCTACATGACGTCGTGCTGGCCGGCTTCAGCCTCGGCTCGAAGCTCGGCGCAGCGCTCTCCCTGGCCGGCATCCGTACACCGCCCGATACCGTGATCGAGAGTGCCGAGGCGACCCTGGCCATCGGCAGGCCGGGAATCACCGCCGATCCGCTCTCGGCCGAAATCGTCGACCTCGGCAGCCTGCGCGGCTACGCCACGATGGCACCCGACCGCTCACTCGACGGGCGCCTTCGCCTGGTCCTCGACGAGGCCGTGACCTCCGGCGATGACGCGATCGGCCTGGCCAGCCTGCTCAACCGGGCCTTCGGCCGCTCGGCCAACCGGGGCATCGGCGTGCGCCTGAGCGGCAGCGCTGGCAAGCCACGCTTCAAGGTCGATCCGAACGCGATCGTCGACCTGCTCGGCGCAGGCATTTCCGAATCGGCTGGCAACGACGATTCTCCAGACAACGCGCGCTCGTCGCGCCAGCGCAACGAAGCCCTGCTCAGGGAGCTCCTGCGCGGCGTCCTCGACAAGCACCGGAAGTCTTCCGACAAGGACCAGGACGATCCCGCCTGAGTGTCGCCCGATCGATGTCTTTCCGGCGCCCTCCCGTTCGTCGGCAAGGTTACACCCCAGCAGCAGGAGAGCATTTCGTGCAAATTTACTGGATCAAGGCCCAGGCGCCGCGACGCGTTCTCGCACTCGCCAAACACCTCGGCGTGGAGGCGGAGTTCATCAAGCTCGACGCGAGCAACGCCGAGCATCGGTCGGCGCAATACATCGCCCTCAATCCCAACATGAAGGCACCGACCCTCGTCGACGGTCCGCTCGCTCTCTGGGAATCGGCGGCGATCATGGCGCACCTGTGCATCAAGCAGGGCTCCGACATGTGGCCGGCACACGATCCCGCCGAACAGGTCGAAGTCCTGCGCTGGATATCGTGGGATCTTGGCCATTGGGAAACCGCCGTCGCACCGTTCTACTTCGAGCACGTGGTCAAGGCGACCTTCGGCCTCGGTCCGCCCGATTCCGCGTCGCTGCAGAATCACGTCGGCGGCTTCAGGCGCTACGCCAAGGTACTCGACGAGCATCTGTCCGACCGCGATACCGTGGCCTGCGGTCGCCTGACCATCGCCGACTTCCAGCTCGCCTCGATGGCCTGCCACTGGCGCGAATCGGAAATGCCGATGCAGGATTTCCCGAACATCGTCCGCTGGCTCGATTCGCTGGAACGAATCCCGGCCTGGTCCGATCCCTGGCCGGCAGGGCCTGGCTGAGTGCGACGTCGAATCTGGAAACCGTCGGCGTGGATCAAGTTGGTCGCGGTCCCGTCGGCGGCCAGGCCGAATTCGAGTTCGAATACTACGCAGTCTGAGCAAGGGGCCCATCGCGGTCAGGTCCAACCCGCCCACGCCGTCGAGAACGCGACCGCGAGCAGAACGACGCCGACGCCGCGAGCCAGCCAGGCATCGGCCTGGGGCCGCGCCCCGAGCCATTTTCGCAGCCGGTTGCCGGCCAGGGCCATGCCACCGTAGATCGCAACCTGCGTTGCCGCGATGATCATCCAGAGAAGCAGGGCCTGGGATCCCAGCGTTCCAAGTTCTGGCCTGAGGAACTGCGGAAAGACCGCGAGCATGAACAGATACGCCTTTGGATTGAGCAGGCAGGTGAACATGCCGCGGCAAAAGATCGTGAGCAACGAAGGTGCCTCGACGGTCGGCAATTCACCAACCGTCGCCCGGCTGCGCAGCAGCGACCAGCCGATCCACACGATGTAGGCCGCGCCTGCGACCAGCATCGCGTTGAAGGCTGCCGGAACGACGCGCAGCAGGGTCATCACGCCGAGCATGGCCAGAACGACGTGGCAGGCGCCTCCCGCAACCACCCCGGCGGTGGCGACAAGCCCGCGGCGCCAGCCACCGACCAGCGAGTTCGCCATGACGTACGCCATGTCGAGGCCTGGCAACAGGATGACTCCGAGCACCATCGCGAAGAACAACCACAGATCCGCAGTCTGCAACATGTCGGCATGCTCCGATCGAGTTTTTCCGAATCGAGGGATCGATCTGTCGATCGAGATCCCGGGCCATCAATACGGCAACCGCGAGCGTGCGGTGGGCTCGAGTTCGAGGATGTCCGGCGCCCGCGGCGCAATGCGCAATAGCGCGCCCTCGGCCCGCTTCCATTGCGGCGATGCCGCCAGCGCGTCGAGATAGCGGGCATGGGAATGCAGATCGCGAAACTGCGAAAAGACGACGAGCGCGGGTTCGTTTTCACGGACCGGCAGGCGCGCAAAATTGTTCGGCGACGATTCGCTCTGCATCACGGCAAGCAGGCTCGCGCCAACCGCATCCCGAGCTGGCTGCAAGGCGTCGATCCATCGCAGTTCATCCGCGCCGGGCTCGGTGTCGAAATAGTAGGTCCGCACCTCGACCAGACCTGCGGGAATCCGAGTCGCATCGCGCGGTGCCAGCGCTCGAGAATCGATCCGGAAGCCGCTCCCCGACCGTGCACTGCGCAGCAAAAGGACATTGTCGGAATCGATCATGGTCGCATTGGCTGCGTTGCGGTGGGCCTGCCAGACCGGACCCGAATAGAACGCCTGCAATGCATCGGCGCGATTCGGCATGTCCTTGAACCCCCTCAGCCAGACGAAGCGATCGGCATTCGCCATGTCGCGAAATGTCCCGATCAGTCGAATGCCCAGGGCTTCCTGGCTCTCGACGAACTCATGCTCGAACAGGTCGATCAGCACATCGCGCTTGTACGGGTGAAGCGTGTACTGGCGAAGTTCGACCAGCGCTGTCTCGGAAACGCGGGTCGAAGCGGTGGGTGACTCGTTCATTGCTTGAATCTCCTGGGCAGGCGCGACAGCGGCGAACGTGACGAGCGCCATGGCAAGTGCGCCACGCACGCTGCTGCCGAATCCTGGAATGGCTGGGTACATTGGCTTTCCAATGGCTGCGGGCGGGCTGCCCACGGCCGCCATCATCGCGTTCAATCAGGTCGATTCCCGTCCTGATTCGAGCCTAGAATGGGTTCATGGACAGACCCACGACGCGCGTCCTCGCTGCCCTCGAGCTGCTGCAGACACAGGGCCGGATCAGCGGATCCGAACTGGCGCGAAAGCTCGATGTCGACGTGCGCACCGTGCGCCGCTATATCGGCATTCTCGAGGAACTCGGCATTCCGATCACCGCCGATCGCGGTCGCTTCGGCGGCTATGCCCTGGTCGCCGGGTTCAAGCTGCCGCCGATGATGTTCACCGACGATGAGGCGCTGGCGCTATCGGTCGGCCTGCTGGCGGCACGCAGTCTCGGCCTCGCCGACGCTGCCCCTTCGATCGCCAGTGCGCAGGCCAAACTCGAACGCGTGATGCCGGTCCGACTGAACCGGCGCCTGCGCGCCATCGATGAAACCGTGGCTCTCGATCTCTCGCCCTCCTCACGAGTGCATGAAACCGACAACGTCGCCCTGCGGCTTCTGAGTTCTGCCGCGCAAACGCGGCAACGCGTCCGCTTGCATTACCGCAGCGCGGACGGCACCCGCACGCAGCGTGATTTCGATCCCTACGGCCTGGCCTGGCGAGGCGGCCGCTGGTACGCCGTGGGTCATTGCCATCTTCGGCGCGACCTGCGCTCGTTCCGACTCGACCGCATCGAAGCCGGCGAAGCGTTGCCGATCAGCTTCGGACGCCCGCATCGATTCGATGCCCTGGCCTGGCTGAGCCAGTCGATTGCCAGCCTGCCGCGCGCCCATGCCATCGAAGTCTGGCTGGCGACGGATCTGGCGAGCGCCAGGCGCGAGTCCTTCGAGGCGATTGGCATCTTCGAAGCCGAGGAAACCGGCGTGCTTCTGCATGCGCAAGCCGACGATCTCGATTGGTTCGCCCGCGAATTGGCGCGGCTGCCGTTCGAGTTCAAGGTGCGGAAACCAGCTGAGCTGCGCGCCGCGTTGCGAAAGTGCGGCGCGCGCCTGCAACGCATGGCGAAGACCTGAGATTCCACCAGGCCGACGGCAAACCGTCGAGCGCGGAATCCCGCGGATTCCGCTCTCGATTCGTTTAGCGGGCAACTATTTGATCAGCCCCTCTTCGCGCATGGCGCCCTGGACAGCCGGGCGCTCCGCGACGCGCTTCTGGAAGGCCATCAGGTTCGGAAATTCCGAGAGGTCGAGCTTGAGCACGCGGGCCCAGTTGGTCACCGTGAACAGGTAGGCGTCAGCGGCGCTGAACTGGTCGCCGAGCAGGAACGGCTGGCCCGAAAGCGTCTGCTCGATCAGCGCATAGCGCTTGCCCAGGTAGGCTTCGCGATCCGCGCGCACGGCTTCGGTGGTGTTCGGATTGAACAGTGGGCTGTAGGTCTTGTGCAGTTCGGAATTGATGTATCCGAGCATTTCCTGCAGGCGATAGCGGGCCAGGGTGCCGTTGGCCGGGGCGATACCCGAGCCGGGCTTCTGGTCGGCCAGGTACTGGACGATGGCCGGACCCTCGGTCAGCAGGGCGCCATCGTCGAGGCGCAAGGCGGGCACGTAGCCTTTCGGATTGATCGCGAGGTAGTCGCTGCCGTGCTCGGTCTGCTTGGTCTTGGTGTCCACTTTCTCGAGTTCGAGCGGGATGCCGATTTCATTGGCGACGATGTGCGGCGACAACGAGCAGGCGCCCGGTGAGTAATACAGCTTCATGGAAACTCCTTGCTGGGGTGGGAATGCCGGGCGCGGATCGATGTCCGGGCCCGGCCGGGATATCAGTCTGCGATCAGTGCCTGCATGAGGTCGGCGGCGCGACGATGGCGCAGGTTCGGGGCGATCTGTCCGCTCCACAGCGAGATCAGATCCTCGCGTCCGGCGGCAATCGCCGCCGCGCGCAGCTTCGAAACGAACCAGCCTTGCACGGGAAACGGCGGCAGCGTCTCGGGCCGCTGGCCCATCTGCTCGGTCCAGCGGTTGCGCAGGCCGCGCGCCAGCCGACCGGTGAAGCTGCGCGTGAGCGTCGTCTGTCGCGCGTCGGGCCCGAACAGCCGCTGCCGATGGGCCTCGTGCGCGCCCGATTCCTCGCAGGCCAGGAAGGCCGTGCCGATTTGCGCAGCGTCGGCGCCAAGCGCACGCACCGCGCGCAGGCCGCGCGCATCGGCAATGCCGCCGGCGGCGATGACCGGCACGCCGACCCGGTCGGCGACCAGCTGGACCAGGACGAAGGTGCCGATAAGCGAGTCTTCGGCGCGCTGCAGGAAGGACGGGCGATGTCCGCCTGCCTCGGCGCCGGTGGCGACGATCAGATCGACCCGCGCCGCATCGAGCGCCTCGGCTTCGGCGATCGAAGTCGCCGCACCGACCGTGACGATGCCGAGCCGCCGGCATTCGTCGAGCACGCGCCGGTCGGGAATGCCGAAGACGAAACTGAAGACCGGCGGACGCGCCTCGAGCAAGGCGTCGATCTGGGAAGCGTAGTCGGCGTGGTAGTGCGCGGGCATCTCGGGCTTGTCGACGCCGAGTTCGCGGTACCACGGCTCGAACAGCGCGTAGACGCGATCGAAAGCCTCCGGACTCAGGCTCTGGCCTCCCGGATCGTGATCGGAAATCCACAGGTTCATGGCGAAGGGCGCATCGGTCCGCGCGCGGATCTCGGCCGTGACCTCGCTGATGCGTTCGGGCGCCAGTGCGTGCGCGCCGTAGGAGCCGAGACCGCCGAGGCGCGACACGGTGGCAGCCAGTTCGACGGTCGACATGCCACCGCCGAACGGGCCCTGCACGATCGGGTGGTCGATGCCGAGGCGCGCCGCGACTTTGCAGGCTGGACGGGTATTCATGGTCGGCTCCACATGGATCGTGAGCGGAGATGGTAGCCGCGTTTGGTATCCAATGGATACCACCTATCTGGCAGTAACCAACCATTTGTGATATCCATTTGGTTACCAGCTAACCTCAAGACCACGAGCATGGCGCTTCCCTTGCGCAAATCCCGCGTCGAGCTTCCACCGACCTGCCCTTTGACCGAGTGCATGGCGATGCTGCGCGGCGCCTGGGCGCCGAACGTGATCTGGTACCTGAGCGGCGGGCCGCGTCGCTTCGGCGAACTGCGCCATGACATTCCGCGAATCTCCGCGCGCGTCCTCAGTGCGCGCCTGCGCGAGCTCGAGTCGCGCGGCATCGTCGTGCGCCGGCTGATCGACTCATCGCCGCCATCGGCGGAATACGACCTCACGGAACTGGGCCGCGAACTGATCCCGGCGATCAAGTCGATCGCCGCGGTCGGCACGAAACTCAAACTCCGCAACGTGTCGTGCTGACGCCCATGCCGGGAAACTTTCTTCCGATGGCAGCGGTCAGTGGCATTCAACCAGGCGGGAAATTTCGATGAAAAACTGGATCAGAAACAATCGCGGACTGCTGCTCTTCATCCTCTGCCTCGGCCTGTTCCGCACGGCCATCGCCGACTGGAATCCGGTGCCGACCGGTTCGATGCGCCCGACCATCCTCGAGGGCGACGTGGTCCTGGTCAACCGGCTCGCCTACGACCTGAAGATCCCGCTGACCGACGTGTCGCTGCTGCGGCTCGGCGAGCCGCAGCGCGGCGACATCGTGACGTTTTCCTCGCCGAAGGACGGCACGCGCCTGATCAAGCGCCTGGTCGCGGTACCCGGCGACACCGTCGAACTTCGCGACAACCGGCTCTTCATCAACAACGAAGCGGTCGACTACAGCGACCTGACCCAGGTAACCGAGCCGATCGGCTACGGCCGCTATGTCGAGGCCACGCGTGCGACTGAAGATCTGACCGGCCATCCGCATGCCGTGCAGTTCCTGCCGACGCGCAATCCGGCCAGCAATTTCGGCCCGGTCGAAGTGCCGCCCGGCCAGTACTTCATGATGGGCGACAATCGCGACAACAGCGAGGATTCGCGCTTCATCGGCTTCGTCCCGCGCAAGCTGCTGATCGGCCGAGCCGGCCGCATCCTCGTCTCCGCCGACATCAAGGCCAACTGGAAGCCGCGCTTCGATCGCACGATCAGCCGGCTGGACCCGGTTCGCTGACGCCGACCAGGCGGCCCTCTGTCCCCGATAGTCGATTCACCGACGGAACCATGGCCTTGTCGGGCCGAGCCGGCGCAGATGTGACAAGACGCTCGTTTCAGGTTGCAGCGCGGGCCTAGACTCATCGCGCTGAAACTGCCGGATACTGCCGATGACCCTGCATCGTGCCTGTTCCGATCTTGCCTCGCGCCTGTGTCCTACGCGTGCTGCCATCCTCTGGCTTGGCGGCGGGCTGTTGCTGGCCGCGCCGCTGGCCCTGGCCGAGTCGATCTTCCGCTCCGGCTTCGAGCCCCTCGAACCGGCCCCTGCCGTGAACATCCTGCGCGACGATCGCGTTGCCACGCTCGAGATGGACTACGACGGCGAAAACGCCTGGGGCCAGTGGTGGACGATGGATGGCAGTGGAACCGATCCGGCCGGCTTCCTCGTCAGCTGGTGGCCCGAGGGCCAGCCGGCGCCGCCGCTCGGCGCCCCGCCTGCGCCAGCCTTGAAGGACGGCGCGATCGGCTGCCTCAGCGAACACGAGCATGCCAACGCCGCTGTCAGCGCGACGCGCTGGCTGGTCACCGGCAATCGCCGCGTGCAGATCCAGCCGCTGCTCAACGATTCCGCGTATCGCGTGCGCGTGCAGCGCATCGACTCGCTCGGCGAGATCACCAGCTACGCCAACGAGCAGCTGTTCAATGGCGGCGATGCCACGCGCGTCAATGCGCTGCGCACCTCGATGACCTACTTCGACGATTTCAACCTGCCGCTCGGGCCAGCCGACGAAACCCTGTGGAACAACGCCACGGTCACCTCGACCGACCCGCGCTTCAACCTGTTCTTCATCAACGACCAGTTCCACGTGCACTCGCTCAACGGCACGCGCGTCGACAACACCGGCGACAAGTCGCAGACCTCGCAGCGCTTCCGCAAGCCCTTGCGCATCGAGAACGGCGTGCGCCGGCGCATCGTCTTCGACATGGACAGTCCGCTGAGCCCGCGTTCGGTCTGGTATCTCGATCTCAACCCGGTGCACACCGACGTCACCGGCCATGCCGACTTCTTCGACATGGAAGGCGCCACCGGCCTGCCGGCCGGCATGCTGCGTTTGCGCTCGCAATTCCAGACCTTCAGCGTCAACCTGATCGGCATGGACGGCGCATCGCACCAGATCGCCTCTGTCGACATGGAAGCCGCCGGACGCCAGGCCGTATCCAACGTGCGTCGCGCCTTCGACGTGCGCGTCGGTACCGACGGCATCGAGGTGCGCATCGACGGGCGCAGCGTCATCGACGCGCCGTTCTCGCCGTGGACGCTCGCGGCCGGCGACTACGAGCCGCTCTGGATCGCCTTCGGCTACAACACGCCGAAGGACGCCAATCCTTACTACCTCGTGCACTGGGACAACTTCGGATTCGACGGCCCGGTGGTCGAACCGCGCAGCGTGCACAACTATGTGACCCGCATCGCCGGCACCGACTACCAGAAATCGAGTCGCTGGAATTCCGAGTTTCCGACATTCACCATCGATGTCCCCGACGACCTGCGTCCGACCCAGCCCGGAGCCACTGCGGAAGCCTGGCTCGTGTGGACCTACCAGATGGGCGACTATTCTTCTTTCAACCTCGTTGCCGGCGATCACCTCACGGTCAACGGCGGTGCCAGCCATCCTTTGCCGCCGCGCGGAAACAACAGCGTCCCGAACGTCCCCGAGCTGCTCGACTGGGCCGTGCCGAGCACGGTTCGGATCAAGCTCGGCGACCTCGTCCAGGGCGGCGGCTCACCCCTCGCGATCGGCGACAACCAGTTCCAGTTCTTCGCCGACAATACCGGCATCATCGACGTGCATCTCGAGGTGTTCTATCCGCCCGGCAGCGCGCCGGCCTACACGCCACCGGCCGCGATCCATCCGTTCCCCTTGCACAGCGAGCTGCCTAGGCTCGGGCCGCCGGCGCGCTTCGAGCAGATCGGCAGTACCCAGATCGACGAGGAACACCTGATCCATGATGTCCCGCCGACGCGCATAAGTGTCAGCGGCGTCGTGCCGCTGACCATGGTCGTTGGCAACCACAGCTACGCGAACTGGGCGCCGGAGCTGATGGTCTTCCCGGTCGCCAGCACCGAGGTCTGGAGCACCGGCGGCACGACCGGCATCAGCCGGATCGAGGTCTTTCTGCGTCCGGCCGGCGCCGGCACACCCCCTGGCACTGCGGTCATGAGCCTCGACACGGCACGTGACGTGCCGGCTCCGCAAGGCCGCTACACGCGCCCGTTCGATACACGGGACTTCGCCAACGGCGACTACGAGATCTTCGTCCAGGCGACTACGCCCTCGGGCCTGAAAAGCCACCCGAGCTATGGCAACGAAACCTACCTGTGGGATGCGGCCGACCTTTCGGGAGCCTACTATCCGATCCAGATCCGGATCCAGAATTGAGGGAGCGGTCGGGTTTCCGACTGTCGATGCAGGCGGTGCCTCGCCAGTTCCATCCCGACCGCTCCCGCCCTCTCGCCAGTGGAGAACCTGCATCTGATGGCGCACCAGAAGCACTATGCCTATGTCTGGGAATTCGAGGTTGCCGCGGAGTCGCTCGCCGAATTCATTCGCTACTGCGGGCCGCAAGGCGAATGGGCCAGGTTGTTCCAGCGCGCCGAGGGCTACCTCGGAACCTGGTTGCTGCAGGATGAAGCGAATCCGCTCAGGTTCGTCACCATCGATCGGTGGCAAAGCAAGCAGCTGCACGAGGCCTTCCTCGACGAATTCCTGCTCGAATACAACGCACTGGACGAGGCCTGCGAATCATTCACGATCCGCGAAACGAGCCTGGGCCACTTCATTCAATCCGCCGGCGACGAACCGCCGCCTTGAGCGAGCGCGCGAAGCGCCGCCCGGATCATGGGTCGTGGGCAATGCCGGTTTCCGCGATCGGCTCGATCAGCTGCGGCCCTTGGTTGCGCACGTTGCCGACCGCCTTGCCGACCGCATGCCAGCTCAGCGATGGAAGCGGCGCAGCCTGCGCGATCGCCGTTGCCTGCTCGCCGTCGCCCTCGATCCAGTCGCGGTGCAGCTCGGGCGGAAGCATCAGGGGCATGCGATCGTGCAGGCGGGCCAGTTCGCCGACCGCATCCATCGTCACGATCGAGTAGGTCTCGATCGGCTCGCCACCCTTGGGACTCCAGCGTTCCCAGAGCCCGCCGAACATCAGCACCGGCGCGTCGGTGGCATGGATGTAATAGGGCTGCTTCTGCCTGCCCTCGCCGGGCCATTCGTAGTAGCCCGACGCCGGCACCAGGCAGCGGCGCGATTTCCAGGCCGAACGGAAGGCCGGTTTGCTGTTCGCCGTTTCGACGCGTGCATTGATCGTGCTGTAGGCGATCTTCGCATCGCGCGCCCAGGCCGGAATGAGACCCCAGCGCATCTGCGTGGCGTGCGCCCTGCCCTCACCCTCGGCGACGAGCACCCAGCCGGACTGGGTCGGCGCGAGGTTGTAGGCAGGCTGCGGATCCTCGGCCGGCAGGATCAGCTGCAGGCCACCCGAGAATTCCCAGATCTCGCGCCAGGTGTAGTAACTCGAATATCGGCCACACACGTCGGTCTCCTCGCGCCGCGTCGCCGGCGCCAGGACTCGCGAGCGGGCGCCTCTGTGATCGAGGCGCCCATGGCACGCCATCGACGCGCGTGCGTCAAGTCCGGCCGCGACGCGTTGTGCTACTGCACTGGAAACGCGTACAGCGACCCCTCGATCGTGGCGACGATGACGCGGTCGCCGTCGCGCACCGGCGATCCGGCGATGCCCCATTGGTGACCGCCGGTATCGGGGAACGGCCAGCGCGTGAGCAGGCGGCCGGTCTTGCGGTCGAGCGTGCTCAGGCTGGCCAGATGCCTGACGAAATAGGGCGTGCCGCCGGCCGCTGCGGCGTAGATCCTGTCGCCGACGACCAGCGGCGTACCCCAGCTCCAGCCACGCACGTCGCTGCGCCAGCGCACGTGGCCGTCGGCAGGATCGATCGCGCTGACCCGGCGCAGGTCCGACGAACCGATGTAGAGCACACCCTCGGCGATCACCGGCGTCGACTCGACCCAGGAGCCCCAGAAATAGAGCCGCCAGATTTCGGTTCCACTCGCCGCATCGAGCGCGTACAAACCGGCGCCGCGATTGCCTATGTAGATGCGCCCGCCGTCGATCAGGGGCGTCGCGTTGACGTCGGCGCGCGTATCGTGGCGCCAGCGTTCGGCACCGGTCTTGCGGTCCAGCGCGTAGACGAAATGATCAGCGCTGCCGAACACGACGCGCTCGCCATCGACCGCCGCCGCATTGCGGATCTTGCCGTTGGTGGCGAAACGCCAGCGGCGCTCGCCGCTGCCCGCATCGACCGCGTGCAGACTGCCTTCGCCCGAACCGACATAGACCGTGCCATCGGCAATAGCCGGCGTCGCGCCCTGCCAATCCCAGTCGAAGACCGATGGGTGCGGGAGTACGCGCGGCACATCGGCATCGCCGAGATCGTAGCGCCAGACCTGCTTGCCGGTCGCGCGATCGAGCTTGTAGAGGAATCCATTGTCGCAGGCGAAGAACACGGCATCGCCGGCCACGGCGACGCCGCCGAAAATCGGCCCTCCTGAAGGGAACGTCCACTTGACCTCGCCCTTGGCCAGGTCCACGGCGTTCAGCACGCCGCCGGTACCGCCGATGTAGGCGACGCCTTCGAAAATCGCCGGCGTCGCGAACACCTGTCCGCCGAGGCGCGTCTGCCAGAGCGGTCCGGGCCCGGTCGGCACGTCGGGGATCGGCGCCTCGGTCGGAATTGCATCGACCCGCCTGAGCAGCGCCTTGCTCCTCGGCCCCGGATAGGTACCGGTCAGCGTGTCGCCCTTCAGGGTCAACGCCAGGGCGAAGGATTCGATGCTGACGCGATCGCCTTCACGGACGATTTCGGAGCTGTCCGCATAGTCGAACACATTGGTGATCGGCTGGGTAAAGCGCATGCGCAGCTTGCCTTCCGCGTCACGAATGAATTCGAAGCCGACCTCGACGCGCTCGCGGTCGGTGCCGGTCGTGCCCCACCACTTGCCCTCCAGCGGGTCCGGCGCCGCGTTCGTGGCCCACGCGCCTGATTCCATGCCCATGCACAGGCACAGCGCGAGCAGGGCTCCGGCCCGATTGCAGGCATGCAGCCACGAAGAGCGGCCGAACGTGCGCCGCTTCGACACCATCCGATTCGCCATCTTGCTCTCCCCTTCGCCGGGGCAGCCGCACTTGCGCGCCCCACCGCGCCGATACTCTTCCGTCGTCACAGGGCGGGCGCGTGCTGGAAGTCAGAGTGCCGGACGACCTATGTGCCGCGCACGCGCGCTCTCTTCACGGCGGTCCCTTGCCGGCATGACGTTCAGCACGCGCAAGCGCCGCGTGCGAATCGCCTAATTCGCCGAGGTGGCGGCGGCAGGATCGGCACGAGCCCGTGATCCGAATACTCGAGCCTGTCGACTGCCTGCAAGCCCCAGCAACCAGTGACCGGGAGAAAAGTAGTCATGTGTACCTCCATGCTTGCCCGATTGGTGCTACTGATGCTTTCGACCGCGTATGCGGGAACGGCCTTGGCGGCAGACACGATCGAGGTCGCCGCCGGCATCAGCCTGCTGCCGGGTCAGTTGCAGGCCGATCAAAGTCCCGATGGCAACAGCCTGGTCATAAGCGGCAAGGAAGGTGCGGTCGTCGTCGACACCGGGCGCGGCAACGCCCACACCCGCGAACTGATCGACCTCGTCGCCGGGCTCGATGTGCCGCTGGTCGGCGTGATCAACAGCCACTGGCACCTCGACCACATCGGTGGCAATGCGCAGTTCCGCGCGCGCTGGCCCGGCCTCCACATCTACGCGCATCCCTCGCTCGATACCGCGCTGGGCGGATTCCATGCCGACTACCGCAAGCAGCTCGAAACCTACGTGCCGACCCTCGCCGCCGGTTCGCCCGAACGCAAGCGCTACCAGGCCGAACTGGACCTGCTCGAGCTCGATCGCCAGCTCGCCGAGACCGATCCGGTTCGCGAATCGATGAGCCTCGACCTCGGCGGTCGCATCCTCGAAGTGCATGTCAGCGCGCATTCGGTCACCGAGGGCGATCTTTGGGTGTTCGATCCATCGACACGCACCGTGATCGCCGGCGATCTGGTCACCCTGCCCGTGCCGCTGTTCGACTCGGCCTGCCCGGAAGGCTGGAAGCGCGCGCTCGGCGAATTGTCGGAGGTCCGCTTCGAACGACTGGTGCCGGGCCACGGCGCGCCGATGAAACCGGCGGCATTCGCGACCTACCGCAAGGCCTTCGACCGGCTGCTCGAATGCGCGGCCGGCGCAGCCGACAGCAAGACCTGCATCGACGGCTGGTTCGCCGATGCGAAACCCCTGGTGGCGAAATCCGACGAGACCTACGGGCGCACCCTGCTCGCCTATTACATGGACGGCTTCATAAAGCCCGATGCGGCGGGTCGCAAGCGTTGGTGCGGCAAGGCCGGCTGAAGCGGCCCGCTCAGTTCGCGTCGAATCCGTCGGCAAAAATCGCATCGACGCGCCATTCGTAGGCGCCGAGATCGAATCCAGCTCCCTGCGGACGCGGCACGCCTTCGATGTCTATAGTCGGCGCCAGCGTGGCGCTGCCGGTATCCACGGCATTCGTCGCGCCCACGAGATGCAGATCGTACGGCGGCGCCACGAACAGCGTGCCGGCATTCGCATAGGCGAACTCGACATTGTGGTCGCTGACGAGGCTGGTCGCGTCGAGCGAATAGTCGGTAGCCAGGTTGTTGCGAACGACGATGTTCGAGCTCGGCCGGCCGTCCTTGTGCGCGTGCACCATGATCCACGGCGGGCCGGGTGATTGCCCGTTCATGTCGATCACCGTGTTGTTGACGATGCGCGAATCGCGCATGCCGTAGAAGCTCATGCCGTGCCAGTGGTCGGTGATCACGACATTGTTCTCGACCACCCAGTCGACGAAGAAGCCGTCGAAGCAACCGATACCCTGCATGCTGTTGCGCAGCGGATCGTTCGGGTCGGTCGAATTGATGAACACGTTGCCGCGCAGGACCACCCCGGTCACCTCGCCCGTGCCGACTCCGCCGGCGCCGACCGACCAGCTCTGGAAACCGTCGTCGTGGTTGGCATCGGGCGGATCGCCGACCTTGACGTTCTGCACGCGGTTGTATTCGAACAGTCCGCGATCGCCGAGTCCGCGCAGGCCATCCGCGGAAAATCCGTCGATGAGGTTGCGCCGCACGCTTGCATCGGCACCGCCGACGCTGATGCCGAAGCGCAGGTTGCGCAGGCGGTTGTCGTGCACGCTGATGTGCGCGGCGCCGATGTCGATGCCGCTCGAAGGGCGGTCGATCCAGTCCTGCGCGTTCCACGACGACGCATCGGCGACGCTGAACAGCTCACTGTCGGCCAGCTCGATGTCCGAGGTCGGGCCGAAGAAGTTGTGGTCGTTGATGCGCACCATCGTGGTCGGGGTATTCACCGCCGCATGCGAAGGACTGATCGAGAGGCCGCGCAACACCCAGTTCTGCGCCGATTGCACGAGCAGGCTGCGCAGCCGCGGGGTCTGCCCGGCCTGCGCGGCGATCGTGATCGGCGCCGTGTTGTAGAGATGCTGGACGACGACGTCGCCGTAGTAGCCGTCGCGCAGCCAGAGCGTGTCGCCGGCCTTGACCGGCGCACCGGCGTTCACCGTAACCAGGGACATGCCGGCCGTGTACGGATACGACGGCCAGTCGCGCGACTCGATGCGTCCGTTGTCGAGCACGCTCTGCAGCGATCGCCACGGCGCCGAGGCGCTGCCGTCGCCGGCTTCGCTGCCGTTGACCGGATCGATGTAGAACGAAGCTGCCGCCGCAGGCAGGGCCAGGCCGTACAAGCCGAAAGCCAGCCAGAAGGAACGGAAGCTTCGCACCTCGCGGATGGTCATGCGCTCGCTCCGTGTCGGTCCGGCCCTGCATTCAAGCATCGCCGGCAGTCCGGAACCTTGACCGATGTCGCGTTGCCGGTAGCCGGTGCTGTTTCGGCGGAGGGGCACGGCACATCCGATCTCACGCTGTCCTGCGAATGATGCGCCAGGCCGTGCTCGCGCGCGCCGAAGGCCCAGCCGCTTGATTGCCGGCGATGGCCCCCAATCTTGGGCGGGACAATATCAGGAGTCGTTGCCATGACCCGCTCCACCGCGCCAGCCGCGCTGAGGATCGACTTCGTTTCCGACGTCTCGTGCCCGTGGTGCGCGATCGGGCTCAAGTCGCTCGAACAGGCGATCGGCCGCGTCGCCGACAGCGTCGAAGTCGACCTGCATTTCCAGCCGTTCGAGCTCAATCCGCAAATGCCCCCGCAAGGCCAGGACATCGCCGAGCACCTGCAGCAGAAATACGGTTCGACGCCGGGGCAGCTGGCCGCCAACCGCGAGGCGATCCGCGCCCGCGGCGCCGCGCTCGGCTTCACCTTCAACCAGCGCGATCGCATCTACAACACCTTCGACGCGCATCGCCTGCTGCACTGGGCCGCGCTCGAAAGCGGCGAACGCGAGCTCGCCCTCAAGCAGGCGCTGTTGCGCGCCTATTTCACCGAGGGTCTGGACATCTCGGCGCACGCCAACCTCGTCCGCATCGCGGCCGAGGCCGGGCTCGAAGGTAATCGCGCGCAGGCCATCCTCGACAGCGGCGAATATGCCGAAGAGGTGCGCACGCAGGAACAGCGCTACCTCGATGCCGGCATCCATGCCGTCCCTGCCGTCATCATCAATGACCGGCACCTGATCTCGGGCGGACAAGCGCCCGAAGTCTTCGAGAACGCGCTGCGCCAGATCGCCGCCGCGGGCTGAATCCGGCGCAACAAAAAGCCCGGCGCGATGGCCGGGCTTTTCGGCAAGGGCCGGCTTAGTCGCCCTTGTCTTCCGATTCTGCAGGCTTGGTTTCGGGCGGACGCTCGAGCAGCGGCGGCGCGCCGCGTGCGGCGGCGGCCTCTTCCGGCGTGGCCCGGCGCGCCGGCAGCATCTGCCCCGCCGGGATACCACTTTCATTCCATGCGAAACGCAGGTTGCTGCGGAAGATGCGCACCGGCTGCAGGTTCTTTTCGTCCTTGAGGTCGCCGTACTGCCCGTACATGCCCTTCTGGCTGTTGGCGATGAAGTACAACTCGTCGCCGGCAACCGTGCCGTAGGTCGGCAGGAAGAAGGCCGGATTGGCCACGTCCAGCGGCATCATGCGGGTCACGCTCTTGCCGTCCTTGGACAGCGACAGGCGGATCACGCGCTTCGGCGAGATGCCGTTCTCGATCGCGACCAGGGTGCCGTCGTACATGTACAGGCCCTCGATGCCGCCGAGCACCACGCGGGCCGGATCGTGCTTGAGGGTGAAGCCGGTACCTTCCTTGAGGTCGGCGCCGAAGATGCCGAGGCCGTAGTCGGCGAAATACAGGATGTTGCCGTCGTCGCTGACCGCCAGGCCGCGAATGCTGGTCAACTTCGGGTTGGCCACGACCAGCTTGAGCTGGTCGTTGTCGATCGTGTAGATCTCCTTGCGCACGCCATCGGCCGCATAGACCTTGCCGTTCTTGCCCACCGTGATGCTGGACAGGCTGCGCGTGCCCTGGTCGGTGGGCAACAGGTACTTGCGCAGCAGCTTGCCGGTCGACAGCTTGAACTTGAAGATGCCGGTCTTGTTGAAGTCTTCCTGGCGGAAACCCTTGAAATACAGCGCCGAGGTCGTGTTGACGTAGAGCAGGTCGCGCTCGGCATCGACAGCCATCGCGTAGACGCTCCAGAGGCCGCTGCCGTCAGCCGGGGTGATGAACTCCTTGAGCTTGCCGTTCTTGTCGGCCAGATAGATCTTGCCCTCGCGGACGCTGCCGACGAGGAACTTGCCGCGCTTGGGATCCCAGGCGATCGATTCGAACAGGGTGTCGCCCTTGGGCAGTTCGAAGGCGATCTTGCCCTCACCGAACGGCTTGAGGTTGGACTTGAGGTTGTCGACCACATAGGTCCAGGCCTCGGTGCCGCGGACCTTGTCGAAGCGCGGATCGTCGCTCAAGTCGACGCCATAACCCTGCTCCTTCATCTTCAGCAGCAGGTCGTAGGTCTTGGACTTGTCACCGAGATTGGCGTAGGTCAGGGCCAGGGCCATGCGCAGGTCGCCCGAATCGGGGTTCAACTCGCTGAGGCGGGCCAGGGTCCAGGCCAGGCGCTGCTGGTCGCCGATGCGCTCGTAACCGGCCACCATGCGATGCAGGACAGCCGGCGATGTGATGGCATTGACCTCCGCCTCGGTGAAGGTCCTGGCATCTCGCTTGCCCTGCATGTCCGCTGCCGGCGCGTCGGCCAGAACCATCGGCGCAGCCAGCAACAATGCGAGGCAACACAGCAATCGCTTGATATTCATCGGTACAACCTTGGATGCTAGCGGGATATGAGGCGGTGCAGACCACGCCGCGCCCGCGAAAGTTTCATGGAGCCGATAACGATGACCGAAACCGTCACGCTTTGCAATGGAACCTGGCTACGCCTGAAACGGCGCGGGCGCTGGGAATATGCCGAACGCACCAACCCGGGCGGCGGAGTCATGATCATCGCTGTGACGGCCGAGGACAAGGTCTTGTTTGTCGAGCAGTTTCGGCCCGCACTCGACTGCATGACGATCGAGATGCCGGCCGGCCTGGTCGGCGACAACCCCGAATCGGCCAGCGAAGGCGCGGTCGAGGCTGCGCGCCGCGAACTGATCGAGGAAACCGGCTACCAAGCGGCCGAAATCGAGTTCATCATGGCCGGCCCGACCTCGGCCGGCATGAGTAACGAGATCCTCGCCTTCGTCAGGGCCCGCAACCTGACCCGCGTGCACGCCGGCGGCGGCGACGAAACCGAGGACATCACCCTGCACGAAGTCCCGCGCACCAAAGCGGCCCAATGGCTGGTGCGCAAGATGGCCGATGGCTATTCGGTCGACCCGAAGATGTTCGCCGGCATGTATTTCCTCGAACATGAAAACATCATGCGCGGCGAGGCCGAGTAGGCGTGGCGAGGCCACCTGGGCGCGGCGAGTTGCGGGCCTTGGCGCGAATGCGCCTGCGAATGGGTGGCGCGGGTTTCGATGGCGGGCGGCGCGTTACCGCTTCGTTGTAGGTTGGCGGTGAGCGTAACGAACCCCAACGTCGTCATGCTGGCTCATCGAGTGCGGGCGGTTGTTGGGGTGCGCTTGCGCTTATCCCAACCTACGGGTCTTGTGTTCCTTTGCCGGGAGCGGCTTTGGCCGCGGTGCCCTTCCCGCTACATGGCGCAAAGCATCGCGCCTGAAGGCGCTCCTACGACAAGCGTTACGCATCCAAGATGCGTTGCGTACCCAAGAGCATCACGCATCCAGGAGCATTACGCATGCACGCTCGTTGCGGACGGGTAGCGCGGGTTTCGGTGGCGGGCGACGCGTTCCCGCTTCGTTGCAGGAAGCGGCTTTAGCCGCGATGCTCTTCCTGCACGGTGGCGTAAAGCATCGCGCCTGAAGGCGCTCCTACGACGAGGGTTACGCATCCAAGAGCGTTACGCATGGAAGAACTTTGCGAATGGGTGGCGCGGGTTTCGATGGCGGGCGGCGCGTTGCCGCTTTGTTGTTGATGCCGGCGGTCAGACTGTCAGGCGCAGCACGAACTGCCAGATCAGCAGGGCCGCCATGCAGCCCAGCACGGTCAGGGTCAGGATCATGCCGCCGACCCGGCCGAAGCTCGGACCCGAGCTGCGCGACAGACCGACCGCATGCATCACGCGCCCGACCAGCAGGGCGATGCCGAAGCTGTGCACGAGCAGCGGCTGGGTCTGGTTCATCTCGACGAGCAGCAGCAGGATCAGGCCGATCGACAGGTATTCGATCGCATTGCCATGGGCACGCACGCAAAGGGCCAGTTCCTTGTCGCCGCCATCTCCGATACCGATCCGCACGCTCCGGCGTCGCGCGATGACGCGGGCAGAAAGGATGATGATGAGCGCCGCGGCCAGTGCCGCATAGATTCCAGTGATGTGCATGCCTGCTTCCTACATTGGATTCTTCGGCTCCGCGGCGACGAGCCGATCGGAGCGCTGGACTCCGGTCAGGGTCGTCGTAGCAGACGGAATGATCGCATAGCGGATGCGCAGGTCACCCACCACGGGATTGAGCGGATCGTTGCCGAGGTAGATATGCCCGTCGATCGCACTGGCGCTCGCGGCAAGATTGGCCGGCAACTCCTCGAGGCGCAGCGGCCGTGCCACCGGCTCGACCTGGGCCAGGATCAGCTCGAGATCGGGCCGGAAGGCACCAACGTGGATACCCTCGCCATCGAAGCGCGTCGACTCGAACGGAAAAGCCGGCGGATTTTCATGGCCTTCCTGCGCGTGGAAGGCCGAGGCGTCGATCAGGGTCTCCGACCATGCCGGTGACTGCACGCACGAGGTGTCGACGCAGGCCTCCCGCCACTGGTACATCTCGACGTGGCGGATCAGGACGACCGCATCATTCGCTTCGACGCCCAGTTGCGCGTCGGTCGGTGCCTGCGCCGACTCGAGTCGGCCCTGCACGCTGACCAGGCGCCCCTCGTTGAGCGGATCGACCGATGCCGCCGGCACCGAAATGGCGACTTCGGGAGCTGCGGGTGGCTGCAGGAAACCGCGCCAGCCGCCCAAGCGGTCAACGGCGAACACGGCCAGCAGCAACAGCAGCACGGCGCAGACGACGATGGCGTTCTGGCGGATTCGCTTCAATCAGGCGGCCTCGTGGGTCGAGTCGGATTCGGCTCCGGCACTCAGGCCGACTTCGGGATCAGCACCGAAACCGCATCGATCTGCAGCTCGGTCGAACGGACCTGGCTGGCGCCGTCCTTCTTCAGGTGCTCGAGCTCCTTGTCACCGAGCATCTTCACCGTGAGCGTGCCGTAGACCACCGCCGGGCCTTTCGAGTCCTTGGGCACGCCGAAGGCGTGGTCATGCATGGTCACGCGCGCGAACGTGTCGTTCTCGCCGCTCAGCACCACCCAGCAACCCTGCTTCTGGCAGACCTCGGTGATGCGCCCGCTGAACGCAGCCGGCTTGCCGGCATGTTCGGCGAGGTCGGCGGCCGCCGTATCGATGCTGACCGCCGCCGGCATCGGCGACGGCAGGCGTTCGCCGTAGACGGCACCGGCCTCGGTCTGCTCGACCGGCGCCGTGGCGAAGGCCTTTTCCTTCTCCCCGGCCTCTTCGTGGGCGATGGCGCCGCTGCTGGCCAGCAGGAAGATCAGAATCGCTGCACGCATGGAAAACTCCTCTCGTTGGTTCGTCGACCGCTCAGGGGTTCGTCGACCGCTCAGGCTGCCAGTGGCCAGGCGACCAGCGCCGGCATTTCGTCGCGGGTGCCGTAGCGGCCCTTCTCGTCGCGCTCCACTTCGGCCATCGCGCATCCGGTGTCGTGGGTGAAGAACAGGCGCACGTTGCGCTTGCGCTTGTCCTCGAGGAAGGCCTGCTTCTCGTCGATCAGCAGCTCGGGATAGCGGTCATAGCCCATCGTGATCGGCAGGTGTACCCAGGGCCTTCCCGGGATCAGGTCGGCGCAGAACACCACGCCGCCCTCGTCGGAAACGATCTCGGCCAGCATCAGGCCCGGCGTATGTCCGTTCGAAATCTCGAAGCGCACGGCCTTGCCGAGCACCTTCGAATGCGCGCCCTCGACGATCTCGAGGCGCCCGCTGTCGAGCAGCAGCTGCGGCAATTCGGCGATGAACGAGGCACGGTCGCGCGGATGCGGATGCAAGGCGCGCTGCCAGTGTTCGGCACCGACCACGTAGGTCGCATTCGGGAACAGCAGCGCGGGCGACTGGCCTTCCTGCCAGGCCGCGAGCAGGCCGCCGGCATGGTCGAAGTGCAGGTGCGAAAGCACGACCACGTCGATGTCGGTGTGCGCGAAGCCGGCCGCCGCGAGCGAATCGAGCAGCACATGGTTCGCCTCGACCACGCCATAGCGTTCGCGCAGCTTCGGTTCGAAAAACGCGCCGATGCCGGTTTCGAACAGCACGGTCTTGCCGGCCAGGCCCTCGACCAGCAGGGCGCGGCAGGCCAGCGGAATCGCGTTGGATTCATCGGCCGGAATCCACTTCTGCCAGACCGCCTTCGGCGCATTGCCGAACATGGCGCCGCCGTCGAGGCGCTGCGAATTGCCGATGATCGACCAGAGTTTCATGCGCTCACTGTACCTTGCCGCTGCTCATTTCCTCGCGCGGGTCGGAGCCCGCGTGAAGCGTGTTGGTCTTGCGATCCCAGCTGACCATGTTCATCAGGCCCCAGGTCCGCTCGGCATCGTTGACGATGTGGCCCATGGCCTGCAATGCCCGTGTTTCCTCGCGCGTGAACGCCTTCGGCTCGGCCGAGACGACGTCGGGCAGGTACTGGTGGTGGTAGCGCGGATTGGCCACGACCTGCTCGGGCAGTTCGCCGTCGATAAAGGCGAGGATGCCTTCGAACACCATCGTGATGATGCGGCTGCCGCCCGGCGTGCCGATCACGCCGACGCGGTCATTGCCGATCACGAAACTCGGCGTCATCGACGACAGCGGCCGATGCCCGGGCTTCGGCGCATTGGCGTCACCGCCGACCAGGCCGAACGCGTTGGGCTGGCCCGGCAAAAGGGCGAAATCGTCCATTTCATTGTTCAGCACGAAGCCGGTGCCGGCGACGACGAAGCCCGAGCCGAGGGTCAGGTTCACGGTCTTGGTCACCGCCGCCATGTTGCCCTCGGCATCGATGATCGAATAGTGCGTGGTGTGCTCGGACTCGTCCGGCGGGATATAGCCCGGCAGCAGGTCGCTCGGTGTCGCCTTGTCCGGATGGATCGAGGCGCGCAGGCCGGCTGCGTAGAGCGGGCTCAGCAACTCGGCCACCGGCATCTTCACGTAATCCGGATCGCCGAGGTATTCGGCGCGGTCGCGATAGGCCCGGCGCATCGCCTCGATGTTGAGGTGGATGCGGTGCACGCGGTCGCGCTTGGCCAGGTTGTAGCCCGACAGGATGTTGAACATTTCGCCGAGCGCGATGCCGCCCGAGGACGGCGGCGGCGAGGTGACGATGCGCCAGCCGCGATAATCGAGCGAAATCGGCTCGCGCTCCCTGACCGTGTAGGCGGCCATGTCGTCGAGGCTCCAGATGCCGCCGGCCGCGCGTACCGCATCGACCAGCTTCGTCGCGAACTCGCCCTTGTAGAAACCGTCATTGCCCTGGCTCGCGATGCGCTCGAGGGTGTCGGCGATATCGGGGTTCTTCCAGGTTGCGCCTTCGGCCGGCGCCGCGCCATCGACCATGTATAGCGCCACCGAAGCCGGCCAGCGCTGCAGGACTTCCTTGCGCCGCTCGATCGAAGCACGGAAGCGCGGATACACCGGAAAGCCTTCGCGGGCGATGCGGATCGCCGGCGCCAGCGATTCCGAGAGCGGCAGCTTGCCGTACTTTTCGGCCAGCCAGACATAGGCCGCCGGCTCGCCTGGAATGCCGGCCGAAAGCGGCCCATTGATCGACTTGTCGCGATCGAGCTTGCCTTCGGCGTCGGCCCAGAGTTCGCCCTTGCTCGCCGCCGGCGCGGTCTCGCGCGCATCGAGGAAGGTGTCCTTGTTGTCGCTGGCCCGGTGCAGCAGGAAGAAGCCGCCGCCGCCGATACCCGAGCTCGAAGGCTCGATCACGGCCAGCGTCGATCCGACCGCGATGGCCGCGTCGAAGGCATTGCCGCCCTTGGCCAGCACTTCGAGGCCGGCGTCGGTAGCGATCCGGTGCGAGCTGGCCACCGCGGCCTTGCCGGGCCCGCTGGCGGGCACCTGTGGTGCTGCCGATGGCGTGGTCGACGCATCGCGCGCGTCGGTGGCATTGCAGCCCGCCACGAGGGCAAGGCCGGCAAGGAGGATCCAGAGTCGGTTCATGTGCTCTCCGCGCCGGTCAGCACTGCGTACTTGGCCAGCAGTTGTTCAGGCGATTCGGGATGCTGCGGGTCGAGGATGATGCATTCGACCGGACACACCTCGACGCATTGCGGAACATCGAAGTGCCCCACGCACTCGGTGCAGTGGGACGGCGCGATTTCGTATATCTCGGCACCCATACTGATCGCCGTATTCGGACAAACCGGTTCGCATACATCGCAATTGATGCATTGATCGGTGATCTTGAGGGCCATGGGAGTCGTAGCTGGCGCGCCGCGGCCGAACCGGCCGGGACGCGCCTAGAGGTTCCTTACTTCATTTCGGCGAAGCGGTAGGTCGCGCCGGAGGTGGTCAGCGCTTCCTTGACCCGGTCCGAATCGGCCTGGGCGCCGACGAACAGCACGGTGACCTCATGGAAGGTGCCGGCGCCGGCATCGGCGAAGGCATCGACGACGAGGTTGGCCGTGGTCGCCGAATCCGGGCCGCCGAAGGCCATCATGTTGCCCGGCAGCACGCCGCGCGCGACCGTATTGCGCACGTTCTCGAGCTGGTTGCTGCGATCGATCTCGGTCTTGCCGTCATCACCGGCCGGAACGAAGTACATGTAGGGGCGGTTGGTCTTGACGCCCTGCATGTTCTGCATGACCACCTGGGCCAGGTATTTCTTCCAGGCCGCCGCATCCGAACCCGGCGCCGGCACGGTCACCACTTCGGCGGCCTGCTCGGTGGGCGCCTGCTCGGCTTCCTTGTTGCCGCAGGCCGACAGGCCCAGCGTCATCGCGCAGGCGGCAACGAGGATGAACAGATTCTTTCTCAACATGTTTGCAACTCCTATCGGGATACACATAAGGATACCGCGATCCCGGCCCGCAGGCCGAACTCGGGGCGTTCCGTGGGAAGGGACGCCAGGTGGTCGTAAAGCAGGGTCGGTCAGGCCCAGCGGCGCGACAGCGCCTGCTGCACCACCGGATGGACGAATCCGGACACATCACCGCCGAGCCGCGCGATTTCGCGCACCAGCGACGAAGAAATGAAGCTGTATTGCTCGGCCGGGGTCAGGAACATCGTCTCGGCCAGCGGAATCAGATGCCGATTCATGCTGGCGAGCTGGAACTCGTACTCGAAATCCGACACCGCACGCAGTCCGCGCAGGATCACCCCGGCCTCGATCTCGTTGACGAAATTCGCCAGCAGGGTCGAAAAGCCGCGCACCTCGACATTCGGAATTCCCTTCAGCGCCGAACTGGCCATCTCGAGGCGCTCATCGAGGGTGAAACACGGCCCCTTGCTCTGGCTGTCCGCGATCGCCACCACGAGCCGGTCGAACAACGGCGCCGCCCGCGTCACCAGGTCGATATGGCCATTGGTGATCGGGTCGAACGTGCCCGGATAGACCGCGACACGCGTCCGCGAGTGTGGAACCGACATCAGCTACCTGAACGACTGCCTGGATCGGCCTAGCATAGCCGAAGACCCCGCCCGCTTGGCCAGAAGCAAAAGCCCACCCTCACCAGCCTGCCGGCAGCCTCTCCCGCCAGCGGGAGAGGCACTCCAGACCGCAGCGTCCGCTGTCTTTTCCTTCTCCCGCGTGCGGGAGAAGCGCTCCAGACAACAGCGCCCGCTGTCTCTTCCTTCTTCCGCATGTGGGAGACACATTCCAGACCGCCCCGCGCACTGTCTTTTCCTTCTCCCGCGTGCAGGAGAAGCGCTCCAACCCGCAGCGCCCGCTGGCTTTTCCTTCTCCCGCGTGCGGGAGAAGGTCCCGCAGGGGGATGAGGGGCTCTTGATCAAGAACCTCCGCACCGATACAACGCGAATGACACCGCCCCAGCCTTCCCCTCGCGATACGGGCCCCAGTTCGCCGGCAGCGCCATTGCCGTTCCCAGCGGCGCCTCTACATAAACCCAGGCCGACTCGGCCAGCCAGCCATTCGCCTCGAGCCGGCGCGCCGCCTCGCCCCAGAGGTCCCCGGCAAACGGCGGATCAAGGAAAACCAGATCAAAGCGCCCCGAAGGCTGCCCCAGCCAGGCCAGCGCATCCGCACAGATCACGCGCCCGGCGGACACCTTCAGGCGCGCCAGGGTCGCCTCGAGCCGACCGGCCAGGCCCCGATCACGCTCGACGAATACGCACTCCCCCGCCCCGCGCGAAAGCGCCTCGATGCCCAGCGCACCGGTCCCGGCAAACAGATCCAGGCAACGCGCGCCCTCGATCATCGGCGCGAGCCAGTTGAACAGGGTCTCGCGCACCCGATCGCTGGTCGGCCGCAAGCCCTCCTGGTCGACTACGTCGATGCGACTGCCACGCAGCGCACCGGCGACGATCCGAAGCTTGCCTCCACCCCGCGAATCCCGCGCCATCACAACTCCTTCATCGTTCGCTCGCCACTCGCGCTCTTCCCTGCGCCACATCACTGCTCTTCCATGCTCGTCATCCCTGTCCTTTTCGCTCGTCATCTCCGCGAAGGCAGGGATCCATCTTGACTTTCGCGTGCCGGAGCGAACATTCGCACCGCAAATGGCCCCCAAAAGCAAGCCGCAGCAGCGGCGCGTCATCCATCTCGACCTTGACCCCGGCCGCCCCACCCACCCGCGCAATAGCACAGTGAGCCCCCACCGCCAACGCGGCCGAAGGCCCCACACCAGCCCGCAAGCCCGGGCATTCACCCGCGGAGTGATAGCATGCCGCGCATTCCCCTGTTCAACCATCCCCGCAATGCTCAAGTTCTGGAAAAAGAAGCCCGCCAACGAAACCGGGGCCGTGAAAAAACCCCGCGAGGCCAAGGCCCCGGGCAGTACGGAGGACATCACCGAGGAAGTCCCAACCGAATCGCCAGCGGCATCGCAAGCACCGATCGATCTCGCCATCACGGCGGAAGTCCCGGTCATGCCGGCGCAAGGCCCGGACATGCCGATCGACCTCGCCATCACCGAAGAACGCGAAGTCGATCCGCGTCTGCTGCAGCCGGCCCCCGAAACCGCCGATCGCCCGACCAGGAAGAGCTGGCGCGACCGCCTGTCCGGCAGCGGCCTGGCCAAGGGTCTTGGCGGCCTGTTCGCGCGCAATCCCAAACTCGATGAAGACCTGCTCGACGCTCTCGAAACCTGCCTGATCACCGCCGACGTCGGCATCACCGCCTCCACCGACATCGTCGAGGAACTGCGCAAGCGCGTCGCCAAGCGCGAATTCGCCGACGCCGACGCCCTGCTCGGCGCCCTGCGCACGCGCCTCGTCGAGTTGCTCAAGCCCGTCGAAAAGCCGCTCGACATCAGCACCCACACACCGTTCGTGCTGCTCATGGTCGGCGTCAACGGCGTCGGCAAGACCACCACCATCGGCAAGATCGCGCGCCGCTTCCTGCACCAGGAACGCAGCCTCATGCTCGCCGCCGGCGACACCTTCCGCGCCGCTGCGGTCGAACAGCTGCAGACCTGGGGCCAGCGCAACGGCGTCCACGTGATCTCGCAGGCTTCCGGCGCCGATTCGGCCAGCGTCATCTTCGATGCCTACCAGGCCGCCCGCGCACGCAAGGTCGACCTGCTGATCGCCGACACCGCCGGCCGCCTGCATACGCAATCCGGCCTGATGGACGAACTCGGCAAGATCCGCCGCGTGCTCGGCAAAATCGACGG
The DNA here is from genome assembly GCA_019634795.1 of Dokdonella sp. Taxonomy (GTDB): domain Bacteria; phylum Pseudomonadota; class Gammaproteobacteria; order Xanthomonadales; family Rhodanobacteraceae; genus Dokdonella. Next base: position 82,356 of record JAHCAR010000015.1, read on the forward strand.
CAATGCCCCGCACGAAGTGCTGATGGTCATCGACGGCACCACTGGCCAGAACGCGATCGCCCAGGTCCGCCACTTCCGCGAGGCGATCGGCGTCACCGGCCTCGTCGTCACCAAGCTCGATGGCACCGCCAAGGGCGGCGTGGTGTTCGCCCTGGCCCGCGAATTCGGCCTGCCGATCCGCTACATCGGCCTCGGCGAAGGCGCCGAAGACCTCCGCGTCTTCAACGCCGAAGCCTTCGTCGACGGTCTGTTGCCGGCGTCGCTCGCGAAGATGACCACCAGCAACTGACCGCGTTTCCCTTCTCCCACTCACGGGAGAGGTCACTCCACCGCAGACGCAAGTGTTTCCTTCTCCCGCGAGCGGGAGAAGGTCCCGAAGGGGGATGAGGGTGCGCTCTTGATTTCAACATCACACTCCGCCCGAACACCCTCGGCAACTGCTCCGTGCGTTGCTCTACCGAGTCCATCCATGGACTCGTCACCAGCCTGTCGGCAGCCTCTCCCGCCAGCGGGAGAGGCAATTCACACCACAGCACCGCCGCGAGTCCATTCCGCCCTACGCGGCAGACCGCCACTATTTTCCTTCTCCCGCTGGCGGGAGACAAAACGGCAGGATTGCCGTTTTGAGCAGCGAATGCTGCCCGCAGAGCATGCCCCGGACTCGATCCGGGGGCGAGCGCCAGGGATGGCGCGAGTTCAGGTCCCGCAGGGGGATGAGGGTGGGCTTTTGACTTTGTTCTCCGTTCGAACTCGCGATCAGCATGGATAGCTTCGCCAAAAACCTGCTCGCCTGGTTCGACGTGCACGGCCGCAGCAACTTGCCCTGGCAGCACCCGCGCACGCCGTACCGAGTCTGGCTCAGCGAGGTGATGCTGCAGCAGACCCAGGTGCGCACGGTGATTCCGTATTTCGAACGCTTCGTGCTGGCCCTGCCGGAGCTCGCCGCCCTCGCCGCCGCGCCGCAGGACCGCGTGCTCGGACTCTGGTCCGGCCTCGGCTACTACAGCCGCGCGCGCAACCTGCACCGCTGCGCGCAACTCTGCGTCGAACACCATGATGGCGAACTGCCCGACACACTCGACGCACTCGCCGCCCTGCCCGGTATCGGCCGCTCGACCGCGGCGGCGATCCTCGCCCAGGCCCACAACCAGTCGCACGCGATCCTAGACGGCAACGTGCGCCGCGTGCTCGCGCGCTTCCACGGCGTGCACGGCTGGCCGGGCCAGAGCGCCGTGCAGGCCGAACTCTGGCGCCTCGCCGAATCGCATACGCCAAGCCGGCGCGTCGCCGACTACACCCAGGCGATCATGGATCTCGGCGCCATGGTCTGCACACGCAGCAAGCCGCGCTGCGCGGAATGCCCGCTGGGCGACGATTGCATCGCCCGTCGCGAAGGCCTGACCGCGAAACTGCCGCAACCCAAGCCGCAGAAGAAGATCCCGACCCGCGAACTGACCATGCTGATCGTCCGCGACAGCGACGGCCGCATCCTGCTCGAACGCCGCCCACCGACCGGCGTCTGGGCGCGACTGTGGAGCCTGCCGCAAGGCGACAGCCTCGAAACGGCGAGCCACTCGATCAACGCCGCCCACGCCTTCGCCAACGGCCGCCTTTCGGTCCTGCCCGAATTCGCCCACGCCTTCAGCCACTACAAGCTCAAGGTCACGCCGATGCTGCTGCAGATCGAAACGCCGGAAGCACGGATCGCCGACGATCCCGACCGCGACTGGTTCGCCACCCACGAACTCGCCGAATTGGGCCTGCCTGCCCCGGTGCGTAAACTGCTGGCATCCCTTCCCCCGGAAACCGAACCATGCGAACCGTCCACTGCGTAAAACTCGGCTTCGAAGCCGAAGGCCTCAACTTCGCCCCCTGGCCCGGCGAACTCGGCAAGCGCATCTACGAGAACGTCTCCAAACAGGCCTGGGCCGACTGGATGGCGCACCAGACCATGCTGATCAACGAAAACCGCCTCAACCCCCTCGACGCCAGCACGCGAACCTTCCTCGCCACCGAGATGGAAAAGTACTTCTTCGGCGAAGGCTCCGAAGCCCCCGCCGGCTTCATCAAACCCCCGTCGGGCTAGACACGCCCAACGCCAGCCGCAAAACCCCGCACCGTCGTCCCTGCGCAGTGAGGGACCCAGTGACTTTCACGCTCCATGCGTTTCACGCTCTGCGCGATGAACCGATCTGACGGAAGCACGCGATGGGTGGCGCAGACTTCGATGACTTATCGCACGTTCCCGCTCCGTTGTAGGAAGCGGCTTCAGCCGCGGTGCTCTTTCCATCAATCCCACCAAAAGCATCGCGCCTGAAGGCGCTCCTACAAAAAACACGGGATGTGGGCTTAGGCTTTGATGGTGGATAACGCGTTGCCGCTCCGTCGTAGGAGCGGCTTCAGCCGCGATGCTCTTGCCGAAATTCAACGAAAAGCATCGGCCCTGAAGGCTCCTCCTACACAAGATATCGCGAACGCCCGCCCGGACTTCGATGGCTGGCGGCGCGTTACCGCTCCGTTGTAGGAAGCGGCTTCAGCCGCGATGCACTCTGCTGACGGTGCGAAAAAGCATCGCGCCTAAAGGCGCTCCTACGAGAAGCCGCGAATCACAGCCCGAGTTCGCTGGAATCCCTCGCGTCGCCACTTCGTCGTAGGAGCGCCTTCAGGCGCGATGCTCCTTGCCCCCACCCATCCCGTCACCCACAGGCGGCAAACCAATCACGTCTCTCCCTTCTCCCGTTGGCGGGAGATGGTGCCCGGAGGGTGGATGAGACCCCAAGGGGCGAATGCCCTTGCTCACCCGCCTCAACGCTTCCCGGAATCCTTCGACTCCTTCCGATCCGCCAGATACTTCTTGTAATCAATCGGCCGTATCTCCTTGATCCGGCACTTGTCCTTGCCCGCGACGACGAAATCGAAACGCCGGTTGACCTGGTGCACCGACGAGGTCAGCCCGATCGAATGCGCCCATTCCAGGTCATTGCACGGCGCATCGACGGTAATCAGATAGGCCTCGTTGAGCCGCGGCCAGACAATCACCTTGTACTCGCCGACCAGTTCGTAGCGGATCAGGTCCCAAAACTGGAACTTCTCTACCGGCTGCCCCGCATAAGGCAGGTATTCGGCAAGCCGCTTCTCCTGCACCTCACGCGTCTGCGCAGATGCCACTGTCGCCGCCAATAGCGCCAGCAAAGCAAACAAGATCTTCATGGGGAGCCTCCAGATGACGAGAAATCTCTTAGACCCCAAGCATGACGCATCAGGGCAAGCCACCGTCACCGCGCTCGACCCCGCGATTCATCTCGCGTTTCGATAACCGCGATCACCCAACAACCCTCACCGTCGTCCCGGCGCAGGCCGGGACCCAGCGACTTGCTCCCACCTGCACACCGAACCCGCTCGATCACGCGGCTGGACTGGCAGCCGAATCGCCGACCCGGTCAATACCAGATCGCTCGGCAAAGCCCCTCGGCATCAATCTCGGGAGGGTTGGGCAAACTCAGTGCGGCACCCCGAGCAATACGCTGAGTGCTCCAAAGCGCAGCCAATGCGTCGAGTACGTCGTCACGTGCTGCGCGAGACCTGGGAACCCGACCGAGCAGGTCATTCACGGGAATCTCGCCAAAATAACGGGACAGAATCGCAGCACGGCGCGCGGCTCCTTGCGGACTCTTCTTCGGCTCCGCCAGTCCGCCGTTGCCGTCCATCGCGGCAAAGCACACTTCCGGATGAATCTCCCGAACAATCCTGCGAGCCGGCTTGTTCGCACGCAGCAACGTGTCCCACTCCAGGATCTTCGGCAGGATTCCAAACGCCTGCGCGCCGAACCCCCGGCCGTCAATTTCGCGATGCCGGTTGGACGCCTCTTCGCGGCTTTTCGAATTCAACACGCCGCGCACAGGGGACGAAAAGACGCTGCTCGCCCGCCTTCCCCCCACGAACTTCCGCGCCAGCGCATCGGGCGTTCGTGGACCCGAATCCGACAATCCCATGGGAATGTCGACAGCAATCACCGCCGCATCGGAGTGAGCCTCCAACACAGCTCTCGCAGAACCAAAAACCTCGTACTCGAAAGCCCCATGCACCAAACGGACGGCAATCCACCCGCTTTTGGCGCCATCCACTCCCAAACAGTAGGCCATATCGATCCCTCCCCTTTCCCTGGCTTTTCGACAGTCTGCCACCTCCCACGGAGCCGTGAAACGCAGCAAGATTGCGAATCTTGGCCGCCAAAACAGGCATTTGCAGTTCCAAGCTTGACGAATCCAGCCTCAATGGCTCTAATACGCGCCCCTTCGCCGCGGCCTTCAGCGCCCCGGCACGCAAGCACAAGGGCCGGGTAGCTCAGTTGGTAGAGCAGGGGATTGAAAATCCCCGTGTCGGCGGTTCGATTCCGTCCCCGGCCACCATTGCTTGTACAAAGCACTGAACTTCTCGCTACGGTCCGTGTATCCCGCTACGTAGGGGAATCGAACCGCTTTGAAGCGCGGTTCGATGATTCGCGCCTTCCTGGCGCTCACCCCTTCGGGGCCGCCTTCGGCGTTCGCTCCGGCATCCTGCCTGCGCAGTCCGTCCCCGGCCACCATTGCGATTCAACAACTTCGAATTCCCGCAGTAGTACCGCGCATTCCGCTTCGTAGGGGAATCGAACCGCTTTGAAGCGCGGTTCGATGATTCGCGCCCTCCTGGCGCTCACCCCTTCGGGGCCGCCTTCGGCGTTCGCTCCGGCATCCTGTCTGTTCAGTCCATTCCCGACTACCGCTATCCCGATCCCCTTGTCTGCTACGCTCCAAGTTGCTATCTTGGCCATGTTATTTCGCATGGCCATGTTAATTAACTTGGCCATAGGGTAGCCCCACAGGAGACAACACCATGAACCCGGACGCTCCATCCAGCCCTGCAAAAGTTTCGGAGGACCTGATCGCTCAGCTATTCGAAAAGGATGGCTGGAAGGTTCAGCGCGAGCCAGCCGTCGGTAAACATCACGTGGATCTCCTCGTAAAGAAAAAGTCTCGCGTCTATGCCGTAGATATCAAGGCGATCTCCGAAGGCCGTCGAGACCGGGTAATCCCCCTCCTCTCCCAAGCCATCCTCCAGTCGCAATCCGCGGCCCGAAATCTTGGCAGCGCGCGCCCAATGGCCGTCGTCCACGTTGGCGATGCCAAGGAAATCTTGCTCGAAAAAGTCGATCGATTTGCGCAGCAATTTGCGCCCGATGTCGCAATCGGCATCGTTGCCGACAACGGTGTGCGGCACTTTATCGGCGACGGGCTTGAAGGCCTGCAAGTCGAAGCCGGCAAGAAATCCAGGCTTCCCGATAGACCGCCCGTCCACGCATCGAACATGTTCTCGGATCTCAACCAGTGGATGCTTAAGGTTCTGCTCGCTCCCGAAATCCCCGAGCACTTGTTAAGCGCGCCGCGGGACAACTATCGCAACGTATCGGAACTCGCCAAAGCAGCAAGTGCGTCCGTGATGAGTGCATTTCGGCTCAGCGAACAATTGCACGAGAGAGGCTATCTCGATGAATCGTCCCGGCATCTCAAGCTCGTTCGTCGAAAAGCCTTGTTCGAGCAGTGGCAATCGGTCGGGCACCGATCGTCACCAGAAATGCGCATGCGCTATGTTGTTCCAGGCGCGACAGAGCAAAAATTGAGGAAGGTCATATTGGGCGGCAATGCCTGTCTCGGCCTATTTGCCGCAGCCGACGCCCTCAAACTCGGCCATGTGTCCGGGGTGCAACCTCATGTCTTCGTGGAAAGACTACCGCGCCTGAACAACAGCGCCTGGCGAGGACTGGTTCCGGCGGCTCAAAATGAGCCGTTCGACCTGGTTCTCAGACAAGCCCCCGCACCGAAATCCCTCTTCCGCGGCGCCGTATATCAGGATGGCATCGCGATCGCGGATGTCCTGCAGATCTGGCTCGACGTCTCTGCGCATCCATCCCGCGGACAAGAACAAGCCGAGCTGATTCGCAAGAAGGTACTGCGCAATGTCATCGAGGGAAGCCCCTCGTGAACGATCTCGGTGCTTTCTCCAGCCTGATCAAAGCCCTGGCGCCATGGCAGACACAAGTCGTCCTCGTCGGTGGCTGGGCCCATCGTCTCCATCGATTGCATCCACTGGCTGGCAATCCCGACTATCAGCCCCTAATGACCCGCGACGTGGACATTGCATTTGCCGATCGCCCGCCACTCGAGGGTGACGTCAAGTCCGCCCTCTCCGAAGTGGGCTTCGCCGAAGAACATTTCGGTGAAGACCGCCCGCCTGTTACCCACTACACACTGGGCAATTCAGACGAAGGCTTCTATGCAGAATTTCTTACGCCACAGACGGGGAGTGGCATCAAGCGAAACAAGGAACCCGATTCCACGAAGTTGGCTGCAGGCATTACCGCGCAGAAGCTTCGCCATCTTGAAATTCTGCTAAGCGAACCCTGGTCAATTGCCGTCGGCCCCAGCGAAGGATTTCCCCTCGACAAGGCAACCATTGTGCAAGTAGCAAACCCCGTTGCCTTCGTTGCGCAGAAACTCCTGATCCAGCACGCCCGTCGACCCGAAAAGCGCGCGCAAGACACCCTGTATATTCACGACACACTCGAATTGTTCGGCGCAGAACTGGCCGCCCTGCATGACCTCTGGACCACACGCATTCTTCCTGAACTGAGCAAGAAGGATGTTCGCGGCATTCGGGAAAGTGCCGATCAAAACTTCTCTGCTGTAACCGACATCATCCGCGACGCGGCACGAATTCCAGCCGACCGACAACTTTTCCCGGAACGAATTCAGCAGCTTTGCCAGGCAGTACTGGCAGAAATTCTTGCCGAGTGAATCCACCCCCAATCGCTCCAATACGCGCCCCTTCGCCGCGGCCTTCAGCGCCCCGGCACGCACGTACAAGGGCTGGGCAGCTCAGCTGGTAGAGCAGGGGATTGAAAATCCCCGTGTCGGCGGTTCGATGATTCGCGCCCTCCTCGCGCTCACCCATTCGGGGCCGCCTTCGGCTTTCGCTTTGAAGTCAGGCACTCGACAGATGCCAACAGCTCCGGGCGATTTTCGCGCAGCCACCGCTCTGTATGGTCGAGCAGCTTTTCGGATTCTTCAATGCAGGAGACGAGCGCCGCCTCAGCAATAGGGTCACCCTCGTAATCGCTCACATTTCGTTGTCTTCGCAAGGCATCCAGCACGATGACCGTCGATTTGTCGACACCCATGGTCAGAGTCAAGCTTTGGATCGCGATTTGGTGATGGCCCGGCTGGCTGGTGGATGTCCGATAGCCATTTGCCCATAGCGCCACCATCGCGCATTGCATCAAACACTTGTAGGCCGCGTCGAAACGATTGTCAGCACTGATCTCACGAACCCTGGCATCAGCCAGGTTACGGCGAGCGGCATCCAGCATCTTGAGTACTGCGCCGCGGTCTGCGCTATGTGCCAGCAGCTGTCTTATCGCCAACAAGTTTTGCAAGGTCATCCTTGTCCCCCAGAACGAACAGCTTGGGTTTCTCCAGCAGATCTTTCGCGAACGCATCGCCCTTTCGAAGTCGGGACAAGAATTCGTCCCGTGCATACAACACCGGATTGATCTCACGCCTCAAGACTGCGTGCAGCGGATGGAGCACAGTCGCCAACTCGGCAAATCCGACCTTGTCCGAAAGCACGATCAGATCGACATCGCTTCCGGCAGAAGGCGTACCCCGCGCCATCGATCCAAACACCCAGGCGAGCTCGATCCGTTCACTCAGCGGCGACAACGCCTCAAACAGGACCTGCACGATACCGTGGGTCTTTCGAAACATCGAAACCAGATCTTCAAACAGGGAATTCCCGCGATCGGCTTGATACCGCACCTGATTGCCCTGCTCCTTGCGCACCAGCAAACCAGCGTTGGTCAGCTTCTCCAGCTCGCGACCCAAGGTACCCGCATGACTACCCGTCAACCTCGCCAGTTCGCGAAGATGAAAGCTCTCGTCCGACCGCAACAGCAAGCACGCCAACACCTTCTGCCGTGCAGCCGGAAAGAGGAGATCCATGAGTGGCATACTGTTGCTCATAAGGCAACGAATGTAGCCTAATGAGCAACATCGGGCAACCGGTGGCGCTAATTGCAGCGATCCTGCATGCGCGCCTTCCTGACGCCTCCTTTTTCGAGATCGCCTTCTCTGTTCGCTTCTGAACCAGGCACTCGCCAGACGCGGTCAGACGACGGACCCCACTCCCCTCCCCGTCACCCCTGCGCAGGCAGGGGTCCATCTTGACTAAGCTCTTGCCCCAGCCAATCACCCGCAGCCCCGCAACCTACTCGTAACACGTACCCGTCTCGCGCACCTCGATAGTCGCCCACTGCGCGGCCGGGCATTCGGCGGCAATGGCGAGGGCCTCGTCGCGGCTGTTGACGTCGATCAGGAAGAAGCCGCCGATCATTTCGCGGGCTTCGGTGAACGGGCCGTCGACGATGCGGCGCTCGCCGTCGCGCATGCTCAGGCGGAAGCCTTCGCTTTCCGAGCGCAGCGCTTCGCTGGCGACGAGCAGGCCGCGCTTGTGCAGGCCGGCGCCGAAATCGAGCATGCGCTGGTAGGCCTCGCGGCCCTGCTCGGGGGTGCGTTCGCTGCGTTGTCCGCGCGGCTCAAGAACAGTCAACAGATAGGCCATGAGGCAATCGCTTCCTTGGGTTGGGAATCCGGGAAAACATCAATCGGGGTGTCGCAGCCCGGCCGCGCGCTCGAGCAGGAACGCGCGTTCGCGGGCATTGCCGGCAAGGGCTGCCGCCTGCTCGAACTCGGCACGCGCCTCGTCGAGGCGGCCCAGGCGTTCAAGCAGGTCGCCGCGCACGCCCGGCAGCAAATGATAGCCGGCCATTTTCGGTTCATCGACCAGCGTGGCCAGCGCATCGAGACCGGCCTGCGGCCCGTCGCGCATGGCCAGGGCTACGGCGCGATTGAGCTCGACCACCGGCGACGGCGCCACGTCCGCCAGCCGCGTGTACAAGGCGACGATGCGCGTCCAGTCCGTCGCGTCATAGTGCTCGGCGCGCGCGTGACAGGCAGCCAAGGCTGCTTGCAGCACGTATGAACCATCCGCACCGCCGAGCTCCTCGGCACGCGCCAGCGCAACCAGGCCGCGGCGGATACAGCCCGCATCCCAGCGCGAGCGGTCCTGTGCGGCGAGCAGGATCGGTCGGCCCGCGGCATCGACGCGCGCGGCAAAGCGCGAGGCCTGCAACTCCATCAGCGCGATAAGGCCATGCACTTACGGCTCGTCCGCAGCCAGCGAGACGATCGTGCGGCCCAGGCGCAACGCCTGCGCGCACAACAGCGGGCGCATCCAGTCCTCGCCGCTGGTCGCAGCATAGCCTTCGTTGAAGATCAGATAGACTACTTCCAGCGCCGAAGCCAGGCGCGGCCCGAGTTCCGCCGTCGGTGGCAGTTCGAATGGCACCTGCTTGTCCGCCAGCATTTTCTTGGCCCGCACGATGCGCTGGGCAACGGTCGCTTCGGGGACCAGAAAGGCGCGCGCGATTTCCGGCGTGGTCAGGCCGCCCAGCACGCGCAGGGTCAGGGCCACGCGGGCATCGGTCGAGAGCACCGGGTGACAGGCGATGAAGATCAGGCGCAACAGGTCGTCGCCGAATTCGTTGTCCGAGTGGGTGGGGTCCGCATCGGACTGCGGCCAATCCGACATCTCGTGCTCCATCAGCTCGTGCTTGCGCGTCGCCAGGGTGGCGTGGCGCAGGATGTCGATGGCGCGACGCCGGGCCGTGGTCAGCAACCAGGCTCCGGGTCGCTCGGGCACGCCCTTGCTCGGCCAGGTCTCCAGCGCCGCCACCAGCGCATCCTGAGCCACCTCCTCGGCCAGGCCGAAATCCCGCAGCGTGCGCGCAAGACTGCCGATCAGCCGCGGCGCTTCAATGCGCCAGACGGCTTCGATTCGGCGGCGGATGTCATCAGTGCCTGGCATGGCCATCGATCAAAGCACCGCCCGGGGCATCGCGCAATACGCGCCTCGGCCACGAGAACGCGATCGATCGCGCACCGTGGCCAAGGCCGACGAAACGAAGAACCTGCAGGCCATCAGGAAGGCGTGGCGCCTTCGGCCACCGCGGCCTGGATCTCCTGCGGAAAGTCCGCAAGCTCCTGCACCTGGCGAACCTCGATGACCTCGTTGGCCCCCGCCGGGCATCGACGCGCCCATTCGATGGCCTCGGCCAGCGAGCCGACATCGATCATCCAGTAGCCGCCCAGCACCTCCCGGGCCTCGGTGAACGGCCCGTCGACGACGCGCCCCTTGCCTTCGGCGAAGCTGATCCGCGCGCCCATCGACGGTGGGTGCAGTCCATCGCAGCCCAGCAATACGCCGGCGTGCTCAAGGTCGCGGTTGTAGGCCATCATCCGACGAACTGCTTCCGGGTCGGGCATTGTTCCGGGCGCGGCCTGGTCATAGCCGCCGGGAATCATCAGCATCATGAATCGCATGGTGGTTTCCTCAATGTGTGGCGCCGGCGCGATCGCCCGAAAGCGGGCACCCGCCATTGGCCCATGAATAACAATGGTTCGTGCAAATCACGCGCCCGATTCAGGCTTGGCCACCACGATGATCCAGCCCACCCCGAAGCGATCGGTCAGCATGCCGAAACTGGTCGCGAAGAAGCTTTCCTCCAGCGGCATCTGCACCTGACCATCCTGCGCCAGGGCATCGAACAGCTTGCGGGCGTGCGCATCGTCGTCGGCATTCAGCGACAGCGAAACGCCCTTGAACTCGGGATTCCCCGCCGCGAAACCATCGGAAACCAGCACCTGACTGCCCCCGATCTGCAGGCACGCATGCATGACCTTGTCCGCCGGCGGCATCGGGCCAGTGCATCCGTTGCCCTCGGGCGCCTCGCCAAAGCGCATCAGCATGAGCACTTCGGCGCCCAGGGCCTGGCGATAGAACGTGATCGCCTCATCGCAACGACCGTCAAAATAGAGGTAAGGCTGGATATGCATGCAGGGTTCTCCGTGGTTGGGAAACGAGCCCGAATTCCGGCTCTCCCCCTGACGACGAGCGACCCACGCAGAAATCGACATGGCCGGACAAACAATTTTTCCGGCATCGAACAGGACCCGACAAGGCGCGGAAAAGCGATCCGTGCCATCCCGTCACCCCTGCGCAGGCAGGGGTCCATTCTGACTTTGAACCTTACGCGAGATTCGCGGCGGGTGAACGTGAATGCACGCCTTCAACTTGAACCCGGCCGAGGAGCTCGAGATTCTTCTGTCCATGTCAACTGAATCGGCGAAATCGTGAATCTCTGCATGCCGAGTCCGCGGACGCTTCGTGCTCGCTCCCTGTCGCGCCGATCAGGGCTTGCCCGACGCTTCCGCAGCCGCCTCGACGTCGCCCACCGCATCGGTGATCCCACCCTCGTGCGGGAGAATAAAGACCCGGTAGGTGAATTGCTTTCCGGCACATGCCTGGATGGTCCAGTGCTCGGTCACCGAATCCTTCTCGCGTTTGACGATCTTCGCGCCACTCACGTTCTGGAACGGGCAATCCGGGTGCTTCATGGCATGCCACTCGACGATATCGCGCGTGACGTTGCCGGTCTGGTGGACCGGCACACTCGTCTCCATATCGTCTCCCGGAATGCGATGCTCCGCCTTGAGCAGCGGAATGGCCTGATCGCGAAAAGTGCTGGCGCAGGACTGGTCCTCGGCGCGGAGCCCGGCGCCCTCGTCCTTGTCCGCGCCTTCCAGCACGGCGCGGACCTGCTGCAAGGCATCGCTCTTGTGCGCACGCGCGAATGCCTCGTCCGAGAGCAGCTCCGCTGCCACCCAGAGATAGTCGCTAAAGCCCTGCCGATCATCGATCTCGCTGCTGTCGGCCTGGGCTTCTTTCAGGGCAAAGACCCAATAGCTGTTCAAGGCTGAGCAATACAAGAAGCGGGAAGCTTTTGCTTCATCCCGCTTTGGCGCAGCGGACACGACCGAAAACAGAGCGATGAGTATGAGAGAACACACTACGGCAACCGACTTCACAAGACGCCCCTTGAGCAAAATTGCAGTTTGATTCGAAACTGCGCCAGACGCCAGTTCTTGGCGTCTGGCGTCATCCTGCATCCGCTCCCCAAGGTCGAAAAAGGATGCAGCCGTCAGAGCTCTGCATTAAGAGCATCCACGTAAGCGCGATAGCTGAAGATGCGGTCGCGTTGGCGCTGGGTCACTTCGGACACGATACCCGCATCCACCAGTTGCACCAACATGCGATTTACCGTGGCCAGCGCCAGGCCAGTGGCCTTGACCAGTGCCGCCGCACTCGTCACCGGCTGACGTTGCAGCGCCTGCAGCACCGCCAACGCGGATGTCGCGCTTCGCCCCAGGGTCGCGATGCGGTCACGGTCCCGGTCAACCAGCACCAGCAACTGCTTTGCCGTGGCGACGGCCTGCGTCGCGCTTTGCTCGACGCCATCGGCAAAGTAGTCCAGCCAGCGTTCCCAATCGCCCTGCAGACGCACGGCATTGAGCAGTTCGTAGTACAGCGGCCGGTGTTTCTTGAAGAACAGACTGGGATATAGCAGCGGCTCGCGCAGCAGGCCGTCGTGCACCAGCTGCAACACGATCAGCAGTCGCCCGATGCGGCCATTGCCGTCCAGGAACGGATGGATCGACTCGAACTGCACATGAGCCAACGCGGCCTTGATCAGCGGCGGCGTCGACTCCGGCACATCGTTGAGGAAACGCTCCAGGTCGGCCAGGCAATCGGCCACCGCGTCGGCGGGCGGAGGCACGAACACCGCATTGCCGGGACGCGTGCCACCGATCCACACCTGGCTGCGCCGGAACTCACCCGGCGTCTTGCCGCGGCCCTGCGGATGATCGAGCAGCACCGCATGCATCTCGCCAAGCAGTCGCAAGCTAAGCGGAAACCCGCCCCGCAGACGCGCCAACCCATGCTCCAGCGCAGCCACGTAGCGGCTGACCTCCTGCGCGTCCTCCACGGGCACGCCCGGCTGCTCGTCGATCTCGTAAAGCAGCAGGTCCGCCAGGGACGACCGCATACCCTCGATCTGCGAAGACAGCACGGCCTCCTTACGGATGAAGCTGTACAAGATCAGCGCCGCGTTCGGCAACAGCGTCGACACCGCATCCAGCCGGCCGAGAGCAACCAGCGCATCATCGAAGCGGCGCCGCAGCGCGGAATTCCAGTCGATGGGTGGAAGCGGCGGCAAGGCCGCGGGCACGAAAGCGCGAAACGGCTCGCCCGCCGCGGTCACGGTGCGGTACTCACCCGACGGCGGACGTTGCATGGCGTTCCCCTGTGCAGAAGTTAAACTAGTCGCGCTCGTTAATTTCACTTAGGGTTTTAACTGAAATTAGTGGCGCAGGCAACGCAAAGGTTTCAAGGCTCGATGAGGCTTACGATGTCAAGCGGTGAATGAGGCCGTGTCGGGACCTCGGCGCCCAGAGCCTGGCGATAGAGCGCGATCGCCTCATCGCAACGACCGTCGAAATAAAGGTAAGGCTGGATATGCATGCAGGGTTCTCCGTGGTTGGGAAACGAGCCCGAATTCCGGCTCTCCCCTTGACGACGAGCGAACAACGGAGAAATCGACATGGCAGGACAAACAATTTTTCGCGGCATTGAACAGGACCTTTCGAGGCGCGGCCAAGTGATCCGTGCCTCCCCGTCACCACTGCGCAGTAAGGGGTCCATTTTGACTTTGAACCTGGCGCGATTCTCGACGGATGAATATGGATGCAAGCCTTCCAGCTGAAACCACTTCAGGAACGCTCGAAATTCCTTTGCCCTGTCGATTAGATCGGCAAAATCGTGGATCTCTGGATGCCGAATCCACAGATCCCTCGTGCTCCTTCCTTGCTGTGCCTATCAGGGTTCCCCTGAAGCATTGTGCCTCCGCAGTTCGTCCCCGGCCAACATCACCTGTTCGATGCACTGAATTGTCCCGAATGCTCCGAGTGTCCCGCTACGGCGGGGAAACGAACCGCTTCAACGCGCGGTTCGATGATTCGCGACATTCCGTCGCTCACACCCGCGGTGCGGGATCGGCGTTCGCTTTAGGATCCTGCCTAGGTGGTCCCGATCCCATTTGCTACGGATCAGCCCCCTATTACCATGCCCTCCAGCAACCCTTTATCTAAGATTGCGAGCAACATCCCACTCTGTTTTTCTGTCGGGAGCTTGGCAGGAATCTGCATAGCAACCTTTAGCACGCCGTCTTCCTTTTCGGTGAGTAGACTCTTCTCCAGCAGGCACTGGCGGATGCGGGCCCACTCCGCAGCGGGAACAGCTAGCACCTTTCGCTGTGCCTCGATGCCGTTGTCGATCCTCTGCGTCTGCTTCGCTGTCCTTGCGATCGCTGCCTGATCATCCTGCGGAACAAGCCGATCGTAGAACTCGGGAGCGAGGAGATTGGCAATCGCTTCGCTACGAGCCTGTATCCTCGTCCAGCACGCTTCCTTCTTGCACCACTCGGAAATATTGGAAATGCCCGGTGGCGGTCTTGTGATGTCGTCATTAACGACCGCTGCCACGACAGCAACGGCACTTTCGAGCACCGCATCGACCTCCTGTGCATTCCAGATGCCAAGAAAGTCGATGCTCTCCTTCCTGCGCTTCGTGATGTCACCGAGTACCGCCAGCGTGTAGGCCACGATGTTGGCGCGGTACCCGCCGTTGTACCAAGGCTGTGCGGAAACGATGCGCTCCGCGGCGCGGAAGATCAGGCCGCGGGCGACAGCCCTCTTGAAATAGAACTCGTTGAACGCGTCGGATGATTTTTCCCACTCGCTGCCGATTCGGGCGGCGTAGCGCGCAAAGTTCTTCTGGGAGCCAAGATTCACCCACCTGGGGTGGTCATCCCAGACATTCTCGAACTTCGCAAGATCCGTCTTCGTGAACATCTGTGGCTTGGGATGCTCCGCCTTGAAGCGACGCTGCTCCGCAGGTGTGAGCTTCGACTGTGCATCGGCATACTGGCCGCGTGCGCGCTCATAGAACCAGCGCGTCTCGCGCGGGGCTCCCTTCTGCGCTGGTGCCCAGATCCGCCGGGAAAACCCTTCCATCCGAACATGGAACGGGTGGTTCGAGAAGAAGTCGGCGGCATTCACCCGATTCTGGGTGTTTGCATACTCCGATATCCTTGGAACGACCGTTTCGCTCTGTAGGCTGTCGATGACGGACAACTTCAACTGGACGAATATCTGGGAAAGATCGGCCTTGTCCCGCTTCCGTGTGTGGAACAGCGATGCCGTGGTCTGGCCACCATTGACGATCTGGAGGTCGACAACCCTCGTGATTGCCAGGCCGGAATCTGTCATCCCTGTCTCGACACTCTGTGCAGTGGCCGTGATCCCGTTGTTGTAGGCAAAGAACATCCCTGGTTCGTTCAGGATCGTCGCCCTTATTCCCTGGTTCACATTGCCGCGGGCCTGCAGGAATGTTCGGACATTCTGCTCAAGCAAACGCGCTCCGAATCTCTCGTACAAGGTCGCCAGCACCTCGGCAGGCATGACCATGAGATAGGATTGATAGGCATCGGTCCCCAGGTGCGCGGGAAGGCAGGCGATGCCCTTGCCGAACATCTGCTCGAAGTCGAGGTCGAGTGGCTCCTTGTGGCTGCGGGAGCTTCGCTGACGATGAAGTCGTGAGATGTCCCAGATGTGGTGAGCAGCCGGAACACCTGCCACTTCCGTATCGGGAAGGGCCTGAATTTTCTCGCTGAGCGTGCGCTCGGAGAAGAGAACCAGGTTGACCTGCCGAATGGCGTCCTTGCGATCCGCAATCTGTCTGGCAAGGCCGTACTCCGGCGATGTGACCTCCAGCTCGCCGGCCAGGCCCTTGTTGGCACTGGCCTCGAAGAAGTTGGCAACACGCTTGAATGCCGCGGCCACTTCTGTTCTGGTGAGCGATGCCAGCTCGTTTCGGGCGTCGAAGTCCGCGATGAAAAGGTCCAGAACTCCTTCGTCATTGAACCAGTAGCCATCCACGCGCATGCCCCGCTGCGCCCGGAAATGGCAGAGTTCGAAACCTTCCGTGAAGCCTGTCTCGACAAGGTCGTTCGCGATGGCCTCCATGAACTCGGAGAGCTGGAAGCTGCCATTGGCTTCGGCGCCCGCCAACAGTTCCTGTCGGAAGTCGTGGAAGAATTCTTCGCCGGTCTGCTCCATCAATCCTCCCCGAAGATGGCTGCTTCGTCACACTCACAGGGAGCAATCGTTTCCAGCCTGATGTCGTAGGCCACGTTGGCAATCCCTGTCGGCAGTTGCGACCGCATGAGACGCGGAAAACCATCACCGACACGATAGCTGCGCACGTCGCTGACGACAAAGCGAGGCTCATCGTAATCAGGGAGCGGCGCATAGCCGTGCGCAACCAGCTTCCGGTCAAAGGTCTCGACGGCGTCCGCCTCGCCGAGTCGTGCCTGGACTGTGGTGATGATCTCGTTGAGCGAGCGGGCTCCTGCCGCGTCGGCCAGACTGCTCAGCCGGTACACGCGCAGGAACAGTGCATCGTTCAGGGATTCGAGCTGGTCTTCCGATGAGATGCGGACGCTGCTCCGCTCCGCACCCGAGAGCGATTTGACCTCGACGGCTGTGTTGCCGAAGATGAAATCCTGATGTGATCGTTCCGGACCGAGCCAGGCTTCGACGGCGGCACTGCTCGACATCTGCCGATCGATCAGTTCCATCAGAAAGACGATTTCGGCGAAGAGACCGCGGACTTCCTCGATGGATAGGTGCTGACTTCGGCCTGACAGGAAGGTCTTCCAACGGCGGATGTGTGCCAGCGAGACTGCGAGAGCGCTGGCCGAATCGGTGGCGTGCTCCAGCGAGGACGCAAGGGTGCGGCACAGTCCTTCGAAGAGATCGCGGTCAACCTGCCTTTCAAGGGCGAGAACCAAGTGCTGCTGCCCTTGATCTCCGGCACGAAGATCGACATCGATGCCGTTCACCGTGACCGCGTTCTTCCGGTACTGGGCTGCGTGGTCGCCGTGGAGCTCCACGATGAACAGGCAGGCGCCACCGGCATCGCGTCCCCAGAAGCAGGGCACGGCCGTTCCCACCGCAACTTGGCGGACATTGAAGTCCGCTCCCGGAACGGCGATGTCATCCCACGGAGAGGACTCAGGCATCGTAGTCATCCTCCTCGTCGGGATCGTCGGCGTAACCCTGCATCTGCTGGAGCCAGACCTTGTTCACGACGACATTGATGGTCGTCGAATAGTCCCCGTAGGGAAAACTGACGCCGAAGGCGGCGATCGGTCCCGTCACGGCCTCGCCCTTGGGCTCCAGGCTGTGAATCATGAGGAGCGGCTTGTTCCGGACCATGCGGTAATGTGTGTCGGATACCGCTCCTGAGCCATCTTCGCCGCCAGCGATCGTCCTGGCCTCGGTGCGTTGCGCGTCGCTGAGCCCGAGCTTCTCGTCGCCACGCGAGGCAACCCTGTCCTTGTTCAGGCGCCACGAAGTGCCGCTCGGCTGATCCTTCCCGACGACGCGCACCTGATTCCTCAGGGTGAACGGGTTTTCACCGCCTGAGCCACCCGAAGGGGAAATCAACAGAACATCGGCTAGCGGGCGCTTCGTCGCAATCCGTTCGAGATAGCTCACCACGTCCGACTTCTGTCCGGCAAAGGTTGAATGACATTCGAACCGGGTGAGGAAATCGTCGATCACCTCGACGGGCACGTCCCTGAAGATGACGCCCTTTTCGGTGGACTCCTCCGGTCGCCCGCCGAATCCACTCCGCCAGTGATCGGCGATCAGCGCAAGGTTCCTAGCATTCACGTCGGGGTCGGTGGAGACAATATAGCTTTCCCGCAGTCGCCCACTGAAACTCTGCTCGACCGCGACCTCCTGGCCGGATCGCATCTTGTTCGCCGCAGTGATCAGCAGGCTGTCCGGATGCGAGCGGACGTAAAGGCCAAAATCCTTCGGGCTGAGGCGATCGCGCCGCATGCGCTTAACCTGCTGCACAAGCTCTTCGGCGGCATCGGCGATGTGGGAGTACCAGTTGATCGAGTCGCGCGAGAGATGGACGCGGCAGAGATCCTCGAAGCCCGGCCGGTAGCCGAACCAGCGGCCCATCTGCATGAGGGTGTCGTACATCTTCGTGTTGCGGTACATATAGCTGACGGTCAACCCCTCGATGGTCAGGCCTCGCGAGAGACTCAGACCACCGACCGCGACCGCCGTCAACCCGACTCCTTCCTTCGCGTACCGGGCGTAGTCGAGCACCTCGTCACTCTTGCTGTTGATGACATAGAGGTGAAGGTGCTCGAAAACGCCGCTGAGGGCAGCCTTCACCTCTGCCCAGGTAAACCCAGCGTCGGCATACTCGGCATCGAAGGCCTGCTTCAAACCCTGCATGTACGTGTTTCTTGAGGAAACGTCTTCCGGCATCGCGTAGTTGGCGAGAACCGCTTCCCTGATCTTCTTCTCCCTGAGACTCAGGAAGTCACGCACGGCCTTCTGTACGGGCACGAAGCGCGACACATTGACCATCATGGAGCAATGCTTGCCGGCCTGTCCGCGCAGGTTCCGAATGGCGCGGGCGACGATGAACTCGTCGAGTGCGCGATAGAGGCCAGGAGGCAACTCGTGGACGGGATCGTCACGCTTGTGAGAATAGGGAATGAGATCCTCGCAATCATCGATCGCCCTGACGATCGACTCGCTGGTTGTCTCGTCGAGGAATACCTTCTCGGCACCGAAATAGGTTGTTGGAGCATCCAGACAATAGATGAAGTCGCGAGGGAAAAGCTCTTCCTGCACATCATCGCCATAGGCATCCGGATTGATGAAGATATTGGCGAACGGCGTTGCCGTATATCCAACATAGCAAGACTTCGCGAACAGACCCAAAATGCGGCGAATCATGGCATTCGTCCGGGTCGGGTCCAGGTCCTCCTTGTTCGTGTTGATCGATGCGTTGTCGGCCTCGTCGTCGATCAGCAGCATGGGCACATCGGAGATGCGGTCTTCCCCTTCTGCGTTCAGCTCCTTCAGCCATTTGTGCAATGCAGTGAGCGTCGTGACGTTCTTCTTGATGATCAGGATGATCGGCTTGCTGAAGTCGTTGATCTTCCAGCCGCTCTTGGCCGCTGTGTTCTTGTTGAAGTCCTCGTTGACGTTGGTGAGCGTTGCCGGATGCGGATATCCCGGAGCGAGACCGACGCCAATATTGCGGCGATCCTCGGGATCGCTCGATCGGCCGATGAAGGCCTCATCGATGCGTTGCTGTGTCTGCCTGCGCAGATTGTTGTGAATGCCGGCAATGACGACGATGAACTTGTAGCCCGCATCGGCTGCGCGTGCTATCAGACCCGTGTAGTTGGCCGTCTTTCCCGACTGCACATGGCCGATGACTAGGCCACGACGGTTCCAGCTCGTGCCTTCGCTCAGTGGATCTTGAAGGTGACCAAGAATGCGGGTGGTCACATCGCTCAGCGACTGGACCATCTGCGGAGGCCAGCCTTCGTTGCGAAGGAACTCCTCGTATGCCCTGGCATAGGTCCAATTGACGTCCTCGCGCTTGTGAACCCATTGATCATCATGCTTCGCATTGACATCAACCAGTGAAATGCCTGCTCCCATGCGGGTCACAACCGATTCCATGGCCTCGGTGACAATGTTGCGGAGGTCTCCCGCATAGCCGAAGATTGCAGCAATCTGTCTTGCCTTTTCCTCCACCTGCTCGCGCGTTGGCGTTTCCGCCATGTTGGCAAGGCCCGAGATGAGAGCGTTGGCAATGTTTCGTTCTTCCGTGATGGCTGTAATGCTCATGCAAAGGCCTCGCTGATGAATTTTTCGGCCAGCTCGATCTGGCCATCGAAAAGATGCGTGGAGCGCACGATCTGGAGAAAGGCCTTCGCATCCCCCGGCCCGTCACCGTACAGAACCTGACGCAGGCTCCTCAGGCGCTCCATGGTCTGGCTTTCATCCACCGATCGCTGATTGATCTCGCGCGGGTGGGTCGAGTAGTCGGAATAGATCATCTCGACCGGCAGCGAGGCAGCAACTGAATCAAGCAGCGTGCGAAGCAGGCCTGCATCTTCTGGCGAGAGTTTTCTTGCCAGCGCGGCGATGATTGGGTGCTGTTCGTTGATCGCGAACCGAATGCCATCGTGATCGGCATAGCGCTCCCAGAACGGAGCCTGGGTTTCCTGAAACAGCCTCTGACCGCGCCCCCGATGCACCGTCACGCTGCGGGTGGTGATCTTGGCGATGATCTGGCGCAGGCGCTCACGCACCGCATGTGGTGGGCGCGCGCGCGACTTCTTGATGTCGATTGTCCAAGCTTCGTCCAGACTGTTGGGGAAGTCGATCTGCACCCGCGCCAGCTTGGTGGCCTCACCCTTCGGCACCAGCCGGAACCAATCTCCCCACGCCATCAGGCGACCGTTCCGATAGACATAGCCTCCCTGGTTGGAGATGAAGTCGCTGCGATCCTGGTAGTAGTCGTACTCGGACGCGGAAAGACGGCTGTGATGTGGCAGCACATAGGGCTGCAGGCGCACCTCTGCGTCGCCGATGCGGACGATTTCCTCCGGAAGGACCTGGGTAGCTGGATTCTTTCTGCAGAAGGGATCGAATGCGGCAATGGGGTGACCATTGATGGTGAGCGCGATTTTGGAATGCCCCTTGACCTCGCCCGAAAGGAAGCGATGAAAGACGAGGGAAAGATGCCGCCCCACCGCTTCAAGCTTCTCGTTCACGATCTCCTGTCGACGATCCCCAGCTTCGTCTTCCAGCAAGCGGTCAAGCTCTCGCCAGATGACTGCAGTCCCTTGTTTGCCAAGGCGATCGACATAGGGCAATGCTTGGATGTCGGCTTCATCGAGGAGGCTCAGGATCCAGTCGTCTACGGCATCGATGCGATCCAGGTTCCATTCGGCACCACAGATGGAAGCATCGTTTGTGCTCACCACTGTCAGGGAACGGCACTGAGAGAACGACGCCGTCTTCAGCCCAAGACCAAAGCGCCCGAGATCCCTTGGCGCACGGTGCCGTCTGGGATTGTCGGTTCCATGTCGCATTGCAGCCATCAACTCGCCTTCCGCCATTCCCTTGCCGTTGTCGAGAATGACCACAAGGGGATGGTCACCGGAAACGTCGCAGATGATGTCGATCCTGTTGGCTTCGGCAGAAATGCTGTTGTCGATCAGATCAGCGATGGCCGTTTCGAGCGAGTAGCCAATATCCCTCATCGACGCCGAGAGGCAAGCGGCGCTTGGTGGATGTCTGTGCTCCCGTGCCATCAAGATACCCCTCGTGATTTCTCGCGAATCAACTGCATGCTAACCTTCCGAAGGTTGCTTCCCCTCTATCGGATTGGCTGGCAGATGTGCGAAGCGGCGGTTGCTGCAGAAATCTAGGTGGAATGCCCCCAAGGCCATGCGTGTCCCGACCACCCCTCAGCGCAGCCGCATGATGTCGAGCATTCGAGGAAAGAACACCTGGCCGGAACGAACCCTTCGCTCCCTTCTTTTTGCCAGGGGATTTCGCTATCGACTTCATGTCAGAAAGCTGCCCGGCACCCCTGACCTTGTGTTCCCGAAGCACCGGGCGGTGGTGTTCGTCCATGGCTGCTTCTGGCATCGACACGAAGGTTGCCGCTACACCACCATCCCCCGGACCAACGAAGAGTTCTGGCAACGGAAGTTCCTGGGCAATGTCGATCGCGACAGGAGACACGTGGAGGCGCTCCATGCTCTCGGCTGGCGCGTGGCGGTTGTCTGGGAGTGCGCCTTGAAGCACTCGGTCGAGGAGACTGCGCAAGCGGTTGGGGAGTGGCTGCATGGCGATGAGGATGTCCTGGTGGTTGGTCAGATCATTGACTAGCCCGCATCGGCAAGCGCCGGAAGCTGTTCCGGCAGGTTTCGCCGCACGCTTCCCACCGGTCTCTTCTGTACGGCATCACCAGCCTGCCTCCGCTTCCTCCTGCTCATCTCGTTCAGAAGGCTGCGAACGATCCTGGCCAGCTTATGGGCAAGCAATGGAGGCACCGCATTGCCGACCTGGGTGTACTGCTCCGTGCGGTTACCCGCGAAGACATAGTTGTCGGGAAACGTCTGGAGCCGTGCTGCCTCTCTGACCGTGAGGCTTCTGCATTGGGAGGGGTCGTAGTGGATGTAGTAGTGCCCGTCCTTGGCAATGTGCGCCACCACCGTGGTGGACGGTTCGTTCCTGCACTGCACGCGGAACCGATCCTTGAACGGGATCGCTTCGGATTCCCGATCGACATGCACATTGATGTGATCGGGAAGCAGCTTGGGAGGGAACACATCCAGCCGTGGGCAATATCCCCACAAATGAGCGAAGCTGGCCGAGAAAAGATAGCGGGCAAGATCGGATGCCATGTGCGCACGAGCTTCATGCTGACAAACGCCACCCAGGCTTCGGTCGTGCAGCCATTGCTGAAGCTCGGTCGGCTTCTTCGGCCTTCTGTAGCCTCGTGAAATGAAGACGCCACCGGTCGTGGTGCTGGTTGCCGCAGCGGCAAAGGCACGCATTGTCCCGATCATGACGGACTCGTTTTCCGTCCTCCATCCCTTGACGTAAGAGGGGGCAGCCTGAACAGCCTTGCGCCATGCCTCCACTGAATCGCCACGCGACAGCTTGCTGCGGATTCGGGGAAGATCGTCAATGGCCTGCTTGACCGTGACAGGCTTTGCTACCGGTTGCAGCAACTGGTGTTGAGGCATGTCCAGCCCCTTTCTCACTCCGAGCAGAATCACGCGATGCCTGCTTTGCGGGATCCCATGGCGCTCCGAATGGATAAGGTAGTCGGTTGGTTCCAGCGAACTGCCATCGCCCTTCTTGGTGAAGGATCGGATCTCATATTCGAGCCCCTCGGTCGGCATCGAAAGATCCGCAATGATCTTCTCGAACATTGGGTCGCCGGAGTGCTTCGACGAAAGCAGACCCTTGACATTCTCCATCACGAAGATGGTGGGCTTGTGCACCTGGATGATTCTCAGGTACTCCCTGTAGAGGAAGTGCTTTTCATCCTTGTGAAAGTCCTTGTCGTTGGCGCGTCTGGAGCGCCCCGCCAGCGAATACGCCTGGCAGGGCGGGCCGCCGATCAGCACCCAGGTTTCCTGCCCCTTCAGTGCAGCACGAATTTCCCCATCGATACTGGCTTCGTCGGACTTGCCAAGCTCCAGGCACCTCGCCTCGGTGGCAGCATGCTCGAAGGCGCTGGCCACGGCAGGGATCCTGCGGAAAGCGGCCTCATCGATCTCACCCCGTATGTAGCTGTAGTAGTGCTTGACGTCCTTGGTGCCACGCAAACGCCTGAACACTGCCCTGAGCGTCAGCGTGCGATGTGCGACAGCATCCTTTTCAATGGAAAGGGCGATCTCGAAGAATGGCTGCCGCTTGTGGCCCTGCAGGGAGGCAAATCCTTCCCCGAGCCCTCCTGGGCCAGCAAAAAGATCAATTATGGGAACTGGCACGCCAGCAATCCTCCCCTTAGTTCTTTCCCGAATGTGATTCGGTTGCCGATTTGGTGCACGCTCACTCTGCCTCCGGCTTCTTCTTGCTGATGCTTTCGGCGATCCACCGATCCAGCTCCGAGCGGCGAAAGCGCCAGGTACCTCCAAGCTTGAACGCCGGAATCTCGCCTTTCTGGGCAAGGCGATAGACCGTCCGTTTCCCGGCTTTGAGGTAGGCCGCGACCTCCTCAAGCGTGAGGATCTCGCTCTCGACTTCAGTCATCCGGAAACCATCCGATCTGGCCTTTCGTAGATTACGATTGCCAAGTTTAGCCAATTCTACCAAGCTGCGGTAGGCGCTGGCCAACTCCGCAATCCCGGAAGCATTGCACGGTTGATCGCCAGCTCGCCCCGGAAATCCGGTCATGCCGTAGTTCCCATTCCCTGCGGCGTAAAGCGAGCGCGCGCCACAGCATCTGGCCATCCGCTTCAACGGGGAATGGCACGATGGGACAGACCAACCGCCGCACATCCGCATGGCCTGCGCTGGCCGTCGTGTTGGCCGTGTCGCTCTCGGCCCTACAACCCGCCATTGCCGACGACACCCCGGCGCGTGAGCAGCTCGCCGCGCTCGCCCGCCAGCTCGACCTGATCGACCGCCTCGCCGAGCACGCCGCCAATACCGCTCCGCAGGAGCGCGCCCGCTACCACTTCGACTACGCCCAACTGCGTGCCGACCTGGAGCGCGTTCGCGCCGGCCTGCAGGACTACCTCGTGCCCCAGCGCGCCCAGCCGCGCGATCCCGTCCCGCTGGCCGGCGATTACGTCCGCCGCGACCGCGCCGACGACGAGGAGCCGTCGCCATGACGCCCTCTGCCGATCAGGTCGCCGCCTTCCAGGCCAACGGCGGCTTTGCGCCTTCGGCCGTCGCTGCCGTGGTGCTGGGCTTCGTGTTCGCCGTGTTGCTGCTGTGGGGCGTGTGGGCCATGCGCACCGCCTACGTCGGCTGGGCCGAGCACCGCATCACTGAACGTCAGTTCCTCGCCGTCGTCGTGCGCTTCGTGGCGATGTACCTGGTGCTGACCTTCTTCCTCCTCTCCTGACCGTCACGAAGGGCCATACGCCATGAACACGCCAACGACATCCCATCGCATTCCGTCCCGCATCGCCGCTCCGCTGCTGCCGCTGGCGCTCGCGGGCCTGCCGCTGTCGGCCTTCGCGCAGGGCCTGCCGACCATGGAAGACCCATCGCGCGGCCAGGGCAGCGGCATCCTGCA